>NZ_JBQHCW010000001.1:0-1507157 GCF_052068115.1 Nonomuraea sp. ZG12
CATCACTGACCGGCCAGCCCGCAGAGACGTTCTGGCTTGGTCTTCCGATGATCGTCTCGGAGGTCTGAGCTGACATTGCCGCTCTAAACGATCTACCGCGCTACACGGTCCGCACACAAGAGCAACCACCGAGCAATCAACCATGATCAACAACGAGATCCGAGGCCGGCAATAACCGAGAAACCCCAGGTGGAACGCGGTAGTGGAGAGTAGGGCGGGTGGGACTTGAACCCACGACCCACGGATTATGAGAATCCTCGGTTAGTGTCGTCCGCTATCGCAATGTGTTGTTTTGTATTGCTCTTTCCGTGATTTTCTTCACCGCTGTGTCGGTTGCTGTCAGTGCGTGCCGGCCCGTACCGTGCACACGCGAGCAACCACCGAGCAACCATGCGGTCTTTGCCATCGGCATTATGTGTCGAAATGTTCCATATTCTGCGCGGCTGCCCAAGGCTATGGCTTCGTGAGAGGCTTGAGTTTCACGGCAGATCGAACGTGTATGAGCAGCTGTCGAGCAGTCATTGGCTGGCAGTCTGCGTACGCGAGCCAGGATCGCATGCAGCCGATTTCGGCTGTGATACGCGGCTTGCTTGCCTTGTATGGATGGACGAGCGGGTCATCGGCATCCTGTCCTATGAACTTCTGGACCGAGTCCTGATCCTCAATGAACGCCACCTGGCCCGCCTGCTCCATGGATACCTGAGCTATTGCAGTGGGCGCCAGCGCGCCAATCCCGACAGCAATGGCCCCCAGGCGTCGCGCGCCGCCCTTCCGTGACGTGGCCGACCTGAACGACCTGCAATTAATCCGTTAGAACCGATGGTTGCCGGCATGCTCAGTGAGCGCCACCACTCTGCTCAACCGCAGCTCGGGACACGTATCATTATCCCAAGCGGGACACGGTGGCGGCGACGAATCAGAAGTTCAACCTGCGGCTGGTTTCAAGCGGGATTTGGGGTTCCCCATCTATGGCGACAGGGCCCTCATGAGTTGATCTTAAGGGTTCTGATCGTGTATTTGTTCGAGTTTTGGATCAAAGATCGTGGAGCCGTGACCCATTCGCTGGAACTCGACACGTTCAGTTCGAAGGGAACCATGGCCTCGATCACTTTAAACCTGATCACCTAAGCGCAGGTGCTGGTTCGCCAATCGGGCGGAAGTTGTCGTAGCCGGGTCGTACCATCTCGGTTTAGCAGGGCGCGGCTGTCGAAGGAGGCCTATGACGCCGTTTTTAGAGGAGGCGGACGAGTCAGAAAGCGGGCCCGTTGCGGCGGATGTGTTCGCCACCGGCTCCGACGGGCTCAGCGTGCACGAGTCCTCTTTTCCCGCACGTGTGGCGGCATTCCTGAGGTTCAGCCCGGTGATCGAAGCCGCGCAAGCGGCTCACCGCCGGGACTGGCCGGAGGGAATCTATGACATCGTCACTCTGGCCTTAACCGCCATCGATTTAGTCGTGGCGCGACAAGGCTTCGAGTTCGAAGCCACCCGGCAGGACGTGGTAGACGCGCTATCGGTGCTGTCCGGGGTGGCGGCTCCGGAACGCCCGGTCGGCGAGCACATGGACGTCGCGATGTTCGTGGTGGACGCCCTGCTGAACCGGTCGAGCGGCCAAGCTCCCTTCCGATACGTCACCAGCGACTACTCCGATCACGAAGTCGGCCACCGGCAACGCGAGGTCCCCTTCTCCCTGCTGGTCGAGCACGATCATGCGTCGCGCGAGGAGAATGTGCTCCGCGCCACGAAAGACGCTATCAACGCCTTGATCGGCGGTCTCGACTTCGATGTCGAAGACGAGCAGGTCGCCACGGAGCTGGTGCTGGAACGGCAGCTGGCGCGCAACGCCTTCGACGCGGCGTTGAAGTCCGCAGAACGAGCCCGGCTGCTGTCGGTCAGCCTCGTGGAAGGGCTGGACCGGTTGCTGAAGCAAACGCGCCGTGATCTGCGAATCGTGGAGGAGGAATGGGCCGCGACGGTACCGGACAGCCTGGAGGCTGCTCGCACGCACATCAGGGAGCGGCTGAACACCGAACGGCACCTGCTGGGGAAGGTCCGGGATGCGCTGGTGAACGGCGAGGCGAAGCTTCTTACGTCTGCGGTGCGGATCGCTCAGCTGCTGGAGGAATGCCAGCGCCGCCACGAGTCATTGCATCATCGGGTCATCGCGGCCCGAGGGGTGTTCCTGGAGGAGCAGGAACGCCAAGCCTTCCGCCCGCCCGCGTTGGTCAACTTGCCAGATCCGCAGCAGGAGATTCTCCTGCCAGTCCTGGAGCTGGGCAGCGCAGAGGCGGGCAGTCTGACCGAGCGGTTCCTGATCGACATGGCGGGCCCCCGTACCCCGCGACTGCCCCGCCTCTACCGGCTGATCAACGACCTGTGGACGCGCAGCGGCGGTGCCGCCGCAGGTGAGCGGAGCGACGATGCGACCGAGCTCGCCGACCTGCCGGCACCACTCATCCGGGCAGAAGTCGTCGATGTGGCAATCCGCGCCGTGCGGAGCGTCGGCCTGCCCGCCCGGCTGTCCCGGCTGCTGCAGGCCTGCTTGAACGATGCCCAAGCTCCATCTCCTCGTGTCCGCCAGCAGGGTGCGGAGGTCCTGAACCTGGCCGTGTTGTGGGCTTTCTCCCCTGAGGACGCCGACGATGAGGGTGGCCGGATGGCCGATGACCTGATGGCCCGCATCCTGGGAACGCGCACTGCCGTTGACACTGACGGAACCCCGTTGCAACTGCCCGGATGGGACGGTGACGACGTCATCGTCGCACCCGACGCCGATGCCCTCGCCGATGCGAATCCGGTCCCGACCAGCAGGGAGTCAGCATGAGTCTCATCGACACCGATCACACCGATATAGGCATCCTGGTGTCGTTCGCGATTCGGCCGACTCAGCGGCCCGGCCGTAACCCTGACTACCAGCGGGTTCTCAGCCGCTACCGGAGCGAGCTGGAGTTCAAGACCGCCACGAACGCGATTTTGCACGGCTTGGGCGCGCGGGTTCTGTCCGACGGTGACTTCGGGCTCATCCTGGGTATCGAGCCCGAGTCTCCGCTGGCCTTCCGCATCTCCGACCTGCCCTACACGGGAAAGCCGGAGAACAAACTGCTGGCCGGTCTGGTTCTCACCGGCCTGGTCGCGTTCGCCTACCCCAGTACGCAGGAGCTCGACGACGACCGCGTCCGGCGTATCTCAGCCAGGGACCTCGATGCATGGCTGCGGGAGCTGTGCGAGCGATTGCGCTCTCACGACGCCGCCGGCGACGTGATCCCCGAAGAGGGGCTGGACGAGGCCTGGCGGACCTATCTGGCCTTGCCGTCGGTGCATTACGGGGAGGCTGGCCGCGGTTCCGGCAAGCTGACCAGCCGCTGCACCCGCTACTGGGTGCAAACGATCCTGACCTGGCTGACAGGACAGGGCATGGCCCGCGTCGACAGTTCGGCCGAGGACACCTGGACGCTGACGGAACGGTTTCGGGTGCACGCTAAGGAGGTCGCTCTCGAGCGGGCCTACAGTTTCATCGCCGAGCTGCACCGCAGAGAGGAGTCCCGCGGATGACCTATCAGCTCGCCGCGCTGCGGTTTCGGACCGTGGGCGAACGTTCCGCCCGATTCACCGATCTTCCGCTCGACTTCACCGCGCCGGTCGACGGCGCCGCCGTACCTCAGGACTCGGTCGTCTGGCTGCGCAACGGCGGAGGCAAGTCGAGCATCCTGTCCCTGACGTACGCGCTCCTGTTGCCGCATGCCAACGACTTCATGGGCAAGACCGTGCAGCGTAGCCTCACCGACTACGTCGACACAGGCGACACCTCACACGTGATCGCGACATGGCAGCCTCATGACACCAGCCGGACCCTACTGGGCGACCCGGAGGAAATCCTCGTCACCGGTGTGGTCCATGAATGGTCGGACCTGCGCAAGCCTGTGAAGGCCGCCGACTCCAAGGACAAGCTGAGCAGCTACTTCTACGTCTTCCACGCCGTCTCCGGCGTTTTGGAGCCGGACACGTTGCCGTTCTGCGATGATTCCGGACGCCCCAGGCGGCTGACCGGGTTCCTGGAGGAGCTGCGCGGGCTGGCCAAACCACATGCCCGGCACGCGAACCTGGTGGTGACCGACAAGCAGCACGTTTGGACGAAGGCGCTCCTAGACCGGCACTTGGATCCGGAGATCTTCCGTACGCAAAAGCAGATGAACCACGTCGAGGGCGGCGTGGAAGACCTGTTCAAGTTCCCAGCTGCCAAGGACTTCGTGAACTTCCTGCTGGATCTGGCCACCCAGCCGGACACCGCCACCAGCGTCGCGACCCGGCTCGCGAGCGTCACGGCCCTGCTGGCGGCCAAGCCGCAGAAGATGGAGGAGCGCGACTTCTGCAGCGCTGCCGCCGACGATCTGAGCGACGTCGCCGCCAGTTATGAGCATGTGCAAGCCGCTGCGGGCGAACTGACCGCTGTCACCACCGCCGCGGAGGTCCTGGCCGCGTCCTTCGCCGCCGCCTTCGCCGCCGCGGAGGAGCTCCAGGCGAGCCTGAAAACACAACTGACGGTGTTCACAGAAGCCCGCACCGCGGCCAACAACGATCGCTCCACGGCCACTGACCTGGCCTACCTGTACCGGAAGGAAGGCGCCAGGCTGCGTCTGGCCGAGGCCGAAACCCAAGAGCAGGAGGCGGGCCAGAACGTCGACCAAGCGCGAGCTCTGGTGCAGGCCTGGGAGACCACCGTCCAGCTTGCCACGTTCGCCGAACTGGAGTCACGCCTGGCCCAGGCTGAGCTGGTGGCCGCAGCCGAAGAAGCCGAGATCGCCCCACTCCGCGAAGAACACGCTCGGCATGCAGCTCTGCTGCGACACCGTCTGAACGCGCTCGCCGAAGAAGCCGATTTCGCGGCCGAGCTGGCCGACGAGCATGAGGAGACCGCGCGAGAGGCCCTCACGAAACATGCAGAGCGGGAGGAGCGAGCGCGAACCGACAAGACACAGGCGACCACCGAAGAAACCCAGGCTCAGACCCAGCTCGACATTCTCGATCAACGCCGTAGAGACGGCGTCGCCCGCGGTCACCTGCCCAGCCGCAGCATTTCCCTCCAAAGCCACCTGGACATGGTGACCGCCAAGCGCGCCGGATTCGCTCGACAGCTCAAGGAACTGGCGGCACGGTGCGAGGAGCGCCGCGCCCGCCGCACCGAGATCACCGCCCGGGACGCCGCCCTGGCGGGCGAGCACAACTCCGCTGACGCGACGCGCGCTCAGACAGTCCAGAGGCACTCCGATCTGGACGCCACGCGGGCCGAGCTGACCGGTTCCGAACGGCTGCGCGGGCTGGCTGAGACTGCCGTCGACGAGACCATCGACCTGTGGGCCGAGGGCCCGATCCTGCTGCGCCGGTTGAGCGACGCGGTCATCGCGGCGGACGACGAGCGCATTCTGCGCAGAGCCGAACAACACGCAGACAGGCGGAGCATCGAGGCGCAGGAACGCAATCATGTCCTGCCGTCCAGCCTGGATGCCGAACGCATTGAACGCGAGCTCCTCGATGCCGACGTACCTGCCCAGACAGGCTGGGCCCATCTGCGCTCGGTCATGCCCGCTCACCAGCTGATGACTGCTCTGAACCTGCCCGAGATCGCCCGGCTCGGTTGTGGAGTGGTGGTCCCGACCAGCCGGGTCGCCGACGCGATCCGAATCTTGGACTCGCGTGCGGCTGTCACGACCTCGCTCATCGGGGTCTACTCCGCCGAAGCCGCGGACCTCCTGGTTCGGGACGGCGAGGTGCCGACGGACTCCCTGTCCACCGCAGCTTGGACCCGGCTGCAACCGGGCTTGGTCGACCAGGCCGAGGCAGAGGCAGCGGTCCGGCTGCTCAAGGAGCGCGCCCACGCTCATATGCTCAAGGACCAGGATCTGGCCCGGCAGCGCACGGCCGACGACGAGCTGCGTCGTCAGGTCACCCAGTTTCTCGACGACTGTCCTGCCGGACACCTGGCCATCCTGAATGACGAGATCGACCGGCTTGACCGCAAGCTGCAGGCCATCGCCGACGAACAGGAGGCCAACAGCGCAGAACTTCAGGGCCTCGATGACGGCGACCGTCTGGACGACGCCCTTCGTGACATGCTGAACACCGATCTTCGCAAGGCCGACGCTACCATCAACTGGCTGGAAGAATTCGCCCTCGTCTTGGCCGATGCGGACGGCTGGCGCGAGCAGCTGACAGCCGCTCAAGAGCGCGGCGCCGATGCGGACCGTCGCGCCCACCAGCATAATGCCGATGCCCGGCAAGCCCTCCTTGAGACCAAGCAGTGGGAGGTCACCGCCGAAACCGAGCGCGGCAGAGCGGCTGACTACCGGTCACAATGCGACAGCCTCCCCGGCACCACGACTGACCCACCGGACGTGCAGGGGGATCCGGCTACACCTCTGGATACTCTGCGCCGCCGCCAGCAAGACGCACTCAAGGCTCTGGAAAACCGCGCTGCGCAATCGGTGCTGGCCGACCGGGTGCAGAACCTCGCTCAGCAGGTCGCCGACGCCAAGCGCGAACTCATGCAACGGCCTGCCGCCGATCGCGCGGCCGCCGGGCGATTGCTTGCCTCTCCCGAAGGCCAGGAGCCGGACCTCCGATCCGCCGCCCTCGCCCGCGCCCGGCAGGATTCGGAAGCGGCGACCGACGAACGCGGCGCGGCCAGAAATCAGGTGAAACAACGTACTTCCGAACTGGAGGCGATCGAAAAGGTCTATCGGCAGCCTCCACGCCGGACCCTGCTCGTCGTCCCGACCAGTTCCCAGGAAGCCGACTCCCTCGCCGCCGAGCAGGAGCTCAGCAGCCAAGGGGCGCAGGAACGGCTCAGCCAGGCCGAAGGCCTCATCGATGGCGTCGAGCAGCAGACTTCGCAGGCCGAGCACCGCAAGACGCTCCTCGGCACGCTCTTGGAATCACTCCCGGATCCGGGCGAGCAGCTTGCGGAGCCGTTCGCCGAAGACGAGGATTCGGCACGCACTCGATCCCGGCAAGCCAGGGATGCGGTGAGTACGGCGGCCAAGACCCTTACCAGCGCTGAGGCTGGCCTCAACACGTCCGTGGACCGGCTCCGGCGCACTGCCGCTCGCTTCACCGGGATCTCCGGACCAATGAAGGACCGGGTGGCGAACGACCCGCCCGCGCTTCTCGGCCCGCACGCCGACGAGCTGAGCGGCAAACTGCGGCTGCGGGCGCAGACCCTGGTCGACGAGCTCGGTGCCATCGCCCAGGACCAGGCCATCCTCAGCGAGGCGCTCGCGCACCTGGTGAAGGACAGCCTCGACATGCTGGGCAAAGCAGAACGCGCCTCCCACATGAAGACCGGCTCCGGATCGTGGGCCGACAAGAAGGTCCTGCGGATCAGCTTCGACCGGCCCGGTGACGCCGACCTAGTCGTCTACGCGGAGAGGGTCATCGACAGGCTCGTGGAGAAAGGGCTCAAGCCTGAAGGCATGCCGCTGTTGAAGGCCGCCGTTCACGAAGCCGCAGGACCTCGAGGTTTTACCGTCAAGGTCCTCAAACCCACCGACGATACCGTCGGTACCACCGAGGACATCAGCCGCCTCGCCAAGTGGAGCGGCGGCGAGAAGCTGACCGTATGTGTCGCGCTCTACTGCACCCTCGCCGCGCTCCGAGCCGCGCACATCGGCCGCAAGGGACGTTCCGGAGGGGTCTTGCTGCTGGACAATCCCATCGGCCGGGCTTCGTCCGCCTCCTTGATACGGCTGCAGCGCGATGTCGCCGCCTCACACGGCGTCCAGCTCATCTACACCACCGGAGTGAAGGACCCGGCCGCCGTGGTCCAGTTCCCCAACGTCATCCGGCTCGACAACCGAGAAGGACGCACCCACAACCGCCGCTACATCGTCCCCGAAGCCAGTTACGTCACCGGCATCCGTGTCGCACACACCGACCACCCATGGGACAGCGCCGAATGAACCAGCTGATGTCACCGCTCGCCGCCGAGCTCGCCCGGCTCGTCATTCGGTTCCGCGGCAAACGGATCCCCGTGACCGACTTATTCGGTGAGGCCAGCAGGTTCGATCCTGGGTTGGTCGGCGATGCTGAGGGACTGACCAGATTCCGCAGCGCCCTTGGCGAACTTGAGAATGCTGAGAAGATCACGCTGCCGGCGCTGAGATCGGCCACTGGCTGGGATCGTCGTACTGTTCCCGCCATCCCGTTCTGGGTCATGCGCGTTGAACCGCTGACTGTCATGCGCCCGTCTCATTCTCCGCGTGTGTGGCCTCATCTGCTCGAAGCCGCCGGAATCATCGCCACCAGAGCCGACGAACGGAAGATCCTCGATCGGATCGCCACCTGGATTCGTGACGACCCCTTCCCAGAGTTCGTCCCCATCCAGGAACGCTCTCTGGAACTCTTCGACGACGAGAAGGCCATCGATGGTTACCTGAAAACCCGACTCTTCACCTCCGGCGCCCTCACCCTGGAGCTGCTGGCCTGCTTCCCGCCCGCCTTGCCGTTCGTATCGCAGCACGTGCCGGGCGCCGGACTCACCGGACTGCTCGTCCTGGAGAACCGCGCCACCTACACGTCCTTTCTCACCGCCCTGCGTGACCTCGATCCAGCGGCGAGACCCGACCTGCACCTCGCCTGGGGCCATGGCAACGGCTTCGCGCAAAGCGTCCTGAGCATCCCCTTGCTCGAACCGGCTCCCGGCGTCGTGCATTACTTCGGAGATCTCGACCTCGCCGGGCTTCTCACCGCAGCCAACGCCGCCGCGCAAGCTGTCGCCGCAGGACTTCCGACGTTGCGTCCAGCTTCTTCCTGTTACCAGTTTCTCCTGGATGGGCCGTCACGCTGGCGGAGCAACGATGCCAGCAACCAGCGCACCGGCACCGACTACCCCGCGGTCTGCTCTTGGCTGCCTCCAGCGCTACGCCCGCGGGCGGTCGAACTGCTCTCCGCCCGCCTGCGTGTGCCGCAGGAATGGCTCGGTCTCAAGACGCTGCGTCGCCACCCACATTTCTGGGATGGCTTCGCCGTAGGCGAGCGTCTTTGACCTGAGGGGTGCCGCTGAGCTCCCCACCTAGATGATTGATGTCAAGGGGTCCGGCTACGGTTAGTGGTGGTATGCGATCAGGGATCGCTTGATCGGTTGGCCGGTCTTGTCGTTGAGCCAGATCGCGGTGGTCAGTGCGAGGATGCGGGCCAGCACCCGGATGATGACGCCGGCGTGGGTGCGGCCGCCGTGGCGTTCCAGGTCCAGTTGGCCTTTGAAGGTTTGGTTGATCGATTCGATGGTCTGGCGCAGTGGTTTGAACAGCGATGCTCCGGCCCGTTCGGGCTCGCCCTGGCGGGCCGGGCGTAACAGATGCAGTTCACGCTCGGTGAGGTCGCGTTCGAAGGCGCGACCGTAGTACTGCCGATCGGCGATGATCGTCTGGTGCGGGTGGGTGACCAGCACGTCGGGGGCGGCCTCCAGCATGCCGAGCAACACCTCGCGTTCGTCGGCCTTGGCGCCGCTGAGCGCGAACAGCACCGGCAGCCCGCCCAGCGTGCACAGCAGGTGCAGCCGTAACCCCCAGAAATACCGTGAGTGACTGGCGCAGTAGCCGTACTGTGCCCACCCGGCCAGCTCGGAGCGCCGGGCGGTGTCGCGGGAGCGGCCGCATTCGATGGGCGTGGAATCGGCCACCCAGACGTCGTCACTCCACAGCGAGGTGTCGGCGGCCAGCATCCGGATCATGTGAGTGACCAGCCCACAGGCCTTACGCAGCCGCCGGTTGTAGCCCGGCTGGCCCGGCAGATACGGAAACATCCCGCTCAGCTCGGCGCGCGCGTGACGCAGCCACCGGCGTTCGGAGGTGAAGCCCAGCAGCGCCGACAGCACCGCCAGCGTCACCAGTTCAGCGTCACTGAGCGTAGGAGCGATGCCGACCTCCGGCCGCCACGGAGCCAGGTGCGGCTGGGCCTTCACCGCGTCATCGATTCGCACGTACAGTGCGGTTGCGAGGGTGTCTAACTCGTTGGTCACACATCGAGCATCGGCACCCTCGCCCTATCTCCGCAGCTATGCCTCTGCATCAATCATCTAGACGCGCTGGGCTCCGCCCACTACCGGGCAGGCCTTCACACCGAGGCCTTCACCTTCCACCGGGAAGCCTTCAAGCTGTTCGAGGCGTTCGGGGACCGATACGGGCAGATCAAGTCTCTCTGCAAACAGGGCGACGTTCTGCAGGCAGCCGGACGGATCGCCGAAGCCCGCCACGTGTGGCAACAGGCCCTCGATATCGCGATCGAGATCGGCGACGCGGATCCCGGCCACGTCTTCCCCGGACCAATCCGCGACAGGCTGCGCGTACTCGACGACCGGAATTGATCGCCACCTTGCCAGGGTCGTGGAAGACTGGACCGGTGGGTGTGCCCGCGAAAACCGCGCCTGCGGCGTCGTACATGGCCGGCCTGCGCAAGGCACATTCCTTTAGCACCAGCACGTCCCCGAGCAAGTTCGGCAGTGGGTGGTCGCGGTAGATGGCGGCCGTACCCTAAAGCAAGACGCGCCTACTCTCTGTGTGCCGAAAATGCGTCACCGCTCTGACCTGATGCTAGCCCGAGAATGGTCGCTCTAGTTGGAATGGATGCTCAGTGTCACTTGAGCATCCGCTCAATCCTTTTGAGCGACCGCTCATTAGCCAGCCCAGCAGCCCGTTCTCGACAAGTTCCACGGCCTCGGTACGGGCCTGGTCGGCCAGCCGGGCCACCAGCTCCCGATCCAGCTCGTTAGCGGCGCTGTCCTTGGTCTGCTTACGCGCCCCGCCAGCGTCCTCCAAGCCGATCTCCGTCGATGCCTGGATCACAGTACTCATCAGGCGTGCTCTCCCTGGTCAGGAGTTACATCAGTGATCGTACAGACCCTGTGTGGCCGCTGTGTGGGTCTGCGAGCGGGCCGGCATGGGGCCGGTGGCGGGATGGAAAGGCAGCACGAGGTCGAAGAGTAGGTCGAGGTCTGGCAGTTCGGTGCCTGGCGGAACTGTCCAGCCCCACTCGCGCTCGGCGGTGGTCCACACGTCCTGCAGGTCTGGATAGGGACTGGCGAGACCGAGTTCGTCTGGAGACGCCGGCAGCTTCGCTGCAAGTCGTGGTGCCCGGTTCCAGTACACGTCTATCGTGAAAGCGTTGTAGCCGCCTGGGCGTTGGATGGCGACGTACCCCTTGTTCATGACTGGTTGCCAGGCCAATCCGCGTTCTTCGATCCCGCTGGTGAGGGCCTCGAGGAGGCGTCGGCCGACCTCGACCCGTTCGCGTGGAACCCGCAGTTCCTCCATGTATGCCTCCCAGCTCCAGGCGGTGGCCCGAGTGCGGTTACGCTGGCCGTCCTTGGTGTAGTCGTTGGGCCTGACCACGACCTTGAAGTTCGCGGCGGGCGCGGAGTCGCCGATGCGGAGCACCTCGACCTCCACGCCGAAGAACCCAACGCCGGTGACGGTGTTGGCATTGAGCCACTCCAGCGCGGCGGCGTGCTCTTCGGTCACAGCATGGGCGATCCAGATGACGACCTCGGCTTGGGTGCCGGCGCAGTAGGTGAGGAGCTGCCCCAGGTGTCCGTGATCGGTCTGCTCGAGCTGGTTCTCGACCGCGACGACGCGCCCCTGCGCATCTTCCAGTAGAAGATCCAGGGCGTACCGGCCGACGGCGTACTCTCGATGTCGCAGTTCGAGCGCGAGCCCGACCGCCTGGCCGAGGACGTCGAGATTGTCGGCGAGCCAAGGGGTGAAGTCCTTGGCCTCGTTTGGCCAGATCGAACGTAAGGGCACTGATTCGAGCCTGCCGAGGTCCGCCATGCTCTCTCGTGTACCACCTTCGGCCACTGAGTGGAAGGCGAACGGGATAACCGCGGCCTGCGACCCTGCCTTTGCCGCGCTGCGGCTGCTACCGCTGGGGGATAGGGACAAGGACATCGAAATCCTTGCCCTGTGCCATCAGATCACCGTTCTCGAACGGCAGCTCGGCGTCGGTACCAGAGTGAGGTTCGCACCCGAGAATCGGCCTTCCTCGCCGCGCTCCTGACATCGCTGCCTCGCGGGATTCTGCGTCGGCTGCGGCTTCTCGTGCGTCCAGGTACGGTACTGCGCTGGCACCGCGATCTGTTGAAACGGCGCCACGCTCGCTCCTGTCGGCCCACCGTGCGCTCCATCCGCATGCTTGTTCTGCGGCTTGTCCGGGAGGACCCGGCGGACGTCGCAGGCCGGAAGATCCCCATGGACAGCGAGTCCAAGCACGTACTTCACCGGCCGTTCCACCGGCGCGAGTTGCCAGTCGCGCGGTAAATTCGTCCGGCACCGGCACCGGCACTGCCTGGAGTGCGATCACAGGCAGGTGTTCTGGCGTGTCTTCGCATAAATCGGCCCGGCCGGGAAATGTCGGTCCTGCAAGGAAGAATCAAGGGCAGAAGGGAGGACATATGTCTCGCAACCTTCAAGACCCGAATCAGCCCATGCCCTCTCCCAACGGCTGTCGTTGGTGTGGCGTGGAGGCGCGCGAGCACGCCCAGCGGTGGAAGCCCCCCGCAGGGTGGCACGGCTGGACAGAACCTACCGCAGAGCAGCGTAAAGAGCGCATGCTAGCGAGGCGGCGCAGCCGCAGCGCTCCACCCGAGGAGACCGACGCCTGCTTCAGGCCGCTCGTTGCCTGAGCAGGGCGAAAATACGTCTGAGCTGGGCGGGCACCTGCGTCGGTTCAGTTAACGTCGACGCCAGCTGGAACATCATGTCCGGCTTGCCATTGGGGCCGTCCTTGCTCTGACTCTGCAGCATCTGCAGGACTTCAGTGCTGAACTTGCCCTGGTCCCGCAGTGCGCGGAAGTCCTCAGCCAGCCAAGGCAGGTCCTTACCCCAGATGGCATTGGCGACCTCGGCCCACAGTTCGTCGCTGAACACCTCTTCGAACTCATCGGCGCTGTCCGGCTCTCCGAGGAACTGAACGACGGTGTCGTAATCCCGGCCGAACGTGTGCCGCAGGCGCTCGGGCTTGAAGATGCTCTTGGGCAGATTCTTGCTGTCAGCGTCCACCATGAGCACGACCGAACGCCCGTGCTGCACTAGGTACCGGGCCAGGTTCAGAGCACCCTCGTTGTTGTTGCATGCCCATAGAGCGATCCCGGCGGACTGCAGTGACATGCCCTCGGCGAGACGAAACAGCAGCGGAATGGCGCGTTGCTCCGAAGGGCCCTCCACCGCCAGAAAACAGCGCTCGTGAAGCAACACCGAGTTGCGAAGCCCAAGTGAGGAGGCGAGCCCCTGGAGATGCCGGTCAATGGAGTCATGGTCGTCGACGCCGAGTCGCTCCATGACGGTGCGGCCATCCTCCAACTTGAGGTTGACCACGTCGCTGATGTCGACACCGTCGATGAGGTTCATGGAGTGCGTGGCGACGATGACGTTCACGGACGGCACCGAACTCTGCTCCCGGATCAACTGCATGATCTTACGCTGGTGGGCGTAGTCCAGGTGGGTGTCGGGCTCGTCGTACACGATGATCGTTTGGAGCGGCGTGGGTGTTGGGCCTGCACCGCCTTCATCGAGAGCATCCGCACCGACATCATGTTCGGCGGTGAGGAACTCACTCGTCCACTCCCAGATTGCCAGGGATATTCTCCGCCTGCTGCCGAGACCGGAGCGTTCCAGGCCAACATGCTCGCCTGTGGCTCGGGCTATACGCAGCGGCGCCGCTCGCAATCCTTGCGAGAAGGAGATGTCGGGATCTACGAAGACCTCGGACAGGTCTGGGCAGCGGTCTCGAATGTGATCGCACAAGGACTCGGCATCTGCACGTAGCCGCTCTTTGAGGTCGGCTTCGATGGTTCGGAGCTGTCCGTGCAGACTCTCATCCTCCATATGCGTCTGCAGGCAACCGTGAAGAACGGACTTCACTGCTTCGTCGGGCTCAGCGGATTTTCCGCCGAAGGGCAAGACTTTCGGCATGCGGTGCTGGAGTGCGGGGGGTGCTTGTGTCCAGCCTTCCGGCCCGGCGTTTTGCTCGGCGTATTCGCGGACCACGCTTTCAAGGTCGGCCTTCAGTTGCGAAGCGGGAGACAGCCCGAATTCCTTCACCAGAGCCTTGAGATCCGGCACCTTGTAGGGAGACAAATCTCGGAGTCTTTCGTCGAGCGGAACTGGCAGCCAGCACTCCAGGCGTGACGATAGGTCCGCGCCGGCTGATCGGCGAAGGCGTACCTCGGCCGGCAACCGAAAGGATTGCTGCTCCCAGGCGTCGAGGGTGAACAGCCCTTCCACTTCAGTCATCTCGCACCGCGCCGAGGCCAGTCCTGGCACCGCGGACTCTGCGATGTACGTCCGGTCATCGTCCGAAAGCGCGTACCCGCCGGCCAGGTAGGCCACGGCAGCGAGAATCGCGGTCTTACCACCGTCGTTGTGTCCGGCAAGAATGGTTGGCTTGCTGACGGGGATATCCCGTACGTTCAGCAGCGATCGGAAGCCCCGGACAGAGAAGCTGTGAAGGTACACGCGCTGGTTGGCTCCGTTCACTGGGGCAATGGCGAGGTGGCTCTGATCGGACGGCGTCACATTTGGCAGGACGTCACCGGCAGCCGCATAGGACCCTTACGCAACATGGTAGGCCGGAGACAACGGCTCATGTTCCACTTTCCGACATCGCGATCGCACACCTGCATGATGCCTTTGCGGCGGGGCGTCTGACCTCGGATGAACTCGCCCAGCGCCTCGAGAACGCGATGACCTCCCGAACCCAGGCTGACCTCGGCGCCGTCCTTGCAGGGCTCCGCGGAACCTCCCCAGCGCAGGCCACGAAAGGTTCAGGGCGGCTGAAGCCGTTGCTGGCGGGGTGGCTGTCCTGGCGGCAGGCGCATTCCTGCTGGGGCAGGCCAGCGGAAGCGATGTGCCGGAGGCCGCTCCGTCCGCGCCCGTAGTCGTCGAGAAGGCCGCGGGTTCCGAGACCTCCGGCGATACGACAGATGCGCCGGTCGCCGAGGTGCTGTCCCGCAAGAGGGGCCGTACACGATGGCCGTCAGCAAGGTGCTGGAGACCGCCACCGTTGTCTCGTGGGGCGAAACGGAGTCGGCTCAGGGAAGTTCGTGGTGGCGACCGTGACCTTCAAGATCGTGAGCAAGACCCCGCAGAAGTACCACATCCAGGACAGCTCGGCTCACCTGCGCGGGCCTGACGGAACCGAGTATCAGCCCGATAGTTGGACCTCGAGCGGAGCCAACTCCGATCTCGACAACCGGGCCGCGGACGGAATCAATCCCGGGCTGAGTGCGCCGGTCGTCCTGGTATTTGACATTCCCAAGGAAGTGCGTCCGGCAGGTTTGGTTGTCTTCGCCACGGAAGGATCGGCTGGCACCAGCTTCCGCCTCTGACATCACCTCCAAGGTCCCCTCGTTCACGGGCATGCGCTCTTCCACAGCGGCGAACCGTGAACGATCTCATGCACCAGGGCCACGAGGCTGAAGTCAAGCCCATGATGACGCTCAACCTCTGCACCCGCGGCTCTGGCCGGTCGCGTCACCGTTGATGAATACGCCGGTCGTCCCTTCAGCGCCGGACGGGTCAGATCTGAGAGGCGAAACTTCAGGCCTGATGAGTCAGGCAGGGCTGGCAGCGGGGAGCGGTGCTCGACTCGTTCATGGCCAAGGCCACCGTGCCGGACGTATGACTACCGCCAAGGCCCGGTCGCCACACAGCGATGCCCTCGAACTTCCAAGATCTTCCGGAAATCTTGCTGGCGATGTGGGATGCCATGGACAAGCATGATCTGATCGGCGCAGACCTCGTCGGCGATGTCGAGGAGACCCCGTTTGTCGGCATGGGCGGACAAACGCATCATCTCGATCCGCGCTTTGAGAGGGATCTCCTTCGTCTTGCCGCGGTCGTTGATCGTCAGGTGGGAGGCGCCGTCTTCGACGAGCCTGAGAAGCTTGGCACCGCCTGATTCCTCATCCTGGTACCCGGACAGGAACAGGGCGCTGCGGGCCTCGGGGAGGATTCTGGCCGCCCATTCGATGGCAGGGCCTCCCGTCAGCATCCCCGAGGTCGTGATCACCACACCAGAGGTGAACAGGTCCAGGTCCTGGGGCCGTTCGGCTCGGCTGATGTTGCTGCCGAAGATGCGCAGGGGCGAGTGCCGGTCCGCTGTCACGCTCTCGAAGGACGAGGTCAGATCGGCTGCCATGCCGTCGAGAAGCACCGGTACGTGCGGTAGACGCGTCCGCATGATCATGGCGAGCTCCTGAGCGCGTCCCAGTGCGAAGGCCGGGACGAGCACACGCCCTCCGGCCGCGTATACGTCTTCGACGGCACGGACCAGGTCCTTGACGCGGGTTTCCCGGGAGTCATGCTCCTCGGCGCAGCACGTGGTCTCCATGAGGAGGAGGTCTGCCTCCCGTGCGGAGTCCGGAATCGCGTAGCCGTCCACAGTCTCCTGGCGGAAGCCTGAAATGTCGCCGGTGATGACCACGCGTTGGTCACCGGCTCGGACGACGACTCCGGCCGCGCCGAGGATGTGCCCCGCGGGGAACAACTCCACAGTGAGATCGCCGATCGTGCGCGTGACGCCGAAGGGCACCTCTTCGCAGCGCCGCGCGGTCAGCTCGACGGCGTCACGCTGATACAGCGGCTCGCTGTCAGTGCCCCATCGGCGATGGAGACGCTCCCGTTCCCCCATGAGCTTCGCCGAGTCCGCCCACATGCGAGGCATCAGCGCGGTGGTCTCGGGGGTGGCGATGATGCGCAGGTCCGGAAGGTGCGCGGCCAGGGCTGGAACGTACCCGCAGTGGTCGGTGTGAGCGTGCGTGACCACCACGGCCTGGATGGGCTCTGACAAGGCCGCATCGATGTGGCGTGGTGGGCGTGCCGGATCGCCCGGGATCAGTCCGGCGTCCACTAGCAGGCGGGTCTCACCCGCTTCGATCAGGACGCATGAGCCGCCGATCTCGGTGGCGCCTCCTAGCGGGTGCACACGTAGGCGCCGTTCTCGTGAGACGGTCACCCGGGGACTTTCCTGTTGGGATCGCGGCGGCGAAATGATCGCCTGAAGGGCGGCGACGAGGGAGTCCGGTGCGATCCCCGCGGCCTCGGCCGCCACTACGACAGGAGGCGGCACCTGATCATCGCGGCGCTCGTTGCGCGGGTCGCGCGTCTCAGGGCTCTCATGGGTGAGGTCAGGAGAACACTGGAGGACGGCGAGCAGGTTGGAGGCCAAGACACGTGGGTCGTGTAGTCGGCGTTGGAGCGCCGAGACATGCGTATCCAGCTCTTCCGCACGTTTCTCCGCGTCGGCGAGTGCGTTGGCGGAGCTCTGCAGCGCCTTTACGGCATGCTCGTGGCGGCCCCTCTCCGTCTCCAGCCTGCTCCTCAATCCGCTGACCTTGGTTTGGTGGCGGGAGCGCAGAGTCTCGCGGATTGTTTCCGCCTTGGCGAGTTGTTCGAGCAGTCGCACGCCGGCGCGGACGACGTCATCGTCCGCGGACAGGACCAGAGTGGAGAACGCCTGGAGTTCAGACTGGTCACGCCGGATCTCCAGCCCATCGCGGGTCTTGTTCCGAAGCCCACGTACCTTGATCAGTGCGTCGATGATGACTTGCCGCCGTTCGGCGGCGAACTGTTCCACGTCATGCTCCTGCCCGGCCATGCCAGGCCGGGACAGGAGCACGCGCGCCGCTGCTTGGAGAATCGGCAGGAGCGGATCGGAGGTCACTTGGGGAGCCCCATCCGCTGAGTGGCCCTCGCGAGAACGGGCTCCAGCTTGAGCATTCCGTCGTCCTGAGGGACGAGCGCACCGAGGATTCGCAACACCTCGACCAGGTCCGCGGTGGAGATGTAGCCCTCCTCCTGTAGACCCGCCTCTGCCAGCGGATGCCCGTCGTCCCCCGAGGCCAGGAAGCCGGCAAGTGTCTCGGGCGTGTCGGCGATGTCGGAGACCTCTACCAGCATGCGCCAGGCCGAGCTGATCGCCATGCTCGACAGGACCCCAGTCGATTGGACGAACCGCTTCGGTTCCCGTTCCAGATAGGCCTGGCAGAACTCCAGAGCATGTTCGCGGTCGGTGTCGCCATCAGCGAGAGTGTTGATGACCTTGCTGATCAGCAGCGGCCATCCACCGGTGGTCCGGAGCAGCGCGGCACGGCTCGGGTCCTCCTGGAATCCGAGTCCGACCTCGTACATCCATTGCCGGATGGCGGGGCGGTTGAACCGCTGCAGCTCGATGAGTTCGGCCGCACCCGTCAGTGCTGTGGCCTCGTTGTCTCCAGTCGACGCCCCGCGGCTGGTTGAAAGCCACATGGAGGCGTGTTCAGGTGGTGCGATGAGTGCGATGGAGATCGTGCCCTGAGCCGGTGTGGAGAGCGCGTCGGCCGCAGCGCGATACATCGTGGTCGCCTTCTTGTGCGGCTCCCCAGTGAGGTCGACGATCACCACATCGTGATCCGAGCCTTGCGCGGCACGCTGCAGCGCTCCCTTGAACGTGAGACCGCCCGGCTCCACTCGCCACGTCTGGGCCTGCTTGTGCCGTGATGCCGCCTCTTCGAGAGCGGTGGCGACCCGGTCGATCTGCAGCGCCGGGGAACCGGCAATGAGATGCAGGACATTGCGCGGACTGAGCAACCGAGTGACCTGGCTGCCGGTCAGCGGGGAGCACTCGCCGTTGTCCTTGTAGGCGTCGCGGTACGACTGCGCGTCGAAGGAGTCGGGGCGCTCGAAGGTCTCGGCCTGCTCCAGCACGGCCTCGACCTCGTCGGCGCCGCCGAGCAGGTTGAGAATGTGCGGGGTACGCAGCCGGTAGCTCTCACCGTCAGCGGCCAGCACGCCCAGATTGACGCATTCCTCGAGCAGACCGCGGAAGCCGTCGTTAGTCGAATCCCGGAACCCTTGCGGCCACCACTCCTGGCATTCGGACCGCAGTTCGCCGGCCGTCAGAGTGACGTCGGTTCCCTCATTGAGGGCGCGGAACGCCACGGTATAGGCGATGACCTTGTATCGCTTGTCCAGATTCAATGTCCACTCGAAGCGATCGCGGAAACCCCGAGCGAGTTTGCTGTCCCGCCACACCTTGTCCACGTCTTCGCGGGTGATCTCGTACGGCACCGCCGCGTGGGTGGAGGAAGTCCGGCGCAGCCTCGTCAACAGAGCGTCCGCGAACAGCTGGATCAGGGCTGGGGCGTTGTTCGCCTCGGCGATGACTCGTGCCGCCAGCCGTGGAGCGAAGCGGAACCCCAACGCCTGGAGCGGCTTGGTCAGCAGGCTGTAGGCGTCCTGCGGCTCGAGCGGCCCGACCGCGATGGGAGTGCCCAAGTGAGTGATCGGCTGGTTGGAATGGCTCTTGAATCGAGCTGTCTGGTGCAGTCCCGCGAAGACGACCTTGACCCGATAGTCCGTGTCAGACATGAGGTTGCGCAAGGCGATGACGTTGCTGAAGGCAGCGTCCCTGGCGTCGGTGTTGAGAAACTCGTCGGCCTCATCCAGCAGGATCAGCAACTGCCTGGCGGGGTCGGCGCCGATCCACTCTTTCACCTCGTCGCAGATGTCTTTCGGGTCGGTCAGGTTGTCCGCCGTGCCGGGGAGTACCTGCGCCTCGGCGAGCTTTCCTGTGAGCATCGGCCACAATGCCTTGACGGGGGTGATTCTGCCGATGTTCTGGATGATCTCGGAGATGACCTTCCGGTTCTCGTCGGTTTTGCGAACGTTCCGTTCGGCCTTGCGAAGCAAGGCCGATTTGCCGAGCTGGCGCCCTCCGTAGACGAACGACGAACCGGTCCTGCTGGTGACTTCGTGCAGCTGGTCCAGACGACCGTAGAACATCTCCTCGGGAACGTCGCCGGTAGGCGCGTAGGGGTTGGTGGAGGTGAACGGGGCCAGCAGGCTCACGGTCGAGGACCAGTTGGCCTCGGGCAGGCAGGCGAGGTAGCTGATCGCGGTGTCGTCGAGCACCGCCGCGACCGGCGCCGGCCGGCGGCGACTCGCTGCGGCGAGCTGGCGACGCTGCTCGGTCGTGAGGATGCCGAAGTAGAAGACCAACACGGTCTGATCTTCCGGCTGATCCTTGAGCCATTCGATCACCTGCTGAGGCCCCGGCGACTTCCACACCAGCAGCAGGCGGAGCCGGTCGGCTGAGGGGCTCATCCGGGACCCGAAGGAGGGCAGGAGTGGGTCACCGATCGTTCGGACCCGGTTCAACGTGATCCAGATCCGGTTCTGCTCCTCACGGGACGCCTCCTGATCGCCTTCGAGGCCGATCATCTGCAGCACTCCCGTAACGGTGCTTCTGAAGTTGCCGACGGACTTCGGCCCCTGGGCCATGTGCTGCCAGAAACGCAGCCCGTTCTCGGAGACTCCGCGGCGGCCTCTGGGGATGGCGGAGATGGACAGTCCGCTGTGGAGCAGGAGGTTGCTCAGGGCGGAATCACCGATCTCGTTGCCGCTGTGGAGCGCGTCCTTGAGTTTCTGCAGCCACTCCGCTCCTTCACGGGCCTTCTGCCTGCCCGGCAATCTGGCGGACATGGCCTCGAATGCCTGAGGAAAGTGTGGAAAGTACTGTTCCAAGTGATCGACCGCGTCGGAGATCTCCGGAAGCTGGTTGCCGGCCTTGGCCTGCGCGGTGAACTCGCGGGCGGTGGTCAGGTCTCCGCTCTCGATGTAAGCCCGGATCCGTTCCCGGACTGTGGCAACATCAGTGTTCTCGGCGCTAAGACTGTCCAGGGCGGCGAGCTCGGTGGCCATCTGCTCCTGGCGGATCCCGGCTGCCTCCTGCGCGACCACGCTGAGAGCTTCGGAGACGGCGTCGAAGTCGTCCCGGTCATCGTTGCCGAGCGCCTGCAACATCGCGACGAACCGGGTGGCGATCGTCTCGGGGAGCACACCGTCCCGCCGCCATTCGGCGATTCGGTCCTGGATGTCCTCGATCCGGTCGTCACGGTCGCGCCGGGCCGCATCGACGAGCTTCTCCCTGCGTCCGCGAAGCTCGGTGGCCAGTGCCGGATCCTCGTACCCGAGCACCGACAGCAGAGCCCGGGTGCCGGCATGGTCACCGCGAGCGGCTCGGGCTTCGAAGGCGGCACGCCAGTCCCGGTCGCCCGCCGCGCAGGCGGTCAGCAGGTCAGCCAGCTCCGGCTCATCCAGCGGCGAAACAGAGTCCCCGTCGAATCGGATTGCGGGTGAAAGGAGAAGGTCTGCATGGAGAACCTGCGCGGCAGACGGTTCTGGCTGCTCGAGCGTGCCGCCGTCCAGCAGTCGCAGGGTGTCGCCGACGAGCAGTGAGGCGCCGACCGCCGCCGCGGCGATGAGCGGGTCAGCCGACCCTGCCAGACTTGCGAGCTCTTCCTGGGCCATCGGCCGGTTGCGGTTGACGATCGTGCGTAGCTTGTCGAGCGGTTTCACGACCCAGGAGACACCGGTGTCGTCCGTCCGCAGCGACTCCACTTCACGTACCGCCGTCACCCAGTCCGCCACGAGGTCCAGCGCTCTGTCGATCTTCTCGACGAGCTTTGCCCTCGCGCTGGAGTGGATATGGTTGCCCCCCTTTCGGGAGGACCTGGTCTTGGTAGACTCGTCGATCATCCGATCGATGGCGCCTCCGGCTCGGAGGGCGTCGAGCTCCTGAGTCACCTCACGCACTCGGAAGGCGTCATCCTGAGCGGCGATGGACAGCAGCCTGCCCACGCTCTTGTCGTCCAGCAGCAGGAACTTCCACACCTCAGTGGCCAGAGCGAACTTGATCTTCTGGGACGGGCCGTCCTCCAGGAATCTGGCGGCGGCCGCGGCGGCCCTGTTTCGATCGGCTTCCGCCTGCGAGGCGTTGTGCATCCGACCGGACAAGCCCGGCACCAGATAGGCGCCGGCCCGGGCCATCTCGCTGAAAGCCTCGCCGTATGCGGCCAGCCCAGGGTAGGGAGACAGAATCGATGAGTGCTCATCCAGCAGATCGGCGGCTTCCGCTGTCGGGTGGATGAGACCGGTACGCAGCGCAGCCGCCCACGCCAGCAACTGACCAGGCGTGTCATCTCCGAGAGCCTTCATCGACACTCCGCGAGCGCATTCGGTGAAGGCGGCCGACAGCCGGCCGGCGAACTCGCTCATGTCGGCCGCTATCGCGGCACATCGCCGGGCGTTCGCCTCGGCGGATGGCCTGCCCGCGGCGTCACGCAACCAGGCCGCCAACCCGAACCGCCTGGAACGGAGCATCAGCGCCTCGGCTTCGGCTACGTCACCCGCAATGCTCGGGCTGCTGGCAGCCGGAGCAGGAGAGGACGTCTGAGGTGGTTCGGCCGACGGCCGCTCGGGTTCCGCTGGCAAAGCCGAGGCTGGAGGCTGCTCCTGCTTCCGCGAAACGGCGGCGCGTGTCTTCGACGGTCGTGCGGGCTTTGACACCTCCAGCTGCGCTCTATTGCCGGCGATGAAGGCGTCCAGATCCGCCAGTTCGTTCTCCCCGGTCGGCTCCGCCTCCAAAGCGGTTGGTGCCGACGGCTCCTGCGGCTCGTCGGCAGTTCCACTTACGCCGCCGGCTCCTTCGTCTGAGGGGGATGCAACGTCCCGATCAGCTATGACCGGGACGGAGGGAATGACCAGCATGCCTCTACTGGCGGCTGTCGCCAGTGGCACCCAGTGGCCGGGCGCCTCCTCCCGGAATCGCTCCTGGAGCGCAACCACCTGCATGATGGCCTCGTCATCGTCGGCAAGACGGATGAGCTCGGCGAGGATCTCCAGGGCGGGCAATTCGACGGCAGTTGCTTCACGAACTTCCTGAAGCAACCCTTCCAATTGAGGCGGGCCGCTGACCTGGGCGAGCGCGAGAATCGCGTGGCGCGTAGCGCCAGTGGACTCGAGAGCGTTGAGCGCTTCAGCGAGGGCGTCATTGGTGAGGGCGGCGATGGGGGCACCTTGCGCGGATTCCAGCATGTCGCGAAGACCGTCGAAATCCTGAACACCGCGAGCGATCACGTCGGCGTCCTGGTCTGACGGACGCGCACCGTCAGCGAACGCCACTCGTGCCCGTTCGGCGGCGTCGGCCGCCATCAGGAACATCTCACGTAGGAGGTCCAACTCCGCTCGCAGAGCATCGGTTGAGGACGGAGCGCTTACCTGGCTCGGCTCATGAGGGGTCATCTCACTCCGTTCCTGCGCGCTGCCCTCGTCCTCGACCGGCGCGACCTCTGCGATCGGTGCTGATGGAGAGGGAAGGGACAGCGCGACGTCTCTGAGTTGGTGGAACGAGATCGGCTGTTCGGGAAGTACGGGATAGAGAGCACGAAGCTCGGTCCAGGCTGAACCGACTGCGCCGGCAGCGGCTGGCGCCATGCGCTGGCTGGAATGGGTGAGAAACGCGAGCGCGATGGGAGACAGCGCCACGTCAAGCCGGTAGATCTCCGCGAGAACAAGGTCGGTCACGGAAGCACCCAAAGCTCTGGTGTTCGCCAGCATCTCGACGAGCGCGTGTGCCTTGGAGAGCGGAGCCGCAGCAGAGACAGGGCGTAGCAGATCCACGCACTCGCCCTGGGAGAGCTCATCGTGATTCTCGAACCCCGAGATGAAAGGCCTGCTCAGATTACGGATCAGTGATGAGCGTCGGCGTCTGTCGTTGCCATGCAGCGTCCGGGCGAGGCTGACGCCCACCAGCTTGGTGATCGATCGCATGTCGCGAAGCCCGACATGGCTCAGAATGTTCTTGCGGAGCGGCGCCGGGTAGGCGCGGATCGCGAGAAGATCATCTTCTGTTACCCTGGCCGCCGTGTCCGCCACGATCAAGTCGGCCTGTCTAAAGGCCGCAGTGGCGCTGACGCTGCCCAGAGGTCTTGAGTGCGATCCATGCGAGCCCTTGGCGCTGGAGCTTTGCTGCAATTGTCGCCGCCCTTCTGCGTATGCCCTCGACCGTAAAGGCGGTGGGTCACGGGTTGGCTACTGCTTCGTTCGCGTCATGACGATGACCGAGCCGACTTCGACCGTGGCGCCGACGCGGTGTGACTGCTTAGTGACGCTTCAGTTCTCCCGCGGGAGTACAGGCGAGTAGTCGGCTCTGGGAGGGGAGCTCGATGTCTTGTACGGGTCCCATCCGGGAGAGGAATTGGGGTGAATGCTACCGACCGCCATCATGTTGCGCAACGAGCTCACGGGGAAATTTCCGTGAATCCAATACACTTACTTCTGTGAGATGATCCCTCTAAAGTGACGAATCTTCCGGAGGACGTGTGCTGGCGCTGCTGACGAGCGATCCGCGTGAGATCGGCACTTACCGATTGGTGGGCCGGCTCGGTTCCGGCGGCATGGGCGTGGTTTACGCGGGCGTGGACGCCGCCGGCCGGCGGGTGGCTGTCAAGCTGGTGCACGAAGTTCTGTCGGTGGATGTGGAGTTCCGGCGCCGGTTCAGCCGGGAGATCTCGGTGGTCGGCGAAATCGAGGGGGCCTGCATAGCGCGGATCCTCTCCTGCGACTCGGGCACCGAGCGGCCGTGGCTGGCGAGTGAGTACATCGCCGGTCCCACGCTGGAGCAGCACGCGCAGGCCGAGGGCCCGCTGTCCGAGAGCGCGTTATACGGCCTGGCCGCCGGGCTGGCCGAAGCTCTTGTGGCCATGCACGCGGCTCAGGTCGTCCACCGCGACCTGAAGCCGTCGAACGTGATCCTTTCGCTCGATGGCCCTCGGCTGATCGACTTCGGCATCGCCAAGGTGCTGGACGGCACGTCGATGACGCGCACCGGCCAGCTCGTCGGCTCGCCCGGCTGGATCAGTCCGGAGGAGTATGGCGACGGCCCGTCGGACACCCCGGCCGACGTGTACGGCTGGGCGATGCTGGTGCTCTTCGCCGCCACGGCCGAGCATCCGTACGGCACCGGCCGTCCGGAGGTGCTGGCCTACCGAGTGCGTGCGGAGATGCCGGAAACCGGCGCCGTTCCAGAAGGGCTGCGTGAGCTCGTACGCCGGGCCCTGTCCAAGGATCCGGCCGACAGGCCCCTCGCCGACGAGCTGCTGACGGGGGTGCTCGGGGCCTGGCCCGGCCAGCCGGAGGAGGCGGAGCCGGTCGCGGACGCCACCGCACTGATCCAGCGCACCTGGGTGATGCAGCCGCACGAGACCCCCGACTGGTCCGAGGCGGCTCTTGCGGGGGTGACCGGCACCTGGACGTCCCCCTCGCCGGCCGTGGCCAGACGCCCGGCCTGGGTGCTCGCTTACGTTGCCACCGCCGTGGCCGTGACCCTGATCGCGGTGACCGCGATTGTCTCGTTCGCCCCCGGCTCCGCCACGGAAACCGTGATCCAGGCGAAGGTCCAGCCGCCGCCCCCGACCGTGACACGTACCGGGACGCCCACCGTGTTTCCCACAGCGACGGTATCTGCGGCGCCGTCGAAGAAGCCCCGGTCCAAGGGCAAGGTCGTATCGTTCAAGGGGATCAAGATGACGCTGCCCAAGGGGTGGCGCATGATCAAGGCGCGCAAGGATCTGGTCTGCCTCGAATCTCCTCGCTCGCGGGGGTCGAGCGGCCCCTGGGACTTCGACTGCCGGCCCGATGCCATGGCGGTCAAAACCGGCTCCGGCGACAAGGTTTGGCCAGGCGGCTCCATCGAGGACACGCAGTGGGGGTGGTCCATCAACGACCCGATGCCCTGCCTGCGAGACGGCCGGACCTGGCGCGACCCGGAGGGCACCTATGACATCTACACGGGAGAGTACGGCCTCTACGAGAGGGCGGACAACGATGGTGCCAAGCTCGACTACTCCGGACTGGTCGAGCTGGCCGACGGCAGAAGGGCGTTCTACCGGAAGTGGGATATTCCGTGCTGGAACCACGGGTCCTACATCATGAAGATCTGGCACCTGCCGCAGTCCAAGGTCTCCTTCTTCGTCCTCGGCGCGCACGATGCTGACGCCAAGGGCTTCCACCAGATCATCGCCTCCACCGACCTCACCGGCTACAAGCACGCCGTCCCAGCGTGAATGAGATGCATGTTAATCCGATACACAGGTGGTCCTTGTCGTCCGTGTCCGCTACTGTGTGGTGCCAGGCGCTGCTGGACATCCGACTGAGCACCGCCGCATACCCTGAGGCTCTTTGTGGTGGAGGCAGGTGAGCATGGATCCTCTGGACCGCTCCGATCCCAAGCGGATCGGCGACATCACGCTGCGCGGTCGTCTGGGATTCGGTGGAATGGGCCGCGTGTTCTACGGCGTCACCGACGATCACGAGGCCGTGGCGGTCAAGGTCATCCGTGAGGATCTGGTCGCCAGAGCCGAGGTGCGGGCCCGCTTCGCCCGCGAGACCGACGCGCTGCGCACGATCCAGGGCCCACACATCGCCGCACTCGTGGATGCCTCGGATGAGGACGAGGAACGACCATGGCTCGCGGTCGAGTTCGTCCGCGGCCTGACGCTGAAGGAGTTCGTCGAGACCAGTGGCCCGCTGTCGGAAGCGGATGCGGCCGCGCTCGGTGTCGTACTGGCAGGCGCGCTGAGGGACATCCACGCGGTCGGCCTGCTCCACCGCGACCTCAAGCCCGCCAACGTCCTGCTCGGCCAGGACGGGCCGAAGGTCATCGACCTGGGCCTGGTCGCCTTCGCCGAAGGTCCCACCGACCTGACCACGACCGAGTCGACGCTGGGAACCCCCGCGTGCATGTCGCCCGAGCAGGCGAACACCCCCAAGCAGGTCACTTCCGCCGCCGACGTCTACGCGCTCGGCGCCACGCTGCTGTTCGCGCTGACCAAGCACTACCCCTACGACGGCGGGAACATCGCGGCGATGCTCATGAACATCATCAGCGCCGACACCCAGCCGAATCTCGACGGTCTGTCCGACAGCACAAGACCCCTGTTCGTGAAGATGCTCGCGCACGACCCCGCCGCACGCCCGACCGTCGCACAGTCAGATGACCGGCTGAAGGAACTGTGCGGTCGTGCACCGTTGAAGCGACTGGTCGAAGCGACCTACGTCGAGCGCGAAAGCGATCCCGAGGAGGTCGGGCCGCCACCCAGACCACCGAGAAAAGACCTGTCCGCGGTCGTGCGACCCGGCTCGGTCGTCGCCATGCTGGCCGACCGCCTGCGCTCCGTCTACTCCGCCAACGCCGCCTTCTAGGAGCAGCCCAGTGACCGAGACCTCCTATCCTCCCGGTGCCCGGATCGAAGTCCGGGACGCCGAGTGGATCGTTCGTACGTGCGCGAAGACCGCGCATGACGGATACAAGATCACGGCGGTCGGCGCATCGGAGTTCGTCCGCGACGAGGACGCGGTCTTCTTCACCGCGCTGGAGGAGGTCAGCCTGCTCAGGCCCGAGGAGACCGTCCTGGAACAGGATGAGACCTCCCGCTTTGCCAAGAGCCGGCTGTTCCTGGAGGCGGTCCTGCGCAGGACTCCGCTCCCGCAGACGGAGAAGGGCCTGGCGCTCGGTGACCGGTTCCTCCTTGACCCGCTGCCCTACCAGCAGCGCCCCGCCGAACTCGCGCTCAAGGGCCTGCGCCCGCGCATTCTCATCGCCGACGTGGTGGGTCTCGGCAAGACCCTGGAGATCGGTCTCATCCTGGCAGAGCTGATCAAGCGCGGCCGCGGCGAGCGCATCCTGGTCGTCACCCCGCAACAAGTTCTGGAGCAGTTCCAGCACGAGCTGTGGACCCGCTTCGCCATCCCACTGATCCGGCTGGACTCGGTCGGCGTCGAGCGCATCCAGCGTGACATCCCGGCCGGCCGGAACCCGTTCACCTACTACAAGCGGATCATCGTCTCCATCGACACGCTGAAGAACGCGGGCAAGTACGGCCAGCACCTGGAGAAGCTGCACTGGGACGCGGTCGTCATCGACGAGTCCCACAACCTGATGGGCGAGAAAACCGACCGCAACAAGCTGGCCAAGCTGCTGGCCCGCCAGACCGACGCGCTGCTCCTGGCCAGCGCCACCCCGCACAACGGCAACAGCGAGTCCTTCGCCGAGCTGATCCGCATGCTCGACCCTGCGGCGATCGCCGACGACAGCAAATACTCCGCCGGCGACATCGACCACCTCTACATCCGCCGCACCAAGATCAGCCCCGAGGTGCGCGACCAGATGGGGAGCAAGTGGCCCGACCGCGGGCCTTCCGTCCCCGTCAGGTGTACGGCCACCTTCGCCGAAGAGAAGATCTTCGAGGAGTTCACCCAGGTGTGGCTCGCGGGCGACCAGCGCATCGGCGGCCCTGTCGTCTCCGCCAAGAACCGGCTCTTCCCCTACACGCTGCTCAAGGCCTTTCTGTCCAGCCCGAAGGCACTCGCGAAGACGGTGGCCAACCGGCTGAAGAACGCCACGGAAGCCCGGGAGATCGACGCGCTGAAGACTCTCCAGCACCTGACCGCGCAGATCGACGAACCCGCCAAGCTCACCGCGCTCATCGGCGAGCTACGGGCCATCGACCTGAAGAAGAACCGGGTCGTTGTCTTCTCCGAGAGTGTCGAGACCGTCAAGTGGCTGGCCGCCGTCCTCCCCGAACGCCTCGGTCTGAAGCCGGATGCCGTCGACGTGATGCTCGGCAACGGTATGTCCGACCAGCAGCAGCAGGACGTCATCGAGCGTTTCGGCCTGGCCGAGAGCCCGGTTCGCCTGCTCGTCACCACGGACGTGACGAGCGAGGGCGTCAACCTGCACCGGCAGTGCCACCACATGATCCATTTCGATGTGCCGTGGAGCCTGATCCGGATCGAGCAGCGCAACGGCCGTATCGACCGCTACGGCCAGGAGCACCAGCCGCAGTTCAAGGCGCTCATCCTCACCTCCGACGTGGAGGGCGCCAAGGACGACAGGACCGTCGCGGAGAAACTCCTGGAGAAGGAGGCCACCGCACACCGCACCCTCGGCACCGCCGAGGCCGTCACCGGTGAATACCGCGCCGAGCGCGAGGAACGCCGCCTCATCCAGGACCTCCTCGAAGGCAAGACGGTCGAGGAGTCCATCGAGGACCGTCCGATCGACGACTTCCTCGCCGACCTGCTCGGCTCGATCGGCGCCGAGCCTGCCAATCCGGACCCGCTCAAGGCGGACGTCCCCAGGCTGTTCGACACGTCCGAGACCTTCGTCATGGAGGCCATCGCCACCCTCGGCCTGCTGACGGACCTGGAGGATGACGGCGAGCTGATGGCGTTCTCCCCGCCGCCTGACCTGGTCCACCGGCTGTCGGCGCTGCCCATCGACTACCTGCGCACCCACGACGTCCGCAAGCGGATGAAGGTCACCTTCGACCGCGCGCTCGCGCAGCGCAAACTCACCGAGGCCCGGCGCACCAAGACCATGTGGCCCGAGATCGCCTACCTGTCCGACCTGCACCCGCTGGTCGACTGGATCACCGACAAGGTGCTGGTACGACTCGGCCGCCAGAAGGCTCCCGTCATCACCGCGAAGGTGGACGAGCCGACCTTCCTTATTCAGGGCATCTACTCCAACACTCTCGGCCAGCCGACCGTGGTCGAGTGGATGGCGGTCAGCGGCGAAGGAGTCCTTCACGACCCGATGACCGAGATCATCGCCAAAGCCGAGGTCGGGCCGCGCATGACCAACACCGGCCGCCCCATCGACCTCCAGCCGCTCCAGGACCGCCTCCCGCAGGCGGTCGCAGCCGCCCGCGGGCACCTGGAAGCCCGCCGGGCCGCGTACGACGCGGCGGTCGTCGCCCCGCTCGACGACTACCGCGATCACCTCGACACCTGGCAGCAGCTCACCCTCGACGGTGTGCACATCTCCCAGCGCACGCGTAAGGAGCAGAGCGTCCGCGACACCGTCGAACGGCAGCAGCGCCTGCTCGACTCCATGCAGACCACCGGCGAACCGCTGCTGCGGGTCCTCGCCGTCCTCATTCCTCAGGATGTGTGATGAGACTCGACTCGCTGGTCAACCGTGGTGACTACTTCTCGGCCCACTACCTGGCCGAGGTGCTGCCCAAGGACCTGAAGAAGAAGGACGGCCTGCTCGCCCGCTGGACCGGTCAGGAGAAGGACGGCCTGACCACGCCGCGCAAGGGTCTGCGCGCGCTCGGCAAGCCGTACTTCACCGACCGGCCCTTCTTCGCCGACATGGATGTACGGCTCGGCGAGGGTGAGATCCCCGAGGACCTGCCGCAGTGGCGCAAGCAGCTCGGCGAGCTGCACATCCAGGTGCTCAAGGCACTCGGCTACCAGGCCCAGCCACGTGAGATCACCGTCGAGCGGGCGGGCAAGGAATACCCGGTCCAGGTCGCCTACGCCGACGAGCACCTGGTCGCGATCGAGTGCGGCTGGGCCGCCGAGGTCGACGCCGGTCTCGACGGGCAGCTCCTGCACCCCGTCCAGCTGGACGGCCGCGAGCAGATCGAGGACGCCACCAAGCTCGCCTCCTGGCTGCTGGCCGGCGAGAACCCGCCCCGCTACGTCCTCATCCTGGCCGGCGGCGTGGTCATCCTCGCCGACCGGGCCACCTGGGGCGAGGGCCGTTACCTCGCCGTCTCCCTCGACGTCGCGCTCGGCCGCAACGACCCCGCGGAGCTGGAGGTCATCGCCGCGCTCTTCGGCGCGGACTCGCTGCTGCCTCCTGCCGAGGGCGGTGCCGAGCCGCTCGCCGACCTACTGGCCAGCTCGCGAAACCACGCGGTCGGCGTATCCAAGGAACTGCGCGACGGGCTCAAGGAGTCGGTCGAACTCATCGCGAACGAGGTTCTCGCTCGCATCCGCGCCGCGGGAGTGCAGGCCGGCGACATCATGGAGCCCGCCGCTCTGGCTCGCGAACTCGGCCGGGAGTCGCTGCGCTACCTGTACCGCATCCTCTTCCTGCTGTACGCCGAGGCCCGGCCTGAGTTGGGCATCCTGCCGACCGACGACGGGGACTACACCCGCGGCTACAGTCTGGCCCGCCTCGGCGACCTGGTCGTCCGTGACCTGACCGGAGAGGAGGCCAGGAACGGCTTCCATCTGTACGAGTCGCTCGACCTGCTGTTCCGTATGGTCAACGAGGGGCACCGCCCGCGGACCGAGGACGAGGTCTCAGAGGAGGAGGGGCTGCGCTTCGAACCGCTGAAGTCCGGGCTCTTCGAACCAGCCGCCATCGGCCTCATCCGCCGCGACCTGCCCCTCGACGAGGACGACCCACGCACGATCGACACCCGCCTGCGCAACGAGACCCTCTACAAGGTGCTGCGCAAGCTCATGCTCACGCGCGGCCGGCGCCGCGAACGCGGCGGATTCATCTCCTACGCGCAGCTCGGCATCAACCAGCTCGGCGCGGTGTACGAGGGCCTGATGTCCTACACCGGGTTCATCGCCACCGAGGAGCTGTACGAGGTCGCCAAGGGCGGCGACCCGAAGGACGGCTCGTGGATGATTCCCGCCTCCAAGGTGGACGACTACCCGAGCGAGGTCTTCGTCATCCGGGTCGACGACGACGGCAACAAGACCGACGAGTACGTGCGCTATCCGGCCGGCTCGTTCGTCTACCGTCTCGCCGGGCGTGACCGCGAGACCAGCGCCTCCTACTACACGCCTGAGTCGCTGACTCGCGTCACGGTCCAGCTCGCGCTCCAGCACCGGGTCACCGATGAGACCACGGCGCGCGACATCCTGTCGTGGAAGATCTGCGAGCCGGCTCTCGGCTCCGGGGCCTTCCTGAACGAGGCCATCAACCAGGTCGCCGAGCTGTACTTGAAGCGCCGCCAGCAGGAGCGCGGCCTCTCCATCGAGCCCGAGTCGTACGAGGAGGAGCTGCAGCGGGTCAAGGCGTACGTCGCCCTGCACAACTCCTACGGCGTGGACCTCAACGAGACCGCGATCGAGCTGGCCGAGGTCTCCGTCTGGCTCAACGTCATGCACCCCGGCCTGCAGGCCCCCTGGTTCGGGCTGCACCTGCGGCGGGGCAACTCGCTCATCGGGGCAGGGCGTCGGGTGTACGGCGCGGCACAACTCACCAAGGGGGAGTGGCTCAAGACGGCCCCGGCCGATCTGCCCTTCTCCGCCGGGGCCGTGCCTTCCGGCCAGGTTCACCACTTCCTGCTGCCCGCCGAGGGCTGGGCGGCGGTCGCCGACGCCAAGGAAGCCAAGAACCTCGCGCCGCAGGAGGCGAAGCAGCTCAAGGCCTGGCAGAAAAAGATCCGCGCCAAGGTCTCCGACAAGAAGTCCACCGGCCGGCGGTTGTCCCAGCTCCAGCGGCTCCAGGCGCTGTCCGGCCGGGCCGAATACCTGTGGGACCTGGTGGTCCAGCGCCTCACGATCTCCGAGCGGGAGATCAGCCGCAAGATCGACGTCTGGGAGGCCGACTGGATCACCCAGCCTGCCGAGGCCGTGGGCAAGGAGAAGGTGTACGAGGACCTGACCTCGCCGGGGACGCCCTACTGGCGGCTCAAGAAGGTCATGGACGCCTGGTGCGCGCTGTGGTTCTGGCCGCTCGACCAGGCCGGTCTTCTCGACGGCACGCACTCGATCTACGCGCCCGCCGCGACGGCCGAACTGGAGTCAGTCGTTCTGGCCGAGTCATCTGTACGGGCTGCGCCGGAGGAGTCTCTCGGGTTCGGGCAGGTGTACGTCACCGAGTCGTTGTTCGAGGCCGGAGACAAGCAGCTCGACCTGTCCGAGGCGAAGACGATTACCGGAGGTGGCCCGAAGAAGGCGGCCAAGCCACGTCCGCAGCCTGACCCGGTGCGCAAGGTCATCCCGTTGGCGGACCTGAACGACTGGCTCGACTTCGCCGAGGCCGTGCTCGGCCGGGCGGACATTCCCGAGGATTCGCTGGTCGCGAGCTTCGCGTCGCTGGCTGACCTGGAGACCTACGAGGACCAGCTTCCGGCGTGGATGGGGATGGACTCGGCGTTCAAGTTGTCGGAGCGGTTCCCTTGGCTGGGAGTGGCCGAGGACATCGCGGAGGACCAGGGGTTCTTCCACTGGGAGTTGCAGTTCGCGCAGATCTTCGACAGGGGCGGCTTCGACCTCCAGGTCGGCAACCCGCCCTGGGTCCGGCCTACCTGGCAGGAGGATGCGGTTCTCGCCGAGTGGGAGCCGTGGTTCAAGCTAGTGGACAAGCCGAGCGTGCCTGAATGGCGCGACCGCAAGACCGAGGTGCTTGCTGGTGATGCGGCGAGCGTCTCGTTCTTGGGCGAACTGTCCGCCAATGTGGGGACCACCGAGTTCCTTGGCTCAGGGATCGCTTATCCGCTGCTCGCAGCCACTCAGCCGGATCTATATCGCGCGTTCATGTGCCGCGCATGGGCCAACCTCGGAGACATGGGAGCAGCCGGACTCATTCATCCGGACACTCACTTCGGTGGCGTCAAGGAAGGTCGACTGCGCGCTGCCGCCTATCGTCACCTGCGAGTCCATGCAAAATTCATCAATGCGGCGAACTGGGCGTTTGAAGACCTGAGCCGGACGCAGGAGTTTGGTCTCCATATCTATGGTTCAGGGCGTCAGGTTGGATTCGCCCACTTCAGTGACCTCTACGGCGTAGAAGTCGTGCCGCGCTCGCTGGAGCATGACGGCGAAGGACCCCTCCCAGGTATCAAGCACGAAGGTAGGTGGGACATCCGGCCGCACCGCGCGCGGATCATCCAGGTCGATGATGACGTGTTGCGTGAGTGGCGACGACTCCTCAATGCTGATGACATTCCGCTGGAGCAGACGCCGTTGCTGTATCCCGTGACCGTCGCAGAAATGGGTGCGATTGAGGCGCTGGCAAACTACTCACGACGACTTGGCCTCGCTGGCCCGCGAATCGGTTCCGGCTACCATGAGAAGACCGCCAAGGACGACGGACTGATTCGCTGGTCGCCGGGTGGGCGTGGCTCGCCGGGCGACGTGATTCTCCAGGGGCCGCACATCAGCGTCGCCACGCCCTTCGCCAAGCAGCCGCCGCTCTTCAAGAGCTCCGACCAGCCGCAGGATCTCAGGGCTCTCGCGATCGACGCAGTGCATGCGGCTAACTACGAGCGAGCGTGCGACGAGGACACCTACCGCGCTGCGCAGGACCGTTGGGAGACCACCGACGGCAGTACCCGTCGCTATGCCGAGTTCTACCGCCTGGCCTGGCGTGTCATGGTTCCGTTCAACGGTGAGCGATCGCTGTTCGCGGCGCTGATCCCGCCCGGTCCCGCGCACGTGCATACCGTGCACACGCTGGCACTGCCCAACAACCGCGGCACTGCGCTGGCCGCAGGGTTCTGGGCGGCGCTTCCGCTCGACTACGTGCTGCGCATCACCGGGCGATCGCACCTCCAATACGCCGAGGCCAACGCCATGCCCGCCGCCGATCCGGACCACCCGTTGGCCTCGGCGCTGCTCCTGCGCACCCTGCGCCTCAACTGCCTGACCAACGCCTACGCCGACTTGTGGGCCGAGCTCCGCGAGCCTGTCTGGCAGCACGAAACCTGGGCTGTCGACTGGCCGGGTTTGAAGCCGATCGCTGAGGGCGTCACCCCTGAATGGCACCACAGCACCCCGCTCCGCACCGAGCGTGAGCGCCGCGCCGCCCTGGTGGAGCTGGACGCGATGGTCGCGCTCTGGCTCGGCATGACCGTCGACCAGCTCGTCGCGATCTATCGCTCCCGCTACCCGGTCCTGTCGGACTACGAGGCGCAGATCTGGTTCGACGCCAACGGCCGGAAGCTCGCGGCCAACCACAACACCTACGGCCACGGTCAGACCAAGGCGGACTTCGAAGCGCTCATGGCGCACCTCGACCCCGAGATCAACGGCCCGGTGCCCGACGGCTACGCCGCGCCCTTCTACAAGGCCGACCGTGAGGGTGAATACCGGCAGGCCCATGCGGTCTTCGCCGAACGCCTTCAGCAGGCGCAGGCCGTACAGCAGAAGGACGGTGACGCGTGAGACCGACGCTCGCCGCCGAGGAACTGCGGGAAAGTCTGACCCAGTACCTCACCACCACATTCGCCCTGTCGGAAACCACGGCGAGGGATGCGCTGAAGCTCTTCCTGAACCACCCGGAGCAGGGGATCTTCCGGGGTCCGTACCTGCGGATCAGGACGCCGTTCCGGACGGCGGAGGACGGGTGGCGGGATCGGCTGGAATGGGTGCCGAGCGGGTTCACGCCCTACCGGCACCAGGCGAAGGCGTTCGAGCGGCTGAGCACGCTCGGCAAGCAGGCCGAGCCGACGCTGATCACGACGGGCACGGGCTCGGGCAAGACGGAGTCCTTCCTGCTGCCGGTGCTGGACCACTGCCGGCGGAAGAGAGCGCAGGGCAAGCATGGGGTGAAGGCCGTGCTGCTCTACCCGATGAACGCCCTCGCGACCGACCAGGCGCACCGGATCAACGACTACCTCCAGCAGACCGGGATGGAGGAGGTCACCGCCGCGCTCTACATCGGTGACACCCCCGAGGTCGGCTATCCGAAGGTGCTGACCAAGCGGTCGGAGATCCGGCGTAATCCGCCGGACGTTCTGATCACCAACTACAAGATGCTCGACCTGCTCCTCCAGCGAGCCGACGACCTGCCGCTGTGGCAGGAGGCCGAGCTGGCGTACGTGGTGGTGGACGAGTTCCACACCTACGATGGCGCGCAGGGCACCGACGTGGCGATGCTCCTGCGGCGGCTCGCCGCGGCGACCGGGCACTCCCAGCCGGGCAAGCCGCTCGGCGACATCTGCCCGGTCGCCACCTCGGCGACCCTGGGCGAAGGCGGGGACGGCAAGGTCATCCGCGAGGTGGCCGAGCAGGTCTTCGGCACGGCGTTCCCCGAGGACGCCGTGATCGGTGAGGACCGGCTGACCGCCGAGGAGTTCATCGGCGACATCGACTTCACGCTGCCGCTCCCGGGGCCGGAAGACCTGATCGCGTGCGGTGATCCGCTGATCAGCCCAGGTGCGATGAGCCAGCTCGCCGCCGCGGTCACCGGCAAGAACACGATCAGCGACATCGAACTCGGCACCATACTCAAGCAGCACATCCTCACCCAGGCCGTGCTCGAACTCCTCGGCGACGGGAAGCCGAAGACGCTGGGAGAGATGCTGGAGCGCTTGCCGAAGAAGGGCGCCTACAACTGGGGCGCCTACATCCGCGCCAACCCGGCCAAGGCAGCCACCGCGCTCGCGAGATTCGTCGCTCTGCTGTCGCAGGCCCGGGTTCCCAACAAGGTGCCGGGCAGACCGAACCGGCCGCTTCTCATGGTCGAGACGCACATGTGGATACGGGCGGTGTCGCGGCTGCTGCGGCTGGTTCACCACTCCCCGGCGTTCGCGTGGATCGGCGAGTCGCCGGTCACCGACGCCGACTCGACGTTGAACGTGCTGGGCAAGAACCTGCTCCCGGCCGTCTACTGCCGTCACTGCGGACGCTCGGGCTGGGCGGCGTTCTCTCCGGAGAAGGACCCGTCCGAGCTGGTCACCAGCCCGGAGAAGATCTACCGCTCGGCGATCGGCGCGGAGAAGAAACGGGTCCGTGCGCTGATCCGGGCGACCGAGGGCGAGGCCGCGGCGAACGCGAAGGGCCTGCAGATCCTCGACGGCGACCGGGTCCGTCCCTACGACCCCGCGCGGGACGAGTACGGCAAGGGCGACATCGTCTTCGTGCTGGCGAACCTGAGCACCAAGCAGGACGGCAACCACGCGGCCACCCAGGACCGCTGCCCGGCCTGCGACATGGAGCAGGGCATCCGCTTCCTCGGTGCCGGCCTGGCGTCGCTGGCGTCGGTGGCGGTCACGCAACTGTTCGCCGGCCGCCAGCTGGAGGCTGAGCAGCGTAAGACGCTGCTGTTCAACGACTCGGTGCAGGACGCGGCCCACCGCGCCGGGTTCGTCGCCAACCGGTCGTTCGCCTTCTCGCTGCGGCGGCTGATCAGCTCCCGGCTGGACACCGAGGCGCCGATCCTGCTCAACGACCTGATCGGCGACCTGGCGGCGGCGGCCAGCGAGTCCGGCGTACTGCCCGCCGTGGTCCCCCCCGACCTGCACGACCGGCCGGAGATCGACGCGATCCTGGCAGAGACGACCAGTGGCACTCCACAGGCGTGGGACCTGATCGGGCAACGGCTGGCCTTCCAGACGGTTCTGGAGTTCGGGCTGCGCAGCAGGCAGGGCCGTACCCTCGACCTGACCCGCACCGCGGTCGGCGAGGTGGTGCTCGAAGACCCGCAGAAGATCGCTGAGCTGGCGCGAGATGTGCACGTCGGGTTGTCCGGGATGATCGAGCGGCAGGACGACAAGCGCTATCTCGCGTTCGTCCGCGGATTCCTGGATCGGCTGCGCTACCGAGGCGCGATCAAGCACACGTGGCTGGATGAGTGGATCAGAATCGCCGGAACCAACAGGTACCGGGCGATCTGGGGACAGCGGCCTGACGGCATGCCGGCGTTCCCGCGTGGACTGAGCGCCCCGACCTTCCTGCTTGACCGGTTCAAGAACAAGTCCGAGTTCGACCGTATCGACGCGGACCAGGGATGGCCGCAAGACTGGGCGACCCGGTGCCTCGCGCTGGGCAAGGGCCAGGCCGGGGAGTACCTGGCGCGGTTGTTGCCGGTCCTCGCCTCGGAAGGGGTCGTCGCCAAGAGGGTGGCCGATGGCTCGACCGGGGTGTACGGGCTGCAACCCGGGCACATCATGGTGCACGCGCTGGGGGACGAGCAGGTCAACGACGCGGGCCTGGGTTGTGATCAGTGTGCCTGGCAGCAGACCATCCGGCCCGAGCTGGTCGCGGAGTGGTACGGCCAGCCGTGCCCGCGCTACCGCTGCGGCGGCCGGCTGACCGACCGGGGCACCAGGAAGTACCTCAACGACTACTACCGCGGCCTCTACCTGGGACACGAGCCGTTCCGCGTGGTGACGGCCGAGCACACCGGCGCGCTCACCCGCCGTCAGCGTGAGCAGGTCGAGGAACGCTTCAAGGCGGGAACCCGCTACAACGACCCGAACGTCCTGTCCTGCACGCCCACGCTGGAGCTGGGCATCGACATCGGCGAGTTGTCGACGGTGATCCTCGCCTCCCTGCCGCCTGGACCGGCCAACTACGTGCAGCGAGTCGGGCGGGCGGGACGCCAGACGGGTAACGCCTTCATGGTCACGATGGTCGGGCGTTCCCCCCGGGACCTGTACTTCCTGAACGAGCCGACGGAGATGATCGCCGGCGAGATCGTGCCTCCTGGCAGCTACCTGTCGGCGGTGGAGATCCTGCGCAGGCAGTATTTCGCGCACCTGGTCGACCTCTGTGCCCGTGGGCGGCTTCCCGGGGTGCTGGCGTTGCCGCGCCGGGCTTCCGCGTTGTTCGGGGAGACCGGTTGGCTGGCCTCGTTCGTCCCGGTGGCGCTCGGTTCGCGAGCCGTCGCGGGCTTCCTGGATCTGTTCGGGGCCGCCGTGACGCCTGAGGCGGCTTCGGATCTGCGGGCGTTCGCCGGAGCTGGGCTGGCGCAGGCTGTACGGAATGCCGCTGAGGAGTGGGATCAGCGGCTGGCAGACCTCCGGGAACGGCTGACCGCCATGGACGAGGCGATCAAGGCACTGGTCGAGGCTGATCAGATGCAGCGGGCGGTCAAGCGATCTCTCATGGCCGAGCGGCGAGCCGTGGCCAAGCTGATCGGAGAGATCGGCCGGGAGAACGCCCAGAGCGCGCTGGTCGAGCTCGGGCTGCTGCCGAACTACTCCCTGATCGACTCGGCCACCGCGCTGGAAGCGACGATCACCTGGGAGGAGCAGATCCCGGGCGGCAAGCAATATCACTCCGAGGTGCGCGAGTACAAGCGGTCGGCGCGGCTGGCGCTCACCGAACTGGCGCCGGGCAACTCCTTCTACATGCGCGGATACGAGCACAAGGTCACCGGTCTGGACATCGGCACGCCCTCGCGGCCGACGTGGGAAGACTGGCGGGTCTGCGGAGGCTGTGGCTACGTGCGGACCGGCCAGGCGGTCGAGGACACCTCCCCCTGCCCGCGTTGCGCCGACGCCGGGCTGGGGGAGGTCGAGTCGCTCTACAAGGTGTTGCGGCCGACCAGGGTCTACGCGCACGACCGGAGGGACGACGCCCAGATCGGCGACGACAGCGACGACCGGCAGCGGCGCTACTACGAGCGAGCGGTCGCCGTCGACATCGACGCAGCCGACATCGAGCAAGGCTCGTGGCGGCATCACAAGGCCGTCTTCGGTGTGGACTTCACCCGAAAGGCCGCCATCCGGCGGTTCAACCTGGGCACGATGCGGAACGACCGGCAGGACTACAAGAAGTTCGCCGGCGAGGACGCCCGGCTCAACCCGTTCCACGTCTGCCCGGCCTGCGGCGGAACCACCGTGGACGGTCCCCCCGCCGCTGAGTCGGACGGGCTGCTGGCGGCTTCGTGGGCGGACAAGAGCCGTCGCCATCACCGGCCGTGGTGCGTCTTCCGGCGGGCGGCCCAGGACACCGAGCACGTCAAGGTGATCCTCGCGCACGAACTGAACACCGAGGCGCTGCGCATCCTGCTTCCGATCGCCACGCTGATGGCCACGGAGCGGACCGCCACTTTCGCCGCGGCGCTGATGGCCGGGGTGGCCGCCAAGTACGGCGGAGATCCCGACCACCTGTCGATCGCCACGGCCACGATGCCCGATCAGGACACCGGACGGCGGCGGCGCTTCCTCGTGCTGCACGACACCCTGCCCGGCGGCACCGGCTACCTGCACAGGCTCGCCGCGCCCGAGGGCTTTCGCGAGGTGCTGGCCGAGGCGCACAAGATCGTGTCCGAGTGCCGGTGCAAGCAGGACAGCACCAAACGCGCCTGTCACCGCTGCCTGCTCTCGCATGTGCCGGGCAGCGACTACGACAAGGTCAGCCGGGCGGACGCCGAGGAGATGCTCGCCGAACTGCTGGACGACTGGCAGGTCACCGACGTCGTCAACACCAGCGAGATCTCGCTGTGGGACCAGGTCGAGAGCGAACTGGAGGCACGTTTCCTCGGCGGGCTGGAATCGTGGGCGCGCCGGCCCGACACGGCCGGAACCCTGGCCCGAGGCGAGGTGATCAACGGACGCAAGACCGCCGACCTGCGGATCGAAGGACCTGACGGCAACGTTCGGCACTGGCGGATGACCCTGCAGAACACCATCCGCGGCACCCGGCCGGACGTGGTGTTCAGGCTGGTCGACTCCGAGCCGCAGGAGGTCTCGGTGTACCTCGACGGCTACGCCTACCACGCGACCGCTGAGATCAACCGGCTCGCCGACGACGCGGAGAAGCGCTCCCGGCTACGCGCGCATCGCGGGCTGGTCTTCCAGCTCACCTGGGAGAACCTGGACGCCTGGGAGGAGAACGGATTCGCGCCCGGCTCCTCGCGTGAACCGTCGCACGCGCCGTACCTCGGAAAGGCTCAGGCGAGCGCCCGCGGTTACTATCAGAAGCTCACCGGTCGCGACCCGGACGACCTGGTACGCACGATGTGGGCCAACCCGATCGAGACGCTGCTGACCTACCTCGGCTCGCCCGATCAGGAGCTGTGGTTGCGCAGGGCCGAGGCGGTGGTCGCGGGCGCGGTTTCGGTGGCGACGGACAAGAGTGTCTGTGACGTCGGGGGAGTGGCCGAGCGCATCAACGCCTCGTTGCGAGGGCTGCCGCTTCCCGACGGGGCTCCCGGAAAGATCGCGGTCTGCCGTGGTGAATCGCTGACGATCGTCCTCGACCAGCGGGTCTTCAGCGCCTTCACCGTGATCGACGATCGAAACGGGACGATCGTCGCGGACGATGTGACCCACAAACGCCGCTGGGCCGACTGGCTCTACTGGGGCAATCTTCTGCAATTCCTCGATGCCGGGCAGGGTGACAGCGCGCAGCTCGCTCACACCGGGCTTGACCTGTTCGACCCGGCGCAGCTCGCTGCGGCGGGTGGGGATGGGTTCCTGTCCGCGCTCAGCCTGATGCCACTTGATGAGGAGCTGCGGTCGGAGGCAGAGGTCACCGTGGTGCGGCAGGCGGCAACCGCACCCGGGATCACCAAACGCTGGGAAGAGGTGCTCGATCTGCTGGCTTCGGACGAGCCAGGGCTGGCCGACTTCGTGCACGAGTTGGCTGCCCTGGGGGTGCCCGTGCCGGAGGTGGGCTTTGAGTTGGGCGAGCAGTTGTGGCTGGCGGAGCTGGCTTGGCCTGCGGCAAAGGTGGCGATCGTACTCGCCGGAGACGACGATGAGACTCGACGGCGTGATGCCGCGTTCGCCGAAGCCGGATGGGACGCACGGACCGTGGCGGGCTGGACGCCCGAGGAACTAATGGGAGGCATCGCGTGAGTGGGGCTACTCTTCGGCTGCTGGACAAGGCCGACAAGGAGATTCTCAAGCTGCCCCGGGCGGTCAAAGGCGCGATCTACGACTTCCAGCACAAGTTCCGGCAGGACCTCAACAATCCGGGACTGAGGTTCAAGCGGCTGGAGGGGCATCCACGGCTGTTCTCGGCGCGGATCAATCTCGACTATCGGGCGCTGCTGCTGCACGCGGGCGGCCACGACTACATCCTGGTCGCGGTCAAACCGCGTCAGGAGGTCTACGACAACCTCGACAAGTTCGCCTACCAGATCAACCCGGTCACGGGCGGCATCGAGTTCGTCGACCTGGTCACCATCGAGGCCACGCTCGTCGAGAAGCCGGCCGGACCGGAGCCGCTGTTCGCCAAGTTCTCCGCTGAACAGCTTCGTGATCTGGGAGTGGCCGAGCCGTTGCTCGGCCTGATCGCGAAGATCACGACCGAGGACGAACTCCTGGGACTGGCCTCCTACGCGCCCCACCTCACCGGGGAAGTCCTGCTCGCGCTGTATTCGGGCAAGACGCCGGACGAGGTGCTGGACCAGATCACCACCCCGGTCGCGGTCACCGAGGCGATCGACGCCGAGGACTACCAGGCGGCACTGGTACGCCCCGCCACGGTCACGACCGACGACGCCGATCTGCAGGAGATCCTGGAACAGGGCGACTTCGGCCGCTGGAGGGTGTTCCTCCACCCAACCCAGCGCAAGATCGTCGAACGGTCCTACAGCGGCCCGGCCCGCGTCAGCGGCGGTCCGGGCACCGGTAAGACGATCGTCGCGCTGCATCGGGTCAAGCATCTGGTGGACCGGCTCGGCCCGGGCTCGGGCAAAGTGTTGCTGACCACGTACAACACCAACCTCGCCGCCGATCTGCGGCAGCGGCTGATCGACCTGGCCGGTTCCGAGATCCTGCAGCGCGTGGAGATCCTCAACGTCGACAAGGTCGCCAGCACGATCGTCGCCCAAGCGGCTTCCGGCAGGCACCGGTCGCGGATCGACGACACCAAGGCGTTGAAGGAATGGGAGGACTTGCTGCTGGAGGAGGGCGAATCCCGCTGGGACGCCGACTTCCTGTACGCCGAATGGTCCCAGGTGATCCTCGGGCAGGCCTGCGCCACCCGGGCCGACTACTTCCGTGTCCGCCGTGCGGGTCGTGGCCGTTCCATCAGCCGGGAGGACCGCGCGGCCATCTGGCGACTGGTCGAGCGTTATGTGATGCGGCTGGACGCGAAAGATGTCTGGACGTACCAGCAGTTCGCCGAACGGGCGGCCCGGCTGGAGATGGAGAAGGCCAGGGACAGGGCGTCCTACGAGGCCAACGCGGGGTTGCAGCGGGAGTCCGGCGTCTGGCATCGGCCCCGCTACAGCCACATCGTCGTCGACGAAGCCCAGGATCTGTCTGTCGCGCACTGGAAGATGCTGCGGGCGATGATTCCGGAAGGTCCGGACGATCTGTTCATCGCGGGTGACACTCACCAGCGGATCTACGGCAACTACGTCTCGCTGGGCAGCCTGGGCATCAACATCCGCGGTCGATCCGCCAAGCTGACACTCAGCTACCGCACCACGCACGAGATCCTCGGCGCCGCCGTACGACTGCTGGGTCATGAGGACTGGGACGACCTGGACGAAGGTAGCGACGACCTGACCGGCTACCGGTCGGTGCTGCGCGGTCCCGAGCCTTCGCTCGTGCCGTACGCCACCTGGGCCGCGGAGCTGGACGGAATCGTCGAACAGGTCAAGAAGTGGGACGGCGGGTCGATCGCCGTCGCGGTGCCCCAGCGATCGATGGTGGCCCAGGTGGAGAGGCATCTCGCGCTAGCCGAGATCGTTTCGTGCTCCATCACCAATGACGGTCCCCGACTGGTCGAGGCGCCCGTGCACATCGGGACGATGCACCGGTTCAAGGGCCTGGAGTACCAGCGGATGATCATCGCAGGAGTGGCTGAAGGACTGGTGCCCCGCAATCTGGACTTCGAGCAGAGCGATCCGCTGCGGTTCCGGCGCGAGATGCGACGGGCTCGGTCACTGCTGTTCGTGGCCAGCACGAGGGCCAGGGACAGCATCGTTATCTCGTGGAATGGCAGGAAGAGCCGGTTTCTGCCATGAGAACCGTCGCCGAGCGTTACAAGGTCACCTCTCCCATCGGGCAGGGAGGGATGGGAGAGGTCTGGGGAGGTAAGGATCTGCGGCTCAACCGGCCGGTGGCGATCAAGCTGATCAGCTCCGCCGATTTGGTCTCGGCTGAGGATGCGCGGCGGCGGTTCAGCCGGGAAGCTCGAATCACGGCCAGGCTGAGCCATCCCGGTGTGCCGGTGGTCTATGACTTCGGCAACGACGGTGATCTGTTCATGGTGATGGAGTCGCTGCCCGGTGACAGTGTCGGCAAGCTCAAGGACGAATACGAACGCCTGCCGTACCCCTGGGCGGCCTTCATCGGCGCGCAGGTGTGTGCGGTGCTGGCGGCCGCACACGACGCCGGACTGATCCATCGTGACGTCAAGCCGGAGAACCTCGTACTCTGCCCGAATGGCCTGGTCAAGGTCATCGACTTCGGCGTCGCGACCTCGCTTGGCACGGGGGAGTTCTCCACGATCACCGCTGCCGGCCAGATCCCCGGGTCGGCTCGCTACATGGCGCCTGAACTGCTCGTGGGAGAGCCGGCCAGCCGGGCCAGCGATCTCTACACGGTCGGGTGCCTGCTGTACGAACTGTGCACGGGATCCCGGCCGTTCCAGCATGACGATCTGCTACGGGAGATCACGCGGAGCAGGACGGAGGACCCTCCTGCCATGGACGAGGTTCCCGGCGAGTTGGAGGCGTTGATCCGGCGACTGCTCGCCAAGACACCTGAGCGGCGACCGGACAGCGCGGTAACCGTGTATCGGGGACTTCGCCCCTGGATACATGATCTACCGCCGCTGCACGGATGGGTGGCTGGGAACGCGGCCACCGATCCCGTTCACCTGTACGCGGCGGCGGCTCTATCGGGTTTGGGGTGAAGGTTGTGCAGGACAGCGCCACGGTCGCAGCAGCCGACATCGCAAGGCTGGCGGGGGTCGGGCGTGCCGCCGTCAGCAACTGGCGTCGCAGGTTCGACGACTTCCCTGCGCCGGTCGGCGGGACGTCCAGCAGCCCACTGTTCTCCCTGACCGAAGTGGAGGAATGGCTGCGCCGCCAGGGCAAACTCGCCGAGGTCCCGCTGAACGAGCGGGTCTGGCAGCAACTCCGTGCCGGGGTCGAGGATCTCCAGCTTGCGCGGGTGGTCGGCAGTATCGGAACATTCCTGCTCTCCGGTGAGTCCGCGGAAGTGTCGACGGCGTTTCCCCGCTCGCTGCTCGACGCAGTGTCCGAACTAGCGGCCGAGCGCGGTGCCGCATCGACGTTCGACTTCCTCTACGACCGTTACCTGGAGGCGCATTCCCGGCGCGTCGTCACGTTGCCGGCCGAGGTCGCGGATCTGATGACGGCCTTGGTCGTGCCAGACGGGGGCACGGTCATCGATCCAACGTGTGGGTTGGGCAGCCTCCTGGTTTCCGCGGCCGGCGCGGGTGCCTCCCGCATCTATGGTCAGGATCGGGACGAGGACGCGACCCGGATCGCGACCGCGCGCCTGCTGTTGCGCGGGCATGACGCCGTCATCAGGACCGGAGACTCCCTTCGCGCCGATGGCTTCGCAGACGTCTTGGCCGACGCTGTGGTGTGTGCACCGCCGTTCGGCGAACGCAACTGGGGATACGAGGAGCTTGCCAGCGATGTGCGCTGGCAACACGGCTTGCCGCCACGCGGCGAATCAGAGCTGGCCTGGGTCCAGCACTGCCTCTCTCACCTCAAGCCCGGCGGGCATGCTGTCGTCCTGATGCCCTCTGCTGCCGCCAACCGGCGCTCCGGACGCCGTATTCGGGCCCAGCTGCTCCGCAGCGGCACGCTTCGGGCGGTGGCGTCCCTGCCCGTCGGCGCGGCCCCGCACGCGCTCGGCGCACCCCATCTCTGGATGCTGCGTAAGCCTGCTCTCGGCGACGCCATACCCTCGCACGTGCTCATGTTCGATGCCTCCGACATCCCGTGGCCGCAGCTCGGCCCGAAGGTCCTGGACGGTTGGCGGGACTTCGCCTCGGAGTCAGGTGAGCAAGGGGCGAGGGCCGTCATCGAGCTGCTGGATGAAGAGGTGGACCTCACTCCCCGGAAGTCGGCGGACGGCACAGGGAGAACATTCAATTCGTCCTATCAGGACCTCGCTGCGGCCGTGGCCGAACTGCAGCAGGCATTGCGCGACGTTCAAGGACTTTCTGACACGCAGTCCGAGCTGCCTAAGACGTCGATCGCCGAACAGGTGAGGGCAGGGGCGGTCACCGCACATCAGGCTGCTCGACAGCAGGCCGACTCCGGAAAGCTACCCTTGCTGACCGTCGATGACGTGCTCGCCGGCCGTGATCCCAGCGGTCGCACTTCCCTCTCGGCGGAGATGGTCAGGCTGGAGCCGGGTGATGTGGTGGTGCCTTCGGGAGGCCGGGCGTTCGTCGCGCGGATCATCCAGGAAGAAGACGCTGTCCTCGGCAGCGGTCTCCATCTCTTCCGAGCGGATCCGTCACGAATCGACCCCGCCTGCTTGGCCGGATTTCTGCGGATCGCCGGAACTCAGGCCGCCGGACGCAGCCAGTCAGGAACCTCGCGATCTGATATCCGCAGGGTGGAGATCCCCAGACTTCCCCTAGAGGAACAGCGTCGTCTCGGTGTGGCGTTCACACGGCTGGAGAGGCTCGAGGAGATCGTCCGTAGAGTGGCGGAGCAGGGCGCGGCTCTCGTTGACCTGGGGATCACGGGGCTCGGTAGCGGGAGAGTTGTCAATTCGGCTAACGGCTAAATGGTCCCGCCCGGAAGCTCGCCGGGGGTCAGTAGTTGAGGTAGAGATCGCAGGCGCAGTCGAGGGCTTCTTGGGCGGTGTCGATGGGTAGCCCGGTCGGCAGGATTTGGTTCTCGTACTTGCCGCTGCTGGCGAGGTAGAGGCCTAAGCCCCAGGTGGAGGCTGGCCCGTTGTATCGGTGCCGGAGGAGGGGCAGCCGATCTCCGTCGGCCAGTTCTTCCTCAACGTAGGCGAACTGGCCGTGGTAGCGGACGCGCAGGCCGGTCAATTGGGGTTAGTGGTCGCGGGCGTGCTGGCGCAACCGCTGGGACAGGGAGGTCTTGGTCGAGTCGGGGATGGCAGCCATGAGGCCATTTTGCCGTCCCGGCGTATCGATCATGGCGGGAGTGGGCGATCCGGAGCAAGATCGCAAGTCGGCGGGGCAGGGAGCGCTGTTTGTGACGTGGGAGGTTGGAAAAGGCTCAGTGATTCGAAGCGCCACCGTTCGATCAAGTCGCCGTCGTAGGCGACCACGGCGAGCGCGGCTACCTTGATCGGCACGGTCGGACGCCCCTTCGGGGTCAACCCCTCGAAGTCGATGACCACAAACGTATGTTCGGCGAACGCCTGCCACTGGCCCACAACTCGTCCAGGCTGCACCTCCGACTGCCGCCAACTGCCGCTCCGGGTCAGGCAAGGGTCCGCCGCCCCGACTTATGTGTGCAAGGAGGCGTTGATACCGCGGGCGTTGCAGTCAAGGAGGGGCGACGGGTGCGGTCCTCCGAGGGGTGGAGAGGACCGACTACGCACAGCTCTTTGGCGCGCTGCTCGATCAGTCTCATAAGGCTTACCGAAGGAGTACCAGACACCTGCGTATAGCAGACTGTAACTTTACAGCTACCAATAGTTTCCGAGGTGCTTGGAGCCTACATGCGCCTGTCCCTTTCTGTCGCCTGTGTCGGTTTTGGCGCTAGTCTCGTCTTCGCCGTGCTGCCGGCCCATGCGTCCTCGAAGTCGAACGTTCTCTTCCTGGCTGTTTCGTCCCACGGAAACACCTCGCTCAGCGCGATAGCGATTCAATGCCCGGATCGTGCTGACCAGCACCCATACGGCGAGATCACCTGCGCCATCGTCGATGCTGTGGATGGAGACTTCGATCGTCTCCCCGGTAACCCGCGCCTGTGCACCAAGGAGTATGACCCTGTCACCGCGACGATGAACGGCTTGTGGCGGAACCGGCCTATCGGGTGGCAAAAGACCTACTCCAACGCCTGCATGCTCGACGCCAGGACAGGACCCATCTTCCGCTTTTGAAGCTCCTCTCTACGCCGCTGACCCCGTTCGCGGTGACGACCGGAGCTCGCCGACCCCCGGGAGCGCACAGCCCAGACACCTACGCTGTTGCGGCTCCGCCTTGCGAGTCGATGTGCGCCGGCAAGGACCGTACGCGCTCAGCGAGATCGGACACGTCGCTCGCGTCAACGTTCGCCAACGAGTGGCTCAGAGCGGTCAGGCGCGTGCGCGCGGTGGCCCGGAGCCTGTGCGCTGGGACTCGGCGAAGGACGTCCAGTGCTCGCTGGGCAGCGTCGGAAGGGTGGCGAGGTGCCTCGGCCTGGGCCAGCACCAGCGTGGCTGCGGCCCACCCTGGAGTGTCGGGTTGGCAGGCTTCGATGGATGCGCTCGCCTGGGCAGCTGCTTCGTCGAGGTGCCCGAGCCTGAGGTGGGACTCGGCCGCGTGAAGGCGGAATTCTGCGGTGTCGAACCCGAAGCGTCCGGGAGATTCGCCTGGTGCGGTTTCGAGCGCCCGAGAGGCCTCGGTCAAGACGGCGTTCGCGTCGTCGGATCGGCCTTGGGCGGCCAAGGCCGGCAACTTCGCCCAGGCGAGGAGTTGCGCCCGCTGGAGATCGTCCACTGCGAGCGTCACCCCTTGTTCGGCCAGGAGCAGGGCATCTTCGGGGTTGCCGTGTTCGCGGGTGGTCATGCTCTGCGCCCCGTACGCCCAGGCGGTCAGACGTTGATCACCTGTGCTGCTGCCTAGGTGGGTGGCCGTCAGCAGATGCGTTCGCGCGCCTGAATGATCTCCCAAGTGGAACGCCAGGTTGCCGAGCAAGGCGGACATCCACCCCAGCAGGCGGCGCAGCTCGACGCCACCGGATTGCCCGGAGACGGCCGCCATGGGACTCATGAGCAGGCTACGGGCGGCGTGTACCTCGCTGAACAGGATGGCCGGCGGGTGCTTGGAGTAGTTCAGCGCGTAGTGGGTGACGGCGGCTTCGGCCACCTCTACCACTACGGCCCCGCCCTCGGGATATTCGAGGACGGCAAGGTGGAGGGACTCGCGGACGGCAGGTAGCCCGGCGGCTGTGCTCATCGTTTCCACCTCATATGGGGGGTGCGCCCAAGCGGTCGGAGTCTTATGAGGCTGACCGTACCCGAGATCAACATGACCGTTGGCGAGGTTGCAGCCGCAGATCGTGAGCCCAAGTTGCGCCGGGTCAGCCCCGTACGCGCGGGCGAGCATGGTCGAGTACTCGCTTCCCGGCCTGTCCTGTCCATGCTCGAATCGGCAGAGCTGCTGCTGGGACAGGCCAGGCGGCAGCAGCCCATCGGAGACGTACTGCTCGGCGACCTGCTGAACCGCCTCGGTGCGCGTCCACCCCAATGCCAGCCGCCACGCCTCCAGAGCGGACACCTCCGGGATGGCCGAACACATCGCGGTGACGATGCGCTCGACCGGAAAGCGGTCCAGCTGGCCCCGCTGGCGGATCCGCGCCGCTTCGCGCTGGATCTCGGTACGCCGCGCTCGAGTGACCGCTGGCATCTCCCGTGCCTCCGAGGTGCGCTACCTGTCTGGGACTGCACCGTAACTCAGAGACACGAGCATGGACAGCCACAACCTCCAGCATTGACCCCTGCCCGCAATGACGCCCGCCGCCAAGCGCAATGACGTGGCCGTCGTACGCACGGACCATCGGGGTGGGGCCAGGAGACGACAGCTCACGGCGGAGGAGAACCCGGCGGTTCGGACGCTCCCTTGATCCTCGGTATGGGGACGGGTGAAGCTGAGAGCTGCCCTGGTCACGTTTGGTCACACATCCGACAGCGGAGGGCACGATGCGGCTAAGTTTCGTTGGGATCACTCCTAACACTCCGGTGAACGAGTGTCCGGCGGTGTACGTCGATGAGGACACCGGCGAGTTCTGGTTCCAGGGTGAAACGGTGACGGATCCCGTCGCGCTCGCCGAGGTGGCAGCCCACAGCCCCATCGGCGCGCACGAGTCCGTCGTCAAGCTCCCGCCGATCATGGCGTCGATCATTCTGGAGGCCGTCAGTGGCAGATACGAACGCGGTCGCCAAGGACCAGGCCGGCACGGGGTCGCCGGTGCTGCCTAACCACGCCACGTCACCGGCTCCGGTACCGCAGTCCTTCATCGACCTGATGCGAGGGTGCACCTCATCGGCAGTGCATCTGGAGATGCGGGATGCGTACACGCCTGCCGACCCTGACTACCTGCGATGGCGGGGCGGCGACATGTTCGACCCCCTCGAACGGTGGCCCGAATGGGGGGAGCTGGTCGGTGGAATGGCGGCTCGTGGGGTGGTCGTACGGCGCGCGAGGATCGTCTCCGAGCCCGTGACCGACTACATCAGGTACGAGCACGCGCTGACGGCACGCCTCAACATCGGCTCCGGCGAGTCGGTGCGGTGGCTTCCTCGCAGGCACGCCTCGGACCTGTGCCTGCCCGGTAACGACTTCTGGCTGTTCGACGACAGGGCGGTGCTGTTCAACCACTTCGCCGGAGACGGCTCGTCCGGGGACAAGGAACTCCGCGCCGAACCCAGCGTGATCAAGCTGTGCGCCGCGGCCTTCAAGGCCGTGTGGGAACGCGCGATCCCTCATGAAGACTATGAGCTGAAGTAATCCGACGTCGCCCGCAACTTGCGTATATGTCCACCTCATCCAGCGCTCAGCAGGCAAGGCAGGCCCTTGCCAGAGAACTCCGCGAACTCCGTGAGGAGGCCGGCCTGACGGCGGTCGCGCTCGCGGCCGCCGCCGGGTGGGACAGGACGAAGATCTCCCAGATCGAGCATGCGCGGAGATCCCCATCCGTCCAAGACATCCGCACGTGGTGTCAGATCTGCGACGCGGAACAGAAGGCGGCCGATCTCGTCGCCGCCTTGCATGCCGTCGAAGGCATGTGGATCGAGTGGCGCCGAATGGAACGCGCCGGGCTCCGCCGACCCCAAGAGGCGGTACGCCCCCTCTTCGACCGCACCAGAATGTTCCGCGCCTACTCCTCTTGGGTGATCCCCGGCCTGATCCAGACCGAGGCAACGACACGCGTCCTGCTCCAAGCAGTCGCCCGGCGACGCGGAATCATCGACGACGTGGACGCGGCCGTCGCGGTCCGGATGGACCGCCAACGCATCTTGCGCCGTGGCGGTCGGACGTTCGCCTTCTTGATCGAGGAATCCGTGCTGAGAACCGGCGTGGGCGGGGCAGCGGTCGTCGCCGCTCAGCTCGCTCATTTGCGTGAGATCTCCACGTTGCCCTCCGTTTCGCTCGGCGTGATCCCCAGCGGGCCCGATCGTGATGGCTCGCGTCCCGTTGAGGACTTCTGGATCTTCGACAGCGAGCAGGTCAGCGTCGAGCTGGTGTCGGGCTATCTGACGATCACTCAGCCGCATGAGATCGCGATGTATGCCCAGGTCTTCGCGACGATGGCCGAGACAGCGGTCTATGGGGCGCGTGCGCGGCAGCTCATCGAGGCCGCTGCCGAGACGCTCCCGTAGGTCCCTTGTCACATACCGTCACACCGCTGGGGACGGCGAGAGGGGCGAGCCTAATGTGCCGGTGACGGGCCAACACCCCATCGGCAGGAAGACTCCCCATGGTTTCAGTCGAGCACCTCCAGGACATCGCTGAGATGTCCCAAGCGCAGGCCCTCCCCGCCAACCCGCCGTCCGCGACGCTGAGCACCGCGTGTCTGCCAGGCGACGGCGCGGGATCGGCCATGGCGATGGCCTGCGAACTGCAGACCACGCTGGAGCACTTGAACGTCCCCTCCCACGTCCTAGGCGGCAAGAACAAGGCGGCCGTCTCGCTGTGGCCCTACCTCGTTGCCATGACTGACGGGCAGAGGATCTGGTGGCAGGCTCCCCACCCCAGCGCGCGCGGAAGCGCCCTGTGGACGATGGCCTGGACTCCCGCCACAGCAGCTCCGCGACTGCTGGCCCACTATCGCGAGTGCCGGAAGCGGCCCTTGCCGGAACCGCTCGCCGAGCTCGTCCTGCTTACCGTGGCCGGCGGCGACTGCCCATGACCGCGGCTGCGTGGCTTCTGCCGGCCCGCGGCACTCCCCAAGCTCGTGGCCTGGAGACGGTCCAGGCCACGGGAATCAACCACCCCTATTGAGAAAGGAAGATCATGACCGCTCAGACGCCGGTCCTGACGAGCTCCAGCACGGATCTCGAGGACCTGTTCACGCTGGACATCACCTTCATCGAACACGGGCCGAACGCGAACATGGTGATCGCCATGACGGACGACAACTGCGGCACCACCTGCCCGAGCGCCTGCACCACGTCCTCCGGCGCCTAACCGCCCCTGACGCAGGCCGAGTCTGCGATCACATCCGCTCCGCCGCCATGACCAGAAAGACTCCGTGATGCCACCCGGCAAGAACCGATACGAGTACCGGCGTGTTGAGGCCGCGCAGCTGCGCGCCGCCACGCAGCCGGTTGAATCGGCGCTACCGCTTTGGCCGACGCCGCAGGACTCGGCCAGAGCCGGTGCTGAGCGGTGGGTTGCATGGCTGCGTCTGGCCTGGGCCGACTCTTGGGTCGCTGATTCCGTTGAGGTCGCGAGCCCGGCTCTTGCCTCCCGGATCGAGGCTGTGGTCGGCGGCGCGGTGGTGGACGAGCGCCGAGCGCGGCGGATGGCGCTCGCGCTCGCCCGCTACGTACTACGGGCCGGATCGCGCGCCACCCCGTACGGCATGTTCGCGGGCGTTATCCCCGCCAGGTTCGCGACCATGCCCGACGTACGGTTCGGCCAGCAGCATCGCGGCCGGCTGCGGCCGGATGCCCGCTGGCTGGATGAGGTGATCTCACTCCTGGAGCAAGACCCGGTGCTGCTGCCCCGCCTTCCCGTCGTCACCAACATCCTGGGCCGAGTCGTCGGCGACCGGCTGCGCATTCCTGCTTCGGCAGCCGACGGCTCAGCCCCGGCCGAGGTCTGCCTGCGGCTGACCCGCGCAGTGACCTTCGCCTTGGCCACCGCGGCGTCACCGGTGAGGTTCGCAGATCTTGCCGCGAAACTGGCGGCGGAGTTCCAGGGCGCGCCCCCGGACAAGACCCACGCACTGCTCGCCGACCTGGTCAAGCAGCGGGCGCTGATCAGCGTCTTGCGCGCACCCGCAACGGTGCCCGACCCGCTCGGATATCTTCTCGACCAGCTCAACACGCTCGGCGTGGACACCCTGCCGCAACTGCAGGCGTTGGACGAAATCCACGCATGTATGGAGGACGCAGGAAAGGCGCCGGTGTTCTCCGGCCCGAGTCGGACGTTGCGCGCGGTCGTGGCCGAGAGAATGCGCGGCCTTGCGCCAGTGATCGGCGCACCGCTGGCCGTGGACGTACGGCTGGATGGCCGAGTCGTGCTGCCGGAAGCGGTCGCTCGTGAAGTGGAGATCGCGGCCGGGGTGCTGGCGCGCCTGGCTGCCTATCCGCAGGGGAGCCCGGCCTGGCGTGAGTACGCCGAACGGTTCGCGGGCCGGTACGGTCCTGGAACGCTGGTCCCGGTCGCCGAACTCGTGGATCCACTCGCCGGATTGGGCTACCCGAACGGATACTCCACCTCCGCGCCCCAGCCTCCGCCGGTCCACACGCCGCGCGATGAGAATCTCCTCGCCCTGGCCCAGCGCGCTGCGCTCGACCGCGTCACCGAGGTCCCTCTGACCGACACGATGATCGCCGATCTGCAAGCCGCCTCAAACGGGCAGCAGGTACGGTGGCCGCCCCATCTGGAGCTCAACGTCCAGGTGCTCGCCGAATCGCACGACGCCTTGTCCACGGGAAGGTTCATCGTGCGGGTCCTCGGTGTCTCCCGCGCCGCCGCCACCATGACCGGCCGCTTCATCCCCCTTCTGGAGCCGGACGATCAGGCGCGGATGGTCGCCGCGTTCACGCACCTGTCCACCGTCACCGCCGAGGCCACCACCGCACAGTTGTCGTTCGCTCCGCTACGCCTGCGGGCCGATCACGTGGTGCGGTCCCCTCGCATGCTGCCATCGATCATCAGCCTGGGCGAATACCCCGACCAGGCCGCTCGCCCGATCCCGGTAGACGATCTGGCGGTCGGTTGCGGAGAGGATCACCGGCTGTTTCTCGCTTCGCTGTCGCGCGGCTGCGCGGTCGAAACGCTGGCACCCACCTCCCTGAATTACCGGACCGCCGTACACACTCCGCCGCTGGGCCGGTTCCTGGCCGAGATCGCCCGCGCCGGCGTCGCCCAGGTCACCGGGTTCGACTGGGGTGCGGCCAGCGTGCTGCCGTTCCTGCCCGCTCTGCGCTACGGCCGCATCGTCATGATTCCTGCTCGTTGGAGGCTTGCCTGCACGGAGCTGCCCGGCCCACGAGCGCCCCTACCCGAGTGGATTCAGGCGCTGCACGCGTGGCGGGAGCGGCGGTATGTTCCCTCGCGCGTCCTACTCGCGGAGGGAGACCAGCACCTTCTCCTCAATCTCGATCAGGATGGTCCGGCCGAACTGCTACGTGACCACCTGGACCGGACCTGGCGAGCAACCTTGATCGAAGCCCCCGAGCCCAGCGACCTCGGGTGGATCAACGGGCGAGCCCACAGCCTCGTCGTCCCGCTGATCTCCACTCAACCTCCCGCGCCGCCACGGCACGTGCGCGCCTCCGCCATGATCCACGCCCGAAGCCACGGATCCATGCCCGCAACCCGTCCACGCCTGGATACCGAGCTGTCGGTCGACCCAGAGGCACAAACCCACGTCCTCCTCCACATACCAGAACTGATGGCATCCCTCGTCCCCGGCGCGCTGTGGTGGTTCGACCGCATCAACGCCCCGGAGCCGCGCCTGCGGCTGCACATCACGCTGCCCGAGGAAGCGGCCTTCGGGACGGCCGCCGAGGCGCTCGGCGCCTGGGCGAACGGGCTTCGCGCTCAAGGGCTGCTGCGCGAGCTCCAGCTGACGGGTTACACCCCACACACCGGACGGTGGGGGAGCGGGGAGGCGCTGGCGACGGCGGAGCGCGTGTTCCACACCGACTCTCGCGTGGTCCTCGCGCAGCTCACCACACCTCACTCGGTGAACGCGGCGGTGCTCGGTGCGGCGAACATCGCCGCGCTCGCCACCGGCTTCTTCGGTACGCCCAGCCGCGCGATGCACTGGCTCGCCGAGCACGCCCGGCCGGAGCCCGCTCCGCCACCAGTGACCCGCGCCGTGCACGCTGAATCGATCCGCTTGGCCGATCCGGCTGACGACTTCGCCGCCCTGCACACCGCGCTCGACACCACGCCGGCCGCCCAGCAGGCGTGGCGAGAACGCGCCCAAGCACTGGCCACCTACCGGCGAACGGCAATCCAAGACGCAGGCAGCGACCTGGACGCGAGTCTCGCCGCGATCCTTCACGCCCACGCTGTGCGCGCCAGGGGCGTCGATGACGTCCATCACCGCACCAGTTTGCGCTTGGCGCGCACCGCCGCCCTCGCCTACCTGCACGCCGAAGGAGAAGCGTGACCCCCACCGCCCCAGCCATCACGCCGCCCGCGCTCTCCCCGACCGCCGAAGAGATCGCGGACCGCCTCGCCGATGAGCTCGCCGTGCCGCCACACCTCGGTGGCCACCTGCCCAACTGGTGGCCACAGTCCCTCGCGCACGGCGGCGCCGGCATCGCGCTGCTGCATATCGAGCGCGCGGCAACAGGCCGCGGACCTCAGAGCCAAGCGCAGCACTGGCTGCGGTTCGTCACCACCGGCGAGCTCAGCATCGGCTCCAACGCCGCGCTCTACTACGGAGCCCCCGCCGTGGAGTTCGTCATGCACGCCGCCGCCCCGCACTTTCCTGGCCTGGCCACGCACAACCTGCCCACCCTGGAGAAGGCCACCAACCGCGTCATCGACCACCGCCTGGAGGCAGCCCGGCACCGCCTGAACCGGCGGCAGCGGCCGTCGCTGGCCGAGTTCGACAGCATCCGAGGCCTGGCCGGGCTCGGCGCCCTCCTGCTCTGCCGGGCCGATCCCACCGCCAGCCCGCTCGAAAAGGTGCTGGCCCACCTGGTGGCCTTGACCGAACCCGTTGCCGACGGCGACGAACTGCTGCCCGGCTGGTGGAGCGATATGGGGCCCGACGGCACGCTTTCCCCCGAGTACCCGGGCGGTCACGCCAACACCGGCATGGCACACGGGATCGCCGGAGTACTGGCCGTGCTCGCTCTCGCCCACCGTCGGGGACTCACGATCACAGGGCACGCCAGCGCCATCGCGCGGATCCTGGCCTGGCTGGACCTGTGGCAACACCACAGGCGGGTCGGCCCGTGGTGGCCGTACTGGATCACCCGACAGCAACTGCACGCCAAAGGGGCGATCGAGGAGCAACCCCGGCGCCCCTCCTGGTGCTACGGAACCCTGGGCGTGGCCCGCGCCCAGCAACTGGCCGCGCTCGCACTCGGCGACCCACGACGCCAAGCAGAAGCTGAGCTCGCCGGCGCCGCGGCCTTGAGCGATCCCGAGCAACTGCGCCTGATCGAAGACACCTCCCTGTGCCATGGGCACGCCGGTGTGATCCACATCGCTGGGCTCATGGCCGCTGATTCGTCCACCCCGAACCCGCTCACCAGCACGATCGCTCCCTTGATCGAGGCACTCACGCATCGCCTCACCGGCCAGCGCGATCCGGGCTGGATGGAGGGCAAGGCGGGCACCGCCCTGGCTCTGCACGCTCTGTCCGTACGGCCGAGCACGGGCTGGGATCGCGCCCTGCTGGTCGTCTAACCCCACACGTCGGGAGCACTATCCATGCCTTCACAGCTTGACCTTCGCACCGTCGGACCGGCCGTGCTCGCTGTCCTGGCCGGGGAGCCCTCCGATGCCGTCGCCGGTCGCTTCCAGCTCTCCGAACCCGACCTCAGTCACGCGGTTGAGGCGTACAGAACCGCTGGGGAGGCGGCCCTGCTACGGATGGCCGAGCGGCCTGCCTGGCTGCAGGCCACCCTCACCGGCGTGAACCGGAGCCACACCCGCCACGGGCTTTCGCCGGTCACGCTCGCCTGGCTCGCACTCGAGCTGACCAGAGCTGAGGGAGACGGCATGATCGAGGGCTACCACTTCCTGTACAAACAGGGCGGTCTTCGACTGCGCGTCACCCCCAACGACGAAACAGCCGAACAGAGCCTGGCCACCGTCTTGGACGGCCTGGCCGCCGATGACCAGATCAGCGGATGGGTACGCGGGATCTACGAGCCGGAAGAGTACGCCTTCGGTGGCCCGGCAGCCATGGACGTGGCCCATGCGCTGTTCTGCGCCGACTCCCGCGCCGCCTTGGCCGCTGCCGGACACACCACCGACCACCGCGGACCCGGTCCTCGCGAACTCGCGATCCTGCTGGCCAGCGCTCTCCTGCGTGCTGCGGGCCTGGACTGGTATGAACAGGGTGCGGTCTGGGCCTTGATCGCAAAACACCGTCCGCCACCGCCATCGGCGTCGACTGCGCAGGTGGCCGAGGCGCTGACCGCGATGCGCCGCCTGATGACCGCCACGCCTGCCGCCCATCGAGTCGGCGAAGGTTGGCCTGCCCGGCTGGCCGCCTTCGAGACCGCAGGTCGCGACCTCGCCCGCCTCGTCCGCACTGGTCGGCTCCAGCGAGGACTGCGCGCTGTCCTCGCCCATCATCTGATCTTCGCCTTCAACCGGGCCGGGCTGTCCGCCGAGCAGCAGTCCGCCCTTTCCCACCTCGCGAAAGAAGTGATCATGCACGAACCGACCGTGTCCACCCCTGCCGCCAGCGATGCCGAGCCTAGCCTCGCTCAGATGGGCAGCCCCATCTCCGAGGAAGAAGCCGCTCGCCTCCGCGCACAGCTCGTCACGGGTCTGCGCGAGCGCGGCACGATCCGCTCGGCCCGCGTCGCCGACGCCGTCATCACCGTCCTGCGGCACAAGTTCGTCCCCGGCGTGCCGCTCGTGGACGCCTACGCCGACACAGCGCTCTACACCAAGCACGATGCAGGAACCGGCGAAGCGATCTCCGCAGCCTCCCAGCCCACCGTGGTCGCCATGATGCTGGAGCAGCTCGACGCCCAACCCGGCGACAACGTACTGGAGGCAGGCGCCGGTACTGGCTACAACGCCGCCCTCATCGGCCACCTGGTCGACCCGGACGGGCACGTCACCACGCTGGATGTGGACGACGACCTCATCCAGGACGCTCAGGCGAACCTCCAAACCGCTGGTGTCCACAACGTCACCGCCCTTCTGAAGGATGGCGCGCTCGGCCACCCGGAAACAGCCCCCTACCAGCGGATCATCGCAACCGTGGGCGCCGGCGACATCCCTCCCGCCTGGCTCGACCAGCTCGCCCCGGACGGCCTGCTGCTCGTACCGCTACGCATCAGCGGCGGCGTCTCCCGCTCGATCGCCTTCGTCCGCGAGCATGGCGAGGGACCCGAGCACTGGCGCGCTGTCTCCCACGAGATGTGCACCTTCATGCCGCTACGAGGCATCGCCGACGACACCCGCCGCATCATCTCCCTCACCGATGACGGCCAGGTCAGCCTTCACACCCACCGCGACCAGAACGCCGACCCGGACGCACTGGCCACCGTCCTGAAGCAGCCACCCACCGAGGTCTACTCAGGGGCGATCTTCCGCAAGGGTGACCCGTGGGAGTTCACCTACCTTTACCTGGCCTGCGTACTGCCGGGCGGCATCGTTCGCATGCCCATGGGAGGCCCGGCACTGGAGACGGAGCTGTTGCGGCCCCAGTTCCCGTGGGGTGCGATGGCGGCCGTAGACGGTGACTCACTCGCCTACTTCACCCTGCGCGCCGGACATGACGAGGAGGGCCCCTACTGGGAAGGGGGCCTCATCGGCCATGGCCCCCGAGGCGGCGAGCTGGCCGATCAGGTCGCCGAGCACCTACGCGTATGGGACCGCGACCACCGCGACGCCAAGCCGACGATCCGCATGGCCCGAACCGAGCACCGAACCTCTCTGACCGGCCAGTTCATCATCGACAAGTCCAATATCCGACTGGCGATCGACTGGGCTTGAAATGGATCTGCAGGCGATAGCCCGTCGATTCCCGCTGGTCTCTCGCTCGCGACCTCCGGGCCTCACCCTCCAGGCCCGGGTCACCGAACTGCGGAAGATCGCTCAGGAATCGGCCGGGCTCGACGACCACGAGCGCGTGACCAGGGCCAGCGAGGTGTGCAACAAGGCGGCGCTGATCGCTTCGGACTGTGCACTACCTGAGCTCGCCCGCGAGCTGTGCTGGCGGCAGTACGACGCGTTCACCCGGGCCGGTTCCCTCCCCGTGTGGGCGGCGAAGTTGGCGCTGCAGCCGGTGTTGAACATCGCCCGCCAGCTGATCCGTGAAGGCGACGGCGATGGCGCGTACCGGATCCTCCACCAACTCTTCCACGCCGCTTTGAACCGCACGGAGGCTGAGATCGCCGGTCGGCGAGTCGGCCTACGGGAGGTGACCGGAAATCCAGGCGATCACGAAACGGTGACCAAGCTGCTGTGGGCGGCGCTGCTGGCCGATGGCGCCCGCGCGCTGGCCTTGGCCGGACGCTGGCAGGAAGCAGCCGAGCACGCGGCCAAGAACCGCGGCGTCGGCACTCGCCTGCTCGATGGTCGCCAGGTCACCATCCTGGCGCTCGTGGACCGAGGCGAGCTCGATCAAGCCACTGACCTGGTCCAGGACAGCGTGACCGCAGAACCATGGGAGAAGATGGTAGCTAGCCTTCTGCGCGTCTACTGCCGGTGCGCGGCCGGCGCCGACACAAAGGAGGACCTGACGGCCATGATCGGTCGCGCTCTCGAACTCATCGAGCAGACTGACCCCTCGACAACAGTCTTCCGCACCCGCATCGGCATCACGGCGCTCGACCTCGCCGGTGACTACGACATCGTGCTCTTGCCACGCCTACGGCAGGCGGTCGTAAGCGAGTCGGCGTTTGACGCCTACGCCGGTCGAGAGGTTCTCGCGCATGCAGAGCTTTGCTCGGTGATGACAGCTAAGCAGCGGCAAGGGCTGGAAGCGCTGGTCCAGGAGTCCGCCCTCAGATGCGGCTCGATGCCGCCCGACCTCCTGGGGGATCTCATGTCCTCGGTCACAGCGGCTGAGAGACGGCTACAGCAGGCATGCAACGGCAGCCCTTGCTGACGCCTGCTGGATGCCGATCAGCGAGCCAGAGCGCTCGTCCAGGGCGAGCCGGTCTCGTTAGATCGGGCCGATGAAGAGCAGCAGCGTTTGCTGGTCAGGTGTCCTGTGCCAGGGAACTTTGATCGTTTCCCTCTGACGTTGGTGATCAGTAGGGTCGTGTCAGCGAAGCATCAGAGGCACGAAGGGCCGGTGCGTCACCGGAGGTGCGGATGAGTTTCCGGCTGGCGGCGTACGCCGTGTGCATCGAGGACGGGCGGGTGCTCCTGGCCCGTCATGTACCACCCACAGGCGAATCCAGCTGGACCCTTCCGGGTGGCAAGGTCGAACATGGGGAGGATCCGTTCGACACGGTGATCCGGGAGGTCGCCGAGGAGACCGGCTGTGAGGCGGTGGTCGAACGCCTGCTGGGCGTGGACTCAAGGCTGATCCCCGCCGCCGTCGCCCGTGCCGGTGTCGAGCACCAGAACGTCGGCATCTTCTACCGGGTCCGCATCACCGGCGGCCGGCTTCGGCCCGAGCCGGACGGCGAGATCGCCGAGTCGAGATGGACTCCGATCGCCGACGTTACCCGCCTGCGCCGATCGTCGCTCGTCGACGTCGGCCTCGCCCTGGCGCAGACCGTTCCGGCGACCGGTCATGTCACTCCCGTCCCGGTCGGCGGCCTGATCCAGCATTGAGGCCCAGCCTTCCTGAGGTGGATGCCTCGACGGCATCAGGAGCTGGAAGGGCGTGGGTGTATGCGTCAAATGGGCACGTTGAGTGCCGTTTTCTTGCCTGCTTATAGGCATATGCGATGTTCGTTTGTTTGGCTTGGGTATCGCATTTTCTCCCAGAATCAAGTTTTTAGTGTTTTGTATTTGATTCACATAGTCAAGATCGCAAGACTGGGGTGGTAGGTCGGAAGTGGCATGTACAACGCCTCCGGAGGTGCCTGATGGTTCGGGAGGGGCTTCCAGCAGCACGGAGAGGTGGGTATTTCGGGCTATTGGTTCGATCCACATGCATCGGGACTTTCGCCGTTTCCGCGTTTCTGAGCGGCCAGTTCGGGGCGATAGCTGATACGGAGCCGTATTGTCCGCCGGTGTCGAAGCAAGCGCATGAGCTGTACGACATCGACAAGTGGTGTGCGTTGGTAAATCAGGATATCCGGCAGGGACGGCTCCCCGATTTGGTCGGACACCTGGAGCAGTCGCATCGGCACCGCTCGGCGACGCCGTCGGTCACGCCACGTACAAAGTCGAAGGTCCCGAACCCCACGGCCAGGCCATCGAAGCCTCCGAGCTGGGTTCAGGTCCGTGAGGAGTCGCGGCGGTGGCGAGTTGCTGAGGAGCCGAGGAGGCGGCCCTCTGCTGAGGAGCCGAGGCGGCCGGCGCGCCCGGTTGTTACCGAGGAACCGGCAGAGAGCCCGAGGCCGAAACGAGGCCGCGAGCGGAAGCCTCGGCACAAGAAGCCGACTGTTAGGCCCACCGGAACCGTGCATCCCTCGCCGTCGGTGTCACCTGTCCCGTCTGCGGCCAGCAGCCCGAGCCCTGCGCCTGCTCAGGTGGCGCTTGTCGAGCGGGAAAGGGAAGGGGACGTGGCCAACACGCACTCGGTGCCGGGTCCTTTGGTCGGTGCTTCGCTGTTCGGGCTCCTGGTCATGGCGATGAGCGCTGTGGTGATGCGTCAGCGTCGTGTGCGGGTGGGGCATGTGGTGGCGGTTGACGGCCTGCTGGCCGGAGGCGACGCCGGCCAAGGCCGTACCAGCGGGAGTGAGGAAGGGACTATCGAGGCGGGGACACCGCAGCCGACCGGCTCGGCGCCATCCGGCGATACGGTCTTGCCCGATGCTGATGAGAAGGCGCTTGCTCCACTCGGCGAGAACGGTGTCGAAAAGGTGGTTGAGCAGGTGGCCGCAGGTACGGCCGCCTCAACCCTGCTGGCGTCCACGTTCGTGGCCGGACCGGGGCGAGTGAAGGGTGAGGTGCTGGGGCCGGTGCGGCTGTCGTTGGCAGGTAAGGCCGTGTCGTTCGGGCGGGCAGAGGCGTGGGACCTTTTCGCGTTGCTGTCGACATCGAAGGACGGGGTGCTGTCCAAGAGTCTGGTTGAGACGCTGTGGCCGGAGGACGGGGAGCGGAGCGCTCGCCGGCTGGAGTCGGCGATCCGGGATATCAACAGGGTGATGCGGGCCGCGACGGGTCTGTCGGCGGACGTGAGGTTCGTGGTGAAGGCCGAGCAGCGGCGGCGCTTGTCGGCGGCGTACTTCGATGTGGACTTCTGGCGGTTCGAGGATGCTTATGTCCAGGCCAGTACTGCGACGGAGGAGTCGGTCCGGCTCTCTGCTCTACGGGAGATGGTGGGCTTGTACCAGGGGCCGCTGCTCGCGCAGCGTGATGATCTATGGTGCCTGCCGCTTCGTCAGGCGGCTCAGAGGCAGGCAGTCAACGCCGCGGAGCGGCTGGCCGAGGTGGAGCGGAAGAGCGATCCGGACAGGGCGCTGGATGTTCTGCGTCTGGCGGTGGACCGCATCGATGCCTACAGCGAGTTGCTGTGGTGCCTGATCATGACGATTCAGGGGGAGTTGGGACGCGTACCGGCGGTGCGTTGGTCGTACGAGCAGTTGACCGAGCGATTGGCGGAGATCGATGCGCGACCGAGCACCGAGGCACGGCGGACGTACGAGCGGTTCATCGCGTAAGTAGGAGAAGTCGAGATCCTGCCGGTGGTCTTACTCGTCTGGGTGTCGGATGGCGTACTGGTCGTGGATGGAATAAGTGGCCAGGGCTTTGGCAGTGAGGAGTCGGCTGGGTCGGGTGCCGTAGATGCGGGCCAGCATGATCAAGGTGAAGGCGGATGGGCGTCGGCCTCCCGCTAGCTCGTAGTCGTACAGGCGTGCCTCGCGAAGGGTGGCACCCGCTGTGGCTTCAAGCCTGGCGTAGGCCGCGACGACTTCGGCTGCGGTGAGTCCGGCGGCATAGCGGTAGAGCCGTAGCGGGGCGACGGGGTAGTCGAGACTGATGACGACCGCGATCTGGTCGATCGTGAAGCCATGCTCACGTAGAAGTCTGCCGCGGCGTCGGCAGTCGAGGAGGTCCTGATAGCCCTTGCCAGACACGCTGTCACGTCCTTCCCGGTGATGGGTGGCCACCCTGTAGGGGGCGGATGGACGGTAGGGCGGCTGCGGAGAAGGGCTCAAGCTGCTGCCTGGGGTGATCGTTGGCCCCTGTCGGGGGTGGTCCATGTTCGGGCGGATGACGATTTCGCAGGTCGCGGTGGGGGTTTGGCGGGGATGGCGACGTACAGGTTGGGGATGTGATTCGGGCGAAGAGGTGGGGGACGGTGCTGGCCGCTTCCGGGTAAGCCGGGATGCGTCACGAACGGTGGCTAGCGGTGAACCAGCACGAGAGCCAGTACGGAAAGCAGCGTCAACCGCGCAGGGGCGAGACCGCGCCTGGGCATGAGGACGAGATCGTGTTCACGCGAGGGCAGGTGGACCGGTTTCCGGAGCTTGCGCCGGGCCTGGTGACGGGATGCGTGCGGTCACACCGGGAGTGGGGTGGGATGGCGTGGCGGCGGGCCTTCGCTGGTCGTGGTGACCAAGTCGCTCCAGCTCGTCATCTGGTTCATCAGCTTCTGTCCGACACCGCTTGTGCGGATGACGCTGCATGGGTGGTGACCGAGCTGATCAGCAACGCGCTGCGGCACACGCGCTCGGGGGTGGTGCGGGGCTTCTTCGTGGTGGAGGTGCTGCGCGGTCTGCACAGCGTACGGGTGGTGGTCTACGACCTGGGTGGGCGTTCGGTGCCGGATTTCACCCGTGCGCAGGAGGCGGCACGGCGGGCGGTTCCAGCTCAAGCCGAGGACGGGCGTGGGCTGGCCGGGGTGGCCGAGTTGGCGGTCGGGGTGGGGGTCGCGGGCGATGTGATCACCGGGCACGCCGTCTGGGCGGAGTTTGCCTTGTCCGATGAGCCGTCAATGCCTGGGCCGGGAGAGGTCGTGCTGTCCGAGCCGTCTCGTAACGATGACGCGGGCGGCGCCTCCACCAGGCCGATCTCTGATGAGCCGCCGACGAATTCTCCTGCTGTGGATGTGCCGGCGAGTTCCATATCTGCCCGTGCGTGGGAGGAGGCAATTGTCCTGGACCCTCCGAGGGGCTGGCGGGAGGTCTGGTGAGGCAGGTGGCGGACCAGGGGTCCGCGTTCGGGCAGGAGCTCTGGGCACAGCGGGAGCTACAGGAGTTGCGGCGGCAGTGGCCGGACTGGGCCTTTCTTGTGGTGCATCACCGGTGGATCGCCGTACGTGGCAAGAAGGCCATGATCAGTGAGTCCGGGCCGGGGAAGTTGCGCACAGCACTCCTGCTGATGTCAGCTCCAAGTGCCGTTCCCACGTGCGGCGAGGCGACGAACCGGGTGCCGGTGATGGCGCGGGCGACCGGTTCAGGGATGGACGGTGCGGCGGTGGTGGGGCTGAGGGCCACGGTGATGGCCGCTCGATCCGTGCCGGGGGCCTTGCCCGCTCGGCGTACCAGGACGGGAACGTGGGCCGTTGTCGCTGATCCGGTGGAGAGGGCGTCCTGGTGGCCGCTGCGTCGGCCGTGGTCAGGTCGCCGAAGTGCTCGGTCTCAGCCGGAGCGTCATGCTGATCCGGCCGATTCTCCAACTGGCCGAGACGGACTTGAGGGGCGCGAGCCGTCACGGCGCCGAAGGCGTAGGCGGTCCAAGGCCTTGCCGGGAAACTGACGCGGATGGATGTGACGGCCTTGACACCTGGCATGCAGGTGGGGGTCGATTCCCGGTGACGGTGCGCAAGTGGTGGTGCATAGGCATGCGCGAGGCGAAACCTATGGCACTCCTCTAGTTAAAAGGTCTGCGGCGTGAAGGCCGTGCGGAATTGATGATCCCCCCGCCGAGGGAAAGTGGCGTTCGGTGAGCGCTGGGGTAGAACTTGCAGCCACTCGTCGTTGAGGTCGGTGGCGTCGCTCGTGTTGCGGCCGGTGTTTCGGCTGAGAAGAGCTGTCCGGCGACGGGCGTCTTTGCACGTCAGACGGTTTTCGTACGATGCGTTGCGCGCCCCGACTCGCCTAAGGGCGACGCGCGAATATGTGCAGGCCCGTTCTCATGCGGCTCTATTCGTTTCTCGTTGTGGTCGCCCTTCGCTCGTTACTTTCCCTCTCCGCTTGGCTGGCCTTGCCAAGTGCGCGGCTGGGCCGGCCGCCGGCTCCCCGCCCCTGAACTGGGGGTCATGAGCAGAACCTCGTCCGTTGACCCCGACTGGCGCCGGATATGCCGCATTGGTCCGGGAGGCGGTCGCCCAGTTCCGCAAACTTCTTGCTCGCTCCGACTACGAGAAGCGCTCGGCTCGCCCATATGAGAACTTCGCGCCCTCTGCGCGATGTCATTTGCCGCCTTCTCCCATAGACCGAAAAGCCGCTCCTGTCATATAGAAGCGCGCCTTCGCTATTGAACTTTCCTGCGCCTTCAAGATGAAATTCGGTCGAAGCCGTACGACTTGATCTCGTGCTACAAGTCAAGCGTTTTAGCAGGCCGGGGGCAGATCTGCACAGGTAAGCCTTTCCAGCCGTTGCGGTTACGGAGAAATTTTCGGCACGGCTTGCAATAGCCAATGACGAGAGACATCGTCGAGCTCCAAACGAAATACGGACCGGCCGGGAACGCGCCGGAATCCAAAAGGAAAGGGGCCTTACCAATGACTATCCACGCGCCGGAGATTCCCGCCACGGAAAGCACGCTCAACGACCTGTCGGACCCGCTCGCGTCCGACACGGGGAACGCCACCGACGACGCCACCACCGAGCTGAACCCCCGTCAGGAGGCGGTGTGGCGGGCGCTGGTGGCCAACCCCGGGAGCTCGGCCACCACGATCGGAGCGGCGGCTGACATGAGCCGAGTAGCGGCTGGCAAGATCCTCAACCAGCTCGAAGCGGACGGCCGTGCCAGGCGCACACCGGGCGGTCAGGACGGACAGACCAAGGGCCGGACTCCGGACCAGTGGTACGCGATCGACGCTCTCACGACCGCCACGGATGGCGCAGATCTTCCTGACGCTCCCGAGACCGCCCTCGCCGGAGACCCGGACCCGGTCACCCCGGAAACGCCCGCTGACAGCCCCGAGCCGGTGAACGCGACGGACGACACCACGATCAAACTGGATGCCCGTCAGGAGGGCGTTCTGGCCGCGTTGTACGCCAACCCGGGCTGGCCTGCCGCGCCGCTGAGCGTCCTCTCGGGACTCACGCAGAAGGCGACGACCGAGGTCCTCCACCAACTCGAAGCGGCCGGGCTGGTTTCGCGCCCCGTGGGCGAGGGCGAGGACCAGAACATCGACGAGTGGTACCTCGTCTCCGACGAGCACGTCATGGCCCTCCTGAACGAGGACCCGGATGCTCCCGCAGAGGAGGCCAGGCCCACCAATCCGCCGGAGAGCGAGGTCCCCGACGAGCCGCTGGAAATCCAGGGCGAGACAGACGACGCGCTCACCCCGACGACACCTGACGCGAGCCCCGCGATGGACTCCGGCGAGGAGAGCGCGAGCGAGCCGGACGCCGTGCCAGAGGACTCCGAGCGCGCACAGGCGCGCCGGGAACTGCTGGAGCTGGCCGATCTGATCCTCGGAGCGGCGGCTGCGATGGAGGCCGACGGGGACGCGGTCTTGGCGTTGGGCCGGTTGGAAATGGCCATGGCCAAGGCCCCGCAGGCCCACCGCAACGCCCGCGCGGTCCTCACCGGCACCACCCCGACCCGCTCGGCCACGGGCCGGATCGCACCGGCCCGGAGCGCCGGATCCGGGATCACGGCCCGGCCGAGCGGCCTGCGCGACCGGATCCTGACCCACCTGACCGAGCACCCCGGTAAGGACTTCACCCCGTACGAGATCGGGCGGGTGCTGGACTCCTCGTCCGGCGCGGTCGCCAACGCCCTGGACCGGCTCGTCAGCCTCGGCCAGGCGGAGCTGACCTGCGAGCGCCCCCGCCGGTTCAGCCTCGCCGAGGCCCCGAGCGCCGACGCGTGACAGCGCGGGCGGGCCGCTACGTGGCGCGGCCCGCCCCAGCCCAACCCCCCTCATCACCATTCACCACCTGCCAAGGAGGCACTTGTCATGGCTCACGAGATCGAGATCTTCGCCAACGGTTCGGCCGGATTCGCCGCAGCCGGAAAGCCCGGCTGGCACCGGCTCGGCTACACCGCCCCCGGCCCGATGACCGCCGAGGAACTGCTCACCAACGCCCAGCTCGCCGGATGGAACGTCCGCAAGGTGGCCGTCGGGGCGGTCACCGACCCCGACACCGGCCAACTCGTCACCTCCGACGAGGACTTCCTGATCGTCCGCACCAACCCGGTAACCGGCCAGCCGGAACGTCTCGGCATGGTCGGCAAGGACTACAAGATCGTGGAGAACGAGGAGGTCGCCGACTTCCTGCAGATCCTGGTCGACGAGTCCGGCGCGATCTTCGACACCGGCGGCTCGCTGAACGGCGGACGGCGCATCTTCATCACCATGCGCCTGCCCGAACCGCTCATGGTGGGCGGACACGACCGGCTCGACCTGTACCTGGCGGCCTTCTCCCGGCATGACGGCTGGGGCGCGTTCACCACGGTCGCCACCCCGGTCCGGGTGGTGTGCGCCAACACCGAACGTGCCGCGCTGCGCAACCACGCCTCGATGTTCAAGGTCCGGCACACCGGCCACATCGCCGGGCGGATCGCCGAGGCCCGCGAGGCGCTCAAGCTGACCTGGCGACACGGTGAGGCATTCGCCGAAGAGGCCGAGAAGCTCCTCGCCACCCCGATGGACGTCAAGGAGTTCCGCCAGTTCACCGCCGTACTGCACCCGATGGACCCCAACGCCAAGGAGCTCACCCGCAAGAACCACGCGCTCGCGATGCGGGAACTGGAGTGGCTGTTCACCACCGCCCCCACCCAGGAGCCGATCCGGAACACCCGCTGGGCCGCCTACAACGCCGTCACCGAGCGGCTCGACCACCGCAGCCCGGTGATCGGCGCGCGTGACGCCGCGATCGTACGCGCCGAGCGCGCCCTGCTCACCGACCACGAGAGCTCCAAGATCAAGACCCGGGCGTTCAAGCTCCTCGCCTCCGCCTGAACCCGCCTGTCCCGGTACGGCCCACGCCGAGGGGCCGTACCGGGACCTGGAAGGAGATCGCCATGGGACAACTCGAAACCCTCGCCATCACCCACCACACCGAGGCTTCACGGCAACGAGCCGAGGCGGCCGACCAACTCGCCAACGCCGCTGACGCCGACCGCGACATCACGGCATCGGACCTCGCTCGTCTGGCCGTCGCCCAGTCCGTCTACGGCTGGTGGCAGCAGGTCATGGACCTCATCAACGGCGAGGACCTCGACGGCGGCGAGGCCGTCATGCGCATCCGCCACCGGGCCGAACAACGGCTCATCCACGCACAGCCCGTCTGTTACGGCGACCTATTCTCCCAGGCCATGGCCCAGGCATACCGGCAGGCCGCCCAGGAGTTCCTCAGCGCAACCCGGCCACTCGCCGACGCCCTCAAGCCCTGACCCCAACCCGGAAGGAATGCCCCCGATGACCATCCCGGACAACCCGCGAGAGGACGTCGCGGTGCCGCACGCGCCAGTCGTCCCATCGCCCGACTCCTCGCCGAGCATTGAGGCGGATCCGCTCACCGTGATCGATCAGCGGACGCGGGAGCAGCTCGTGGCCGCGCAGCACGCCGCCGTCGCGGCTGCTGCCGAGGTGGCCTGCCTGCTCCAGCGCGGCCTGCGCCTGAAGAGCGAGCCTCTGTACGACGCTGCCTTCACCCAGACCCTGCGCACCTGGTGGGAGCAGGTGGCTGAGCAGATCGGCACGCATCACCTGCACGCTGACCACGCGTTGCGCCGGGTGCGCTCGTGGGCGCGGTACTACCTGACCGGCGAACTCGCCGCTACCTCGCCCGGCACCCTGTTCGATCATGCCCTCGCCCACGCCTCCCGAGCCGCAGCCCGCCAGTTCCTCTCCGACACGGGCGAGATGCTCGCCGAGCACACCACGCGGCTGGACACGGCCAAGGCCCCGATCTCATGACCACCGCTCCCGACGATTCACGAAAGGACAGCCCCACCATGAGCACCCCCGAAGACCGCCTCCAGATGACGGAGGCGGTGGCCGAACAGGTGCGGCGAGCACACGCTCAAGCCACCGACCTGGCAGCCCGGCTCACCCGAGGCGAGCGACTGACCGTCGAGAACCTGTACGACGGACTGCACGCGCGCATTCTGCACAGCTGGTGGAGCATGATTGCCCGGCACGGTGCCGAGGATGGCCTCGACATCACCCGTGTCACGGCCAAGTTCACCTTCTGGATCGGCTGCTACCTCACCGAGGACCTCCCCGTCACCTCGGCTCGCGGTGACGCCACCTGGGATAAGAAGATCGCTCTGGCGCATCTCGAGCGTGCGCAGGCGTACATGAAGAGAGCCGCCGCTCGCGAGTTCCTCGCCTTCTCCGCCGAGCAGTCCAAGAAGCCGGCCGGGACGGAGGAGGCCAAGTGAGCACACCGGACGCTTCCCAGATCGAGACGTTCCAGATGCTGGCCTGGAAGTGGAACGTCACCGCAGCCAAGCAGCACACGGCCGACCGCGAGCCCGAAGGGAGCCTTGATCCAGCCAACTGGGCGGGCATGCTGTTCCTGATCCGGATCGATCACGAGTACGCGGCGACCGTGGACCTCGCCGAGCCGCTGATCGCGGTACCGATCCCAGACGCCGGATGGCTGATCATCGACGGCTGGCACCGCATCCACAAGGCCCTCACCGCAGGAGTCGAGAAGCTGCCGGTGATCGTACTGACGCCCGAGGAGGAGCTTGCCTGCCGGATCCACGGCGGCGAGGAGCGCGAACTCCGGCCGTAGTCAGGCCCGGTGGAGTAGGTGGTGTGCCCCGGTCACGCACAGACTGCGTGCGACCGGGGCGCACCTCCTGCACCACCGGTCCCTTCCGCTGAGCGCCGCCTTCTCGGCTGAACGATCACTACGAGGCCAGGCGTCTTTCAAGCTCCTGACGCAGCGCCGACAGCAAGCGCGGACCGCGAGGCGTCTCGACCTCCCAGAACGTCCAGCCGTTCACGCTGTACCCCGTCACCGCATGCCCCGCACTGGACGGCTTGCTGTACGCGATCCCCTCATACTCGATCCGCGCATCAGCGGTGAGCTTCGCCTTGGCCGGATGCAGACGAGAGACGGAAACGAGCTCGGCCCCGGGCTGGATCATGCCCTGCTCCATGAGATCCGCCAGGGACACCTCGCTGTGCTTCTTCGTACGTCGAGCAGGCCGCTCTGGCGTGCCCAGCGCATACGGAGGAAGCGAGCCGGCTGTCCTGCTTCTGGGCGAGCGTCTGGTCGCAACCGGAGGGGTGAGGTTGTGGCCGATGAGGTGCAGCGCGCCGACGATCGGCGGGAGGTAGCCCAGCATGCTGGCCTGGTCGTCGGCGTGCATGGTGTGGTCTTGCGGGCGATTGCCGTTCCGCAGCCGTACGAGCTCCGCCTCGGCGAGGATGTCGTACAGGCGGCCTTCGAGCCATCCCACTTGGCTCGTGTGAAAAGGGCTTTCGGTGTCGCGTCGGATCAGCAGAGCCCGATACCAGTGATCGCGGGCGCGCAGGTGATTGCCGAGCCGCTTGCGCAAGGTCCCGGGGGCGGCCTTCCCCACGTACGCGCCCCACTTCCCGGCAGCGTCGAGATGGTCCAGGAGCAGGTAGACGCCGGTTGTGTCCCAGATGTCGGGCAGCCGAGCAGCACAGGCGCGTTCGACCACTGCCATACGCACCACGGAGTTGTCCGCGCAGATCTCCAGAGGACCGTTCAAGGAGTGCGGGATCGTCACCCGGTAGGGCGTCTGCACCTCCACGTGGGTCCTCCTTCGTCTTCGCGCCGTATCGAGGATCTTCCCGGAGAGTATCGGCTACATACCTCAGCCTGACTATCGGTTCACCGAAAAGCCGCTTGAGAAGGGCGGCCAGCCGGGCGGGTGAAACCGACCAAGTCGGCTCTCCGGTAGGTGTCGATCTTGACGACGTCGTGCTGGTTAGGTGCGTGGATCATCTGACCCTCCGCGATGACGAGCCCCACATGCCCTGGGCCGTTCGCCGTCATCCGGAAGAAGGCGAGGTCGCCAGGCTGTTCGCCTCCGGCGGGGATCGGTGGCCCGTGCCGCCATTGGTCGGCGGCTACGCGTGGGATGTTGATGCCTGCCGCCTGGTACGCGCGCATGGTCAGTCCGGAGCAGTCGAAAGAGCCGGGCCCTTCGGCTCCCCAGACATACGGTTTGCCGAGCTGGGCGTGCGCGTAGGTGATGGCGGCTGCTGTCTGTTCACCCGGGATCGGCATCACGCAGGCCCCCGTGAACGCGTCCACGGTGCGCTGGGCCAGCGGTTCCCACACGGCGTAGGCGTTCGGCCTGGCTGATCGTTGCACGGCCTGTGCGGCTTGAGTGAGTGGGAGTCGTTCCCAGCGGGGGATCGCGGCAAGCCGGTTGTAGAACTGACGGGAGGCGTAGGCGGGGTCGAGAATCTGCCTTGGGGTTCCCCAGCCTTGGGAGGGGCGCTGCTGGAACAGTCCGAGGCTGTCGAGGTGGCCGTAAGAAAGGTTGCGGAGCTGGGATTCCTGTAGAGCGGTTGCTATGGCGATCACGGCGGCGCGAGCGGGGAGGCCGAGATCCATGCCGGTCTGGATGATGAGTGCGGCGTTGCCGCTCTGCTCGTGATCCAGGCCCTCGGCCGGGCCGCTGTCCGTGGTCCTGCTCGGTGCCGTGGTCAGGCAGCCATAGCCCGCCGGACTCCCCGGCCCGGTGAAGACGGTGACAGCTGCTGCGATGACGACGACGAGGAAGAGCAGAAGGAGAGCGGCGCCGGCCGCGGCGTACTTCACCTCATCTCTGCTTCGTTCCGTGGGGCGATGAGGTGAGGCCAGGCGTTGACGAGTTCGGCCAGACGAAGCCTGGGCTGCTCCGCACCGAGCGGCAGCCAGACAGCTCCGGCAGGGCCGTCGCCCAGGCTGGTGTGGACGGCGGTGGCGACCGGTAGGTCACTGCTGGAGATCAGTTGGCGCAAGTTGGATTCGCGAGCGTGGCTGGGCAGCCAGAGCAGCAGTGGTGTGGTGATGCCGGTGGCGTCGGCGAGGTTGGCGTAGTCGGTGAGCTTGGCGGCGACCTTGGAGCGGGTCTCGCTGCCGGTGTCGTGTTCGAGGAAGAAGTCGATCTCCCGGCCGTTCTCGGCCCATCGGCCGTAGGCGTCGGGCCTGGCCAGGTCTCCCCAGAGCTTGGCGCAGCGCCGCTCGGACCACCACTCCTTCACCTGAGCGCCGCTGGTGGCTCGGCGGGCGTGGTGGTGGAGCTGCGCGAAGAAGTCGTTGACGCCGAGTTGGTGGCCGAGCTTGCTGGACATGGAGATGGCCAGGGTGGTGTCGGGGTGGTAGCCGAGCTCCTTGACGGTGATGTCCTGCCGAAGGGCCAGGACGGCGGCTCCGGCACGGCCCAGCACCCAATGACTGGGGGTGGAACCGCCGTGCGGGGTCCAGGGCCGGAACCGGGCGACGGCGTTGAGGCCCAACAGGACGCTCATACGGCGGCGGGTGGGCTGCGGCAGGGTGAAGAAGATCTTCTCGATCTGGTGTGTGGTCAGGACGCGGTGCTCGTGCAGATGGCTGAGGATGTCGTAATCACGCGGGGTGAAGCGGGCGACGATCTCGGCTACCTGGTCGGCGTTGAGACGAGGCTGGCCCAAGGTGATGCGGTTCGCGGACATGAGCGATCTCCTCCGTTAGTTCACGGGTGGCGTGGCTCGCGGATCAGGGGCGGCGCTCGTGCGCTGCCTTCGAGTGATCCCGGTTCTCGGCAGGGTCGGAGCAGGGCTGAAACGCTCACGCGAGGCGTCGCGGATGGCCTGTTCGCGACCTTGGACAATCGGTGGCAGAGGGCGGGTGCGCAAGGTGAAGGCGTGGGTTTGCTGACCGTCGACGATGAGCCGCGCGGCGGCTTGGTAGGCACCGAGGTGAGTGAGGTCGTAAGGCGTGATCAGCGGTGCGGTGTGGTGCTTGAGGTCATTCGCGTCCTTGGGGGAGGCCGCGAAGTAGATCTTGTTGCGGGCGTCGGCCGAGAGGGCTTCGCGGAGGTCGGCGGGGAGTTGATCGAGGTGCTGATGAGCGAGGACCAGCGAGAGGCGGTAGCCGCGTGCCTCGGCCAGCACGTCGTTGATGTGACCGGGCAGGTTGAGGAAGTTGTGGCATTCGTCGATCACCAGGGAGGCGTCCGGCCGCTTGGCCTCGGCGACGTTGGCTCGCCGGGTGGCGGCCTGCCAGGTGTGGGCGAGCAGGATCGAGCCGAACAGCCTGGCCGCGTCGTCCCCCAGGATCCCCTTAGGAAGGCGGGCGAGGACCAGGCCGCCCTCGCCGAGAAGCTGTTCCATCGGGACCGTGCTGACGGGGTTGGCGAGGGCGTGCCGGATGAACGGGCGGAGCAGGACGGCGCGCAGTTTGTTCATGACGGGGCCGATGACCGTGGCCTGGCCTGCGGGAGTGAGGGCTTGGTACGACTCCCAGAAGCCGGCTAGCAGCTCATCGTCGAGCCGGGCGGTGATGCGGGCGCGGAAGGCCGAGTCGGTCAGAAGCCGTGGCACTTCGGCGAGGGTGGCCCGCGCGCCGAGCACCCTGGTCAGGGTCAGGCAGGTGGAGCGGAGAAGGTCGTCCACCCGCGGTCCCCAGGCGGAGGAGAAGCAGCGGTGGAAGATGGTGACGATCGAGTCGACCGCGAACGCCGGATCATGACCGGCGAGCACATTGATCGCAGGGGGACGACCTCGGTCCTGCGGATCGAACACCACGGTCTTGCCGATCACCCGTTCGGGCAGACGAGCGAGGATGTCGGTGATGAGATCACCTTTGGGGTCGATGACCAGGGCGCCTCGGCCGGCGTGAGCGTCGGCGAGCACCAGGTTGGCCAGGAGAGTGGATTTGCCGACGCCGGTGCCGCCGAGGATGTGGGTGTGATGGCGGGCGTCGGCGACGGGTAGCGCGACGGGCCGCGTGTGGCCGCTGTCGCTGTCCCCCAATGTCCGGGCCGGTCCATGCGCCTGATCGCGTGGGATGGCCGGTGACGGGGCTACAGGGCGTGCCCCGGCGCGGGTGATGCCGGGGGCATCGATGTCCCAGGGCAGGTGGGCGAGCGCGGCCACCTCGGCGACCGACAGGAGATACCCGGTGTCCAGACGGCGCGAGCCGGTTACTTTCGCCACGCGGATCAGGCGTGCTCGGCGCAGGTACTGGTGGCCAGAGGTGAACAAGGCGAAGACGCCGGCCAGGGTATGAGCCTGGCCTCGGAGTCGCGCGCGTACGGAGTCGTTGTCCTGGCTGCTGGCGACGGCGTAGCGAATGGCGACCTGATAGCGCGGTTGGTTCGCCTTGGCGAGGATGGCGCGGACTTGTTCGGCGCGTTCGGGGAAGGCACGGGCGAGATCACCGAACCGGTGGCGCCCCGATGTGGGCGCGAGCTCGTCGAAGAGCTGACCGACCGGGCTGCTGGTCTTCGCACCGCGCAGGGCCGCCGCCGCACGGTGTGCCCGGCGCAGGCGCTTGCCGGTGGTGGGCCGCGCCAGGATCTGTACGAGAGCCTGTTCTCCGTCGCGAAGCTCGCTCATGGCGGTCAGCAGGGATCGGACCGGATCATTGGAGTGGTCGGTCCTGAGGGGGTAGTGCTCGGCTTGGCCGAGCATGAGCCGTCCGCCTGCCAGCTGCGCAGCAGGAGACAGCGGGCAGGATGCGAGCTCGCTGGTGGTCGTCGCGCCAGGCCAGGCCGCTCGGATGGCCTTCTCCACCATGCCGGGCGGGATGGTGCCGGGAACCCAGAGCCGGATCCGCACGCCGGAGTCGTCGCCGAGGTACTCCCACACGAGGTGCGGTTGGCCGGCGAAGAAGCGTTTCCAGACGGGCCGGAGTAGCCCAATGAGCTGGCTCCAGAGCACGACCGCTCCCGCTGGCTCGCTCACCGGTGGAGAGGAGATCTCGATCAAGCGGGCACCCGGCTCCAGTTCCGCATGGCGAATCCAGCCGAACAGGCGGCGTACCAGCGCCACCGCCGAGAAGAGCACGAGCAGGGAGATGGCGATACGTGGCCCATAGCCGATCAACAGGTCAGGCAACCGGGTGGGCAAGTCTCGGAAGAACGCGAGAAATACCTCTATGTCGCGCTCATCGACGTCACAGATCAGGCACGGAGAAGGAGCTGTCACAGCGGGTCACCGTCGGCATCGTCGTAGGCGGTCTCGGAGTCGAGTGGCTCAAGTGGTGGCGCTTGCGCGTCACGCAGCTCCAACCGCGCCAGCTCGGCGGGATCGCTGGTGATCAGCTCGGCCTCGGCGAGTGAGGCCACGACGGTCAAGGCGACTCGGCTGGCGGGCCCAGCCACCAAGAGGGCTTCACCACGTTCGGCGGTGAGCAGGAATTGCCGTTCACCGTCGGTGAGGTCGAAGGCGTCGCCGACCGCGCCGATCGCCTGGGGTGCTTGGCGGAGCAGGATCTGGCTGGCGGCGTTGGCCACGATGGCTTGGCCGAGCTCCGTCCCCAGTAGGTCGGCGGCGTCCTGGGTGATGACGGCGAGCCCCGCCCAGTGTTTCCGGGCGGCCTTTGCCATCCGGAAGAGAAAGCGGGCGCCCTCAGGCTCGCGCATGAGCAGCCAGGCTTCGTCGACCACGACCAGGCGCTTTCTACGGTCTCGGGGATTGGCCACCCGCCGCCAGATGGCGTCCAGGGCGAGTAGCGTGCCGACCGCTTTCATCTCGTCGGGCAGGTCCCGGAGGGAGAAGACGATCAGATGGCCCGTTGGCGTGGTCGTGGTCGGCCCGTCGAACATCTCCCGGTACGAGCCGGTCACGTACGGCGTGAACTGCGCCGCTAGCGATTCGGCACGCTTGGTGCCCTTCAAGGTGGCGACGAGGTCGCCCAGCAGCGGCGCGGGACGGCCCCAGGTGGCAGGGTCTCGGGTGATCCCGGCTGCGGCGTACGTGGCGATGATCGCCGCGTCCAGCGCTGCTCGATCCTGAGATGTGAGCGGGCCGCCGAGCATGGTCGCTGCGAGGGTCTGCAGGAAGAGCGCCCGTCGGGCCAGGACGTCGTCCTGAGGCCCGTGGCTGGCGGGCAGATCGAGCGGGTTCCACCGGACTCCGGCCGCACCGAGCCGCAGGTGGGTGCCACCGACGGCGCGGGCGAGAGGCGCGTACTCGTCTTCAGGGTCGACGATGGCGACCTCGACGCCCTGATACAGCAGTCGCAGGGTCTCCAACTTGGTGAAGAAGCTCTTGCCGGCGCCGGAGCGGGCCAGGACGACGGAGTTGTGGTTGTCCTGGGCATACCGGTCCCATAGGACAACGCCGGAGCTGGTGGCGCTCAAGCCGTACAGCACTGCCGTGTCACCGACCGATGCGGTCAGGTCAGGAGAGGCGAAGGGGAAGGCAGCCGCCAGCGCGGTGGTGTCGAAACTCCGCCTCGTCCGCAGAGCGTCGTGAGCCAGCGGCAGGCTGGTCATCCAGCCTTGCAGCGCTCGGAACGTGGTCGGCTGGGCATCCAGGAGCAGAGAAGCGGCCAGCGCCTGGACGCGTTCGACCTCCGCAGCGAGCTCTGGCTCCTCGTGGGCGTGAACCGTGAGGTAGAGGCCGACCTTGAACAGGCGGCCGTGGCCTCGGGCCAGGCTGTCGGCCAGGTCGGTGGCATCGTCGGCGGCGGCCTCGGCGGCGAAGTCTTGCAGGCGTCCATGCTGGGCGTCGGAGCGGCTGGCCGATTCCAGGCGGGCGAGCTGGCGGCGTAGCCGCGTCGCAGCGACGGCTTGCGGGATCGGCTCGATGTGCAAGGAGACGTCCAGCCGGCCGGGATAGGTGAGCAGTGGTTCCAGCCAGCCTGCGCCGACCTCGCGGGGGTAGCCGACGACCGCGAAGGAGGCGGCGACTCCGTTCGGGAAGGTGAGGGTGCGTCGGCCGACCTCCAGCGCTGATGGTGCGGCAAGAGCGCTCGGAGCTGATGCGTGATTGCGGCGGCGTAGTTTCATGGACTCTCCTGGCTGGTGGTGATGAGGTCGTCAGGCAGAGCCAGACCGGCGGGGTGCCAGCCGCCTGGGTCCAGGCATTCGGTGAGCACCTGGTGCGCCTCGCGCGCGTCGAGGAGGCGGGTGGTGATGCCGAGTGCGGCCAGTGTCCGTTCGGTGTCGGCGGCTCGGCGCAGGACGACGGCTGCGCAGGCGTCTCGCCGTACCGACCGACGACCGCTCGCTGTTGAGTGGTCGCGTAGAACGACGAGGACCTGGCGAGTCAGCAGGTCACGGGAGGCGTTCAACTCGTCCAGGAAAGCGATGTGCTGGCTGGCGGCATTGGAGAGTGCCGGGTGCGGCAGCGATCGAGTTCGTTGATCGAGAGCGTCGATCACAGCAGCGAGATCGACAGGGCAGGCACGTGCGAGGATCTGCACGGGCGCTTCCAAGGAGTTGAGCCACCGGCCGAACGCGCCGACCAGCGCGGCCTGCTCGCCGGCCGTGCGCAGGTGGAAGGACAGGGTGGAGGTCTCCACCAGTACGGCGACGCCTCCGTCGGCCAGCTCAAGGGCTCCGTCGGTCCGGATCGCACGCACCGGCAGCCGTAGCGGTGCCGGTAGTTTGCCGCGCAGGCGGCACCAGCGCGGCGGCTCGCTGACCCCTTCCGGCGCGGCCACCATGCGCTTGGGCGAGCGGCTGAACAACACGGCGGCGAGAGCGAACCGGTCCAAGCTCAGCCCGTCGCGATGGCCGAGAGCAAGAGCCAGGCCGAGCGCGACCAGCGGCAGCAGGAACGCCGCGAGGATCACGATGGGCAGGACCTGGTGGAACAGGTAGTAGACGCTTGCTGCCGTGGCTCCCGTCATCGTGACGATGAGGATCTGCCGGAAGGTCAGCCCGTAGGCGATCTTGTCCGGGCGATCGATGTCGACAGGAATTCTGGCGCTCAGGGGCTCGGACTCGTTCACCTGTTCCGCCTCCTTGGAACGCGCCGCGGTGGCGGGTCCAGACGTAGCCGGAGCTGGCCGGGGCGGGGTCGTCGTCTGGGCATGCCGGGGAGCATGTCCTGCACGTAGGGAGGCCGGGGACGGATCCATGGCGCGTTGGCCGGGGGAGGAGCCGGTGCGGAAGCGGGCGGCCGGGGAACACGCGTGACCGGGAACGGCAACGCCAACTGACGCCCACGCTGAGGCGAGGCCGGAGCCGACGCTCTCGCCTGGGGTGGAATGCCGAGCGGCAGCGCCAGCTGCTGCGGTGCATGATTCCCGCCTGGTGCGGAGCGGGTAGAAGGCGACGGGTTCACGGGCTGCGCTCCTGTCGGTGGCCGGTTGGAGTGCGGGCGGCGTCGTGTCGTTCGGGCCACGGAGCTACCGCCCCTGGAAGGTCGCCGACGATTCGCGGCGGTCTTGGTTTTCCGCGCGGCGGCACCCCTACTGGCCGTGCCGAGCGCCTTGGCCGCGCCCAGCGTCTTGTAGAGGATCACCGTCTTGAGCAGGCGTTTGAGGAGCTGGGGTTGGGCTTGACGCCAGATGGTCCGCGCGACCCAGCTCGGTATTTTGATCAGCACGTACAGCAGGCCGATCAGCATCACGGTGTCGATGGCCCGGCTGACCGTGGGCTGCACCACCGCCAGAGCTTCGTCCCCCGCCTGGGTAGGCAGGAAGGCGTCGGTCCAGAACACCTTGAAGGCGAGGACCAGCGCGAGGGCTTGCAACACCTGCATGGCGAGGAGGCCGGTGATGGCGCGCCACCACAGCTTGGCCATGCCTTCGGTCTGCGGTAGCGCGTGGCACAGGAGCGCGAGTGGGGCGACGATGATGAGGAACAGCAGCAGCGTCATGCGCAAGATGGCGACGAACACCAAGATCGTGGCCATCACCACGGCGACCGCGACCATCAGCACCAGGTAGAGCACTGTGCCCTCGGGATCGCTGATGAGGCTGCCGACCTTGCCGGCGAGGAAGTCCCCGACGCGCTTGCTGTCGACGCCCCCTTCCAGAAGAGCGGCGACCAGAGCATTGCTGAGCTGGACAGCGTGCTCGCAGACGACAAGCGAGAGGTTGAGCATGATGGTCGCCACGACCAGGCGCGGCACGATCTCGCGTGTGGTCGTGGAGGTCTGCACGCTGCCGTACGCCATCACGATGACGCCGCCTGCCAGGACGAACAGCAGCAGTAGGGCGTTGGCCACCAGCCGGACATGATTGGACAGGTCATGAACGCGGGCGAACATGGATGGCGGCGGAGCCCAGAGCAGAGTGCGGCCGATCATGACGAAGGCCGGACTGACCGCCTCCGTTACGAACTTGGTGAACAAGCCGTTCACTGCCTGGTTGATCTTGCAGCCGATGTCCACCCAACTGCACTCGTCCGTGCCCGCGGGCTGGGTGGGCGAGATCCAGATGTGCGGCGACGGAGTGGGTGACGCCGCTGGCTGTGAGCTGGGGACCGGGCTTGGCGTCGCGGAAGCTGAAGCGGAGAGTAGGGCAATGACGGCGCTGGTCAAGATGATGGCCGCGAGGACACTGCGAAACCACCGGGCGAGCTGCCCAGGTGGGCGTGATTGATGCTGGCGGGCCATCGTCAGGAACCGACGATGCCTTTGAGGATGGTCACCAGCAGTGGGGCGAGGACAGCGATCCCGTAGCCGAGGGCGGCGTAGCGCAGGGTCTTCTTGGCGGCTTCGACTTCGCCGGGGTCGCCGCCGGCCAAGATGTAGCGGACTCCACCGACGGTTAGGAAGAGGGTGGCCAGGGCGACCAAGAGGCCGACGATGACGTTGCGCAGGTTGTCGATCACCGCGTTGAGCGACGTGGGGCCCTGCGCTGGTTTAGCCAGGACGCTCGTGGCGGTGTCGGCGTGCGCGAGGGCGAGTTCGAGCAGGGTGCCCAGGACGATACCGCCGAGGATGACGGCGGCGATGAGCAGAACGCTGAACGTACAGCCTGGTGTGGTGGTGCGGCGTGGGCGGGATGTCATGGTTCTTGCCTCCCTTAAGACTGCTGTTCGGTATTGGCTCTGGTGCCGAAGAAAGCGGCGCGGAAGGCGCCGAGCCCGGCGTGGGGCCGGGTGGGCGTCCTCCTTCGCGAGAGCGGGGCGGTGGCGTCCGGTGGTGACAGGGACCGGTGGCCGGGTGCGGCCTTGACTGGGCCGGTGCCGTCCGCGCTGCCTTCACCTGGACAAAGACCAGGTCGAAGAGCCGAGTTAGGACATCGGTGCCAGCGGATTTTGCTCACCTTTGACTGGCGAGCCACCGCTGAAGCCGCTATCGGCGGCTTGGCAGGTCGCCGTTGAGAATGGCCTGGTAGAGCGCGATTTCGGCGCGTTGGCGGCGCTTGAGGGTGGTGCAGTAGAGCAGCCCACGGCGTCGGCAGTAGGAGCTCAGGGAGATGCCCTCCAGCCGCGTCAACCCGATCAGCTCCGCCTCCTCGGCGGTGATGAGTTCCTGGTGTACGGCTTGGGCGAGGAGCAGGTCAGGGTGGCCGGTTGGGTGGCTGAGCTCCCGCTCGCCCGGATGCTCGGGATCGGTGAGGAGGAGGGGCCGCTCGGATGCGTAGGCGCGGATGACGGCGAGCTGGGTGAGCCGGGACAGGCGCAGCACGGGGTGGGACCAGGTGAGCTTCACCCGGCACAGTGCGTGCATGTAGGCGGCCAGCACCTCGGCCTCCAGATCCTCGCGATCGGCTCGCTGGTCACCGGTCTTGTCGGCCAGGGCCCTGGTGAGCCGACGCAGCATGGGGAGGGCCAGCGCGACGGCGGCGACCATCCACGATCCTCGGTGGGTGCGGGCCTGGTCGATGAGGTGGCGCCAGACGTGGTCGCGGGTGGTTCGTGAGCAGGACGGGTGCAGCAGGATCGCTCGCAGCTCATACAAGGGGATCGGCCGGGCGGGTAGGCCGTGCCCGAGTTCGGTGCCGTCCACTGACAGAGGTTGCGGACCGCGCATCAGCAGGTCGAAGGCGTGTTCGGCCACGTCGAGCGGCAGTGATGACTTGCCGCATCGGCTGCGATGTCTCACGCAGGCGGGAAGATCATTAGCGGCCTGCTCAGGGAGGTCGACGGCTGAGCCCTCGGCGCTGTGCTTGGTGACAGCGGGCGAAGTGGAGCCGGTGAAGAGGCGGGCCGGTACGTGGAACATGGCAGCTCCCGAAGTCGGATCGGTTCGGACGCTGCTCATCCCGCCAGAGAGCCCGGACGCGAACCGGGCACGATTCGGACAGACGTCGGGCAGGGGAAGAATCACGCAAAGATCAGGTCATGCGCCGGAATCGGTGCTGACCTAGGAAAACGCTGATGTGGCTTCATCCGGCCATGAACTGGCGTGTTCCGGTGCTTGGAGCACCGCGCGCGAGAACTGCTTTGACCTGCGCATATGGAGCTGGCGAAGTTCACCGGTCAAGGTTGCGTCAACAAGGCGTCGGACGATCGTCCGAGTCTTGAGGGGCAGATGGCTGGTGATGCTGGCTGGTACGGCGCAGGCGGGCACTCTGCTGCGCGCCGGTGATGACAGCTGAGACGGCCTCGGCGGCTCTGCGTCCTGCCAGGAGCCGTACCTCCTCCGGCGGGTCGCGGTCATCGAGGATGAGCAGCAGCCCGTCGTCAGCCACATGGGTACGCACACGCCAGCCCAGCTCATATGGCCGGCCGCGCGGGCTGCTCGCCGTACCTCCGCCACCTCGCCCAGTTCGGCCACGGCGTCGCAGCTGAGGATCAGCTGGCCGTAATAGCTGCGGTACTCGGGTTTCAGGCAGGCGTCCATCGTCGCGTGGAGGTGATCGACGAGCTTACGGAAGCGGCGTTCGGCCAATTCGTCCTTGGCGGCTGCCATCTCATCACCCCTCATTGGGCCTGCTCTTCGTGAGCTCACCTTCAGCGTAGGCCGCTGAGCCCGACTGGCGGAGCGAACGCATGCCCTGGTGCCGTCATCGTCGGCTGACTGTCCGAGTTTTGTACGAGAACGCTGTGACCTGGAGAAACGCTCCTTTCGGTTGGCTCGATCCTCCTGCGAAACGATCGCAACGCACTACGTCGGCGGGCGCACGGAGTTGGACCTCGTCCTGGACCGGGAGCCGTAGGTGCCAGGGCGCCTCATGTCTGGCATGGCGGCTATCGGCTGGCTCTGATGGAGAACATCAGCGGGATGCGCGGCTGTCCTTCCGGCACCTGGTAGCGCCCGTCGCGGGCTTGCAGGGTTGCGAAGCGTTTGAAGAGTATGTGGTCGTGCTCGTGCAGGAAGTCGATGCGCAGCTCGGCTGCGGCCAGTGCGGAGATCACGTCGCCCAGGGTGTGCTGGAACTGCACGGAGGTGGTGTTGGTCAGTTTCTCCGAGCCGGTGTAGGTGTAGGGCTCGTCGTAGACGTGTGGTTCGTCGTCGAAGTAGTCGGAGGTGACGGTCGATCCGGTGGCTTCGTCCAGCATGTCGGTGACCGGGTGGAACTCTGCCAGGTACAGGAACCCGCCCGGCTTCAGCAGGGCGGCCACCACCTCGGCCCAGCGCCACAGGTCGGGCAGCCAGAGACGAGTGCGCCGATGCCGGTGTAGACGATGTCGTAGGTATCTCCCAGGGCGATGGGCGCGTCGTACACGTCCGCGGCGACGAAGCGCGCCTCCAGATCGCACTCCCGCGCCAGCGCGGTGGCGGTCTCGACGGCCTTGTCCGACAGATCGAGGCCGCTGACCCGCGCGCCCCGCCTGGCCCAGGCGAGGGTGTCGAGCCCGAAGTGGCACTGCAGGTGAACCAGTGACTTGCCGGTGACGTCACCGACCTCGTCGATCTCGAAGTCCCGCAGCGGGTCCCCACCCGCTTTGAAACCGGCAACGTCATAGAAATCGCTGGCCACATGGATGGCCACGCGCCCGTTCCAGTTAGCGCGATTGACGCTCAGGTAGTCGATCTCGCTCATGCCCGTCGAGCTTAGAGACGCACCAGATCATGGCCAACGGGATATTCAGCGCCATGGTCGAACTCCGCGCCACCGCCGGCTCGATGCCCCTCGTTCGGGGGTGTGATCAGGCATTACGGTTCCTTTGCGTGACGGGCTGTCCCAACTCGTGCCTGGTGGCAGGTATTTGAAAGAGGTGACAGGGATCAGGTGGCCTGGGTGATCGGGCCACATCACCGTGACACCACAACCCATCAGTTCCACCCGTTCCTTCCACTTCACCGGCTCCGACCCTCAGGCCGTCCGCGAGCAGGCTCAGCGGCATCTGCCGTTGAGCGTCTGGCTGGCCGCAGCTGACACCGAGACGATCCCCGTCTGCGGTGCCGGCTGCTGCGTTCCGGTGAGTGGGCCGCTAGCTCGCCAGCTCGTGTCGGCATGCACCCGGCTCGGCGACACCGTCATCCACATCGGCGCCACTGATCACCAGGTCATCTCGGCGGCGTTGTCGATGGGTTGCCGTGCGACGGTTGCCTTCTTCGACTCGGTCCAGGCCGGGGTCGTCTGGACGCGGCTGACCCGTTCCCATCCCGAGCACGATCTCCAGGTCGCCGACCTGCGTGTCACTCGCCCCGAACACGTCGGCCCGGTGCTGACCGACTTGGCCGAGACAGCCGCGCTGGTCGTCATCGAGCAGGCATGCACCGCCGGTCAGTCTGCCGCTGCGGGGTCGTTCGACGTCGAGTCGGCGGGGGCGCTGGTGAAGCCGGGCGGCTATCTCGCGGTGATCACCGGCCTGTGCCATGCCGAGAACGGAGTCGTTGACCCGGCGCCGGGGATCATCGCGCGGGCGCGGCAGGTGGGTCTGGTGTATCTGCAGCACATCATCGCCTTGCGGGTTCCGGCCCGTGGTGAGCGGATCGACCCCGTCGTCTCGCCCTGCGCGGTGACGGTGGCGCAGGAACTGCGTGGGTGGGTCGGGCCATCGGACAGCGCGAGGGTGCACTCCGATCTGCTGCTGTTCACCAAACCTGCCCAGTCGGCGCCAGCGAAGACCGGGGATCAGCAGACCCGAGCTGTAGCGGCGCAGGGCGACCCGGACACGACGGTACGGCGCGAAGAGGAGCGCTGATGGTCGAGGTGACGGCGTCGGTGTGGGCCACCGGGCAGCGGCAGTCGCGGGCGCAGCGGCAGGGCCGGTACGTGTCGGAGTCGATGCGGCATCCGGGCAAGATGCTGCCGTCGATCGCCGCGAAGACGATCTCCACCTACACCCAGCCGGGCGAGCTGGTGGTGGATCCGATGTGCGGGATCGGTACCACGCTGGTGGAGGCCGTCCACCTGGGGCGGCACGCGGCAGGGGTGGAGTACGAGGAGGGCTGGGCTCGGCTCGCGGTCGCTAACCTCGCGCTGGCCAAGCGGCAGGGCGCGTCGGGGTTCGGCCGTGTGGTCGCGGGGGACGCGCGTAACGTCGCCGCGCTGCTTCCGGACCTGTGCGGGCGGGTGGCGCTGGTGCTGACTTCACCGCCCTACGGGGCTGCCACGCACGGCCATATCCGGTCCAGCCGTGACACCGGCCTGCCGGGGGTGCACAAGTGGAATCACCACTACTCCCGCGATCGGGCGAACCTCGCCCATCAGAGCCTTCCCAAGCTGCTGGAGGGGTTCGGCCGCATCCTGTCCGGATGTGCTGAACTGCTGGGACCGGGCGGGGCAGTGGCGATCACCGTCCGTCCGTACCGGGTGCGGGGTGAGCTCGTTGATCTGCCGGGCCACGTCCAGGCCGTGGCCCAGGAGGCGGGGCTGGTGCTGGCAGACCGGGTCGTGTGCCTGCTGTGCGGGCTCGGCGAGGGCAAACTGCTCAACCGGGCGTCGTTCTTCCAACTACACGAAGCACGTAAGGGCTGGGCGCGCGGGCTGCCGATTCACGCGGTAGCGCACGAGGACCTGCTGATCTTCGGCAAGCTGCCGGCCCCACCACCCACAGATCGCTCACCGGACACAAGGTGCCGACGACCGGAGTGACGCCATCCGGGCAGGCAACGGCGCGGACGCCGGGCGGAGCGGTGACCAGCGGATTTTGCTTGACGCGGGCGGTGAAGGTGGGCGTCGATACCGCCGCCACCCGATCGGCCCCACGCCCGGCACGCCCCTGTGGGCCGTTGTGACCGCCCGTTCATGAACGGCGGCTATTAGCGGCACCCAGGGGACGCCGGGCAGCCGAACGGGGGCGTAGCGCCCGCCGCCCGCCCACACCCGATCCGGCCCCAACCCCGGCCTACGCCCGATGCAACGCCGGGACCCAACCCTGCTTCTGCGACACGGAGGTGATCAATGACCAGTCAGACACCACTCACCCTGGCAGCGGTGCAGGACCCGTCACAGGCCGAGACTCACGGCGCCCGAGCCGTCGACACTCCTCCCGTGAGTGTCGACGTCCCGATTGGGCACGCCCCGGAGGTGATCGGCCTGATCGAGGCGGGCCGTCTGCTCGGTATGGGCCGTACCAAGGCATATCGACTGGCCCAGGCGGGCCAGTTCCCGTGCCGGGTGTTGCGGATCGGCGGCCGGTACGCGGTACCGGTACGCGGGCTGCGGGCGCTGCTCGACCACGACGGCGAGAGCCGTCCCCACACGAAAGAAGGGTGAACACGGTGGCGAACGGAACCACCTACAAGACCTGCGCCTGCAAGGACCCGGCGACGGGCAAGAAGCTCGGCAAGTCGTGTCCGAAGCTGCGCCGTGGCGCGGGCGGCAGCGAGCGCTGGAGCAGCACGCACGGCACCTGGGCGTACCAGCTGGAGCTGCCCGCCCACGCTGACGGCCGCCGCCGCACCCCGTTGCGGCGCAGGGGCTTCACCTGCCTGGAGGATGCCGAGACCGAACTCGACCACGCCCGCGGCCTGCTCGCCCTCGATGACGACCCGGCAGTGCGCAGGCAGATCGCCACGCTGATGCTGTCGGTCCTCAAGGACACCAAGAAGCTGCCGGATGCCGAAGAAGTGCGGCGTAAGGTCCGTACTCATCAAGACCTGAACCGGCACGTCACCGTCGGTGAATGGCTGGAGGAGTTCCTGGGCCGTAAGCGCCGGATCGAGCCGACCACCCGGCGCACGTACGAATCACACATCCGCCTCTACCTTGCCCCGTATCTCGGCACGATCAGGCTGGACCGGCTCCGGGTCTCCGACATCGCGGGCATGTTCGATGCGATCGAGGAGTTCAACGACGTCATCCGCACCGAGCGCGCCAGCGACGACCCGGAGCGGCAAGCGACGGTCCGCTACCGGCGTCCGGTCGGCCCGTCGACCGTGCACCGTATCCGCGCCACGCTCCGCCATGCCCTCAACATCGCGATCAAGCAGGATCGGCTGCTGGACTTCAACCCTGCCGCCGCTGTCGAGCTCCCGCCCGCAGTGAGGTGTAAGCCGCTGGTGTGGACCGAGACGCGGGTGGCCCAGTGGCGTCTCGACCACGAGGCGCGCATGGCCGAGGTCCGGCGGGCTCGAGGCGGCAAGCGGATGGATCCGATCGCTGTCTACATCGGTACGTCCCGGCCGTCGCCGGTCATGGTGTGGACGGCTCCGCAAACGTCGGCGTTCCTCGCCTACGCTCGCCGGGATCGGCTGTTCGCCCTGTATCGGCTGATCACCTTGCGCGGCCTGCGCCGTGGGGAGGCGGTCGGGCTGCGCTGGAGCGACATCGACTTCCATGCGGGAACGATCGGGGTGCACTGGCAGATCACCCAACTCGGCTGGCAGCCGGTGCAGGGCAAGCCGAAAACCGAGGCCAGCGACCGCACGATCGCCGTCGACGCCGAGACCATGACCGTCCTCAAAGAGCACCAGCAGCGCCAGCGCAAGGAGCGGCTGGCCATGGGCGAGGACTGGGTCGACAGCGGTTTCGTCTTCACCGACACCTTGGGCAGGCCGCTGCACCCGCAGCATGCCACCGACGCCTTCTACTGGCTGGCCTACCAGGCAGGGCTACCACCGGTGCGATTGCACGACCTGCGCCACGGCGCGGCCACGATCATGCTGGCTGCCGGAGTGGATCTCAAAATCGTGCAGGAGACCCTCGGGCACGTCTCCTCTACCTTTACGCGCGATACCTACACCAGCGTGTATCCCGAGGTCGCGGCAGCCGCCGCCGAATCCACCGCCGCTCTGCTCGCCGCCCAACCAGAGTCGCCCCGGTCGAGCCGTTCACGCCGATCAGAAAGCCGTCAGCGGGCATTGTCAGGTGACGGAGGCGGCACTGTGATCACTCTGCCCATCGCTTAGATCACGTTCCGCACCTCAGCGGAGACAAGGGAGGCAGAGCCTGCCGGACACCAACGGCGGGCCCTGCCTCCCTCTTCTCCTTCTCCCGGCGAAGGAGAAGCGGCCCCGCGCGTCGATGGGGAAGACATCGATCGGCAGGGTCTGGATCCGGCAGCAGTTCTTGGAAGGAAAGGACTGCTGCCGGACGTGTGATGGGATGGGCGGCACGCTCAAGGTCGCGTCGGAAGCTGCGATCTGGCGGAGTCCGCCCTTGATGGCCCGGTGTGGGGGTGCTGGATTTCGGGGGAGGAGTCGCTGGCCGGGGTCAGGACGTGCCGGATGCGCTCTGTGGTCGCGGCGAGTTCGTCAACGGGAGTGATCCGTTCGCCCCAAGACCACCAGAACCACCATTGTCCATCCAGAGGCGCGGCGGAGATCAGCTCGGTGAGCGTGGCGGCGTCAGGGTTGATCACCCGTAGACGTGGCGGTTGCTCTAGCTGAATGAGCAGTCGCGCGTGCAGACCGTGCTCGGTGAGGCGGTCGTGGAGTTGGGCGAGGTAGCCGGTGGCTTGGCTTATGGTGGCGGGCTCGGTGAGGCCGGGCATGTGCTTCTCCGGGTTCGACGTTCTGGTAGGTGTTCGATGCCAGGGGATGGGTTGAGCGTTGAAACTGTTGTGAGTAGGTGTCAGCCGGAGGACATCATTTGAGGGGCTGTATTGGGCTCGCGGTGGCGCGGGTGGCCCTTGTTGTGTTCAGTGACGAGGTTGTCCCACACGGTGAGCGCATCGCGGTAGACGCCCCGTCCGGTTTCCTCGTATCCGCACTGCTCAGTGCGGCGCAGGACCAGATATTGGCCGCCTTGGGACGCTAGCTCGTACGCGCCACAGCATGAGGTGGAGGTGATGCGGATGGGGTCACTTCCGGTCCGCTGGTAGGGCTCCCATGTGATGTCAGGCATGGTCGAGCCTTTTCCGGAGGAGGTCTGTGGAGCTCCTTCGGAAGTGACGGGACATCGCTGCGACCGGGAAGGTAGGCGCCTGCAATGCTGCTTCAAGGACGGCATCGTTCATGAGCGCCAGCAGTTCGTCCTGATCCACAGCTTCGACGACGGTGGGTTGCGTGCAGTTACCCATGTAGAAGGCGACGAGACGGCGCCGGTAGGGGGCGTACATCAGCCACCAGTCGGGGATCCGCCGCTGGAGATTCTCGACGTGCATTCTGCCCACGTCGTCGGCGATGACATCGCTGTTGCAGACCATGGGCGGGGTCGCCATCTTCCGGCGCCGGCTCTCCAGCCAGACGGACACAGGACGGATGGGCGCGGACATCCGGGAGTCCGTGCCCGCGTCTATGGCATGCATCGTGCGCTACTCCTCACATGTGGTGACGGTCCCTCACACTCTGGAGTCGCGCGCCGCCGGTGGGAACGCCATCGAGTAGGGCAGTCAAGGGGCAGATCGGGGGCAGATTCATGGGTTTGCCGGAGCTCCGCTATGCGACGATGCCCGCGAAGGGAGGTCCCGTGTCAGATCCCAACCTGCTGCTGCGACGGGCCCGCGAAAGGTTGTCTTCTCCCTCAGCGCCGGGAGAGACCGCCTCCCGACAGGACCTGGCAGATCTGGTCAACGCCTGGATCCTGAAAGAGCGCAAGTGTGATGCCGACCTGACCGCCAACTACATCGGCAAACTGGAGCGTGGACAGGTGCGCTGGCCCAACCGCGACTACCGAGAAGCGCTACGCGCCATCTGCGGCGTCGACCATGACAGCGATCTCGGATTCGCGCGATCACAGCGTGCCCAGGGGGTGCCCGGCGCGGCTGATGTGAATCGCAAGGGATTCATCCGCACGGCACTCGGGGTGGCAGCGGCTGTCCCTCTTGCCGAGTTGGCGAGGACTGCACACGCTGCCGAGCTGCCAGCGGCGGTGTCGGCCGCCGACATCGCCGAGCTGCGCAAGGTGGCCGGTATCTTCTCCACGTGGGATCACACCTACGGCGGCGGCCTGGTCCGTGACGCGGTCGCCGCACAGCTGCGCTACTCAGTATCCCTCCTTGAGCACGCCCGCTGTCCTTCGGCGCTGCATGACCACCTATATGCCGCGGTGGGATGGCTGAGCCAGGTCGCCGCGGCCATGGCGTTCGACGCCTACGCACACGACGACGCCCGCAAGCTGTTCCGGCTCGCGCTGACCTGCGCCGAGGAAGCCGGTGACTGGCACCTACGCGCCAAGGTGCTGTCCACGATGGCACGGCAGGCGATCTGGTGCGGCGACGCCGACAACGGCCTCACCCTCGTCGAACTCGCCATGGTACGAGCCGACCGGCTCACCGCCGCCGAGCGCGCCATGCTGCTGTCCGCCAGAGCACGAGCACTGGCCAAGCTGGGCAGGGCGCAGGAAACGCTGGAGACGATCGGCCGCGCCGACGCCCAGTTCGCCCGCGTCCATCCTGCGCAGGAGATGCCGTGGATGCGCTACTACGACGCCGCCCAGCATTCCGGAGACACCGGGCACGCCCTGTTCGACCTCGCGATGCGCGGCCAGTTCATCAGTGAGGCGTCAACCCGGCTGGCGAACGCGGTGGCCGGGCATACCGCCACCTACGTCCGGTCCCGAGCGATCAGCGGTATCAAGCTCGCCGCGCTCACCATGGCCACCGGTGACCCCGACGAAGCAGCCGCGATCGGCATGCGTGCCGTCACCGACGCCGGCACCGTCCGCTCCTGCCGCGCCCAGGACGACATGCGGGAACTGCACCGTCTGGCCCGCCAGCACCAGCAGCGCACGCCGGTGGCCGAGCTACGACACCGCATCCACAAGGCGATCCAGGCATGAGCGATGAGGATGACATTCCGGCGATACTGCAGGCGGCCTGCTTGCGCGCCGGCCTCGACCCCGAGGGCGCCCAGCTGGTCCGGCGCGGGGAGAACATCATCTACCGGCTACGCGGCCGCATCATCGCCCGCATCGCCCGCCGAGGGCAGACGGCCGCCGCGGATCGAGAGGTACGGATGGCGCGCTGGCTCGAAGACCACGACGTCGCGGCCGTTCGAGCACTCCCCGATGTGGCTCAACCGATCGAGGTGGACGGCAGGGCTGTCACATGGTGGCACGAGCTGCCGCCGCACCGGCACGGCACCGCCCTGCAGGTCGCCGACCAGTTACGCCGCCTGCACAACCTGCCGCTGCCCGACTTCGACATCGGCCGCCTCGACCCGTTCGTCCGCCTGGCCGAACGGATCGACGCGGCCACCACACTGACCGACGCCGACCGGAGGTGGATGCGCGAGCACCTGGCTGAGCTCCAAGCTTCGTACCAGAAGCTGCCGCCCGGACTGCCCTACAGCGTCGTCCACGGCGACGCCTGGATCGGCAACGTGGTGGCCACCGACGACGGCCAAGTGGTGTTCTTGGACCTCGAACGCTGCTCGATCGGGCCGCCCGAGTGGGACCTGGTCTCGACAGCGGTCAAAGCGTTCACGCTCGGAGGCATCTCCGTCAACGACTACGACCAGTTCGTCAACTCCTACGGCCACGACGTCACCCAGTGGGTCGGCTTCAAGACGCTGCGGGACATCCGTGAGTTCCGCCTGGTCTGCATGGCAGGCCAGGTCGCGGGCGAGAACCCCGCACGTGCTGAAGAGGCAGCACTGCGCCTGGCCTGCCTTCAGGGCGAGTACGGCCCCCGCCCATGGCACTGGACGGCCGTGCCCTAACGCTTTGGATAGAGAAATTACGGAATGTGACTTACCGAATAGAGCCGGTCTCTGTTTTGTGATAATTGCCACCCTTGTCGGATAGCTAAAAATTTCTTACGTTGATCATCGAGTGATGATCAGCTCCGAGCTGCGCGGGAGAACGTGTTTCGCCGTGGCGGAGAGACCGTTGGCGTCGTGTGGCGTCCGTTGTGGTTCGGAGTGTGGTGGCGCATGCGCCGGGTTTCGTCATGGCGTCGTTCGGCCGGAATGATTGTCGCGCTTGCTGGTATGGCTCCGGGCCTACTGGTCTTACCGGCGTTGCCGGCTTCTGCGGCCTCGGTGGTCGCCGTGGAGAACGACGCGTGGGCCTCGCCGGTGATTCCCCGTCAGATGGCTGGTTCGGCGACGGGTTTGCCGTCGTTGCTGCCCGCTACGAAGGTGCCTGCGGCGGATGAGCCTGCTGGTGGGTGGCGGTCGGAGGTGCAGCCGCCTTCGGGGGCGGTGCCGGCTGAGGACCGGAGTCAGGGTTCGGCGACGGCGTCGGCCAAGGACAGCGGTTTGCCGGCGGGGGTGCGCAGGGCGGAGGCCGGTGAGCGGGCGGTGCTGGCCGTGCCGAGTTTGGTGGATTTCTTTCCCAAGCAGGGGTACCTGGTCGATTCGCTGACGCCGGTGTTGCGGGGCTGGGGGAAGAGCAACAACGGCAGCTCCCCGTTGTCGTACTCGTTCAAGGTGTGTGACGTCGAGGCGATGTCCGGCACCGGATGTACGAACTCCGGGTACCTGTCGAATAATCGCAACAAGTGGACGGTGCCGCCCGGGAAGCTGACGTGGGGCAAGCAGTACTGGTGGCAGGTCACGATCCGTGACTCGTCCGACTTTTCGACGACGGTCTCGCCGCTGTTGACGTTCACGACCGGGGTGCGGCAGCCGGCGGTGACCTCCTGGCTGGCAGGCCGGGGCGCCGACGGGCATGAGTTCGATCAGCAGTCCGGTAACTTCACCACCACGTTCACCGACTTGACGGTGGCGACGGTGGGGCCGCCGCTGTCGGTGACGCGTACCTACAACAGTTTGGATCCGCGCACCGACGGGATGTTCGGTGCGGGCTGGTCGACGCGCTGGGACATGCGGGTGGTCAAGGAGGTGCGCGGGGCGTCGACGTCGGCGCTGGTGACCTACCCCGATGGGCGGCAGGTGCGGTTCCGGGCGAACGGGGACGGCAGTTTTCAGCCGCCGCCGGGCATGTACGCGACGCTGGCGGAGGAGAGCGGCGGGGTGTGGCGGTTGATGGACAAGGCGGCCACCAACTACCGCTTCGACGCGCAGGGCAGGCTGACGGAGATCGTCGATCAGCGGGGGCGGGGCCAGGAGCTGACGTATGGCAGCGGCGGCAAGCTTTCCACGGTGAGCGGGGTGGGCGGCCGGTCGGTGACGTTCACCTGGCAGGGTGATCAGGTGGCGTCGGTGTCCAGCGACGCGGTCGACGGTCAGCCGTTGACCTGGACCTACACCTATGACGCGGGCCGGCTGGCGCAGGTGTGTGCGCCGGTGGCCGCGCCGAACTGCACCGCCTACTCCTATGGCAGTGGGTCGTTGTATCGCAGCAGCGTGCTCAACTCCGACCCGTTCGGGTACTGGCGGCTCGGCGAGGCCTCGGGCACGACGGGGGCGGATCTGGGCACCGGCGCGGGCGAGCTGACCTATCAGGGTGTGACGTTGGCGCAGCAGGGCGCGCTGGCGGGGACCACGGACACCGCGGCCACGTTCGCGGCCGGGTCGATCGTCAAGCTGCCGTCGAACACGGTGCCGCATCTGGACGATCAGCTGTCGGTGGAGGCGTGGTTCAAGACCACCCAGTCCGGTGTGATCATGGCGGCCGGTACCGAGCAGAACGGCGCCGGCCTGGCCCGGGGCGGGATGCTGTATGTGGGCACCGACGGCAAGCTGCGCGGCTCGCTGGATGCGGTGATGACGCCGATCACCTCCGCCAACACGGTGAACGACGGGCAGTGGCATCATGTGGCGCTGACCGTCGCGGGTGAGGATCAGACGCTGTTCCTGGACGGCGGGCAGGTCGGCACCATCACCGGGACGGTCGCGGCGTGGCGGACGTATGCCACCCTCGGTAACGGCATCACCGACCCGGCCAAGTCCCCGGCGGTACCCGCCACCGTTCAGGCGTTCCCGTTCCAGGGGCAGTTGGATGAGGTGGCGCTGTACGGCAAGCCACTCACCGCCGCCGAGGTGCAGGGCCACTACGCCGCACGGACCGGCTCGACGCACCAGCTGTCGCAGATCACGTTGCCGTCCGGGCGGGTGCGGGCGGCCAACACCTACGACAGTAAGACCGACCGGATCGCCACGCACGTCGACCAGCACGGCGGCACCTGGCAGATCGGTGACATCGCCACCGAGCAGCAGTCGGGCGAGGCCGAGGTGACGGTGATCGACCCCGATGACAACGAGCTGGTCTATCTGTATGACGCCTGGCGGGGTTACCGGATCCGGGGCGAGAGCGACCAACTCGGCCACACCACCTGGCATGAGTACGACCAGGCCGGCTTTTTGAAGAAGATCATCGACCGCAACAACATCTCCAATGAGATCTATCAGGACAAGCGCGGTAACACGCTGGGCCGGCAGTACTGCCGGGCGCCGGGGGAGTGCGCGATCGAGTTCTGGTCGTACCACGTGGATGAGGATGATCCGTTCGATCCGCGCAACGACCGGGTGATCGCCTACCGGGACGGTCGTTCGGCGGGCGACACCGACAACACCTACGCCTCCACCACCGACTACAACAGCTTCGGCGAGCCGACCGAGCAGACGAGTGCGGCCACGCAGGACTTCCCGTCCGGGCGTACGGTCACCACCGGCTACACCGACGGCAGCGAGCCGGCGGTCGGCGGCGGCAGCACACCGGCCGGGCTGGTGGAGACCAGAACCGACGCACGCGGCAACGCGTGGAGCTACCGCTACACCGCCGCCGGTGACCTGGCCGAGCAGAGCGACCCCGAAGGGCTGGTCACCCGGCTGGACTACGACGTGCTCGGCCGGCTGACCGCCAGCACCCGCGTCTCCGACGCGGTCCCCGACGGCGCGCAGACCACCTTCGCCTACGACGGGCGCGGCCGGTTGACCTCCACTACCTCTCCCGGGGTGGAGAACGAGCTCAACCAGGTCACGCATACCGCTCAGCTGCGGCAGGCCTACGACGCCGACGGCAACCTCCTCACCCAGACGCTGGCGGACCTGACCGGCGGCGAGCCGGACCGCGTCACCGCCTACACCTACGACGCCCGCGGCCGGCAGGAGACGGTCACCGATCCCGAGGGCGGTGTGGTCCAGCAGGTGTGGAACGAGCGAGGCTGGCCGACTCGGGTCACCGACGCGCGCGGCACGGTCGTCGAGTTCGGTTACAGCGAACGCGGCGAGCTCGTCTCCAAGACGTTGAAGGGCTGGATCGGCAGTCCGGTCAACCCGCAATCGGCGCAGGACGTGGTGCTGGAATCACGCGCTTACGACCCGGGCGGGCGGCTGACCGCGACCGTGGACGCGATGGGCCGCAAAAGCCGCGTCGTGTACTGGATGGACAATCGGCTCAAGGAGCAGATTGCCGACGACGCCAAGCTCAACGGCATCGTTACCCCGCGCGATGTGGTGATGCGGGCGGATACGTACGACCCGGCGGGCAATCTGGAGGAGCAGATGACCGGCGGCGGCAGCACCGTCACCCTGTTCGACTACGACGAGGCCAGCCGGCTGGTCTCCACGACGCTGGACCCCGGCGAGCTGGCCCGCAAGACCGCGTTCGTCTATGACGCGAACGACAACCTCACCCGCTCCACCCGGACGGCCGCCGGCACCAGCCGCACCGAGACCATCAGCTACGCCTACAGTAAGCTGAACAAGGTCACCCGGGAGGCCATCGAGAATGGTGCGCAGGACGTGATCTCCAGCATCGGCTACGACGACCGGGGCTTGGTCACGTCCATCACCGACCCGCGCGGCAACACCGACGGCGCCACCGCGGCTGATTTCACCACTACGCTGCGCTACGACGCGCTGGACCGGCTCGTGGAGACCACGGCTCCTGAGGTGCAGATCGACAAGGACGGCACCGCCAGTCAAGCCCGCCCGGCCTCGCTGACCGGCTACGACGCCGCGGGCAACAAGACACATCAGCGTGACGCCGAGGGGCGCACGCATGTCTCGGTCTTCGATAAGGCGGGGCGGCTGACCAGCGCCACGGCACCCGCGTACATGCCGCCCGGCGGTAGCGCGGTCACCCCGGCCATCCAGCACGCCTACGACGCGGCTGGGCTGCGGCTGTCCACCACTGATCCGCGCGGCCACACCAGCACGTCGGAGTATGACCAGCTCGGTCGTCCGGTCCGCGTCACCGACCCGGCCCCAGCAGGTCAGACGGCCGGCACCCGGGTGACCGAATACGACATGGCCGGTGAGGTCCGGGCCAGTGTCGACCCGACTGGAGCCCGCGTCGAGGCGACCTATGACGACCTGGGCCGGCAGATCACCGCGACCGAGATCGAGCGCCAGCCGACGACGGCCGCCCACACCACCAAGCTGGAGTACGACGACGGCGGTCGGCTGGTCAAGCAGATCGCGCCCGGCAACAAGACCACCACCTTCGCGGTGAACGCGGCCGGTGAGGTCACCGCAAGCACCGACCCGCTGATCAATGAGACCACGATGGAGTACGACCTGGCCGGGCGCCTGGTCAAGACCACCGACCCGCTGGGCAACGCGACCACCGCCACCTACGACCTGGCCGGCCGGCAAACCGCCGCCAAAGACCTCAACAGCGGTGGCACGGTGCTGCGCACCCACGCGTTCGGCTACGACGCGGCCGGGAACCAGACCAGCTCCACCTCGCCCGAAGGTCACACCACCCAGCAGACGTTCGACCCGCTCAGCCGGCTCACCTCGCGGATCGAGCCGGTCTCGGCCGGCGAGTCGATCACCACGAGCTTCGGCTATGACGCCACCGGTGCCCGTACCCGGCTCACCGACGGGCGCGGGCACGCCACCTGGACCACCTACAACAGCCTAGGCCTGCCCGAGAAGGTGACCGAACCGGCCACCACCGCGCACCCCAACCTGGCCGACCGCACCTGGACCCAGATCTACGATGTGGCCGGCAACCAGGTCGCCACCGAACTGCCGGGCGGGGTGCGCATCGACCGCACCTTCGACCACCTGGGCCGCCTCACCAGCGAGGAAGGCGCAGGAGGAGGCGCGACCACCGCGCAGCGCACCTTCGGCTACGACCTGGCCGGACGCACCACCGCCGCCGGGGATCTGAGCGTCGCCTACAACGACCGCGGCCAGCCCACCCAGATCTCCAAGGGCGGCACCCAGCAGACCGCCTACGGCTACGACGCGCTCGGCAACCCCACCCAGCGCGTCGACGCCGCCGGCACCGCAGCGTTCACCTGGGACAACGCCAACCGGCTGAAGACTGCCACCGACCCGGTCACCGGCCGCACCCTCACCTACGGCTACGACGCCGCCAGCCGCCTCAAGACCATCACCGCCACCAGCGGCCAAGCCAGCACCCAAAGCTTCGACTACGACCCGATGAACCGCCTCACCAGCCACACTCTGAGAAACGGCTCGGGCACTCAACTGGCCAAGGTCACCTACGGCTGGGACGACGACGACAACCTCACCACCAAGACCACCACCGGCACCGCAGGTGCGGGCACCAACACCTACGGCTACGACCACGCCGGACGCCTCACCTCCTGGACCGCCCCCGGCGGCACCACCACCGCCTACGAATGGGACGCCGCCGGCAACCGCACCAAAGCCGGAAACGCGACCTTCACCTACGACGAACGCAACCGCCTGACATCCGGCGACGGCACCGACCACACCTACACCCCCCGCGGCACCCTGGCCACCCAGACCAAGAACGGCGCCACCACCTCCTACACCTTCGACGCCTTCGACCGGCTCCTCGCCGACGGCGACAGCACCTACAGCTACGACGCCCTCGACCGCGTCACCAGTCGCATCCGCGGTGCCGTCAACCAGACCTTCACCTACTCAGGGCTCGGCAATGACCTCGCGACCATCAGCGCCGGCGGCACCACCCAAGCCCGCTACAGCCGCGACGCCTTCGGCGGCCTGCTCGGCCAGCAAGAAGGCGTAGGCGCCGCCGTCGCCACCATGTCAGACCTGCACGGCGACCTGATCGCCACCTTCACCACCACCCTCGCCACCTCGACTGCCTACGACCCGTTCGGCAAGGTCACCGCACAAACCGGCACCGCCACCACACTCGGCTACCAAGGCGAATACACCGACCCCGACACCGGCAAAGTCAACATGCACGCCCGCTGGTACCAACCCGGCACCAGCACCTTCACCAGCCGCGACACCATGACCCTGGACCCGAACCCGTCCGTCCAGGCCAACCGCTACACCTACGCCAACGCATCCCCCCTTACCCACACCGACCCCACCGGCCACTGGGGCGAATCGAAGTACACGCCCGAAAACACGGACCCGGCTGACGGATGGATTTGCGGCAGCTGGGGCGGCTGCTTCAGGGTTTCTAACCCCCTCTACAGCTGGGGCAACTCGAACGTCGGCGACGGCCTGCCAAACCTTATCCACGACGACTTTGACTATTACTACGACAACGTCTACCTGCCGAGCGTGCAGTGGGCATGGGGCGATGACGAGGAGTCGGAGCGTACCGGCACGATGCCCAACGGCATGACGGCACCGCCCGGATTCTGGGACATGACTGCCGAAGAGCGCAAGGGTTTTACGATGTATGCCACATTTCAGAACTTCATCAATCCGTCGATCACTGAGGAGGAGCTGCTTGGCATCGTACCCCCCTCTGGAGGATCCGCAGGGGCCTCTGGCCCGTCTCATTATGAGGCATATAAAGGCCTTCTCGAACATCGTGAGGTCATCGAAAAGGCGGCCAAGAAGTTCGGCGTGAATAAATATATGCTGACTGCTGTTCTCATTTATGAATATCAGGATCCGGAGGCCCGTCGTTACGGGGTGATGAAGTATACAGACACTGCGATCCGTTTTGCTATAGCGAAGGGAGACGGGTCGTATGGCCTCGCGCAGCTCGAGCCCTACAAAGTGATAAGGGCGTGGGAGCACTGGAAAAAGAAGACAAAAAACCCGAAGATGGCAGCAACTATTGGCACAATATACGCTACCGGCCTACTGCTGAATCCCGAGACATCCATTGAGGTGGCAGCAATGTACATGAGATACCTCAAGGATACAATAAGTATACCAACCCATCCCCATTCAAGCCGGTCACTTACCTGGGCAGAGGTTGGTGTCGCATACTGCGGGTGCGCGGGAGTTGCGGAAAATGCAAGTGACAGAGCTTGGAATACCACCAAGTTCGTTCGATGGATTTCCGCCGGTGCCGGCCCCCAGGGTCCCGGTACCAAAGATGGCGATGAAGCAGTTCGACGATACAGGGCAATGCACGGATGGGCGCGCGATGCCGGTTACGAGTATTACAACAACTAGGTTTAGAGATCCTATGTCTAAATTGCTACATTTTGCGCTAGCTTTATTTGCAGCTCTGACTATACTAACGGGCTGTCGCGGGCTACTGTCGCCCGAAACAATCGAAGTCGACCCGGCTGCCCTTCGGGAGGTAGCCAGTATTGGTACTGTCGTAGAACGGGATACGGTCGACCCGATATATGATAATACCATCCAAATTATAAATATCCTGATAATGGATGTCGGTGCTTCTTCGTTCGAGGGGGCGGCAGCCAAGGTGAGCAGTCTCCTGCAGGCGCGAGGCTGGGTCGTATCGAATAGATACTTGAATCACATTGAGATGGAGTCGGCCAAATGGGGGTTTACGAGAGTGACAATCGCGCCCATTGAAGACCTCAAAAATTTTGGCGCTGGGATGGAGATTGAAAAAAGAAATTCGGCAGAGACGGCCGCCTATGTCCTCGTAGACGTAACCCCTTTGGGGTCGTAGGGGTGAACGCTTTCTAAGGCCTGGATCCACGGCGTGATTCCTGTGATCATTTCTCGGTTCAATTCCTCGACGAGGAGTGAGGCTGCAGGTAGAGGGCCTGTTTTCGGACGTGGGAGGCCCGCCGTGCTCGGGTCACGGGCTGTCCGGTGGTGCGGGTCGGTGGCTGGGTGGGCGCTCGGGAGGCGCCGGGGTGACTGTCGGGTCGTCGGTTGGTGTGGTGACCAGGGATTTCGTGGCGGGTCAGGCCGTTCGGGCGGGCGGTGGGTCGTGGGTGGCGATGAAGGCATTCGTCCAGGCGCTCTGCCAGCGCCAGCGCTTGGGCAGGTGCAGGGTGAGGTGGTCGCGGCCGTGCCGGGAGACGCGGGCAGGGACGGCGATGAGGTGACGGCGCACCGTTGCACCGCGCGCCTTGGCATGGAAGGCGCCGGCCAGGCAGCCGGTGGCGCGCAGCAGATTGTGCGTCATCGCCGCCAAGGTCAGCCACGCGGCGTTCGCGGCGAAGACGCCTGAGGGCAGTCGCGCGAGCGGGCCGTCGATCAAGTCCGCGTTGACCTGTTCCTGCACCGCGTGATCACGATGCTGTTCCTCGGCCTGGACCAGCGTGTAGGGGTTGTCGGTGAAGATCGGATAGTAGCGCCAGGCAGGGAACAGCTCGTCCTGGCCGCGCCCGGCGTTGTCGTTGAGTCGCCGGACTCGGCGCACGATCAGGCGGGCGGTGACGGCTTTGCCTTTCTTGCTGGTGAAGGCGGTGTAGGGCACCTCGGCGATCTCGGCGTCGGAGACCCAGCCGCCGGCCTGCTCATCGAAGATCGCTTTCGGGTACTTGATCGGTGTCCACGCGCGGGGGGCGATGGTGGCGATGGCGGCCTTGACCTTGGGATCCAGCTTGGCGGTGACCGAGAAGCGGGCGTCGTGGTCGCGGCAGGCAGCCACCACGTCGGCGCCATAGAACGCCGAGTCGCCGCGCATCATCAGGGTGCCGCTCACGCCTGCCGCGCGGGCGGCGGGGATCTGCTCGCGCAGGAACGAGGCTGCCCCACGCGCTGAGCTCGCGGTGCCGCCGCGAAGGCGGCTGCCGCACACGAGGGGGGCGGCCAACGGTGTGGACAGCGTCGCCATCAGCACATTCAGCCCCCGGACCAGCACACTCTTGCCCTGGATCTTGGTGTGGCCGAAGCCGCTGCCCTGCTTGGCGTAGCCGTAGGTACGGCGCTGCATGGAGTCGATGTCGAGGAAGGCCAGCACGTCCTTGCCTGGCAGCAGCGGCGTGTGCGCGGCCAGCGCCGCCAGCAGCAGCCGGGCGCTCTTGTCGAGTTGGCGGACGTTACCCCAGGTGAACGCGCGCAGGAACGAGCCCAGCGTGGACGGCGCCCGGATGCCGTCGAAGAGCTTGTGCATCTCGCCGTGCCGTAGCAGGCCAAGGTCGTCGATGCTGTCGGCGCCGCACATCATCCCGGCCACGATCGAGCAGACCTTTGCCGCCGGATTGGCCCCGTCCGCGGCCGCGATGGTGACGTGCTCGCCGACCAGCCCGGCCAGGTCGCAGCGCTCGACCAGCTGCATCGCGTGCGCCAGCCCGCTGTAGGCGATCACGTGCTCGTCGTCGAAGATCGCATGAGTCTTGCTCGCGGCGTGGGAGAATCGCACTTACGAGGTGTCCTTTGACTGCGGTGGCTGGAAGCGTAGAGAACTCCCATCCTCCCAGCTCGGAGGGCACCTCATTTCATTTCTCGACGATCACGTCAGATTCGGCTCCGTGGATCCAGGCTAAGGCGCTCCGCCGGGCAGCTGCAACGGTAGCGGGAGAACGGGAGCCCGTCATCGCGGTGATGGAGGCTGACGGATGGCTTGCTGTCAATCAGGAGTTGTTCAATTCGCTTCAGGAATCCATGACGCGATGCGGAGTTCACCTCGTGCTCGGCGAACTTGGCCAGCTGGTACCAAAGGGCGATCGGCTGCTCCTCAATGGGACACCAGTAGACCTCATTCTTCGCTATTTCAGCGATGAGCAAATTATCGAAGACTCGGCCGGACAAGCAGCTTACGAGCTGATCTGCCGAACCCAGGAACAAGGCGGCGTTGTCCTCTACACGCCGCTCGAGAGCTACTTGTTTACCGACAAGGCGGCCTTGGCTCTACTGACCGAGCCGAAGTACCGCGCTGGCTTTTCCCGAGCGGAGAAACATTTGATCGATGGGCTACTCCCGTGGACACGCACCCTGCATGATTCCAGGACCGAATTCAATGGTGAAACCGTCAACCTCCTGGACTTCTGCCAAGAACATCAGAACGACCTCATCCTCAAACCGGGCGCCGGCTACTCGGGAATCGGCGTTATCGCTGGATGGGAAACCGACAGGCAAGAGTGGATTACGCGTCTGCGCCGCAGCGTTGGCGGTCCGTTCATCGTCCAACGCCGTGTCATCCCTACCCCCGAGCCCATCGTTGACCCTGACACCGGAGACCTCGAAGAAGTCCTGGCCACATGGGGCGTATACATCTCCGAAGACGGCTATGCAGGCAGCATGATTCGCGCTGCCCCGTTGGACAGTGGTGCAGTCATAAACTTCTCCAGCAACTTACGAACCTCCGTCACCGGTCTCTTTACCTATCGCGAGCCGGTGTAGCCGCTTCAGCAGCGTGTCGATGCGCTGCGCGAGTGAATCATCAACCCCAGGCCGAGCGATCCCGAGCGATCGCGGGGCCGCTCGGCGGCCCGGCCCTGATCGAGCGCTATTAGAAGGCAAACGCCGAGGCCCGGGCCGTGCTACATGCGGCCATTTACGCCCGCCGGCTCGGCCGTGGTGTGGCGTTGCCCCGATTGCTGCCGGAACAGGCCGCCAGCGGCTACCTGAGCGAGGGATCAGTAGGACCTGCTCGGCGATGACTGGTTGGAACGGGCTTTTGCTTACCTTACCGACTCCCGGCCTGCAGATGAGCCCTGCCTCCTTTGACCCGCAGCCTCTGTGAAGGCATGTGAACTCGGCCGAGAGCGGCTTGGCCGGTGCTTGGACGGGTCTACGGTCACGCGGGGCGTGTCCCGCTCACTAACCCTTCCATCAGGCCCTTCTGCTGGGTGTCATTGGGGTCTGATTTTACGGTCCAGTCTGAGGCGGCCGATACCCGACAGCGCAAACCGGCACAATTCGCCCACGCTACCGGCCCGCTGATGTGCCGGACGCGTGCCGAAGAGCATGTGACGAGCATGAACTCGGCCGTCTTCGCCTCGCAGAAGAGGGTCGAGAATCAAGAAAGTGCAGGTCAGACAGGGTATGGGGTGGTAGGGCGCCCGGGGCTCGAACCCGGAACCTACGGATTAAAAGTCCGTAGCTTTGTTGTCGCATGCCAAAGCGTGCCGTGTTCTGTCGCACGGGGTTCAGAAGTGCCGACGCAAATGCATCGAATCCGGACGTTCGTTCATGAAATGCTGTCGGCGATTTGTCTGTGAATGTCATGGATTCGAAGCCGCGTGCCGCTTTTGGTTGCTCGGGCTACTTGGTGCAGGTGCCGATACTGGTTTGACCAAAGGCTGACCTATCGCGCTGTCCGAACTCGGCCTTTCTTGCCGGTATTTAGATAAGTGACGGGGATGAGTTCGCCCACCGGATTGGGGGATCCGATGGTGACTGTACGGCTCAGCCACTTCGCCGAATCTCGATGCTGTGCCGTCCATGCTGGCGGAGCTCGCCGTCACGTGATCAGGGCGTGGCCCTCTGAGTGAGGCGTCCGCCGAACCAGACAAGCCCAGCACGCCCAGGCTCGGCCGGGGCAATGTGACCAGCGGATATCGCTTGACATGGGCGGTGAAGGTGGGCGTCGATACCGACCGCCCCGGGCCATCCGGTGGCCCCGAACGTCCTCGCTGCGGCCCCCTGACGGGCCTGTACGGGCCGACCGGGGCCGCCCTCCGGCCCGGGGCACGGCATCCCCACTCCGGGCCGCCGGACAGCGACCCGCGCGGTAATGGGCCGGGTACGCCGATGCCTCCGGTGGCGTCCTGCCCCTGCCATACCGCGACGACGGGGCCCGGCGGGGGCACGGCGATGGGGGAGCGCCGCAGGAAACGCGACGCCGAGCAAGCGGCGACGCGAGGCCAGCGAACAAGGGAAAGGCGCGACAGCGACGATGAACGGAACCACCTTCAAGACGTGTTCCTGCCGGGACGAGGCGACCGGGAAGAAACTGGGCAAGGCCTGTCCGAAGCTGCGCCGTCCGGGCGGCGGGGAGCGGTGGAGCAGCACCCATGGCCGGTGGGCCTACCAGCTGGAGTTGCCCGCGCACGCGGACGGGCGGCGGCGTAACCCGCTGCGCCGCCGGGGCTTCGCCGCCTTGGAGGAGGTCGAGGCGGAGCTGGAGCACGCCCGCGCGCTGCTGGCGCTGGATGAGGACCCGCACGTCCAGCGGAAGATCACCGAGCTGATGCTGTCCACGCTCAAGGACAGCAAGGCGCTGCCGCCGGTGGAGGAGGTGCGGCGCAAGGTCCGCACTCGCCAGGACCTCAATCCCACCGTCACGGTCGCCGAATGGATGCAAGAGTTCCTGCGACGTAAGCGGAAGATCGACGCCACCACCCGCCGCTCCTACGAGGCCCATATCCGCCTGTACTTCGTCCCGTATCTGGGCGACGTCCGGCTGGACCGACTGCGGGTGTCGGATGTCGGAGGCATGTTCGATGCGATCGAGGAGTTCAACGACGTCATCACCACCGCCCGCGCCAGCGGCGATCCCGAAGAGCGAGCCAAGGTGCGCTACCGGCGGCCGGTCGGCCCGGCCACCATGCATCGCATCCGCGCCACCCTTCGCCACGCGCTGAACATCGCGATCAAGCAGGACCGCCTGATCGACTTCAACCCTGCCGCGGTCGTCGAACTCCCCGACGCCGAACGTCCCAAGGCGCTGGTGTGGACCGACGAACGAGTCGCCGACTGGAACTGCGAACTGCAGCACCGGCTCGACGTCGAGGAGCGGCGGCGCGGGGCCCGGCTCAGCCGCGCCAGCATGATCAACGTGTACGCGTCCGTGCCGCGTCCGTCGCCGGTGATGGTCTGGACGCCTTCCCATACCTTCACCTTCCTCGCCCAGGCGGCCACCCACCGGCTATTCGCGCTCTATCGGCTGATCGCCCTGCGCGGGCTGCGCCGGGGGGAGGCGGTCGGGCTGCGCTGGAAGGACGTCGACTTGACCGCCGGGACGGCCGGGGTGCACTGGCAGATCACTCAGCTGGGCTGGGAGCCGGTGCAGGGCAGACCGAAGACCGAGGCCAGCGACCGCACCATCGCGCTGGATGCCGACACCGTCAGCGCGCTACGTGCGCACCGCAAGCGCCAGGCCGCCGAGCGGCTGGCCGCGGGCGAGGCCTGGACGGACAGTGGGTTCGTCTTCATCGACGAGATCGGCCGGCCGCTGCATCCGCAGCAGGTCAGCGACCAGTTCTACCAGCTGGCCTTCCAGGTGGGGCTGCCGCCGGTGCGGTTGCATGACCTGCGCCACGGAGCCGCCTCGCTGATGCTCGCCGCCGGGGTCGATCTGAAGGTGGTGCAGGAAACCCTCGGCCACGTTTCGTCCACCTTCACCCGCGACACCTACACCAGCGTCTACCCGGAGGTGGCCCGCGCCGCCGCGGAATCCACCGCCGCCCTCGTCAACACCGCAGCGACCAGCGCTCAGACGGCTCGGCTGATCACTCTGCCGAACCAAACCTGAGAGACCACTACCTGAACCACCGAACCCAGGCAGGCCCGCCGATTCTCCGGCGGGCCTGCCTCTTTGTCCTCAGGGGCTGTCGCACAGGTGGCGCAGCCGATCGATCTCTAGCATGCATTGGAATCGGGCCGCGAGGAGCGCTACGAGAAGCAGCGGATCTTTTGTCTGCTGGTCACCGATGGCCTGGTTATCAAGATGAGTGACCTGGCTGGCAAGACAAGCCGGTTTGGGCGAGGCTTGACCACCTGGAGTCATCGCTTACGGGCGAGGCCGTGCGGGCGTTCTGCTTGATCTTCTGATGGTCGTCTTTGAGGTCTGAGTTGACGGTGGGCGCCTAAACGATCTACCGCTGTACACGGTCCGCACACAAGAGCAACCACCGAGCAACCAGCCATGATCAACAACGAGATCGAAGGCCCACAAGAACCGAGAAACCCCAGGTAGAACGCGGTATTGGTGAGTAGGGCGGGTGGGACTTGAACCCACGACCCACGGATTATGAGTCCGATGCTCTGACCGGCTGAGCTACCGCCCCTGGATTCAGTTGTACGGCGTGTGGCGGGACACGAACGGATCATGCGACGCCCCGCGCAGGGACAAGGCTAGAGCATGAGGGCCGGTCGTGGGTCCGGGCTGGTGGGCCACGGCCGCCGGTTCGTGGCTGCCTCGCACATCATTCCATGCCGGACACGGTTAATGGAGTCCGTGGCGATCGCATTCGCGGGTGTTTCCGGGGGACCTGATGCTGGGGGAAGGGTGCGAATCGTACGGGTCATGAAATATGGGAATTTGAGATCGGCCGCCCCGGCGGATCGGTACCGTCGGGGCATGCCGGTGAAGCTGATCTACGAGACGCATGCCACCACCGTGGACAACGAGACGGGCATCGCCACCGGATGGCTGCCCGGCGAGCTGTCCGCGGCCGGGCGGGAGCAGGCCGCCGAGCTGGGGGAGCGGCGGCGCGGTGTGGACGTGGTCTACTCCTCTGACCTGCGACGCGCCGTACAGACCGCGCGGATCGCGTTCGGTGCGGCGGGTGAGATCAGGCTCGACGCGCGGCTGCGGGAGTGTGACTACGGCATCTACAACGGCCGGCCGGTGAGCGAGGTTCACGCGCTGCGGCGCAGGCACATCGACACACCGTGGCCGGGCGGGCAGAGCTACCGGCATGTGGTGGGCGAGACCGCCGCCTTCCTGGAGGACGTCGCCAAGCTGTGGCAGGGCCGTACCGTGCTGGTCATCGCGCACTCGGCGAACCTGTTCGCGTTGCGGAACCTGTTCGGCGGGATTCCGCTGGAGGAGCTGGTCGACGCCCCGTTCGACTGGCAGCCGGGCTGGGAGTACCACCTGGCGTGAGAGCCGGGGAGGCCATGCTCCCCGGCTCTCGGTTCAGGTGGTCACGGGCGGTTCAGGCCCATCGTGTACGGCCCGGAGCCGCTGTAGGCGTGCACCCGGTAGCGGTAGTAGCCGGCCGTGCCGCTGTAGCTGACCGTTTCATCCGCGTTCGGGCTGTCGCCCCTGGCCACGATGGTCCAGGAGGAGCCGTTCCACTTCTGCAGGTAGAGGTCGAAGTCCGTGCTGTCCGGCGCGTCCAGGCAGCCGGCGTGGGTGCCGGAGGTCGTCGACTGGTAGTAGGAGCCGTCCGGCTGGTAGGTGCTCTGGCCGGAGGAGAGCGAGCCGGTACGGGTGTCCTCGTAGGCCGCGCAGCCGGTGGGCGGGTCGGGGTCGCCGCCGCCACCGCTGGTGACCAGCGTCAGGCCGCCCGCCGAGATGATCTCTCCGATGGGCTGGAAGTACGTGGTCCCGCCGATGCTGCAGTTGCCGCTGCCGCCGGAGGTCATGCCCTGGGCCTGGTCGCCGGAGATGAACGAGCCGCCGGAGTCGCCGCCCTCGGCGCACACGTTGGTGCGGGTGAGGCCGGAGACCGTGCCTTCGGCGTAGTTGACGGTCGTGTTCAGCGCCGACACCGTGCCGCAGTGCCACTGGGTGGTCGAGCCGGATCGGCAGACCGAGCCGCCGGGCTGGGTGACGGTCGCCCCGCGCACGGGCAGGATACCGGCGGAGTAGCCGTTCACCACGCCGGGTGCGGTCCAGTCGGAGTTCGTCGCCACCCAGGCGTAGTCGTTGCCCGGGAACGAGGAGATCTCGAAGGTGCCCTGGGCGACGCGGTTGTAGCCCTCGGTGGCCTGGCCGTTGCGGCCGCAGTGGCCTGCCGTGGTGTAGCCGACCTGGCTGCCCCGCCTGGCCGCGAAGCCGATCGAGCAGCGGGAACCGGCCGCCGGGATGTAGTAGGCGTCGCCGCCGCGGATGTCGTAGAAGAGCTTCGGGCGTTCGGCGGACTGTTCGAGCTTGACCGAGCCGGCGTCCACGCCCGCTTCGGCGAGCCACGTCCTGGCCGCGTCGAGGTCGGAGGCGGTCACGGTCACGGTGTTGTCGGCGACCGAGACGGACCAGCTGTGCACCGTGGCGGGGGGCGCCGCCTTGTCCAGGCTCTCCTTGACGGCGGTGAGCTGCGCCAGCGTCCTCGGCACCACGCGGGCCCGGGCGCCCTCGCGGGTGATCGCGGCGCTGTCGGCGGCGTTCGTGGTGGCCACGACGAGCGCGCTCTCCGGGCCTTCGTACCAGGTGCCGGCGTAGCTGTCGCCGAGCTTCTTGCGCAGGCCCGGTGCGGCCTGGTTGCCGCGGGCCTCGTTGGCCAGGCGGGTGAGCGCCTGCTTCTCACTGATGCCGAGGTCGCGCTGGATGGCGTCGACCACGCCGGTCGGAGGCTTGGCGGCGACGGCTGGGGTGGCCGTCACGACTAACGCGCCGATCGCGATCGCGATCATGGCAGGGGTTCGGAGCATGATGTCTCCTTCGTGCTGGGGGTGCCGTCAAGGTAACGGCAGGACCAGCGGGCGAGGAGTACCAACTTGCCCCTATCGCCGTGTTATGGCGTGGTGCCGAAACCCGCGTTCCGGGCCAGCCAGTCGTGGTAGACGGGATTGCGCCGTACGGCCTCCATGTGAGTCTGTTTGGCCTGCACGAGCACCCACGCGGCGTCCAGCGCGGCCGGATGCCGGCCGAGGAGCTGCCGCCAGCGTAGCGGCGAGTTCTTCAGCGGCACCACGACCAGGCCGGGGCCGGGCTGGTGGGTGGCCTGGCAGAGCACCACCGCCCGGCCCACCTGGGCGAGGTGGATGCAGGTCGCCACGTCGATCTCGTAGATCGTGCCGGGCGTGAACCCGGCCCGCGCGCACGCCATGGCGAAGCAGTCGTTGAAGCAGCCGTCCCCCGGCGTCAGCGCCCAGTGCTCACCGGCGAGGTCCGCCAGCTCGACCTCCTTCTCCACGGCCAGCGGATGATGGGCGGCCAGCAGGACGAAGACGGGATCGAGACTGATCGTCTCCCACAGAAGCGTTCCCAGGGGGGTGCCGCTGTCGCCGCACGCGCCGGTCAGCACGTAGTCGAGGCGGCCGAGCTCCACCATGGTCGTGAGCTCGTGCGACGACCAGCTCGTGTACGTGCTCACGCTGCGCTCGGCGGCGAGCCGGTCCACCAGGCCGCCGAGGATCGGCCCGTTCGTCGCGCCGATCCGGTAGCCGGGTGAGGGGGCGTTCGCGAACCGTACCGCCTCCTCCTGAAGCTCTTTGGCCGCGGGCAGCAGCACGCGGGCCCTGGCGAGCACCAGCTCGCCGAGGCGGGTGGGCCGGGCGCCGTGGCGGTCCCGCTCGAACAGGGCGCCGCCGAGCATTCTCTCGATGCGCTTGAGCTGGGAGGTCAGAGCTGGCTGCGCTAACCCGCACAGGGAAGCGGCCTTGCTGACGCTTCCGGCGTCCGCGACCGCGCGGACGATTCTGAGGTGCCGTAGCTCGAGGTCCATAACGGGAAGGTAAAGCGGGTTAATCTCCCCGACAATGCCTATATGTCAGGAAATGTGACAGATATTGTTGACTGCCTTCGGGGTAGGGGGCACCCATGACCACGATGGGAATTGATCCGGCCCAGCTCAGCGACGAAGATCTGATCCGCGAGCTGCGGCACCTCCACGTGACCCGTACCGATACTTTCCTGCACGGTTCCGACGACGCACTGGCCACCCACACGTCCCGGACGAACGAACTGGAGAGTGAATACCTGCGCCGCAACCCCGACCGGGAGGTCGACCCGAACCGGCTGCGGGAGGGGGCGAGGGCGCGCTGATGGACCCACTCCACGACGTCCAGGCCCTGTCCGACGTCGACATCCACGTGTACGAGGCGGTCGCGGGGGAGTCGGGCGAGTACGGATGGGCCGGTTTCAGCGCCCTCGTCCGGGCTACGGGCCTGACCGAGGACGAGGTGCGGCAGAGCCTCCAGACCCTGGTCGGCCAGGGGTATGTGATGGCGGCGGAACAGGGCTACGGCCTGGGCCCGCACACCTTCGGGGTCGAGCGCTGACTCCGCAGGGTCTGCGGTTCGGCGTCGAGCGCTGACGAGACCCCTTCATGGCGCCGGCCCTCAGGGCGGCCCGGTTCCGGGGTCGAGCGCCGACAACGCGCGGAGGACGGCCGCCTGCGAGCCGGACACGCCACCGGCCCGCTGCGCGGCGGCCTCTTCCGGCGCGAACCCCGCCGCGCACCAGTCCGCCACCTCCTCCAAGGGGACGGCGCCCCACCACGCGGCCATCACCTCCACCGCCGGCGCTCCGGTTCGCGCCGCCTCCGCCGCCGCGAACCCGAGCGCCCTGAACACCCGCGCGTCCCCCTGGTCCACCCGCCGCCGCGCCCACGGCTCCGCCTCGCCGCCGTCCCACCCGGCGTCGGCGTACGCGCGCGCCACGTCGGCGGGCACCCCCGCACGCAGCAGCCGCCGCAGCGCCTCACTCCGTCCCGGATCCAGCTCAGGCTCCGGTACGGACAGCCGCGCCAGCCACGGAACCCGGTGCGGCCGCTCGCCCGCCAGATGCCTGCGCGCCGCGTCGTGCGGCGCGACCCCGAGCTCATGCCAGCGTACGGCGTCCCGGGGCGTCATCCCGGCCCGCTGCCAGGCGACGACGGAGCCGGGGGTGGCCCCGGCGGTTCCCCACAACCGGGCGTCGGCGGGCTCCGTCACCCCCGCTTCCCGCCAGGCGCCCGCCTCACCCGCCGCGAACCCGGCCCGCCGCCACCGCCGCGCCTCCCCCTGGGTGAAGCCGCCCCACGCCGCATCCGTCATGCCGCCCTCCGGACGCGTACGACACTCGCCCAGGACGGGACGCTCGCCCCTTCGCCGAACAGACAGACCACGACCGGACACCGCGGCCGCCGTTCAGGCCAGGGCGTGTGGCCGTCGGTCAGCACGATCACCAGGTCAGCCCCTGGGCCGGTGGTCCTGTCGCGGGTGGACGGTCCGGTGCTGGTAGGTGGGGTGGCGGTCCTGGAGCGGAGGGACGGTGCTTCGCCGGTGGCGGCGGCGAGGCCAGGGCGTAGGTCGGTGCCGCCTGCGCCGATCAGCCGCACCTGGGAGGCCGCTGTCACCCGCTGCACCGGGTACGCCTGCGTGTCGCAGCAGATCACGTCCAGCCGGCGGTGCCCGGCCGCTCGCAGGACGCCGCCGAGCTCGGCCAGGGCCCGGCCGAGGGCGGCGTGGGAGACACTGCCGGAGGTGTCGACCACGACCGCGATCCGGGGCACCGGCCTCACCAGGGCGGGCAGGACGATCTCCGGCACCGCGGTGGCCCGTCTCGACGGGCGGCGATAGCTGTGGTCCACCCGGCCCGCCGCCTGGGCAAGCGCCCTCCTGACCAGGGCCCCGAGCCGGGCTCGCCAGTCGACCTCTGGACGCAAGGTGTGCTCGGCCCAGCGCCGCCAGCCGCCCGGCACGTTGCCCCTGGCCTCGATCTCGGCCGCCACGGCGCGGGCCAGCAGCTCTCGTTCCAGCGCGGTCATCGCGCCCGGCCCGGTGAAGGGCGCCCGGCCGCAGGGTGCGAGGTGGTCGGGGACATCGATGAGGTCCAGCAACTCCAGGTAGCGCTCGGCCAGGAGACCTGGAGGCAGCCCGAGCGTGTCCGGGGTCACGGCGTCGGCGGGCTCGGGCCCGAGGTCGCCGAGATCGTCGTTGATCTCCGCATCAGCGGCCCGCGCCCAAGCCGACCCCTGTCCCTGCCCGCCGTCCACCGGTTCGTGGTCGGTCGTCCCGCCGGTCGCTGTCCTGTTCTTCGTCGTCTCGCTGGTCGCGGGTTCGCCGGCTGGGGGGTGGGTGGGGGCGCGGGTGTGGTGGGCTCTCAGGAGGTGGCCCACCTGGTGGATCAGCCACCAGCCCAGCTCGGGCACCGGCGTGCCGAGCACGGTGGCGGGGTCGAGGTGGACGTTCCAGTGCGCGTCTGCCGGCAGGCCGCGGAGCCCGCCGGGAGGTCCCGGGTCATGGACCAGCGGGTTGAGGGCGAACAGGGCCGAGGCGAGGTACGGCGCCCGGCTCGCCGCCCAGAGTCTGGCGGCGGCGAATCTTTCGGTGAGTTCGTCGGGGGCGGTCATGCCATCAGTCCCGCCATGCGCAGGATCGCGGCCAGCTCCAGCACCGTCACGGGCAGCACGGCGCCGGGCGGGCGGCAGGCGGCGAGCGATCGGGCGGCGCCGGCGGCCACGTCCGGGGCTCGCTGGGAAACCCGTCCGATCAGGGTCCAGGCCCGCTGCCACGGCTCCGCCCCGCCGTCCGCCGCGACGTACGCGACCACCGAACCCAGCACCGCGTGCATCCGGTCGATCCGCTCCGGGAGCGGCGCGGCCGGGTCGGTCAGGAGCGTCTCCGGATCGGGCAGGTCCAGGTCGCGGACCCAGGAGAGCAACTCGTACCCGGCGGCCTCACCCACCGCCCCCACCACCAGCTCGGCCCGCACCCGCCGCGCCGCGGTTCCCGTATCACTCGTGCAGGCCAGCGCCGTCGCCGCGAGCTCCCAGGTGCGGGGGCTGGGCCACGCGCGCGCCGGCCCATCGGGTACGGCGAGGACCAGTTCGGGCCGTACCCGCAGGAACGCCCCCACCAACGCCTTGGCCCGCCCCACCGCCCCCGCGTCGGCCTCCCACCCGGCCGCGCCGACCGGGTACGGCCGTCCGGAGGCCCACCTGCCAGAAGGTCCGGTTCCGTGGGGTTCGGGAAGATCGGTCGTGTCGGGTGGGTCGAAGCCGGTGGTGAAGCCCTCGGCCACGGAGGTGGCGGTGATCTGCCAGTCCAGGTGGATCAGGCGGTTGGCGAGCGGCGCCGACAGGTCCCAGCCGTCGGCCGCCTGTTCCGGTGGGTTGGCGGCGGCGACGATGCGCACCTGGTCGGGCAGGGTGAGGTCGCCGACGGTTCGTTCGAGCACGACCCGGAGCATCGCGGCCTGGACGGCGGGTGGGGCCGTGGTCAGTTCGTCCAGGAAGAGGATGCCGTGGCCGGAGGTGGCGAGGCGTTCCGCCCAGCGGGGTGGGGCGAACCAGGTGCGGCCGTCGCGCAGCATCGGCAGGCCGGCGAAGTCGCTGGGCTCCCTGATCGAGCCGACGACCACCTCGACGGGCAGCCCGAGCCGTCTGCCCATGGCCAGCACGGCGGAGGTCTTGCCGGTGCCCGGCGCCCCCCAGAGGATCACCGGCAGGTTGGCCGCCACAGCTGTCGATAACGCGTCCATGAAGAACCTCCTTGCGTCAACTTTGATTGACTTAGGTCAACGTAAGTTGACGCTGGTGGTGTTGTCAAACCGGCGAGATCCGCCAGTGTGGACGTGGACGCAGACGCGCGATCCCGGCTGCCTGGTCGGCCGGGATCGGCCGCGCCGACAAGGGCGGCGGCACCACGCCCAAGGCCTGCGACTGACCAGGCCGCTCACTGATGCCGCCGGGTGACCTCACGGATCCGGCGGACAGGGCCCGGCACCACGATGATGTGGTGCCGGGCCCTTCATGATGTGGTGTCGGCAAATTTCGAAAAGTACTGTCAAGGGGTGGATGTCGCAGATCTGACCCCCGCCCAGGCGCGGGAGCGCTTCCGAGGCGGCGAGCGGCGCCCCACCGCGGGCTGGTGCAGGGGATGGACGCAGGCCAACCTGATCGCGGTGCCGAAGGCGCTGGCGTACGAACTGCTGCTGTTCGCGCACCGCAACGCCCAGGCGTGCCCGCTGCTCGACGTCGGCGAGGCGGGCGCGTACCGGACCCGGCTGTTCCCCGGCGACCTGCGTACGGACCTGCCCGGCTACCGCGTCTACCGTGACGGGCGGCCGGTGGCGGACCGGAGCGAGGTGGTGGAGGAGTGGCGCGAGGACCTGGTGCCGTTCCTCATCGGCTGCAGCTTCACCTTCGAGCAGGCGCTGCTGGCCGAGGGGGTGCCGGTGCGGCATCTGGAGCAGGGCTCGAACGTGCCGATGTACGTCACCGGCGTGCCGTGCGAGCCGTCGGGGCCGCTGTCAGGGCCGCTGGTCGTGTCGATGCGGCCGGTGCCGGAGCCGCTGGTGGCCACCGCGGTCGAGGTGAGCGGCCGCTATCCGATGGTGCACGGGGCGCCGGTGCACGTGGGCGACCCGGCCGAGCTGGGGATCGGCGATCTGGCGCGGCCGGACTTCGGTGACGCGGTGGAGGTACGGGCGGGCGAGGTGCCGGTGTTCTGGGCGTGCGGGGTGACGCCGCAGGCGGCGATCATGGCCAGCGGGGTCGACTTCGCGATCGGCCACCTGCCCGGCCACATGGCGATCATCGACGCCCGTGACGACGACTATCGAGTGACATAGCGAGATATTTCCCCGTATGCGTGGAGGCGTTCGCCAGCTCGGCCGGGGTGCCTTCGAAGATCACCCGCCCGCCGTGCTGCCCCGCCTCCGGGCCCAGGTCGATCACCCAGTCGGCGTGCTTGACCACGTCCAGGTCGTGCTCCACGACGACGACCGTGTTGCCCTCGTCCACCAGCCGGTCGAGGAGCGCCAGCAGCCGGTCGACGTCGGCCATGTGCAGTCCGGTGGTCGGCTCGTCGAACACGTACACATGGCCGGTCTCGTGCAGCCGGTGCGCCAGCTTGAGCCGCTGCCTCTCCCCGCCCGACAGCGTGCTGAGCGAGCGGCCCAGGGTCAGGTGGCCGAGCCCGAGCTCGCCGAGCCTGGCCAGCCCCGGCAGGTCGTACACGCGCACGGCCTCGTCGGCCGTCATGGCGAGCACGTCCGCGATCGTCCGCCCCGCGACCGTGTGGGAGAGCGCCTCCGTGCTGTAGCGGCTGCCGCCGCAGGCGTCACAGGTGCGGGTCACCGGATCCATGAACGCCAGATCCGTCTTGATCTCCCCACGCCCCTTGCACTCCGGGCAGGCTCCCGCCGAGTTGAAGCTGAACACCTTGGCCGGCACCCCGCACGAGCGGGCGAACAGCCTGCGCAGCGGGTCCAGCGCGCCCAGGTAGGTCGCCGGGGTCGAGCGGGTGGAGGCGGCGATGGCCGACTGGTCGATGAGGATCGTGCCGGGATGCCGGGCGACCAGCTCGCGGGTCATCAGCGTGCTCTTGCCCGAGCCCGCCACCCCGGTGACCGCCGTGAGCACGCCGAGAGGCACCTCGACCGTCACGTTCTTGAGGTTGTGCCGGTCGGCTTCGGAGATCGTCAGCCTGCCCGACGGCTCGCGCGGGCTTCGCTTGAACCCGGTTGTCCGTCTGAGCATCCGGCCCGTCGGCGTGGCGCTCTCGGTCAGCTCGGCGAAGGTGCCCTCGAACACCACGCGTCCGCCCTCGGCCCCCGCGCCCGGCCCCAGGTCGACCACGTGGTCGGCGAGCGCGATCACGTCGCGGTCGTGCTCGACGACGAGCACCGTGTTGCCCTTGTCACGCAGCTCCAGCAGCAGGTCGCCGAGCCGGTGCACGTCCCGCGGGTGCAGACCGACGCTGGGCTCGTCGAAGATGTACGTCAACCCGGTGAGGCTGCTGCCCAGGTGGCGCACGGTCTTGAGGCGCTGGGCCTCGCCGCCCGACAGCGTGGGCGTCTCGCGGTCCAGGCTGAGGTAGCCGAGGCCGATCGCGTCGATCCTGCGCAGCGACTCGATCGCCGCCTCCGCCACCGGGTCGGCCAGTGCTTCGAGCACCCCGATCAGGTCGGTGACCTCCATCGCGCACAGGTCGGCCAGGTTGCGCCCGCCGATGCGCGAGGCGAGCGCCGCCGCGTTGAGCCGCCTGCCGCCGCAGGCGCCGCAGGTGCGCTCGGTCACCACCCGCCGCGCGGCCTCGTCCAGCGTGTCGAGGTCGCGGTGCAGGTGGATCCGGTTGAAGCGGGTGATCACGCCCTCGTAATCGCCCCTGTCGACCTTGAACCCGCCGCCGTGCAGCAGCAGCTCCAGCTCCGCCTCGCTGTAGTCGCGCAGCGGCTTGGCCGGGTCGAACAGGCCTGATCCGGCGTACAGCTGCCAGGCGTAGCCGCCCACGGCGAACAGCCGGACGGCCCCCTCGTCGAGCGACAGGTCGAAGTCGATCAGCTTGCCGACGTCGACCTCCACCTTCCTGCCCAGGCCGTCGCAGTCCGGGCACATGCCCTGCGGGTCGTTGAAGGAGTAGGCCGTCGCCGGGCCGGCCGACGGCTCGCCCCGGCGCGAGAACAGGACGCGCAGGATCGGATGGATCTCGGTCATGGTGCCGACCGTCGAGCGGGCGTTGCCGCCCACAGGCTTCTGGTCGACCACCACGGCGGTCGTCAGGTTGGCCAGGCGTGTGGCGCGTGGCCGCTCATGCTTGGGCAGCCGGTTGCGGATGAAGGCGCTGAACGTCTCGTTGAGCTGACGCTGTGACTCCGCCGCGATCGTGCCGAACACGATCGACGACTTGCCGGAGCCGGACACGCCGGTGAAGACCGTGAGCCGCTCCTTGGGCAGGCGCAGGGAGACGTCGCGGAGATTGTTCTGCCGCATGCCGGTGAGCACGATGTCCTGGGACATGTTCTCCTCCATAGCTATGGCTACTACCTATAGCTTAAGCTACAGAACGTGGCTGACATTTCCGACCGCAGGTCCCGCCGCCGAGCCGAGACCCTGACCGAGATCCGCGACATCGCCCTGGAGGTGATGGCCGAGGAAGGGGTGGCCGGGCTGACCCTGTCGGCCGTGGCCAGACGGCTCGGCGTCCAGCCGCCGTCGCTGTACAAGTACGTCCCGTCCCGGCACGCCCTCTACGACGTGCTGTTCAAGCTCGGCCAGGAGGGCTATCTCGTCGCCGTGCGGCAGGCCGCCGCGCCGCACGAGCCGGGGTTGGCCGCCATGGGCGCCTCCCTGGAGGCCGGCGCCCGCTGGGTGATGGCCAACCAGGTGCTGGCCCAGCTCCTGTTCTGGCGGCCGGTGCCCGGTTTCGTGCCGTCACCGGAGTCCTACGCGCCCGCCCGGGACATCCACGCCCACTTCACCGCCCTGATCCGGGCCGCCGTCCGGCGGGGCGAGCTGCACCCGGACGCCGCGAGCGAGGAGGGCCTCGACCTGGCCTCCGCTCTGATCGCCGGGCTGATCTCGCAGCAGCTCGCCAACGAGCCGGACGTCACCTACGAGCAGGGCCGCTTCACCCGCCAGGTCCCGCGCCTGCCCGCGGTGTTCGCGGCCGCATACCCGCCGCCGTGAGCTGCGCGTCCGGCGACGGCGCTCCCGGCCGGTTGTCGATCTCCAGATGGGGTACGGCGGGCGGCTCGTTCACCTTGACGGCCGTCAGATAGTCCTCGAACGCCGCCAGCTTGCCCGCGTCCCTGTCCAGCCCCCTGGCCACCAGCCGCTCCCGCAGCGTCGGGCCGTCGGAGCGGACCCACAGCAGGCGCACCGGCGGCCCGCCGAGCTCCGCCACCCAGCGCGCCCACCTGGCCGCCGAGTGGACCTGGCCGGTGAACGGGCCGTCGAGCAGCACCGGGCAGCCGTGCTCGCGGATCTGCCTGGCGGTCCTGGTCAGCCCGGCGTACTCGTGCACCTTGGCATGCTCGTCGTACCAGCGGCCCTCGCGCTCACCGTGTGGCCTGCCGTATGCCCGGAGAAGCTCGCCGACGAGGTCGCCGTACAGCGTGTCCTTGTCGAGCAGGGCCGGCACCGGGGACAGGCGCGCGAGCAGCGCGGCCGCCACCGTGGACTTGCCCGCCCCCGGCGGACCGCTGACCACCCAGACCACGCCCTGCCCGCTCACCCGATCAGTGTGCCGTACGCGGATTCGCGTACGCGCACGCCGCCGCTGAGCGGACGACCGGGAGGCGGTACGCGGCCAGACTCCTGCACATGCTGACCATGCTCACCGGGGCGTTCCGGGTGCCGGAGCTCCGCAAGAAGGTGCTGTTCACCCTCGGGTTGCTCGCGCTGTTCAGGCTCGGGCAGGTGCTGCCGTCGCCGGGGGTGGACGTGGTGGCGGTGCGCGAGTGCGTGGGGTCGGCGCGCGGCGGGCTGTTCGACATGGTGCAGCTGCTCAGCGGGGGCGCGATGCTGCGGCTGTCGGTGTTCGCGCTGGGCGTCATGCCGTACATCACCGCCAGCATCGTCATGCAGCTGGCCGCGGTCATGGTGCCTAAGCTGGAGGCGCTGCGGAAGGAGGGCCAGGCGGGGCAGGCGCGGATCACGCAGTACACGCGCTACCTGACCGTGGCGCTGGCCGTGCTGAACGCCACCACGATCGTCGCCCTGGCACGTGCCGGGCAACTGCTGCCCGGGTGCCCCCGGCCGCTGCTGCACGACCCGAGCCTGCCGGCCGTGACCGTGCTGGTGCTGACCATGGTGGCGGGCACCTGCGTGGTCATGTGGATCGGCGAGCTCATCACCGACCGCGGGATCGGCAACGGGATGTCGCTGCTGATGTTCACCCAGGTCGTGGCCGTCTTCCCGTCCTACATGGCGACCATGTTCGTGCTGAGCCCGTTCGCCTTCGTGGTCATCCTGGTGTCGGGGGTGTTCCTGGTCGCGGCCGTGGTGTTCGTGGAGCAGGCGCAGCGGCGGGTGCCCGTGCAGTACGCCAAGCGGCTGGTCGGGCGCCGGACGTACGGCGGCAGCAGCACCTACATCCCGCTCAAGGTCAACCAGGCGGGCATCGTGCCGGTCATCTTCGCCACGTCTCTGCTCTACCTGCCCACCCTTGCCATGCCGTTGCTGGGGCCCATGCTGGGGGAGGAGACAGGCGGGTGGATCGCGCGCACGCTGACGTCCGGCTCCCACCCGCTCTACATGGCGGTGTACGTCCTGCTCATCGTCGCGTTCGCGTACTTCTACGTGTCCATCACGGTCAATCCCGTCGAGGTGGCCGACAACATCAGGCGGTACGGGGGGTTCGTGCCGGGGGTGCGGCCGGGCAGGCCGACCGCGGAGTATCTCGCGTACATCCTGTCGCGGCTCACCGCGCCGGGGGCGTTCTACCTGGCGGCGCTGGCGCTGGTGCCGCTGGTGGCCTTCGCGATACTCAAAGATCCCGGTACGCAGCAGAACTTCCCGTTCGGCGGCACCAGCGTGCTGATCATGGTGGGTGTGGGGCTGGACACCGTCAAGCAGATCGAGGCCCAGGTGCAGCAGCGCACCTACGAGGGCTTCCTCAGGTCCTAGACGGCGAGCCCGGCCCGCATCGCGAACACCACGAGCTGCGCCCGGTCCCGGGCGCCCAGTTTGACCATGGCCCGGCTGACGTGCGTGCGGACGGTGTCCGGGCTGATCACCAGCTCCTTGGCGATCTCCTCGTTGGACCTGCCGGTGGCGACCCAGGCGACCAGCTCACGCTCGCGCGGCGTCAGCGTCTCCAGGCCCCGCACCGGCTCCGCGCCGTGCCGGCCGAACAGGCCGATGACCTTACGCGTGATCGCCGGAGACAACAGCGCCTCGCCCGCCGCCACCACCCGCACCGCGTTGACCAGCTCCTCCGGGGCGCTGTCCTTCAGCAGGAACCCGCTCGCGCCCGCCTGGAGCGCGGCGAAGACGTACTCGTCCACGGCGAACGTGGTGACCACCACGATCCTGGTGGCGCTCAGCTCGGCGTCGGCCGCGATCGCGCGCAGCGTGGCCAGGCCGTCCATGCCGGGCATCCGGATGTCCAGCAGCAGCACGTCCGGTCGGGCGCGGCGGAGCAGCGCGAGCGCGCCCGCCCCGTCGGCGGCCTCGCCCACGTGCCGCAGATCGGGCTCCCGCTCCAGCAGCGCCTTGAGCCCCATCCGCACCACCGCCTGATCGTCGGCCACGGCAACGGTGATCACCCGTCCCCCTGCGGGGTGCGGGGAGTGGGGTGGGGGGCGGTGATCATGTGGGGTCCTGGGGGAAGCGGGCCACGACCTGGAAGCCGCCGCCCTCGCGTGGGCCTGCCGCGAACAGGCCTCCCGCGCCGGTCACCCCGGCGCGCATGCCGGTGAGCCCGCGCCCGTCGGCGGCGCCCGACCAGCCCACGCCCCGGTCGGCGACCTCCAGCACGAACTCGCACGGGTCGTTGGCCACCCGTACCAGCGCCCTGGTCGGACCGGCGTGCCGCAGCACGTTGGTCAGCGACTCGCGCACCACTCGGTAGACGGTGCCCCGCAGGTGGGCGGGGACGACCGGGCTCGCCGGCTCCACGTCCACGGGCAGCCCGGCCGCCCGCACCCCCGCGATGAGGCCGGACAGATCCTCGACCGCACCGGGAGCCGGGTCCTTCGGGTCGCCCGGGTCGCCCGCCCCACGCTGGTCGCTTAGGTGACGTGGGTCGGTTGGGGCTCGCGGGTCGGCTGGGTCGTGCGGATCCAGGCGGTCGAGTGCCGCGCGTAGCTGGGTGAGTGTGGTGAGGCTGGTCTGCCGGATGGCCTGCAGCGACTCGCGGGCCTGCTCGGGATCGTCGTCGAGCGCGACCAGGGCGAGGCCGGCCTGCATGGCGATGGCCGCCAGCCCGTGGCCCGCCGCGTCATGCACCTCACCCGCGAGCCGAGCCCGCACGTCCGCACCGACCTCTGCGAGCGGGACCTGGGCGCTCTGCCCGATGCCGGAGGGGTCAGTTCGGGTGCCCGGCTCGATACCCGTGGGCCTGACCTGGGTGTCCTGATCGTCGGCTGGGCTGGTTCGGGTTTGCTGGTCAGATCCGGCCGACACGGTGAGGCGTTGTGCCTCCGGGGCCGGGATGCCCCAGGCCTTGGCCGGTGTCGCATCCGCGAGCGGGTGGCGTACGGACTGCGGGTGGCGTACGGACTCCTCGGCGCTGCGGGCGGGCGGCGGGACGGCGTCGGCGGCGGCCGCGGCGGCGGCGCGGGCCTGGGCCAGGCCGCTGAACGACCACGGGACGGCGAGCCAGCCGGCCCATGCCAGCATGACGACGACCGGGACGTCACCCAGCCGCGTCAGGCGGGACAGCGCCCTTCTGCGGTCTCGCCCGCGCGTGTGCTGCGTTTCCATACCTCACCCGGCCAGGATCATGTGGTTCGATCCTAGCCAGTCCCGGGCGCGGCGATGGGGGTCAGGCGGTTCCGGAGGTCAGCCAGCGCAGGGGGTTGTCGTGGGTGACGGTGCGCAGTGTGCTCTCCTCGACGCCGGCCTCGCGCAGCTGGGGCAGCACCTCCCGGAACAGGTGCGCGTAGCCGGGCCCGTCGTACTTGCGCACCTGCGACACCCGGCTCAGCCCGGTGCTGAGCAGCAGCCGGTCGGCGTACCCCTCCTCGATCAGGTTCAGGGCCACCGCGGTCGTCCGCTCCAGGCCGGCCGCGAGCGCGCCCACGCTCACGTACGAGCCCGCCTCGGCGATCTTGCGGGCCACGGCCGGGTCGGCGCCCGCGTACCCCACGGCCACCCGCGAGCCCGGCAGCCCCTGCGCCAGCAGGATCTCCAGCTGGCCGAGAGCGTCCTGGCCGTAGGTGGCGACGGACAGCCGGGAGGCGAGCGAGGCGCGGGCGGCGGCGACCAGGGCGCGCTCCTCGGCGGGTGTGGCCCGGTCGCCCCAGCACCCGACCTCGCCGATCACGCCGGGGAAGACGCCGCTGCCCTCCATCCCGTCGGATATGTCGGCCATCAGCAGGCCGGTGAGCGTGTCCACGTCCTGGTCGCGTACGTTGTTGAACGGCTCGGTGAACAGGCCGGTGGCGGCGATCACCGGCACCCGGCCGCCCGAGGCGACGCGGGCCAGGCAGGTGGCGTCGCGGCCCATGCCGATGCAGGTCAGGTCCACGATCAGGCCGAGCTCGTCGGACTGGCGCAGCTCGCGGAGCTCGGCGGTGACGGTCTGCTCCTCGTCCAGCCAGCGGTAGGGGTCGGAGTCGATCCCGGCGGCCCAGCGCATGTCGGTGCGCAGGTGCTCGTGGGGGAGTACGGGACCGCTGACGGTGGCCGCGCGGATGGGGCCGGTTACGGTGCGAAGCATGACCTCGGGCATAGCAAACGATATCCGACATAAGTCGGAACTTGCCTGATCAAGTGGGATATTTTACTCTCTTGGCGTTTATTGGACGTGTGCGCCGAAGTCCGCGTTTGGACATCCTCTCCAAATGCCCGACCCTTATCCTGGGGAACACACCGACTGTCCGGGGGGACCGTGCCCACGCATAAACCAGAGACCGGCGACGCCGACCTCGTCAAGGAAGAGGCGGCCGACCGCTCCGGCATGCCCGCACGTCGCTCCGGGCTCCATGGCAGGCTCGACGGCATCAGATCGACGCGTGCCGGCGCGCTCACCCTGAAGATCGTCATCGGCGTGATCGGCGGGCTCATGGTCGGGGGCGGCCTGGTCATGGTGCCGTTTCCGGGGCCGGGCTGGCTGATCGTGTTCGCCGGGCTGGCGGTGCTGGCCACCGAGTTCCACTGGGCGCACAAGGCCCTGGAGTTCGGCAAGCGCACGCTGCACGCCTGGACCGAGTGGTACAAGCGGCAGGGCTGGACGGTCCGCATCGTCGTGGCCGTGGTGACCGTGATCGCGGCCACGGCCATCGTCTACTTCGGGCTGCGCACCCTCGGTGTGGACGTGATCCAGATAGCGCGGCAGTTAGTCCTCAGGTAGCCGCCGGCCTACAGGTAGAGGCCGGTGCCGTGGTCGGTCGACTGGGTGGCGACCGCGTGCAGATCTCGCTCGCGCATCACCAGATAGACCTGCGCGTGCAGCTCCACTTCGTACTGCTCCTCGGGGTTGAGCAGCACCTTGTCGCCGACCTTGACCGAGCGCACGTTCGAGCCGACGCCGCAGATCTCGCCCCACGCCAGGCGGTTGGCCATCTTGACCGTCGCGGGAATGACGATCCCGGAGCCACTGCGCCGCTCCTCGGCCGCCTGCTCCAGCCGGATCATGACCCGGTCGTGCAGCATCTGAATCTCGAACTTGGGTGGTTCCACAGGCTCAAGTTTACGTACACCGCGCCCCCACCACTCCCGTACGCCTCGGCGCTCACGAGCGGCGGGACCGCCCCCGAGCCCGTCCTGCGACGCGGACCTGGGTCACGGCAGGCCGAGCACCGCGAACACCGGGCGGTGATCGGTGCCCCGCAGCGGGTGCACGTCGAACGTCAGCACCGCCATGCTCTCGTCGGCCAGCACGTGATCGATGGCGACGCCGGGCAGCCAGCCGCCCTGTGGCCAGGTGGCCGTGAGGCCGTGCCCGGTCACGTCGGCGGCGTCGCGATAGCCGGTGGCGAGCAGGTCACGCACCAGCAGGTGGTCGAGCGTCGCGTTGAAATCGCCCGCCAGCACCCGTAGCGGCCCGTTCGCGTCCGCGTCGGGCAGCGCCTTCAGGCCCGATCTCCAGCACGGCTGCCTGGCATACAGCCGCAGCGCGCACGGGTGCACCGACACGACCTCCACGCGGGTCCCCGACGGGTGCGTGAGCACGGCCTTGACCTGGCGGAACCCGCCGTGCTCGATCACCTCGCCGCCGGTGAGCGGGTGCCGGGCGTACACGGCCGAGCCGCCCGCCCCCCGCTTGGGGCGCGTCACCGCGTGCGGCAGCGCCTCTCGCAGGCCCGCCGCGTCGAGGCGGGCCTGGGCGGCGGGGGTCAGCTCCTGCAGCGCCAGCACGTCCGGCCGCAGCCGCTCGACCAGCGCCATCAGCGCCACCTCGTCGGCGGAGCCCACCAGCAGGTTGGCCGCCAGCACCCGGAGCGTCTCCCCGCTCGCCCCTTCCGGCTCGGTGGCGGCGGCTCGGGGCAGCACGGTGCACGCCAGCACCACCGTGGTGGCGAGCGCCACCACGGCCGCGGCCCGCTGTCTCAGCGCGGCCGCCAGCAGCAGCCCGACCCCCGCCACGACCGCCGCGTACGGCGTGTACGCCACCAGCGGCGTCCACGGCCACACCGGCTCGTACCCCGAGACCCGCAGCACCGCCCACCCCGCGAACGGTGTCACCGCCACCCAGACCAGCACCTTCGGCCAAACCCGCATACGCACCTCCGACCTGTATCGCCACAACGACCCCTCCGGGTTCACACCACCCGGAATGGCCGGGGTCGCACCGTCCCCCTTCGGGGTTCACACCACCTCGAATCGCTGGGGTCGCACCGTCCCCCTTCGGGGTTCACACCACCTCGAATCGCGGGGGTCGGGTCATGAGAAGGTGTGGCCATGCGTGACGCCGAGACCAGGGTCCTCAACGCCATCGACGAGGCCGAGACCGAAGAACTGCTGGCCGAGACCGTCCGGGTGCCGAGCATCACGGGCAGCGACGCCGAGTCCGAGTTGCAGCACCACCTGGCCCGCCTGCTCACCGAGGCGGGCCTGGACGTGGACGTATGGAAGCTCGACCTTGAGGACCTCAGACGGCGCGAGGGCTTCCCCGGCGGCGAGGCCCCGCGTGTGGAGGGCTACGGCGTGGTGGGCGTGACCGGCGGGGAGGGCGTTCCGGCGCTGGCGTTGCAGGGGCACGTCGACGTGGTGCCGACGGGCGACCTGGCCAAGTGGGAGGGCAGCGACCCGTTCGCCGCGCGCGTCTCCGGCGGCGTCCTGCACGGCAGGGGCGCGTGCGACATGAAGGCGGGGCTGGCCGCCAACCTGGCGGTGGTGCGCGCGATCAGGCGGGCGGGCGTCAAGCTGGCCAGGCCGCTGGCCGTGCACTGCGTGGTCAGCGAGGAGGACGGCGGGCTGGGCGCGTTCGGCACGCTGGCCAGGGGGCACACCGCCGAGGCGGCCGTCATCACCGAGCCGACCAGCGGCGCCGTCGTCACCGCGAACGCGGGCGCGCTGACGTTCCGGCTGGAGATCGCCGGGCGGGCCGCGCACGGCGGCGCCCGCCTGGAGGGGGTGAACGCCGTCGAGGTGTTCTGGCCGGTGTTCGAGGCGATCAGGTGCCTGGAGGCGGAGCGCAATCGCGACGTCCCCGCGATCTTCGGCGGCATCCCGTTGCCGTACCCGATCGAGGTCGGCACGGTCCGGGCCGGCGACTGGGCGAGCACGGTGCCGGACCTGCTGGTCGCCGAAGGCCGCCTGGGGGTGCGGCTGGACGAGGACCCGGCCGAGGCGCGGACGGCGTTCGAGGAGGCGGTGCTGACGCCGGCGCACCCGTGGCTGCGCGAGCACCCGCCCGTGGTGACGTGGCCGGGCGGGCAGTTCGCCAGCGGGCGGTTGCCGGCCGGGCATGCCCTGCTGAGTGAGGTCAGGACGGCCGTGGCGGACGCCGGTGGCGCCGCGCCCGCCGAGGCGGCCGCGCCGTACGGAAGCGATCTGCGGCTCTACGCGGCGGGCGGGATCCCGACGCTGCACTACGGGCCGGGCGACGTACGCTACGCGCACGCGCCGCGTGAGCAGGTGGAGTTGCGCGAGGTGCGTGAGGTGACGCGCGCCCTGGCGCTCCTGGCGGTGCGCCGCTGCGGGGCTTACTGACCAATTGGACTATAGTCCGGATATGGCCGAGAACGAGCCGCTGGAGCTGCTGCGCAGCCGCCCGGCACAGGAGCGGGCGGACGCCGCGCGCAACCGGGAGAAGGTGCTGACCGCCGCCGCCGCGCTGTTCGCCGCCCATGGGGTCGACGGCGTCTCCATGGACGCCGTGGCGGCGGCCGCGGGGGTGGGGAAGGGCACGCTGTTCCGCAGGTTCGGCGACAAGTCGGGGCTCGCGGTGGCGCTGCTCGACGAGCGGGAGCGCGACCTGCAGGAGCGGATCCTGTCCGGGCCGCCGCCGCTGGGGCCGGGCGCGCCCGCGCCGGAGCGGCTGATCGCCTTCGTCGAGGCCTATCTGGACTATCTGTTCGATCATCTGCACCTGGTGCGGATGTCGGAGACGGCCAGCCCGGGGGCCCGCTACCGGATCGGCGCCTACCGGTTCTGGCACCGGCACACCGTGATCCTGCTGACCGCCGCCCGGCCCGGTTGCGACGCCGAGGTGCTCGCCCACGCGCTGCTCGCGGCCGTGGGCGCCGAGGTGGCGGGCGTGCTGGAGGAGGCGTTCGGGCGTGAGCGGGCGGGGCGGGCCGTCCTGGAGCTGGCCGGGGCGCTGGTCAGGCCGGAGAGGTGACCCGGCGGCGGCAGTGCGGGACCACCATCGGCGTGCCCGACTGCGGGTCCGGGATGACCTCGCAGCCCAGGTCGAAGACCTGCCGCACCAGGTCGGGGGTGACGACCTCGGCCGGATCGCCCTCGGCGACGATCTCGCCCTCGCGCATGACGACCAGGTGGGTGGCGTAGCGGCAGGCCTGGTTGAGGTCGTGCAGCACCGCCACCATCGTCCGGCCCGCCTCGTGCAGGTCGGCGCAGAGGTCGAGCACCTCGATCTGGTGGGCGATGTCGAGGAAGGTCGTCGGCTCGTCCAGCAGCAGGATCGGCGTCTCCTGGGCGAGCGCCATCGCCAGCCACACCCGCTGCCGCTGCCCGCCGGACAGCTCGTCCACGATCCGGTCGGCCAACTCGGTCACGTGCGTGGCCCGCATCGCCTCCGTCACCGCCGCCTCGTCGGTCTTGGACCACTGGCGCATGAGCCGCTGATGCGGGTAGCGGCCGCGCGACACCAGGTCGGCCACGGTGATGCCGTCGGGCACGATCGAGCTCTGCGGCAGCAGGCCGAGGCGCCGGGCGACCTCCTTCGACGGCAGCGCGGTGATGATGCCGCCGTCCAGGTGCACCGCGCCGGCCTTGGGCTTGAGCATCCTGGCCAGCGCCCGCAGCAGGGTGGACTTGCCGCACGCGTTCGGGCCGATGATCACGGTGAAGGACCCGTCGGGGATGGCCACGCTCAGGTCGGTGGCCACCACCCGCTGGTCGTAGGCGAGGGTGAGCTCGCCGCCCCACAGGCGGCTGCCAGGCGTCGGTACGGCCATCAGTGGCGGTCCTTTCGCAGGAGGAAGGCGAGGTAGGTGCCGCCGATGGCGGCGGTCAGCACGCCGACGGGCAGCTGGGTCGGGGCGAGCAGGCGCTGGGCGAGCAGGTCGGAGACGGTCAGCAGCACGGCGCCCATGAGCGCCGAGGAGGTCAGGCTCACGCCCGGCGAGCGGGTCAGCCGCTGGGCGAGCTGCGGCGCGGCCAGCGCGACGAACACCACGGGCCCGGCGGCGGCCGTCGCCACCCCGCACAGCAGCACCCCCGACACGATGGCCGCGGCCCGCACCGCCTCGACCCTGATGCCCATGGCGCGGGCGGAGTCGTCGCCCATCTCGATCATCCGCAGCGGCCTGGCCACGACCGCGCAGACGGGCAGCAGCAGCACCAGGGCCAGCGCCACCGGGATCGCGTGGTCCCACCCGCGCCCGCTCAGGCTGCCGGTCAGCCACGCTCCGGCGGTCGCCGCGTCGTTGATGTTGGCCCTGGTCAGCAGGTAGGAGTTGACCGACAGCAGCAGGGCGTTGACCCCGATGCCGACCAGAACCAGCCGGTAGCCCTGCACGCCGCGCCGGAACGCCAGCGCGTAGACCAGCAGCGCGGTCACCACGCACCCGGCAAGCGCGCCGCCCGCGATCGTCATGGCCGACCCGCCCGCGACCACGGCCATGATGCCGCCGGTGGAGGCCCCGGCGGTGAAGCCGATGAAGTCGGGGCTGCCGAGGGGGTTTCTGGTGAGGCTCTGGAAGATCGCCCCGCTCACCCCGAACGCCGCCCCCACCAGCAGCCCGGTGGCCACGCGCGGGGCGCGCAGCTTGCTGACGATGAGCTCGGCGACCGGCGTGCCCTGCCCGAACAGCGCGGTCAGGATGTCGGGGACGGAGACGGTGAACTCGCCGGTCGAGATCGCCGCCACGGCCACCGCGCAGGCGATGAGCAGCAGCAGCGCGGTGACGCCGAGCGCGCGCGGCGCGATCCGGACGGACCAGGGGCCCAGGCGTACGGTCATAGGGCGGCGAGCCTCCTGCGCCTGGTCATCAGGATGAAGACGGGCGCGCCGAGCACCGCGCACATGATGCCCACCTGCACCTCTCCCGGCCTGGCGACGAGCCGCCCCACCACGTCGGCGGCCAGCAGCAGCACGGGCGCCACCAGCGCGGAGTACGGCAGCACCCAGCGCTGGTCGTGCCCCACCACCGCGCGCACGGCGTGCGGCACGGCCAGCCCGACGAACCACAGCGGGCCCGCCGCGGCCGTGGCCGCGCCGCACAGCAGCGTCACGGCCACCGCGGTCAGCACCCTGGTACGGGTGACCGCCACGCCCAGCGCCTTACCGGCGTCGTCGCCCAGCGACAGCATGTTGAGCGGCCTGCCCAGCAGCAGCCCCAGCGCCAGTCCGGCGATCATGAAGGGCGCCAGCCGTGCCATGGTGTCGGCGGTCTGCCCGGCCAGCGAGCCCGCCAGCCAGAACCGCATCCGGTCGTACGTCTCGGTGTCCATGCGCAGGATGGCCGAGCTCGCCGCGGTGAAGACCATGCCCACCGCGATGCCCGCCAGCGCCAGCCGTACCGGACCCGCGCCCGAGCGGCCTGAGGAGCCCAGCGAGTAGACCACGACCGAGGCCAGCGCGGCGCCCGCGAAGGCGAACCATACGTAGACCGTCGGATCGGACAGGCCCAGGACCGCGAGCGCGAGCGTGACGCCGAGCGCCGCGCCCTCGTTGATGCCGAGCAGCCCGGGGTCGGCCAGCGGGTTGCGGGTCAGGCTCTGCATGAGCGCCCCCGCGAGCCCGAGCGACGCGCCGACCATGATGCCGAGCAGGGTGCGCGGGACGCGCAGCTCACGGATCACGGTGTGGTCGCTGGAGGCGTCCGGGGCCAGTAACGCGTCCAGCACCGTGGACAGCGGCATCGCCCGCGCCCCCAGCGCCACGCTGGCCATCGCCACCAGCACGAGCACGCCTGCCGCCAGCGCCAGACCGCCGACGAGAGCCGCCCGGCGCCCGCGAGGATGTGCCGGGGACGGGCCGGTGACCTCGGCGGAGACCGCCTGGGTGGCGGGCTCGATCTGCCGCACCGGACCCCCTTTCGTCATGGTCAAGCTTAGGCGAGGCTAATCTAAAGCCTAAGTACGAAGGCAAGCCTAACCTTAGGAGACGAACATGTCGGGACCGGTACTGGCTCGCAGGGGCTTCCTCGCGACCACGGTCGGCCTCGCGGCCGCCCTCACCCTGTCGGCCTGTGGTGGCGGCGGCGCGACCTCGGCGGCCCCGGCGTCGGACCCGACGGCACAGGCGGCACAGGCGGCCCAGGCGTGGACGTTCACCGACGACCGCGGCAAGAAACTCGACCTCCCCAAGACCCCCACCCGGGTCGTCGCCCAGGTCGGCGCGGCGGCCGCGCTGTGGGACTTCGGCGTCCGCCCGGTCGGCGTGTTCGGCCCGCACAAGCTGGCGAGCGGCGCCAAGGACCCGCAGGTCGGCAACGTCGACATCACCAAGGTCACCGGCCTGGGCAACGTCTGGGACGAGTTCAACGTCGAGCAGTACATCGCTCTGCAGCCCGAGCTGCTCGTCAGCAGCATGTACGAGAAGGGCACGCTCTGGTACGTCCCGGAGAAGTCCAAGGACACCATCGAGCAGATCGCCCCCACCGCCGGCATCATGCTCACCGGCCAGAACGCGAGCCAGGTCATCGGCAAGTACGAGGAGCTGGCCAAGTCCCTCGGCGCCGACATGAAGGGCGTGCCGGAGGCCAAGGCGCGGATGGCGGCCGCCACGAAGGAGCTCGCCCAGTTCAAGGACCTCAAGATCCTCATGGTGTCCGGCGGCGCCGACCAGATGTGGGTGGTGAACCCGCCCGAGTACGCCGACATCATGCACCTCACCGAGAACGGCCTGGACATCGTCAAGCCGGACAAGGTCGACGAGGGCGGCTTCTTCCAGACACTGAGCTGGGAGAACGCCGACATGTACGACGCGGACGTGATTTTGTACGACACGCGCACCCAGGCGCTCACCCCCGAGGAGATGATGAAGAAGCCCACCTTCACCAAGCTCCCCGCGGTCAAGGCCGGCCAGCTCTACCCGTGGCGTGCCGAGGCCCCCTTCAGCTACCAGGGCTACGCCGACTTCCTGGAGGAGCTGGTGACCAACCTGAAGAAGGCTAGTGCGCTGCGGTGACCTCGACGATCTCGGCCAGGGGGAACTCGAGGTAGTCGCCGGCCTCCTCGCACCACGCGTCGAGGGCGCCGCCGCGCAGCTCGCCGTGGCTGATCGTGGCGGTCAGGCCGTCGGTCAGCGTGATGCCCGCCCGCACCCCCCGGTCGACGACGAAGCCGAGCAGTGACTGCTGGGCGGTCGGCAGCCGGACCGCCATCCTGCCGATGACGGCCCAGGTGCGTCCGTTCTGCTCGCCGGCCGACCGGCTGTCGGCGATCAGCCGGCGGGCGTGCTCCTGCGGGTCGGGCGTCGGCTCGGCGATCACCTGCGGGGGCCCCTCGGAACCGGCGGGCTCGGGCAGCTCGGCCACCTGACCGCCGGGCAGCAGGATGAGCTTGCCGCCCAGCGGACGCTCGACGCGGGTGCTGCGGCGGATGGCGATCTCGCCCGTGTCGGCGATCGGCACCGGGGAGTAGCCGTGCTCGCGCAGCGCGGCCAGCGTGCGCTCGGCCGTGGCGGAGGCCACCAGCACCGTGGGAGCCAGCAGCCGTATCCCCAGCCTGGCGAGTCTGCGATGCCCGGCGATCTCGGCGAGCAGCGCCGGGTCGGAGGCCTGCACGACGCAGCCCACGGTGGTCACCGTCACCTCGCCGTGCCTGCGGGCCACGTCGCGCACCAGATATTCGAGCGGCTGCGGGATGGCGCCGACCTCGGACAGCTCGTTCAGCAGCTCGTCGGCGTCATAGCCGCGATCGAGCGCGCGGCGCACGCTCTCGGTGGTGAAGCGCCACACCGAGGCCGCGCCCCGCGACTCCCGCTCGGCCACCCGGTCCAGCAGCCACGCCAGCTCGGCCGACGGCGGCCCGGTCACCACCGCGGTCAGGTCCGGGCCGAACAGGGCGCTCCTGCGCACGCTGGCCAGCGCCCTCGTCGAGGCCTCCACCAGCACCGGATCGTGCTCCACCAGGGGCACGTGCGCGTCGCTCTCGCCACCGGCCTGGCCCGACAGCCCCGCCAGCGCCCGCCCGAGATCGGTGAGCGCGTCGTTGGCCAGCAGACCGAGCAGCCGTGCCTCGTCGATCACCGCCGAGGCGCACTCGGCGAGCAGGTCGCGGTCGAGCAGCGGGGCGTGCCAGTGCACGTTGCCCACCAGGGACGCGCGGTCGGCGAAGGCCGTACCCGAAGGCAGGTGCTGCAGGACGGAGAGCACCGCGCGGCGGATGCGGGCGACGGCGGGGCCGCTCTGGTCGTCGCCGAGCACGGTGCCGTACTTGCCGTCCGACCTGCGCAGCGAGGAGCGCTCCATGCGCCACCAGGCCGACAGCAGCACCCGCAGCCGGGCCGAGCCCTCGTCCAGCCGCCAGCGGTCGAACCGCTCGGTGGGCACCATGCCGCCGGACGGCTCGTCCCAGGCGAGCAGCCTGGCCACCGCGCAGATCTCCAGCAGCAGGCGCGTCTCGTCCTCGTCGCAGCCGGTCTCCTTGGCCACCCTGCGAACCTCGCGCACGCCCACGCCGCCGGACTTGAGCAGTGGCAGCGGCGTCTTGGAGGTGTTGTCCAGCAGGGCCGCGCACCGCTCCACGACGTGCGGCGCGGCCAGCGTCATCAGGTGGTCGACCTCCTCGGGGTCGACCGGGATGGTGGCCACCTCGGGCGCCTGCGGGGCGAACGGCGGACGGTAGCCGGGGCCGCGCAGGCAGAGCGCCACCTCCCTGGGCATCTCGGCGACGTTCCAGCTCGGCCGGTAGAGCAGGCCGTGGTCGGCCGACCACTTCTCCGGCGAGCCGTGGACGACGAACCTGGCCCCGTCGACGTCACGTACGGGGCCCTCCCAGGCGAAGGAGTCGAGCAGGTCGCGCGTGCCCGCGGGGGCGTGCGCCAGCAGGGTCCCCAGGCGGCCGGGGTCGCCGAGCGCCTCGGTCACCCGGTTGATCGTGCGGCGCTTGTTGGCGTGCGGGGGCAGGCCGAGGCTGCGGGCCAGGGCGCGCAGCGTGTCGGTGCTGATGGTCCAGGAGTTGAGGTAGTGGTCGAGCGGCTCGCCCAGGCCGAGCGGCGCGGTCCACCACCGGGAGACGGCCTCGGCCAGGTGGATCAGGCCGTCGGCGGCCGGCCAGGCGAGCGCGTGGTCGTAGAGGTGGTCGAGCCAGGGACGGAGCTCCTCGACCGGCGTGCCGAGGAAGTCGGCCAGCCGGTCGGCGGTCGCCTCGTGGGTGACCGCGCAGGCCTCGGCGAGCTGCAGGCAGGGCAACGGGAGCCTCCGCAGCGCCTCGAGCGCGGCGAAGCCGTTGCTCAGCCGCTGGGCCAGGGTGTCGAGGCGCCGTGGCCACGGTGCGGCGATGGCGTCGGGACGGTTAGCCAGGATGCGGCAGAGCCGGTCTTCGTCGAGGGTTCGTAGCCAGCCGAGCAGGTGATCGTCCATCGGTCAGCACTCTCATGGGGTCGCGCGTGGAACTCACCGTGAGCCATGACCATCCACGGTAATGCAGATCACACCGGCTAGCAGAGGACTGCCCAGACGATCTTCCCGTGGGGCGAGAGGGCGGACCAGCCCCACCGAAGGCTTAACGAGTCGACGATGTGCAGACCTAGGCCACCGGTGTCAAGGGGGCCAGGGTATCTCAGCACGGGCACCGAGGCGCCGGGATCGGTGAAAGCACTGGTCACCAGTGATCCATGACGCACCAGGGACATGTGGACGGGGCGCTGGCAGCGGGGCTCCTCCAGGCGCAGGCCGTGGCGCAGCGCGTTGGTGGCCAGCTCCGACACCACCAGCTCCATGTTGTCGGCGAGCTCGGTGAGGCCCCACGCGGTGAGCGCCCCGGCGGCGAAGCAGCGGGCGGAGTGGACGGAGGACGCGACCGGGGGGAGCACGAACGTGGCGCTGGCGGAAGGCCCGGACATCAGCAGATCGCGCGCCGCGTCGGGCCACCAGCCGACCGGGGGCCACCAGTCGAACGTGGTCCATTGGCCGAGCGCCGTGGTGGATTGCACGTTGATCATTCTGCGACAAACTCTCGTGCACTTGCAAGAGCGAATGCACGTGCAGAGGGAACTTGCAGCCGCTACGGTATGGCCATCAAAAGGTCAATCGGTGGGAAAGGGGATCTTGTCCGCGGCCCATGATCTTTCGGCCGTGAAGTGACAGACTGTGTGGCAAGGAAACGACCAAGGAGCACCACGTGTCCATCGATCCGCCCGGTTCCGGTTCGACCGTTCGGCGCATCATGCTCGGTGCGAGCCTGCGGCGGCTGCGTGAGGACAGCGGGCTCACCCGCGACCAGGCTGGATTCCACATCCGTGCCTCCGAGTCCAAGATCAGCCGGATGGAGCTCGGTCGTGTCGGATTCAAGACACGTGATGTCGAGGACCTGCTCACCCTGTACGGCGTCGACGACAACGCCGAACGCCGAGCCCTGCTGGAGATGGTCCGCGAGGCCAACACCCCTGGGTGGTGGCACAAATACTCGGCAGAGTTGCCGGCCTGGTTCACCACCTATGTGGGCCTGGAGGAGGCGGCGAGCTTGATCCGCACCTATGAGGTGCAGTTCGTGCCCGGCCTCCTGCAGACCGCCGCGTACGCGCGGGCGGTGTACCAGCTTGGCAACCCCGAGCTGTCTCCCGAGAAGATCGAGCGCCGCGTGCATCTGCGCATGCAGCGGCAGGAGCGCTTCACTCAGAAGGACGGTCCGCGCCTGTGGGCCGTCATCGACGAGGCGTCGCTCAAGCGGACCATCGGCGGCACGTCGGTCATGGCCGAGCAGCTCCAGCATTTGCTGGCAGTCGCCGCCCTTCCCAACGTCACCATTCAGGTGATGCCCTTCAAGTTCGGCATGCACGCCGCTGAAGGTGGCGCGTTCAGCATCTTGCGGTTTCCCGAGTCCGACCTGTCGGACGTTGTCTACGTCGAACAGCTCTGGGGTGCCCTTTACCTGGACAAACGTGAGGATATCGACCCGTACCTCACTGCGATGGAGCAGTTGTGCGTGGAGAGCACCACGCCAGGGGGCACCGTCGAGCTCATCGGCGGCCTTCTCAGAAAGATGTAGATGAACCAGACCTATAACGGCATGCCTGCGGCCGACCTCACTCAGGTGGCCTGGCGCAAGAGCCGCTACAGCAACTCGCAGGGCAACTGCGTCGAGCTCGCCGAGCTCCCCGACGGTGGGGTCGCGGTGCGCAACTCCCGCTTCCCCGACGGCCCTGCCCTGATCTACACCCGCGACGAGATCCGGGCGCTGGTGCTCGGGGTGAAGGACGGAGAGTTCGACGCTCTGCTGGTGTAACGCGCTGTTAACCTCCGGCGTGCCCGCTTAACGAGGGCGCGCCGGGGGCGTAACGGGCAGGCCTCTCCGTCCCTGGAGGATGGGGTCATGCTCGACCAGATGACCCTTTATCCGATCGCCGACGACGTGCTGTTCGCACCCGGCGGCAAGGTCGTGATCCGCACCTACGGCGTCGCGCCGGCGCTCTCCGGCGGCTCGGTCTCCTACCGCACCTGGGTGACCGGCATCCGGGATCAGCCGCGTTACTGGCAGTGGGGGCACTTCGAGGACGCCACCCACGGGCACCGCCGTGTCCTGGAGTGGCTGACCGGCCGGGGGCCGCAGCCCGTCCAGGCTCCGTCCTGACCGTGTTACGCTCCAGGCCGAGCAACCGCTTGGTCGAGGAGGCGTGGTGCGGCGCGGAATCCACCTGCTGGAGGAGGTCGACTTCAGGCCCATGAACTCGCGGCGCCCGCTGGAGTACCTGACCTGGCTGACCCGCTACAAGCGCGAGGACGAGACCAGGACCGCGCCCGAGCTCACCTCCGGCATGTCCGTCCGATCCCGAGACATCGACCTGGCCGGCGCCTTCTACGCCGTCGGCATCACCGGCCACCCCCAGTTCAAGGTCGTCACTCTCTGGGAGTGCCACGGCGGCTGGGACGGCGGCTGGCGGCAGATGATGGACATCTACCGCGGCGTGGACGCGCGCCTGTTCCTCTCCGACATCGACGACCTGCGCCACTCGGCCTTCTCCCGGCCGCTCGGCGCCGTGGCCGGCAGCCCGCCGCTGTCGCGCGCGCCGCGCACCGAGTTCTACCTGTTCGAGAGCGCCAGGGTACGGCCCGGCGCCGCCCTGGACTACCTGGAGGCCGTACGCGCCGAACGTGCCCCGCTGCTGGCCGAGCACGGGCACCGGCTGGTCGGCCTGTACGAGGTGCTGTTCACCGACAACGAGGCCGTCACCCTCTGGGGTGTCTCCCTCGACGACCATCTGGCCACCCAGCGGGCCAGGGACGCGGCCCTCGGCCTGGACGACGAGGCCGAGGCCGACCCCCGTCTGCTCGCCTGGGGCAGGCGGGCCCGCGACTTCCTCGACGGCCCCTGGCGGGAGACCCTTCTCGCGCCCTTCCCCGGCAGCCGTCTGGCGCCGGAGCGCGCATCGGGTTAGCGTCATGGTCGCGGAGGCAGTCATGACTGACGCGTACCTCTCCAACGGGCACGGCGCCGACGGCCACGTCGGCTCCTGCCCGGACTGCAGTGCGGCCGTCACCCTCCTCGACGGCCCCGACCCGGCAGCCGTGGCACCGCCGCGGCTGCGTGCGGCCGTGCTCGCCAAGGCCCGCCGCCGCCGGGCGCCCGCCGAGACGGGCGTGGCCGAGGTGGCGGTGCCCTACGCCGAGCAGGTCGCGCTCCTGGACGAGCTGCTCGCCCAGCTGACCACACGGCAGTGGGCCTTACCGGTCACCCGGCACCGCACCGTGCGCCGCATGATCGAGCACCTGGCGGCCAACGACGGGCCGGTGGCCTGGTTCCTCGGCGTGCGCGCCCCGGAGCCCGATGCCGTCTACCCGCGCTGGCGTGAGCAGGCGGGATCGCTCCTGCAGCGGGTCTCGGCCACCACGGGCGCGCTGCTCGGCGCGGAGGTGGAGCTGGCCGGCGCCAAGCCCGTACGCGGCCCGCTGCGGCACGCGCTGATCCAGCGGACGTTCGAGACCTGGACGCATGCCGAGGACGTCCGGCAGGCGCTCGGCCGCCCGGCTCAGCCACCGCCGCCCGGCCACCTGCGGATGATCGCCGACTTCGGGCTGGCCATGCTGCCCCGGATGATCAGGAAGTCGCGCCGCGACGTGTCCGCCACGTTCGTGCTGACCGGCCCCGGCGGCGGGACGTGGACGGTCCCGCTCTCGCCCGCCTCGGAGCGGGTGACGGCGGTGGTGTCGGCGGACCTGGCCGACTTCTGCAGGCTGCTGGCCGGCCGGTGGGAGCCGGGCTGCTTCCCGTACGCGGCTGAAGGGGATCCCGCCCTCGCCCGGGAGCTGCTCCGCGCCGCCGCCACGCTGGGCTGTGATTGATGGGCTGTGCATGATGGACGACGACGCGGAGCTGGCGGCGCGGCTGGTCGCGGGCGACCTCGACGCCCTGCGCGCCGCCTACGACGCGCACAGCGCCGCCGTCTACGGCGTGGCGGTCCGGGTGACCCGCGACCAGGCGCTGGCCGAGGAGGCGTCGCAGGAGGTGTTCGTGACCCTGTGGGAGCAGCCGCTGTCCTACGATCCCCGCCTCGGCCCGCTGCGCGACTGGCTGGCCGGCCGGGCGCTGCACGAGGCCGCCCTGCGCGTCAGAGTCGGTTGATCGGCGCGTTCCAGGTCGCGATCACCGGCTCGCCGTGCTCGAAGGCCAGGCGTGAGTACGTGCCCGTGTCGAGCTTGAAGTAGCGGCCGTCCTCCGGCGGCAGGTCCAGCCAGCGAGCGGTCAGCACGCGCAGCAGGTGGCCGTGCGCCACCAGCGCCACCCGTCCCGGCGCCTGCCTCGCCTTGGCGATCACCCGGTCGACGCGCGCCCCCACCTCCTCGGCGCTCTCGCCCGGATGGGCGGCGTCGCCGCGGATCACGCCGTCACGCCACAGGTACCACCCCGGCCGGGTCTGCCTGATCTCGGGCGTGGTGATGCCTTCGTAGCCGCCGTAGTCCCACTCCCACAGGTCCGGGTCCACCTCGAAGCCGGTCAGCCCCGCCAGGTCCGCCGTGCGGCTCGCGCGCTGGGCCGGGGAGACCAGCACCAGATCGAACGGGCGCTCCTTGATCAACGGCGCCAGCGCCCGCGCCTGCTCCTCCCCGTGCTCGGTCAGCGGCACGTCGGTGAGGCCGGTGTGCCTGCCCGACCTGCTCCACTCGGTCTCGCCATGCCTCAGCAGCACCATCTCGTCCATGCGTCCATCATGAGGCACGCTTGACCTCGACTCCGCTTGAGGTAGCAAGGTGAAGCCATGCACGCCATCCTTCTGCACTCATACGGTCCCGCCGGGAACCTCCGCCTCGAGACCGTCCCCGACCCGTCGCCCGGTCCCGGCCAGGTCCGCATCGCCGTGCGCGCCGCCGGGCTGCACTTCATCGAGACGCTCCTGCGCCGGGGTGTGCCCGTCGGCCCGCACCCGGCGCCCGCCCTGCCGGTGATCCTCGGCGGCGAGGTGGCCGGGGTGGTCGAGTCCGCCGGCGCGGGCGTGGATCCCGCCCTGGTGGGACGGCGGGTGGTGACCGGCGGCCTGGCCTCGGGCGGCTACGCCTCGCTGGTCGTCGCCGACGCCCGGAGCCTGACGCCGCTGCCGGACGGGCTGGAGCACGGCGCGGCCGTGGCCATGGTCACCACCGGCGCCACCGCCCTGGGACTGCTGGAGCTCGCGCCGGTGACCTCCGCCGACGTGGTGCTCGCCATGGCCGCGGCGGGCGGCGTCGGCACGCTGCTCGTGCAGCACGCCCGGCAGGTGGGCGCCACCGTGGTGGGCGCCGCGGGCGGGCCCGCGAAGGCGGCGCGGGTCGCCGGGCTGGGCGCGGACCTGGCCATCGACTACACCGAGCCCGGCTGGGCCGACCGGGTACGGGAGGCGGCCGGTGCGGTGAGCCTGGTCTTCGACGGGGTCGGCGGCCGGCTCGGGCGCGAGGCGTTCGAGCTGCTCGGCAAGGGCGGTCGCCAGGTCGTTTTCGGGCAGGCGGCGGGGGAGTGGTTCCATCCGGCCGAGGAGGAGCTGGCGGCGCGGGAGGTGACCGCACACGACGGCATCGGGCATCTGCTGGGCCGTCCGGGCGGCATGGCGGACCTGCGCGCCCGAGCCGTGGAGGCGGCGGCCGCCGGCCGCCTGACGCCCGCCGTCCAGTCCTTCCCGCTGGCCGGCGCGGCCGCCGCCCACGCCGCCCTGGAGAGCAGGAACACGATGGGCAAGGTCGTGCTCACGCCGTAGCGAGCCGCTCACGAGCCGGCGAGCTCTTCCACGATCGGGACGAAGGCGTCGAGGTCGCGTTCCTGGTGGACCACGAAGTAGGAGACGTCGTGCTCGTCGCGCCAGTATCGGAGCCGGTCCACGATGTCGCGGCGCGTCCCGGGTAGCACCTGGGGCGTCCCCTCCAGGCTCTGCCGATCGGCGGCGCTCCAGGCCTGCGCCGGTCCGCGCTCGCCCACCTCGACGACGCTCGTGCCGAGCTCCAGACGGTCGTACCGGTCGCCGGCGGCCTTCCGTACGGCCTGGAGCTTGGCCAGGAAGGCCCCGGCGCCGCCGTCGCGCGGGTCGGGGCCGCGGCCGTCGGCCCGCACCCGCATGGCCAGGTTCACCGAGTCGGCCTGCCCGGCCGCCAGCCGCATCATCCTCGGCCCGCCCGCGCCGAGCAGCAGCCGGGGATGCGGGCGTTGCACGGGCCGGGGCCGCAGCCGCATCCCCCGCAGCGTGTAGTGGGCGCCCTCGAAGCCGAACTCCTCCCCGCTCCACAGGCCCTTGAGCACGGCGACGGCCTCCGCCAGCCGGTCCACCCGGACCCCCGGCGGCCGCAGCTCCAGCCCGGCCGCCTCGTAGTCGGCGGCCATCCAGCCCGTGCCGAGCCCGATCTCCAGCCGTCCTTCGGAGATCACGTCCAGCGTGGCCAGCTCCTTGGCCAGCACGGCCGGATGGCGGAAGTCGTTGGCCAGCACCAGCGTGCCCACCCGCAGCCGGGTGGTCGCGCAGGCGGCCGCGGTCAGCGCCGCCACCGGCGCGAACCGGTCGCCGACCAGATGATCGGGCGCCAGCAGCACGTCGAACCCGGCCCCCTCGACGCGCCGGGCCTTGTCCGCCCACTCCCTGCCCGACCCGGCCTCCCGCACCACAGCCCCGAACCTGAACCGCCGCATCAGAACCTCCCCGACCGCACGAGCACGTCCCAAGCATCGTAGGCCCTTACCAAGCGCTTGCTTCTAGTGGGAGACTGGGCGGCATGGACGTCCCGGTGCGCCGTGCGAGCGACGACGAGGTGAGCTTCTTCGACGAGCACGGCTGGGTACGGCTGCCGCGACTGGTCACCCCGGAGACGGCGGACCGGCTCCGCGAGCGGGCCGCCGGGCGGCTCGCGAGCCGGGACCGGCAGCGCAGGACGCTCGTCGACCAGGCGTTCGGGCAGTCGCGGGACATCGCCGCCGCCGACGAGCTGTTCGGCGCGCTGGCCCTGAACCCCGCCATGGGCCGCAACGCCGCCGGGATGCTCCGCGGCGTCCGCGCGGTGCGCGTCCAGGTGACGAACCTGCTGGTCAAGGAGCCGGGCGAGCACGGCGCCACCCAGTTCCACCAGGACTTCCCGTGGATGCCGATGGACCGCTCGGCCATGCTGACCGTCTGGCTGGCCCTGGCCGACGTGCCCGCCGACATGGGATCCCTGCGCTTCTACAGCGGCTCCCACCGCCACGGGCTGCTCGGCCGCAGCTTCACCCGGCCGGGCGACGACCAGCTCAGCCGCCACCCCTGGCTCAAGGAGCTGGAGCTGTCGCCGCCGCTCGACCTCAGGGCGGGCGACGCGACCGCGCACCACGCCCTGACCGTGCACGGCGCGCCCGCCAACCGCCGCGACCGCCCCAGGCTGTCGTTCACCGTCACCTACTTCGACGCCGACGCCCGCTACACCGGTGCGCCGTACCAGCAGACCGACGGGCTGGGGCTGGTCGTGAACGAGCCGTTCGAGCATCCGAGGTTCCCGTGCCCGAGACCGTGATGGGGCCGGTCGCCGAGCTGGGGGCCACGCTCATGCACGAGCACGTCTTCGGCCTCAGCCCGGAGATCCTGTGGAACTGGCCGGACATCCCGGAAGGATGGGACCTGGAGGTACGAGCCGGGCAGGCGGCGGCCAAACTGGAGGCGCTGCGGGCCGCGGGCGTCGACACGATCGTGGACCTGACCGTGGTCGGGCTCGGCCGTTACGTCCCGGCCGTGCGCCGGGTGGCGGAGCGGACCGGGGTGAACATCGTGGCCGCCACCGGGCTCTACACCTACGACGCGCTGCCGCCGTACTTCGCCAACCGCGGCCCCGGCACGCTGTTCGGCGGGCCCGACAGGCTCAGCGAGTTCTTCGTACGGGACCTCACCGAGGGCATCGGCGGCACCGGCGTCAAGGCGGCCATCCTCAAGTGCGCCTCCGACCACCTCGGCATGACCGCGGGCTGCGCACGGGTGTTCCGGGCCGTCGCCGAGGCGCACCTGGAGACCGGCGCGCCCATCAGCACGCACTCCCACAGCGCCTCCCGGGGCGGCCTGGAACAGCAGCGGCTGCTCGCCTCCCTCGGCGTCGACCTCGGCCGGGTGGTGATCGGGCACGCCGGGGACTCTACGGACCTGGCGTACCTGGAGGAGCTCATCGCGGGCGGCTCCTACCTGGGCATGGACCGCTTCGGCATCGACACGATCAGCCCGTTCGAGGACCGGGTGGCGATCGTGGCGGCCCTGTGCGCGCGGGGGCACGCCGGCCGGCTGGTGCTCGGGCACGACTCCTACTGCTTCAACGACCGCTTCGACGAGGACGTGGTGCGGCGGCGGCACCCGAACTACCACCTGCTGCACATCTCCCGCGACGTGCTGCCCGCGCTGCGCGGGCGCGGCGTCACCGAGGACCAGATCCATCAGATGCTCGTCGACAACCCGCGGAGGATCTTCGGATGATCGAGGACTTCGACGTCAGCTCCGACTGGCACGTCGCCGCGCCGTACGACTTCCTGGCGAGGCTGCGCCGCGAGCGGCCGGTGTTCCGCAGCGAGCACCTCGGCGCGTACGTGCTCACCAGGTACGCCGACGTGCGGGCGGCCTACGGCGATCCCCGGCGGCTCTCCTCCCGGGGGTCGCTGACCATCTCGCGCAGCCTAACCCGGCGGACGCGGGACAGGCTGGGCGAGCACGGGTCGTTCCTGTCGAGCTTCGTGGCCAACGTCGACCCGCCCGACCACACCCGGCTGCGGCGGTCGGTGTCGCGGGCGTTCACGCCGCGCGCCGTGGCCGCGCTGGAGCGGAGCTTCAGGCGGCTCAACGAGGACCTGATCGACCGGGTCGAGCCGCGGGGGAGCGCCGACTTCGTGACCGACCTCGGGCACGAGCCGTCAATCAAGCTGACCGCCCGGTTCATCGGGGTGCCGGAGCCGGACGAGGACTTCGTGCAGGCCCACGTCAAGGACTGGTTCCAGCTCTTCCTGTCGCCTCAGCCGCCGGACAGGCAGCTCGAACTGGCCGACAGTTTCCTGACCTATCTGGATTACGTGGACCGGCTGGTCGCCGCCAGGGCGAAGGAGCCGCGCGACGACTTCACCTCACTGATGACCTCGCTGATCGGCGACGAGCTGAGCCACCGGGAGGTGGTGGAGCTGATCTCCACCATCCTGCTCGGCGGCAACGACACCGTGCCCAACCAGCTCGGCAACACCGTCCTGCGGCTGTTGCGGGAGGACCGCTGGCCGGTGCCGCCCGAGCTGATCCCGAACGCGGCCGAGGAGTGCATGCGCGTCGACGGCGCCTCGCTCGGCTCCTTCCGCTACGCGGTGACGGACATCCCCATGCACGGGGTGGTGATCCCGGCGGGGGCGCTCGTGCTGCTGTCCACCGACTCGGCCGCCCACGACGAGACCGTCTTCCCCGACCCCGACCGCTTCCTGATCGACCGGCCCAACGCCGACGCGCACCTCGTCTTCGGCCACGGCATCCACTTCTGCGTCGGCGCCGCGCTCGGCCGCCTGCAGCTCCGCACCGCCCTCGACACGCTCGGCCGCCGCCTGCCCGGCCTGCGCCTGGTCCCCGGCCCGATCACGTACCGCAGGTCGCTCGTGGGCCGGGGACTGACGACGCTGCCCGTGGAGTGGTGAGGGCTCCCGCGTCCGTCAAGGGGCTCCCGCGTTCGTCAAGGGGCTCCTGCGTCCGCAGAGGCTCCCGCGTCGGAAGGGGGCCCGGCCTCGGCCGGGTGGCTCAACCGGCGCAACCGGAACATCGGCACGGCGCACGCGAGCACCCCCGCCGTGGCCAGCACCACGACCGGCCAGCCGCCCGCGTCACCCGGCCCCTGCCGCCCTATCAGGAACTCCGCGAGCACTTCCAGAAATGACCCGGCGACCTCCGCCACTACCAGTGCGATGATCAGCGTCGCGCCGGACCGGCCCAGCAACCGCCTCGGCGTGATCGCCTGGCGGTGGCTGAGCAGGGTCACCGCGGCCACCGCCGCCCCTGCCCAGGGCACCAGCCGGCCGAGGGTGTACCAGATCGGACCCCAGTCCATCCCGGCCAGCACGAGCAGCGAGAACGGCTGACTCACCAGGACAGCGGCCCATGCCAGCCGAAACGTCCCGACCCGCCGGTACAGCAGTATGGCGAGGACGGCCCCGATGGGTGTCGCCACGTAGATCAACCATGACAGGACGGCTCCCGGCCGTGCGACATCTCCACTCTCCGGCAGAAGCGGAGTGACGGCGAACTCCTCGATGGACTCCTGCATCGCGGTCAGCCCGAACAGGTACACGACGATCGCCCGCAGCACCGGATGGGTCAGCGTGAACCGCACCCCCTCCACGGCCTCCCGCCATACCCCCGTTCTGGGCGGCGCGGGCTCCTCGGGAGCGCGGATGACGCCGAACAGCCACGCGGAGCCGGCGACCCCCAGGGCCGCGACGCCTACGGCGGCCGCGGTCGCTCCGGGAGAGCCGCTGAGGAGGAAGCCGACGCCGAAGGAGCTCGCACTTCCTGCGATCAGCATCATGGCGTTGACCGGGACCAGCCGGTCCCGCTCGACGACCGCCGGCAGGTAGGCCTCCTGGGCGAGATGGCCCGTGCCGCGCACCATCACCACGGCCAGTGTCACCAGCAGGAGGTGCGGCCAGGTGACCGCCTCCAGCCAGGCGGCGAGCGCGAGGGAGCCGAGCAGGCCCGCCGCCAGCCCTCCGGTCACGGCCAGTGCCGTCCCGCGCCGGACCCGGTCCACCAGCACGCCGAGGGGGAGGGTGAAGAGCAGCGTCAGCAGCATCACGGCCAGGTGCGCCAGGCCGACCTGGGCGTAGCCGAACCCCATCGGGCCCATCACGCCTATCCAGAGCAGGTTTCCCTCGGCGAAGGCGCCGACCTGCAGGCCGACACCGCCGGCCAGGAAGAGCAGGAGTCGGCGCCGGGGACTGGGGGAGATCATTTACGGCATCCTGCACGCCCGTACGAGCCCTGGCAAACAAGCAAAAGCCAGCAATGCGATCCCGGACAAGCTCCCGCACGGCCGGTACGGTCCCGGGCGAGGGGTTGGTCCGCCCGCCCCGTACGTACCTGGCGAGTGGGTTGATCTCGTGAGAAGGTCGTACGAACAGCGATCTGGGGGATGTGCATGGAGCCGGTGGCCGTCGGGTTGATCGGGGCGGGGCCGTGGGCCGAGATGGCGCACGTGCCGATGCTGACCCAGAGCCCGCACACCCGGCTCGCCGGAGTCTGGGCCCGGCGGCCCGAGGCGGCGGCCCGGCTCGGCGCGCCCGTGTTCGACCGGGTCGAGGAGCTGTTCGACGCCTGCGAGGCCGTCGCCTTCTGCGTGCCGCCCGCCGTACAGGCCGAGCTGGGCGAGCGCGCCGCACGGGCCGGCAAGGCGCTGCTGCTGGAGAAGCCCCTCGCCGACTCGCTGGAGGCCGCGCGGCGGCTGGCGGACGCGGTGGCCGAGACGGGCGTGCCGACCCAGATGGTCCTCACCCTGAGGTACGCCGCCCGTACCAGGGAGTTCCTGGCCCGGTGCGCCGAGATCGAGCCATTCGGCGGGCACGCCGCCAACATCTCCGCCTCCCTGATGGGCGACCATCCCTTCGCCACCCCGTGGCGGCTGGAGCGCGGCGCGCTGCTGGACGTGGGCCCGCACATGATCGACCTGCTCGACGCCGCGCTCGGCCCGGTGACCGGGGTGCGCGCGCACGGGCACCCGCTGCGCTGGGCCGGGCTGCTGCTGGAGCACGAGGGCGGCGCGGTCAGCGAGGCGTCGCTGTGCCAGGCCGGCGTCGGCGAGATGCCCCCCACCAGCGTCGCGGTCTACGGCGCCAAGGGCAGCGCCGTCCTGCAGCGGGGCGGCGACGACGACCCGTTGGCGAAGGTCGCCGAGGAGTTCGCGCACACCGTCCGGCAGGGCGGCGGGCATCCGCTCGACGCCGCCCACGGGCTCAGGCTGCAGCACATCATCGCCGAGGCGGAGAAGCAACTGCGCACCCCTTGACTCAAGGTGCCATCTGGAGCATTGATAGCGTTTGTCCGACGCGCAGTGCTGCAGCGAAGTCCGGTGTGAGTCCGGCGCTGTCCCGCAACTGTCATAGCCAGGTCGCCTGCCTCTGCGTGACGTCATCAACCCTCGTGGAAAAGGGTGATCCGTCGCTCTTCGCGGGTCTCTCGGTTCCGACAGTGTGAAAGGACATCTCGTGAGGCCCGTACGCACGGTCTTCGCAGGCGCGCTGCTGGGAACGCTGGTGCTGGCCGGATGCGGTCAGCCCAGCACAACAGCCACCCCCGCCGCCAGCCCCGTCACCTCCCCGTCCGCCACCGGCACAGCCACCGGCACCGCCTTCCCCGTCACGGTCGAGGCCGCCAACGGCAAGATCACCATCCCCAAGCGGCCGGAGCGGATCATCTCGCTCTCCGCCACCCACACCGAGACGCTGTTCGCCATCGGCGCCGGCCCCCAGGTGATCGCGGTCGACGACCGCTCCAACTACCCGGCCGAGGCGCCCAAGACCGACCTGTCTGGCTTCAAGCCGAACGTCGAGGCCATCATCGCCCACAAGCCCGACCTGGTCGTGGTCTCCGACGACATCGACCAGATCATCACCGAACTGGGCAAGGTGAACGTCCCCGTCCTGTGGGAACCCGCCGCCACCGGGCTCGACGAGGCCTACGACGAGATCGCCGACCTGGGCGCCGCCACCGGCAACGAGGCCAAGGCCGACGAGGTCGTGACCGGCATGAGGACCTCCCTGGACAAGCTGGCCGCCGAGGCGCCCAAGGCCAAGAACCTCACCTACTACCACGAACTCGACCAGACGCCGTACGCCGCCACCTCCAAGACCTTCATCGGGCAGCTCTACGGCCTGTTCGGCGTGATCAACATCGCCGACAAGGCCCCCGACGCGGCAGGCGGCTACCCCAAGCTGTCGGCCGAGTTCGTCGCCCAGGCCGACCCCGACCTGATCTTCCTGGCCGACGTGAAGTGCTGCGAGCAGAACAAGGCCGCCCTGGCCAAGCGGCCGGGCTGGCAGAACCTGTCCGCGATCAAGAACGACCAGGTGGTCGAGCTGGACGACGACGTCGCCTCCCGCTGGGGGCCCCGCGTCGTCGACCTCGCCCGGACCATCGGCGAGGCGGTCACGAAGGCGGCCGCACGCTAGTGGCGCTGACCGCCGAGGTCACCCCATCACGCGCCCGGCCACTCTGGCTGGCCGGCGCGCTGGTGGTCCTGGCCGCGTCCATGGTCGCGGGCCTGCTGGGCGGCGCGGCCGACATCTCACCGTGGCAGGTGATCCTCCAGGCGGCGGACTGGCTGCCGTTCCTGACCGTCGACTCCGGGCTGGCGCCCATCGAGCAGGGCCTGCTGTACGAGCTGCGCCTGCCCAGGGTGCTCGTCGCGGCCGTGGTCGGCGGCCTGCTGGCCATGGCGGGGGCCGGCTATCAGGGCGTGTTCAGAAACCCGCTCGCCGACCCGTACCTGCTCGGGGCCGCCGCCGGAGCCGGGCTGATGGCGACCGTGGCCATCGTGCTGCTGCCGGCGCTCGCCGCCTACATCCCGGCGGCGGCCTTCGCCGGAGCCGTCGGCGGCGTGTTCCTCGCCTACGCGCTCGGCAACACCGCCGGCCGTTCCGGCGGCACCGCCACGCTGGTGCTCGCCGGGGTGGCCGTCACCTCCTTCCTCACCGCGATCCAGACGTTCATCCAGCAGTTCAAGGTCGAGGAGCTGCAGCGCATCTACTCGTGGATCCTCGGCGACGTCGGCGGCGGATGGGACCAGTTCTGGCTGGTGCTGCCGTACGCCGCGGTCTCGGCCGTGCTGCTGCTCCTGCACGGCCGGATGCTGGACGTGCTGTCGGTGGGCGAGGAGGAGGCGACCAGCCTCGGCCTGCGGGCGTCCCGGGTGCGCTTCGTCGTCCTGCTGGCCGCCTCCCTGGCCACCGCGGCGGCCGTGGCGGTCAGCGGGCTCATCGGCTTCGTCGGGATCGTCGTCCCGCACGTCGTACGGCGGCTCGCGGGCGGCTCCTACCGCAGCGTGCTGCCCCTGTCGCTGATCGGCGGCGCCGCCTTCCTGGTGCTCGCCGACCTCGCCGCCCGCACCGTGATCGCCCCCGCCGAGCTGCCCATCGGCGTCGTCACCATGTTCGTCGGCGCGCCGTTCTTCGTGGTCGTCCTGCGCATGACCCGGCGGGCCGCCACATGATCGCCGTCAAGGGCCTGTCGGTACGGCTCGGCGAGCGAGAGGTGCTCACCGACGTCGACCTGGAAGTACGGCGCGGCGCGTGGCTGGCGGTCATCGGCCCGAACGGCGCGGGTAAGTCCACCCTGCTCAAGGCCGTCATGGGCCTGCTCGCTCACCGCGGCGAGGTGACCCTCGACGGCAGGCCGTCCGGCACCCTCAAACCCAGGGAACGGGCCCGGCTGGTCGCCTACGCACCCCAGACGCCCGCGCTGCCACCCGACATGACCGTCTTCGACTACGCCCTGCTCGGCCGCACCCCGTACATCCCCTATCTCGGCAGGGAGAGCCGCACCGACCGGAACGTCACCGAGTCCGTGCTGGACCGGCTCCACCTGACCGCGTTCGCCGCCCGAAGGGTCGGCGAGCTGTCCGGCGGCGAGCGGCAGCGCGTCGTGCTGGCCCGAGCGCTCGCCCAGCAGGCCCCCGTGCTGCTGCTCGACGAGCCCACCACCGCCCTCGACCTCGGCCACCAGCAGCAGGTGCTCGAACTCGTCGACCGGCTCAGGCTCGCCGACGAGCTCACCGTCGTCACCACGCTGCACGACCTGACCGTCGCCGGCCAGTACGCCGACCACCTCCTCCTGCTGGCCGAAGGCCGCGCCATCGCCTTCGGCGAACCCGCCGAGGTGCTCACCGTGCCGCTCGTCAGCGACCACTTCGACGCCCGTGTCATGATCGAGCCGGGCCCCGGCGGGCGGCCCGTCGTGCACCTCGTCAGAGGAGGACCGTGAAACTCACCACGAGGACCGAGGACGGCGTCGAGCTCGGCGCGCTGCTCTGGGAGTTCGGGCCCGGCTGGCGGATGATCTCCTCGGCCATGCTCGGCGGCGGCATCGGCCCCCGCGAGTGGATACTCAACGCCCAGGTCATCGCCGGCTACTCCCGCATGGACCCGGTCGAGCACCTGGCCGAGCTGGGCCCCGGCGGCGACGGCGTCGGCATGATGACCGCCGCCTCCGTCGACCGCAACGTCCGCTCGCAGGACGGCGGCGCCGAAGTCGTCGCCACGGTCGGCTTACGCGTCCCCACCTGGGCCGCCGCCCCCGAAGGCGCCGCCGACCCCGAGCTCGCTCCCATGCTGGGCGCCCCACGGGTGGGCACGATCAACATCGTCGCCGTGCTGCCGGTCGCGATGACGGACGCCGCCCTGGTCAACGCCGTGATGACGATGACCGAGGCCAAGTCGCAGGCGCTCCTGGAAGCGGGCTTCCCGTGCACCGGCACCGCCTCCGACGCCCTCTGCCTGGCCGTCCCCGCCGCCGGGCCGCCGGAGCTGTTCTGCGGGCCGCGCTCGGAGTGGGGGGCGCGGCTGGCGCGCGCGGTCCACTCGTCCGTACGACGCGGCGCCGAAGCGTGGCGGCCTTGGGACGGAAAGTAGTCGACTTCGGGTAAGTAGCATGTGCGTAAGGGCTTGATTCCCGATACCGGGTGGGTGACCACGATGGCGACCGAACCGACGACCGCACGCACGGTTCTGCCGGGCGTGCCTCCGTTCACTGTCGATGACCTGCTCAAGTTTCCCGACGACGGGAACCGATATGAGCTCTTCAACGGGAGCCTACTGGTGAGCCCTGCCCCGACCCCGCTGCATCAGCGCGTCATCTTTCGTCTCCAGCGGATTCTGGACGATGCGGCACCCCCTGGTCTTGAACCGCTGTCGACGGTGAACCTCAGGGCGGGTGACAAGGATTACTACATCCCCGACCTCGTGGTGGTGCCGGAGACCGCGACCGAGGCCGCGTCGCTCATGTTCACGCCCGAGGACATCCTCCTCGCCGTGGAAGTCGTCAGCCCGAGCACCAAGATCCGTGACAGGGCGTTCAAGAGCGAGGCCTATGCCGCTGTGGGCATCTCCGCCTATTGGCGGATCGAGCTCGATGAAGGTCCGACCGTCTACGTCTACGAACTCGACGGCGATTCCTACGGGACGCCTACCCCCTTCAAGGCTGGGAGCGTTGCCACCATGGCGATGCCCTATCCGGTCACCTTCGACCCCGGCGATCTGGTCTGAGCGGGCGGCGCGGCTGGAGCGTAGTCCTCGGCCGCGCCTTGAGGGGTGACGTGGCCCGCCTCCAGGTCGGCTTCGAGCAGCGCGGGATCCCGCTCGCGGGGTGGGCCGACGCCGCCGCCGCCCGTCGTCTCCACGATGAACGCCTCGCCGGCGGCGAACCGGACGTTGTTCACCTTTGACGCCAGGCGCTCGATCGAGCCGTCCGGCCGGCGCTTGAAGAAGCCGCCCAGTCTGCCGGGCTGCCCGCCGTCGCGCCCCGGCGGGGCCAGGCGCAGGCGGTCGCCCCGGGTCGTCACATGGCAGTCGGCCAGGAACCGGTAGACGGTGCGCGAACCCAGCCCGCCACGGTGCCGCCCCGCGCCGCCCGAGTCCGGGATCGTCTCGATCGACTCGACCACCAGCGGGCAGCGGCCCTCCACCGGCTCCACCTGCGGCACCGAGTTGCGGCCCACACCGAAGTGCACGCCCGTCGCGTCCGGCCCGTCCAGCCCCGGCCGCGCCCCGACGCCGCCGAAGTCGTACGAGAGATGGATCCAGTACGGCGCGTCCACGGAGGCGATCGAGAACGGCTGCAGGATCCCGCTCGCCGCGATGGCCCGCTCGGGCACCGCGTCGGACAGCGCCTGGAAGATGGCCTCCATGGCGGCGTAGATGGGGACGAAACGGCCGCCACAGGGATAGGGCGAGCGGGCGTCGAGCAGCGAGCCGGGCGGCAGTCGCACGTCGATCGCGCGCAGGCAGCCGTCGTTCATCGGGATCGTCGGGTCCAGGAAGCACCGCACCGCGAACACGGCCGCCGCCAGCGACTGCGACGCCGACGCGTTGATCGCCGCCGGCACCTGCGGGTCCGTCCCCGCGAAGTCCACCACCACCGACGCCCCATCGATCACCGGGGTGCCATCGCCCGGCCCGGCCTCACCGCCCGCCGGCGCCCCACTACGCCGGGTGCCGGCTTGCTGGGCGTTGTCCGGTTGGTTCTGCTGGCGTGCGTGGGGGGTCTCGTTGCCGGGGTCGACGGTCCGTGCGTTGGGCTGAGGATGGTCGAGGGTGATCGTCACGCGGATGTGGTGGGGGGTGTCGGGGTTCATGCCGTCGTCGTCTATGGGGTAGGACGCCTGGTAACGGCCTGGGGGGAGGGTGGACAGGGCGGCTCGGGTTCTGGTCTCGGTGTAGTCGAGGTAGGCGTCTATCCCGGCCCGCAATCCCGTCTCGCCGTACTCCCGGATCAGGGCGTCGATACGGGTGGCGGCGACGGCGGTGCCCGCGACGAGGGCGCGTACGTCGCCCATCACCTTGTCGGGGGTGCGGCTGTTCGCCCGCAGGATGGCCTCCACCGTGGGCTCCAGGCCGTCGGCGGTGGCCAGGCGGACGGGAGGGAGTTGCAGGCCCTCCAGGTAGATGTCCGTGGCCAGGGGAGCCATGCCGCCCGCGGACAGGCCGCCCAGGTCCGAGACGTGGATCATGGTGGCGGTGAAGTAGGCGGGTACGCCTGATGTGCAGACCGGGCGGTAGACCAGCAGGTCGTTGGTGTGGACGCCGCCCCGGTAGGCGTCGTTGAGCACGAACACGTCGCCGGGGCGCATCGTCGCGAGCGGGATGTCCTTGACGAGCTCCGGAAGGGCGACCTTCAGGGCCATGCTGTTCATCAGCGTGGTGGCCATGGAGTGGGCGATCAGGCGGCCGTCGGCGTCCAGGATGGCGGCCGAGGCGTCGGAGCCCTCGACGATGAAGGTCGAGTACGCGGAACGCACCACGACGATGCCGGCCTCTTCGGCGGCGACGACCAGGGCGTTCCTGAGCACCTCGGCGGTCAGGGCGTCGCTCATGCGCCGGGCTCCCGGATCAGGTGTACGGCGCGCGCTTCGTCGAGGTGCGCGGTCCAGCCTGGCGGGACGACGATCGTGGACCCGGGGTCTTCGATGACCGCTGGGCCGTGCAGCCTGTCCAGGGTGTCTCTGGTGTGCACGGGAACCTCTACGTATGCGCCGCCGAAGTACGCGGGACGGGTGGGGACGGCCGTCGATGGTTCCTCGGCCGTTGGGGTGGGGTCGGGTTCGGCCGTACGGGTTGCGCCGGTCTCCGCCGTACTACTTCTCGCCGTACCGGCGCTGGGAGGGGGTGTGGTGCTGCCCAAGCGGCCGCTGTCGGCCGTGGGGGTGCTGATGTGGCGTGGCTCCGGGGTCTGGGTGGGGGAGTTGGAGTGGCGTGGCTCCGGGGTCTGGGTGGGGGAGTTGGAGTGGTGTGGGTTGGGGTGAGGGGGTTGGGGCGGTGGGGGGAGGGTTAGGCGGAGGCGGTAGGCGACTACTTCTATGGCGGACTGTTGGGCTATGCCGTACACCTGGGTGTATTTCGTGAAGAAGCGGGATGCCAGCTCCTCTCGGGCTGGGCTCCAGGGGATCGTCAGGTCGTGGGACTGGCCCCGGAAGCGGACGTCGGCTGAGCGGGTGATCTCCAGGCCGGGGGTCGTCAGGGAGAGGCCGAGGTCGGCGGCGGCGGTGTGGGCCAGCGTGGAGAAGAGCGCGTCGGGGTCCTCGGCGTCGAGGCGGGAGATGACGCGTTCGGTGGACAGGGCGCCGGTGAGGAGACCGGCGGCGGAGGCGACACCGGAGTGGGCGGGGACGAGCACCCGCGAGATGCCGAAGCGCTCGGCGACGCGGGCCGCGTGCATGGGGCCGGCGCCGCCGAAGGCGACCAGGGCGAAGCCGCGCGGGTCGATGCCCCGCTGCACGGTCACCACGTGGACGGCCGAGGCCATCGAGGCGCTGACGATCTCGTGGACGGCGTGTGCCGCCTCGGCCCTGGTGACTCCCAGCGGGCCCGCCAGGCGGTCGACGGCCCGCGCGGCGAGGGACGGTGACAGCGGGATGGTGGCCGAGGAGAGGTAGCCGAGCACCAGGTTCGCGTCCGTCACGGTGGGTTCGCTGCCGCCGAGCGCGTAGCAGGCGGGGCCGGGGGAGGAGCCGGCCGAGCGGGGGCCGACGCGGAGCGCGCCGGCGGCGTCCAGCCAGGCGATGCTGCCGCCGCCCGCGCCGATCTCTGCCAGATCGATGGCGGGCGTCTTGATGGGCACCCCGGTCCCGGCCCGGCGGCCGCCGAAGCTGCCCTTGCCGCCCACGCGGAACTCGCGGGTGATCTCCGGGCGGCCGTCGCGGACCACGCAGACCTTGGCCGTGGTGCCGCCCATGTCGAAGGAGACGACCCTGCTGACCATGGGGCCCGCCCCGGTGCGCGCCGCCGCCAGGACGCCGGCCGCGGGGCCCGACTCGATGGTCGCCACCGCCCGCCGGGCCGCCAGTTCGGCGGAGATCACGCCGCCGCTGGAGTCCATGACGTGGATCGGCGCGCCGATGCCGAGCTCGGCCAGGCGGGCGGTCAGGCGGGAGAGGTACGAGGCCATGAGCGGCCCGACATAGGCGGACATGATGGTGGTGGTGGCGCGTTCGTACTCGCGGATCTCGGGCCAGATCTCCGATGAGATCACCACGTTCGGGACCGACTCGCGCAGGATGGCGGCGACCTGCCGCTCGTGCGCCGGGCAGGCGTAGGAGTGCAGCAGGCAGACTGCGGCGGAGGTGATGCCGCGCGCGGTGATCCGCGCGGCGACGCGCCGTACGGAGCCGAGGTCCAGGGGCGTGAGCACGGTGCCGCGCGCGGAGACGCGCTCGACCACCTCGAAGCAGTCGGCGGCGGCCACCGGCGGGGGTGGCGGGGTGAAACGCAGGTCGTAGCGGTCCTCCTCGACCCGGGCGTAGCGGCCGAGCGGGATGACCGAGCGGAAGCCCTGGGTGGTCACGAAGGCCACCCGTGGGCCCCGGCGTTCGAGCACCGCGTTGGTGGCCAGGGTGGTCGCGTGGACGACCCTGCTGACCTGGGCCGGGTCCACGCCGCCGAGCACCCGCGTAACGCCGGAGGCGATCCCCGCGATGGGGTCGTCGTGGGTGCTCAAACATTTGGCGGCCGTCAGCGTGCCGGTGGGGGCGCGCAGGACCACGTCGGTGAAGGTCCCGCCGACGTCGACGCCGATCGCGTAACCCATCTGCGCAAGGAAAGCACACAAGCAAGCGCTTGTCTACATGGCGATGACTTGACTTACGGCAGGTGCTTGGGACGCTGGTCATAACTATTCTTCAGGGAGCGGTGGATGGCGCGTCTCACAGCCCTGGCAGGCGGTGTCGCGGTGATGACCGTCCTGCTGGCCATGCCCTCGACGGCACACGAGCATCCCAGCGGGATCACCGATCTGGTGACCCCCGCGGTGGTCCGGGTGGAGGCCGTCTCGCACGTCGAGATCACGCTGCTCGACCACCTGGGTGAGCTCAAGCATGTGGAGCGTTCCTACGACATCCCTCTCGGCCAGGGCACCGGCACCGTGGTCAACCCCGAGGGCGCGATCGTCACGCTCACCCGCGTCGTCAAGACCGACGACGAGGACGTGGCCGTGCTGGCGGCCAACCGGATCTTCGCCGCGCACCACAAGGTCAAGATCCCGCAGGACGCCAAGCGCCACTCGCTCAAGGACCCGCGGCTCGACCACCACCTCGAAGAGTGCTACCCGCCGAAGAAGTCCACCGCCACCTGCATCATCGACGTGACGACCGACATCACGATCTTCCCGAACGTGTCCCCGGCCGACTCCGACGGCTTCAAGGCGGAGCTGGTCAGAGCCGGGTCCGGCCCCGATGCCCCCGCCGTGCTGATGCCCTCCGGCCGGGCAGTCGGCAGCGTCGGCATGCCCACCGCCCCGCTCGCCGACAAGGTGCCCGACCTGGTGGGCTCGCCCACCAGCGTCGCCGGCTTCCTCGGCAGGCCGGGCCCGAGCGTGCGCAGCACCGTCGAGATCGCCCACCTGGGCAAGGGCGGCGGCGCGGGCGACAAGGGCAGGCCGTTCGCGGACCCGGAGAGCAAGATCGACGAGCCCGTCAAGCTCGGCGGCCTGGCCGATCGGGGCATGGCCGGCGCGCCGGTCATCGGCGACAAGGACGGGCACGTCATCGGCATGCTCGTCGGCGGCGGCAAGAGCGCCAGGATGATCGGCGTACGGGAGATCACCTCGATGCTGACCAAGGCGGGGATCGCGCCGCGCAGAGGGGCGATCGACTCGGCCTTCGAGGGCGCGCTGACCCGCTACCACACCAAGTACTACACCGAGGCGGCGCCGGGCTTCCAGCGCGTCCTGGAGCTCTATCCCGGCAACACGGTGGCCGCCGAGCTGCTGAAGGTCTCGCTGGCCAAGCGGGGCGGCCCGGAGGACGAGGGCACCAAGCAGGCGGCCGTGCCGGTCGCCGAGTCCACGCCGCTGTGGCCGTTCATCGTGGCGGCCGCGGTGCTGTTCGTCGCCGCCGGGACCGGCGCGTTCGTGCTGTGGCGGCGCCGCTCGCCGGCCGACCCGCCCGAGCCGCCGTCACCACCATCAGCGCCATCTCCACCGACACCGCCCGCGATCACCGCGGAGCCTCTCGACGAGGGGTCCAGCCAGACGGTCGTGGTGCGCAGGTCGGTGGCGTTCGGGGCGGTTCCGCAGCAGAAGCAGGTGCTGACCGCGCAGGAGCCGTCGATCAAGTACTGTACGGCCTGCGGCATGAGGCTGGGGCACGGGCACCGGTTCTGCGGCTACTGCGGTCACCCCAGCGAGACGTGATGCAATTGAACGAGCGAGGACTCATCGGCCAGGAGGTGGCCGGCTACTACATCGAGGACATCGTCGGCAAGGGCGGCATGGCCGTCGTCTACCTGGCGCTGGACCCTCGGCTGAGCCGCCGCGTGGCACTGAAGATCCTCAACCCGGTGCTGAGCGTCGACGACCGATTCAGGCAGCGGTTCATCCTGGAGTCCAGGACCGTCGCCAGCATCGAGCACCCCAACATCATCCCCATCTACGAGGCCAACGCCGACGACGACGGTGTGCTCTACATCGCCATGCGCTATGTCGACGGCCTCGACCTGCGCCGGCTGATCTACGACCGGGGGCCGCTGCCGCTCGGGCAGGCCAACCGGATCTTCGCCCAGGTGGCCGCCGCCCTGGACGCGGCGCACGCGCACGACCTGATCCACCGCGACGTGAAGCCGGCCAACATCCTGCTCGCGGGCGACCACGTCTACCTCACCGACTTCGGCATCACCAAGCACCGCACGTCGATCTCCGGGCTGACGCAGACCGACCAGTTCATCGGCACGCCGCGGTACATGTCCCCCGAGCAGATCAACAAGGAGCACATCGACGGCCGGGCCGACCAGTACGCCCTGGCCTGCGTGGTCTACGAGGCGCTGTCGGGGCGGCTGCCGTTCCAGCGTGACAACGACATCGCGCTGCTCTGGGCGCACCTGGCCGAGCAGCCGACGCCGCTGTCGCAGCTGCGGGCGGAGCTGCCGCCGGAGGTCGACGGGGTGATGATGCGGGCGCTGGGCAAGGCGCCCGAGCAGCGTTACGGGTCGTGCGCGGAGTTCGTCGCCGCGCTGCGGGACGCGATCAGCGGCGTCGCGGCGTCGGCGCCCGTCCCGGCGGGCCCGATCACCGCGCCGGGGGCCGCGCCGTCGACCGGCCCGTCCTCGCTGCCCGTGCAACTGGCCAAGGTACGGCAGCGCACCGCGGCGGCCAGGCCGGGCAGGCTGCCGATCGTGGCGGCCACGCTGACCGCGGCCCTCGCGGCGCTGGCGCTGGTCGTCATGATCATCATCAACCAGCGGGGTGACGCCTGGGTCCGCTACCAAGACACCACCGCCGCCCCGGTGACGTTCGAGTATCCGGCCTCCTGGACCGCGCGCACGCACGCCGACCTGTTCTCGCTGGCCTCGCCGCGCGCCGCGGAGTTCGAGGCGATGTTCGTCTCCGGCGCGAGCGCCAACTGGTCGCGGGTCAACCCGATCATCACCGGCGACCCGGAGGAGGCGGTCGGCGTGTACGTTCAGGTCTCCGACACGCTCGACGCGGGCGCCGGCCGCGAGCAGATGAAGGCCATGCTGGAGGGCCTGCTGCCGGGCGAGATCGAGGTGACCGCGCCCGTCCCCGACCGCGCGGGCAACAGCGAGGCCACCCGCTACGACGGCTCGCTGCGCGACCGCAACACCGGCAACGGGCTCGGCTTCGTCGGCTACGTCATCGATCACGAGCCCAAGCCGATCCTGGTGCTGTACTTCTGCGCCCAGAACCGCTGCGACGACAGCAACCAGGTCCGCGTGCGGCAGAGCGTGCTCGTGTCCTGAGCGGCGGACGGCTTGTAACTGACTTGGATGCGGCTTGACCAGGCTGTTCAAGCCGCCGGTCGGCGTCTACCCTCTCGACCTTGTGGGCATTCGAATCGTCATTGTGGACGACCAGGCGATGGTCCGGGCGGGGCTGCGCATGGTCGTGGAGAGCGAACCCGGCATGGAGGTCGTCGGCGAGGCGGCCGACGGACGCGACGCCATCGTCGTGGCCCGGCGCACCCGGCCCGACATCGTGCTGATGGACATCTCCATGCCGCGGCTCGACGGCCTGAGCGCGGCCCGGGAACTGCTCGACACCCCGTCCCCGCCCAAGGTCATCACGCTCACCACGTTCGACACCGACGAGAACCTCTGGGCGGCCCTGCGCGCCGGCACCAGCGGCTTCCTGCTGAAGGTGTCCCCGCCCGAGCAGCTCATCGAGGCCATCCGCATCGTGCACGCCGGCGACGCGCTGCTCGACCCGGCCGTCACCAGCCGGGTGATCGCCTCCTTCGCGGGCCGCGCCGAGCCGGTGCCCTCGCCCAGGCTGGACGAGCTGACGCCGCGCGAGCTGGAGGTGCTGCGCCTGCTCGCCCGCGGGCTGACCAATGCCGAGATCGCCCGCAAGCTGTTCGTGGGGGAGGCCACGGTCAAGACGCATGTGGCGCGGGTGCTGATGAAGCTGGGGCTGCGCGACCGGGCCCAGGCGGTGGTCTTCGCCTACGAGTCCGGCGTGGTGCGGCCGGGCGACGCGGACTGACCGCATCTCAGCATACGGAACCCTTTTTGTAAGCTCATGGGGTGCTATGTGTATATTTTCCGTCATAAGGCGGGAGTGACAGGAGAAATTTCATGCATGCGTTCCCCAGGGTGCTGTTCGACGAGGCCCACAGCGAGTCGTGGACCATCCGGCGAGAGGTGGCCGAGGCCATCAGCCCCGCCCACCCCGACGACAACAGTTACGCGCGCGCCGCCGGGCTGCTGCGCCATCTCGGCCACACCGTGACGGCGCACACCGAGGGCCCGCTCGACGCGGGAACGCTCCAGGAACAGGACCTGCTGGTCATCGCGCACCCGTCGGGTGAGCGGTGGGAGCGCACCACCGGGCAGGGCAGCCCGGTCTTCGCCCCGGCCGAGCTGGACGCCGTCGAGGCGTTCGTGGCCGGTGGCGGCGGGCTGGTCGTGCTGGCCGAGGAGGAGCAGGACAAGTACGGCAACAACCTGGCCGAGCTGCTCGCCCGGTTCGGCGTGGGCGTCGAGCACACCACCGTGCGCGACCCCCGGCACGCTCACCGGGGCGTCGCCACCTGGGTCCTCGCCGACCGCGCCACCGCGGACGGCCTGCTCGCGGGCGTCCGCGTCGCCTGCTTCTACCGCAGCGGGGTGCTGACCGCGCCGGACTCCGCCACCGTCCTGTTCACCACCTCGCCGGACGCCGCCCCGGCCGGCGCCCCGCTGGCGCTCTCGCTCCGGTACGGCCAGGGGCGCGTGGTGGTGTTCGCCGATTCGGACCTGTTCGGCGACGACTCGATCGAGGACCACGACCATCTCCGGCTGTGGGGCAACGTGATCACCTGGGCCGCCAGGATGCCCGGCCATCGGCCGGCCGTGGAGCAGGCGGGTCCGGCCGCGGTGACCCAGGAGGGAGACGGCCTCAGGGCCGAGCCCAAGGCCGTGCTGTTCGGCGAGCTCAAGGCCGTCGTGGAAGAGCTGCGGCCGATGCAGGCCAAGGACGGGTCGGTGCCCGAGGGCAAGGGGCGCGGCAAGGAGCTGGTCGCCGCGATCGCCGCCAAGGTGGGCGAAATGTCACCATATTTCCCCCAGGACGCCGCCTACCTCCAGGCCGTACAGGACGACCTCGCCGCATGGTCCCAGCAGGACCTCGGCGTCCCCGACTTCCTCGACTCGCTGAACCTCTTCCACCCCGACACCCAGCGCGTCGACGGCCTCGAACACCTCGTGCTCTTCCCGATGTACACCCAGAACGGCAACCCGGGCCGCAACCTGGAAGCCGTCTGGATCCGGACGATCTGGCCCGGCTGGCTGGCGGCGCTCGAGTCGGGCGGCTACGACAACCCGATGTTCGTGCCGATCGCGTTCGAGGACTTCACCTCCGGCTACGACACCCACTCGGCCGTGCTCTTCCCCGAGACGGTCGCGGTCCGCCAGGCGCCCGAGCGCTTCACCTGGGGCGGCATCTTCGCCGACCGGGAGGCCGCGAGGTTCAGGCGGGTGTCCAAGGCCGCCACCGAGACGCTCAGGCTGGAGCTGCCGCCGGACGCGGCCAGGCTGCTGGAGTCGCAGCGGCTCGCCCAGGACACCTTCGTGCTCTGGGACCTGGTCCACGACCGCACGCACAGTCACGGCGACCTGCCCTTCGACCCGTTCATGATCAAGCAGCGGATGCCGTACTGGCTCTACTCCCTGGAGGAGCTGCGCTGCGACCTGACGGCGTTCGGCGAGGCGGTGAAGCTGGAGAGCGAGGGCGTGCCGTACGCCCGGTACGTGCAGCACGCGATCCTGTTCGACCGGCTGTTCCGGTTCCCGATCACAGGGGCTCGGGTGCGCAACTACGACGGGCTCGGCGGTCAGCTCCTGTTCGCCTACCTGCACCGCAACGACATCGTCCGGTGGACCGACAACCGGCTCTCGATCGACTGGGACCGGGTCGCCGACGGCGTGGCCGACCTGCGGGGCGAGGTGGAGAAGCTCTACCGCGACAGCATCGACCGGTCCAAGCTGGCGCACTGGCTGGCGGCGCACGAGCTGGTCGGCGCCTACGTCGAGCCGCACCCGGCCTCCGTCTGGGCGCAGGGCGTCCAGGCGCTGCCCGAGGAGCAGAAGGCCAAGGTGGACGCGGTGCTGCCGGACGAGTTCCCCCTGAGCATGTTCTACGAGGCGCTGCGCCGTAAGCTGACAGACGTGGTCGAATCGACGAGGGGGATCCGCGCGTGATCATCGTGGTGACGGGCGCCGGTGGCCCCACCGGCACGGCAGTGTCCGAATATTTCCGTAAAAATGGGCACACCGTGCTTGAGGTCGGCAGAGACCAGGTCGACCTGCTCGACCGCGCCGCCGTGCAGGCGTTCGCCGGCCGGATCGAGGCCGAGCACGGCCACGTCGACGGGGTGATCCACCTGGTCGGCGGCTGGCGCGGGTCCGATTCGTTCGCCGAGACCGACCTCGGCGACTGGGACGCCCTGCACGACCTGCTGGTGCGCACCCTCCAGCATGTCTCGCTGGCCTTCGAGCCGCTGCTGCGCAAGAGCGCCAACGGCCGCTTCGTGATCGTCTCGGCCCAGGCCGCCCAGCGCCCGAGCGCCGGCGGCGCCGCCTACGCGGCCGCCAAGGCCGCCGCGGAGGCCTGGACGCTCTCCCTGGCCGACGCGCTCCAGGGCACCGGCAGCGCGGCGACCATCCTCGTCGTCAAGGCGCTGGTCAACGACGCCATGCGCGCCGCCAAGCCGGACGCCCGCTTCCCCGGCTTCACCGACGTACGCGACCTCGCCGAGGCGATCGGCGGGCTCTACGACCAGCCCGCCGCGCAGGTCAACGCGACCCGATTGGACCTCACCACGTGATTCGGCACGACCCCCGGCTCAAGGGCTTCGCCAGCGACAACTACGCCGGAGTGCACCCGGAGATCCTGCAGGCCATCGCCGACGCCAACGGCGGCCACCAGATCTCCTACGGCGACGACGTCTACACCGAGGCCCTGCAGGACATCTTCCGGCGCCACTTCGGCGACCGGGCGCGGGCCTGGCCCGTCTTCAACGGCACCGCCGCGAACGTCATCTCCCTGCGGGCCATGACCGCCCAGTGGGAAGCGGTCATCTGCCCCGAGACCGCGCACATCAACACCGACGAGGGCGGCGCGCCGGAGGTGGCCGGCGGCATCAAGCTCCTGACCGTCCCCACCCCCGACGGCAAGCTCACCCCCGAGCTCGTCGACCGCCAGGCGTGGGGCTTCGGCGACGTGCACCGCGCCCAGCCGAAGGTCGTGTCCATCTCCAACACCACCGAGCTCGGCACCGTCTACACCCCCGGCGAGATCGCCGCGATCTGCGCGCACGCGCACGAGCGCGGCCTGCTCGTCCACCTCGACGGTTCCCGCCTCACCAACGCCGCCGCCGCCCTCGACGTGCCGCTGCGGGCGCTGACCACCGATGCGGGCGTGGACGTGCTCTCCTTCGGCGGCACGAAGATCGGGCTGCTGTACGGTGAAGCGGTCGTGGTGCTCAATCCCGAGGCGGCCACCGGCGTCGACTACATCCGCAAGACGTTCATGCAGTTGTCGTCGAAGATGCGGTTCGTGTCCGCGCAGTTCGAGGCGCTGCTCTCCGGCGACCTCTGGCTGCGCAACGCCCGGCACGCCAACGCCATGGGCAGACGGCTGGCCGAGGCCGTCCGCGACCTGCCCGGCGTCGAGGTGCCGCGCCCCGTCGAGGCCAACGCGGTCTTCGCCGTCCTGCCCGCCGACGTCACCCAGCGACTGCAGAAGCGCTTCCGCTTCTACACCTGGAACGAGGCGACGGGCGAGGTCCGCTGGATGTGCGCGTGGGACACCACCGAAGCCGACGTGGACGCCTTCGCCGCCGCGGTGGCCGAGGAACTGGGCGTCCAGCCCTCCTGACGGCGTCCTTCCTGAACGCCGGGCCGGCATCGAGCGCGTCGAGCGCCGGGCTCAGGCCTGGCGTTCAGCGCTTGAGGGCCAGGCGGGCGGCCTGGTGGCCGCCGATGCCGTGCACCCCGGCCCCCGGCGGCGTCGAGGCGGAGCAGAGGAAGACGCCCGGGAGCGGGGTGCGCCACGGCGCGGGCGACCAGACCGGCCGCTTCACGAACTGCCCGAGGCTGGCCAGCCCGCCGCCGATGTCGCCGCCCAGCAGGTTGGCGTTCGCCGCCTCCAGCGCGGCCGGTCCCATGACGTGCCGGGCCAGCACCCGCTCGCCGAACCCCGGCGCGAACCGCTCGATCTGCGCCTCGATCGCGCCCGTCATGTCCACCGGCGACCCGTTGGGAACATGGCAGTATGCCCACAGCGTGTGCCCGCCCCGGCCGGGGTCCGCGGCGTACGGCTGCACGAGCAGGACGTACGGGCGCGGCGAGTGACGTCCGGCGGCCGTCTCCGCCTCGCTGAGCGTGATCTCCTCCAGCGTGCCGCCCAGGTGCACGGTGCCCGCACCCGCCACCGCCGGGTCCCGCCACGGCACCGGCCCGTCTAGCGCCCAGTCCATCTTGAACACGCCCGGCCCACGACGGAAGCGGGACAGCCGCCGCCGGTAGGGGGCGGGCAAGTCGGCCATCCGCAGGAACTGCTCCGGTGACACGTCGAGCACCACCGTCTCCGCGTCGAGCTCGGCCAACCGGCGCACCCGGTGACCGGTCACCGCCTGGCCGCCCAGCTTGCGCAACAGGGCGACCAGGGCGTCGGCCAGCACCTGGGAACCGCCCTTGACCAGCGGCCAGCCCACCAGGTGGGCCAGCGCGCCGAGGGTCAGGCCGTACCCACTGGTCAGCGGCGAGCGGAGGTCCAGCATCGTGTGCGCGGCCATGCCCGCCAGCAGCGCGCGCCCCGCCACGGTCCTGAACCCGCGCCGCGCGAGCGTCGTGGCGGGCAGGGTGGCGATCATCCCGAAGCGCGCGGCGGCGGCGAGGGTGGCCGGCCGCACCTGCTGAGCCCCCCACGGGCCCAGCGGCCGCAGCAGCAGGTCCGTGAGCGGGAACCCGGCCCGCGCCACCGCCCCCGCCGTCGCCCGCCACACCGCCGCGTCCCGTCCCAGCCCCTCGCAGGTGGTGCGCACGTCGCGGTGCAGGAGCACGGCGGGGCGGTCGTCGAGCGGATGCGCGGCGGCCACCGGCGGGTGGACGAACTCGACGCCGTCCAGGTCCAGCTCGCGCAGCGCGGGGGAGGCCAGCGCCATCGCCATCACGGTCGCGCCCAGGTCGTGCACCCGGCCGGGCAGCGTCAGCTCCGCCGAGCGCAGCCCGCCGCCGAACCGGTCGGCCGCCTCCAGCAGCAGCACCTCGCGCCCGGCCAGGGCGAGCGTCACGGCCGCGACGAGCCCGTTGGGGCCCGATCCCACGACGACCGCGTCGGCGCTCATCAGGACGCCGGCAGCGCGCCCCGCCGGGCGAGCAGATCGGTCATGAGGTCGATCTCGGCCTTCTGGCCGTCGACGATCTTGCGTGCCATCCTGACCACCTCCGTGCGGTCCGACAGCCTGAGCAGGCCTTCGGCCATCTCCACGCCGCCCTCGTGATGGCGGATCATGAGCCGCAGGAACTGCACCTCGGCTTCGGCGCCCGTCAGCTCGTCCAGCTTGGCCAGGTCCTGCTGCGAGGCCATGCCGGGCATCTCCTGCGTCGAGGCCGACACCTGGACGTGGCCGTGGCCGTTCATCCACCGCATCGGCCGCAGGTCCGTCGACTGGGTGAGCCCCCACTGCTCCAGCCAGCCCAGGAACATGCCGCGCTGGTTGGCCTGCGTGTTGATGATGTCGAAGGCCAGGTTTCGGATCTCCCCGGACTCGCTCTTGTCCCTGATCGTGAAGGACATGGCGACGGCCTGCGCGTGGTGCGTGGCCATGTCGCGGGCGAACCCCGCCTCCGGCGAGGTGTCACCGGGCGTGCCCCGGCCACCGAACACGAGGAACACCGCGGCGGCGACGACGACCAGGACGGCGAGGGCGACGAAGAGCGATCTGCTGGCGGGTTTCTCCATGGCCTCTACAGCCTACCCAGCCCCTGGTCCAGTTGTGATCGCATGCTTATCCGCACCTTATTCTCCGCATACGCCCGGAGGGCATAGGGTGACCCAAGTTGGTACGCCGATGGAGGAACGATGACGAAGGAGAAGGCGCAGGCGCGGCGCGAGCATCTGCAGAAGATGCGAGCCCAGCAGCAGCGCAAAGAACGTCGCACCGCCCTGCTGATGTGGGGCACAGGCGGTCTCGTCGTCGTGCTGCTCGTCGGCCTGGTCGGCTACTACCTGATCGAGCAGTCGCGCGTGACCTCGCTCGACGGCGTGACCAGCGTCACGTACGACGGCGGGCAGCACGTGGCGAACACGGTCGCCTACAAGGAGACCCCGCCGGTCGGCGGCGAGCACAACGGCTACTGGCAGGCCTGCGCCATCTACGACAAGCCGATCCACAACGAGCACGCCGTCCACTCCCTGGAGCACGGCGCCGTCTGGATCACCTACCGCCCCGACCTGCCCAAGGCCCAGGTGGACAAGCTCAAGGAAGTGGCGGGCTCGACGGGTCAGCAGGACTACATGCTGGTCAGCCCGTTCCCCAACCTGCCCGCGCCGGTCGTGGTCTCGTCCTGGGGTCACCAGCTGAAGCTGGACAACCCCGAGGACCCGAAGCTCGGCGCCTTCATCAAGCGCTACCAGAACGGCCCGGACACCCCTGAGCCGGGCGCCACGTGCGGCGGTCCGCAGGCCATCTCCACCACGGCCGACCAGGCTCCGCTCCCGCAGCCGGAGCAGCCGCAGCAGACCCAGGCACCGGCCAGCCCGATGCCGTCGCAGTCGCAGCAGTAAAAGCACGAGAGACCCCTGGGCGGGAGAGAGACCTGCCCAGGGGTTCCGTACGCTCAGGGCCGTGACGCGCTTCGAGGTCATCACCCACGTCCTGGCACCCCCTGAGCGAGTCTTCGCCGAGTCGCTGTCGGTGGAGGCGCACACCGCCTCCATGAGCGCCTCGGGCGAGCGGGCCGTGGCCGGGGTCACGTCCGGCCGGCTCACCCTGGGCGACCAGGTCACCTGGCAGGCCCGCCACTTCGGCGTCACCTGGCGGCTGACCTCCGTCATCAGCGCCTGCGTCCCGCCCGCGTCCTTCGTCGACGAGCAGGTGGCGGGCCCCTTCCGGCGCTGGTGGCACGAGCACCGCTTCGAGGACGACGGCGACGGCGGCACCCTCATGCGGGACGTGATCGACTTCGCCGCCCCCGCCGGGCCGCTGGGCCGGATGGCCGAGGCGCTGGTGCTGCGCCGGCACATGACCCGGCTGATCCTGCGGCGCAACCGCCACCTCAAGACCGTCACCGAGCGAGGTCTCAGCTGAGCACGTCCTCCGGCGGCACCCAGTCCAGGCCGTGGGCCTCGGCCACGGGACGGCTGGTGAGGTGGCCCTCGTGGGTGCTCAGGCCGAGCGCCAGGGCCTCGTCCTGGCGCATCGCCGCCGCCCAGCCGTGGTCCGCGATCGCCAGCGCGTACGGGAGGGTGACGTTGGTCAGCGCGAAGGTGGAGGTGTGCGGGACCGCGCCCGGCATGTTCGCCACGCAGTAGAAGATCGAGTCGTGCACCGGGTAGGTCGGCTCGGCGTGCGTGGTCGGGCGGGAGTTCTCGAAGCAGCCGCCCTGGTCGATGGAGATGTCCACCAGCACCGAGCCGGGTTTCATCCGGCGGACCAGCTCGTCGGTCACCAGCCTGGGCGCCTTGGCGCCGGGGATCAGGACGGCCCCGATGACCAGGTCGGCCTCCAGGACGGCCCGCTCGATCTCCAGGATGTTGGAGGCGACCGTCTGGCAGTGGCCCTGATAGATCAGGTCGGCCTGGCGGAGCTTGTCGATGTTCGTGTCCAGCAGGAGCACCTCGGCCTGCATGCCGAGTGCGATGGCGGCCGCGTTCATGCCGGAGACGCCCGCGCCGATCACCACCACCTTGGCCGCGTACACGCCGGAGACGCCGCCCATCAGGACGCCCCTGCCGCCCTGCGAGCTCATCAGGTGGTAAGCGCCGACCTGGGGCGCGAGCCGGCCCGCGACCTCGGACATGGGCGCGAGCAGGGGAAGGCGGCCGTCGGGCGTCTGCACGGTCTCGTAGGCGACGCCGGTGATCCCCGCGTCGAGCATCGCCCGCGTGCAGGCCTGCGAGGCGGCCAGGTGCAGGTAGGTGAAGAGCACCTGGCCCTTGCGCATCCGGTGGTACTCCTCCGCGACCGGCTCCTTGACCTTGAGGATCAGGTCGCATCCGGCCCAGACCGAGTCCGCGTCGGGCAGGATGACCGCGCCCGCCGCCTGGAACTCGGCGTCGGGGACGGCGGAGCCGAGGCCCGCCTCCCGCTCGACGAAGACCTGATGGCCGTGGCGCACCAGCTCGTGGGCGCCCGCCGGGGTGAGCGCCACCCGGTGCTCGGTGTTCTTCACCTCGCGGGGAACTCCGACCTTCATGATCCCACCCCGTTTCCGTTGAACTGTGGGATTGCCGTAATTCTTTCTCTATTCTCCTCCACTTAACAGAAAAGCGAGATTTGTTCACCGGATTACCCGGCTTCCGACGGTCCTCGATAAGCTCACCGGCAGCCCGAAACGTCAGGATGGGGACGTCATCGATGGACAAGCCGGAAGAGCCGCCAGCCGCGGATCCGGGGCATCCGCAGGCGAGCAGGCTCACCACCATCGTGCTGATCGTCTCGCTCGTCCTGGTGGTGCTGGTCGCGGGGGTGCTCGGCACCATCGCCGTCCTCATGACCAGGAGCCCGGACTCCCCGCTGCTCGGCGGCGCGCCGCCGAAGCGGCTGGCCACGCCGATCCACTTCGCCCCCGTACGCGAGACGAAGGCCGCGCCGTGTCCCGGTGAGGAGGCCGCGCTCGACGAGACCCAGGCCACCTGCTACCTGCTCGAGAACGGCGTCACGGTCAACGCCGTGCAGGAGATCGAGGCGGTGCGCGAGACGGACGGCACCCACTCCGTCCGCATCGCGGTCGCGCCGGCGTACAAGCAGAAATTGGTCGACCTCATCGACGAGCAGGTCGCCGACCAGCGGCAGATCGCGGTCGTGCTGGTGCCGAGGACGGTCGTGGCGGCGCCCGTCGTCACCCAGAGCATGGACGGCGACAGCCTGAGCATCGTCGGGTTCTCCAAGGAGGACGCCGAGGCGCTGGCCACGCGCCTGCTCGGCGCCACCGGCAGCCCGACCGGCAGCCCCACCGGCGGCCCGGCCACCGCTCCCGGTCAGCCCACGGGGGCCGCCACCACGGGCACGGGCTCCCCGACCGGCACGTCGACAGGCAGCCCGACAGGCGGCACGACGGGCGACATGACGGGCGACACGACGGGCGACACGACGGGCGCCGACGGCACGCTCAACCCCAAGTACGACAGCTGCCGGCAGGCCAGAGCCGCCGGATACGGCCCGTACACGAAGGGCGTCCACCCCGAGTACGCCTGGTACACCGACGTCGACAACAACGGCGTGGCCTGCAACGGCGCAGACCTGAGCTAGACGAACAGCCCCTCCACCGCGCCGATCCCGAAGTAGGCCAGGAAGAGCAGCGAGACCACCCAGAGCAGCCACGGGATCTCCGAGAACTTCCCCCGCGCCGCCTTGATGAGCGTGTAGACGATCACCCCGGCGCCCACCCCGTTCGTGATGGAGTACGTGAACGGCATCAGCGCGATCGTCAGGAACGCGGGCACGGCCAGCTCCAGGTCCTGCCACGGCACGTTCCTGCTCTGCATCATCATCAGCGCCCCCACCAGCACCAGCGCGGGCGCGGCCGCGGCGGCGGGCACCACCGCGGCCAGCGGCGTGAACAGCAGCGTCAGCCCGAGCAGGGCCCCGGTGAACAGGCTGGCCAGCCCGGTCCGCGCCCCCTCGCCCACGCCGGCCGCCGACTCGACGAACACCGTGTTGGCCGACGAGCTCACCGCCCCGCCGACCATGCCCGCCACGCCGTCCACGGTGAGGATCCGGCCCAGCCGCGGCACCCGGCCGCGCTCGTCGACCAGCCCGGCCTCGTCGCTGACGCCGATGATCGTGCCCATCGCGTCGAAGAACCCGGACAGCACCAGTGTGAACAGCACCACGGTCGCCGTCAGCACGCCCGCGCGGGCGAAGCCGCCGAACAGGTCGACCTCGCCCACGAGGCCGAAATCCGGCGCCGACACCAGCGACTCGGGCACCCGGGGCGTCACCACGCCCCACGCCCCGGGCTCGACCGTGGCCAGCGAGTTCACCAGGACGGCCACCACCGCGGTCACGGCGATGCTGATGAGGATGGCCGCCGGAGTCCTGCGGACGAACAGGACGATCATCAGCAGCAGGCCGAAACAGAACACCGAGACCGGCCAGCCCGACAGCCGCCCGGTCGCGCCGAGCTGCACGGGCGTGCCCGTGCCGCGCGCCACGAACCCGGCGTCCACCAGGCCGATGAGCGCGATGAACAGCCCGATGCCGACGCTGATGGCGTGCTTGAGCGCGAGCGGGATCGCGTTCATGATCAGCGTGCGCAGCCCCGTCACCGCGAGCACGATGATGACCAGCCCTTCGAGCACGACCAGCCCCATCGCCTGCGCCCAGGTCATGAACGGCGCGGCCTGGTAGGCCACCACCGCGTTCAGCCCGAGGCCGGCGGCCAGCGCCAGCGGCGCGTTGCCGATGACGGCCATGAGCAGCGTGGAGATGGCCGCCGCCAGCGCGGTCGACGTGGTGAGCTGCGAGATCGTCAGCTTCGCGCCGGTGACGTCCTGCGCACCGGCCAGGATGATGGGGTTGAGCAGGATGATGTACGCCATGGCCATGAACGTGGTGATGCCGCCACGCATCTCACGGCCGACGGTCGTCCCTCGCCCGGACAGCTCGAAGAACCTGTCGAGCACCGCCATCCCCCTTCACGATCAAGGGGGATGGCGGGTTGCCTACCCGGCGGGCGACGTGATCACGCCTGCTCGTGCCGTCCGCCGCCGACCAGCGCGGCGAACTCCTCCAGCCCGATCCGGCCGTCACCGTCGCTGTCCGCGGCCGCGATGAACGCCTCGACCTCCGACTCGGAGGCGCCGAGCCCGCCCAGCGCCTGGTTGGCCTGCCTGATCTCGGCGGCCGTCAGCAGACCGTCACCATCGGTGTCGAACCGCTCGAACTCCGCCTTCGCCGCTTCACGCGCGTCTGCCATGAGATCCCTCCCCGTTGTGAACCAAGGCGATATCCTCGGGTCTGATCGGAACCCGAGTCAACCGCAGTCCCGTCGCGGCCCGTACGGCGGCCGCGATGGCGGGGGTGGACGACAGTGTCGGCGGCTCGCCCGCGCCGCGCAGCCCGTACGGCGCCGCCGGGTCCGGATTCTCCAGGATCTTCAGCGTCATCGGTGGCATGTCGAGGATGGTGGGGATCAGATAGTCGGTGAAGGACGGGTTCAGCACCACGCCGTCGCGCACCTGGATCTCCTCCATCAGCGCCAGCCCCAGGCCCTGCGCCGACCCGCCGTGGATCTGCCCCTCCAGCGCCTGCGGGTTGAGGATCCGGCCCACGTCCTGCACGGCCGCCAGCTCCACCACCTTCACCAGGCCCAGCTCCACGTCCACGTCCACGACCGCCCGGTGCACGCACAGCGCGAGCTGGGTGTGCGAGTGGCCCTGCCCGGTGTCGGGGTGCATCGGGTACGTGGGCCGGTGCCGGTACTCGCGCGTCTCCTCGATCGGGCCGAACTTCTCCAGCGCCTCCCGGGCCGGCATCCCGCCGAAGCGCTCCCGTACGGCCTCGCAGGCGGCCTTCACCGCGCCCCCGGTGACGTACGACTGCCGCGAGGCGGACGACGAGCCCGCCGAGCCGACCGAGGTGTCGGCGGTCGCCACGGTCACCTGCTCGACGCCCAGCTCGGTACGGGCGATCTGCGCCTGGATCGTCACCAGGCCCTGCCCCACCTCGGCCGCCGCGGTGTGCACGGTGACGTGCGGCTCGCCGCCGACCAGCTCGGCCCGCACCCGGGCCGTGGAGTAGTCGTCGAAGCCCTCGGAGAAGCAGATGTTCTTGATCCCGACGCCATAGCCGACGCCGCGCCGCACCTGCTCGCCATGGGTGGTCTGTGAGACGCCGCCGGGCAGGGCGCGCAGGTCCGGCCCGGCCGGGGCGGGGAGGGGGAAGTCCGCCAGGTCGCGCAGCATGTCCGCGAGCGGCGCCGGTGAGTCGATCACCTGGCCGGTGATGAGCGAGGAGCCCTGGGAGACCGCGTTGCGCACCCGGATCTCCACGGGCGACAGGCCGCACGCCTCGGCCAGCCGGTCCATCTGCGACTCGTAGGCGTAGCAGGCCTGCACCGCGCCGAAGCCGCGCATCGCGCCGCAGGGCGGGTTGTTGGTGTAGACGCCGGTCGCGTCCACCCGCACGTTAGGCACCTCGTACGGGCCCGCGCCGAGCGAGGCGGCGTTGCCGACGACCGCGGGGGAGGAGGAGCAGTAGGCGCCGCCGTCGAGCAGGATGTCGGCCTTGACGTAGACGAGCCTGCCGTCGCGGGTGGCGCCGTGCTCGTAGCGCATCCGGGCCGGGTGGCGGTGCACATGGCCGAAGAACGACTCCTCGCGGCCGTACGAGATCTTCACCGGGCGGTTCAGCCGCAGCGCCAGCATGCAGGCGTGGACCTGCATCGACAGGTCCTCGCGCGCGCCGAAAGCGCCGCCGACGCCGGACAGGGTCAGCCGCACCTTGTCCGGCGGCAGGCCCAGGCAGGGGGCGAGCTGGTCGCGGTCCACGTGCAGCCACTGGGTGGCGATGTAGAGGTCGACGCCGCCGTCCTCGGCGGGGACCGCCAGGCCGGACTCCGGGCCGAGGAAGGCCTGGTCCTGCATGCCGACTTCGTACTCGCCCGTGACGACGACCTCGGCCTCGAAGGTGTCGCCCGTGCGCACCGGCTGATATCTGACGAAATCTCGGGATTCGCGGGGGTCTGTCACGGCCGCGCGTGGCTCGTACTCCACCACGATCGCCGCCGCCGCCCTGCGCGCCGTCTCCGGATGGTCGGCCGCCACCAGCGCCACCGGCTCGCCCTGGTAACGCACCTGGTCGATGGCGAGCACCGGCTGATCCTTGACGTCCAGGCCGTAGAACTTCTCGCCCGGCACGTCCTCGTGCGTCAGCACGGTGCGCACCCCGGGGATCGCCAGCGCCGGGCCCACGTCGATGGCGCGGATCCACGCCGAGGCGTGCGGGCTGCGCAGCGTCGCGCCCCAGACCATGCCCTCCAGCCACAGATCCGAGGCGTACGCGAACTCGCCCGTGACCTTGAGCACCGCGTCCGGCCGGGGCGCGCTGACGCCGACCCCCTGCCGGGCCTGGCTCACCGTCTCCGTCAGCCTCTGGGTGGACATCCTCTGAGTGGACATCTTTCGAGTAGAGCACCACTGCCGGCCACCCGGAATGCGCGCGGTGTGAAATCGGGGTAAGCGGTTCACCGGCCGACTTGTATATTCCTCCAAGTGCGGATAAGTGACCTGTTGGCCATCGAGGAACTACACCTCAGACTGCTCGCCGGTGACCCCGGTCGCGCGTTCGACACCGTGCACATCACGGACCTGCCCGAACCCGGCCGCTACCTGTCGGGCGGGGAGCTGGTGCTGACCGGGCTGATGTGGCGGCACTCGCCCGCCGACTCCGCTCGCTTCGTCGCCGCCCTCGCCGAGGCCGGGGTCACGGCGCTCGGCGCCGGTCAGGCCTGGCTGGGGCATGTGCCCCAGGACCTCGTCGACGCCTGCGAGCAGGCCGGCCTGCCGTTGCTCGAAGTGCCCACCGAGACCTCCTTCCGCACCCTGACCGAGCTGGTGACGCCACGCCTGTCGGGCGACGCGCGCGACGCGCTCGGCCGCCACCGCCGCCTCCTCGCCGCCGTCGCGGACGGCGCCGGCCTGCCGGAGCTGTTCGCGCTGACCGCCGCCGAGCTCGGCGTCACGGGCGCGGTGGTCTCCGCCGCCGGCCACGTGATCCTCGGCTCGCCGGCAGATCCGGTACGGCTGGCGCGGGCCTACCTGGCCGCGCCCCGGCTGCCCTGCCTGGCCGGGGGACACACCGTGTTCGGCGTCGGCCGCGGCCACCGCGCGGCGGGCTGGGCGCTGGCCTGCGACGGCGACCTGCTCGACCGGCCCGACCTCGGCTACGAACTCGCCGCCTGCGTCGAGCTGGAACGCGGCCGGATGGAGGAAGGACGGCGGGTCGAGCGCCGCCTGACCGGCCACCTCGTCCAGGGCGTCGCCTCGGGCGCCGACCCGGCCGAGCTCAGCGCCCGCCTGCGCACCTGCGGCCTCGACGACACCGCCCCGTACGCCATCGTCACCGCCACCACCCGCCCGACGACGGGCTACCCCACAGACGGGGAGAGTGCGTCTGGTGCGGGTCATGACAACCCTCCGGGTGGGGCGAGCGGGCGCGGGGCCGGCGTGGGACCGGTCGGGGTGGGGGCCGGGTTCGAGGTCGTGGGTGGGCGGCGGGGGGAGGAGGGGGTGCTCGACGGGTGGGTGCTGGAGGAGCTGCTCGGGCGGGAGGTGGTCGCCGCGGCCATCGGTGGTGGGGCGGTGGCGGTGGTGCCGTTGCGGGGGCGCGCGGTGGAGGAGCTGGCGGGGCGGCTGCGGGCGGGGGCCGAGGTGCTCGGCGCGCTGCCGGGGACCCACGTCTGCGTGGGCGTGAGCGGGGCGCTGATCGGGGCGGCCGCGCTCAAGGGAGGCATCGACGAGGCCGGGCACGCCGTGCGGCTGGCGCGGGCTCGGTCGGGCGGGGTGGCCACCAGCGACGAGATCTACACCCACGCGCTGCTGCTGGCCACCGTCCCCGGTGACGTGCGCGCCTCGTTCGCGGACCGCCTGCTGGGGCCGCTGCGCGACTACGACGCGCGCCACCAGTCCGAGCTCGTCCGCACCCTCGCCACGTTCCTCGACTGCGCCGGGTCCTGGAACGCCTGCGCCGAGCGGATGCACGTCCACGTGAACACGGTCCGCTACCGGGTCAAGCGGGTGGAGGAGCTCACCGGCAAGGACCTGTCCACGATGGCGGACCGGGTGGACTTCTTCCTGGCGCTCAGGGCCGGCTGACCGCTCACACGAGGTGCACGACGGGGACGCCGAGCAGCTCGTGCACCGCCCGCTGCTCCTCCTGCGCCCGCTCCAGCCACAGGTCGGTGCCCATCGTCCTGGCCAGCGGGACGCCCTCGCCGATGTGGGTCAGGGCGGCGCGGGCGTCGCCCAGCATGCGGCAGGCGCGCGACAGCCGGACCAGACAGCGCAGCTCGCCCATCCGGATCCCGTGCGTGCGGTTGAGGACCAGGGCCTGCCGCAGATGCTCCAGCGCCGTACGAGGCTCGTCCTGGGTGAGGCAGACCTCGCCGAGCACCATGCGGATGTTGCCCGCCTGGCCGGTGTCGCCCACCGCCTCGGCGGCGGCCATGGCGGCCTCCAGGTGCTCGCGCGCCTCGCTCGCCCGGTCGAGCCCGTGGCAGGCGCTGCCCGCCATCAGATGCGCGTAGCGGACGCCCACCTCCGCCCCGATCCGCCGGGCGATCAACAGCTGGCGGCTCGCGTACGACAGCGCCCGCTCGTGGCCGCCCAGCTTGTTCTCGGCGTTGGCCAGATTGCCCAGCGTCCGCTGCTCGCTGAAGGCGTCGCCCAGCTCCTTGGCCAGCGCGAGCTGGGCGTGCAGGTGCTCGACGACCTGGGTCATCCGCTGCTGGAACGACAGGCCGGAGGCCACGTGGCCGTGGGCGTGGTAGAGGCCGCGCCGGTCGCCGAGCCGCTCGCAGACGCTCAGGGCCTGCAGGTTGAGCGCGATCTGGTGCTCCGGCTGATGGGCGTAGTGCTGATACCAGAACAGGGCGAAGGTCAGCGCCACGCCGAGCCGGGCGAGCCGATCGTCCCGGCTGGACATGGCCTGTCCGGCGACCGCGACCAGGTTCGGCTCCTCGCGGTCGAGCCAGGCGCGGGCCTCGTCCGGACTGCTGACGTGATGCGGCTCGGCCGTCACCGCGTCGGCTTCGGGCTGTACCCGGTGCGGGTCCATGGTGGTGCTGGCCAGCCGGGCCGAGGCGACGTAGTGACTCAGCGCCCGGATGAGCGGCCGGGTCGTGTCGTCCGGCGCCACCTCGGCCGCGAAGAGCCGGATCAGGTCGTGCTGCTGATAGCGGCCGGGACCCGCCGGATCGAGCAGGTGCGCGTCCACCAGCCGTTCCAGCGCCCTCTCGGCCTCGTCCACGCCGGTCCCCAGCAGCGCGCCGGCCACCTCGGCGGTCAGGTCGTGCACGTGCAGGAGGCCGAGCAGGGACATCGTGTGCGCGGCGGTGCGGTCCAGCGGCCGGGCGCCGTCGCTCAGCGCGCTCCAGCTCGCCGCCAGGCTGGCCCTGACGGCCAGCTCGCCCGCCTCCAGCTCCTGCAGCCGTCGGTGCTCGTCGCGCAGCCGGCCGGTCAGCGTCGACACGCTCCACCCCGGGCGGTCGGCCAGACGCGCGCCCGCGATGCGCAACGCGAGCGGCAGGCCGTCGCAGAGCCGCACCAGCCAGGCCGTCTCGGCGGGGTCGGCGCCCACCCGCCCGGCGCCCGCCAGCTTGGCCAGCACGGTGACCGCCTCGGAGAGCGGCATCCGGGACAGGTGCAGCTGCGCGCAGTCGTCTCCCGCGGCCAGGGTCTCGCGGCTCGTCACCAGGAACGTGGCGCCGGGGGCCGACAGCAGCGGCTGGATCTGGCCCAGACCCGCCGCGTCGTCCAGCAGCACCAGCATCCGCCTGCCGGCCAGCCGGCTGCGCCACAGCGCCGCCGCCTCGTCGACCTCCGCCGGGACCGCCTCACCGTTCGTCCCGAGCGCCCGCAGGAACCTGCCCAGCACGTCCAGCGGGCTGAGCGCCGGCAGGTTGACGGTGGCACCGCGCAGGTTCACGTACAGCTGCCCGTCGGGGAAGCGGTCCCGCACCAGGTTGGCGATCCGTATGGCGAGCGCGGACTTGCCCACCCCCGGTGGGCCGGAGATGGCCACCAGCGGGCTCGGCGGCGCGCCGTCCCACGGCGCGAGCAGCGACTTCAGCCGGATGATCTCCTTCGCCCGGCCCACGAACCCGGCCAGGTCCCGGGGAAGCTGACGCGGCGCCTGTGCGCCCAGCGCCTGCGCCCTGCCGTCGGCTGAACCTCCCGCCGGTTCGTCGGGTCGTCCCACCGGTTCGTCGGGCCCTTGCGCCGGTTCGGCCGGGCCTGCGGGGGAGGCGGTGGCAGGGCCGTTCGGAGTCTCGTCCGGCGCTGCGGGGAAGGCGACAGTCGGGGCGGTCGGCTCTTCGGGTGCGGGGCGGCTCGGGGGCGTGGGCTCGCCGCGCAGCACCAGCGCGTGGGAGCGGCGTAGCGACTCGCCCGGGTCCACGCCGAGCTCGTCGCGGAGGACGCGGCGGCCCTCCTCGAAGGCCGCCAGCGCCTCGGCCCGCCTGCCGCACTGGAACAGCGCCAGCATCAGCAGCTCGCGCAGCCGCTCGCGGATCGGATGGCGGCGAGTGAGGTCCCGTACGGACATCAGGGCGTCGTGCGGCCGGTCGAGCCGGAGCAGCGCCTCCGCGCGGTATTCGGCGGCGGTGAGGCGGTGGTCGGTGAGGCGGGCGCGTTCGGCGTCGGCGAACGGGCCGGACAGGCCGGTCAGGGGCTCACCACGCCACAGGGACAGGGCCGCGTCCAGCAGGCGCAGCGCCTCGTCGTGCGCGCCGGTGCCGGCCGAGCGGCCGGCCGCCTCCACGTGCCGGAGGAACAGGGTGGTGTCGACCTGATGCGGGTCCAGGCGGAGCACATAGCCGCCGGTGTCGCCGGCCAGCAGCCCGGACCGCTCCCGCCGGCTGCGGGAGGGCTCCAGGACTTTCCTGAGGCCGGCGACGTAGGTGTAGACGCTCTGTTCGGCGGTGCGTGGGGGCTGGTCCCCCCAGACGCCGTCGACGAGGCGGTTCATCGGCACCACGCGCCCGGCGCGTGAGGCCAGAATCGCCAGCACAGCCTGTCTGCGAGGAGAGCCGAGGTCGATCACCGCGCCGCCGCGTGCGGCGGACACGGGGCCGAGAAGGCTGATGCGGATGTCCTCGGCCATACGACTCCCCACACGGATGCAGACTGTCCGGACTACGGCAGCGTAGACCGGATCTTTCTGAAGCAGTGAAGATCACTGAGCAGCGATGTCAGGCGGAGAGAAAGAGGTTCTTATGTAGATGAAATGTAGACGCCATGTCTAGGGTGAACACCGCGTAGCTCGTCGGCTGAGACGGCAGGGGCGCCACTCTCCAGGCCAAGCCTCAGCAGCACAGCTCGTCGGTCATGGCAGCCATGGCGGTCAAGGGGGCAGACGTTTCAGCGGTTGCGGCCGTACTATTGCTGCCGACGGCCACGAGGGCCGCGAGCAAGGCAACGAGTGCGGACAGGGTAAGACGCGTGCGCATGAGGATCTCCCTCGCCGATCTGCGGGTTTTGCTCGGAACTTATCATCTCAGGGAGTGGCGACCGTGACCACATCTGACCTAGTCGGACTCCGTATCAAGACGGTGAGGCGGCAGCGTGGTCTGTCTCAGGCCCAGCTCGCGCATCCCGAGTTGTCTGACAGCTATGTCTCCTTGATCGAGAGCGGCAAGCGTACCCCCACTCCTGCGGTTCTGGAGTTGCTGGCCCAGAAACTCGACTGCTCGCTGTCCTATCTCATCAACGGCGTCACCGCCGAACAGATGGAGGACATCGAGCTCGCACTTGGTTATGCCAGGCTGGCGCTGGAGAACGGTGAAGTCCAGGAGGCGCGCGCCCGCTTCACCGAGCTTCTGGCGGACAACAACCTGACAGGTCTCACATCACTACGTCAAGACACCGAATTCGGCCTCGCCCTCGCCACGGAGGCGTGCGGCGACCGTAGCGGCGCGATCGCGATCCTGCACCACCTGCAGAGCGAGGAGCTGCCCGCGGACCGCCGGATCGAGGTCGCCATCGCGCTGTGCCGCGTTTACCGGCAGTGCAACCGGCTGACCGAGGCGGTCGAGATCGGCGAGCGGGTCCTGGGCGCCACGGCCCGGCCCGGCTGGTCGGACCTGCTGGTCGAGCTGGGCGCGACCCTGCTGGCCGCCTACCTCGTGCGCGGCGACCACCTGCGCGCCCGGCAGTTCGCCGCCGAGCTGCTCAACGCGGCCGAGGCGCTCGGCACCCCCCGGGCCATGGCCGCTGCCAACTGGAACGCCGCCTACACCGCCGACCACACCGGCCACCGTGAGGAGGCCCTGGTCTTCACCGAGCGCGCGCTGGCGCTGATGGGGGAGACCGAGCAGCCGCGTCTGCTGGCCAAGATGCGGGTCGCGCACGCACAGCTCAAGCGCCGGGTGCAGCCGCAGGAGGCGGCCAAGCTGACCCAGCAGCTCAAGCGCGCCATCAGCGAGCAGGAGCAGAGCTCCACCAGCGTGATCGACCGGGCTCGGGCGCTGACCGAGCTGGCCAGCGTCGAGTTCATGACCGGCGAGATCGACAAGGCGATCGAGCACGGGCACGCCGCCGACGAGCTGCTGACGGCCTCGGGCATGAACCAGGTGCCGGAGACGCAGCTGCTGCTGGGGCGGGCGCACAGCGTGCGCGGTGACGTCGCCGAGGCCGAGCGCCACCTGGAGCGGATCCGTGCGGCGCTGACGCCGTTGCCTTCGTCCTACCAGTCCGCCGGCTCGTGGCTCGCCACGGCCGAGACTCTGGAGCACATGGGCGACGCCGACGGCGCGGTCGACGCCTACGAGCGCGCGCTGGCCTGCGCCGGACTCTGAGGGGACGCTGGAGGGGACGGGTTCGCGGCGGGCGAATTGTAGCGGTCGAGTCCGGACCGGGCGGACACGTCGGTAGCCTGGGGGATGTCATGAAGAAATCCCCGTTCGCGGCCGCCGCCGCGATTCTCGCTGCCCTGTTCGTGCTCGCCACCGCCGCGCCCGCCCTGGCGCACGACGCGCTCAAGAGCAGTGACCCGGCGAAGGGCGCCACGGTCAAGGCCCTCGACGAGGTCAAGCTGGAGTTCACCGGCAACGTGCGGATGCCGTTCGTCATCGTGCGCGGTGCCGGTGACGTCCAGCACCAGGCCGGGAAGCCGGACCTGGACGGGCCGGTGGTGACGCAGAAGCTCAAGGGCGAGCTGTCCGACGGCGCCTACGTGATCGCCTACCGGGTGGTCTCCTCGGACGGGCACCCGATCGAGGGCGAGGTCCCCTTCACGGTGAAGGGCGCCACGCCGTCGCCGTCGCAGACGGCGGCGAGCACCGAAGCCACCGCCACCGAGCCCGCCTCCCCTGCGGCTTCACCCGAGGACTCACCGGCCCAGTCACCCGTGCAGGCGCCGGCCGAGCCGGTCGCGGCCGAGGGTGCGGCCACGACCACCTTCCCGATCTGGCTGCTGGTCATCGTCGGCGCGCTCGTCGGCATCGGCGTCGGGTTCCTGCTGAGCGCGCGGAAGAAGAAGCCGTGAGCAGGGCCGCCCGGCTCGGGCTGGCGGCGGCCGTGGCGGCGGTCGCCGCCCTGGTGATCGCCATGATCGCCGGAGGCGCGGCGTTCCCCCGGATCATCCTGGGCGTGCCCTCGTCCGGCGTGGTCACGCGCTGGGGGCTGCCGGTCTCCAAGCTGTCCATGGACGTGGCCGGCCTGACCACGGTCGGCCTGCTGCTGGCGGCCACGATCCTGCTGCCCAACGACAAAGGCATGCTCGGCAAGGCCGCGCTCGGCTATGTCCGGGCCGCCTCGTGGGCGGCGCTGGCCTGGGCCGGGACGGCCTTCCTCACGATGGTGTTCAGCGTCTCCGACGTGTGGGCCAGGCCGGTCCCGGAGATCCTCAACCGCAGCTTCCTGGTCGGCTACGCCACCCAGGAGAGCCCCGGCATCGCGCTCACCCTCGTCGTGCTGTTCGGCGTGTCGATCGCGCTGTTCTCGCGGGGCGCCATCACCGCCGGGTCCACGGGCGCGCTGCTGCTGTTCTCCCTGGTCGCCCTGCTGCCGCCCGCGCTCACCGGGCACTCGGCGTCCTCGCCCAACCACGGCCTGGCCACCACCGGCCTGGCGCTGCACCTGCTCACGATGGCGTTGTGGGTCGGCGGGCTGGCGGTGCTCGCGCTGCACGCCGTACTGAAGAAGCCGCAGCTCGACGTGGCCGCCGACCGCTTCTCCACGATGGCCCTGTGGTGCTACGCCGGGGTCGGCGTGTCCGGGCTGGCGAGCGTGGTGGCCCGGCTGACCGACGTGTCCGACCTGTGGACGTCCAGCTACGGCGTGCTGATCGTGGCCAAGATCGTGGCCTTCGTGCTGCTCGGCTACGTGGGCTGGTGGCACCGGCAGCGCACGATGGTGGAGCTCACCGCGGGCAGGCCGCGCGCGTTCGCCCGGCTGGCCGGCGGCGAGCTGCTGCTCATGCTCGCCACCGTCGGCCTGGCCGTGGCGCTGGCGCGCACGCCCCCGCCGCCCGTCAGCCTGCCCGCCGGCCGCGCCTTCGACCTGCTGGGGTACCCGGTCCCGCCGCCGATCTCGCTGGCGAACATCGCCTCCCTGTGGTGGTTCGACCTGTTCTTCGCGATCGTGGCCGCCGTCCTGGCCGGCCTGTACGGCGCGGGCGTCGTCAGGCTGAGGCGCCGCGGCGACACGTGGTCGACGGGCCGCACCGTCTCCTGGTTCATCGGCGTGGTGATCCTGGTCCTCGTCACCCAGAGCGGCCTGGCCCGCTACGCCAAGGTCATGTTCGACGTGCACATGATCGAGCACATGACGCTTGCCATGATCGTGCCGATCTTCCTGGTCCTCGGCGGGCCCGTCACCCTCGCCCTGCGCGCGCTCAGGCCCGCCGCCAAGCGCGGCGACCGGGGGCCGCGCGAATGGCTGATGGCGATCCTGCACAGCCGGTTCGTCAAGGTCGCCGGGCATCCGGCCATCGCCACCGCGATCTTCATCGCCTCCACCTACGCGCTGTACTTCACGCCGCTGTTCGAGTCCGCGATGCAGGAGCATCTCGGGCACATCATCATGACCCTCCACTTCCTGGTGAGCGGCTGCCTGTTCTTCTGGGTGGTCATCGGCGTCGACCCGGGCCCCTACCGCCTGCCGCACGTCGGCAGGCTGCTGCTGCTCTTCGTCACCATGCCCTTCCACGCCTTCTTCGGCATCGCGCTGATGATGACGGGGTCGGTCATCGCCTCCGGCTGGTACGAGCAGCTCGACCGGACCTGGGGCGAGTCGTTGCTGCGCGAGCAGCAGAACGGCGGTGCCATCGCCTGGGGCTTCGGCGAGATCCCCACCCTGATCGTGCTGCTGGCCATCGCCGCGCAGTGGTACCAGAGCGACGAGCGCACCGCCCGGCGCAGCGACCGCAAGGCCGACCGGACCCCGGGCGGCGACCCGGAGCTCAACTCCTACAACGACTACCTGGCCCGCCTCAACCGCGCGGACAAGGGCGAGTGACGTAGGCGTTGGCGACCTGGGTCCACTTCCGGTGGCCGTGCGGCCGGGGATCCATGGACCTGGGTCAGATGCCGCGCGGGCCTGTGCCGCCGCCACCGCTCCGCCGACGTCCGGCGCCATGACACGGGGTGAGGCCGCCCGACGTATCGGTGCTCTACTGGATCATTCTGCCGATGACGGCAGGCATCGGACGCACCAACCGAAAAGAGGCGGCCTGACCATATATCCGCAGTAGCCGTACGGAGATGGCCACCTATCTTCGATCCATACGATTCTGGCATCGCGGGTAGCCTTTCCCCAGGGGGACAGTCGGGGGCGGTCTGCCGTCCAGTCGGAGGGGATACGCGTCACATGTGAAGCCGGTCGCGTGGAGACCGGCGCCTGCTCGGACCTCAGGAAGGCGGAGTTCGGGTTGACGAAAGATACGCGCATGCGCGAGGGGGAAGGCCTGGCCGAGGCGCTCGAAGCCTGTCTGTCCGACTGGTCACAGCGGACCGGGATCACCGTCGAGGTCTGGGCGCTGCCCTCCGCCGACGTGCCGTCGCGCACCGCCCAGGGGGTGCTCACGGCGATGAGGGAAGCCCTGGCCAACGTCGAGTCGCACAGCGGCGCCGGCGCGGTGTCGATCGCCGTGACCGCGGGCAGCGGCGGCCTGCGCATGACGGTCAGCGACCACGGCCAGGGATTCGACACCACGAAGGCGGCCCGGGGCATCGCCCGCATGCGGGCCGCGTTCGCGGAGCTCGGCGGCACGTTGACGGTCAGCAGCGTGCGGGGGGAGGGCACGACGGTGACAGGGGTGGTGCCTAGGCGAGGGTGAGGATCTCGCTGCCCGTCTCGGTCACCACGATCGTGTGCTCGAACTGGGCCGTGCGCTTGCGGTCCTTGGTCACGGCGGTCCACTGGTCGGGCCAGATGTCGTAGTCGATCGTGCCGAGCGTCAGCATGGGCTCGATGGTGAACGTCATGTTGGGCACCAGCTCCACCCGCAGGGACGGGTCGTCGTAGTGCGGCACCATCAGGCCGGAATGGAAGCTCGTGCCGATGCCGTGGCCGGTGAAGTCGCGGACCACGCCGTAGCCGAACCTCTTGGCGTACGCCTCGATGACCCGGCCGACCACGTTGAGCTGGCGGCCCGGGGCCACCGCCCTGATCGCCCGCATCGTCGCCTCGCGGGTGCGCTCCACCAGCAGCCGGGACTCCTCGTCGACCTCGCCCACCAGGAAGGTGGCGTCGGTGTCGCCGTGCACGCCGCCGATGAAGGCGGTGATGTCGACGTTGACGATGTCGCCGTCGCGCAGCACGGTGTCGTCGGGGATGCCGTGGCAGATCACCTCGTTGATGGAGGTGCACAGCGATTTGGGATAGCCCTTGTAGCCCAGGGTGCTCGGGTAGGCGCCGTGGTCGATGAGGTAATCATGACCGATCCGGTCGAGCTCGTCGGTGGTGACGCCGGGGCGCACGTGCCTGCCGACCTCTTCGAGCGCCTGGGCGGCGATCCGGCCCGCCACGCGCATGCGCTCGATCATCTCGGGGGTCTTGACGTCGGACTCGTCGATCTTGGGGCGCTTCTTGCCGACGTACTCCGGCCGCTCGATCTGGGCGGGGACCTTTCGCATGGGCGAGATTCGGCCGGGCTGGAGCAGAGTCGTCATGAAACACGAGTCTACGGGGCAGAATCGGTGACGTGAGCGATGGCCAATGGTGGTTCTGCCTCAAGCACATGCGCGTCGAGCCCGACCGGGGCTGCCCCGACAAGGATCGGATGGGCCCCTATGCGAGCGAGCAGGAGGCGGCCGGCGCCCTGCAGCGCGCGGCCGACCGTAACAAGGCGTGGGACGAGGCGGACCTGGACGACGACTGACCGGCTGACGGGGCTGCCTGACCGGGCTGCCTGACCGGCTGACCGGGCCGGCTGACTACGGCAGCACGGCGTAAGCGCGCACCGGGAAGGTGCCGAGGCCGGCGATCATCGGCGGCGCGGCGTGAAACCTGAACCCCTCGTCGGGCAGCGCCGCGAGGCCGGTCAGGTGCTCCACCAGCACGATGCCGGCCTTCAACAGCAGCGTGTGCGCCGGGCGCTCGCCGTGGGGCGGCGTGTCGTCGATGTTCGCCGAGTCGATCCCGACCAGCGCGGGGCCCTGCTCCGCGAGCCACGCCGCCGACTCGGGGGCGAGATAGGGGTGCTCGCCGACGTACGTCCCGGTCCCGAAGTGGCGGTCCCAGCCGGTGTGGATCAGCACGGCGCGGTCTCGTACGTCCAGATTCTGGTTGATCCGCACCTCTCGCCCGCCCTCGGCCCGCACCACGACGCCGGGCAGGTCGGCGAGCCTGCTCGCCGGCACCTGCGACAGGTCGGCGCCGTCGGGGTAGCGGTGGTGCGGGGTGTCGAGGTAGGTGCCGGTGTTGGCGGCCAGCGCGATCGTGCCCATGTGGAACTCGGTGCCCGGCGCGTACACCTCGCGGGAGTCCGCGCGGCTGAGGTGCACGCCGAGCCGCGGGGCGGGCACTCCCGGGTAGGTGATCATGCCTTCGACGATGCGATGGCTGAGTTCGACGATCACAACGGCTCCCTTCGTGGCAGGTGAGGTGCCCATGATGATTGACTCGGCTTCATGGACATCGACCCCCGCCGGTTACGAATCCTCCACGAGGTGGCGCGCCGGGGCGGCGTCATGCGGGCTGCCGAGGCCCTCTATCTCACCTCCTCGGCGGTATCTCAGCAACTCGCCCAGCTGGAGCGTGAGGTGGGACTGGCGCTCATCGACCGCTCCCAGCGCCGGGTCTCCCTCACCCCCGCCGGCCGCATCCTGGCCGGTTACGCCGAGCGCGTCGAGGACGAGCTGGCCGAGGCCAGGCGCGAGCTCACCCGCTTCACCGAGCGGCTGTCGGGCCCGGTCCGCATCGCGGCCTTCCCCACGGTGATCCACCACATCCTGGTCCCGGCCATGCGGGCTCTCGCCGGCAGCCACCCCAAGATCATTCCGTCCATCCACGAGGTGTACGGCCCGCCCGCCCTGCAGGAGCTCAGGCACGGCGTCGTGGACGTGCTGATCACCGAACGGGACATGAGCCTGCCCCGGCCCGCCCAGCCCTCACTGGCGTCCCGTGCCCTCTACGTGGACGAGTACCGCATCGTGGTACCGCCCGCCTGGCCGGAGCCGAAGCGGTTCGCCGACCTGGCCGACGTGCCGTGGGTGGCCAGTGAGTCCGACAAGGCCTGCGGTCAGGCGCTGGACCGGCTCGCCGCGCTGCACGGCTTCGAGCCGCGCAAGGTCCACGTGATCGGCGAGTTCGGGCCCACGCTGGCGCTGGTGGCGGCGGGTCACGGGGTGGCGATCGTGCCGACGCTGGCTCTCCTGGACGTGCCTGAGGGGGAGGTGCGGGTCAGCGACCTCGGCGACGTGGGGGCGCGCCGGATCGACGTGGTCACGCGGGGGAGCCGGACCAGGTCGGGGGAGCCCGACCCGGTGCAGGCGATCGTCATCGGGGCCGTCGAGGCCGCCACCGCCAGCCTGGACGCCACCCTGCGCGGCCATCTGCGCAGCGCCGAGCCGCAGGAGAGTTGAGTCACTCCTGCGCTGAGCCGCGGGAGAGCCGAGCCGCTCTCGCGTTGGCCGCGGGAGAGGTGAGCTACTCCGACACCCGTGGGCCGCTGACCCGGTCGAGCAGGCGGGCCAGCCGCTCGCGCAGGCCGGGGCGCTGCGGGATCTCGCCCGCGGCAGCGCTGACCAGGTGCTGGGCGCCGTCGAAGCTGACCGGCCCGTCGGCCGGGATGGCGATGGCGTCGTGGGCCAGCCCGGACAGCTCCCGGTCGCCGCCTTCAAGGGCCAGGATGGTGGCGCCGGTGCGGCGGGCGTCGTCGACGCGTTCGAGGAGCGGGACCGGCGCCTGCTGCTCAGCCACCACGAACAGGGTCTCGCCCCGCCTGGCCCGCTGGATGCGGTCGAGCCCGACCCGCAGGTGCGGGGGCGCGCCGGCCGACGGGGCCCAGCGCACCAGAGTGGGGGCGAGCTGCGGCAGGTCCGCCAGCCTGGCCTCGTCGGCGAGGTGGGCGGTCAGATGCCAGGGCTCCTCGTCGGGGGTGCCGACCAGCAGCAGGCCACCGGGGGAGCGGGTGGTGCGCAGGGCGCGGCCGAGCTCGCGGGTGCGCTCGACCCAGCCGGTCTCGGCGAGGAGGTCGCGCAGGTAGGCCACCGATCCTGAGTCCATGCACCCATGGTGCACGACATGCGCCACTTGGTAACCGGTTTCCTCCCCGATTCGGATGTCACATGTCTGACAATCCATCTCGTTATACCGTCATTCGTACTCTTGACAGGTGGTTACCGGCGGGTAACGATCGGTTTCGCGGCGCCGCCGTCCCGTGAGCGCACCCCCCTCGAGAGAGACGGCACACATGAAGTTACGTGTCCGCGTCAGCGTGTCCGCGATCCTGCTCCTGATCTTGTCCCTCGTCGCCACCCCGGCGCACGCCGCCACGGCGGGCGACGTCGTCACCGCCGAGCCCACCACCGTCTACCTGCTGCCCGGCCGTCACCTGGAGGTGCCGGTCAACGCCTGGCACCTGGTCTACCGCTCCACCTCTGCCACCGGCTCGCTCAACGCCGTGTCCGGCACCCTCCTGGTGCCCAAGGCGAGCTACTCCCTCGGGGCGCGGCCCATCGTCGGGTACGCCACCGGCACCCACGGCCTCGGCGACCAGTGCGCCCCCTCGGTGAGCATGAGCGAGGGCCGCGAGGCGGAGCTGGCCCTGATCAGCCTGTTCCTGCTCAAGGGCTTCGCCGTCGCCGTCACCGATTACGAGGGCCTCGGCACCCCGGGCACGCACACCTACATGGCGGGCGTCTCCCAGGGTCACGGCGTGCTCGACTCGATCAGGGCCGCCACCCGCGTCCCCGGAGCGGGCCTGTCGAACCGGGCCCCGGTGGCCGTGATGGGCTACTCGCAGGGCGGCGCGTCCGCCGGCTGGGCCGCCCAGCTCCACCCCGCCTATGCCCCGGAGCTCCGGCTCAAGGGCGTCGCCGCGGGCGGCGTCCCCGCCGACCTGCACGCCGTGGCCGACCACCTGGACGGCACCGACGACTTCGGCCTGGCCGCCGCCGCGGGCATCGGGCTGGACGCCGCCTACCCGGAGCTCGACCTTGAGGCCGACCTCAACGACCGGGGCCGCGACCTGCTGGCCGACGCCGCCGACGACTGCGTGGGCGACCTGGACAAGCTGGCCGGCCTCCGCTTCGCCGACATCAGCACCGTCGACCTGCTCAACCAGCCCAAGTGGCTGGCCCGCCTGGCCGAGAACAGGCTCGGCTCGACGCCTCCCCGGGTGCCGATGTTCCTCTACCACGCACGCGGTGACGAGACCATCCCGCACGAGGTCGGCGCCGCCCTGCGCACGCAGTACTGCGCCGCCGGCGTGAACGCCAGATGGGCGTCCCTGTCGGCGAACAGCCACGTGCTCGGCGCCGTCCAGGGCGGGCCGCTGGCGATCGAGTGGCTGGCGCTGCGGCTGTACGGCCTGCCCGCCTTCGGCAACTGCTGACCGGTGCCCCGCCGCCGGGCCCCCGTCCAGCCGGGGCCCGGCGATGGCCATCGGCGCGAAGCTGGCATGATCGAGGCTATGACTGACGTGAGCGGGCTTTCCATCGGTATTCTCGGCGGCACCGGTGACCAGGGCAAAGGGTTGGCGCTACGGTTCGCCATGGCCGGGCTGCGCGTGGTGATCGGGTCGCGCAGCGCCGAGCGGGCGAGCGAGGCGGCCGACTCCATCGGCTCGGGCGCGACCGGCGCCGCCAACTCCGAGGTCGCCGCCGGATGCGACATCGTGATCGTGGCGGTGCCCTACGACGGGCACAAGGCGCTGCTGGAGTCGCTGGCCACGGAGCTGGCCGGGAAGATCGTGGTCGACTGCGTGAACCCGCTGGGGTTCGACAAGAAGGGCGCCTACGCGCTGCCCGTGGCGGAGGGCAGCGCCGCCCAGCAGGCCGCGGCGGTGCTGCCGGACAGCCGGGTGGTCGCGGCGTTCCATCACGTGTCCGCCGTGCTGCTGATGGATCCGGCCGTGGAGAAGGTGGACCTGGACGTCCTCGTGCTCGGCGACGACCGCGAGGCCACCGACACGGTGCAGGCCCTGGCGGAGCTCATCCCCGGGGTGCGCGGCGTCTTCGGCGGCCGGCTGCGCAACGCCTTCCAGGTGGAGGCGCTGACCGCCAACCTCATCTCGATCAACCGCCGCTACAAGGCGCACGCCGGCCTGCGCGTCACCGACATCTGACGACCGTCCGGCCGATCACGGCCGACCCCGCGTCGGCAGTCCGGACCGGACTGCCGACGCGGGGCCGTCGCGCCGGGCGGTCAGTCACAGCCAGCCCGCGTCCTCGGCGATGCGGATGGCGTCGATCTTGTTCCGGGCGCCGGTCTTGGTGATCGCGCCCGTCAGGTAGTTGCGCACGGTGCCGGGCGACAGGTGCAGGCGGGAGGCGATCTCCTCCGCCGAGGACCCTCTGGCCGCCTCCCTCAGCACGCTCGACTCGCGCGGCGTCAGCGGGCTCTCGCCGTACTCCATCGCCGAGGACACCAGCTCGGCGTCCAGCACGCGCAGGCCCGCCGCCGTGCGTCTGATGGCGTCCGCCAGGCGGTCGCCGGGCGCGTCCTTGACCAGGAACGCCTCGATGCCGGCCGTGAGCGCGCGACGTACCTGACCCGGCTGCCCCAGCGCGGTGAGCACCAGGACCCGGCACGACGGCAGCCGCTCGCGCAGCGAGACGGCGGCGGTGATGCCGTCCAGGACCGGCAGGTCGATGTCCAGGACCGCCACGTCGGGGCGGCTGGCCAGCGCGGCGGGGACGATCTCGTCACCTCGCGTGACCTCGGCGACCACTTCGAGATCCGGCTCCAGCCGCAACAGGGCCGTGAGAGCGGCCCGGATCATGTGCATGTCCTCCGCGAGCAGCACCTTGATCACGCGACCCACCCGCCGTCGGCCTTCATGCCTGTACGTCCGCCGTCCGCTCTCATGTCCGCACGCCCGCCGTCCGCTCTCATGTCTGTACGTCCGCCGTCCGGTCGCATGCCGGGACCTCCACCGCCAGCAGGAAGCCGTTCGGGCCGCTGGGGACGACGGTGAGGGTGCCGCCCGCCTGGACGGCGCGTTCGGCCAGGCTGGTGAGGCCGCCGCCGGCCGGGGCGCGCTCGCCGGTGGCGCCGTCGTTGGCCACCTCGAGGCGCAGCCGCCCTTCGTGCGCCGACGTGGTGATCGTGCAGGTGGTGGCCAGGCTGTGCCGCAGGACGTTGGTGACCGCCTCGCGCACCGCCCAGGCCAGCGTCTCGTCCGAGAGTTTCGGCAGCGGGGTGTCGGCGAGGTGGGCCTGGCAGCTCACGCCGGACGACTCCAGCAGCGCCACGGCCCGGTTCACCTCGCCGGCCAGGGACAGCTCTCGGTAGCCGCGCGCCACCTGCCGCACGTCCTGGGCCGCCTCCCTGGCCACCTTGACCAGCTCGGCCACCTCGCTCCGGGCCGTGTCCGGGTCGCGGTCCAGCAGCCGGGAGGCCAGGTCGCCCTTGAGCGCGATGGCGGTGAGGCTGCGCCCCAGGCCGTCGTGCAGGTCGCGGGAGATGCGCAGCCGCTCCTTGAGCACCGCGGCCTCCGCCAGCTCGGCCCTGGCCTGCTCAAGGTCGGCGGTGACACGGACGAAGCGGACCAGGGCGTAGGTCAGCGCGCCGGTGATGGGCACCGAGGAGGCGTAGAAGAGGGTGATCACGATGGCGGGCAGTCCGGCGAACAGGGCCACGCCCTCGTAGGCGACCATCAGGGTCACGGCGGCGGCGCCCCAGCGCAGCGGCAGGAGCACCAGCACCACGCCGGCCAGCAGCGGCGCGGCGATCGCGGAGTAGCCGGTGGGCAGCAGGAAGTCGGGCAGGTAGGTGACGACGGCCTGCCCCGCCAGGGTGAGCGGGAACAGCGGGGGCCGCTCCCCGCGCAGCCCGGCCCGCATGTTCAGGTAGTGCAGGCAGACGACCCCGAGCATCGCGAGGCCGGCCACCAGGCCGTACATCGGATCGATGAAGACGTACACCAGCCCCGGCAGCGAGTAGGTGATGGCCACGCCGGTGATCAGGCCGGCCGCCAGACGCCGTGCGGAGGTGGAGGTCACGGGCACGATTATGACCGTCGTGGCTCCCACCGGAACCAGAGCCTCAGCGCCACGGCCCCGACGGCCGCCCAGCAGGCCAGGTTCAGGGCGGGCCCGGCCACCGCGCCGGTGGAGATGGCGTCCACCACGGCGGTGGTCGGCAGCAGGTCCAGCGCGGTGCGTACGAAGGAAGGCAGCGGGATCGGCCCCATCGCGCCCGCGCCGATCCCGGCCAGCAGGAAGACGGGCACGGTGTAGGCGGCGGCCAGCTCGGCGCGCGAGATCGCGGCCGTGTAGGCGGCGCCGAGCAGGGCCATCACGGCGGAGCCCGCGACGATGGCGGCGCCGAACAGCAGCGGGTCGGGCGGGAACGGCACGTCGGCGAGGAACCGCACGGCCACCATGGACAGCAGGATCAGGCCCACGGTCTGCGTCACCGTGCTGGCGATCTGACCTGCCAGGATCTGCCCGTCGGTCAGTCGCGTGGTGCGCAGCCGCTTGAGCACGAGCTGGTCGCGGCGGCTCGTCAGGGCGACGACGATGTTCATGAACGCGGTGATCGCCAGCAGCACGGCCAGTATGCCGTGGAAGAGCTGGGCGACGTCGGCCAGGTTGCCGGGCCGGACGTTGCGCATGAGCACCGGCAGCCCGACGGCCAGCCCCACGGGTGTCACGACCGAGGCGAACAGCATGGTGCGGTCCCGCCAGAACAGGCGGGTGCCGAGGCGGTAGGTGGCGGCGACGCTCATCGGGCGCTCCTGGTCAGGTCGAGGAAGAGGTCTTCGAGCGTGGCCGCGCGGACCTCCAGGCCCGTCAGCCGCAGGCCGCGTCCGGCGGCCCAGGTCAGCAGCATCTGCGCGGCCAGGTCCGGGTCGCCGGCCCGGCAGACGGCGATCTCGCCCTCCACCGTGACCGGCAGCGGCAGGTCGGCCGGCCGCACGCCTTCGGGCAGCCGGAACGCCACCCGGCCGCTGCAGGTGGCGAGCGTCTCCGCCATGCCGCCGGCCGCGACGATCTCACCCTCGTCCAGGATCGCCATCGAGGTGGCCAGCCGCTGCGCCTCCTCCAGATAGTGGGTGGTGAGCAGGATCGTGGTGCCCCGTGCGGCCAGGCCGCGCACCACCTCCCAGGTGTCGCGCCGTCCCTCCGCGTCCATGCCGGTGGTCGGCTCGTCCAGGAAGAGCACGTCCGGCCCGCCCAGCAGGGCCAGCGCCAGATCCAGCCGCCGCTTCTCGCCGCCGGAGAGCTGGCGCACCTTGGTGCCCGCCTTGGCGGTCAGGCCGGCCAGCTCCAGCGCCTCGCCGCGCGGGCGGGGCGCGGCGGTGAAGTCGCGCCACGTGTCGACGGTCCGCGCCACGGTCAGGTCGGGGAAGAACCCGGCCTCCTGCAGCATGATGCCGGTCCGCTGCCGCACGGCCGCGCGGTCGGCGACCGGGTCGAGGTCGTGCACGCGTACGGTCCCGCCGTCGGGCCGCTGGAAGCCCGCGAGCAGCTCCACGGCCGTGGTCTTGCCCGCGCCGTTCCTGCCGAGCAGTGCGAAGATCTCACCGGCGGGCACCTCGAACGAGATGCCCCGCAGGGCCGCGAAGTCGCCGTAGTTCTTCCTGAGGTCGTGCACCCGAATCGCTGTCATGACTGTGACTATGTCGGCGGCGCGTTGCGGACGGCAGTGAAGAATTCATGACTTTCGCGACAGCCTCAGCAGCGCGCCGGCCACCTCCTCCGGGTCCACGAGCTGGTGCAGATGCATGCCGGGCGTGCGCAGCACCGGCCAGCCGCGCCGCCGCGCCTCCTCGGCCACCGTGTCGTACGGCGGGCCGTACCACAGGCACGAGCACCTGACGGCGTCCCACCCGGCGGGCACCGGGATCGGGTCGGTGTAGAAGCCGAGCGGCAGCCTCGGCTGCTCCGCCACCACCCGCTCCCGCACGGCCGCGTCGGCGGGGAACATGGGCGCGACGTCCTCCTCGCTCCACCAGTCCGTCCAGCGCGGCAGCACCCCGTCGGGGCCGGCCAGCTCACGCAGGAACGGCAGGAAGCCCTCCTGCCCGGCCCGCACCAGCCCGCGCGCCGGCGGCAGATGCGCGTCCGCGAACACGCACGCCACCACCCGCTCGCCCAGGCCCTCCTTGACCACCGGCAGGAACAGCCCCGCGTTGCTGTGCGCGACCAGCACGAGAGGCGTCTCGGGCGCCGCCGCGCGCACCGCCGCCACCACCCTCGGCCAGTACGGCGCGGGGCCGGCCGTCACCCCGGTCAGGTCGGGCACCACGGCGGCGTGTCCCCTGCGCTCCAGCGCCGCCCCCACCGGCGCCCACGTCGAAGGTCCCACGCTGGGACTGTGCACGAGCACGAACGTCATAAGCCCACCTTGCCGCACCCCGAGCACCCCTCCCCGCCATGTCAGCTCAGGGCGGAGGAGTCCTCCAGGGCCGGCGGGTCAGACGATGAGGGTGTGGCGGGAGGCGGGGCGCTCCACCCCGTCGTAGGAGCGCCAGGCGGCGGCCAGCGCGCGCACCGCCTGCGACAGCTCCTCGCGGGGAAACAGGAAGTGCAGCCGCAGGTGGTCCTCATGACCGCCCAGCGGGTCGAACGACCTGCCGGGCGGCACCGCGGCCCCATGCCGGAGCGCCACCTGCGCGAAGGATCCCGCATCGCCGCGCGGCAGCCGTACCCAGATCGTCTGACCGCCCTGGGCGGGCTCGAACGACCACGACGGCAGGTGCGCGCGCAGCTCGGCGCACAGGTGGTCGTGGCGGGCGCGCAGCGTGCGCACGCGCGCCCGCCGGATGTCCGCCAGCCGCCGCAGCAGCGCGACGGCGGCGAGCTGGCCCACCACCTCACCGCCCAGATCGTGTACGGCGCGCAGCCGGGCCAGCCGGGAGATCAGGGGAGCGGGGGCGCGGATCCAGCCGATCCGCAGCCCGCCCCACACCACCTTGCTCAGCGAGGCGATCGTGATGACCTGCTCGCCGCGGGCGTAGGAGGCGACGGGAGCGGGGGTCCGGCCGTCGAAGCAGAGCTCGGCGCAGACCTCGTCCTCGATCAGCGGCACGTCGTGCCCGGCGGCGAACGCGGCCAGGCGTCTGCGGCCGCCCGCGTCCATGACCGAGCCGGTGGGGTTGCTCGCGGTCGGCACCGCGTAGACCAGCGCGGGACGCTCACGCGACGCGGCGGCCAGGCCGGGCGGGTCCAGCGTCACGGGGCGGACGACGGCGGCGGCGTGCCGGAACACCTCGATCGCCCCCGGGTACGTCGGGGACTCGGTCAGCACCGTGTCGCCGGGCGACACCAGCAGGCCGGTGAGCAGCGTGAGCGCCTGCTGCGCGCCGGTCGTCACGATGATCTCCCGCGCGGTCGTGGGCAGGCCGCGGTCACGGTAGTAGGAGGCCACGGCCGCACGCAGGGCCGCGTTCCCGGCGGGCTGGTAGCCCAGGTCACGCATCCCGGCCAGGCGTTCGATCGCCTCCGCGTACGCCTCGGCGAGCTCGGGCGGCGGCTCGTCCGGCGCGGCGCAGGTCAGCAGCCGCACCCCGTCAGGCGGGTCCAGGATGTGCAGGAGCAGCGGGTTGGCCACCACCCCGTCGGCGGTGCGGGTGGCGGGCAGGTCCAGCGCGGCCACCCGGGTGCCGCTGCCCTGGCGGCGCACCACACGGCCCTGCTGCCGCAGCAGGTCGTAGGCGGCCACCACGGTGCCCCTGCCGACCGCCAGCCGCCCCGCGAGCATCCGGTCCGGCGGCAGCCGGAGGCCCGGAGGCAGCACGCCGTCGTCGATGAGCGCCCTCAGGCGGGCGGTGAGCAGCAGGTAGAGGGGCCCACGACCGGAAGCCCAGCGGCCGAGCCGGTCGACCAGGTCATCGGTATTGGCCTCATTCATGAACCAATTTTGTCTGATTGGCTCTGCTGGAGGGCCTAGTTCGCGGACATCCTTACGGGTATGAGCGATTACCGTCCCGAAACGAGGGCTGTCCACCTGCCCCAGCCGATCATCGAGGGCAGCCGCCCGATCGCCGTGCCCCTCTACCAGACCTCCGGCTTCGTCTTCGACGACCCCGAGGTCATGGCGAACGCGATGAGCCGCCCGGACGGCCCGTTCGTCTACGGCCGGTACACCAACCCCACCGTCCGCTCCCTCGAACAGGCGATCTCCGGCCTGGAGGGCGGCAGCGGCGCCGTCGCCACCGGGTCCGGCATGGGCGCCGTCAACATCGTGCTGCTCGGCCTGCTCCAGCCGGGCGACCACTTCATCGCGCAGCAGGCCCTGTACGGCGGGACCGCCGCGATGATCAACGAGCTGGCCGGCAGGTTCGGCATCACCGTCAGCTACGTGCCCGAGGACGACCCCGACGCCCTGCGCGCCGCCGTGCGGCCCGAGACCAAGCTCGTCTACCTGGAGACCATCGCCAACCCGATGGGCCAGGTCGCCGACCTGCCGGGGATGTTCGCGGCGGCACGCGAGCTCGGCCTCGTCTCCGTGGTGGACAACACCTTCGCCACCCCCATGCTCTGCCGCCCGATCGAGCACGGCGCCGACATCGTCATCCACTCCACCACCAAGTACCTGTCCGGGCACACCGACGTCGTCGGCGGCATGGCCGTCTTCGCCGACGACGCGCTCTACAAGAAGGTGTGGCACTTCGCCATCGAACTCGGCGCGTCGGCCGACCCGTTCGCCGCCTGGCTCACCCTGCGCGGCCTGCAGACGCTGCCGCTGCGGATGGAGCGGCACTGCGCCAACGCCCGGCTGCTCGCCACCCGCCTCGCCGACCACCCCGCGGTGGCGGCCGTGCACTGGCCCGGCCTGCCGTCGCACCCGTCGTACGAGCTCGCGGGCAAGCTGCTGCCGGACTTCGGCGGCGTGTTCGCCTTCGACCTGGCCGGCGGGCGCGCGGCGGGGGAGAAGTTCATGAGTTCGGTACGGCTCGCGCTGCTGGCTCCCTCGTTGGGCGGTGTCGAGACGCTCATCCTGCAACCGGCCACCACCTCACACCGCGCGCTGAGCGCCGACGAGCTGGCCAGGCACGGGATCAGCGAGGGCACGGTGCGGGTCGCCGTCGGCATCGAGCACCCCGAGGACCTGTGGGCCGACTTCGAGCAGGCGTTGACGTAGAACTGAGGGAGCAGCCGACGATCGAAGGGCCAACTGTGATGACGGTGTCATACGAGGACGTGGTGAGCGCGGCCGAGCGCATCGGCGGCCATGTGCTGCGCACGCCCGTGCTCGAGATCGCGCCGGGGCGGTTCCTCAAGCTGGAGCAGCTCCAGCACTCCGGATCGTTCAAGGTACGGGGGGCGTTCAACCGCATCCTGTCGGCGGGCGAGCTCCCGGAGGACGGCGTGATCGCGGCCAGCGGCGGCAACCACGGGCTCGCCGTCGCCTACGCCGCGCGGGCGCTCGGCGTCCGGGCGGAGATCTTCGTGCCGGAGGTGACGAGCCCGGTGAAGCTGGCCGGGCTGCGCGCCCTCGGCGCCCACGTCACCCAGACCGGGGCCATCTACTCCGAGGCGGCGGAGGCGGCGGCCAAGCGCGCGGCCGAGACGGGCGCGCTCAAGGTGCACGCCTACGACCAGCCGGAGGTGGTGGCAGGTCAGGGCACCACCGGGCTGGAGCTGATGGCCCAGACGGGCGGCGTGGACACCGTCGTCGCGGCGGTCGGCGGCGGCGGCTTCGCGGCCGGCGTGGCCGTGGGCGCCGGCATCCTCGCCGGGGGGCCCAAGCTGGTCGCGGTGGAGCCCGAGCGGATCCCGACGTTGCACGAGGCGCTCAAGGCCGGCGGGCCGGTGCCCGTCGAGGTGAGCGGGATCGCGGCCGACGCGCTCGGCGCCAGCCGGCTCGGCGACCTGGCCTACGACATCCTGTCCCGGGCCGGCGCGCTGAGCGTGCTCGTCACGGACGACGCCATCGTGGCGGCGCGCCGTACCCTCTGGGAAGAGCATCACCTGGTCGCCGAGCACGCGGGCGCGACCGCGTACGCGGCACTGCTGTCGGGCGTCTACGTCCCCGAGCCCGGCGAGCGGGTCGCGGTGCTGGTGTGCGGCGCCAACACCGACACCGCGACCCTGGCGCACGGGCAGGGCTGACCGCCGGAGCGGCGGTTACCGGTAGGTGTGCTCGGGGGCGGGGAAGGCGCCGCTGATCACGTCGTCGGCGAAGGCGCGGGCGGCGCGGTCGAGGTCGCCGGCGAGGTCGGCGTACTGCTTGACGAAGCCGGCCGGGTGCGGCGTCAGGCCCATGAGGTCCTGCCAGACCAGCACCTGGGCGTCCGTGCCGGGGCCCGCGCCGATGCCGATCGTGGGGATCGCCAATGACGCGGTCACCCGCGCGGCCAGGTCGGCGGGCACGCATTCGAGGACCACGGAGAAGGCGCCGGCCCGCTCCAGGTCCTTGGCGTCGGCCATGAGCTTTTCGCCCTCCTGGCCGCGCCCCTGGACGCGGTAGCCGCCGAGCACGTTGACCGACTGCGGCGTCAGCCCGAGGTGCGCCATCACCGGGACGCCCGCCGAGACCAGGGCTTCGACCTGGGGCAGGATGCGCCGCCCGCCCTCCAGCTTGACCGCGTGGGCGCCGGCCTCCTTCATGAAGCGGGCCGCCGACTCCAGCGCCTGTCCCGGTGAGGACTGGTAGGAGCCGAACGGCAGGTCGGCCACCACGAGGGCGCGTGCGGAGCCGCGCACCACGGCCGCGGTCAGTGACAGCAGCTCGCCGACGGTGACGGGGAGGGTGGAGTCGTGGCCGTACACGACCATCGCGGCCGAGTCGCCCACCAGCAGGACCGGGATGCCCGCCTGGTCGAACGCGCGGGCCGTCATCGCGTCGTAGGCGGTGACCATGGGCCACCGCTCTCCGCGCTTCTTGGCCGCGGCGAGGTCGCGCACGGTGACGCGGCGACCGGAGACGCCGCCGTACAGGGTGGATGAAGACATGAGACAGCCTCCAGAGACGTCTCGAGGCGCCCCAGCGGCGTCCCCGGACTCCTCCCGATGATGCCACGGCGGAAAACGGGTGGCGAAAGTGTCGGTACGGGTTGCCACAATAGGCCCGGAGGTAAGCAATAAAAATGGCTCTCGAACCTTACCGGCGTCTGTTCCGGCTCCCCGGCGTCGGCGTGCTGCTGGCGGTCGGCGTGCTGGCCCGCGTCCCTGTCACGGCGATCGGGATGGCGCTGACGCTGCACGCGGTCGAGTCCCTCGACCTCGGCTACATCATGGCCGGGCTGCTCACGATGGCGAGCACGGTGGGCCTGGCGGTCGGGTCCCCGCTGTCGGGGCGGCTCGTCGACCGTTACGGCCTGCGTCCCGTCCTGGCGGTCACCACGGCGGCGCAGGCGCTGTTCTGGGCCACCGCCTGGGCTCTGCCGTTCCCCGTGCTGGTCGGCGCGGCGGCGGTGGCGGGGCTGCTGGGGCTGCCGGTGTTCAGCGTGGTCCGGCAGTGCCTGGCCGCCATGGTGCCGCTGGAGCAGCGCCGCACGGCCTTCTCGCTCGACTCGATGTTCGTGGAGCTGTCCTATATGACGGGGCCGGCGCTGGCGGTGTTCGGGATGATCACGTTCGGCAGCGGGCCGACGATGGCCGTCATCGCGATCGGCCTGACCGGGTCCGGCCTGGCGCTGCTGCTGCTCAATCCGCCGATCAGGTCGGCCGAGGAGCTGGCGGAGCCCGGGGCGAAGGTGTCGCGGCGGCAGTGGCTCACGCCGGGCCTGCTCGCCCTGCTCGCCACCGTGGCCGCCGCCACCTTCGTGCTCACCGCCACCGAGCTGGCGATGGTCGCCACCATGGAGGGCTCGAAGCAGACGGCGTGGATCGGGCTGGCCGTCGGCATCTGGTGCGTCTACTCCCTGACCGGTGGGTTCGTCTATGGCGGGCTGTCGCGCGGGTTCTCGCCGTTGCTGCTCATCGCGAGCATGGCCCTGCTCACCGTGCCCGTGGGGCTGGTGTCGGGCGCGTGGTGGTGGCTGGTGCTCGCGCTGCTGCCGTCGGGCCTGCTGTGCGCCCCGTCGCTGTCGTCCACCGTCGAGGCGCTCACCCGCAGGGTGCCCGCCGGGGCCAGGGGAGAGGCCATGGGCCTGCACGGCACCGCCCTGCTGATCGGTGCGGCCGCGTCCGCGCCCGTCGCCGGGGCGATCATCGACGCCCACGGGGCCGGCTGGGCGTTCGCCGTGGCGGGGCTGATCGGCGTCACGATCGTGCTGGTCGCGCTGCCGTTCTCGCGTCGGCCGCCGCGGCCGCCCGCGGAGACGCTCAGCGGCGACCTGAGCGGTGACGCGCTGCAGGAGGCGCCCGCCCCGGGCTGAGCGAGTGTGATCCATATTACGAAACGGCACCGTTGCGTATCGAAATACCTTGCGATACGGTTGCGTAGCGAAACTTGACCGTATCGAAATTGAGGTGCTGTTGTGAACCCCAACACGGGCCATCCACGCCGCTGGGCGATCCTCGGCGTGCTGGTGTTCAGCCTGCTGGCGGTCGTGCTCGACAACACGATCCTGAACGTGGCGATGAAGACCATCGCCGACCCGGTGGCCGGGCTGGGGGCGACGCAGAGCGAGCTGGAGTGGGCGATCAACTCCTACACGCTGGTGTTCGCCGGACTGCTGTTCACCTTCGGCGTGATCGGCGACCGCACGGGCCGTAAGCGGATGCTCTTCATCGGCATGCTGCTGTTCGGCCTGGCCTCGCTGGCCAGTGCCTATGCGCAGGATCCGACCCAGTTGATCCTGGCCAGGGCGGCGATGGGCATCGGCGGCGCGGCGATCATGCCCGCGACGCTGGCCATCATCTCCAACGTCTTCCCGCCCAGTGAGCGCGGCAAGGCCATCGGAATCTGGGCGGCCGGCGTCGGCTTGGCGGTCGCGATCGGGCCGATCACCGGCGGCCTGTTGCTCGAGCACTTCTGGTGGGGCTCGGTCTTCCTGATCAACGTGCCGATCGTGCTGATCAGCATGGTGCTCATCGCCGCCATCGTGCCCGAGTCGCGTGACCCGAAGCCGTCGAAGCTCGACCCCGTCGGCGTGCTGCTGTCGATCATCGGCCTGGTCGCCGTCGTCTACGGCATCATCCGGGGCGGCGAGCTGGCCACCTTCACCTCCGCCGAGGTGCTGGTGCCCACGCTGTTCGGCGTGGCCGTGCTCGGCGTGTTCGTCTGGTGGGAGCGGCGCATCGACAACCCGGTCTTCGACGTCCGCAACTTCAGCAACGTCAAGTTCAGCTCGGCCATCGCCATGATGGGCATCGTCTTCTTCGCGATGATGGGCGGGATGTTCTTCCTGACCTTCTACCTGCAGATCGTGCTGGGCTACAGCGCGGTGCAGGCGGGAGCGCTGATGATCCCGTTCGCCGCGGCGCAGCTCATCTTCTCGCCGCTCAGCCAGCGGGTGAACGAGCGGTTCGGGGCCAAGCTGTCGGCCACGGTCAGCCTGATCGTGGTCACGCTGGTGCTGGCGAGCTACGCCCTGTTCGACCAGAACACCCCGGTCCTGTTGATCCTGGTCGTCTTCTTCGTGCAGGGTGCCGCGATGGCCAACATCATGCCGCCGGCCACCACCGCGATCATGGAGGCGCTGCCCCGCGAGAAGGCCGGCGTCGGCTCGGCCATGAGCAACACCGTCCGGCAGGTCGCCGGCGCGCTCGGCGTGGCCGTGCTCGGCTCGGTGCTGTCGTCCACCTACCGCGGGGAGATCGCGCCGACCCTGCAGGGCCTCCCGGCCGCCGCCCAGCACGCGGGCGGCGAGTCGATCATGGGAACCGTCGAGGTCGCCAGGGAGCTCGGCGAGCGCGGGCAGGCCATGCTGCAGCCCGCCTACGAGGCGTTCCTGCACGGCATGCACATCACCGCGCTGGTGTCGGCGGTGGTCGCGCTGTTCGGCGTCGCCGTCGTGGCGAGGTGGATGCCCGGCAAGCCCCCCCGGGTGGTGCCGTCGGAGCAGAAGGAACCAGCGGTAGTGTGAGGCCCCGATGACCATCCAGGAACCGGTGACGGCCCGCCCGGTAGGCCGCCCACGCAGCGAGAAGGCCGAGCGTGCGATCGTCGAGGCGACCCTCGACCTGATCGCCGAGGGCATGGGGATCTCCGAGCTGTCCATCGAGGCGATCGCGTCGAGGGCGGGCGTCGGCAAGACGACCATCTACCGGCGCTGGTCCAACAAGGAGGACCTCGTCGTCGACGCGCTCGCCACGCTCAAGGCACCGCTGCCGAAGCTGGCCGGGAAGTCGGTGCGCGACGACCTGATCGTCCTGGCCGACGCCATGCGCCAGGAGTCGGGCCACAGCCGCGCCCGGTGCGTGATGAACATCGCGATGAGCGAGGCGGACCGCAATCCGCGGCTCACCGAGCGCTTCTTCAAGCGGGCGATCGAGCCGCGGCGGGCGGCCATGCGTGAGACGCTCGCGCGCGGCGTCGCCACCGGCGAGCTCAAGCCGGACCTGGACGTGGAGATGGGCATGGCGCTGCTGTCGGGCGCCATGCTCTGGTACGGCAAGTGGGGGCCCGCCGGCGAGCTGCCGGAGGACCTGGCCGAGCGTGTCGTCGACCACGTCCTCACGGGCCTGGGCGCCTGATCAGACGGCTTCGCCCAGGATCGGGCGGCCGTGCTCCAGGTAGACGGTCTCGCCCAGGTCGCGGGCGACGGCGGCGGCCTTGACCCGGAGGGCGAGCCGTTCGATCAGCACGTCGTCCAGCTCGTCCACCGCGTAGAAGTCGTAGGCGCTCAGCTCGTGGTCGGCGAACGTGATCCGCGCCCGCGCCTCCGGCCCGAGCACGTCGCCGTCGAACACGAAGAGGATCAGCTCGCCCACCTCCGGATGCGGCGCCCAGTCGGCCACGAGCAGCCGCCCGATCGGCGGCCGGATGCCGAGCTCCTCCCGCACCTCGCGCACGCACGCCTGGTAGGGCGTCTCGCCCGGCTCGACGTGCCCGCCCGGGATGTCCAGGGAGGGCTTGTACGTGGGCCGCACCAGCATCACGCGGTCACCCTCGTCGAAGAACAGGGCTCCGGCGGCGGCGCGAGCCCGGGCGGGCGGCGCATCGTGATCGCTCACTCTCTGACAGTACGTGAGCAGTGACCAAGCACCAGTGAACGGAAGGTGACAAACCTCCCTTCTCGGGACGACAGGGAGCCCCAAGCGGCCTCTAGGGAGCCTTCTCCCGCCAGCGGTTGGTGATGGGCAGGCGGCGGTCCCGGCCGAAGTTCTTGGGGGTGATCTTCGGGCCCGGCGGATACTGCCTGCGCTTGTACTCGGCCCCGTCCACCAGCCCGATCACCCGCGTCACCAGCTCCGGGTCGTGCCCGGCTGCGATGAGCTCGCGCGAGCCCATGTCCTTCTCCACGTAGTCGTCGAGCAGCAGGTCCAGCACCTCGTAGGGCGGCAGCGAGTCGGTGTCGAGCTGGTCGGGGCGCAGTTCGGCGCTCGGCTCCTTGGTGATGGAGTTCTCCGGGATCGGCCGGGCGGCCTCCAGCAGGAACGTCGGGTCCGTGTGCGTGTTGCGCCATCGGGCCAGCTCCCACACCATGAGCTTCGGCACGTCCTTGATGGGTGCGAAGCCGCCGGCGGAGTCGCCGTACAGGGTGGAGTAGCCGGTCGCCAGCTCGCTCTTGTTGCCGGTGGTGAGCACCAGGTGGCCGTGCTCGTTGGACAGTCCCATGAGGATCATGCCGCGGACCCTGGCCTGCAGGTTCTCGGCCGCGAGGCCGGACAGCCCGATCTCCTTCTCGAAGGCGGCGACGATGTCGGCGATCGGCGCCACCTGGGACGTCACCCCCTGCCTGCGCACCAGCTCCTCGGCGTCGGCGAGGGAGTGGGCGGAGGAGTAGCGCGAGGGCATCAGCACGACGTGCACCCGGGAAGGCCCGATGGCGTCGGCGGCGATGGTCGCGGTGAGCGCCGAGTCGATGCCGCCGGACAGGCCCAGGATCACCGACCGGAAGCCGTTCTTGGCGACGTAGTCACGGACCGCGAGGACCAGCGCCGAGTAGACCTCGGCCTGCGTGTCCAGCGGCTCGGCCAGCCGCGCGGGCTCGGGCAGGTACGGGGCGACCGGGTCGTGCGACAGCACGAGCCGCTCGACGGTGATGGTGGATCCGTCGCCCGCGTCGTACGGGAACGTGCCCGGCTCGGCGGTGGAGACGGGCAGGTCGAGGTCGGCGACCAGCAGCTCCTCCCGGAACTGGGCGGCCCGCGCGAGCAGCTCTCCCGAGGCGTCCACCACCAGGGAGTCGCCGTCGAAGACCAGCTCGTCCTGACCGCTGACCTGGTTGACGTAGACGAGCGCGCAGCCGGCCTCGCGCGCCCTGCGCGCGCACAGCTCCAGCCGGACGTCGTCCTTCTCCTTCTCGTACGGCGAGGCGTTCGGTACGACCAGCAGCCCGGCTCCGGCCTGGCCCACGACGGAGACCGGGCCGCCCTCCTGCCAGAGGTCCTCGCAGACGGCGATCGCCACGTCCACCCCGTGCAGCCGGAAGATCGGCAGCCGGTCGCCGCGGACGAAGTAGCGGTACTCGTCGAAGACGCCGTAGTTGGGCAGGTGGTGCTTGGCGGTGCGGGTGACCACCCGGCCCTGGTGGAGCACGGCGGCGGCGTCGAGGGGGGCGCCCTTGGGCTGGCCGACCCGGGGGGCGCGGTTGGCCCGGTCGACGTAGCCGACGACCACGGGCAGCTCGCCGAGCCCTTCCCGCTGGAGCCTGACGGCCACCTCGTCCAGGGCCGCGATGCTGGCGTCCACGAACGAGGTGCGCAGCACCAGGTCTTCCACGGGGTAGCCGGTGAGGAACATCTCGGTGAACACCACCAGGTGGGCGCCGCGTTCGGCGGCGTCACGGGTCCAGGTGATCAGCCGGTCGGCGTTGCCGGCCAGGTCGCCGACGGTCGGGTTCGTCTGTGCCAGGGCAATGCGCAGTTGTGCCACGGGAAACAGCCTAGTACGACCTCGTTTTTATCGTCAAAGCGACGAAAAGTGTGCTCATCGCGTGGCGACGGCCCCCGGGGTCACCAGCCCGGACTCGTAGGCGGCCACCACGAGCTGCGCCCGGCCGAACAGGCCGAGGTGATCGAGCAGGAGGCGCACCGCCTCGGCGACCTCCGGCTCGGGCAGGGACAGCGTCTGCCCGATCTGCCGGTTCGTCAGCCCGCGCGCCACCAGTTTCAGCAGGTCGAGCCGGGCCTCCGACAGCCCGGCCAGCGCCGGGGGAGTCCCGGGGTCCATGCGCCCGGCGAAGCCCGAGATGAGCCGGGTGGTGACCGCCGGGTCGATGAGCGCGTCCCCGGCCGCGGCGGCCCGGATCGCGGCGACCAGCTGCTCGGGGGGCGAGGTCTTGAGCACGAAACCGCTGACGCCCGCGCGCAGCGCCGCGTACAGGTTCTCGTCGCTGCCGAAGGTGGTCATCATGATCACTTTCGGCGGGTTCTCGTCGGCGAGGATGCGGCGCGCGGCGGCCAGCCCGTCCAGGTGCGGCATCTGGATGTCGAGCAGCACCACGTCCGGCCGGGTGGCGCGGACCGCCGCGATGGCCTCCTCGCCGTTCGTCACCTCACCGGCCGGCTCCAGGCCCGCCTCGGCGCTCAGCACGACCTTCAGCCCGGCCCGTACCAGCGCCTGATCGTCGGCCACCAGCACCCGCAACGGCCTGCCGCCGCCCGGCCGGGCCGTTGCGGGCGGCTCCTGCACCCGCTGGGGCTCCTGCACCCGCTGGGCCAGCATGTCGCTCTCCAGGCGGCGCAGCGCGCCCGTCAGGTCCAGCCCGAGCTCCTCGCGCCAGGCGGTGCGGGCCCGCCGCAGCGCGCCGAGCGCGTCGCCCTGCCGTCCTGTCCGGTAGAGCGCCAGGGCCAGCAACCGCCAGGCCTCCTCCCGCAGCGGATGGCCGGCCGCGTGCGCCTCCAGGTCGGCCACCAGCGCGGTCGCCCTGCCCATCGCCAGGCCGGCGTCCGCCCGGCGCTCCACCGCGATCAGCCGCAGCTCCTCCAGCCTGGCCGCCTCCGTCGCCGCCCAGTGCAGCTCGGCGAACTCCGCCAGCGCGGGTCCCCGCCAGAGCCCCAGCGCGCTCTCCATGGCCGCCCACACCTCGGCGGCGGGCCCGTCGGTCTTGACCAGGCTCTGGAACCACCATGAGTCCACCTGCTCGGGCCGGGCGCGCAGGGCGTACCCGGGAGCCGCCGAGACGAGCACGGCGGCCTCCTCGCGCGGCGCCCGGCCGGGTTCGAGCGCGCGGCGCAGCCGGGAGACGTACCCCTGGATGGTCGACAGCGCCTGCGCGGGCGGATTGCCCGGCCACAGTTCGTCGATGAGGGTGCTCACCGGGACGGCGTGGCCGTGGGCGACCAGCAGGCGCGCGAGCACCGCCCGCTGGCGCTGGCCGCCGAGGTCGAGCGGGTCGCCGTCGGTCCAGGCCTGGAACGGTCCCAAAGCAGTGAAGGTCAACATCGTAGGCGCAAGCGTAGAGCCCCTGCGAGGTCCTGGTAAATGGGGACTTATCCAGGCCGGAGCCCGGTCAGCGCCGCCTGATCGCCGGCCCCAGCGCCAGCATGCCGGCGGTCGCGACCAGCCCGATCACCCCCGTGGTGAACCACAGGGCCCGCGGCCCGCCCGCCTCCAGCAGACCGCCGCCGAGCAGCGGCGCCAGCACCGCCGCGACCGACCAGGCGAACCCGAACAGCCCCGAGTACCGCCCGCGCAGGTGCGGCGGCGCCAGCCGGGCGAGGATCGTGCCCGCGATCCCGGCGGTGACGACCTCACCCGCCGTCCACACCGCGATCGTGGCCGCCAGCCAGAACGTGGTGCTGACGAAGGCCGTCAGCGCGAACCCGGCGCTCATCACGGCGATGCCCAGCGCCAGCGTCCTGACCGGGTCCCTGCGGCCCAGCCAGCCGGAGACCAGCGGCTGCACGATCACGATCAGCACCCCGTTCAGCGCCATGGCCAGGCCGAACTGCGCGGGCGTCAGGCCCACCCCGCCCGCCTTGTCCGTCATGGCCATCGGCAGCGTGGTGAACGTCTGGGAGTACAGCAGCGCGTTGCCCAGGATGACCAGCGTGAACCCGACCATCAGCCGGTCGCGCAGCACCTCCGCGAACCCGCCCGCCTCCGTCTTCCCCTCGGGCCTGGTCTCCGGCACCGCCCGCCAGACCAGGACGGCGAACGCCACGCAGCTCACCGCGTCCACCCAGAACAGCCAGAGGAACCCGGCCTGCGCCAGCCATCCGCCCGCCGTCATGCCCACCGAGTAACCGAGGTTGATCGCCCAGAACAGCAGCCCGTACGCCCTGGGCCGCTCCTCCGGCGAGATCAGGTCCGCGACCAGCGCGTTCGAGGCGGGCCGGTAGGCGTCGGCCACCAGGCCGAGCAGGAACATCGAGGCCAGGATGGCCGGCAGCGTGGTGCTGTAGCCCAGCGCCAGCATCGCCGCGGCGGTGGCGAGCATGCCGCCGGCCAGCGTCGCCCGGCGGCCGATCCGGTCGGCCAGCACCCCGGCGAACAGCTGCGACACCAGCGAGCCCGCGCCGAACAGGGCCATCACCAGCCCGGCGGCGGCCACCGAGAGCCCACGGGCCTGGGTCAGGTAGACGCCGGTGAACGGCATGACCATGGTGCCCAGGCGGTTCACCAGCGTGCCGCCCCACAGGGCCCAGAACGGGCGGGGGAGCCCGCCGAAGGAGGAACGCAGGAAGGACGGCTTGACGACGGTACTTGTCACCCGCCAAGGGTGATGTGCCCCGGTTTTGCGTGGCGAACGATTTAGCTCACACTAAAACCCATGACGGTGACCTGGGATCTGACACCGGAGCACGTGGCCCGCATCCGGTTCGCCTTCTCCCCGATGTGGGAGCTCGTGGCCAGCCTGCGCACGCTTCAGGACCCGGCCAGGCAGTCGATCCACCTGCCGTGGATCAAGTGCGTGCGCCCTCGCCTGGCCGGCCTCGACCTGACCGAGCTGTACGCGCTGGTGCCCGCGACCGGCTACCTGGCCGACTTCCTCACCCCGCCGCCAGACACGCCGCTGCCGGACTTCGCCGCCGAGCTCGCCCGCGTCCGGCGGACCTCGCCCGAGCTGGCCGCCGAGGAGGCCGCGCGTGTCGAGGGAGCCGATCCGGCCGTCATCGAGCGATTCAGGGCCGACCCGGCGGCCGGTGTGGCCCGGGTCGCCGACGCGCTGGCGGCCTACTGGGAGGCGTGCTTCGCCGAGTTCTGGCCGCGCGTCTACGGCCTGCTGGAGCGCGACGTGTTGCGCAGGTCACGGCAGCTCGCCCAGGGCGGCGCCCGCGAGCTGTTCGCCTCGCTCGACCCGGCCGTGACGTGGACGGGGGACCGGCTGCTCGTCGACCGGCCGTACTGCGAGGCGGGCGGCCTGCACGGCGACGGCCTCGTCCTGGTGCCGACCGCCTTCTACTGGCCGTCGGTGGCGGTCATGACCGCGCCGTACCAGCCGATGCTCGTCTATCCGGTGCTCGGCGTCGGCACCCTCTGGCAGCAGGGGCCGCCGCCCGCGCCCGGCGCGCTGGCCGCGCTCATCGGCGGCAGCAGGGCGCGGATCCTGCTCGCGCTCGCCGAGCCGAGCACCACCTCGGCGCTGGCCGGGCGGATGTCGCTCACGCCAGGCGCCGTCAGCCAGCACCTCGGCGTGCTGCGCGACAGCGGGCTCACGGTCGGGATGCGCGTCGGCAAACAGGTCGTCTACCGCCGCACCCCGACCGGCGACGCGCTCGCCGGATCTCAGGTGTAGCGGCTGGACTCCATCAGCCAGTCCAGGTGGGCGCGCGGCGCGGCCAGGTAGGCGCACGCGACCTTGCTCACGTCCCTGGCCGTACGCGGCGCGAGATCGTCCAGCGGCAGCTTCCTGGCGGCCTGCTGCATGTCACGGCAGCGCTCGGCGATCCGGTCGAGCACCCAGGACACCGCCTCCCGCTCGCCCAGCCCCAGCTCGTGCCTGGCGATCACCACGAGGTTGTGCGCGTCACCGCGCTCCTTGGGCCGCGAGGCCACGTCGTTGCACCACGCGGTGACGTCACTGCAGGAGTTCACCAGCTCCTGCCACGGCTCCGAGCGGTGCACCCACGCGGGCACCTCCACCCGCAGGCACGGCTCGACCAGGTCGTAGAGGTAGGGGCCCACCGTCCCCCTGCGCAGCGCCGGGTACTCCGCCAGCGTCGGGATCGTGCCCGACACCCGGTTGGCCGCCTCGGTGCGGCAGGCGTAGTGCTGACGCTGCAGGCTGACCGCGAACCGCCGCCGCCACTGGTCGCTCATCCGCGAGCTCGTCACCCGCCACAGATCCGCGAACGCCGCCTCCAGCGGATGGGCGCAGGCGCCCTCCAGCATCCCCTGGAACACCTCCAGCGGACACGGCCCCTCGTCCAGCTCGTCGTCCAGATGGAACAGCCACGTCAGCCACTGCGCGAACAGCGCCGCCGCCGCGGCGTCGAACTCGGCGAACGCCCGGCCCGCCATCCGGTGGAACCCGACCCCCTGGTCGGCCCGCAGCCCCGTCCTGCGCGCCCAGTCGATGACCGCCGCCTCGATCGCGTAGACCGCCGGATGCATCCGGCACGGGGCGGCCATCGCCGGCACCCGCTCGGTCAGCGGCAGCAACGCCAGAGCCGCCGAGCCGCCCCGGCGCGGCAACGGCAGCAGCGGCTTCCAGTGCAGCACGGACCGCAACGCGGACCGTACGGAAGCGATCACCGTGGTGCTCCCCGCGGTAGTCACAGCGGTCCGTAAAGCCAGTTGCCGACGGCGGCCGGGTCGTCGCCGACGTAGAACTCCCCGGCGGCCAGCACCAGCTCCTCCACGGTCAAGACCCCCCTGCCCGTACGGTCCAGCCGGTCGAAGGCGACGTCCACGTCGTCGTAGGCGGTGCCGAACGCGGCCAGCATCGTACGGAACTCGCCCGGCCCGATCAGGCCGTCCCGGTCCCCGTCGCACAGCTCCGCCACGGCCACCACGGCCGGACGGAACACCGTGTCGTACCGGTCGCCCTCGACGAACGCCGCCGTCATGGCCTTGCGGAAGTCCTCGCGCGACATGCCGAGGTCCGTGTCGCCGCCGAGTGTGCCGGACAGCGCCGCCCAGATCCCGTCGAAGCTGTCGACGAGGCTGCTGCCGGTGACCGACGTGGGTGACTCCCCGAAGCCCACCAGGATGCGCGCGCCCAGCCCCAGCAGGTCCTCGCGCTCCACGACCCCCTTACCGCCTGCGTCGATGTGGTCGAAGGCCCGATCGAGCTTGTGATTGAGCAGGTCGATAGCCACCAATGCCTCCCCCGAGACTGACTGCGTGATCACAGTAAGTGTGGGCGGGCCCTTTGTCAGGGAGGCTCGCACCGGCACCCCCCGTAACCTGTGCGAAACACGGACACGGCATGCTGATATGAGACCCGTACCAGCCGTCACGAGGGGACGCCGTGGACCGCCAGCAGGAGTTCGTGCTCCGCACACTTGAGGAACGCGACATCCGGTTCATCCGGCTCTGGTTCACCGACGTGCTCGGTTTCCTCAAATCCGTCGCCATCGCGCCCGCCGAGCTCGAAGGCGCCTTCGCCGAGGGCATCGGCTTCGACGGCTCGGCCATCGAGGGCTTCGCGCGCGTCTACGAGGCCGACATGCTGGCCAAACCGGACCCGTCGACCTTCCAGATCCTGCCGTGGCGCAGCGAGACGCCCGGCGCCGGTCGCATCTTCTGCGACATCCTCATGCCCGACGGCTCGCCGTCACACGCCGACCCGCGCTGGGTGCTCAAGCGCACCCTCGCCAAGTGCGCCGACATGGGGTTCACCTTCTACACCCACCCGGAGATCGAGTTCTTCCTGCTGAAGAACCGCCCGGAGGCCGGGCAGCGCCCCGAGCCGATCGACTCGGGCAGCTACTTCGACCACACCCCGCACAGCTCCGGCCACGACTTCCGGCGCCAGGCGATCATGATGCTGGAGTCGATGGGCATCTCGGTCGAGTTCAGCCACCACGAGGGGGCGCCCGGCCAGCAGGAGATCGACCTGCGCTACGCCGACGCGCTCACCACCGCCGACAACATCATGACCTTCCGCCTGGTCATGAAGGAGGTCGCGCTGGAGCAGGGCATCTGGGCCTCCTTCATGCCCAAGCCCTTCACCGAGCACCCCGGCTCCGGCATGCACACCCACATGTCGCTGTTCGAGGGTGACCGCAACGCCTTCTACGAAGCCGGCGCCGACTACCAGCTCTCCAAGATCGGCCGCTCGTTCATCGCCGGCCTGCTCCGGCACGCCGCCGAGATCACCGCGATCACCAACCAGTGGGTCAACTCCTACAAGCGGCTGTGGGGCGGCGCCGAGGCGATCGCCGGCCAGGGCGGCGAGGCCCCCTCCTACGTGTGCTGGGGCCACAACAACCGCTCGGCCCTGGTCCGGGTGCCGATGTACAAACCGCACAAGGGCGGCTCGACCCGCATCGAGTTCCGCTCGCTGGACTCCGCCTGCAACCCCTACCTCGCCTTCGCGCTCATCCTGGCCGCCGGCCTCAAGGGCATCGAGGAGGGCTACGAGCTCCCGCCGGCCGCCGAGGACAACGTGTGGACGCTGACCAGCGCCGAGCGCCGCGCCCTCGGCATCCGGCCGCTGCCGCAGTCGCTCGACGACGCGATCGCGGTCATGGAGCAGAGTGAGCTCGTGGCCGAGACGCTGGGGGAGCACGTCTTCGACTTCTTCCTGCGCAACAAGCGCACCGAGTGGAACGACTACCGCCGCCAGGTCACCGAGTTCGAGCTGGGCCGGTATCTTCCGGTGCTGTAGGACCGGGTCAGCGCCGCTCGTCGTCGGGGCCGGGCACGGCCGGCAGGGACTCGGCGCCGCCTTCGAGCAGCCGGGCCATGTCGGTCGAGCGCGGGAGCATCGTCTTCTCGTAGCCGCGCACGGCGTCGTCGACGGTGGCGGAGCGGGCGAGTGCTCCCACGTGTGCACGGCGCCCCGCAAGGGCGTCGAGCGCAAGGTCGCGGCGTCGGAGGAGTAGCGCCGCGACGATCCGCGTAACGGCGCTCTCCCCGCGGGCTCTCAGCCCGGCGACAGCGCTGCCGCGGTGCGGCTCAGGTGCCGGACGAGAGCGTCGGCCGCGGCGGCGGGGTCGCGGGCGAGCGCGGCCTCCTCCAGGCGGCCGTGCTCCTCGGTGGCCGAACGGCTGGGCGCGCGGTGGCTGGACCAGCGGCGGGCCAGCTCGCTCGCCGTCCACATCCGGTCGAAGGTGTCGAGCAGGACGGAGTTGCCGCAGCCCTCCAGCAGGGCGCGGTGGAAGCCGCGGTGGGCCTCGGACCAGGCGTCGCTGTAGTACTCGCCCTCCTCGGGCGCGAACGCCGGAGTGCGCGTCAGCCTGTGGTGGGCGGCGCGTACGCGGGACTCCCACTCGACGTCGCCGCGCTCGATCGCCATGCGCAACATGGCCGATTCGACGGTCAGGCGGGCCTCGGTGAGCTCCTGCCAGCGGCGGTCGGAGAAGGCCGGCACGGCGAAGCCGCGGTTGGGCAGCCGGTTGGCGAGCCCCTCACCCACCAGGCGCACCAGGGCCTCGCGCACCACGGCCAGGCTGACCCCCTGCTCCTTGGCGAGTTCCTGCGGCTTGAGGGGATCTCCCGGCGAGTAGGCCCCGTGCAGGATGGCCTCCCGAAGCCGGGCGTGAACCTGCTCCGAGAGCATCTGCTTCCCCGGCAAGCCAGGGCCACCGACCGTCTGCGTCACGGCCACATCCTAACCCGCTGATAGATAATCGATTATTCATGCTATGATCGATCATATCCCCACCTGAGGAAGGACGTACACGATGAGCGGCAACGACCCCTTCGCCCGCCTGCCCGAGGCGGCGGCCTTCGCCGTCACCAGCACCACCCTGACCGACGGCGCGGCCCTGCCCTCGGCGCAGATGTCCGCCGGCGTCCCCGGCGGCGAGGACATCTCCCCGCACCTGTCCTGGAGCGGAGCCCCCGAGGGCACCAAGAGCTACGCCGTGACCGTCTACGACCCCGACGCCCCCACCGGCTCCGGCTTCTGGCACTGGGCCGTGGCCGACATTCCCGCCACGGTCACCGAGCTGCCGGCGGGCGCCGGCGACGACACCGGCTCCGGCCTGCCCGAAGGCGCCTACCAGCTGCCCAACGACGCCCGCGTCGCCCGTTTCATCGGCGCCGCGCCGCCCGCCGGCCACGGCGCCCACCGCTACTTCGTCGTGGTGCACGCCCTGGACGTCGAGCGCATCGGCGTCCCGGCCGAAGCCACTCCGGCCTACCTGGGCTTCACCATGGCCGGCCACATCCTCGGCCGCGCGGTGCTGACCGCCACCGCCGAGATCCCGGCCTGAGCCGTCGCACGGAGGCGGCCTCGGTGAGCGTACGTCGGCTCATCGACACCACGGAGATGTACCTCCGTACGGTGTTCGAGCTTGAGGAAGAAGGCATCGTCCCGCTGCGGGCCCGGCTGGCGGAGCGGCTCGCCCAGGCGGGCCCGACGGTCAGCCAGACGGTCGCCAGGATGGAGCGGGACGGCCTGCTGCACGTGGCCGGCGACCGGCGGCTCGTGCTCACCGGGACGGGCCGGACGCTGGCCACCCGGGTGATGCGCAAGTACAGGCTGGCCGAGTGCCTGCTCGTCAGCGTGATCCGGATGCCGTGGGAGGAGGTGCGCGACGAGGCGTGCCGCTGGGAGCACGTGATCTCCGAGTCGGTCGAGCGGCGGCTTCACGAGCTGCTCGGCCGCCCGGATCGGTGCCCGCACGGCAACGTCATCCCCGGCCTTGACGAGCTCGTCGCGGACGCCGGTGGGACTCGGGCGGCGGTCACGTCTCTGGCGCGGGGGGTGTGTCCCATATCGGGGGGATGAGGACGGTGTGCATGCGTCGCAGTTCGCCGCGGTGCAGTGCGCTCGGGCGGGCCAGGACTCGTTCCCCCTCGGGGGTCAGCGTCACCCGCACCGCGCGGCCGTCGGTGGGATGCGCGCTGCGGCGGACGAGTCGTTGCGTCTGGGCGCGGCTGACCAGTCCGACCACGCTGTGGTGGCGCAGCAGCAGGCGGTCGGCGAGCTCCTGGACGGTCGCCCAGTCACGGCCGGGGAACCCCTTCAGGGCCAGCAGCAGCTGATACTGCTGCGGGGCGAGACCGGCGCTGCGCACCGCCTCCTCGCTGAAGCGCAGGTAGCTGCGGATCCCGAAGCGGAACCGGGCCAGCGCCCCGAAATCCTGCTCGGTCAGGGCCCCGGCCTCCGCTGCCGATTCGCCCACGTCGAACCCCTCCCCAGTGTCGCGCATGAGCCCGCTGCGACGCGTGACCTGTGCCGACGAGCCCCTGGATGCCAGTTTATATCGTGCTACGATAGAAATCGTCCAGGTAGTGGGCAAGGAGGTGCGTCGTGCTCGATGACCACGAACGTGAAACGCTGAGTGAGATCCAACGCCGGCTGCTGGGCGAGGACCCGAAGTTCGCCCAGTCCTTCGACGCCGACGCGCGCCAGCTGCGCAAGGCGGCGCCCGACCTGTCCAGACGGACCTACACCACCATGCTGGTCATCACCTCGGGGTTCGGCGTGACCTTGCTGCTGGCCGGATCGCCGTTCATCGCCCTGCTGTTCGCCGTGCTGACCATCTGGGTCTGGCACGCGCGCTCGCTCCGCCTGGAGAGCGACCGCGAGCAGTCCTGAGACGTCAGGCGCCGCTCGGACGGCCCGCGACGAGCGGGGCGTCCACCCCCACCCGGCCGAGCTCGCCGTCCCGTCCGGCGAGCTCGGCGGCGCGGTGACGCCGGCCGGCGGCGAGGGCTGACGAGCCGCACAGGGTGACCCTGGTCACTTTGGGATGGAAGTCACCTGGTGGCAACTTCGGCCCCGTATCTTTTACCGATCACCCGGATCCGGCCGAGACTCCGGGGCCGCACGGCGTGGTGGAGCGTTCCTTACGTCGGCGGGTGTGGGCCGGGAAGCTTCGGGCAGGTTTGTCGCGTTATGCCGTAGGTCGGAGCCCTGGCGCTGACTGATCAACCGATCCGATAAAATCGGCCCATTCAAATTAATATTTCCGGACTTTACGCCTCTCGCGGCGTTATAGGAGGGTGTGGCATGACGACGGCTGCCCTGCAGACCGTGTTGACCGTTCCCGAGCGGTTCCGGGGACCGGTAGGAGTCGCCAACGGCGGCTGGCTGGCCGGCACCCTCGCGGACGCTCTCAATGGCAAACGATCAGCGGTCGAGGTCACGCTGCACGCGCCCACGCCCCTGGAGAGCGAGCTACGCCTGGAGCACGTCGCCAACACCGTGGCCCTCTACGACGGCGACAAGCTGCTCGTGGAGGCCATCCCGGTGGCCGAGGAGGTGACGCCGCCCCCGTTCGTGACCTTCACCGACGCGGCCCGCGCCGAGGCCGGGTTCGCCGGTCACCACGGGCACTCCTTCCCCGAGTGCTTCGCCTGCGGGCTGCGTGAGCCGGGCGACGGGCTGCGCATCTTCCCCGGCCCCGTGAACAGGGACAGCGACAGTGACGGTGGCCTGGTCGCCGCCGGCTGGCGGGTGCCGTTCGCGGTCGCCGACGAGGACGGGGTGCCGGCCTCGATCGTGGGCGCGGCGCTCGACTGCGTCACCGGCTGGGCGCATTTCGGCCCGGGGGAGTCGGCCCTGCTCGGCCGCCTCGCCCTGGAGTTCCACCGCGAGGTGATCCCGGGCGGCGTCTACTCCATCGTCGGCCAGGCCACCGGCCGCGAGGGCCGCAAGCTGTTCAGCAAGAGCGCCGTGTACGAGGTGGACGGCAGTCTCGTGGCCGCCGCCCGCGCCACCTGGATCGCTCCACGCTGAAAAGTCAGGCAAAATCAGCACATATGCGAATCACTGTCGTCGAGCACGAGGCCGCCGCCGGGCTCGGCAACCTCGGCCGCTGGCTCGGCCTGCCCTGTGACGTCGTCAGGCCGTACCTGGGGGAGGAGATCCCCGAGCGGGCGCGGGACGGTCTGATCGTGCTCGGCGGCGAGGCCGCCGCGTGGGAGGACGAGCGCTTCCCCTGGCAGCCCGCCACCCGCGACCTGCTGCGCCGCAGTGTGGACGACGGCACCCCGACGCTGGCCGTCTGCCTGGGCGCGCAGCTCATGACCATGGCCTGCGGCGGCACGGTCGAGCGGGGCGGTGCCGGGCTGGAGGTCGGCGCGTGCGAGGTGTTCGCGCTGCCCGCCGCCGCCTCCGACCCGCTGTTGTCGGGGGTCGGCGCCGCCGTCGCCGTGCAGTATCACCGGGACGCGATGACCCGGCTGCCCGACGGCGCGGTGCCGCTGCTGACCGGGACCCGCTACCCCCACCAGGCCTACCGGCTCGGCCCGGCGGCCTGGGCGGTGCAGTTCCACCCGGAGGCGACCCCGGAGATCTTCGCCTCGTGGACGGCCGGTTCGGGCCTCGACTCGGCTCAGGAGCTCAACGACGGTGTACGGGCCGCCGCGGGCGCGTTGGAGGCCACCTGGCGGCCGATGGCCGAGGCCTTCGCCGACGTGATCCGGGAAACGGCGCGAAGCGGCGCTGCCTGACCCGGAATCCGTCGCCCGCCCGCACCGGGAACGGCACCGGGGACTGTCAAGATGGAGGGGTGCCCAGGATCGAGTCCACCGCAGCCCGCCTCGCCCGACTCGGATTCGCCGACGCGGCCGGCGCCGCCCGGCTGGTCGAGCGGGCGGGGGTCGACCTCGACGGCCTGCTCGAATCGCTGGTCGCGGTGCCCGATCCGGCCCTGGCGCTGGCCTCGCTGACCCGGCTGGCCGAGCGGGAGCCCGCCGCCCTCGACCGGCTGCGCGCCGACGACGGGCTCAGGGAGCGGGTGCTCGCCCTGCTCGGCGTGAGCGCCGCCCTCGGCGACCACCTCGAACGCCATCCCGAGCACCTCGACCTGCTGGCCGTGCCCACGCTGACCGAGCATCGGGCGGCGCTGCTGCGCGCGGTCGGCGCCGAACCCGACGCGGCCGAGCCGCGCGCGTCCGCCGCGGACCCGCTGATCGCCTTGCGGGTCGCCTACCGGGGGCGGCTGGCGCACGTGGCCGCCCGCGACCTGACCGGACAGGCCACGCTGCCCGAGGTCACCGCCGAGCTGTCCGACCTCGCGGGCGCGGCCCTGGAGGCCGCGCTGGCCATCGCGCGCGCCGAGGTCGACGAGGGTGCGGCGGACGGCGAGGTACGGCTCGCGGTCGTGGGGATGGGCAAGTGCGGCGCTCGCGAGCTCAACTACATCAGCGACGTCGACGTGATCTTCGTGGCCGAGCCGCGCGAGGGCGCGGACGAGACCAAGGCGCTGCGCGCCGCCACCCGGCTGGCCCAGGCCATGATGCGCGCGTGCACGGCCGCCACCCCCGAAGGCTCGCTGTGGGAGGTGGACGCCGGGCTGCGGCCCGAGGGCCGGTCCGGGCCGCTGGTGCGCACGCTGGCCAGCCACCTGGCCTACTACCGGCGCTGGGCCAAGACCTGGGAGTTCCAGGCGCTGCTCAAGGCCCGGCCCGTCGCGGGCGACCCGGAGCTGGGCGCCGCGTACGTCGAGGAGGTCAACGAGCTCGTCTGGTCGGCCGCCACCCGCGACAACTTCGTCGAGGACGTGCAGGCCATGCGCCGCCGCGTCGAGGCGCACGTACGGTCCGAAGGGGAGCGGCAGATCAAGCTGGGGCCCGGCGGGCTGCGCGACATCGAGTTCGCGGTGCAACTGCTGCAGCTCGTGCACGGGCGGCTCGACCCGCTGCTGCGCCGCAGGGCGACGCTGTCCGCGCTGGCCGCGCTCTCCCGTGGCGGGTACGTCGCCCGCGACGACTCACGCAGCCTGGCGGAGGCCTACTCCTTCCTGCGGAAGGTCGAGCACCTGCTGCAGCTGCACCGGATGCGCCGCACGCACGTCCTGCCCACCGACGCCGACGACCTGCGCAGGCTGGGCCGGGCGCTGGGCATGCAGGTGGATCCGGTGGGGGAGTTCACCTCGCGGTGGCGGCGGCACGCCATGGAGGCGCGGCGGCTGCACGAGAAGCTGTTCTACCGGCCGCTGCTGCAGGCGGTGGCCCGGCTGCCCGACAGCGAGGCCCGGCTGTCCACGGCGGCGGCCGCCGCCCGGCTGCGCGCGCTCGGTTACGTCGACCCGGACGGCGCGCTGCGCCACATCGCCGCCCTGTCCACGGGGGTGTCCAGGCGCGCCTCCATCCAGCGGACGCTGCTGCCGGTCATGCTCGGCTGGTTCGCCGACACGCCGGACCCGGACGCGGGGCTGCTGGGCTTCCGCCAGGTCAGCGACAAGCTCGGCACCACGCCGTGGTACCTGCGGCTGCTGCGCGACGAGACCGCGGTGGCGGCGCGGATGGCCCGCGTGCTGGGCACCAGCCGGTACGCCACGGGGCTGCTCACCAACGCGCCGGAGGCCGTCGCGCTGCTGGGCGGGGACGAGGAGCTGGCCGTACGGTCCTCCGGTGCGCTGCTCGGCGAGGCGTCGGCCGCGGTGTCCCGGCACGGTGACGACACCGAGACGGCGGTGGCCGCCGTCCGGGCGCTGCGCCGCCGGGAGCTGTTCCGCATCGCCGTAGCCGATATTTCCGGACTTATCGATATAGAGCGGGTCGGGGTGGCGCTGTCGTCGCTCAACGACGTGACGATCCAGGCCGCGCTCGACGCCGCCCTCGGCAAGGTGTCGGCCGAACGCCGCGCGCCGTTGCCGACCAGGTTCGCGGTCATCGCCATGGGCCGGCTGGGCGGCATGGAGTCCTCCTACGCCAGTGACGCCGACGTCATGTTCGTGCACCAGCCGCTGCCGGACGCGGCCGAGCGCGAGGCCACCGACGCGGCCTTCGCGGTCGCCAACGAGCTGCGGCGGCTGCTGGCGCTGCCCGCTCCCGACCCGCCGCTGCTCATCGACCCCGACCTGCGCCCCGAGGGCAGGCAGGGCCCGCTGGTCCGCACCCTGGCCTCCTACCGCGCCTACTACTCCCGCTGGTCCTCGCCGTGGGAGGCGCAGGCCCTGCTGCGCGCCCGGTTCTCGGCCGGGGACGCCGAGCTGGGCGCGGCCTTCGTCGCCGGGATCGACGAGCTGCGCTACCCGGCCGGCGGCGTCACCGACAGCGCCCTGCGCGACATCAGGCGGCTCAAGGCCCGCATGGAGGCCGAACGGCTGCCCCGCGGCGCGGACCCCGCGCTGCACACCAAGCTCGGCCCCGGCGGGCTGTCGGACGTCGAGTGGGTGGCGCAGCTCCTGCAGCTCCGCCACGCCGGGACGACGCCGTCCCTCCGCACCACCCGCACCCTGGAGGCGCTCCGCGCCGCCACCGCCCACCAGCTCCTCGACCCCGCCGACGCGGACGAGCTGGCCCGCGCCTGGCGCTTCGCCTCCCGGATCAGGGACGCGATCATGCTGGTCAAGGGCCGGCCGGGAGACAGCGTGCCCGCCGACACCCGCGAACGCCGCCTGATCGCGCAGACCCTCGGCTACCCGCCCGACGGCTCGGAGGACTTCCGCGACGACTACCGCCGCGTCACCCGCCGCGCCCGGCAGGTCGTGGACCGCGTCTTCTATGGCGCTTGATGAGAAATGTCACCGATCGGCTGCGCAGAGTGCTCTGGGGGGTGTATCAAGGCGCGGGGTGATCACACTTGTTATCCACGTACATCGATCTCGCGCTCGGCCTGATCCTGCTGTTCCTGCTGCTGTCGCTGCTGGTCAGCGGCCTGAACGAGGCATTCGTGCGGGTGCTGTCCATCCGCAGCAAGTTCCTGTGGGCGTACCTGCGCGACACGCTCGACGGCGGTGACGCGCAGGGGAGGTCGTGGCTGCCGTCCGGGGTGCGCGAGGTGTTCGGCTCGCTGCCGTTCCTGCGCGACCCGCGACCGGCGCACGACTCACGGCCCGCGCCCAGCCAACTGCCCGAGATGCCGGAGCGGGAGGACAAGGCCCAGGACGCGATGACGATCCTGCTGTACGAGCGGGTGCGGGAGATCGACCACCCGAAGCGGGGCCGGACCAGCATCGCCGACCTGCCGCCCGAGAGGTTCTCCGTCGCGATGATGGAGATGGCCGCCCGCGAGCCGGGCGGCGTCGAGGGGCTGCTGGAGAAGCTCAAGGCCATGAACAGCCCCCTGTACGGCCACCTCAAGGGCGTGTGGGAGACGGCGCAGCGCGACCTGGACCGCTTCAGGCAGGGCGTCGAGGGGTGGTTCGACAGCGAGATGCAGCGGTTGTCGATGCTCTACCGGCGTTACGTCAAGTGGGTGGTCGCCGCCCTGGGGCTGCTGGTGACGCTGCTGTTCACCATGGACGGGCTCGAATACACCAAGACGCTGCTGCGGGACAACGGCTTCCGCGCCTCCGTCACGGCCGTCGCCGAGGCCGGGCCGGACGCGTACAACGAGCTCAAGGCGCGCTGCGAGCAGAGCGACCCCGTGCCGTGCATCACCGAGACGCTCAGCCAGCCCGCCCTGCTCAAGGTGCTCGACCAGGGGATTGTCCGCATCGCCCTGCCCGCGGAAGGCGACCCGTCGATCACCTGGAACGGCGGCGCGTGGTGGGACCGGCTCACCACGCCCAGCCACTGGCCCGGCTTCCTGCTGACGTACGTGGCCTTGCTGTTCGGCGCCCCGTTCTGGTGGGACCTGTTCCGGCGCGTCACCGGCATCCGCTCCCGGCGGTAGTCCGTACAGCGGCTGATCCGTTAGCGTGCTTCGGATGGACACTGAGCGGTTGATCATGCGCAGATGGCGGGAGAGCGACCGCGAGCCGTTCGCGGCCATGAACGCCGACCCCGAGGTGATGGAGCACTTCCCCAGCCCGCTGACCAGGGCGGAGAGCGACGCGTTCGTCGACAAGATCGAGTGGGGCTTCGGCGAGTACGGCTACAGCCTGTGGGCGCTGGAGGTGCGTGAGACCGGCGACTTCATCGGGTTCGCCGGGTTGTTGCTGCAGACGTTCGAGGCGCCGTTCACGCCGGCGGTGGAGGTCGGCTGGCGGCTGGCCCGGCACGCCTGGGGGCACGGTTACGCGACGGAGGCCGGTGCGCGGGCCCTTGAGTACGGCTTCACGGAGGCCGGCCTGGAGGAGATCGTCTCCATGACCGCCCGGCTCAACGCGCGCTCCCAGGCGGTGATGGAACGGCTGGGCCTGGCCCGCGACCCCGCCGACGACTTCGACTTCCCCCGCCTCCCCGACGGCCACCCGCTGCGCCCGCACGTCCTCTACCGGATCAGCCGCGCCCGGTTCACGCCACGCTTGCGACCAGGGCGTTGACGTACTGGATGACGTGCGGGGACGTCACCGGCGCACATGTGTCCAGGTGCCGTGTGGGGCCGCGCGCAGGAGCGCGGACAGGCCCGCTTCGTGGAAGGCCAGTTTCAGGTCGGCCAGTCCCTCGGAGAAGTGGGCCCAGCCGTCGTAGTGGGCCGGGATCACGAGATCCGCGTCCAGGACGGCCGCGGCGGCCGCTGCTCGTCGGCTGTCGAACGACAGGGGCCGCCCGCCGAACTTCGCGGGTACGCGGGCCGCTCCGGCGTGGAGCAGGGCCACGTCGATGTCCGGGAGGCGACGGGAGATCTCCGTCACGGTACGGATGGAGGCGTTGTCGCCGCTGACGTAGATCGTGGGGAGTCCTGGACCGGAAAGGACGAACCCGGTGACCTCGCAGTTGACGTTGCCGTCGGCATCGCGATCGCCGTCCTCGGGGCCGTGGACGGCGGGGACGGCGAGGACGGTGAGATGGCCTGCGCCGTCGCCGCGAAGCACGCGGTGGCCGTTCCAGGGGGCGAGGCCGATCGCGGGGGAACCGAGTCGCGCCGCGGTGAGCGGGCCGGTGATGACCAGTGGGGCGGTTTCGGCGCACACGCGTCCACGCTCGTCCAGGTTGTCCGGGTGCAGGTCGTGGCTGACCAGCACCAGGTCGATCGCGCCCAGGGCGTCCGCGGCGACAGCGGGACCCGCCGTCTTCGTCAGGTACCCATGCGGTCCGGCATCGTCGAAGGTGGGGTCACTGACGATGCGCAGGCCGCCGATGTCGATGACGGCCGTGGGCCCACCCAGGATGGTGATCGCGCATTCCTGCCGTGGCAGCCTTGGCGTGGTCATGCCGACCTCACTTGACGGTCTCGATCGGGGTGCGTCGCAGCACTGCCTTACGGCCGGCGGACGGCACGAACCGCCGCCGGCCGGTGGCGGTGACGGCACGCGAGATGGGCGCGCTCACGACGGCAGTTCGGCCCCGGCCTGTTCGCGCACCAGGTAGTCGGCGTACCAGTCCGGCCAGTCGGGGTCTTCGGCGCCGGTGCGGGCCTCGTGCTCGCCGTGCGCGGCCGCGGCGCGGCGCAGCGCGGCCGCGAGGTCGGATGCCGAGGTGAACGTGGTGACCGACGGGTCCAGCCGTCCCGGGAGCCGGGTGGTGACCTCCTGCAGGACCCAGCCGTTGCCGTCGGGGTCGCTGAACGACAGGAACGAGCCGTAGCTGCCGCGCTGCGGATCCGGACCGGGCACCCGGGCGTCGGTCCCCGCGTGGTGGAACACGCCGCCGGCGTCGTGGAAGACATCGCTCGGGTCCGCGCCGAGCCGCTTGAGCTCGTCGTAGGCGGCTTCGATGTCATGGACGATCAGATGAAGGCCCTGAGCCGAGCCCGGCGTCTGGGAGGTGACCGACGTGCCGAAGATGACCGAGGCCGGCGAGCCGGGCGGGGTCACCTGCACCACCCGGAAGTCCTCGCCGGTGGTGACGTCGGCGTCCAGCCGCCAGCCCAGCGCCGTATAGAAGTCCTTGGCCCGGTCGACGTCCGCGACCGGCACCACGACGATTTCGAGTTTCATGTCCATGACCTGTGCCTCCTCCGCTCGCACCCGAGGCACGATGCGATTCGTGCAATTTGCCCGCAGGCGACCCACGGGAAACTCACTGTCGTCCGAGGTCAGGGTGCGTCGCCGGCGAAAGGGCGGCCCGTAGGCTCGATCCTGAACAGGGCTGAGAGCCGAGGAGCACGGCACCGGGCCGCCGCGGTCCACGCGGCCCGTGTCCGGTTCTGGGTGGCAGTGTCCGCTCGACGAGGACGAGGGGTAGCAGTGAACGATCTGTCGGAGAACATCGTGGTCGTCATCGGGGGAACCTCCGGCATCGGGCTGGAGACGGCCCGCCAGGCCCACACGGCCGGTGCGAAGCTCATCCTCACGGGTCGTGATCAGGGGCGGCTCGCCGCCGCGCGTGACGAGCTCGGCGCGTCCACCGCGACCCTCGACCTGGCCGATGCCGACGGGCTGCGCCGGTTCTTCGGCGAACTGCCCGCACAGGTCGATCACGTGCTGGTCAGCGGGAGCGGCCCCGCCTACGCAACGATCGCCGAGATGGACTTCGACCAGGCGCGGGCCGTGCTCGACGAGCACCTGCTGGGATCGCTGCGTATCGCGCGGGAGTGCGCCGCCCGTGTCCGCCCCGGCGGATCGCTGACGTTCATCACCGGCACTCACGCCCGCCGCCCCGGCGTCGGGCTGAGCCTCGCGGCCATCGGGGCCGCCGCGCTGCCCGCCATCACGGCGAACGCCGCGCTCGAACTCGCCCCGATGCGGGTCAACGCGATCGCCGCCGGGTTCGTCGACACCCCGCTGTCGGCACGCCTGCTCGGCGACGAACTCGAGCGGCGCCGAGAGCGGCTGCGCACCACGCTGCCGATCCAGCGGGTCGTCGGACCGGCGGACGTGGCGGCGCTCGCCCTGCACCTGATGACCAATACGGCGCTCACCGGGGCGACCTACGATGTGGACGGCGGCCAGCAGCTCGTCCCCTGAGCCTCCACCCCGTCGGGGACGAGCGTCGTGCGGCTCGGCCTCAGGGCGTGCATGCGAGCCCCGCTGTTCCGGCGGCACGTATGGGGCGGACGCGTACGGTGTTGCGTACGGGGTCGCCGTCCTGGTCGTCGGTGTACTCGGTGATCTTCACGTAGCCGTGTTCGTCGTAGACGCGGTCCAGCTCCGGGCTGCCGGCCCAGTGGTCCAGGGCCAGCGCGGGAGCGTTGTGCGCCTGGGCCAGACGGCCGGCCTCGTCGAGCAGGGCGGTGCCGACGCCGTGGCCGCCGGGGCCGCGATCCGTCAGCACGGTGTGGATGAACAGGGACCCTGCGGGCACGACGCCGGCCGGGACTCGCGGCGGGACCATGGGCGCCGCGGCCATCATGCCGACGCATCGGCCGTCTCGTTCGGCCAGGGTGATGACGCCTTGGGCGGTCCAGTCGGCGAGCCGGTCGGCGAAGCCGGGGATGCGGGAGAACGGCACGGTGCCCCACTGCTGGGGGCGGCCTCGGGCGATGAGCCACGCGTGGACGGCGTCCATCAGGGTCAGCAGGGCGGCGACATCGCCGGTCGTCGCCGGTCGCAGGCAGGGGGAAGGACATGACATGACGGCCTCCAGGAGAGTTAGACTGTACCCGATTGATTCAACTTTCTAAGGATTAGATTGTCAAAGCAATCCAGGATTCAGAACGTCACCAGGGCCGTTCAGGAGCTGCAGGACGCCACCGACCTCATCGACGAGCTGGCGGCCCGGCGCCTCGGCATCAACCGCACCGACCTGAGGTGCTTGAGCAGGCTGACCGCACGCGGCCCGCTCACCGCGAGCGAGCTGGCGGCCGCGGCCGGTCTCACCGGAGGGGCCGCCACCACCGCCATGGACCGCCTGGAGCAGGCCGGCCTGGCCGAACGGGTCCGCGACGCGGCCGACCGGCGTCGTGTCCTGGTTCACCTGACCGAGCCGGGCGAACGGGCCGTTCAGGAGATCTGGGGCCCGATCGCGGCCGACGCCCAGGCTGAGCTGCTCCGGTTCAGCGCTGCCGAGCTCGAGGTCATCGAGATCTTCCTGGGCCGTGCGCTGGACAATCAGGCCCGTCACGCCGACCGTCTGCGCGAGGAGAGCGCCGGCCCCCGCTGAGGGGGACGGCGCTCTCAGGCGGGGCCGCCGAGGCGGGTCAGGAGCACAGCGCGGTGTCGAGGGCCTTGTTGACCTTGTCCGCCGCCGCCTGGGTCGTGGGCAGGGCGGTGACGGCGATCGTGGCCGCGCGGCCGTCCTCGGTGATGCCGGTACGGGTCTCGTAACCGTCGATGTCGCCGCCGTGGCCGTAGGCGTACCCGCCGCAGCTCAGCTTGATCTTGAGCAGGCCGAGCCCGTACGTCCAGCCGGCGGGGAAGCCGGGGGCCTTCATGGTGTCCTTCATCTGCTTGAGCTGCGCCGGCTTGAGCAGCTTGCCGTCCATCAGCGCGGCCAGGAAGAGGTTGAGGTCGCTGGGCGTGCCGATGAGCTGACCGGCGGCCCAGCCCCAGGACGGGTCCAGCCGGGTGACGTCCGCCAGGGACTCGGCGGCCTGCTTGCCGGGCTTCTTGGCGGCGTACCCGCTGGGGTGCGGCCCGCGAATGCCCTCCTCACCGATGCCGGGCCAGTAGGTGCCACGCAGTCCGGCCGGCTTGATGATCCGCTCGGTGATCTCCTCGCCGATCGGCCGCCCGGTCACCTTCTGGATGAGCAGGCCGAGGGCCACATAGCCGGTGTTGCTGTACGCCCAGCCCTTGCCGGGGGCGAAGTCCGGCTTGTGTGCCAGCCCGGTGTCGAGCAGCACGTGCGGCTCGGTGTACCTGTGCTGGATCTTGAAGATCGACGGCATGCCGGCGGTGTAGCTGTGCAGGCCGCTGGTGTGCTGGAGAAGCTGCCGGGTGGTGATCTCGCGGCCGTCGTTGCCCTTGCCGCGGATCAGCTTGGGCAGGTACTTCTCGACCGGCGCGTCCAGCTTGATCTTGCCCTCGCCGGCCAGCTGCAGCGCGACCACGGCGGTGAACATCTTGGTGTTGCTGGCGATGCGTACCTGCCCGTCGACGGGAACCTCAGCCTTCGTCTTCAGGTCGCCCACCCCGGCGGTGTAGTCACGCACGCGCCCGTCGGCGTCGCGCACCGACGCCAGGGCGCCGGGGAGCTCACCGCCGCGGACCACCTTGTCCAGGCTGCTCTGCACGGCGTCGTCGGAGCCGTTCTTACGCACGGTGCCGGCGCTCGCCGGAGCGGCGAGGGCCATGCCGCCCAGCACGGCGACGGCCAGGGCGACGGCCAGAGCCGGCCGGCCGCGACGGGTGCCGGACGGGGGCTTGACGGTGGGGTGCGACATCGGGGACTCCCTGCTTGACGACTCGTTGAGCGATGTCACCAGCATGTCGGCGCGCCGCCTGATGATCGATCCCGCCAACTGGAGAACAGAGGTACAGCCAGCGCTACCGCCCCCGTGCCGCTCGTGACGGGCGCCGTCACAACCGCCCGGAACCGTTGAAGATCAGCACGAACCCCCCATTGACGGCCTCGCTGACGTGCGCCACGCGACCGGCTGCCCCGAGGTCGGTCGCGACGAATCCGGCAGCGCCGAGGGTGCTCCTTGCGAGGTGGTACGGCGAGCGCCGTGGCGGCTGTCCGGATGCGGACATTCGAGGGCGCGGGCGGCCGACCAGGAGCATGCTTGGAACGTCCCAAACGCCCCATCCATCTGGAGCCGCGCCATGGGTTACCCCCCGAACCCGCAGGGCCCGTACGGTCAGCCAGGGCCGTATGAGCCGCAGCCGTACAGCCAGCCGTACATGCCGGCGCCGATGTCGGGGCCGCAGTACGCGCCGGTGCGGTACACGCAGGTCAAAGAGCGCGGGTTCAACCCGATCACCTTCGGGGTGCACGCCTGCCTGTGGTTCTTCCTGCACTGGTGGCTGGCCCTGTTCACGATCGGACTTTGGCTGCTCGTGGCGATTCCGGTGACGTTCATCGGCTGGCGAGTGACCCGGACCGTGCCGGTACAGCAGGTCCAGCAGTCGCCCTATCCGCCGCACGCCGGCTGGTAGGAACGTCGGTCAGGAGGGCGCGTGTCGCCCCCCCATGACCGTCCACGGCGCCAGGCACGGGAACGGCCCCGGCATCGATCAAGACGCCGGGGCCGTTCGGTGGCCTGCCGTCACACGTCGTAGTAGAGCTCGAACTCGTGCGGGTGCGGGCGCAGCCGGATCGGGTCGACCTCGTTGTCGCGCTTGTTGTCCATGGGTCCGGCGCCTCGATCTTGCTGCGGATGCCGAGCGGTCGATTGGGTAGAGTAGGAAAGTAAGACAATCCGACTCTCCTGCCTGGGAGTATCTTTGTCCATCACCTCTGTAGCCCGCGCCAAGGTACGGGCCAAAGCTCAGCTCACCGTCCCTGACGAGATCCGCCGAGCCCTCCACATCGGAGAGGGGGATGAAGTCGAGTTCACCGTGCACGACGATGGCACGGTGACGGTCCGTGGATTCGTATCGATCCCCACCGACCAAATATGGTTCTGGACACCGGAGTGGCAGGCTGGTGAGGGGCAAGCCGAGGCTGATATCGCGGCCGGCCGGACGACCTTCCACCGCTCTGCCGAGGACATGTTCGCTCATCTTGACGGCATCGACCTGGGTGAGGATGCCTGATGCCGACCTTCGCCACGGCGGACCGGTTCGAGCGCGACTGGAAGCGGCTCACAGCGGAGCAGCAGGCGAGGTTTCGCAAGGTGATCACTGAGGCGTTCGTCCCTGACCTCATCGCCGACGGTCCTTTTCGCGGCGGGCTTCGCGTAAAGGGCGTCACCGCCTATCCGGGGGTGTTCGAGATGACCTGGGCCCCCGATGGCCGTGCCACGTTCAGGTACGGCGACGAGCGAGTTCCCGGTGAGGTGCACATCATCTGGCGCAGGATCGGCACCCACGATATCTTCACCCCGCCGCCTGGGCCATAGATCGTTGTGACGGTTCGGGGCGCACGCGGTGGGCGTGGCGTTGGGGGCGGCCGTCATAGTCGGGTGCCTGCTCGGCGGTCTGTGGCTTCTTATGCGGGGCTGAGCTGCTTGCTGCCTTCATTTAGCTGATGCTGTTCACCCAGATGCCGATGGGAATGGACAGCGCGCCGGATATGAGCACGCCAGCGAAGAAGATGGCCAGTTCACGGCGCCAGGCGGCGCGAATGGTCGCCTTGGTCTCGCCAACGAGGATCTGTCGAATCTTCTCGGCCTCGTCCTTGTTGAGTTCGAGGAGTCGCTGTTGGCGCTCGGCTTCGGCGAGGAGTGCTTCGCGAGCGGCCTGCTGAGCTTCGACGTCGCGCCGTAGTTCGTCCATGAGGTCGGCGGCTTCGGTGATAGCGGTGTTGACGGCCTCGACGCGGTGTCGGAGTTGCTGACTTGGCTCGTCTCTGGCGTACTTCAGTTGTTGACGGAGCCGTATTGCTTCTTGGGTCACCCAGCCAGCCAGGGCGAACGACATCGTGAGAAGTGCGGCTAGGCCAGAGCCCAGGCTGAACCATGGGTCTATCTCCAGCACACCGAAGCCGGTGAGTCCAACGATGATCGTGAAGACGCAGAAGCTGAGGAAGGCGAGCCGCCGGAAGCTGCGGAGGGGCAAGGTCCGGGGCGGGGTGTTCTTGGCGGGCATTGCCCTATTGCATCGCGTGGTGGCCGGTTTTGAGGCGATGGTGGCCGAACGTTGATAATTGCTCTTTCAAGATCGACGCGAGGGGAACATAATCCAGTAGGCGGCTCCGCGAATCTTCGCATTCGTCGCGTTCCTGCGCATTTGGAACGCTGATCGCGCGGGTCGCGTGCGTCTCAAGTGCTCGCTGAGACGCGTTCTCCCCCTTGGGTGTGTCATTGGATAGGTCCGAATGGTGATCTTTTCAGCGTCCATAGACGTAGTGGGTGAAGTCAATACCGCCGATGACCTCACCGGTGTCGACCACGACCCATGCAATGCTGTCGGTCTGCCAGAAGCACTGGTTGAAGCGGGTGGGGCCGTACCAGCCTGTGGTCTCGTCCTTGCACCAGCTGGGTACCCCAGCGGCTCTTCTGCGGCGACCTTCGGCTTGGGCGGGAGGGTGCACATGAGCTTGTCCACCCCCTTGGCTCACAGACTGTTCAGCTGTTTCTTCACCTCTTTGCAGGGGCGGGAGGAGATTACCTTGATCGCTGAATTTGACTTCTTGCCGGCGCTCGTGTCCCGAGCTGCTGGGCTACTCGGGCGCGGCCTCCGTCAGCAAGGACGTCGACCGGGCGCTGCAGAAGACCGCCGAGCAGGAGCAAATGGCCTCGGAACAGCTCCTCAAGCTGGAGATCGACCGTCTCGACCGCATCATGGCCAGCCTGTGGAGATCGAGTCCGGGGACGACCTGTGAGCACGCCGGCGCCGACCCCGCTGGAGCTCTCCCCGAAGCAGTTGAGGGCGATCGGCGAGTCCACGGCCCGGCTTAACATCTGGTCGGGTGCCATCCGAAGCGGGAAGACTATCGCCTCGCTGATGCGGTGGATCATGTACATCGCCACCGCGCCCTGCGGCGGCTCGCTGGTGATCGTCGGCAAGGCGAGCGACACCATCGCCAGAAATGTGTTCGACGTGCTCACGGATCCCGCGATCATGGGGCCGATCGCGCGGCGGATCATCTACACACGCGGGGCGCCGACCGCCGCCATACTGGGCCGCCGCGTTGAGATCATCCCGTCGAACGACGCCTGGTCGGAGAACCGGCTGCGAGGCATGACCTGCGCCGGGGCGTACGTCGATGAGATCACCCTGATCGAGCGCGAGTTCTGGGACCAGCTCCTCGCCCGGCTCAGCGTCAAGAACGCCAAGTTGTTCGGCACCACGAATCGCGACGCGCCTAACCATTGGCTGAAGCGGCAGTTCCTCGACCGCAAGCACGAGCTCGACCTGCGGCACTGGCACTTCACGCTGGACGACAACACGGCTTTGGCCCCGGTCTTCGTCAAGGCGCTCAAGGCAGAGCAGCATTACACGGAACAGGCGGCGAGCTGATGACAACGGAACAGTTATCATCAGCTCGACCAGCGCAGAACGGCCCGGCACCGATCAGGGTGCCGGGCCGTTCTGGTCCGGTTTTGTTCCGGCTGACGTTGCTCAACAACTACAAGCAACGACAACCTTTCTCCAGCTCAGCGCCCGTTTCCGGGAAGATCGCCGAGGCCGGGAACCCCGCCGTCACACGTCGTAGTAGAGCTCGAACTCGTGCGGGTGCGGGCGCAGCCGGATCGGGTCGACCTCGTTGTCGCGCTTGTAGGCGACCCACGTCTCGATCAGGTCCGGCGTGAAGACGCCGCCCTCAAGGAGGTAGTCGTGGTCCGCCTCCAGGGCGTTGAGCACCTCGGTCAGTGAGCCGGGGACCTGCGGGACCTGGCGGGCCTCCTCGGGCGGGAGCTCGTAGAGGTCCTTGTCCATGGGCTCCGGCGGCTCGATCTTGTTGCGGATGCCGTCGATGCCGGCCATCAGCATGGCCGAGAACGCGAAGTACGGGTTGCAGGACGGGTCCGGCACCCGGAACTCGATGCGCTTGGCCTTCGGGTTGGAGCCCGTGATCGGGATGCGGACGCACGCCGAGCGGTTGCGCTGGGAGTAGACCAGGTTGACCGGCGCCTCGTAGCCCGGCACCAGGCGGTGGTAGCTGTTGACCGTCGGGTTGGTGAACGCCAGCAGCGACGGCGCGTGCTTGAGCAAGCCGCCGATGTAGTAGCGGGCCGTGTCGGACAGACCGGCGTAGCCGACCTCGTCGTAGAACAGCGGCGAGCCGTCCTTCCACAGCGACTGGTGGCAGTGCATGCCGGACCCGTTGTCGCCGAAGATCGGCTTGGGCATGAACGTGACGGTGTGGCCGTACTCAAGGGCGGTGCTCTTGATGACGTACTTGTAGAGCATCAGGTTGTCGGCCGTCTTGAGCAGCGTGCCGAACCGGAAGTCGATCTCCGCCTGGCCCGCCGTGCCGACCTCGTGGTGCTGCATCTCGACGTCGATGCCGCACTCGATGAGGTTGCGGACCATCTCCGAGCGCAGGTCGGTGAAGTGGTCCATCGGCGGCACCGGGAAGTAGCCGCCCTTGTAGCGCGGCTTGTAGCCGAGGTTGCCGCCCTCGGTGGCCTTGCCGGTGTTCCAGGCGCCCTCGATGGAGTCGATGTAGTAGTAGCCGGCGTTCTCGCGCGTCTCGAAGCGGACGTCGTCGAAGATGTAGAACTCGGCCTCCGGGCCGAAGTAGACCGTGTCGGCGATGCCGGTGCCACGGAGATACTCCTCGGCCTTGCGGGCGACGTTACGCGGGTCGCGGCTGTAGGCCTCGCCGGTCAGCGGGTCGTGCACGAAGAAGTTGATGTTGAGCGTCTTGTGCTGGCGGAACGGGTCCAGCACCGCGCTCGACGGGTCCGGCAGGAGCAGCATGTCGGACTCGTGGATGGCCTGGAAGCCGCGGATCGACGAGCCGTCGAACATGAGGCCGTCGGTGAAGACGTTGGCGGCGAAATTCTCAACCGGGAAAGTGAAGTGATGCGTCGTCCCCGGCAGGTCGGTGAACCTGACATCGACGAACTGCACCCCTTCGTCTCTGATGAACTTCAGGACGTCGTCGGCGGAGCTGAACACTCTCGAACCTCCCTGGGGACGGGCTATCAGCCCGACCGTACGGCGGGGCCGTTTCCATAGAGTGTCTCGATTGTTTCGCACGTGTTACGCGGATGGTCAGGTCGGCTGTGATCCCGCCGGCACGCGGAAGGCCGGGGGCGCGGTGTCCTGCGGCGTGGCCTGGCCGGGGGTTAGCAGCCCGGGGCGGAAGACGAGCACCAGCCCCGCCGCGGTGATCACCGCCAGCACGGCCGCCGCCGCGAACCAGGCGCGCGAGATCCGGCGGCCGGACCCCGAGGAGCGGGCCGCCCTGCCCGCCGCCGCTCGCATGCTGCGCCGCTCGTCCTCGCTGATCTGCGCCACCAACTCGTTGAAGCGCGCGTCCAGGTCGTCCCCATACGGCATGGCGTACATGATGGGCCCGAAGCGGCCCGCTTTGAAGCGCGGTTGGGTCACGATCCCGACCGGCCGCCCTGCCGGATACCGTGGAGCCATGAGCAGGAACGAGCCGCGCTGGACGCAGACCTGGCTCGGCGGGATGCGATCCGCCGGCGTCGACCTTGGATATCCGGGCCAGCGCCTGGGGCTGCCCCAGGAGGGCAGCGGGTCGATCGCCGGCTGGGGGCGCAGGATCGGCGCCCTGGTCATCGACTGGATGATCTGCACGTGGGCGATCACGCAGCTGCTGTTCAGGACCGACCCGGCCGCGTCGCCGTGGGTTCCGGCCCTGATCTTCGCGGTGCAGTATCTCGTCCTCGTCGCCCTCATGGGCCAGACCTTCGGGCACCGGCTGACCGGGATCAGGGTCGCGGCGATGGACGGCGGCGATCCGCGCCTTGTGCCGGTGCTGGTGCGCACCGTGCTGCTCATCCTCGCCGTGCCGGCACTGATCTTCGACCGTGACCACCGCGGCCTGCACGACAGGGTCTCCAACACCATGGTCGTCCGTATGTGATCTCCGGCGCAAAAACCGTACCGGGTATGAAAACGAACTCGGTATGGTTATGCTGCCGTCATGATGTCAGGGCTCAGGCAGCGTAAGAAGGAGCAGACGCGGCTGCGCATCGCGGAGGTGGCGCTGCGGCTGTTCGACGAGCGTGGGTACGACGCGGTGACGGTCAATGAGGTGGCCGAGGCCGCGGGCGTCGCCAAGGTGACGCTGTTCAGCTACTTCCCGACCAAGGACTGCCTGGTCCTCGACGGGATCCAGGACGACCCCGCCGGGATCGTCGCCGGGCGGCGGCCCGGGCAATCGCCCCTCGACGCGCTGCGCGAGCACTACCGCGCGGTCGCGGCCCAGGGCGTCGACGGCGTCGACGTCGAGCGGCTGCTGACCCAGGTCCGGGTGGTCTCCCGGACCCCGGCCCTCATGGCGGGCGTCTACCAGGCCCACATGGGCCAGCGCTACGAACTGGCCGCCGTGCTGCAGGCCGCCTTCGTGACGGCCGCAGAGGGCGCTGCCGCCGAGATCGCCGTCACGGAGGCCGCCGCCGAGGGCGTCGACCCCGCGCGCGCCGACGCGGAAGCCGGCGAAGGCCGCGAGGGCAGCCAGGGCGGTGAGTGCGTTGGGGGCCGCGAACGTCGAGAGGGTCAAGAGGGCCATGAGGGCGGTGAGGCGCGGGAGTTGGCGGCGCGGATCATGGCCGGGCAGATCACCGCGACGCTCACCACCGTCCAGGAGGCGTTCTTCCACCGCCTGGCCGCCGGCATGCCCCTGGAGGAGGCGGGACGCCGCCGGACGGCCGACGTCGAACTCGCCTTCGACCTCCTCGAAAACGGCCTTAAGCCGAAAAATGGAGATAAATCGTGAAAAAAGGGATCAACTACGACACCGGCTTCCTCCCCGAGCCGGACCGCTCCCGTAAGGTCTTCGACGCCGAGACCGTCCGCCGCGAGATGCGCGTGATCGCCGACGACCTGCACTGCCAGGTCGTCCGCGTCTCCGGCGCCGACCCCGCCCGCCTGTCCGTCGCCGCCGAGCAGGCCGCCGAAGCGGGCCTGGAGGTCTGGTTCGCGCCGTTCCCCGTCGACCTCCACCCCCAGGACACGCTCGACCTGTACGCCGAATCGGCCCGCCGAGCCGAGACCCTGCGCGCGGGCGGCGCCGAGGTGGTGCTGGTCGCCGGCTGCGAGACCAGCGCCTTCTGCCACGGCTTCCTGCCCGGCGACACCTACGGCGCGCGCATGCGCTCCATGACCACGGCGGACGCCGGGTGGTGGCAGACCGCCATCCCCCAGATCATGCCCGCCCTCAACGCCCACCTGGCGAAGACGGCCGAGACCGTCAGACCACTTTTCCACGGAAGGCTCACCTACGCCGCCGGCCCCTGGGAGTTCGTCGACTGGACCCCGTTCGACCTGGTCGGGGTGGACGCCTACCGCGCCGCCTACAACGCCGGCCACTTCCGCGAGGAGCTGCGCGCCCACTTCGGGCACGGCAAGCCCGTCGCCGTCACCGAGTTCGGCACCTGCCCCTACCGGGGCGCGGCCGACCAGGGCGGGTCGGCCTGGCTGGTGCCCGGCGACGCGGTCCCCGACGAGGGCGAGCAGGTCCGCTACCTGGAGGAGCTGATCGACGTCTTCGAGGAGGAGGGCGTCGAGACGGCCCTGTGGTTCACCTTCGCCGGCTACACCCGCCTCGGCGCCGCCGACCTCGGCTCCTACGGGGTCGTCAGGATGCTCGACGAGACCCGCTGGGAGCCCAGGGCCGTCTTCGGCGCGATGGCCGCTAGATATTCGAGCAGCTGAAGATGGCGGTGCCGGGCAGGTGCCTGCCGCGCAGCGGGCTCCAGCCGCCCCACAGCCGTTCGTGGCCCTCCGGCCATTCGGGCTCCAGCAGGCCCGTGACGGTCAGCCCGGAGGCGACGATCAGGCTCACCCAGTCGCCCATCGTCCGGTGGTGCTCGACGTAGGTGGGTGTGCCGTCCTCGTCGCGTTCGACGTACGGGGCGCGGTCGAAGTAGGACCGGTCGGAGGTCAGCCCGCGCGGCCCCGGATCGTCGGGGAACGCCCACCGGATCGGGTGGCTGACCGAGAACACGAACCGGCCGCCCGGCCTGAGCACCCGGCGCACCTCCCGGAGGACCGCCAGCGGATCGGCCACGAACGGCAGCGCGCCGAACGCCGAGCAGGCCAGGTCGAAACCGTCGTCGGCGAACGGCAGCGCCTCGGCGTCGGCCTGCGCCACGGGAATGCGCACGCCCGTGTCGAGGTCGATCCGCCGGGCGTGCAGCAGCTGCCGGTGGGACAGGTCGAAGGCCACGACCTGGGCACCCTGGCCGACCAGCCAGCGCGCACACTGGGCCGCCCCGCAGCCGATCTCCAGCACGCGCCGCCCGCGCACCTCGCCGAGCAGGCGGGCGTCGGCCTCGTCCACGCCCTCCGGGCACCAGACGAAGCCGGCGTCCCGCAGGAAGTCGCCGTGCTCCACCTGGTAGTCGTCGGCGTTGCCGTCCCACCAGCCCCGGTTGGCCCGCGAAGAGGACGAGGGCACTAGCGCATCTTGGGGCCGCGCGGCATGCGCACGCCCTTGGGCATCGGCCCCTTGGGCATCGGCATGTTCTTCGGCAGGGACCGCAGCCGGTCCTTGACCTCGTTGATGGCGGGCTTCTTCAGGTTGCGCGGCAGTTTCATGATGTGCCGCTGCAGCTTGGCCAGCGGCACCTGGCCCTCGCCGTCACCGCACTGGATGTCGTAGATCTCGATGCCCAGCACCACCCGCGCGACCCGCTTCTTCTCGGCCGCCAGCATCTTCGCCACCCGGGTGCCGGGCCCCTCCGACACCAGCACGACCCCTGGGTAGCCGATCACCAGGTGGATCAGGTCCTGGTCACGGTTGACCGCCATCGCGGGGGTCACCTGCCAGTTGCCGCGCATGCCCTGCAGCACCGCCGCGGCGGCGCCCGTCTGGCCGTGCAGGATCGAATACTGGGCCCGCTGCGCGAGCTGCCCGAACACGACGAGGCCGACCGTGAAGGCCGCCAGGATGCCCAGGAACACGGAATACCACAGATAGTCCGTGACCAGACCGATCACGACGACCACAGCCAGCGTGCCGACCGCCGAAAGGAAGACGATCGGCATTCCCTTGGGATTGGCCTGCTTGATGATCTTCGCGATCATACGGAGCTGCTTGATGCGCCCCGGCTTCTCTGGATCCTCGGACTTCGCCATGGAAGGAAGGATACAAACGAACCGGACAGGTGCGAGAACGCGGTGGCCGGATCTTTCACATGAGACGCGTTTCAAACCCCTTTTCGGGTACGGGCGCCGCGCGCGTCAGCGGTCGGCGGCGGCGCCCAGCCCTTTTGTCAGACCTTGACCGTCACTCCGGTCACCCCGGTCAGCCGGCGACGAAGAACTCCAGCAACTCCGGCACCAGCGCCTCAGGGGCCACACCGTGCGCCTGGCCCTCCAGGACGCGATGCGCCGCTTGGGGGAGTGCCCCGGCGACGGCCCGGCCCGCCGCGGCCATCCACGGCGGGCTGAGCTCGCCGTTCAGCACCAGCGTGGGCCGGTCGACGGTGGCGATCCGCCGCGCCGGCAGCTCGCTGCCCGGCCCCATCACGGCGGCCTCGTACGCCAGCGTGTGCGCCAGCGCCTCCAGGTCCGCCCAGGAGGGCGACGCGCGCATGTCCGCGACCAGCTCGGCGGGCACCTGCGCCGCCGCCACCATGAACAGCTCCACGGCCGCCCCCCGCCGCCCCTCCCGCACCAGATCGGCCAGCCGCGCGCCGAAGTCGTCCGGCAGGTCGGGCGCGTCCGGGCTGACGTGGTACGGCGGCTCCCACACCGCGAGCTTGACGACCTCGGGCAGGCGCGCGGCCGCCTCCAGCGCCAGCGCGCCGCCGGAGGACCCGCCGAAGACCATGGCGGCGCCGCCCGCGGCCGCCATCACCGCGGCCAGGTCCTCGATCTCGCGCTCCACCGCGTACGGCGCGGTGTCGCCGCTGTCACCCCGGCCGCGCCGGTCATAGTCGAACAGGGTGAACCACGGCGCCAGCGCGGTCGCCACCCCGGTGAGCGTCGGATGTCCCCGGCCGGTGAAGGCCCCGTGCACCAGGACGACCGCCGGCCCCGAGCCGCGCCGGTCGAAGACGATGGGTGTCCCGTCGGCGGAGATCGCCGTCCCGGTCACCGGATCCGCCGGGGGAGCGCTCCTGAGCTCCGTGCCCGCCTTACGGGCCGACCTCAACCTGCGGGCTGGACCAGGCACAGGACCTCCCAGTGGTGGCCGTCGAGGTCGGCGAAGGCGCGCTGGTAGCGGAAGGCGTCCTGCCTCGGCGGGCCGAGCGGGGTGGCGCCGGCCGCCAGCGCCTTCTCCGTCAGCTCGTCCACCTGGGCGGCGTTCTCGACGCCGACGACGAGGATCGCCTCGGTGCTCTTGGTCGCGTCACCGACCTCCTTGGCCGCGTAACCGGCGAACGTCTCCTCCGCCAGCAGCATGACCTGGGCGCCGTCGTTGATGATCACCGACGCCATGTCGTCGCCGGCGCCGAACATGGCGAAGCCCAGTTCGCCGAAGAACGTCTTCGACCGGCTCAGGTCCTTGACCGGCAGATTCACGAAAAGCTGCATTGCCCGTTCCTTCCGACTCAGGTGGTCCGCTGGTCGCGAACCTGCCTCCAGTCTGCGGATCGGGACGCCGCCGGTCTTGCATCCTGGCGCCGGTCGACTTGACGATGCGCGCACACCCGGATCAGCCGCGCATACCGGGCTCAGCCGGCCTCGCGGCGGTACTCGATCGGCGGCCGCCCGTACGCCCGGCGGAACAGGCGGCTGAAGTGGGCCGCGTCCGGCAGACCCCACCTGGCCGCGATGGCGCTCACCGGCTGGGACCGCAGCGCCGGATCGGCCAGGTCCTGGCGGCAGCGTTCGAGGCGGCGGTGCCGGATCCACGCCGAGACCGTCGTGTCGCGTGACTCGAACAGCCGGTGCAGGTAGCGCACGGAGATGTGGTGCGCGGCGGCGATGGCGGCGGGATCGAGGTCGGTCTCGCCCAGATGCCGCTCGATGAAGGAGTGCACGCTCAGCATCAGCGTCCGCTGCCGGGCTTCGGGGGACAGCGCCGGGAGCTGGTCGAGGCGCTCGGCCACGGCGGCGCTCACCAGATCCATCACCACGGCGGACAGCCGGGCCGCGCTGGCCGGCTGGTAGGTGTCGAGGTCGAGCGCCACCCGCCGCAGCAGCGGCGCGGCCAGGGCGCCCGCGCCGCCGTCGGACGTGATCGGCACCGCCGTGATCGCCGCCGCCGCGCCCGGAGGCAGCGCCAGCAGATCGTGGGGGAAACTGAAGACGGCGAGCTGCACGGCCGAGTCGTAGGCCAGCTCGTAGGGCCTGGCGAAGTCGTAGAGGACGAACTCGCCACGGTTGAGCCGGGCGCTCCTGCCGTCCTGCGCCAGCAGCGGGCTGCCCGATAAGGCCAGCACCCCGCGGTAGAGCTCGGGGCTGTCGCGGCGGATCAGGCCGGGCGTGCGGTGCACGCTGTGCGGCGTGGAGGTGCGCACCCGGCCGACGCCCACGTCGCCGAGCCGGCCGGCCTCGATCTCGCCGCGCAGCGGCGCGTCCGGATCGATCCGGACGTCGAGCGGGCCCAGGGTGTCGCACACGAAGCTCCGCCAGGCGTCGTGCCGCTGCGCGGAGGGCACGTCGCGGGTGCGGATCAGGACGGCCATGCGAGTCGCCTTCCTTCGACGCCTGTCATGGTAGCCAGATGAGCGGGCCCCGGGCATCCGCCCGGGGCCGTGCGCCTGTGGTCCGCCGGCCGGACGTCCGCCGGGCCGGGCGGCCAGGGGCGGCCGGGGGCAGCCAGGCGGCCGGGCAGGGCCGCCGGCGCGGTCAGGCCGTCTGGCGGGCCGCGATGGCCTGCTGGTAGAGCTTGCCCGCGCGGTAGGAGGAGCGGACGAGCGGGCCGGACAGCACCCCGGCGAAGCCGATCGCCTCGGCCTCGGCCTGCAGTTCGACGAACTCCTCCGGCTTGACCCAGCGCTCCACCGGGTGGTGGCGCGGGGTCGGGCGCAGATACTGGGTGATCGTCAGGAGGTCGGTGCCCGCGGCGTGCAGGTCGCGCATCGCCTCGACCACCTCCTCGCGGGTCTCGCCCATGCCGAGGATCAGGTTGGACTTGGTGACCAGCCCGGCGTCACGCGCGGTCGTGATCACGCCCAGGGAGCGTTCGTAGCGGAAGGCGGGCCGGATGCGCTTGAAGATGCGCGGCACCGTCTCGACGTTGTGCGCGAACACCTCGGGCTTGCTGGAGAAGACCTCCTCCAGCTGGTCGCGGTCGCCGTTGAAGTCCGGCACCAGCAGCTCGACGCCGCAGCCCGGCAGCAGCGTGTGGATCTGGCGGGCGGTCTCGGCGTAGAGCCAGGCGCCGCCGTCGGGCAGGTCGTCGCGCGCCACCCCGGTCACGGTCGCGTAGCGCAGGCCCATCTGCCGCACCGACTCCGCCACCCGGCGGGGCTCGTCGCGGTCGTACTCCTTGGGCTTGCCCGTGTCGATCTGGCAGAAGTCGCAGCGGCGCGTGCACTGGTCGCCGCCGATGAGGAAGGTGGCCTCGCGGTCTTCCCAGCACTCGTAGATATTGGGACAGCCCGCCTCTTCACAGACCGTGTGCAGGCCCTCCCGGCGCACGAGCGATTTCAGCTCGGTGTACTCGGGGCCCGTCTTCAGCTTGGTCTTGATCCACGGGGGCTTGCGCTCGATAGGGGTCTCGGCGTTACGCACCTCCAGGCGGAGGAGCTTACGGCCTTCAGGAGCAACGGTCACGATCCCACCTTACGTCTCGCCCGGCATGACCGCTCCGAGGGGGGACCTCAGGTGATGAGGCCGAAACCGCGCACCGCCCGGGTGTAGTGCCTGAGCAGCTCATCGTCGATGCGGTCGGACTCGGCCGAGCCGAGCAGCGTCGCGGCGGGGGAGCCGAAGACACTCGGCCCGGCCTGCTCGAAGCGGGCCAGCGCGCCCCTCCTGATCGCCGGTACGTTCTCCCCGCGCAGCACGGCCGCCTGCATGGGCGCCAGGTAGCTGGTGCCCGCCATGACCGCTTCGAGCTCCGCCAGGTCCTCGGCCGGCACCACCCGCCGCGCCAGCGCCAGCGTCCGCTCGCGCCGCCGGCCGTCGTCCGAGCGCGTCAGCCGGATCAGGCCGCGCTCCAGCAGCAGCACCGGGATGCCCAGCACGCGGCCGATCATCCGCCCGAACATGCCGGCCACCTCGTAGCCGGTGCTGGGGCTTTCCAGCGCGCCGACCGAGGCGGTGATCTTGGTCTGGGCCTCCTCGCGCGCCTTCAGCGGCGCCGAGCCCAGCAGGGCCCCGCGCCATTCGCCCAGGGTCCACAGGGCGCTCCGCACGATGACGTCGTCTCCGGCGGTGCCGCGCGCGTAGGCCAGGGCCAGCAGCGCCACCCGCTGGCGAGGCGGCAGCGCCAGCCACAGCGGCAGGCCGATCAACAGCACCGGCGTCCTGAGCGGGCCGACCCGCTCGTAGGTGGTGGCCGGCACCAGGTCCTCGACGGCGATCTTCCTGGGCCGCCCGATCCCCATCCGGTCGGCGACCCGCTCGGCGGTGCCGTACAGCTCCGGGGCGGCGGAGCGGTCGAGCACCTCGGCGTCGGCGGGCACCCGGCCCAGGCGCGGCCGCAGCAGCCAGCCGATCCCGATCAGCCCGCCGCCGATCAGCCAGCCGAAGACGAACTCGGAGTTGACCACGATGGTCCAGGAGCCGAGCACGACGAAGGCGAGCGTCAGCGCGTGTACGACGAGCGCGATGGCCAGAGCTGTGATCCGCTTCACAGCCCGATCGTAAGGCGGGTGAACGGGGAGGACCACCGCGTATCCGGTCAGCGGCGCAGCAGATCCTCTTCGTGCAGGTCGAACGGCTCCCTGCCGAGCGTCTCGGCCAGCCGCTTCTCGGCGATCGGCATGACCTCCTCGACCACGATCCGGCGGCCGGTCTCCGCGGAGAGCGAGGAGACGCCCACATCGGGCAGGCCGCACGGGACGATCCGGTTGAACCACCGCGGATCGTTCGCGCAGTTGAGCGCGAAACCGTGCATCGTGACGCCCTTCGACAGGCGGATGCCCACCGTGCCGAGCTGCCGGTCGGGCAGGCCGAGGCTGCTGTCGCCCACGGCCCATACCCCGGCCCTGCCGCGGACGCGCCGCGCCGTGACGCCGAAGTCGGCGCAGACCTGGATCATCATCTCTTCGAGGCGGCAGATGTAGTCGACCACGTCGGTGACGGCCACGATCGGATAGCCGACGAGCTGGCCGGGACCGTGCCAGGTGACCCGGCCGCCCCGGTCCACGTCGACCACCGGAGTGCCGTCCGTGGGCCGCTCGTGCGGGGCGGCGCGCTTGCCCGCGGTGTAGACGGGCGCGTGCTCCAGCACCAGCAGCGTGTCGGGGAGCTCGTCCGCGACACGCTTGCCGTGCACCCAGCGCTGCAGCGACCAGGCCTGCTCGTAGGGGACGTCGACGCCGAGGCGGACGATGGCGAGTGCGTGGGGATCGACCCCATGGGTGGGGCGCATGTGTCCATTGTGCCGTTCCCTCACCCTTGTAGGGTAATTCAGGATGTCAGCAACCGAGGTTCGATCCTGAACTCCTTGGTCCCTCCGGCCCCGTCGTGCTCCAGCTTGTAGGCGTAACCGTCGGGATCGGACGTCACCGCCTGGATGAACTCGGTGCCGACGTAGTGCAGCGCCACGCCCTCGTCGGCGGCGTAACCACCGGGCAGCTCGCCGTCGGCGATCGACCGCTGGAGCAGCGTCCGGCGCTGCGGGTCGGCGTTGTAGTGCACCCCGCACGAATAGGGCAGCAGGCCGAGCCCGTCGGACCAGGCCCGCAGCCGGGGGCCGAAGGAGTCGGTGTTGCCGCCGACGTGCCAGCACAGCGCGCCCGCGCTCTGCCCGGACAGCACCACGCCGGCCCGCCACGCCTCGTCGAAGACCTCGTCGAGGCCGTGCAGCCGCCACAACGCCATCAGGTTGGCGACGCTGCCGCCGCTGACGTAGATCATGTCCTGCTCCAGCATCCACCCCCGCGGATCCTCGACGTTGGGCATGGGGAACACGGTCAGGTGGCTCAGCTCCACGTCCCAGCCGGCGAACGCGCCGTACATCTTGAGCAGCCAGTCGGAGCTGTCGCCGGTCGCGGTGGCGAGCAGGCCGAGCTTGGGGCGATCCTGACCGGTCAGGTCAAGGCCGTAGCGCAGCAGCGGACTGGCCTCGACGAAGCCGTAGCGCCCGGTCGGCCGGAAAGATCCGCCCCCGATGGCAAGGATGTGCGACTGCCCTGACCTGGTCATGTCGGTATCTCCCCGTAAATCTCCCGAGCGAAGGACGAACAGCACACTAGAGTACGGCGCGCAGCGCATCGCCGAGACTGGTATGGGCGAAGCCGAAGCCGGCGGCTGTCAACTTCGCCGGCAGGATCCGGTGGCCGGTCAGCAGCTCCCGGGCGAACTCGCCGAGCCCGAGGCTGAGCGCGAAGCCCGGCACCGGCACCGGCATGGTGGGCCTGCGCAGTGCCGCCCCCAGCGTCCTGGTGAACTCGGCGTTGGTGACCGGGGTGGGGGAGGTGAGGTTGACCGGCCCGGAGAGCTCGGGCGTGTCGAGGACGCGCAGGGTCGCGTTCAGCCAGTCCTGCTCGGAGATCCACGACCAGTGCTGCCTGCCCGAGCCCAGCGGCGCGCCGAGCCCGATCTTGAAGATGGGCAGCATCCGGCCGAGCGCTCCGCCGCGTCCGCTGACCACGAGACCGGTCCGCAGCTGAGCGGTCCGTATCCCGAGCTCGCCTGCCGCTCTGGCCTCCGCCTCCCACCGCTCGCACAGATCGGGCAGGAAGCCGCTGCCCTTGCCCGCGCTCTCGTCGATCACCCGGTCGCCGGTGTCGCCGTAGAAGTCGATGCCGGACGCGGACACCAGCACCTCGGGCCGCTGCGGCAGCCGCCCCAGCGCGCCGACCAGCAGCCGGGTGCTCTCGACGCGGCTGCGGACGAGCTCGCTCTTGTAGGCCGCGGTCCAGCGCCGCCCGGCGATCGGCGCCCCCGCCAGGTGCACGACGGCGCGCGCGCCCGCCAGCGCCGCCGGGTCCAGCACCCCCTCAGAAGGCTTCCAGAACGCCTCGTCACCGTCTCGTGGCTCGCGCCGCACCAAGGTGACCACCCGCTCGCCGGCGCCCCGCAGCGCGGCGACCAGAGGCCTGCCCAGCAAGCCCGAAGACCCCGTCACGATGATCGTCATACGGGTCACACTAACGCCGCCGGACGCCGAGGGGCCGGCGGCGCGGCAGTCCGCGCCCCCGGCCCCTCGGCTCACCGGTCCCGCCCGTGGTCCGGCCGGCGATCCGGCCGATCCGGCCCGGCCCCCGAGCGGGACCTCGCTACGCGAGACCCAGCTGAGCCTCGAAGCGGCCCTCCTCCAGGCGGCGCTTGATCGTGGTCAGGAACCTGGCCGCGTCGGCGCCGTCCACCAGGCGGTGGTCGTACGTCAGCGCGAGGTAGACCATCGAACGGACCGCGATGACCTCGCCCTCGGGGGTGTCGATCACCACGGGACGCTTGACGACGGCGCCCGTGCCGAGCATGCCGACCTGCGGCTGGTTGAGGATCGGCGTGTCGAACAGGGCGCCGCGGCTGCCGGTGTTGGTCAGCGTGAACGTGCCGCCGGTGATCTCGTCGGGCGTCACCTTGTTGGCGCGGGTGCGCTCGGCCAGATCCGTGACCTTGCGGGCGAGACCGGCGAGGTTGAGGTCACCGGCGTCCTTGACCACGGCCGCGAGCAGGCCGCGCTCGGTGTCGACCGCGACGCCGAGGTTCTCGACGTCGAAGTAGGTCACCTCGTTGGTCTCGTTGTTGATCGTCGCGTTCAGCTTGGGGTGCTGCTTGAGCGCCTCGACGGTGGCCAGCGCGAAGAACGGGGTGAAGGTCAGCTTGACGCCCTCGCGGCGGAAGAAGTCGTCCTTCACCTTCGCCCGCAGGCGCGCGATCTTGGTGACGTCGACCTCGACGACCGAGGTGAGCTGGGCCGCCGTCTGCAGCGACTCCACCATCCGCTTGGCGATCGTCTGACGCAGGCGCGTCATCTTCTCGGTGCGGCCACGCAGCGTGGTGTCGACCTGGACCGGCTCAGGCTCGGCGGCCGGGGCCTGCGCCTGAGCGGCCGGGGCGGCATGAGCGGGAGCGGCCTGAACGGCGGCGGGGGCGGGCGCCGGGGCGGCCTGCTCACGCCGGCTCTTGGCGGCCTCCAGCACGTCCTGCTTGCGGATCCGGCCGCCGACGCCGGTGCCGGTGATCGCCTCCAGGTCCACGCCGTGCTCGTTGGCCAGCTTGCGCACCAGCGGCGTGACGTACGGGCTTTCACCGGAGGTGGGCAGCGGGGACGGGGCGGCGGCGGGCGCCGGGGCCTGCGGCGCCGGGGCCTGCGCGGCCGGGGCGGCGGGGGCGGGCTGCGGAGCCGGGGCGGGCTGCGCGGGCGCGGGCTGCGGGATCGAGGAGACGGGCGCCGGGGCGGGCTCCGGCTCCGGCTCCGGCTCGGGCTGCGCGGCGGGAGCGGCCTCTTCGGCCGGGGCGGCGCCGCCGGCCTGGCCGCTCTCGTCGATGACCGCCAGCTCGGCGCCGACCTCGACGGTCTCGTCCTCAGCCACGACGATCTTGGTGATGACACCCGCGGACGGCGACGGAATCTCGGTGTCGACCTTGTCGGTCGACACTTCGAGGAGCGGCTCGTCAGCCTCGACGCGCTCGCCCTCCTTCTTCAGCCAACGGGTGACGGTGCCCTCGGTGACGCTCTCGCCGAGCTGGGGCATCTGTACGGAGACCGGCATCGTTATCTTCTCTCGCGTTCTGATCTCGAGGGCTGGACTAGTTGTGTACGTGCAGAGGCTTGCCGGCCAGAGCCAGCATCGCCTCACCGACCGCCTCGGATTGGGTCGGATGTGCATGGATGAGCTGCGCCACCTCTGCGGGCAGCGCCTCCCAGTTGTAGATGAGCTGCCCCTCGGTGACGAGCTCACCGATCCGGCGGCCCACCATGTGGACGCCGACGACCGGCCCGTCCTTGCGCGCGAGCACCTTGACGGCGCCCGCGGTGCCGAGGATCTGGCTCTTCGGGTTGCCCGCGAGGTCGTAGACCTGCTCGACGATCTCGATGCCGCGCTCGGCGGCCTGTGCGGACGTGATGCCGACGGAGGCGACCTCAGGGTCGGAGTAGGTGATCCGCGGGACGCCGGCGTAGTCGATGGGCGGCGGGTTGAGGCCGGCGATGTGCTCGGCCACCATGATGCCCTCGGCGAACCCGGCGTGCGCGAGCTGCGGCGTGGCGATCACGTCGCCGATCGCGTAGACGCCGGGCACCGCCGTCTGGCAGTGCTCGTCGACGCTGACCGCGCCGCGCTCGATCACCACGCCGGCCTCCTCGAAGCCCAGGCCCGTCGTGACGGCCCCGCGGCCGACCGCGACCAGCAGGAGCTCGGCGTCCAGCGTCTTGCCGTTGGCGAGGGTGACGATCACACCGGTGTCGGTGGTCTTGGCGCCGTCGAAGAAGACGCCGAGCTCGTACTTGATGCCGCGCCGGCGGAAGGCCCGCTCCAGCAGCTTGGAGCTGGACTCCTCCTCGGCCGGCAGCAGGTGCGGCAGCGCCTCGACGATGGTGACCTCGGCGCCGAAGGAGCGGTAGACGCTGGCCAGCTCGACGCCGATGACGCCGCCGCCCAGCACGATCACCGAGGACGGCACCCGGTCCATCGTCAGGGTGTGCTCGCTGGTGATGATCCGCCGGCCGTCGATGTCGAGGCCGGGCAGCGACCGGGGCGCCGAACCGGTGGCCAGCACGACGTCGCGGCCTTCGTACACCTCGGAGCCCACCTGGACGCGGCCCGCGCCGGCGAGGCGGCCCTCGCCCTCGACCACCGTCACGCCGGCGGACTTCAGCAGCCCCTGCACGCCCTTCCAGGCGCGCGTGACGATCTTGTCCTTGAAGGCGTGGACGCCGGGGACGTCGATGCCCTCGAAGCGCGCCTTGACGCCGAACGACTCGCTCTCCCGGGTCTCGTCGGCGATCTCGGCGGAGTGCAGCAGGGCCTTGGTGGGGATGCATCCCCTGTGGAGGCAGGTGCCGCCGATCTTGTCCTTCTCGATCAGGACGACCGTCTTGCCGAGCTCGGCCGCCCGGAGCGCGCAGGCGTAACCGCCGCTGCCGCCACCTAGGACGACGATGTCGTAGGCCACAGGATGGCTCCTTGTCGGGGTGTTCGTGATGCCGTCATCTTTTCATTTGTTTCAGATGCTCGCGTGCCGCTCGGCGAGTCCGATCAGGGTCCGCGTGATGGCGCCGGTGCCGCCCTTGGGGGTGTAGCCGTGCGGCTCGCCCTTGTTGAAGGCGGGTCCGGCCATGTCGATGTGCGCCCAGCGGACCCCGTCGGGCACGAACTCCTTGAGGAAGATGCCCGCGGCCAGCATGCTGCCCCAGCGCTCCGGCTGGAGGTTGGCGATGTCGGCGACCGGGGAGTCGAGGCCCTTGCGCAGCTCCTCGGGCAGCGGCATGCCCCAGGCGCCCTCACCGGCGGCGCCGGCCGCCTCGACGACCAGGTCGCGCACGGCGTCGTCGTTGGCCATGACGCCGGCCGTGCGCCAGCCGAGCGCGACGATCTGGGCGCCGGTGAGGGTGGCCACGTCGACGATCAGGTCGGGGCCGTCCTCGGCGGCGCGGGCGATGCCGTCCATGAGGACCAGGCGGCCCTCGGCGTCGGTGTCGAGCACCTCGACGGTCTTGCCGCTGTAGCTGTGGATGACGTCGGAGGGGCGCTGGGCGGTGCCGCTCGGCAGGTTCTCCGCCAGGCAGAGGTAGCCGACGACGTTGACCGGGAGGCTGAGGCGCGCGATGCCGACGAGTGCCCCGAAAACGGCTCCCGCGCCGCCCATGTCGGACTTCATCCAGTCCATCGACGCCGACGGCTTGAGCGACAGGCCGCCGGAGTCGAACGTGATGCCCTTGCCCACGAACGCCAGCGTCTTGGCGGCGTCGGGGTGGGTGTAGGAGAGGCGGACCAGGCGCGGCGGGTTGACCGAGCCCTGGCCGACGCCGATGATGCCGCCGTAGCCGGCCTCCTTGAGCCGCTGGTCGTCGAGCACCTCGACGGTCAGCCCGGCCTTGCCGCCGGTCTGCTCGGCGATCTCGGCGAACTTGGCGGGCCACAGGTCCGACGGCGGCGTGTTGACCAGGTCGCGGACCAGGGTGACGGACTCGGCCAGCACGCTCGCGCGCTCGGCCACGCCGTCGGTCACGCTGCCGTCCGCGCCGGAGACCACGGTGAGCTCGGCGACCGGCGCCTTCTGGTCGTCACCGGTGCGGTAGCGGGCGAAGGAGTAGGCGCCCAGCAGCGCGCCCAGCGCCACGGCCTCGGCCTCCTCGGCGGAACCGGCCGGCAGCACGAGCGCGGCGCGCGTGGTGCCCGCCAGGGAGCGGACGGCAGCGCCCGCGGCCCGGCGCAGACCCTCGGCGTCCACTGACTCGCCCACGCCCACCGCGACCAGCACGGGCGCGGTCACGGCGCCGAACGTCGGCAGCTTGGCCAGCTCTCCGGCCTTGCCGGTGAATCCCACGGAGGTGAGCGAGGTGGCGAGCTTGCCGCCGAAGGCGGCGTCGAGTGCTTCGGCGCTCACGGCCGGGCTCGGGCCTCCGGCGCCCGGCCGGAAGGCGACGACGAGCGCATCGGTGTCGAGAGAGACTGGATCTGCTGAGTTCAGCCGCACAGTGGTCACGTAAACCGATGCTATCCACGGTTTCTCCGTACTCACAAACAGGGGTTCATCCCACCAATAATCGGCAAGCGTTCATGACGACATGGTGCTAGTGTCATTAGCACCATGTTGCTCACCCTTGATCTCAACGACGCCCGCCCTCTGCACGAGCAGGTCGCGGGCGCGATCCGGCGCGCCATCGGCGAGGGCTCCTACACGCCGGGCGACCGGCTGCCCTCGGCCAGAGACCTCGCCGAAGCGCTCGGCATCAACTCCAACACCGTGCTTCGCGCCCTGCGCGACCTGCGGGAAGAGGGCCTGCTGGAGTTCAGGCGGGGGCGCGGGGTCAGCGTCGCGCGCCAGGCCGACGGGCGCGCCCTGATCCGCGAGCGGGCGCGCGAGCTCCTGGAAGAGGCCAAGAGGTACGGCTACCGCGCCGAGGACGTCATCACGATTCTGAAGGAGCTCCCATGACCACCCGCGATTCCGGCAGAGTGCCCGCGAGCGTCATCGCCGCAGTCTGGGGAGTGGTCGTCACGGCCGCGTTGATCACGGCGCCCCTGATGCTGCGCGACCGGCTGCCGGAGCCGCTGGCCGTGCACTGGGGGCCGGGCTCGACGGCCGACGGCGCCGCGTCCTTCGCGGTCTTCGTGGGCATGCCGGTGGTGTTGTGGGCGGTGCTCTGGGCAGTGCTGTTCACCGCGGCGGTGCGCGGCCTGTCCCGCAGGTCGGCCCGCGCCGCCTGGTGGGCGGGGCTCGTCGGTGGCGCCCTCTTCGCGCTCGGCCTGAGCGGCATGACCCTGCTGGCCAACCTCGACGTGGCCAGCTGGACCGAAGCGGTTCTGCCGCTCTGGGCGCCCCTCGCCCTGGTGGGCGTGCCGACGGCCGTGGGGGCGCTCGGGGGATACCTCGGCAGAGGCGCCCCCCACGAGCGGGACGCCGCCGACCGGCAGCCGCCGGTGCTCAGGCTCAGGCCCGGCCAGCGCGCGGTCTGGGTCAGCAGGATCAGCAACCCCTGGCCCCTGGCCGTCGCGGTCGTGGCGGCGGTCGCCCTGTTCGCGCTCGGCGCATTCGAGATCACCGGTGTCCTCACCGGCCCGGTGGTCGCCGGCCTGCTGCCCGCCCTCGGCGTGGTGCTGCTGGCCGGCCTGTTCGTCTCGTCGCTCACCGCCCGTGTCGCCGACGACGGCGTGGCGCTCGGCTTCGGCCCGCTCGCGTGGCCCAAGCGCAGGATCCGGCTCGCCAAGATAGACAGAGCCTGGACCGAGGAGAGAGCCCCGAGTCAGGTGGGCGGCTGGGGTGTCCGCGGGCTGCCCGGCTCCGCCACCATCATGCTGCGCGGCGGCGAGTGCCTGGTCATCGGCTACCGCTCCGGCGGGCAGCTGGCCATCAGCGTCGACGACGCCGAGCGCGGCGCCTCGCTCATCAACGCCCTCGTCTCCGAGAGGACCGCCGCGTGAGGCCGCTGGCCGCCTTCCTCGTCGCCGCCTTCGGCCTGTCCTGGGTCGTGGCGCTGCCCCTGTGGCTCGGCGACGGGCTGCGCACACCGCTGGTGGGGGTGCTGGCCGCGCTGATGATGTTCACGCCCACCGTGGGCGTGCTCGCCGCGTGGGCGTTCAGCCGGACGCCGGTCCGCCAGTGGTTGCGCGAGACCGGGCTGACCCTCGGTGAGCACAAGGGCCGCACGGCACTGCTCGTGCTCGCCGCGTGGCTGGGCGTCCCCCTGCTGGTGGCGCTCTCGGTGGCGGCCAGCGTCGCCGTGGGGGTGCTGGAGGTGGACCTCGACGGCCTGAGCCTGTTCCAGGCGCAGCTCCGCGCCCAGGGCCTGCCCGTCCCGGAGAGCCTGACCTCGATCGCCGTCACCCAGGTCGTCGTCGCCGTGCTGATCGGCCCGGTGCTCAACGCCATCCCGGCGCTGGGCGAGGAGTGGGGCTGGCGCGGCTACCTGCTGCCCAGGCTCGCCGGCACGCGCGGGACGGTGGCCGGGCTGCTGCTCTCCGGCGCGATCTGGGGCCTGTGGCACGCTCCCCTGACCCTGCTCGGCTACAACTACCCCAGCCTCGGGCCGTGGGCCGCCCTCTACTTCACCGGCTTCTGCGTCCTGGCCGGCGTGGTGTTCGGCTGGCTGCGGCTGCGCTCGGGCAGCGTGTGGCCGGCGGTCGTGGCACACGCCTCCCTCAACGCCGTCGCCCCCGTCACCCTGCTGCTCGGCGACGCCGCGGCGCCACCCGATCTGGTGGTGGCGGGGCTGAGCGGCGTGGTCGGCTGGGTCCTGCTCGCGGCGTGCGGCGCGCTGCTGCTGAAGATCTTCCCGGTACGGACTCCGCAACCGGCCTCCTGAGGGCGCCCGCGCCTGCGCACCGTCAGCCGAGCACGGCCCAGACCGCCAGCGTGGTGGCCGTGCCCGTCTCCACCAGCGCGCCCAGGACGTCGCCGGTGATCCCGCCGAGCCGCCGCCGGGCGTGGCGGAGCAGCAGCAGAGCCGCGCCGAGCCCGGCCAGCAGGGCCACGGTCGGCGTCAGAACCAGGGGCTCGGGTGGGCTCGGGGCGGTGAGGGAGCCGGGCCAGGTCGCCAGGCCCAGGGCCAGGCTGCCCAGCAGGGCGGCCAGGGTGACGAGCCAGGCCACGTGCGTCCGTACCGTGCCCGCGACCATCGCGCCCAGGCCCTCGTCGCGGGCGGCGGGGACTCCGTGCCGGCAGGCCCACACGAGGGACAGGCGGCCGGTCACGCACGCCGTCACCAGCGCGGCGGGGCCCGTCTCGGACACGGCGGCGGCCTGGACGAGGAGCATGAACACCAAGGTCATCACGCCGAACGGCCCGATGTCCGACTTTTTCATGATGTCGAGCGCCTGGGGGGCGGGCTTGCCGCTGCCCAGGCCGTCGGCCAGATCCGCCAGGCCGTCCAGGTGCAGCCCCCGCGTCAGCACGGCCAGCAGGCCGAGGGCCAGGGCGGCGCCCAGCAACGGCGGGCCGGGCAGCAGCAGCGCGAGCGCCGCCACCGCGCCGAGCACCAGCCCCACCACGGGCGCCACCGCCATGGCCCGCCCCGCGACCCGGCGATCCACCCGCTCCACCCGGACCGGCCACACACTCAGCGTGCCGACCGCCAACCGCACCCCGTCCATCAGCGCGCCGCGAACGCCGGACGCCGCCCCCACACCAGAACGGCTCGGCCACCGGACAGAGACCTTCCAGAGAGCGGACGTCGCGAGTGTTCGGACGCGGCGCGTACGGCAGCGGCAAGCGGCCCGGGGAACGGAACTCGCGCCGGGCCGGACGTGGGGTGGTGCGGGCGCATCAGAACAGTTCGTCCAGCAGCCGGTAGTAGTCCAGCTTCCGCTGGTCGACCTCGGCCAGGCCGTACGCGGTCAGGAAGCCGTCGGCGGCGGGGCCCGGCAGCTCGCGCAGTGCCACGGCCAGGTCCACGTAGCGGTCGGCCACGCCCAGCGCGCCCACGTCCAGGAGGACGGGCTCACCGGCGGGGGAGGCGAGCACGTTGGCGGGGGTGAAGTCGCCGTGCGTGACGACCAGGTCCTCGGTGACGGGCCGCTCGGCGACCAGCCGCCGGTGGATCCCCTCCGGGGTGAGCTCGGTGTGGTCGTCGTCGAAGCCGGCGGTGTCCACCAGCCCGTCGCGGACCCGCCCGGCGGCCCTGGCCAGCTTGACGTCCAGCCGCTCGTCGAACGGGCACTCCGCCGCGGGCACGTCGTGCAGCGCGCGCAGCACGGTCCCCATGACGGTCCCGGCGTCGGTCGGCGTCCTGCGTTCGAGGCTGCGCCAGCCCGCGTCGGCCAGCACCAGCGTGTCGCCCTCGAACGCCGCGATGTCGGGCACGCTCAGCCAGCGCTTGAGCCACAGCAGCCGCTCGTGCTCGGCCACCGCCACCGGGCCCCGCTTGAGGTAGAAGGCCCCCGTGTGGCTGGTGACCCGCAGGGTCTCGCCGCTCATGCCCTCGTGGTCGTCCGACCAGACGGCATGCTCACCGAACAGATCGAACAAGCGCCCAGGAAGCTGCATAACGGTCGATCCTACGGGCCTGCCCTGGTGGCCGGATGCACCCGCCCGGACTCGCTAGGGTGGCCGGATGCACGTGCTTGAACTCGAAGGCGTAGGGGTCCGGGTCGTCGGCAAGACGCTGCTGGACGGGATCGACTGGCGGGTGGGCTACGGCGACCACTGGGCCGTTCTCGGTCCGAACGGCGCGGGCAAGACGACGTTGCTGTCGCTGGCCGCCGCGGTGCGTCACCCCACCGTGGGTGCGGTGACCGTGCTCGGCCACCGGCTCGGCCGGGTCGATCTGCGTGAGCTGCGGCGGCACATCGGCCTGGTCGCGTCCAGCCAGCGCCTGATCGACGAGGAGCTGATGGAGGAGGAGGGGGCGAGCGCGCACACCGTGGTGCTCACCGGGCACACCGCGACGAGTGCCCCGATCTGGGAGAAGTACGGGGAGACCGAGCGGGAGCGGGCGCTGCGCCTGCTCGCCGACCTCGGCTGCAAGGATCTGGCCGAGCGGCCCTTCCGGGTGTGTTCCCAGGGCGAGCGGGCCAGGATCAGGGTGGCCAGGGCGCTCATGGCCGATCCGGCCGTGCTGCTGCTGGACGAGCCGTTCGCCGGACTCGACCTGCCGGCCCGCGAGGACCTCATCTCCGCCGTCGAGAACCTGGCCGCGACCAGGCCCGTGCTCACCACGGTGACGGTGACGCACCACCTGGAGGAGGTGCCCGCGACCACCACGCACGCGATGCTCATGGGCGACGCCCGCGTGCTCGCCGCCGGTCCGGTGGCCGAGGTGCTCACCCCCGACAACCTGTCCGAGTGCTTCGGCCTCCCGCTCCGCGTCGACCGCGTGGAAGGCCGCTGGTACGCCCGCGCCGCCCGCCCCTGATCCGCTGAGCCCGTTCTCCTGCCGGCCGGGTGGGCGGCGCGCTGACGGACCTCGCCGGTCCCGCGTGGTCGGCCGGCGGGCGTGGCGGGGCTGAGACGTACGCTCAGAGGCGCGTGGGGCGGCCGGCGACCACGAGGGCCACATACTCCGATTCGGCGGCGAGACGCTCGTTCAGCCTGCCGAGGGCGTCCCTGAACAGCCGTCCGGCGGCCGTCGCCGGCACCACGCCCATGCCGGCCTCGTCGGAGACGGCCACGACGCGCCCCGGCGCGCTGCGCCACGCCTGGACGAGCGCGTCGCAGCGCCTGTCGACGGGGGCGCGGTCGCCTTCCCACGCGCCGTGCTCGTCGAACACCGCCGCCAGCCAGGTGCCGAGGCCGTCGATCAGCAGCGGCGTCGTGGCGCTGCGGATCGTCTCGGCCAGGTCGGTGGTCTCCGCCGTCGCCCAGTGCGCGGGCCTGCGCTCCCGGTGGGCGCGCACCCGCGCCGCCCACTCCGCGTCCCCCTCGCTGCCGGGCCCGGTGGCGACGTAGGTGACGTACGGCTCGGCCGCCAGGCGCAGCTCGGCCTCGGCGGACTTGCCGGAGCGGGACCCGCCGAGCAGCAGCGCCCGCCGCGGTTGCGCGGCGGGGGGCGGCGGCGGGCGGCCCGTGTCGAGCGAGGTCCCGTCCGGTACGGCCCCCGCGCCCCACATCCGCAGCCGTCTCGCCAGCTCCTTCTCGGACCTGATCCGGTGGTCCAGGCCCACGGCGACCACGTGGGTGCGCCCGTTCACCAGCCCCGCCCGCCGCAGTGACCCGAGCCGCTCGGGCCGCTCCAGCAGGTCGATCAGCACCACGTCGTAGGCCGGGCCGTCCGCCGGCGGCTCCGGCCCCGCGGGCGCGTACAGCAGCCTGGACCCGTCGGGGGTCGTCAGCCCCAAGCCGCCGGCATGGGGCGCGTAGCCGTCCGGCAGGTCGCCGGCCGGGAACGGCACCGTGTCGTCGACGACCGCCCCGAAGGGCCGCCGCCACGGACCTTCGCCGTCGCGGACGGCGCAGGAGGCACAGGGGCACCCCGGCTCGGGCCAGCCCGTGCCGCCTGCCGTACCGGTGAGAAGCACTTTCACCGCGCCGAGCGTACAAACAATGCCGGCCGCGGCGGTGCGGCGGGGGCCGTGGAGCGGGACCTTCGCCCGCACGGGGCGAATCACTGAGATCCTTGGGCATGGTGAACGGTTCCAGGGGCCCGAAAGGGTGCGCCGGTGAGCCCGCGGAAAAGGAGCGTATGGCATGACATGGCGGTGGCGTTATGAGAATGCAAATGGTGGTGAGGTGACGGATCCGCCTTTGCCGCGAGAGGTTTTCCCGAGCCAGGCCGACGCGGAGTCCTGGATCGGCGAAAACTGGCGTGAGCTGCTCGAATCCGGTGTTGAACGGGTGGCGCTGCTCGATGAGGAGCGGGTCGAATACACGGGATTGTCATTGCGGCAGGAGTGAAATGTGCGAGAACCCCTTGAGCGCCGTTGTGGCTCAAGGGGTTCTCTGCCGTAAGGGGAAGGTCAGGCGCGCCTGGCCGGGCTCACGGTCTTGGCGGGGTCGCGCTCCACGATCGGGGCGATCGCCTCGTCGATGCGGCGCATCACCTCGGCGTCGAGCTTGACGCCCGCCGCCTTGACGTTGTCGTGCACCTGCTCGGGCCGGGAGGCGCCGACGATGGCGCTGGAGACGTTCGGGTTCTGCAGCACCCAGGCGACGGCGAGCTGCGCCATCGACAGGCCGAGGTCGGCCGCGATGGGCTTGAGCTCCTGCACCCGGGACAGCACCTCGTCGGTCATGAAACGGGCGATCATGTCGGCGCCGCCGGCCGCGTCGGTCGCCCGGGAGCCCTGGGGCGGGGCCTGGCCGGGCAGGTACTTGCCGGTGAGCACTCCCTGCGCGATCGGCGAGAAGACGAGCTGGCCGAGCCCCTCACGCTCGCTCAGCGGCACGACCTCGCCCTCGATGACCCGCCACAGCATCGAGTACTGCGGCTGGTTGGACACGATGCGGTCGAAGCCCATCTCGTCGGCGATCTTCAGTGCCTGGGCGATCTGACCGGCCGTCCACTCGCTCACGCCGACGTACAGCACCTTGCCCTGGCGGACGAGGTCGTCGAAGGTCTTGAGCGTCTCCTCCAGCGGCGTCTCGTTGTCGTAGCGGTGGGCCTGGTAGAGGTCGACGTAGTCGGTCCGCAGGCGGCGCAGGGAGCCGTTGATGGACTCGGTGATGTGCTTGCGCGACAGGCCGCGGTCGTTGGGGCCATCGCCGGTCGGCCAGTAGACCTTGGTGAAGATCTCCAGCGACTCCCGGCGGACGCCCTGGAGCGCCCGGCCGAGCACCTCTTCGGCCTTGGTGCCCGCGTAGACATCGGCGGTGTCGAAGGTGGTGATGCCCTCGTCGAGAGCCGCCCGCACGCACTGCTTGGCGGCGTCCTCCTCGACCTGGGAGCCGTGAGTGAGCCAGTTGCCGTAGCTGATCTCGCTGACCATGAGACCGCTGCGGCCGAGGTGACGGAATTCCATACATCCGACCTTAGAGGCCCTTGTGGTCTTCCGGAGACCGGGGTTCTCCACCGGGAGATCATCCGTATAGGGCGAGCGATAGGGTCGGCCCGTGCCGAATCTCGTCCGGATGGGGCTCACCGCCGCCGTTCTGCTGGCGATCGCCGTACGCCTGCGCCGTCGCGCGCGCCTGACCGGCGCCCGGCCCGCTCCCGCGCCGCCGCCGCGCCTGGGCCCGCGCGGGGTGCTCGTGGCCGGCACGGTGGCCGTCCTGGCGGCGCTGGCCTTCCTCGGGGCCGGGTTCTGGCCCGGCCAGTCCGTCAGAACCCCGATGACGATCCTGGACGCCCCGGTCCACGACGTCGTCCGCACCGGGGAGCGCACGCTGGAGATCCGCTACGCCGACGAGCCTGGCCGCTGAGCGCATCCGAGGCGAGCCGCGCCCACGAGCGCCGGCGTCGGGCCTTCCGCCGTCCCTGAAGGGAACCGATCCGCCTTCGGCGACCGCTGGGACCGAAGCATGACGAAGAGCTCGACGGTGGATGAGTCCACCGTCGAGCTCGGGTGTGCTGCGCTGGGGCAGGTCGAAGGCACCGGCGGGCGGTCGCCCGGCCGGTGGCGGCCTCCCGGCCTACTTCTTCGGCGGCACCGGCTTGCCGCCGGGCAGCACCGCGGGCGGCGGGAAGCGCAGCTTGCGGATCTGCAGGGCGCGCATCGCGGCGTAGAAGCCCACGCCCTTGAGGCTCTCGGCCGGCATCTTCGCCGCCACCTCCTTCTTGATCTTCCAGGAGACGTAGATGGAGGTGAACAGCACGCCGACCATCATGACCGGCCAGCCGAACACGATCACGCCGTTGAGCACCTGGACGCGGATGGCCGGCGGCCACGGAACCCAGGTGGCCACCAGGATCAGCAGCGAGAAAGGCAGGAAGTACTGGCTCGGCAGGCGGCGGGAGTCGACCCAGTCGCGGGCGAACTTACGCGCGGGACCCTTGTCACGAGCGGGGAAATAACGCTCGTCACCGGCGAGCATGCCCCTGCGGGCCCGGTCCCGCTCGGCGGCCTGCTTGGCGCGCATCGAGCGATAGGCCTCTTTGCGGTCCTTGGGAGCGCTGACGGGCTGGCGCCGCCTGCTCTCGGCGTCTCTGCGCTTGGGAGTGGGACGACCCTTACCCTGGGGCTTAGGATCGTCAATGGGGACGGGGGTGTCGTCCACGGAGGTTTGGGAACGGCGTCGCAACACGACGTCAACCCTACCTGTAGTGCAACTTAGTGACGCCCACGTGCGTTATGCGTAGGGTAATCCCAAGGCGGCTGGGCTGCACTGGGTGAAACACAGCACGACCTAAGAAGGGGACGGCCGACGCGCATGAGCGTGATGAAGAGACTTTCAATGATCTTCAAGTCCAAGGCCAACAAGGCCCTGGACAAAATGGAGGATCCACGCGAGACCCTCGACTACTCCTACCAGCGGCAGCTTGAGCTGCTGCAGAAGGTGCGTCGCGGAGTGGCGGACGTCGCCACCTCTCGCAAACGTGTAGAGCTGCAGATCAACGGTCTTGAGCAGCAGGGCAAGCGCTACGAGGAGCAGGGCCGCAAGGCGCTGTCCGTCGGCCGGGAGGACCTCGCGCGCGAGGCGCTCCAGCGTCGCTCCAACCTGCAGACGCAGATCGCCGACCTGAGGGTGCAGCACGACAACCTGCAGGCCGAGGAGGAGAAGCTCACCACGGCTTCCCAGCGGTTGCAGGCCAAGGTGGACTCCTTCAGGACCAAGAAGGAGACGATCAAGGCCACCTACACCGCGGCCGAGGCGCAGACGCGCATCAACGAGGCCTTCTCCGGCATCTCCGAGGAGATGGGCGACGTCGGCCTGGCGATCCAGCGCGCCGAGGACAAGACGGCCAACATGCAGGCCCGCGCCGGCGCCATCGACGAGCTGCTCGCCAGCGGCGCGCTCGACGACTACAGCGGCAGCCGCACCGACGACATCCAGGCCGAGCTCGACCGCATGGGTGGCGGCATGGACGTCGAGCTGGAGCTGGCCCGGATGAAGTCCGAGCTCGGCCAGGGCCCCGCGCCCAAGAGCGCCATCGAGCAGGGGCAGCCCCAGCAGCAGCCCCAGCAGCAGGCCCAGCCCAACCAGCAGACGCAGCAGCTGCGCCAGCCGGGGGAGGGCGCGTGATCATACGCATCATGGGCGAAGGCCAGGTGGAGATCTCGCCCAACGACATCTCCGTCCTCAACGAGCTCGACACCGAGCTTGAGGCGGCGATCGAGTCCGACGACGAGAAGGCCTTCCGGGTCAAGCTGCACGCGCTGCTCGACAAGGTTCGCCACGTGGGCAAGTCCCTGCCGGACGACAGCCTTGAGCCGTCAGAGCTGATCCTTCCCCCCGCGGACGCCTCGATACAGGAGGTCCGGGAGATGCTGGGCGACCAGGGCCTGATCCCGGGCTGAGCCCGTGCGCTCGCGCTTCGCGGCCGACCGGGGTCTGACCCGTCGCATGGTCGTGACGATGTTCCTGCTCGGACTGCTGTACGTCGTGTTCGTCGGAGCTCTCGTCGCCCTGGGCGTCCGGGCGGTGGCCGTGCTGCTGATCGCGGGGGTCCTGCTGCTCGCGCAGTACTTCCTGTCCGACCGCATCGCCCTGTACGCGATGGGCGGCCGGGAGGTGTCGCCGCAGGAGGCCCCCGAGCTGCACGGCCTGATCGATCGGCTGAGCGCGCTGGCCGACATGCCCAAGCCGCGGGTGGCGATCGCGCGGTCCGACGTCCCCAACGCCTTCGCCACCGGCCGCAATCAGAAGAAGGCCGTCGTCTGCGTCACGACCGGCCTCATGCGCCGCCTGGAGCCGCACGAGCTCGAGGGCGTGCTCGCTCACGAGCTGTCGCACGTCGCGCACCGCGACGTGGCCGTGATGACGATCGCGTCGTTCCTCGGCATCGTCGCCGGCCTGATGACCAGGGTGGCCCTCTACACCGGCCTCGGCGGCCGCCGCTCCAACGGCCAGGGCGGGCTGCCGATCGGCGTGATCGTCATGCTGGTCTCGGTGCTGGTGTACGCGATCAGCTTCCTGCTCACCCGGGCCCTGTCGCGCTATCGGGAGCTGGCCGCGGACCGGGCCGGCGCACTGCTCACCCAGCGGCCGTCCGCCCTGGCCAGCGCACTGGTCAAGATCTCCGGCGAGATGGCCAGGATCCCGACCCGCGACCTGCGTGAGGCCGAGCCCTTCAACGCCTTCTATTTCGCCCCGGCACTGGCCAAGGGCGAGACGCTGGCGAACCTGTTCGCCACGCATCCGCCGCTCGACCGGCGCCTGGAGCAGCTCACGCAGATCTCACACCAACTCGGAAGGGGCTGACCACCATGGGCTGGCTCGATGCCATCCTCGGCCGCTCCAAACCGGTTCCACCCAACCTCGACGCGCTGTTCGCGCTGCCCTCCGCGGCGGTGACGTTGCAGGCGGCCACCGGGCTCCAGCCCACCGGCAACGGCTCGGTGGCCTTCAGGGCGGCCGAGGGCGGCGCCTTCGCCACGCTGGAGAGCGACGTGAAACAGTTGCTCGGCGGCCGCGTGGAGGAGTTCACCGACAGCTACGGCTACACCTGGCTGGAGGTGCGGCGTGCCCCCGACCAGGTCTCGGACCTGGTCACGGAGCTGCACGCGGTCAACTCCTCGCTGGAGGGAGCCGGGTTCGGGCCGTCGCTGCTGTGCTCGATGGTGTCGTTCGCCGACGTCGACGGCAGGCGGCTGGCCATCGTCTACCTCTACAAGCGGGGCACGTTCTACCCGTTCGCCCCGCTGTCCGGGCAGATGCGCGACAACGCCCTGGAACTGCAGGCCCGGGGAGCGCTGGCGGACGAGCTTCCGCTGGAGGAGGACCTCAGCCGCTGGTTCCCCGTCTGGGGCGCTCCCGGACTCTGATGGCCCACGGTGATGTAATCATCACGTGGAGCGAAGATTGTACGTGCTCGCGGCTTCCGCGTTCATCGCGTCGGCCGTGCTGTACTGCGCGTGGATCACCGGCCAGTTCACCACGCCGGCGGTCGACAGGGCGCACGGATACGTCGGCGAGCTGGCGGCGCGCGATCAGCCCTGGACGCGCCTGTTCAGGGCCAGCGACGTGCTGTCCGGCCTGGCGTGCCTGGCCGGGGTGGCGATGGTGCCCAGGATCGAGCGCGAATGGCCGGGCTGGCTGGCGCTGGCGGCCTTCGGCCTGCTCACCGTCGCCGGCGGCGCGTTCCCGCTGGACTGCGCGGCGCTGAGCGCCCCGGCCTGCTCGCTGGGGCCGGTGTCGCTGTCGCACCACGTCCACATCGTGACCGGCGTGCTGGCCACCGCCGCCGTGCTGACCGCCATGGTGCTGCTGGGCGGACGCTGGCGGACACGGGTGGCCTGGCTGGTCACGGGCCTCACCGGGCTGCTCACCGTCCTGTCCGTCGCCGCCGTGGCCGCCGGTCAGCTGGCCGGGCTGGCGCAGCGCCTGCAGGTGACGCTGATCGCGGTGTGGCTGGTGTACGTGGCGCTCCGGCTGCTCGTCCGCGACGCTCCCACGCTGGTGCCCGGCCCGCTGCACGTGGTGCGGGAGGGAGAGGGGCCCGCCGTGCTGATCGCCGCGGGCGCCGCCGCGGCCTGGTGCCACTGGGACGGCGTCGCGGCGGAGCTGGCGAGCGGGCACCGGGTGATCAGGTTCGACCGGCCGGGGCTCGGGCTCAGCCCCGCCTCGCCCGTTCCGCCCACCCTGCACGGCGAGGTGGCCAGGCTCGCCGCGCTGGCTCCCGCCCATCCCGAGCGGGTCACCGTCATCGCGCACGCGATGGCCGCCTGGCACGCCGAGGCGTTCGCCCGGCTGCATCCGCTGCGCGTGTCCGCGCTCGTGCTCGTGGACCCGAGTTGCGACACCCGGCGTGGGCGCGACGGCACGTCGTTCCGCGGCGCGTTCGGCGGGTGGCTGCCCGCGCTGGGCGGTACGTGGGGGGCGACGGCGCTGGCCCGGATCGCCGGGCCGCCCCTGCACCGGCTGCTCTGCGGCCGTGCCGACACCCACGGCCTCTACCGCAAGGGCCGCGTCCTGGCCGCCACCGTGGGGGAGTGGCTGGCGCGCCCCGGCATGGCCGCCGACCTGCGCCGGATCAGGACCGAGCACGCCTTTCCCGACGTGCCGGTGACCGTGCTGTGCACGAATGTACGGCGCGGCTGCCTCAAGAGGCTGGCCGAGGAGCTCAACGCCAGGCTCGTTCCGCTGCCTGCCTCGCGCTTCCAGGCGCGGCTCCACGTCGCCGACGCCATCGCCGACGCGGTGTAGGCCGAAGACATGACGCGAACGCGCGCCAGCCACCAGAATGTCGGGAAAAGCAGCGAAATATGGGGGATGTACATGCCGGACCTCGCGCCCCTGCGTCCAGGGGACCCAGCCTCGGTGGGGGCCTACACCCTGACCGATCGCCTGGGGGAGGGCGGGCAAGGCACCGTCTACCTCGCCTCGGCCCCGAACGGGCACAGGGTGGCGGTGAAGCTGCTGCGCGCCGACCTCGCGGGTGACCACGAGGCGTCGGTCCGGTTCGTCCGCGAAGTGGAGCTGGCCAGGCGGGTCGCGCCGTTCTGCACCGCCCAGGTCGTCGAGACCGGGCTGTTCAACGGCCGGCCGTACATCATCAGCGAGTACATCGACGGGCCCACCCTCACCGACGTGGTCAGGACGCAGGGGCCGCGCTCGGGCACGTCGCTGCACCGGCTGGCCATCGGCACGGTCACCGCGCTGGTCGCCATCCACCAGGCCGGCATCGTGCACCGCGACTTCAAGCCGTCCAACGTGCTGCTCGCCTCGGACGGGCCTAGGGTCATCGACTTCGGCATCGCCAGAGCGCTCGACCTGACCTCCACGCTGACCGCCAGCGCGATCGGCACCCCCTCGTTCATGGCGCCCGAGCAGCTCACCGAGGCGAGCCCCGGCCCGGCGTCGGACATGTTCGCCTGGGCCTGCACGCTGCTGTTCGCCGCCTCCGGGCAGACCCCGTTCGGGCAGGACAGCCTGCCGGCGGTGATCAACCGGATCCTGCACGGCGAGGCGGACGTCAGGGTGGTCGAGGACCTGGGGCTGCGCTCGCTGGTGGCGGACTGCCTGAACAAGGACCCCGCCCGGCGGCCGTCGGCGAGCCAGGCCCTGATGCGCCTGCTCGGCCACGCGCCCGTACAGGACGGCTTCACCCCCGGACCGGGCGTCCCCTTGCCCGGCCCGGACGCCGGCGCCCCAGCCCCGCCCGGCGGCTCAGCCCCGGCCGGTGCCGCGGGCGCGTCCGGCCCTGTGGGGGGTGGGCACGCATCCGGGGGTGCGCCGGGTCCGGTAGGGGCTGGGCACGGTCCGGGAGGTGGGTCGGGTCCGGTGGGGATGGGGCACGGTCCGGGAGGGGCGTCCGGTCCGGTGAGGATGGGGCACCCGTCGGGAGGGCCGGCGTCCGGTCCTGGAGCGGTCTCGTCGGGCCATGGAGGGGACGCGTCGCCGTGGGGTGGGGTGGGGCCCGGTGGAGGTGGCAACCCACCCGGTGGGGGTGGCACGGTGCCCGGTGGCGGGGCGCTGTTCACTCAGTGGGGGTCCGACCAGGCGGGTGGGGCACCCGGCACGGGGACCCCTGCTGGACTGTTGCAGCAGGGCAGCGCGGCCGCCGCCGGTCCTGGCGGGTGGCAGGGGCACGGCCCGCCGCCGCCCGCGCACGCCCGCCCGTTATACCAGCGGCCCCGGCCGGAACGCAGGGGCGCCGGCGGGTGGATCGCCGCCGTCGCCGTGGCCGGCGTGCTGGTGCTGGTGGTCGCCGGCGCGTTCGTCACGACGCGGATCATCGCCAGTTCGGGGTCCACCCCGACGCCGACGCCCACCGTCACGTCCTCGTCCACCTCCCCGACGCCGAGCCCCACGCCCACCCCGACCCCGACCCCCGCGTCGACCACCACCACGATCAGGCTGCGGGGCAGCGGGGTGCGGTTCGAGGAACGGGACTCCGACCCGCTCAAGCTGGCCTCGTACAGCATGAACAGCGGAAAGAACCTCTACGTCAGGCGGCCTGGCACGGACGTCTTCACGGCCGAGACCCGCTACTTCGAGTACGCGCTGAACGACGACGGCACCCAGGCGCTCGGCACGGACGTGGACTACAGCACGGACAAGCACGCCCTGCTGTCGGTCATCGACCACCGGGCGGGCACCAAGCGCGCCATCAAGGTCAGCGCCTCCCCGATCTTCCCCACCACGCCGCGCTGGTCGCCCGACGGCGAGCAGGCCCTCGTCACCCTGTACACCTCCCCCGAAGGCAAGGGCGAGAGCGTCGAGTACGGCTTCGGCATCGTCGACGTGGAGGCGGGCACCGCGCGCACCTTCCGGGTCAAGGAGAAGGGCGCGGGTGAGTGGCGCTTCTTCTGGGACGCCGACGGCCAGGCGGTCGGCACCTGGGTCGGGGGCAAGATGAAGTTCTACGACCTGAACGGCAAGGAACTGCGTACGCTGTCGAACGTGGGCAGTCCGGTGTGGGTGGAGGGCGACGACGTCTCCCCGTCCGGCAGCCGGTTCCTCACCCACTGCACGACGACGCGCGCGACGATCTGCCTGCGGTCCACCTCGGGTGACGACTCCGAGTCCAGGGCCGTGCCGTTCGCCAGCGACCGGCTGATCGGCTGGTGGGACGAGGAGCACCTGGCCGTCTGGCGGGCCAAGGGCACTGGCCGTGAGGCGGTCGTGATCGACCTGACCGGCAAGGTCGTCCGCGTGCTGGCGACCGCGCCGAAGCGGGCGGAGTTCGACACGATGGCATTCCGGTTCAGCAGAGGTACGCCTTAGATCGGGACAGGCACCGCCAAGGGCCCAGCGAAGGAGTCGACGTGGAGAGCACCGGGAGTACCGGCAGCACCGGCCACACGGACATCACCGTCGTCGGCGAGGGCGCGGTCGCGGCCCCGCCGGACGTCATGCGGCTGCACGCGGGCGTCGAGGTGCGCAGGCGGTCCGCCGCCGAGGCGTTCGCCGAGGTCAGGGCTGCCGCCGCCCGGTTGACCGAGGCGTTGCGCGGGGCCGGGATCGCGGGCGAGGACCTGCGCACCACCGAGCTGTCGCTCGGCCCCGAGTACGAGGCCTACCCGAAGGTGTCCGCCTACCGCGCGGCCCAGGGCGTCGAGGCCGTGATCCGCGACCTGGCGCGGGCCGACCAGGTCATCGACGTGGTCGCCGGGGTGGGCGAGGAGGCCAGGCTGAACGGGGTGGCGTTCGAGGTGTCCGACCCGGCCGCGGTGCTCAGGCGGGCCAGGGACCGGGCGTTCGCCGACGCCGCCGCCAAGGCCGCCCAGTACGCCGAGCTGGCCGGGCGGGAGCTCGGCGGCGTCGTCTCGGTGAGCGAGGAGGTCGAGCAGGGGCCGCAGCCGCTCCGGGTGGCCGCCGCGATGGAGGACACGGGCTCGGTCAGCCCCGGACGACAGACGCTGACGGTCGTCGTCCGGGTCGGCTACCGGTTCGGTTGAGGAGTCAGGCGAGGGCGAGCATCCGGTCCAGGGCGACCTTGGCCCAGTGGGCGGTGTCGTCGTCGACCGTGATCTGGTTGACGACCTCGCCGAGCGCCAGCGACTCCAGCGCCCACACCAGGTGCGGCAGGTCGATACGGTTCATGGTCGAGCAGTAGCAGACGGTCTTGTCCAGGAACGAAACGTTCTTGTCGGGGAACATCTGGGCGAGCCGCTTGACCAGGTTCAGCTCGGTGCCGATGGCCCAGCTGGAGCCCGCGGGCGCTGCCTGGAGCGTCTTGATGATGTGCTCGGTGGAGCCCACGTGGTCGGCCTTCAGCACCACCTCGTGCCGGCACTCGGGGTGCACCAGCACGTTGACGCCGGGGATACGGCTGCGTACGTCGTCCACGGACTCGGGGGTGAAGCGGCCGTGCACCGAGCAGTGGCCCTTCCACAGGATCACCCGCGCCCGCTCCAGCTGCTCCTGGGTGAGCCCGCCGTTGGGGCGGTGCGGGTTCCACACCACGCAGTCGTCGAGCGACATGCCCATGTCCAGCACCGCGGTGTTGCGGCCCAGGTGCTGGTCCGGCAGGAAGAGCACCTTCTGGCCCTGCTCGAAGGCCCAGTCCAGGGCGCGCTTGGCGTTGGAGGAGGTGCACACCACGCCGGCGTTCCGGCCGCAGAAGGCCTTGATGTCGGCGCTGGAGTTCATGTACGTGACCGGGATCACCTGGTCGGCCAGGCCCGCATCCTCCAGGGCCTCCCAGCACTCCTCGACCTGGTCGAAGGTGGCCATGTCGGCCATCGAGCAGCCCGCGCCCAGGTCCGGGAGGATGACCTTCTGCGCGGGCGTGGTCAGGATGTCGGCGGACTCGGCCATGAAGTGCACGCCGCAGAAGACGATGTACTCGGCCTCCGGCCTGGCGGCGGCCTGCTGGGCGAGCTTGAAGGAGTCGCCGGTCACGTCGGCGAACTGGATGACCTCGTCGCGCTGGTAGTGGTGGCCCAGCACGAACAGCCGGTCGCCGAGCGCCTGCTTGGCCCTGCGTGCCCGGTCCACCAGGTCCGGGTCGGAGGCGGGTGGCAGCTCGCCGGGACAGTCCACGCCTTTCTCGCTGTGCGGATCGGCGCCCTGGCCGAGGACGAAGAGCGGCAGCCCAGTCTGGGTAGCCATGGCCGTACCCCCTTATCGTCTAACTGACGATACTCATGATGACATATGGCCTCAGGGATTTATTCCGGGGGTGGGGGGAGGGAGGAATGTGTAGCACCGGCCGGGTGTTGGTAGCGTCATAGCAGGACGTCGGAAACAGACAGCCGGGTTAGGGAGTCAGCAGATGACGGTTGAGAGCAGCGAGACCACGACGCAGGGCCTGATCCTGACCGAAGCGGCCGCCGCGAAGGTCAAGAGCCTGCTCGAGCAGCAGGGCGAGGAGAGCCTGCAGCTGCGCGTGGCCGTGCAGCCTGGCGGCTGCTCCGGGCTGCGTTACCAGCTCTTCTTCGACGACCGTTCGATGGACGGTGACGTGGTGACGGACTTCGGCGGCGTGGGCGTGGTCACCGACAGGATGAGCGCCCCCTACCTGATGGGCGCCTCGATCGACTTCGTCGACACGATCGAGAAGCAGGGCTTCACCATCGACAACCCGAACGCCACCGGCTCGTGCGCCTGTGGCGACTCCTTCAACTAGTCGGAGTCGCCGGGGTCGCCCGGCAGCGGTTGCCTCGCAGGTCCCGTTCCGCCTTTGTGCGGGCGGGACCTTCGCGTATTCTCTTGGGGCTCATTGGCTTGCTGACAACGAGGAAGAAGAATCCCGTGCGCATCGCCGTCACCGGCTCCATCGCGACAGACCACCTGATGACCTTTCCCGGCAGTTTCGGCGACCAGCTGATCGCCGAGCAACTGGACCGGGTGTCGCTCTCGTTCCTGGTCGACGACCTGCAGATCCGTCGCGGAGGTTGCGCGGCCAACATCGCCTTCGGCATGGCCTGCCTGGGGCTGAAGCCGCTTCTGGTGGGGGCGGTCGGCAACGACTTCGCCGACTACCGCTCCTGGCTGGAGAGGCACGGCGTCGACTGTGACTCGGTGCACGTCTCCGAGACCCAGCACACCGCCCGTTTCCTGTGCACCACGGACGAGCACCACAACCAGATCGCCTCCTTCTACACCGGCGCGATGGCCGAGGCGCGGCTGATCGAGCTGCAGCCGGTCGCCGACCGGGCGGGCGGCCTCGACCTGGTGCTGATCGGCCCCAACGACCCCGACGGCATGCTCCGGCACACCGACGAGTGCCGTCACCGCGGCATCCCGTTCGCCGCCGACATCTCCCAGCAGCTCGCGCGGATGGGGGACGAGCAGATCCGTCAGCTCGTCGACGGGGCCGCCTACCTGTTCTCCAACGACTACGAGAAGGGCCTCATCGAGCAGAAGACCGGCTGGTCCGACGAGGAGGTGCTGAGCCGGGTCGGCGTCCGGGTCACCACGCTCGGCCCCAAGGGCGCCGTCATCGACCGCCAGGGCGAGCCGTCCATCCACGTGGCCCCCGCCCCCGAGAATGGCAAGGCCGACCCGACCGGCGTCGGCGACGCCTTCCGGGCCGGCTTCCTGGCCGGTCTGGCCTGGGACATGCCGCTGGAGCGGTGCGGCCAGATCGGCAACCTGACCGCCACGCACGTGCTCGAGCGCGTCGGCGGCCAAGAGTACGAGCTCGGCCAGCGGGCCTTCATGGAGCGCTTCAGCGCCGCCTACGGGAAAGAGGCCGCCGCGCAGATCGCCGACCACGTCCGCTGCTACCACCCCTGACCGGCGCACCCCCGTGCCCCCGCCACGGCGGGGTCACGGGCCGGCGTAGACCCGGTGCACGAACTCGGCCAGCTGGTCGTCCGGCAGGTGCCTGGCGAGGTCCGCCTCGCTGATCATGCCCACGACGTGCTCGTCCTCCAGCACCGGCAGCCGCTTGATCTGGTGCTGCTCCATGCGCGAGAGCGCCTCCTCGACCGTGGCGTCGGGGCGTACCCACACCAGCCCCGTTGCCAGGTCGCCGGCGCGCACCCGCGCGGGGTCCTTGCCCCCGGCCACGCACTTGATCACGATGTCGCGGTCGGTGATGATGCCCGTCACGCGGTCGTCGTGGCACACCGGCAGCGCCCCCACGCCGCTGTCGCGCATCATCTGCGCGGCCCGGTCCAGCGTCTCGTGGGCCTGGATGCACTCCGCCCCCGGATTCATCAGGTCGCGGGCGGTCTCGTGCGGGTGTCCGTGTGTCATGTCTCCCCCTGGAAAGCGGTGGTCTCCGGGGGGCCTACCCAGTCAGCGGGTCAGTAGTTGCGCCGTACGTGAATCGCCCAGCCTCCCTGGGGGAGTTCGTACGAGCCGACGTGCCGGTGCGACTTCAGCCGGCACCACGCGGGCACGTCGGTGACGGCCGCGGGATCGTCGGCCAGGACGGACACCACGGCGTTGAGCGGGACGTGGTTGATCCGCTCGGCGAGCATGATGATCGGGATGGGGCACTTCTTGCCGAGCGCGTCGACCGTCAGTGCCGGCTGCGTGGTCTCTGTCATGTGACTCCTGCGTCCTGGCGGATTCGGCGCACCAGCTCGGGCAGCACGGCGAGGAATCTGTCGACCTCGGCCGCGGAAGCGCCCCTGGGCAGTGACACCCGGACATTGCCATGTGTGAGCACGCCCATCGCTTCCAGGACGTGCGATGGTCGAAGCGTACTAGCGGTGCACGAGCTTCCGGACGAGACCGCGAATCCCGCTTTGTCCAGCTCGGTGAGCAGCGCCTCGCCGTCGACGTACAGGCAGGAGAACGTCACGATGTGCGGGGCTCGCTCGACGGGATCCCCGATCACCTCGACGTCGGGGACGACCTTGGGCACGGTCTCCCGGATCCTGTCGACGAGGGCGGAGAGTCTGGAGCGTTCCTGAGCCGCCTCCGCCGTCATCGCCCGCAGGGCCGCGGCGGCGGCGACGATGCCCGGCACGTTCTCGAAGCCCGGCACCCGCCGGCGCTCGCGCTCGTCCTCCGGCAGGAACGAGCGGAACCTGGTGCCCTTGCGCACGGCGAGCACGCCCACGCCCGGCGGGCCGCCCCACTTGTGCGCGCTGGCGGTGAGCACCGACCAGCCCGCGGGCACCGGCATCCGGCCCGCCGTCTGCGCCGCGTCGACCAGCAGCGGTACGCCGGCACGGCGGCAGGCCGCGGCGACCTCGGCCACCGGCTGGAGGGTGCCGACCTCGTGGTTGGCCGTCTGCAGGCAGGCCAGGGCCGTGCCGGGCCGGGCGACGGCCTCGGCGAAGACGGCCGGATCCACCCGCCCCAGCAGGTCGACGCCCACGGTCTCGGCCGAGCCGCCGTCGCGCTCGTGCAGGGCGGCCGCGTGCAGCACGCTGGAGTGCTCGACCGCGCTGGTGATCAGATGACGGCCCACGCGCCGTCTGCCCTGTAGGGTGCCGAGCACGCCGAGATGCACCGCTTGCGTGCCCGAGGAGGTGAACGACACCTCGTCGGGCCGGGCGCCGAGCGCCTCGGCGACCTCCGTGCGGGCCTGCTCCAGCAGCAGGTGAGCACGGCGGGCCTGGTTGTAGAGTCTCGCGGGATCGGCCCAGCCGACGTCGATCGCCGCCAGGAGCGCCTCGCGTGCCTGGGGGTGCAGCGGCTCGGTGGAGGCCGCGTCAAAGTACGCCACGAGACCTATCGTCCCACCCGCGGCGCGCCACTGAGGGGGCGCGCGGGAGGGCAAGGGCGTTGCGCGCTAATGTGTCTGCAATCAGCTGTCCATCTTGAAATACGAGCGCTCAGGAGAAGACTCCTGGGCTTCATCTGTGGGGTAGGCGATCCGTGAGTCCGACCCGCCGTTCGACGCGGCGTTCGTTGGCCCGTCGCAGAGTGCCACGCGCCGCCGCTCTGGCGTTGCTGCTGGCCTCCGCTACGGCGTGTGCTAATGACGTTCCCGAGGCCAATCTGGGCCGTGGCCTCCTTCCGGAGCACATCACCACGCAGGGTGGCGTGGTCCAGAGCCTGTGGAACGGGGCGTGGATCGCCGCGCTGGCCACCGGCGTCGTGGTCATCGCCCTGATCGTGTGGGCGTGTCTCTTCCACACCAAGCGCAAGGCCAAGGCCGAGCTCCCGCCGCAGGTGCGTTACAACCTGCCGATCGAGATGCTCTACACCCTCGTGCCGCTCGTCATGGTGTCGGTCTTCTTCTTCTTCACCGCCCGCGACAGCGAGGTGCTCACCGCGGACTCGAAGAACCCTGACGTCACGGTGAAGGTGGAGGCGTTCCAGTGGAGCTGGCGCTTCACCACCACCGTCCAGGGCAAGGACACCAAGCCGGTCACCGGCATGCCGGTGAGCGACTACAAGCAGGGCCCCCAACTCGTGCTGCCGGTGAACAAGAAGATCCGGTTCGAGCTCAACAGCGATGACGTCATCCACTCGTTCTGGGTGCCCGAGATGCTGTTCAAGCGCGACGTCATCCCCGGCATCCCGGAAGACAGCCCCGGCCGTTTCTTCGAGGTCGACACCCTGAACAAGCCCGGCGTCTACGCCGGCCGGTGCGCCGAACTGTGCGGGGTCGACCACAGCCGCATGCTCTTCTCGGTGAAGCTCGTCCCGCAGGCTGAGTTCGACCAGTACATCGCGACCAATCAGGCTGGGAGCGCCCAGTGACCGCCATCCAAGAACCCATTTCGACGACGCCCGGCTCCGGGCCCAGGCCCACCACCAAGGGCCGGGTGATCACCAAGTGGCTGTCCTCCACCGATCACAAGATCATCGGACACCTCTACCTGATCACGTCGTTCATCTTCTTCCTCATCGGCGGCATCATGGCGCTGATCATGAGGGCCGAGCTGGCGCAGCCGGGGCTGCAGTTCACCAGCAACGAGCAGTTCAACCAGCTGTTCACCATGCACGGCACGATCATGCTGCTGATGTTCGCGACCCCGCTGTTCGCCGGGTTCGCCAACGAGCTGATGCCGCTGCAGATCGGTGCCCCCGACGTGGCCTTCCCGCGCCTCAACATGGTCAGCTACTGGCTGTTCCTGTTCGGCAGCCTCATCGCCCTGTCGGGCTTCTTCACCCCTGAGGGCGCGGCCTCGTTCGGCTGGTTCGCCTACACGCCGCTGTCCAACGCGATCAGCTCGCCAGGGATCGGCGGCGACCTGTGGATCATGGGCCTGGCGCTGAGCGGCCTCGGCACGATCCTCGGCTCGGTCAACTTCATCACCACGATCATCTGCATGCGGGCCCCCGGCCTGACCATGTTCCGGATGCCGATCTTCACCTGGAACATCCTGCTCACCAGCATGCTCGTGCTGATGGCCTTCCCGGTGCTCGCCGCCGCGCTGCTGGCGCTGGAGGCCGACCGCAAGTTCGGCACCCACATCTTCAGCCCCGAGAACGGCGGAGCGATGCTCTGGCAGCATCTGTTCTGGTTCTTCGGGCATCCAGAGGTCTACATCATCGCGCTGCCGTTCTTCGGCATCGTGACCGAGATCCTGCCGGTCTTCAGCCGTAAGCCGATCTTCGGCTACATCAGCCTCGTGGCCGCGACGATCTCGATCGCCGGCCTGTCGATCACGGTCTGGGCGCACCACATGTTCCCGACCGGGCAGGTGCTGCTGCCGTTCTTCTCGTTCATGACGTTCCTCATCGCGGTGCCGACGGGCGTGAAGTTCTTCAACTGGATCGGCACGATGTGGCGAGGCCATCTGAGCTTCGAGTCGCCGATGCTGTTCTCGATCGGCTTCCTGGTGACCTTCCTGCTCGGCGGTCTGACGGGTGTCATCCTGGCCTCGCCGCCGCTGGACTTCCACATCAGCGACACCTATTTCGTGGTGGCGCACTTCCACTACGTCGTCTTCGGCACCGTGGTGTTCGCCATGTTCGCCGGGTTCTACTTCTGGTGGCCCAAGTTCACCGGCAAGATGCTCGACGACAAGCTGGGCAAGCTGCAGTTCTGGCTGCTGTTCATCGGCTTCCACGCCACGTTCCTGATCCAGCACTGGCTCGGCGTGCTCGGCTTCCCGCGCCGCTACGCCGACTACAGCCCGGCCGACGGCTTCACCGACCTGAACATGATCTCGTCGGTCGGCGCCTTCGTGCTCGGCGCCTCCACGCTGCCGTTCTTCTACAACGTCTGGAAGACCTGGCGCACCGCGCCCAAGGTCACCGTCGACGACCCCTGGGGCTACGGCGGCTCGCTCGAATGGGCGACGTCCTGCCCGCCGCCGCGGCACAACTTCACCTCGCTGCCGCCGATCCGGTCCGAGCGTCCCGCATTCGACATGAAGTATCCGCACGTGTCCGCCAAGACCCCCGTGGAGGTTGAGGCCTGATGAAGGTTCAGGGTTGGCTGTTCCTGCTGTGCGGCCTGTTCTTCGCCGGGGTCGACGTCGCCTACTGGTTCTGGACCAAGGCGGCCACCGGCACGGGTGAGCCGGTCGGCACCACCGCCATGGCCATCTCGGTCGGCTTCGCGTTCATGATCGGCTACTACCTGATGTTCACCGCGCGGCGCATCGGCGCCCAGCCGGAGGACAACAAGCAGGCCGACATCAGCGACGGAGCCGGTGAGATCGGCTTCTTCAGCCCGAGCAGTTGGTGGCCGCTGTTCGTCTGCCTGGCGGCGGCCTTCGCCTTCGCCGGGTTCGTGATCGGCTTCTGGATGTTCCTGATCGGGATGTTCCTGGTCATCCTCGCGATGATCGGGTTCGTGTTCCAGTACTACCGGGGACACTTCTCCCACTGATACTCCGCGAAACGGGCGTCCTTCTTCTAGAGGGACGCCCGTTTTTTGGTGTTCTTTACCGGGGCGCGGATGTGGTCATTCGATCACTGAGGGTAATAAGGGAGGTGAATTAGCTCGACTCGGACGGGGGACTGCTCGTGGGGCGTGTTGCGTATCAAACAGCCGGCCTGCTGGCCTTGGTGGTGCTGACGGCGTGCTCCGGCGTCACGGACAGGGCGGGGAACATGGCGCTCAAGGCTCCGGACGCCTCTGTGGCGGTCCTGCCGGTGGACAAGTCGGCTCAGGTGCCCACGGACCAGCCGGTGGTCGTGGCGGTCCGCGGAGGCACGCTCAAGAGCGTCACCGTGCGCGGCGACAAGGCGGGCGCGCTGCCCGGCACCCTCAGCGGCGACCGTACCCGCTGGCGCAGCACCGGCACCGCCCGTCCCGGCGCCACCTACACGGTCACCTCCGTCGCGGCCAACGCCGAGGGCAAGCAGACGAAGCAGACGACCACCTTCTCCACCGCCAAGGCGGTCACCACCTTCGACGTCGAGCGCCTCACCCCGAACAAGGACGAGACCGGCGATACCGTCGGCGTCGGCATGCCCATCATGATCACGTTCGACCAGCCCATCACCGACCGGGTCGCGATCGAACGCAACCTCACCGTACGCACCTCCAAGCCCGTGGAGGGGGCCTGGCACTGGTTCGACGACCGTCATCTCGACTTCCGGCCGAAGAAGTACTGGCCGGCCCGCACCAAGGTCCGCGTCGAGGCGCACTTCGCCGGCGTGCACGCGGGCAAGGGGATGTACGGCAAGCGCAACCTGGCCGTCGACTTCAGGATCGGCCGTTCGCAGATCACCAAGGGCACCACGCACGGGCACGTCCTGACCGTCAGGCGCGACGGCAAGAAGGTCCGGGTGATGCCGATGAGCGCCGGCCAGGGCGGGCAGTGGAAGTACTACACGACCTCCGGCATCCACCTGGCCATGTCCCGCGAGCCAGTGACGATCATGACCTCGCCCGGCATCGGCCCCGGCTCGGCCGGCTACTACCGGCTCACCGTCTACAACACGGTCCGCATCTCCAACAGCGGTGAGTACGTGCACAGCGCGCCCTGGTCGGTGGGCTCCCAGGGCCACGCGAACGTCAGCCACGGCTGCGTCAACATCAGCCCGGAGAACGCGGCCTGGTTCATCAAGAACACGCTGATCGGGGACCCGATCGTCATCACGGGCTCGCCGCGGAAGCTGGAGCCGACCAACGGGTGGGGGCACTGGCAGGAGAGCTGGAAGGAGTGGCTCAAGTGGAGCTCGCTCAAGGGCGGCCCCACACTGTCCTTCTCCTCCTGACCCGTCCGCCTGGGCGCTGTTCTCCTGAGACCCGCCACGCGGCCCTGAGATGGTCTGACAGGGCCGCGTGCGGGTCGTACGGAATGATGTGTCAGGCGGCGGTGAAGGAGCCGCTGACCTCGATCCAGCGGTCGAGGGTCGCCGAGGCGCCGCCGGAGTCGACCGCCTGGACGGCGCGGGCGTAGCCGTCGATCATCTGAGAGTCGAGGTCGTCGCCGGGGCCGTCGAGGGCCACCAGCGCCGCCGCCGCGTTGAGCAGGACGGCGTCGCGGACCGGGCCGGTCTTGCCGCGGACGAGGTCGTACACCGCCTGGGCGTTGAAGTCGACGTCGCCGCCGCGTAGCGCGTCGGCGCCGGCCCGGGGGATGCCGAGGACCGCCGGGTCGAAGGCGGTCTGGGTGGCGGTGCCGTGCTGGACCGTCCAGACCGTGGAGGTGGTGGCGATGGTGAGCTCGTCGAGGCCGTCGTCGCCGCGGAAGACCAGGGCCGAGACGCCGCGCTCGGCGAAGACGCCCGCCAGGACCGGGAGCATGGTGGCGTCGAAGACGCCGATGGCCTGGGCGGCGGGGCGCGCCGGGTTGGTCAGCGGGCCGAGGAAGTTGAAGATCGTGGGGACGCCGATCTCCCTGCGGGTGGGACCGGCGAAGCGGAGGGCGGGGTGGTAGACGGGGGCGAAGCAGAAGGCGATGCCGGCCCGGTCGGCCACCTGGGCCGTCTGCTCGGGGGTGAGGTCGAGGCGGATGCCGAGGCGCTCCAGGACGTCGGCCGCGCCGCAGGAGGAGGAGGCGGCGCGGTTGCCGTGCTTGACCACGCGGGCGCCCGCGGCGGCGGCCACGATGGCGGCCATCGTCGAGACGTTCACGGTGTGGGCGCGGTCGCCGCCGGTGCCGACCACGTCGACGACCGGGCCCTCGATGTGCAGCGGGGTGGACAGGTCCAGCATGGTGCGGGCCAGGCCCACCACCTCGGCCACAGTTTCGCCCTTGGCGCGCAGCGCGACCGCGAAGGCGGCGATCTGGGCGGAGGTGGCCGAGCCGGACATGATCTCCCGCATCGCCCAGGCCGTCTCGTCGGCCGACAGGTGCTCCCCGGACAGGAGAGCCGAGAGCAGGGTGGGCCAGGTCGTCCGCGAGTCCACAGAAGGCACCTACTTGGCGTTGAGTCGGCTGGAGGAACGGCGGCGCATCAGGTCGGCGACGGTGTCGGCCAGCACGATGGGCTCAAGGGGCTGGGGGACGACGGCGTCGGCCTTGGACCACTCGGCCAGCCAGCGGTCGTCCCGCCTGGCGATGAGCAGGCAGATGGGCGGGCAGTCGTAGACCTCGTCCTTGGCCTGACGGGAGACGCCCATGCCGCCCGCCGGCTGGGTCTCGCCGTCGAGCACGGCCACGTCGATCTCGCCGGAGGCGAGCCACTGGTGGACCTTGGGCTCGGTGGCGCACTCCACGATCTCCACGAAGGGGACGTCGGCGGCCGGTCGCCGGCCGATCGCCTCGCGGACCTCCTGACGGGTGGCGGCGTCGTCGCTGTAGACGAGGACCCTCATCGTGTCGTCGGTGCTCACGGTCGCGCTCACTATCGGTCGTAGCGGTATGGTCACCTGGGATCGTACCGGTGGTGCGGGGTGCAGTCCCAGGCCGTCACCCCTGGTGGGGTGATTTGCCCTAATTATCCCAGCTTGCTGCAAGTTTCTTCCCCCTAACGGGGGGTCGTGCGAAGGACCGACCTGAGAAGCCGCAATAATGCTGCCCGTGGCGACAGCATCCGCAATAACTTCGACGACGACAGCACAGCCGTTCCGCAGACCCAACCTGGTCAGCGTCGGGACGATCGTCTGGCTGTCCTCTGAGCTCATGTTCTTCGCGGCGCTGTTCGCGATGTACTTCACCATCCGGTCGGTGAGCGAGGGCCAAGGCATCGAATGGGGGCCCGCCTACTTGCCCGTGGGGGCCGCTGAGGGCGCCGAGGGCCTGGCTCACCTGAACATCCCGTTCGCGACGGTCAACACGATCATCCTGGTGCTGTCGAGTGTGACGTGCCAGCTCGGTGTCTGGGCCGCGGAGAAGGGGCAGGTCGCCAAGCTTCGCTTCTGGTACATCGTCAGTTTCCTGATGGGCGCCGTCTTCGTCGCCGGTCAGATCTACGAGTACATGGAGCTGGCGAGTGAGGGCGCGACCCTGTCCGCCAACCCCTACACCTCGGTGTTCTACCTCACGACAGGCTTCCACGGCCTGCACGTGACGGGTGGACTGATCGCGTTCCTGTTCATGCTGGGACGTACGTACGCCGCGAAGCGCTTCACGCATGAGCAGGCCACCAGCGCGATCGTCGTGTCCTACTACTGGCACTTCGTCGACGTCGTCTGGATCGGTCTTTTCGCGACCATCTACATCATTCGGTAAGGAACGGGATCTCTGTGACCAGGATCACCGCTTGGCGGCGGCATCCCCTCGCGAGATATGCCGTCCTGATTTTGGCGTTGGCGCTAGTCGGGATGGTATACGCCGCCTTTGTGCAGGTGAGCAAGCCCGCGGACGCGGCGCTCGCGTCCGGCAAGGTGGACGACGTGGCAGAGGGCAGGAGCCTGTTCGAGGCGCACTGCTCCAGCTGCCACGGTCTCAACGCCCAGGGCACGTCGACGGGACCCACGCTGATCGGCGTCGGCGCCGCGTCCGTCGACTTTCAGATGAGCACCGGCCGCATGCCGGCCTCCGACCCGGGCGCGCAGGTGCCCCGCAAGCCGGTGCCCGAGTGGGTCGACGAGAACGCCATCAGGCAGATCGGCGCCTATGTGCAGTCGCTCGGCGGCGGCCCGCAGGTGCCCGGCCACGAGCAGGTCGACCCCAAGCTCGGCGACGCCGGCAAGGGTGGCGAGCTGTTCCGCGCCAACTGCATCCAGTGTCACAACTGGGCGGGCGCGGGCGGCGCCCTCACGCAGGGCAAGTACGCCCCCAATCTGAACGAGGCCTCTCCCGCGCAGATCTACGAGGCGATGGTCACCGGCCCGCAGGCGATGCCGGTGTTCAACGACTCGACGATCACGCCCGAAGAGAAGCGCAACATGATTGCCTACATCACCCAGGTCCGTGAGCAGAAGGATCCCGGAGGTTTCGGTCTCGGGCGCATCGGCCCGGTCACCGAAGGTCTCGTAGCGTGGATCGTGGGCATCTTCGCCCTCGTGCTCGCCGCCATCTGGATCACCGCGAAGAAGCGACAGAAGTCATGACAGACAACGAGCACGAGATCGAGCAGCCGGATGACCGCGTGCCCAAGCGCGTCATCGGCACCCCCGGCCCCGGCACCTCGATGCTCGGCGAGGTGGAGACGAAGGCGGAGCCCCAGCCGCCGCAGGACGACACCGCTCCCGGTGTCATCCTGCAGGACGAGCAGAAGGCCCGGCGCGCCGAGAAGATCGTGGCGCTCTGCTTCACGATCACCTTCCTGGCGGCCGTCGCCTTCATCATCTCCTACGTGGTCTTCCAGGTCGGAAGCCCGGAGGCGACCGGCACGTCCAACCTGGCGCTCGGCAGCACGCTGACGCTGGCGGTGCTCGGGCTGGCCGTCGGCATCGTCATCTGGGTCCGCCAGATCATGCCGAAGTACGCGCTGGTCCAGGAGCGCCACGAGATGGTCTCCGGCGAGGCCGAGCGCTCCGTGGTGGCCGACACCTTCGTGCAGGGCGCCAACGAGAGCGGCTTCGTCAAGCGCAAGCTGCTGCGCCGCACGCTGCTGCTCGCCGCCGCGCCGCTCGGACTCGTTCCGCTGGTGCTGCTGCGCGACCTCGACAACAGCAAGATGACCGGCGCCAGCTTCAACAAGCTGCTGCGGCACACGGTCTGGGGTGAGAAGACCAAGGAGGGCAAGCCGCTGCGCCTCGTCGTCGAGGGCACCGGCCAGCCGATCCGCGCGGCCGACTTCAACTCGCCCGGCGGCATCCTGTCGATCGTGCCCGAGGGCTACGAGCACGACCTGAACGTCCTCGCCAAGGCCACGTTGATCCTGATCAAGTTCCGCCCCGAGGAGCTCAAGGCGGGCGTCAACAAGAACTGGACGCACGAGGGCATCGTCGCCTACTCGAAGATCTGCACGCACGTGGGCTGCCCGGCCGCTCTGTACGAGCAGACCACCCACCACATCCTGTGCCCCTGCCACCAGTCGACGTTCGACGCGGCCGACGGCGCCAAGGTCATCTTCGGGCCGGCCGCCCGGCCACTGCCGCAGCTGCCGATCTCCGTCGACGACCAGGGCTACCTCGTCGCGCAGGGCGACTTCGCGGTGCCGGTCGGTCCCAGTTTCTGGGAGCGCGGCGACGCCGAGGCCGAGGCCAGGGCCAAGGGAGGCCAGGCATGAGTGACCTGAAAGAGGTCCCCAAGGGCATCGCGGGACCGGCCAACGCCCTCGACGCACGCCTGGGCGGGGCCAACTTCCTCAAGCGCAACCTGCGCAAGGTCTTCCCCGACCACTGGTCCTTCTTGCTGGGTGAGATCGCGCTCTACTCGTTCGTCATCCTGCTGCTGACCGGTACGTTCCTGACGTTCTGGTTCAAGCCGAGCATGGGCGAGATCGCCTACGCCGGCTCGTACGCCCCGCTGAAGGGCGTCATGATGTCCGAGGCCTACGCGTCGTCGCTGGAGATCAGCTTCGACGTCCGTGGTGGACTGCTCATGCGGCAGATGCACCACTGGTCGGCGCTGCTTTTCGTCGCGGGCATGATGGTCCACATGCTGCGGGTGTTCTTCACCGGCGCCTACCGCAAGCCGCGCGAGATCAACTGGATCATCGGCGTGCTGCTGCTGACGCTGGCACTCGCCGAGGGCCTGACCGGCTACTCACTCCCCGACGACCTGCTCTCCGGCGCCGGTCTGCGGATCACGGAGGGTGTGGCCATCTCGCTGCCGCTGGTCGGCACCTACATCACGTTCTTCCTGTTCGGCGGCGAGTATCCGGGCACCGACGTCATCTCCCGGTTCTACTCGCTGCACATCCTGCTCATCCCCGGCATCCTGCTGGCTCTCATCAGCGCCCACATGGTGCTCATGTGGGTGCAGAAGCACACCCAGATGCCGGGCAAGGGCCGCAACAACGCGAACGTGGTGGGCGCGCCGTTCTACCCGGCCTTCATGGCCAAGGCCGGCGCCTACTTCCTGTTCACGCTGGGCGTGGTGGCCGGGCTCGCGACGTTCACCCAGATCAACCCGATCTGGCTGTTCGGACCGTACACACCGGCGGACATCTCGGCGGGCTCCCAGCCTGACTGGTACATGGGCTTCCTGGAGGGCGCGCTGCGGGTCATGCCCGCCTGGGAGATCAACCTGTTCGGCACGTCCCATGCGGGCACCCTGCCGTTGAGCGTGATCATCCCGGCGCTGGCGCCACTCGGCATCATCATGACCGGCCTGGCGCTCTACCCGTTCCTCGAACGGTGGATCACCGGCGACCACCGCGAGCACCACATCGCGGAGCGTCCCCGCAACAACCCGCACCGCACCTCGATCGGCATGGCCGCCGTCACGTTCTACGGTGTGTTCTGGCTGCTGGGGGCGAACGACGAGTTCTCGGCGTTCTTCAGCATCAGCCTGAACATGACGACCTACGTCGGCCGGGTGCTGGTGTTCGTCGCCCCGGTGCTGGCCTACGCGATCACCTACCGGATCTGCCTCGGCCTGCAGCGCGCCGACGCCGACATCCTCCACCACGGCGTGGAGTCCGGCGTCATCAAGCGGCTGCCGCACGGCGAGTTCATCGAGGTGCACACGCCGCCGGCGGAGGACATCGCGGCGCACATCCGGGGCAAGGAGGCGGTGCTCATGCTGCCCGTGGACGAGGACGCCTCCGGCATCCCGCCCAAGGGCATGCGCGGCCCGCTCGGCAAGCTGCGCGGCAAGATGTCCAAGACGTACGGCGGGGAGAAGATCCCGCTCGACGGGGATCACCCGCACGAAGAGGAGCACGCCGCCGTCACTTCCGGCGAGGACAAGTCTCTGACCCACTGAGACGGCTGCCACGAAGGCCCGGGCCCGGACGACTCTCCGTCGTCCGGGCCCGCGCCTGTTCCTGGGCACGCGCTTGTTCTCAGGCCCGCGCCTGTTCCTGCGCCCGCTCCTGTCTCCAGGCACCTCCTGTTTCCAGGCCCCCGGATCCGCCTCTTCCCAGGGCCGCCCTGTCTGCAAGCCTGTTCCTGTCCGCGGGCTTCTTCCCGTTCCCAAGGCCCGACCCCTTTCGCGGGGCCTGCCCCGCCCCCGGGGGACCGTTCCTGTAGGGGCTTCCACATGTAGGTAGGGCCGTTCCTGTGCGGGCTTCTACGTGTGTTCAGGCGTGTTCGTGTAGAGGTGCCCAGGCGCGTCCCTGTGTGCGGGCTTCTACGTGTGCGTAGGCGTGTTCGTGTGTGGGGGCTCCTGCGTGTGCCGGGCCCGACCTTTCCCGGGGGCTCGTAGCTTTCGCGGGTCCCGCTTCGCAGGTCCGTTACTCTCCGCGGGCCCGGTGCCGTTCGCGGGCGTCTCCGCCGCGAAGCGCCTGCGACACGCTTGTGACCCCGCGTCACGGGACGCGGGGTCACAAGGGGAGCGGCGGTCAGTCGGACTCGGGGAAGCCGATGGAGAAGGCCGCGTCCAGGTCGTGCTTGGAGTAGGTGCGGAAGGCGATGTGCGTCACGGTGTGGAGGACACCAGGAACCTTGTTGAGGCGACCGGGGATGACCTCGGCGACCTGCTCGTAGGCGGCCACACGCACCATGGCCAGCAGGTCGTATTCGCCGGTGATCGAGTAGACCTCGCTGACGCCGTCGATCTCGGCGATCGTCTCAGCGACCTCCGGAATCCGGTCCACCTCGGCGTTGATGTGAACGATTGCCGTGACCATGCGACCAACTGTATCGAATCACCACAGAAGTCGCCCTTCCGGCTGCATGGCACGTCGAGCCGTGGTCGGTGGGGCGGGTTGCCGCAGCGGGTGGTTCCCGGGGTTGCGGGCGGGTTATCGCAGGGGGCGGCCCTCGCGGTTGCGGGGGTGGTCGAGGCTGCGGTAGGCGAGGTCGATGCGGGCCTTGTGGCGGGCGGCGCCGCGGGCGGGCAGGCTCCACTGGCCGTCGACCTCCACCAGTCGCACGCCGGGGGACTCCAGCCAGCGCAGGATGCACTCGGTCTCCTCGGCGCTGGCCGCGTGGACCGGGCCGGGGCCGGGGATGACGGCCTCGGCGGTGGCGGTGAGGGAGGCGACGAAGGGGGTGGGGTGGGCGCCGCGCGGCATGACGCCGGCCGCGGCGAGCCTGCCGTAGCGGATCACGTGGATCTCCCAGCCGCCGTCGAAGGCCGGGCTGGCAGCGATGAGCTGCGGAATGCTGGTGATGGCGGTGAGGCGCTGCATGCGTGCGGCGGCGCGGACGAACGCCGCCAGCCGGTCGCGGTCGACGGAGGCCTCCTCGTAGCGCTGCTCGACCGACAGCCGCTCCATCCGGGCCGAGACCGCCTGAAAGACGGGCGCGGCGTCGAGGAGCATCGCGCGGCGGGCGGTCTCCACGTGGACGGAGTAGTCGGCCTGGCTCTGCTTGCCCTCGCAGGGGGCGCCGCAGCGGCCCATCTCGTGCAGCACGCAGGCGGCGCGGCGGGTGCGGGTCGTGATGGGCTGGGTGCACTGGCGCAGCGGCAGCGCCTCGTGCAGGGCGTTACGGGCGTCGTCGGCGAGCCGGGCGCTGGAGAACGGGCCGAGATAGGCGGCGCCGTCGTCCCTGAGCTCGCGCACGATCGACAGGCGCGGGAACGCCTCGTCGGTGAGCTTGAGCCAGACGACCTTCTCGGGGAAGCGGGATCGGCGGTTGTAGCGGGGTTTGGCGCCGCCGATCAGGCGCAGCTCCCTGACCTCGGCCTCCAGGGCGGTCGAGCAGACGATGTGGCGGACCCGCTCGGCGATGCCGATCATCTCGCGGATGCGCGGCCTGGTCTCACTGGCCGTGAAGTAGGAGCGTACGCGGTTGCGCAGGTTGGTGCTCTTGCCGATGTAGAGGACCTCGCCGCGCTCGTCCTCGAAGAGGTAGACGCCGGGGGAGTGCGGCACCGACTCGGCGAGGTGGCGCTTGCGCTGCTGCTCGGGGGTGGGGGCGCGGACGAACGACTTGAGCTCTTCGAGCGTGTGCACCTGGAAGGAGCCGGCCCGCTCGATGAGGCCGTGGAGCACGTGCACGGTGGCCCTGGCGTCCTCGAGCGCGCGGTGGCACGGATCGGTGGGGCTGCGGAAGAACCGGGCGAGGGTGGACAGCTTGGCGTTGGGCGTCTCGTCGCGGGTCAGCACCCGCCGGGCGAGGTCGACGGTGTCGACGACCGGGTTGGCCGGTGGGGGATAGCCGTGCGCCGCGCAGGCGGCCTTGATGAAGCGGGTGTCGAAGCCGGCGTTGTGGGCGACCAGGGTGGTCCCCCGGATGAACTCCAGGAAGCTCGGCAGCACCGACTCGATCCGCGGCGCGGCCACCACCATGGCGTCGGTGATGCCGGTCAGCACGGAGATGAACGGCGGGATCGGCCCGCCGGGATCGACCAGGGTGGAGAACTCCCCTAAGACCTCGCCCGCCCGCACCTTGACCGCGCCGATCTCGGTGATCATGTGCTCGGCGGGCGACCCGCCGGTCGTCTCGAGGTCGAACACGACGAAGGTGACCGCGCTCAGCGGAGTGCCGAGCTCGTCGAGGGTGCCCTGTACCGATTCCACGATCCAAGACCATAGACAGGCCGACCGACAGTTGCGGGTCCGGGACGAATAACTATTCGGCTTGAACCTTCGTTACCCTTCCCTTTATGTCCGGGGGAAGACTCGCCAACCGCTACTCCCTGATGCAGCCGCTCGGCAGCGGCGGCATGGGGCGGGTCTGGCTGGCCAAGGACGAGATGCTCGACCGCGAGGTGGCGGTCAAGGAGCTCACCCTGCCCCAGGGACTGTCCCCCAAGGAGCGGGCCGAGCTGGTCACCCGGGCCGTGCGCGAGGCGCAGGCGATGGCCCAGCTGCGTCATCCGGGCATTGTGGCGCTGCACGACGTGGTCGTGGAGCAGGACCGGCCCTGGATCGTCATGGAGTTGCTGCGCGGCCGCACCCTCGGCGAGGCGGTCGCGGCGCACGGCCCGATGCCGGTGGAGTACGTCGCCAGGATCGGCGCCGACATGCTCGACGCGCTGTCCGCCGCGCACGCCCGTGGCCTGCAGCACCGCGACGTCAAGCCGGGCAACGTCTTCCTCACCGACAGCGGCAGGGTGGTGCTCACCGACTTCGGCATCGCCAGGCAGGAGGGCCAGGCGACGCTGACCGAGCAGGGCATGACGATCGGCTCGCCCGGATTCATCGCGCCCGAGCGGCTGGAGGGCGAGGCGGGCGGGCCGGCCAGCGACGTGTGGTCGCTGGGCGCGACCCTCTATCTCGCGGTGACGGGCACGGCGGCCTTCGGCGGCACCGCTGCCGAGCGGATCAGGGCGACGCTGACCCAGCCGCTGCCGGTGGCGCCGGGGCCGCTCGGCCCGCTGCTGGCGGCCATGATGGCGGCGCATCCGGCGGCCAGGCCCGCCGCGCCGGCGATGATCCAGCCGCTGCGGCAGGCCGCCGCCGGTCTGCCCGCCGTGCTGCCGGTGCACCACGTGGCGACGGTGCCCCGCCCGGTCAGGCGGCGCGGCAGGCCCCTGCTGTGGATCGCCGCCGCGGCGACGGTGCTGGTCGTGGCCGCGGCGGCCACCGCCGTTGTCCTGATCCTGAAAAATCAGGACAACGGGGTTCCTGCGGCGTTCACTGTGCCCATGAACGTGTGCTCCCTGCTCGCCCAGGAGGACGTCGGCCTGCTGCTGCGCACCCAGAAACCGCCCGCGGGCAAGGCGAGCGCCGACGAGATCGGCCCCCAGTGCGGCTGGACCATGTCGAACACAGGCATGGAGGTGCAGGTGCAGAAGGACTCCGACACCCGCGATCCATGGGCCATGACCCCCGGGTCGGCCCGCACCCTCTTCGCCAACCAGCGGCGCTACTGGGCCGGCAACGACAAGATCCAGTGGGTCTGGCCGGAGATCGGCGTCACGAAGGCCCAGTCGGTGACGCGCACCCCGGTCCGGGCCATGAAAGGCGTCGGCGAGGAGGCCTTCACCTTCGAGCTGAAGGGCTCCACGGGCCGGATGCACTCCGCCATCGTCTTCTACCGCCTGGCCAACCTGGTGGTGAGCGTCGAGTACACCACGCTCGCCGACCGGCCCAGCGACGACGACATCAAGCAGACGGCCCTCAAGGTGGCCCAGGCGAGCGAGCGGGCGTTGCGCCGTGCGGGCTGACGGATACCTGCTCGCCGGCCGTTACCGTCTCGTGGAGCGCCTCGGGCAGGGCGGCGCGGGCACGGTGTGGCGGGCGCACGACGAGACCCTGCACAGGCAGGTCGCGGTCAAGCAGGTCACCGTGCCGCCCGAGCTGACGCCGCGTGAGCGGGCCGAGTTCGCCGACCGGGCCATCCACGAGGCCAGGTCCGCCGGGCGGCTGCGCGACCCGGCCATCGTCCTGGTCCATGACGTCGTGCTGGAGAACGGCCAGCCGTGGATCATCCTCGATCTGGTCGCGGGCAGCTCCCTGGACAAGGTGATCAAGGAGCACGGCCCGCTCCCGCCGGACATGGTGGCCCGCATCGGTCTGCGCGTGCTGTCGGCGCTGTCGGTGGCCCACTCCCACGGCATCGTGCACCAGGACGTCAAACCGGCCAACATCCTGCTCGACGCCGACGGCTCGGCCATGCTGACCGACTTCGGCATCGCGGTCCCGATGGGCGGCAAGGCCGACAAGTACGGCAGCGCCGGCTCGCCCGGCTACATGGCGCCCGAGCGGCTCAACGAGCACCCCTCCGGTCCCGCCTCCGACCTGTGGTCACTGGGCGCCAGCCTGTACACCGCGGTGGAGGGGCGAGCGCCGTTCGAGCGGGCGGGGCCCGCCGCGGTGGCCGCCGCGGTGCTGCTGCACGAGCCGCCGCCCCCGGTCAGAGCCGGTCGGCGGTTCGGCGGCCTGCTGACGGCCATGCTGGCCAAGGACCCGGCCGTCCGTCCCACCGCCGCCCAGGTGCGTGACGAGTTGCACGCCGTGCTCGCCGCTCCCGCGCCCCGCACCTCCTCGCGCCGCCGCTGGTGGCTCGTCCCGGCGGTGCTCGCCGCCGTCGCCCTGCTGGGCACGGGCGGCTGGTACGGCCTGGCGGTGCTGGGCCAGGAGGATCCCGGCAGGTTCGCGGCGGCGCCGGCCCCGTGCGAGCTGCTGACCGACGCCCAGGCCGCCCAGCTGCTCCAGGGCACCACGAGGCGGGCGGCGACCCGGGAGGGCGAGTGCCGGTGGCAGCTGCTCCAGGGCTCCAGGAGCATCCGCTCGATCACCGTACGGACCTGGGCGGAGCGGCCAGCAGGCGACCTCGGCGGCCCGGAGGTCGCGGCGCTGCGCTTCACCAACGAGCGCACGCTGCGCGCCGGCGCCGAGGGCGAGGTGTTCCGTAAGAACGTCGGGGCCGTCACCGACGTGGGGGAGGTGGGAGAGGCCGCGTTCGTGCAGAGCACCTTCCAGTTCGCCCTGGGCGCCACCGACGAGGGCCGCTCCGACAGCACGGTGCTGCTGCGCACCAGCAACCTGCTCGCCGAGGTCATCTGGCACAACGCGAGCGTCAAGCCGGGCACGGCGGACGAGCGGACGGCGGTGTCCGCCGCCCGGCTGGTCTCGACCGCGTTGCGGGAATGAGTCACCGCAAGCGTCCCGCAAGCCGGATGACTAGCATGTTTCACCGCAAGTCATGGCAATCCCCTGGAGTCCCTGGTGAATCCCGGTAGCGAGTACCCACCGCCTCGTCCGCCCTATCAGGTGCCGCACGGCGGGCAGTTCGAGCCACCGACCATGCCCCCCATGCCCCCGATGCCCCCCATGCCCCCCGGCCGGCCGCCGGCGCGGCGTCCCTGGCTCCTGCCGGTGATCGCCGTCTGCGTCGTGGCGCTCATCGGCGGCAGCGCCGGCGCCTACCTGCTGTACGGCCAGGTGCAGCGCACGTTCGGCACCCCGGTCGCCGGGCCGGGCCAGACGTCGCCGTCGAAGTCCGTCAAGGCGGCCGCGGTGACCGGCCCGGACGTGTGCGCGATGCTGCCGAAGCTGGAGGCCGAACGGCTGGTGCCCGAGGCCACGGTGGCCAAGGGCGCCAGAGACTCCGAGTACACGGTCAACTTCTCCTGCAACTGGGTGAACCACCGCATCTCCTTCGGCGAGTTCTGGCGCAGCCGGGAGATCGACGTCAAAGTGGACCAGCATCGGGGCAGCGGCGCGAAGACCGGTCGGGCCATGGCCCAGAACTCCTACGACATCGACTACGGCGGCGCCAAGTTCGGCGAGACGGCCAAGCCCACCCAGGAGAAGGGCGAGAAGGACTACGTCTCGGCGGTCAAGGAGATCCCCGGCGTCGGTGACGCGGCCTTCGCCCAGTACACCTGGCGCCGCTCCGGCACCACGCTGTGGTACTCCTTCGGCACGGCTCGCGCCCGCGTCCAGGACATGACCATCGAGGTCAAGTACCAGGCGAGCCAGCAGCGCAAGGACGCCCAGATCCTCAGCAACGAGACCACCCAGTCGGTCACCGAGGCCAACGCGATCCGCGAGGCCACCAAGGTGATCACGCACATCGCCAAGGGTGTGGCCGCCTGGAAGGCCGAGAACCCTGACGTGGTCGCGCAGCCGTACAAGGCGGCCACCGCCGCGCCGAGCGTGGCCCCCACGCCGACGCCGACCCAGCTCGCCGCCTTCCCGCCCGCCTGCCAGGCCATCACCGAGGTGGCCACCGGGCTGGTGCCCGGCCCGGCCACCAGGGCGCGCGGCCTGGCGGCGGGCGACGACACGCAGACCGAGTGCCGCTGGCTCAACCTGGACGCCCCCGCGGGCGACGCGGTGACCCGGGTCCGCAGTGTGCTGATCACCGTGCACTCCTTCGCCAACCGCGCCGGCGTGGCCGACGCGACGGCCGCCAAGTCCTTCTACTCGGGTCGGCGAGGCGGGGACAGGAACATGGCGCAGTCCTCGTTCGGCGGGATGGAGACCGGCAAGGTGGCCGACCTCGAAGGCCTGGGTGAGCAGGCCTACGGCAAGTACATCAAGACCAGGCGGGGCGAGGTGTCCGCGGGCAGCGGCGCGGTGATCGTGCTGCAGGGCGCCACGGTGGTGGAGATCGACTACGCCGGCGCCGAGCGGCCCAAGGGCCAGCCCGCCAACTCGCCCAAGGCCCGGCTGCTGGCCGAGAAGGAGGCCCGTGCCGGCGCGCTGACCGTGGCACGGGCGTTCCTGCCGGAGTTGGCCGACAAGCCGATCGGGAGCTGAGCCGGCGACCTTGACCACGGCTGTTAACGATCCTGCAACCACCCTGCAAGTGGGACAAATAGTGTTTTTTCAGCAAGTGGTACGTGGGCCGCGTGGTCTGGTTCGCCCAGTACAGGGGCCTGGGCGGGCGGAGGGGGATACGCGCGGCTCACTGCCGCGCCCGGACCAGGAACGGCGCCAGCAGGCCGGGCACGGCCCGCGCCGCCAGGTCCAGCCCGTCGTCCCGCCCGATGTCGGCCACGTCGTAGTGACCGTCGCCGGCGGCCGTGGTCGCGGTGACGGTCAGCAGGCCCGACCGCCGCTGGAACGGTGACTCGGTGATCGTCCAGCCCACGATGCCGCCCCGGTCCAGCATCACCGTGCGCCGGTTGACCGTACCCCGCCTGGAGACCAGGTGGCGTTCGCCCAGCGCGTGGCCGAGCGCGCGGTAGGCGTCGGCGGCCAGCCAGAGCGCGATCGGCAGCGCCAGCGCCGCCAGGCCTGCCGGCACCGCCCAGAGCCGGCCGGCCTGTCCGGGCAGCACGCCCAGCGGCTCCAGCCAGTCTGCGGCGGCGGCGAACCAGACCGCCGCCGCCGCGAGCGCGGTCAGGAACACCACCGTGGACAGCGCCCAGCCGATCCGCCTGCGCCTTGCAGCCAGGGGATGGCGGCGGGGCGGGGCCGGCGCCGCCCCCGCGACGCGCGCCGCCACCTGGCCGGCCAGCTCGCGGGGCAGCGGCGGCGTGAGCGCGGCCACGTGCTCGCTCTCGCCCTCCTCCGCCTTACCGAGCCCCGTGGCGACCGTCCTTACCCGCGCGCCGCCGCCCAGCCTCAGCAGCAGCGGCTCGCTGATCTCCACCCCGCGCAGCCGGCGCTCCTGCAGGGTCAGTGAGCGGTTCGTCAGCAGCCCGCGGCGCAGCCTGAGCCTGCCCGGCTCGCGGTCCAGCCGGTAGCGGCCCCACGACTCGGCGAACAGCAGCAGCGCGCCCACCACGCCGGCGGCCACGTTCGCCGCCAGGATCACCGGGACCGCCATCCATGGCCGCCCGGTCACCCAGCCCCAGATGGCGGCCGCGGTGTCCGCCGTGAACCGGTCCACGCCCAGCAGGTCGACCCCTTTGAACAGGACGCCGAGCACCAGCCCGGCCCCGGCGAACGTCCACACCGACAGCGGCGCGTACCTCGCCCAGGCCCACCGCAGCTCGGCCAGCGGCGCCCGCGTGTCCTCGGCCTCGTGCGGGAGCAGGGCGCGACGCAGCTCCTCGGCGTCCCGTACGGTCAGGGAGTCCAGCGCGAGCTCGGAGTCGGCGTCCGCGTGCTCGCCGGTGCCGATCTTGACCAGGGTCAGGCCGAACACGCGCCGTACCGGGTCCGCGCGCACGTCCACGCTGCGCACCCGGTCGCGCGGGATCGAGCGATGCTGCCGTACGGCCACTCCCGTGCGCACCTCCAGCCGCTCGGCGGTCAGCCGCCAGCGGGTCGCGCGCAGCCGCGCGGTCTCGTACGCCAGCACCGCGGCGACGACCAGCACGCCCGCGCCGGCGCCGGCCGCGACGATCGCCTGCCACGGCCATGAAGCGCCGGCCAGCACCCGCGCCAGCACGATCACCACCGGCGCCGCGACGGCCAGTGACTTGACCCCCGCGGCCCCCAGGTTGCGGCGGGACAACTCCCGCCAGGTCTCGCCGGTCACGTGGCATCACCCGGCGTGGTCTGGGTGAGCGCGGTCAGCCGCGCGGCCAGGTCGGCGGCCAGCTCGTGGTCCAGCGCCTCGATCTTGATGGCGCCGGCGGCCGAGGCGGTGGTCACCGTGACGTCGGCCAGCCCGAACAGCCGCTGCACCGGCCCCCGCGCGGTGTCGACCGTCTGGATGCGCGACATCGGCGCCACCCGCCAGGTGTGGGTCAGCCAGCCTTCGCGGGTGTAGACCGCCTCGCCGGTCACCTCCCAGCGGCGTACCCGGTAGGAGGCGCGCGGCGCGACCAGCGCCAGGACGACGCAGCCCACGGCGAACGCGCCCGCCGCCACGCCGAGCCAGAGCGGGCGCTCGGTGAGGAACCAGAAGGCCGCCAGGCCGGCGGCCGCCACCGGCAGCAGGAAGAGCAGCCACTGGGTCGTCCACCACGCGACCGCCCTCGGGTCGGCCCACTCACGCGGCGGGCGCAGCATGGTGGCGCCGTGCCCGGCTGTCCCGGGCTCGTTCTCGGTTCGGGTTTCGGTTTCGGGGAGGACTCGCATGGTCCCAGCGTCTCCGGCCCGCCCGGCCCGCCGCGTCGGTCCGAGGTCTGGCCCGGTATCGACTTTGGTCGCTGTCGCCATGTCCTTCGTACGGCATAACCTCGGTGAACGTGACGGGCTCGGATGAATACCGGTGGGCGCTGCCGTCCGTCCTGCTCGGCGACGGCGGCGCGGGGCGGCCGGTGCGGCGCTCGACCCGTGACTGGTTCGTCGACATCGTCATGTTCGTGCTGGCCTGCGTGCTCACCCTGGTGACCATCCCGGAGCTGGCGGACGAGCCCGAGCCGGTGATCGCGCTGGAGCAGGTGGCCGGCGTCCTGGGATGCCTGTCGGTGTGGCTGCGCCGCCGGTGGCCGGTCGGATTTGCCGTGGTGACCAGCGTCCTGTCGACCTACCTGGAGCTGGTCGGCGGAGCCGCCGTCGTCGGGCTGTTCACGGTGGCCGTGCACCGGCCGTTCAAGGTCTCCGGCTCCATCGCCCTGCTCAGCGTGGTCACCCTGCTGCCGTACGTGTTCCTCAGGCCGGACCCCGAGCTCGGCCCGCTGGGCACGTTCGTCCTGGGCCTCGCCATCATGCTGACGGTCTTCGCCTGGGGGGTGGTGGTGCGGGCCAGGCGGCAGCTCGTCTGGACGCTCAGGCAGCGGGCCGACATCGCCGCCGAGGAGGCCAAGCGGCTGGAGCGCGAGCGGATCGCCAGGGAGATGCACGACGTGCTGGCCCACCGCCTGTCCATGCTGAGCCTGCACGCGGGCGCGCTGGAGTTCAGGCCGGACGCCCCGGCCGAGGAGATCGCCAGGGCCGCCGGGGCGATCAGGAGCAGCGCCCACCTGGCGTTGCAGGACCTGCGCGAGGTGATCGGCGTGCTGCGCCATCCGGGCTCGCCCGGCGACGAGCCGGTGCCCGAGCGGCCGCAGCCCACCCTGGCCGACCTGCCCGACCTGGTGGCGGAGTGCAAACAGGCGGGCATGGACGTCCGGCTCGACCTGGCGGTCGGGCACGCGCCGGAAAGCCTGGGCCGCACCCTCTACCGCATCGTGCAGGAGGCGCTGACCAACGCCCGCAAGCACGCCGACGGCGCTCCCGCCACCGTGGCGGTGACCGGGGCTCCAGGGGAGGGGCTGTCGGCCGAGGTGCGCAACGCCCTGTGGCCGTGGTCCGGCTCGCGCATCCCCGGAGCGGGGGCCGGGCTCATCGGGCTGACCGAGCGGGCGGAGCTGGCGGGCGGGCGGCTGGAGCACGGCGCGACCCCCGAAGGAGACTTCCTCGTGCGAGCCTGGTTACCATGGCCGGCCGACGACCCCAGGGAGGATGCATGACCGCGCCGATCCGGGTTCTGATCGTCGACGACGACGCGCTCGTCAGGGCCGGGCTGTCCATGATCCTGGGCGGCCAGGACGACATCGCGATCGTCGGGGAGGCGGGCGACGGGTCACAGGTGCCGCCGATGGTCGCCGAGCACCGGCCGGACGTGGTCCTGATGGACATCCGCATGCCGGAGGTCGACGGGCTCGCCGCGACCGAGGCGCTGCGCGGCACCAAGTCGCCGCCCGAGGTGCTGGTGCTGACCACCTTCCACGCCGACGCGCAGGTGCTGCGCGCGCTGCGCGCGGGCGCGGCCGGGTTCCTGCTCAAGGACATCCCACCGGCCGAGCTGGTGGCGGCCATCAGGAAGGTGGCGGCGGGTGAGCCGATCCTGTCGCCGGCGGTGACCCGTCAGCTCATCTCGCACGTGTCCGGCGACGGCGCGGGACAGCGCACCGAGCGCGCCCGCGCCCTGCTCGACCGGCTCAGCGAGCGCGAGCGCGAGGTGGCGGCCGCGGTCGGCCAGGGCAGGTCCAACGCCGAGATCGGGCGTGAGCTGTTCATGAGCGTGCCCACCGTCAAGGCGCACGTCTCACGCATCCTCACCAAGCTGGGGCTGAACAACCGGGTGCAGATCGCGCTGCTGGTCTACGACGCCGGCCCGTGAGCGACCGGTCGATCGCCGGAGCCGGTCCCCGGAGGCTGAGGGCTGGAATTCCAGCTTTTCGCCTGGCCGGCCGCGTCAGGTCGTACCGCGTTCCCGGACAGGGCCGGACGTGGCGCGCCTGCTGGGCGAGCGCCGGTCCTCGCGCGGTCCGATAACGCCCACCAAGCGCTTGTCCCCTTTCGGGTGTCCGTTACGGACAGGTAGCCGACAGCCGTACCCTTGTCTGAAAGAGCATGTCATGAAGGGACAGTGGGATGAGTTCAGCGGGTGAAGGCCTGTCTCGCCCGCTTCCCGAGCAGGTGCGGCTGAATGTCGTCGACCTGGCGGCTCAGGTCCTCGGCTCGATGCCCGCTGTCGCCGTCCCACCGCCGCTGCGCGGCATCGCCAAGTTCGACCCGCGCAAGCGCGCCAGGCTGGGCAGCGCCCCCATCGCCGCCCAGCTGGAGAACGACAAGGAGTTCCGCGAGGCGGTCGCCGAGTCGGTGGCCGCCGGCTGGCCGGAGCTCATCGCCTCACTGGCCGAGGGCAACGTGCCGCCCGCCGCCGATCCGGTGCTCGTCGCCGCGGCGGCCTACCTCATCCGGCCCCCCGGCTGGGCGGAGATGGTGGAGTCGGCGAGGGCGGATCTGGAGCGGTCTGCGGTCGCGGCCGAGGGATCCGAGCGCGAGGAGGTCGTCTCCCGGCTGCGCGAGCAGCTCGCCGCCCTGAAGAACACCGCCAAGGAGGAGGCCGAGCGGTTGCGCGAGCAGCTCAAGTCCGCCCGCGCCGAGAACTCCGACCTGCGCCGCAAGCTGCACGAGACGCGCGAGCGCACCAAGGCCGCCGTGCGCCGCGCCGATGAGATGGCGCACGCCGCCGAGGACGCCAAGATCGCCGCCTCGGCCGCGGGCAGCGCCGGCGAGTCCGAGCTGCGGCGGCTGCGCGAGCGCCTGGCTGACGTCGAGAAGCAGCTCGAAGCCTCGCGCCGGGCCGCCCGCGAGGGCAGGAGCATCGAGGACGCCCGCATCAGGGTGCTGCTCGACGCCCTGCAGGACGCCTCGGCGGGGCTGCGCAGAGAGCTGGCCCTGCCCACCACGATCAGCAAGCCCGCCGACTCGGTCGCCGCGGCCACCGGCGAGCGTCCTGGGGTGCGCGGGGTGCCCGCCCGCGCGCTGGCCGACGACGACCCCCAGCTGCTCGACCAGCTCCTCGCGCTGCCCCAGGTGCATCTGATCATCGACGGCTACAACGTGACCAAGTCCGGCTACGGCACCCTCACCCTCGCCGACCAGCGCACCCGGTTGATGACCGGCCTCGGCGGGCTCGTCGCCCAGACCCGGGTCGAGGTGACCGCCGTGTTCGACGGCGCCGAGCTCAACTCGCCAGTGCAGGTGGTCGCGCCGCGCGGGGTGCGGGTGCTGTTCAGCGCGCCGGGCGAGATCGCCGACGACCTGATCCGCCAGCTCGTACGCGCGGAGCCGCCGGGCCGGGCCATCGCCGTGGTCTCCTCCGACCGCGAGGTGGCCGAATCGGTGCGGCGGATGGGAGCCAGACCCGTTCCGTCTGGACTGCTGCTTCGACGGCTGGGCCGCGCCTAGATTACAAATATGACGTTTAGGTGAGACTTACCCCGTCACTTCTGTACTATTTCGCCCCAGGTATATCCCCTGGGAGGCGACGCTGTGAGGTTGGGCCGGATACCCCTGGCCACGGGTCTTGCGATCGGGCTGCTGCTGACCCCGATGGGAGGCGCGCTGGCCGATCCCAAGCCCACGGTCAGCCAGGCCAAGGCGAAGCTGAAAAAGCTCAATGACAAGGCCGACAAGGTCGTCGACCGCTACAACACGGCGACCGAGAAGTACAAAGAGGCCAGCGGCCGCTACGCCAAGCTCAACGAGAGCTACAAACGCAAGCTGGCCACCGTGGCCGATCTGCGCGAGCAGGTGGTCGCGATGGCCGTCGACACCTACAAGATGGGCGACTACACCTCGTTGCCCACGATGATGACCAATGACGAGCCCGGCGACATGCTGTACAGCATGTCGCTGACCCAGCAGCTCTCCCAGGAGCGAGCCGACAAGCTCGCCGCCTTCGACCGGGAGAACCGCGGCCTCAAGATCGAGCGCGACAGCGCCCAGGACGCGCTCGGCGACGCCGACAAGGAGCGCGACGCGGTCAGCAAGGACCGCAAGGAGATCCTGGCGCTCATCGCGCAGCAGAAGAAGCTCCTCAACAGGCTCGGCGCCTACCGCGCCGGCAATCCCAACAGCACCGGTCTGAAGTACACCGGTCCGGCCTCGGGCAACGCCGCGGCGGCGCTGTCCTTCGCCTACGGCCAGATCGGCAAGCCGTACGTCTTCGGCGGCACGGGACCGGGTGGGTTCGACTGCTCCGGCCTCACGCAGGCCGCCTGGCGCGCGGCGGGCGTCGAGCTGCCGCGCACCACCTGGCAGCAGTGGACGGCCGGCCGTGCGGTGGACATGAACGACCTGCAGCCCGGCGACCTCATCTTCAGTCAGGGACTGGGGCACGTGAGCATCTACGCGGGCAACGGTCAGATGGTGCACGCACCGCAGACCGGTGATGTGGTCAAGGTGGTCTCCCTTTCCGCCTACGGCAGGAGTTTCGCGGGCGCCCGCCGCCCGTGATCCACACCCTTCGAGCCGGGTCCCGGAACATTTCCGGGGCCCGGTTTCGTGCTTTCCAGGCGTGAATGGATGTGACGCATGTGACAAGAGGTACGGATGGGACCTGACAATTCATTCAATCGTCAACTGTGAGAAGGGTCACTTTTCAATAACGAACCCCCATATCCCAGCAGTGGTGGAGGACTTGACTCTCCCTTTGTCTGATCTTGACTGAGGCACTCAGGCTTTGCCAGATCGCGACGACCGGGCGTAGCTTCTGGCCTCGCGGCGCCACGCCATGTCGCCGCGGACCGCCATCGGATCTTCCGAGGTGGACCGATGAACATTCCAGCCGGTCGCCGCCCCCGCCCTTGTAGACGAATGGAGGCGGTGACCTGCCGAGTCCGTGCAGCCAGGAGGCACGGAGCCGGGGACCCAGCGATCCGCGTTTCCGGATCAGGGGTGAATCGGCGCGACACGCGCCGTAGGGCGACTTCCAGGCCCGAATCCGTCAGCTAACCCGGTAGGCGTTCGTGGAAGATCCAAGGAGAAATCCTGTCTACCTCTTCGCAGAACCCCCGTCTGTCCCGCATCGCCCTGAGTGGCGTGGCGCTGACCATGACCGTGACAGCCGGAGGGATGGTCCTCCCTGCCACGTCGGCGCAGGCGGCGACGATGAGCGAATCCTCCGGCTCCTCCGGGACGAAGGCGGCCAAGTCCGCCAAGTCCGCGAAGCGGGCCAAGGTCGCTCGGCAACAGCTGATGGCCGGTAAGGCGGTCGCGGTGGCCAAGAAGCAGATCGGTGACCCGTACCGTTACGGCGGCACCGGACCTGGTTCGTTCGACTGCTCGGGTCTCGTCCAGTTCGCCTGGAAGAAGGCCGGAGTGAAGATCCCGCGCGTCACGTACAGCCAGTTCGCGCGCATCAGGACGAAAGTCTCCTACAAGAACCTGCGGGAAGGAGACCTGCTGTTCTTCCGCGGGCTCGGTCACGTCGGCATGTACGTCGGCGGCGGCAAGATGATCCATTCGCCGAGGACAGGCGAACGGGTGCGCATCGAGAAGCTCGCGGGATGGCGCAAGTCGTCGTTCGTGGGCGCGGTACGTCCCGGGTTGTGATCCCCGGTCCGAAGGCCCCGTCCCGCCCGGGACGGGGCCTTCGGCCGTCCCGGGCCCATCAGACCGCCATCGGGCCGTCTTCGGGGCGGATCTGCCGTTCGGGCGGCTACCATCGGGCATCGTGTCCGTGCGGGTGAGCCGTCGAGCGGTGCTGGCGGCCCTGCTGCTGGCCGGGGCCGCCACGGCCAGCGCTCCGGACCTCGCCGAGGTCCCGGCCCCGTGGGGTGACGAAGCGGTGGTCGTACGAGGGAGAAGCTCTTCGGTCGCCGGGCGCCACGCGCCCGCCGAGCTCCTCCGCGACCTGGCACGCCGGGCCGACACGGCCGGGCGGCGGGTGGCGGCCGTGCTGGGCCGGCCGGTGCGTCCCGTGGTCCTGGTGCCCGGCTCCGCCGCCGAGGCTGCCGGGCTCGCCGGGGTGGCGTCGGTCGACGGGCTGGCCGCCGTGGCGGACGACGGCCGGGTGATCGTGGTGCCCGAGTTCTTCGCCCGGCTCACGCCGACCGGCAGGGACGTGGTGCTGACGCACGAGCTGACCCATGTCGCCGCGGGCACCGGCGGGCTGCCGATCTGGCTCTACGAGGGTTTCGCCGACTACGTCGCCTACCGGGACGCCGGGCTGCCCGTGCGGGTGGCCGCCGCCGAGCTCGCCGCCGAGGTCAGAGCGGGACGAATCCCCCGCCATCTGCCGGGACCGGCGGACTTCGCCCTCCAGGGCGACGGCGCCAGGCTCGCGCGGGCGTACCAGGAGGCCTGGCTGGCGTGTCGCTTCCTCGCCGGGCACCGGGGTGAGAGGACCCTGGTGAGGCTCTACCGTGAAGCTCAGGCGGGCGGCGTCGACGGGGCGCTCGCCTCGCTGGGGCTCTCGACCGGCATGCTGACGGAGCGGTGGCGCGCGTACATGCGCGACCAGCTGGCGTGAGGGGACGCGAATGGACCAGAACAGAAACGACGCGGCGGACGACGACGTCGGCGTCACAGAGGCGGGTGAGGTGGCCGTAGAGGCCGGCGAGGTGGCCGTGGAGGCCGGCGAGAGCGCCGAGCCCGCCGGTCGAGCCGCGCCCGGCGACGGCGCTGGACGGCCCGCAGCGGGGCGACCCGCTGGACCGGCCCCGGAGGGGGGAGCCGCGCCCGGCAGCGGTGCTGGACGGCCTCCAGAGGGGCAGGGGAGGGGTGTGGCGGAAGCGGGGGACGAGCGGCGGGCCACGATGCTGCGGCGGCAGGCCGGGGCGGCGTTCGCCGTGCTGGGCGCCGTGCTGGTGGGCGTGGTGGCGTTCACCACGCCCTGGCAGGCGCTGCCTTCGTCCGCGCCCGCCGTCACGCCCGACCCGGCCCGGGATTTCACCGCCGCCCAGCTGGCCAGGTCGCAGGCGTTCGACGCGGCCACCAGCCTGCCCAGCTACCTGTCCCTCGGGCTCGGCCTGGTGTTCGCGGGCCTGCTCGTCGCCACCCCGCTCGGCGCGAAGCTGCTGGGATGGGTGCGCGGCCCGTGGTGGGTGCGGGTCCTGCTGGGCGTGTTCGCCATCACCGCGATCGAGGAGGCCCTGCGCTGGCCGCTCGGCATCTGGTTCGAGACGGTGCTGCGCGACTACGGGCTGTCCACCCAGGACTGGGTGGGCTGGACGGCGGACCGGCTCAAGGGCATTGGCATCAACGCGGCCCTGCTGACCGTCATGGTGCTCGCGATCGTGGCCCTGGCCCGCCGGATCAGGCGCTGGTGGATTCCCGCCGCGGTGGGGGCGTTCGCGCTGACCGTGAGCGCCTCCTTCGTCTACCCCGTGGTGTTCGAGCCGGTGTTCAACGACTTCCACGCCATGCCCGCCGGGCCGCTGCGCACCAACCTGATGGCGATGGCCGAGCGCGACGGCGTCCCGGTGGAGGACGTGCTGGTGGCCGACGCCTCACGCAGGACGACCGCGCTCAACGCCTACGTCTCCGGTTTCGGCGCCACCCGCCGGATCGTGGTCTACGACACCCTGCTCAAGGCGCCGCAGCCCGAGGTGGAGCTGATCGTGGCGCACGAGCTGGGTCACGCCAAGCGTGACGACGTGCTCTACGGCACGCTCGTCGGCGCGATGGGGACCGCGCTCGGCGCGATCATGCTGTTCCTCGGGTTCCGGCTGCTGCGCAGGCGTACGGGCATCGCCTCGATCACCGATCCCCGCGCGGTCGGCGTGATCATGGGGTTGATGACCCTGGCCACGTTCCTGTCCGGCCCCGTCCAGAACATGCTCAGCCGCACCGTCGAGGCCAGGGCCGATGTCCATGCCCTGGACCTGACGAGGGACCCGGTCACGTTCGCCGCGATGCAGAAACGCCTGGCAAGCACCAACATTTCTGACTTGTCGCCGGATGCGGTGGAATATGTGCTCTATGCATCTCATCCCACGACTCCTCAGCGGATCGCCCTCGCGCGCTCCTGGGCAGAACTGAACGGCGTCCCCGGCCCGTGACCAAGGTGGTCTTCGTCACGAACGACTTCCCGCCCCGGCCGGGCGGCATCCAGTCGTTCGTGCACGGCCTCGCCCTGCGCACGCCGGACGCGGCCGTCTACGCCCCGGCCTGGCCCGGGTGCGCCGAATTCGACCGGCGGCAGCCGTACCGGATCGTGCGTCACCCGGGCCGGCTCATGCTGCCCACGCCCGCCGTCGCCCGCCGGGCCGCCCGGCTGGTCGCCGAGCACGGCGCGGGCACGGTCGTGCTGGGCGCGGCGGCGCCGCTCGGCCTGCTCGCCCCGCGCCTGCGCGCGGCGGGCGCGCGGCGGGTGGTGATGCTCACCCACGGCCACGAGGCGTCGTGGGCCGGCGCACCGGTCTTCCGCTCGGTGCTGCGCAGGATCGGCGAGCACGCCGACGTGGTCACCTACCTGGGCGACTACACCCGCGCCCGGCTGGCGGCCGTGATCGGGGAGGACAAGCTGGTACGGCTCGCGCCGGGCGTGGACACCGAGCTGTTCCGCCCCCCGGCGGTCAGGGCGGAGCCGCGCGAGCTCGCGGGGCTGAGCGGCCGGCCGGTGGTCGCCTGCGTGTCCAGGCTGGTGCCGCGCAAAGGGCAGGACCAGCTCATCCGGGCCTGGCCCGAGGTGCTGCGGGCGGTGCCGGACGCGGTGCTGCTGCTGGTGGGCGGCGGCCCGTACCGCCGCGAGCTGGACAAGCTCGCGGCGGGCCGGCCGTCGATCGTGTTCACCGGCACCGTCCCCGCCGCCGACCTGCCCGGCTACTACGCCGCCGCCGACGTCTTCGCCATGCCGTGCCGCACCCGATGGGGCGGCGTGGACGTGGAAGGGCTCGGCATCGTCTTCCTGGAGGCGTCCGCGACCGGGCTGCCGGTCGTGGCGGGCGACTCCGGCGGCGCACCCGAGGCGGTGCGGCACCGCGAGACCGGCCTCGTCGTCGACGGCGACAGCGTCGAGGACATCGCCGCCGCGCTGATCGAGCTGCTGGCCAACCCCGACCAGGCGCGCAAGCTCGGCGCGGCCGGCCGCGACTGGATCGCCGGGGAGTGGTCCTGGGACCAGGCGGCCGCCCGCTTCCGCGCCCTGCTGTGACGGCCCCCTGTTGTGACGGCCCCTGCTGTGACGGGCCCTGCTGTAGCGCTGCTCTAGCGCTGGTCCCCGGTGTAGAGAGCCTCGATGTCGGCGGCGAAGTCCTTCACGATGAGGTTGCGCTTGACCTTGAGCGTCGGCGTCAGGTGGCCGCTCTCCTCGGTGATGTCCGCGGCCAGCACGGTGAACTTCTTGATCTGCTCCGGCCTGGACACCATGCTGTTGGCCCGGTCGACCGCCCCCTGCACCTCCGCCAGGATCCGCGCGTCGGCGCGCAGCTCGGCGGGCGCGGCGGAGGACAGCCCGTTGGCGGGCGCCCACTGCTCCAGCGCCTCCGGGTCCAGGGTGATCAGGGCCGCCACGAACGGCCGCCCGTCACCCACGACCATGGCCTGGGAGATCAGCGGATGCGCCCGCAGGGCGTCCTCCAGCGGGCCCGGCGCGACGTTCTTGCCCGCGGCCGTCACCAGGATCTCCTTCTTGCGGCCGGTGATGCTCAGGTAGCCGTCGGCGTCGAGCTCGCCCACGTCGCCCGTGTGGAACCACCCGTCGGCGTCGAGCACCTCGCCCGTGGCCTCGTCGTTGTGCCAGTAGCCGCCGAACACGTTGCGTCCCCTGGCCAGCACCTCGCCGTCGTCGGCGATGCGCAGGGTGACGCCCGGCAGCGGCTTGCCCACCGTGCCGATCTTGTTGGCGCCCGGCATGTTGACCGAGCAGGGGGCGGAGGTCTCGGTCAGGCCGTAGCCCTCGAAGACCTCGATGCCGACGCCCTTGAAGAAGTGGCCCAGCCGCTCGCCCAGCGCCGATCCGCCGGACACCGCCGCCGACAGCCTGCCGCCCGTAGCCGCGCGGAGCTTGCCGTACACGAGCCTGTCGAACAGGGCGTGCCGCAGCCGGAGCCCGACGCCCGCCCCGCCGGCGCTCTCGGCCTTGCTCCAGGCGACGGCCACGTCCACGGCGCGGGCGAAGATCTTGCCCTTGCCGCCCGCGATGGCCTTCTGCTCGGCGCTGTTGTAGACCTTCTCGAAGACCCGGGGCACGCCCAGCAGGAACGTCGGCTTGAAGTCCTGGAGGTCGGGGGCGACGTTCTTCATGTTCGGGGTGTGCGCGATGACCGCGCCCGCCTCGATGAGCACCACCTGGATCATGCGCGCGAAGATGTGCGCCAGCGGCAGGAACAGCAGCCCGGCCGGATCCTTGGCGGAGAACAGCGGCTCCAGCGGCCCCGACGCCACGTTGCGCGCCGTGAACAGCAGGTTGTCGTGGCTGATCAGGCAGCCCTTGGGCCTGCCGGTGGTGCCGGAGGTGTAGACGACCGTCGCCAGGTCCGACGCGGTCACCCGCGCCCTGCGCCCGGCCACCTCGGCGTCCTCGACGCCGGAGCCGTCGAGGGCGGCGTCGACCCGCCAGACGTTCTTCAGCGTGGGCGCGGCCTCCCGCACGGTCTCCTCGTGCGCGTCGAGCTCGACGAAGGCGGCCTTGACCTCACTGTCGGACAGGATCCACCGGACCTGCTCGACCGAGGACGTCTCGTAGATCGGCACGGTCACCGCGCCGATCGTCCAGATCGCGTAGTCGATGAGGGTCCACTCGTAGCGGGTGCGCGACACCAGCGCCACCCGGTCGCCGTGCTCGATCCCGGCCGCGACCAGCCCACGGGCGAGCGCCACCACCTGGTCGCGGAACTCGCCGGCGGTCACGGCGGGCCAGCCGTCACCGATCTTGCGGCGCATGATGACCCTGCCGGGCTCCCGCTCACCCCGCTCGAAGACGGTGTCGGTCAGACAGGCTGAGGCGGGAACATCCACCAGCACGGGGACGCTGTACTCGCGCACGGATCCACACTCCTCCGGGTGCACGCCACGGATGACGGCCTGGACGTTACCGGGTTAAGTTACGCGCCGGTAGCCCTCGTCATCCAGGCGTTATGAAGGCCGTTCATCACGCTAGCAGTCCCGGCTCGTAAGATGCCCCGCATGAGGGTCCACGTGGTCAGCGACGTGCACGGCCGGACCGACGCGCTGGCCCGGGCGGGCGACGGCGCCGACGCCCTGATCTGTCTCGGCGACCTGATCCTGTTCATCGACTACGCCGACCACGCGCAGGGCATCTTCGCCGACCTGTTCGGCGCGGAGCAGGCCGGCAGGTTCATCGCCCTGCGCACCGCCAAGCGGTTCGACGAGGCCAGGGCCATGGCCGCCACGCTGTGGGCGAGCCTCGGCGGCGACCCGCGCGAGCACATCGAGCGCAACGTGCGCGCCCAGTACCGCGACCTGTTCGCCGCCATGCCGGTGCCCTCCTACCTCACCTACGGCAACGTGGACATCCCGCGCCTGTGGGGCGACTACCTGCGGCCAGGCCAGCGGGTGCTCGACGGCGAGAGCGTGGAGATCGGCGGCCTGCGCTTCGGCTTCGTCGGCGGCGGCCTGCGGACCGACTACCGCACGCCGTACGAGATCAGCGACGAGGAGTACGCCGCCAAGGTGGCGGCCGTCGGAGAGGTGGACGTGTTGTGCTGCCACATCCCGCCCGCGGTGCCGGAACTGCTCTACGACGTGGTCGCCAGGCGCTTCGAGCGGGGCAGCGAGGCGACCCTGGAGGCGATCAGGCGCACGCAGCCGCGCTACGCCCTGTTCGGGCATGTGCACCAGCCGCTCCACCGGCGCACCCGCATCGGCCGCACCGAATGTGTGAACGTGGGTCATTTCCGGGGAAAAGGCGTTCCGTACGTCCTCGAATGGTGAGAACCGGAGTCCACCGCGATCGACCGATTCTGCACTACGGTGGTCGCATGGCTGATCGCACCACTTCGAGCATCACCATCGACGCCGGCCGCGCCGCCGTGATGGCGGTCATCGCCGACCTGGCGGCCTACCCCGAGTGGGCCGGGCAGGTGAAGAGCACCGAGGTGCTCACCACGGGCGCCGACGGCAGACCGGAGACGGTCCGGTTCGTCCTCGACGCCGGCGTGATCAGCGACACCTACACCCTCGCCTACACCTGGCAGGACGACCAGAGCGTCAGCTGGCGGGTGACCGAGCCCGGCAAGATGGTCTCGCGGCTCGACGGGAGTTATCTGCTCGGCGACACGGGCAGGGGGATCGAGGTGACGTACGAGCTCGCGGTCGACCTCGCCGTCCCCATGATCGGGATGATCAAGCGCAAGGCGGAGAAGGTGATCGTGGACACCGCCCTCAAGGGGCTCAAGAAGCGCGTCGAAGGCCGCTGAAGGTGAGCCCCCGGGTCCTGCTCTTCACCGGCAAAGGCGGCGTCGGCAAGACGACCGCCGCGGCGGCCACCGCCACCCTCGCCGCCAAGCGCGGGCTCAAGACGCTGGTCGTCTCCACCGACACCGCCCACTCGCTGGCCGACGCGCTCGACGTGCGGCCGGATCGTGATGACCTGGAGGTCGCGCCGGGCCTGCACCTGCACCAGGTCGACACCCAGGCGACGATGGAGCGCCACTGGGGCGAGCTGCAGGACTACGCCCGCAACCTCCTGATCGAGCTGGGCCTGGACGAGATCACCTCCGAGGAGATCACCGTCCTGCCCGGCGCCGAGGAGATCATCGCCCTGCTGGAGCTGCGCGAGCACGCCCGCGAGGGCCGCTGGGACGTCATCGTCGTCGACTGCGCCCCCACCGCCGAGACGCTGCGGCTGCTCGCCCTGCCCGAGGCACTCGAGTGGCACATGACCAGGCTGATGCCCGTCGGCCGCAAGCTGATGCGGCTGGTCTCCCCGTTCGTGCGCGGCGTGGCCCGCGTCAGCACGCCGGGGGAGGAGGTGATGGGCGCGGGTGAGCGCCTCCACCGCGGCCTGCTGGAGGTGCGCGAGCTCCTCACCGGCGACCGGGCCTCGGTGCGCCTGGTGCTCACCCCCGAGTCCGTGGTGCTCGCCGAGGCCCGCCGCACCCTCACCTCCCTCAACCTGTACGGCTACCGCGTCGACGCCGTCATCGCCAACCGGGTCTTCCCCGCCGGTGGCGCCGACGAGTGGCGTGCTCAGTGGGTGGCGGCTCAGTCCCGGCTGCTGGCCGAGGCGGAGGAGTCGTTCGCGCCGCTGCCCATCCACGTCGTCCCCTACCTGCCGGCCGAGCCCGTGGGCAAGGACGCGCTGGCCGAGGTCGGCGCGGTGCTCTACGGCGAGGCCGACCCGTTCGCCGCCCCCACGGCGCCGCCGCCGCTGCGGCTGGCCGCCGACGAGCTGACCCTCGCCCTGCCCGGCGCCGAGCGGGGTGACGTCGACCTGGCCCGCAAGGGCGACGAGCTGATCATCACGACGGGCCCGTACCGGAGGATCCTGGCGCTGCCCTCGTCGCTGGCCCGCCGGAAGATCAGCGGCGCGGTGCTCCGCGACGGCGTCCTCCGGGTACGGTTCACCTCGGAGGCGAAACCCGACGAAGCTAACGTAACGGGCCACCCGGATGCGGGACCGGCCGCGACGTGAGCCACGAGGGTGAGCGCACGAGCCGGGAGGGCACATGACAGACAACACCGCTAACAACGACAGGGATCCCATCGGGACCGTCGCGGAGGAGGCGCGCAAGCTCTTCGACGCGATCCAGGGACGCGCCACCCGCCAGGTCGGCAAGAGCGTGTTCAACTCCTTCACGGGCGGGGGCGGCTCCCGCACGGAGAAGGACGTGTGGGGCGAGGCGGTCTCCGAGCCCGAGGACGAGTACATCTGCCGCGCGTGCCCCTTCTGCCGGGCCATCGCCGCCCAGCGTGAGGCGGCCGCCGCGGGGGCCGGGTCCGGTGTCGGCGGCGCGGCCGGCGACGTCGCCGGGCACATCATGGCCGCGGGCGGCGAGCTGTTCGCCGCGTTCCGCCAGGCCCTCGACTCGCTGAACAAGCCGGCCACCCCCCGTACACCGCGAGACGACGACGGCCGCGACAATGTGGAACACATAGATCTGGGATAAAGGGGACATCGGTAATGCTCACGATCGGTGTGGACATCGGCGGCACCAAGGTGGCCGCGGGTGTGGTCGACGATGACGGAACGATCGTCGCCCACACACTCAGGCCGACCGCCGCCGACCGGCCGGACGTGGTCGCCGACACGGTCGCCGACGTCGTGCGCGAGCTGTCGCAGGGCCGGCAGATCGAGGCCGTCGGCATCGGCGCGGCCGGGTTCGTCGACGAGACCCGCTCGATCGTGCGCTTCGCCCCCAACCTCGCCTGGCGCGAGGAGCCGCTGCAGAAGAAGATCAGCGGGCTGGTCGGGCTGCCCGTCGTGGTGGAGAACGACGCCAACGCCATGGCCTGGGCCGAGGTCAGGTTCGGCGCCGGCCGCGGGCAGTCCCACGTCATCTGCCTGACCGTCGGCACCGGCATCGGCGGCGGCATCGTCTTCGACGGCCGCCTCTACCGTGGCCGGTGGGGGATGGGCGCCGAGCTGGGCCACATGCAGGTGGTGCCGGACGGGCGCCTGTGCGGATGCGGCCGCCACGGCTGCTGGGAGCAGTACGCCAGCGGCAACGCGCTGGTCGCCGACGCCAGGGAGACCGCCAGCGCGCACCCGGAACGGGCCGAGATCCTCATCGGGCTGGCCGGCGGCAAGATCGAGGGCGAGGAGGTCACCGAGGCGGCCCGGCAGGGTGACAAGGCCTCGCTCGACGCGTTCGCCACCGTCGCCGACTGGCTCGGTCAGGGCATGGCCGACCTCGCCGCGGTGCTCGACCCCGGCTGCTTCATCCTGGGCGGCGGCGTGTCCCGCGCCGCCGACCTGTTCTTCGACCGGGCCCGCGAGGCGTTCGAGGAGCGGCTGACCGGCAAGGGGCACCGGCCGGTCGCCGACGTGCGCCTGGCCGAGCTCGGCGCCTCGGCCGGCCTGGTGGGCGCCGCCGACCTGGCCCGCAGGCGCTGACCGGCGCGCTGACCCATGGTGGGCCGTACGTGACCGTCACCGCCGCCACCTACAACGTGCGAGGCCTGAGGGACAGCGTCCCGGCCCTGCGGCGGGTGATCAGCGCCATGCGCGCCGACGTCGTGTGCGTCCAGGAGGCGCCCCGGCTGCTCAACTGGCGGGCCAGGCGCCGGGACCTGGCCGCCCGGTGCGGCCTGCGGGTCGCCGCGGGCCGCAGGCGCGGTGGCGTGGCCGTGCTCACCGGCCCCCGCGTCGAGGTGCTGCACGCCGAGAGCCACCTGCTCAGCGTCATCGCCGGCCTGGAGACCCGCGCGCTGGCCGTCGCCGTCGTGGCGGTCGAGGGGGTCCGGCTCGCCGTCGGCTCCCTCCACCTCGATCTCAGCGAGCCGGCCAGGCTCCGGCACGCCGCCGAGGCCATGGCGCTGATGCGCCGCGCGGCCTCCAGGTTCGACGCCGGGATGCTGCTCGGCGGCGACCTCAACGAGCACCCGCAGCGGCCCACCTGGCGCTACCTCGCCGCCCAGCTCACCGACTGCTACGCCGCCGCGCCCGGTGGCGACGGGCTCACCTTCCCCGCCAGGCGGCCCCAGCATCGCATCGACGCGCTGTTCGCCACGCGCGACACGCGCGTCGTCTCCTGCGGCGGCGTGGCCGCCGCGAACGCCGATCTGACCGAGGCGAGCGACCATCTGCCGGTCCTCGCCGAGTTGCGAGTTGTCCCGTAACGGGCAATCGACACCGCTCACCCAATAGCATTTGCTCATGACCCGTCGCACTCTGCGGCGTGCGCTCACCTTGATCCTGGCGACGTCCGTGGCCCTGCCTGCGGCTTCACCCGCCGCGCACGCCGACCCCCGCCACACCGACCCCCGCCCCGCCGCCATCGACGCGTGGCAGGAGTCGAGCACCGTACGCCTGACGGCCGACGGATCGCTGTCCGACGTGCTGGCCCTGTCCTCCGGCGACGTGTGGGCGGTCGGCCAGCAGCAGATCTGGGACGTGTGGAAGAACCGCGGCACGATCCGCCACTGGAACGGCGAGCGCTGGAGCGAGGTCGCCATCCGCGACTCCACCGGCGCCGGCAACCTGCGTGCCGTCTCCGCCTCGGCCGGCCAGGTGTGGGCGGCCGGAGACGGCCACGACGGCCTGCCCTACCTCGCCCGCGGCGACGTGAACGGCTTCGACCGGGTCAGGCCGGAGGGGCTGCGCAGCGGCGACTGGCTCGGCGGCGTCTACGCCGGCGACGAGCGCGTGGTGGCGGTCGGCAGCCGCGACGACAACGGCCTGATCGTCGGCTGGCACGAGGGTGAGTGGACCTTCCAGGTCACCAAGGAGGAGGGCGCCCTCTACGCGGTGGCCGGCGCGTTCGCCGTCGGCGACACCGGCACGGCGCCGCTCATCATGCACCACACCGGCGACACCTGGAAGTCCATGCCGGTGCCGCACATCCCGGGCGGCTACCTGCGCGACATCCAGGTCGACAGCGGCAAGCGGGCGCTGGCCGTCGGCGGCGTCTACCGCGGTCCCGGCGAGGTGGAGCCGCTCGCGCTCGCCTGGAACGGCAAGCGCTGGCGGCAGCTGGCGCTGCCGATCCGGTCCGTGCGCCTGTACGGCGTCACGGGTGACGGCAAGGGCCACTACTGGATCTCCGGGTACGACCCGGAGCGCGCGGCGGAGCCGTTCATGCTGCGCTGCGACAAGCGCTCGTGCGAGGTCATCCGCGGCGGCGAGGTGGAAGGCAGGAGCAGCGTCAGGCTGCAGGCCGTCACCTACCTGGCGGGCAAGCAGGCGGTGTGGGCGGTCGGGCACGCCGTGGACGCCCGGGAGCGCTACACCGACGTGGTGGAGTCCTTCGGGCCCGGTGTCCCCGAGCCCGCCAAGTCCTAGCGTCCTGGGCCTAGCGTCCTGGGCCTAGCGTCCTAGAGGACCGCTCCGTCGTCCCAGCCGTCGTTGCCGGGCGGGCCGTCGCCCATCCGCACCACCAGCGCCACGAACCCGCCGATGAACGCGGCCACGGCGGTGAACAGCGCCCAGCCGTCCATGTGCCAGTCGGCCACCGCCGCGACCAGCAGATAGGCGGGGCCGCCGAACAGCGCCACCCACGCGAGCTTGGTCGTCAGGTCCAGCTTGGGCAGCGGGGGCGGCACGGGAGGCTCGAAGTGCCCCTCGTCCTGCTCCTCGTCGTCCTCCTCGGACTCGTCGGTCGCCTGGCCGGCCTCGTCCCGCTCGCCGGGCGGCTGCTCGTCGTCGAACTCCTCCGGCGGCTTCACCACCCGGCGCAGGGGCTCGGCGGGGACGTTCTCGCTGTCCGGCCATGGCTGGTCAGCCGAGTCGCGCTCGGCCGTGTCGTTGAAGGACGCGACGATCTGCCGCCAGACCTCGTCCTCGTCACTCTGGGGCGTCACCTAGATCGGCCTCTCCGCAGCGATCGCGACTTCCCCCTGGGTGCGATCAGTCCCTCTGCAAGGGTACCGAGGCATGTGTCCGGATGAAGTCGAGGCTGCCGGCAAAGATCCTGTCGGCATCGTTGTCCAGCGTCGCAACATGGTAGCTATCGGTAAGCTCCTCGATCGTGGCCTGAGGCACCTTCTGGCGAATGATCGCCACGCTTTTCGGTTTCACCACGTGGTCGTCGGCGCTGTGGAAGACCAGCAGCGGCTGCACCACCCGGTGGAGATCGGCCTGGACCAGCGACCACAGCTCGGGCAGCGACGCGGCCGCCTTCACCGGAGTGCGGGCATAGGCCAGCTCGGACACTCCCGGCTTCTTCACATCGTTGGCCACCCCCGGCACTGACGCGATGAACCACTTGAGCACCGGCGCCAGCCGCAGCAGCGGCACGTCGTTGGTGATCGAGGGATTGACCACCATAACCCCTCTGATCGCCTCGCCGTGCACCTCGGCCAGCCGCAACGCCAGGCAGCCGCCCAGCGACAGCCCCGCCACGAACACCTCTGTGCAGCGGCCCTGGAGGTCCTTGAACGCCTTGTCGACCTCGGCGTACCAGTCCTCCCACCGGGTGTGGTTCATCTCCTGCCAGGTGGTGCCGTGTCCGGGCTGCCGGGGCAGCGACACGCTCACCCCGTGCCCGGCCAGATGCTCGCCCCACGGCCGGAGCGACTGCGGGGTGCCGGTGAAGCCGTGGCACAGCAGCACACCGACCTCGCCTGCTTGGTGGTGGTACGGCTCAGCGCCTGGCATGAGCGGCATAACAGCTCCTCCATGCAATTTCATCCCCGAACTGCCCGATCGTCGCACGATCTGGGGCAATTGTGCGAGCGCTGGTGTAGGAGCATCGGGGTCTAGGTGGAATGATGACTACGCTTGAGACCAAAGCATGAGGAAGAGGTGGCCGGGTGTTGTACTGGGTGGTCAAGGCCATCTTGGGGCCGATCCTCCGCATCGTCTTCCGCCCATGGGCCGAAGGCGTCGAGAACGTGCCCAAGCAGGGGCCGGCCATCCTGGCCGGAAATCATCTGTCCTTCGCCGACCATTTCTTCGGCCCGCTGAATCTGCGCCGCAAGGTCATCTCACTCGGTAAGTCCGACTACTTCACCGGCCGTGGCATCAAAGGCTACCTCAGCAGGCTGTTCTTCAGCGGGGTCGGCACGGTGCCGATCGACCGCTCGGGCGGCAAGGCCAGTGAGGCCGCGTTGCGCACCGGCCTGCGCGTGCTGCGCGAGGGCCACCTGCTCGGCATCTATCCGGAGGGCACCCGCTCGCCCGACGGGCGCCTCTACAAGGGCAAGACGGGCGTCGCCAGGCTGGCGCTGGAGTCGCGCGCGCCGGTCGTCCCGTGGGCGATGATCAACACCTTCGAGATGATGCCTCCGGGGAGCCACCTGCCCAAGCTGGGCATCCGGCCCGGCATCCGGTTCGGCAAGCCGCTGGACTTCTCCCGCTACTACGGGATGGAGGAGGACCGGCTGGTGTTGCGCGCGGTGACGGACGAGATCATGTACGCCCTGATGGAGCTGTCGGAGCAGGAGTACGTCGACAAGTACGCCGCCAGCGCCAAGGTGGAGATGGAGCGCGCGGCCCGCGCGACCGGCGGCTGAGCCGACCACACCGGGTCACCGGCGCAGCGCCTGCTCCGTCTTGCGCATGGCGGTGGTCATCGACTCGAGCTCTTCCCGGGTGAGCTGGTCGATCAGGAAGGCGCGCACCACGTCCACGTGACCGGGGGCCACCCGGCGCAGGCACTCCAGCCCCGCCTCGGTGATCACGGCCAGGACGCCCCGCTCGTCGGACGGGCAGGTGGTCCGCTCGACCAGCCCCGTCTTCTCCAACTGGGTGATCTGGTAGGTAAGCGCGCTTTTCGATGCCACGACGACCCTGGCGAGCTCTGACATGCGCATCTGTCGGCCCGGTGCGTCTGCCAACCGGACCAGGACCTCGTATTGTGGATGGGTCAGCCCGGCGGCCGATTTGAGCTGCTCCTCAATGCGCCGTTCGAGCAGATGTGTGGTGGACACAAAGGCGCGCCAGGCCGCCATTTCTGTCGCGTCGAGCCACCGGGTCTCTGTCACCGCCCAAGTGTACTGGTTGTTCACTTTTGTACTTCGCGCTAACCTGCTGGTTCAAATCTGAACAAACAATGAGGAGTCAGGATGATCGACCAGGCGCGTAATGTCTCACTGCTGCTCGCTCGGGTGGCCATCGGGGTGATCTTCCTGGTGCACGGCTACCAGAAGTTCGCGACGATGGGCATCGCGGGCACCACCAAGTTCTTCGAGTCGGTCGGGATCCCGCTGGCCGGTGTGGCCGCCCCGCTGGTCGCGGCGCTCGAGGTGGCCGGCGGCATCGCGCTGATCCTCGGCGTCGGGCTGCCCATCGCCGGGACGTTGCTGGCGCTCGACATGGTGGGCGCGATCCTGTTCGTGCACCTGTCGGCCGGCTTCTCGGCGGCCGAGGGCGGCTACGAGTTCGTCCTGGCGCTCGCCGCGGCCAGCCTGGCCATCGGCTTCACCGGCGGCGGCGCGCTGGCGCTCGACACCGTGCTCGGCCGTCGCCGCACCCCGGCGTCCGTCTCCGCCTGACGCCCTGTACGCGGCCCCCGTCCAGCGGTCGGTCCAGCGGTCGGTCCAGCTGTCTCAACAGTCCGGCGGTCGGGTCAGTCCGGGGGCGGTCCGGGTGTCAGGACAGGTGGGCCCGGATCTGCCTGATGTGCTCGGGAGTGGTGCGACAGCAGCCGCCGATCAGCGAGGCGCCCGCGGCCTGCCATTCCTTGGCCGCCTGGCCGTACTCCACCGGGTCGGCCGTGCCCGTCCACCGCCGTCGCCCGGCGTCCCAGGTCTCTCCCGAGTTGGGGTAGACCACCACCGGTAGCCTCCCGGTGAGCGAGGCGATCAGGCCGGGGATGTGGCGCGGCGCCGTGCAGTTGGCGCCGACGGCCACCACCTGCGAGTCGCCGGTGAACAGCGCGGCCGCCTCGGTGATCGGGGTGCCGTCGTTGAGGTGGGCGGCGTCACGGCAGGAGAAGCTCACCCACACCTTGACCGCGGGCGTCTCGGCCAGCAGCCTGGCCAGCGCCTTCGCCTCGGCGTAGGAGGGGATGGTCTCGCAGGCCAGCAGGTCGGCCTCGGACGAGGCGAGGATCTCCCAGCGCGGCCGGTGCCAGGCGAGCAGGCCGTCCTCGTCGAGGTCGTAGTCGCCGGTGTACTCGGCGCCGTTGGCCAGGAAGGCGCCGTAAGGGCCGATCGAGGCCGCCACCAGGCCGCCGCCCGCCTCGTCGCGGGCCTGTGCCGCCAGCTCCACCGACAGCCTCATCAGCCGCTCCGCCTGCGCCGCGTCCAGGCCCTTGCGGGCGAAGCCGGGCAGGGACGCCTGGTAGCTCGCGGTCGTGGCCACGTCCGCCCCGGCGGAGAAGTAGGCCGCGTGCGCGCTCCTGATGAGCGCCGGATCCTCCAGGAGCAGCCGCGCGGACCAGAGCTCGTCGCCGAGATCGGCGCCGAGCGCTTCGAGTTGGGTGGACAGGCCACCGTCGAGGACGAGTGTGGTCACCCGTCCAGAGTATGGTCCCGGCGCCGCTGCCCGTCCCCCGCGAGCCGGCCGATCTCATCCTGATCTGCCGGCTCGCGGCCACCGGTACGCCCGCGGCGAGCGACGCCGCCCGGCCGGGTCAGGCGCGCTTCCAGAAGGGGCGGTGAGGGGCGTCGGGGCCGGTCGTCGGTGAGCCTCCCGTCAGGGCCGTGAGGACCTCGACGGCGCGCAGCCGCAGCGCCTCCGGGTCGGCGCCCGGCTGTTCGGCCGCCTCCAGCTCGCGGGCCAGGGCGGCGAGCTCGGCGTGGCCGCCGAGGTGGGCCGCCAGCGCCGCCAGCCGGGAGCCGAGGTCGGCCAGGTAGAGCACGTCCGGGGTGCGCAGGGCCGTGAGCCGGTCGAGCTCCGCGACGAGCTGCGCCCTGACCGTGTCCAGGCCGTGCGGCGCGGGACTGGGCGGCGCGGGCCGGGCGAACATCGGCGCGCGCGGGTGGCCTCCCGGCCTTCCGCCCGCCGGCATCCCGGCCGGTGGCATCCCGGCGGGCCCGGCCTCCGCGCCCAGGGTGGCGGAGAAGCCGGGGTCGGGCGCGGCCATGGTGCTCATCCCCCGGGGAGACTGCGCCGCCATCGCGGCGAAGCCGAAGGACATCGGCGCGCTCGGCGGCTGCTCCCAGCCGCTCGGCGGCTCCACCGGCTGGATGACGCGGTGCTCGGGGCCGCCGTCGGCGACCTGCCGGCTGTCCACCGCCACGTACGCGGTGAACCGGCACAGCACGCCGTACTCCAGCGAGACGCGTACGATCTCCGCCTCCAGCTCGTGCTCGCCCATGGCGTACCGGTCCTCCAGCTCACGCAGGTGAGCGCGCGCCCAGACGGCGCGGATGGCCGGATTGTCCACGACGCCGCCAGGCACGCGCTGCTCCCAGGGCGTGCCCGCCGCCAGCCCGCGCACGGTCACCGACGAGCCGCCCCGGTAGCGGCCGTGCACCCGCAGCGGCACGCCGGGGAAGATGCTGCCCAGGTGGGTGACCGTACCCGGCTCGACGTCGAGGTCCTTCAGCGACAGGTCGGTCACCAGCGGCGCGCCGATCCGCCGGTGGATCTGCTCCATGGCGGCGTCCAGCCGGTCCTCCGACTCCACCAGCTCGCAGCGGCCCGCGCCGAGCCCGGCCAGCCGGCCGAGGAAGGCGGCGTTCACCGCCCGGTCGATGCCGACCGCGTGCACCCGCATGGCCGACAGCGCCCCGCCGGCCTGCTCCAGGATCTGGTCCTCGTTGCCCACCTGGCCGTCGGTGACCAGCACCACGACCCGCTCCCGGTCGTGCGGGCCGTCCAGCAGGGCGATGGCCTGGCGCAGCGGTTCGAGCAGCTCGGTGCCGCCCCGCGCGTCCACCCGCGCCAGGTGCTCGACCGCGCGGTAGCGCCGGCGGTCGGATCCTTCGGCGAGGCCCTCGAAGGCGGACTCCACCACCGAGTCGAAGGCCAGCACCGCGAAGCGGTCCTGCGGGGTGAGCGTGTCCACGATGCGGGCCGCCGCCCTGCGCGCGGCGACCATCTTCCAGCCGCCCATGCTGCCCGACCGGTCCAGCAGCAGCACCAGGTCGCGCGGCCGGCGGGCCGACTCCAGCTCCGGCGGCACGACGGTCAGCGCGAACGTCCCCGCGCCGTCGAGCCGCAACGACGTGGACGCGTCGAACGCCAGCCGCAGGATGAAGTCGCGGTCCAGCCGCTCGCCGGGGCGCAGTCGTACGGTGCCGGCCTCCTCCTCCACCACGTGCAGGCTGGAGGCGAGCTCCCGCAGCTCCAGCCCGCCCGCGTCGACCGTGGCGGTGAGGCTGAGCCGGACCGGGTCCGGGAAGCCAGGCAGCAGGACCGGGGGAGTGATCCGGGAGGCGTCGGGCACCGCGTCGGTGTCGGGCGCGGTGCCGTCACCGGCGGGCGGACCGTCGATCGGGCTGCCGGGGATGTAGCGCGGCGCGACGACCAGCGGGAAGCGGAAGGTGGCCGCCCCGTCCTCGTACGGCAGCGGCTGGCTCATCGTCAGCCTGATCGTGACCCGCTCGCCGGGCAGGATGTTGCCCACCCTGATGGTGAACACGTCGGGGCGGTCCTCCTCGGCGATCGCCGCCCGCCTGCCTTCACGCAGTGCCCGGTCGTAGTCGGCTCTGGCCTGGCCGCGCTCCTTCAGGACGCCCTCGATCACCCGGTCGTCCGCCTCCATGGTGAACGCCGTCACCGCCGCCCTGTCGGGCAGCGGGAAGACATAGGTGGCCTCCAGGGTGACGTCGAACGGGTTGCGGAACCCCTGCGTCACCTCGACTCCGGCGTCGAGCCCGGCGATGCGGGCGGCCACGTCGACGCTGTCCAGCGGCAGGTTGCCGCGCTCGGTCCGCAGCGCGCCGAACCCGGCGTCGGGCAGCGGTGCGCATCGGGCGGGCTCGAGCGACGTGATCCTCATGTCAGTTTCCTCTCTTCGAGCACCGCGAGCAGCGGTCCGGCCGCTGCGAGCACGGCTTGTACGTCGTCCTTCGTCAGGGTGCGACCCGCGCCGTCGAGCAGCAGCGACACCCCGCCCCCCAGCCGGACCCCGCGCACCGGCGCCCCCGCCGCGCCCTCGCCAGTGCCGTCGCCCTGGGGCGTGGTGCCGTGCGTGGTGTCCGGCCGGGCGGACACGGTGTCCGCGGGGCTTCTGGTCCAGAACCTGGTTCCCCGGCCGTCCGGAGGCGGTGCAGCCGGCGCCGGGCGCTGGGCGCCGGATCCGGCGGCCTCCTCCAGCATCGCGTCCGTCGCACCGGCCAGGGCCGCCTGGATGTCGGCGATGGACATCCCGCCGGCCTGCATCCGTTTGACGGCCACGAGCTGGAGCAGGTGACGCCTGCCGTACCGGGCGATCCTGCCGCGCCGCGACAGCGGTGGGTCGACGAGCCCGATCGTGGTGTACCACCTGATCAGGCGCTCGCCCGGCACGTCGCGGACCCGGCCGTTGAGCGGCTGGCCGTGCGCGCGCAGCGCGTCGGCCGCGTGCTCCGCCAGCTCGCCGATGGTCCAGGTGTCGCTCATATCTCCACAGTGACACTGTCACTATTGCACTGTCAAGGATAGCGGTGACCAGCGGGAATGAAGGCCGGATCGGCGGGGAGGGGTAGGTCATGGCTACGATTTCCGGCCCGCTCTCGGGCGACGACAAGACCACTACCGTCCAGGCACTCCAGGGTGCCCTGATCGATCTCATCGACCTCTCGCTGGTCGCCAAGCAGTCCCACTGGAACGTCATCGGCTCCCACTTCCGGCCGATCCACCGGCAACTCGACAAGGTCACGGACCTCGCGCGCAAGCACGCCGACACCGTCGCGGAGCGGCTTTCGGCGCTGGGCGCCAACGCGGACGGCCGCGCGGCCACCGTCGCCAAGTCCACCAAGCTCCCGCAGCCCGAACTGGGCTGGATCGAGGACGGCAAGGTGGTGGCGACCCTCACCGACCTTCTCGACGGGATCAGCAGGCGGATGCGCGAGCGCATCGACGCCACGGAAGAACCCGACCTGGTCACCCAGGACATCCTGATCGCCGTCGCGCGCGACATCGAGCAGCAGCACTGGATGTTCCAGGCGCAGCGCTGATCGACGCCCGTCAAGCCCGGGAGCCGACCGGCCCCGGGCTTCCGCGTGCCGCCCCGGCCGGGCGCGTGATCAAGCGTGCCGCCCCGGCCCGGCGTGTGATCAAGCGAGTCGGCTCGGCCGGGTGCGTAATCAGGTCGTAAGAGCTGGACCGTTTCTGTGGATCTAGCGTGGCTGGTCATGACCAACCGCGCGCAGATCGTCGTGCTCGCCAAGCGGCCCGTGCCCGGCCGGGTGAAGACCCGGCTGACCCCGCCCCACACCCCCGGCGAGGCGGCCGCCCTGGCGGCGGCCTGCCTGCAGGACACGCTCGCCGCCGTGGCGGCCACACCCGCCGCCGGCCGGGTGCTCGCGGTCGACGACCCGCGACTGACGGCTCCCGGCTTCTCGATGATCGAGCAGCGAGGGGACGGGCTGGACGAGCGGCTGGCCTGGGCCTTCCAGGACGCCTACGCGGCCGACCCCGCGCCCGTCGTGCTGATCGGCATGGACACCCCGCAGATCACGCCCGCGCTGCTCAGCCGGGCGGGGGAGGCGCTGGACGAGGCCGACGCGGTGTTCGGGCCCGCGAGCGACGGCGGCTACTGGCTCCTGGGGCTGCGCGTGCCCGATCCGGCGCTGCTGCTGGGCGTGCCCATGTCCCAGCCGTGCACGGGCGAGGCCCAGCTGCGGCGGCTGCGCGACGCCGGGCTGCGGGTGGCGTCGCTGCCGCGCCTCACCGACGTGGACGACGCCGCCACCGCCCGCGAGGTCGCCGCCACGGCCCCGGACACCCACTTCGCCGCCACCCTGGCCAGCCTCGGCTCATCGGCCACGAGCGGCCTCCCGTACGCCGGCGCGTCGTTGCCGGCGGTCCCACCGGGGACCGCCTCGTCGTCGTCGGTCCTATCGGGAACCGGCTCGTCGTGGCCGGCCGTCAGCTCGGGGCGGGAGGCGCGATGATCGGGCCGTTGTACGCCGACTCGCTGGAGGGGGCGGAGGTCGAGCTCGAGTACGCCGACGGCCGCCGGGGACCGCTGGACGCCACCCGCTGGCTGGAGCCGATCGACGGGGACGAGGCGATGCTGTCGCGGTGCGGCGGTTCCACCCTCGACGTCGGCTCCGGCCCCGGCAGGCTGACCGTCGCGCTCACCAGGCGCGGCGTCGCCGCGCTCGGCATCGACATCACCCCGCACGCGGTACGGCTGACCCGCCGGGCGGGCGGGCTGGCCTTGTGCCGGGACGTGTTCGGCCAGGTGCCGGGGAGCGGCCGCTGGGCCACGGTGCTGCTGGCCGACGGGAACATCGGCATCGGCGGCGATCCGGTCGCGCTGCTGGGCCGGGTTCGGGAGCTGGTCAGACCGGGCGGGGAGGTGATCGCCGAGGTGGCGGCGCCGGACACGGCGGGCGCGGTGGACCGGGTCCGGCTGCGCCACGGCGGCGTCGTCGGCGCCTGGTTCCCGTGGGCGACGGTGTCGGTGTCCGAACTGCCCGCCCTGGCCGCGCGCACCGGTCTCACCCTGACGCATCGGTGGCAGGAGGCCGGACGCTGGTTCGCCGTGCTGCGACAGGGGATGTACGGCGGGTGAGTTTCCACGGTGTTCGATCTCGGTATCCCCTGCCATTCATGTCCGTGCGGTCGACTAGCGTGGCGTCTAGAGGGAGGCCTGACGATGTCCCGCAAGACTCTTCTGCGCGCGGGCCCGCTCTGGCAGGGCGGCGAGAGCCCGTACGGCCCGATCGGGGAGCCCGGCGCCGTCGCCGGCCTGGCGCTTCCCGCCGGTTTCCGCGGCAGGGTGGTGGCCCGGTCCGGGCACAAGGTGGCCGGGCTGACCTGGCACGCCGCGCCCGACGGCGGCGCCTGCTTCCCTGACGGCACGGGCTGGATCTACGTGTCCAACTCGGGGCTGCCGCTGGTCGGTGGCGCCTCGGCGCTGTGCTTCCGGGCCGACGGCTCGATCGGCGACGCCTACCGCATCCTGTCCGGCACCGAGCTCAACCGCTCGGGCGGGGCGACGCCCTGGCACACCTGGCTCTCCTGTGAGCTCGGCCATCGCGGGCGCGTCTTCGAGTGCGACCCCTACGGCACCCGCGCGGCCCGGCCCCGGCTGGACATGGGGCGCTTCAAGCACCAGGCGGCCGCCGGCGATCCGGACCGGCAGGTGGTCTACCTGACCGAGGGCGAGCGTGACGGCTGCTTCTACCGGTTCCGGCCGGGGGACTGGGGTGACCTGACCGAGGGCAGGCTGGAGGTGCTGTGCGCCTCCGGCGCCTGGGAGCCGGTGCCGTCGCCGGCCGCCCTGCTCAAGGGGACCCGCCACCAGGTGCGCGGCGCGCGCCGCTTCGACGGCGGCGACGCCTGCCACTACGCGGGCGGCGTCTGCTTCTTCACCACCCGCGGCGACGGCGCCCTGTGGGCGTACGACGCGCGGACCTCCACGCTCGACCGGATCGCCTTCGGCGGCGTGGCCGGGGTGACGGCCGGGGTCGTGGCCCTCACGTCCGCGCCGTCCGGCGACCTCTACGTGGCCCGGCGGGGCGGCCGGATCGACGTGGTCACCCCGGACCGGACCGTCGCGCCGTTCCTCAGGCTCGACGGACCGGCGGGCCTTGAGCTGACCGGGCTGGCGTTCGCGCCCGGCGGCGGGCGGCTCTACTTCTCCGCCAGGCGCGGCCGCACCGGCGGCGACACCTTCGAGGTGGCGGGGGCCTTCCGCACGGCCTGGCCCGGCGAGGCCGCGTCGAGCGGGTGAGGGCGAGGTGCCTAGGCCAGGTAGCGGGTGAGGGCGCGTTTGAGCTCGGCCACGAGCTCCTCGGCGCGCTCGGGGGACGCCGCGGAGACCAGAGGCATGACGGCCTTGACCATCGCCACGGCCATGGTCCCTATCAGCTGGGCGCGCTCCTCGGGCAAGCCGGGGGAGCGGCGCCGGAGCAGCGCGGCGACCTGGCGGGCGACGGCGTCGTGCAGCGCCTGCGAAGCCGCGGCCAGCCGGTCGCCGGTGGCGTTGCCGTACAGGAGCGACCAGTAGGCGGGTGAGCGGCCCTTGAAGGCGACGCTCTCGTCCACCAGCCCGCCGACCAGCGTCTCCAGCGGCGTCTCGGTGGAGACGGCGGCGAGGGTCGCGTCCCAGAACTCCTGCCGCTCGACGGTGTAGCGGGACACCAGGGCGTCGAGGATCTCCTCCTTGTTGCGGAAGAACTGGTAGAGGGAGCCGGGTGACAGGCCCGCCCTGGCGGCGACCTGGTTCGTGGTCATCTCCGGATAGCCGACCTCGGCGATGACGAGCTGCGCCGCGTCGAGGATCTCCGCCATGCGCTTCAGGCCGCGCGCCTGCCGGCGCACGGTGCGCTCAGCCATGGGGCACCACGTTGACAAATGCGAGCATTTGCTTGTATTCCTTGGTCCAATGAGTGAAACACGAGTAGTTTACCGAGTTTTTCCCGGGGATCGAGGGCAGACGTGGTGCTGATCACGGAGAGGCGGCCGGTGCGTGATGAGGCCGGGCCGCCGCTGCGCAGGCTGGGGTTCTTCCTGGCGAGGCGGCGGCGGGCGGTGCTGGGGCTGGCCCTGGCGCTCGCCGTAGTGGCCGGCGTGCTCGCCGCGGGGGCGGTGCCGCGGATGTCGCTGTCCAGGTTCGAGGCGCCCGGATCGGAGTCGGACCGGGCGCAGGCCGAGCTGGTCGAGCGGTTCGGCACCGGCAGCCCCGACATGATCTTCCTGGTGACCGCGAGGCGGGGGACGGTCGACGACCCCGAGGTCGCCGCCGCCGGGCGGGAGCTGGCCGAGCGGGTCGCGCGGCACGAAGGCGTGGCGGAGGTCGAGTCCTACTGGAGCCGGGGCCGGCCCGCGACGATGCGCAGCGGCGACGGTGCGCACGCGCTGATCCTGGTGCGCGTCCCCGGCGACGCCGACCATGTGCGGGCGACGGTGCTGCCCCGGCTCGTGCCCGACATCACCCGGGGCGGGGACCTGCTCCAGGTGCGTGCCGGAGGCGGCGAGGAGGTTTTCAGGGCGACCGTGCCGCTGGCCAGGGACGACTTCGTGCGCGCCGAGCTGGTGATCTTCCCGCTGGCCTTCGTGCTGCTCTGGCTCTACCTGCGGCGCGCGGTCGCCGCGCTGGTGCCGATCCTGGCCGGCGTGCTCGCCATGGCCGTCGCGCTGGCGCTGCTGCGTATCCCTCTGCTGTTCGTGGACGTCTCCACCTTCGCCCTGAACCTGATCCTCGCCATGGGCCTGGGGCTCGGCATCGACTACTGCCTGATCATGATCTCGCGGTTCCGGGAGGAGGTGCGCGCCGGGCGGGACCGGGCCGCGGCCGTCGCCGGGACCGTGCAGCACGCCGGGCGGACGGTGATCTACAGCGGGCTCACCGTCACCGCCTCGCTCGCCGTGCTGTTCGCGCTGCCGTTCGATTTCCTGCGGTCCTTCGCGTACGGGGGCATCGCCGTCGTCGTCGGCGGCCTGATCGCGGCCGTCGTGGTGCTGCCCGCGGTGCTCGCCACGATCGGCGGCGCGCTGCTGCCACGGCGTGAGCCGAGCGCGCGGGGCGCCGGATTCTGGCACGGGCTGGCGATCCGGGTGATGCGGCGGCCGCTGCTGTACGGCGGGCTGGCCACGGCGCTGCTGCTCATTCTGGCCTCGCCGTTCCTGGGCCTGCGCCTGGGCACCGCCGACGACCGGATCCTGCCGCCGGACGCCGCGCCCCGGCAGACGCAGGACCTCATCAGGCAGACCTTCTCCGCGGAGGAGTCCGACGCCGTGCAGATCGTCTCCACGGGCGCCGCCGGCCAGGACGTGACGGGCTACGCCGGCGCGTTGTCCCGGGTGCCAGGGGTCGCCCAGGTGGACTCCGCCGCCGGGATCTTCGCGGGCGGGCAGCGGGTCGGCGACGGCGAGGTGTCGAGGTTCGCCGGCGGTGCGGGGACCTGGCTGTCGGTGGTGCCCTCGGCCGAGGCGATGGCCGGCGACCCCGTCCAATTCGTCGACGCGGTGCGCGCCGTCCAGCCGCCCTTCCCGGCGCTGGTCGGCGGCTACCCGGCCGAGCTGGCCGACTACCGCGCCTCGGTGGTCGACCGGCTGCCGCTGCTGCTCGGGCTGATGCTCGGCGTGACGTTCCTGGTGCTGCTGCTCATGACGCGCAGCGTGATCCTGCCGATCAAGGCGACCGTCCTGAACGTGCTCAGCCTCGGCGTCATGTTCGGCGCGATGGTCTGGATCTTCCAGGAGGGCAACCTGTCCGGGCTGCTCGGCTTCACCGCCACCGGCACGCTCGACACCAGCATCCCGATCCTCATGCTCTGCGTCGCCTACGGGCTGTCGATGGACTACGAGGTGTTCCTGCTGTCACGGATCAAGGAGGAGTACGACCGGACCGGCGACACGGAGGAGGCGGTGGCGGCCGGGCTGCAGAACGGCGCCCCGCTGATCACCGCCGCGGGCGGGATCCTGGCGCTCACGTTCGCCGCCTACCTCACCGCTTCGGTGTCGTTCGTGCAGATGCTCGGCCTCGGCATGGCGGTCGCGGTGCTGGTGGACGCGACCGTGATCAGGACGGTGCTGGTGCCGAGCCTGATGCGCCTGGCCGGGCCGCTCAACTGGTGGCCTAGAGGTCGCGCGACCACATCTGCTCGTTGACCTCGACGCCGTTCTCCATCCCCTTCTCCTGGGAGTCCAGCTCGAACCCGGCCGCCTGGTAGATGCGCCTCGCGCTCACCAGGCTGTCGCGGGTCCACAGCACGATCCGTTTGTAGCCCTCCGCCTTGGCGTGCCGCAGGCACTCCTCGACCAGCCGCCCGCCCAGCCCGAGCCCCCGGGCGGACGGCTCGACCAGCAGCAGCCGCAGCTGCGCGGTGGTGTCGTCCCGGCGCACGCAGAACACGCAGCCCGCGCGCGCCCCGCCGGCCTCGGCGATCCAGCACGTGTCGTGCGCCTGGTCGAAGTCGGCGACGATCCGCGCGACGGTGCGCTCGAAGTCCATGCCCCAGCCGTACTCCTGGGCGTAGAGCGCGCCGTGCCGCTGGACGACCCAGCTCAGGTCGCCGGCGCGCGGCGGCCTGATGAGAGTCTGCGGCCGCTCGGCGGGAGCGTCGAGCAGGCTCCTGATCGTCCGCATGCCGGCGACCAGCCGCTCCTGGCCGTCCTCCGGCAGCCCGGCGAGCAGCCGCTCGGCGTCCCTGTCAGAGCCGCTGTCGAGGGTGGCGAAGGCCTCGGCGCCCGCCGGGGTGAGGCGTACGACGTGCTTACGGGCGTCGGTGGCCGAGCGCTCCCTGACGATCAGCCCGTCACCGTCGAACCGTGCCAGGATCCTGCTCAGGTAGCCGGCGTCCAGGTCGAGCAGCCCGCGCAGCTCGCCGGTCTCCATCTGGCCGGCGTGCGCCACCTCGAACAGCACCCTGCACTCGGTGAGGGAGTAGGGGGAGCTGTGCATGCCGGCCTGCAGGAGGCCGATCACCTTCGTGTAGAAGCGGTTGAACGCCCGGACCTCCGCGATCCTTGCCTCCGTCAACGAACTCATTGCCTCAGTCAAGCATGAGAGAATGCCCCTTGTGAAGAGGCACCTCCACATAGGCGGCTACGGCCCCGGCATCCTGACGATCGGCGAGGGGCTGACGCGGGTCGCCTCGCCGTCGTTCCTGGCCGCACACCCCGCACTGCCCGTCATCTACGCGGTGGGAGAGCTCTCCCAGGGCTGGATCACCGCCTACGGCGCGGAGGGCGGCACGCTCGCGCCGTGGGGCGAGCGCGCCAGCGAGGGCGACAGCCCCTGCCATGTCGCGGTGCACCCATCCGGCGACCTGCTCGCGGTCGCCCACTACGGCGACGGCGCCGCCGGGCTGCACCGGCTCGACGAGCGCGGGCTGTTCACCGGCGAGCCGACCGTGCTCGGCCACCAGGGCTCCGGGCCGGTCGCGGACCGCCAGGAGGGTCCGCACGCCCACCAGTGCGTCTTCCACGACGACCTGCTGTACGTCTCCGACCTCGGCACCGACGAGATCCGCCGCTACACGCTCGACGGCGTCGCGCTGGAGCCGATCGTGCTGCCGCCCGGCACCGGCCCGCGCCACTTCGCCTTCGCCGGCTCCCGCCTCTACGTGGCCGGCGAGCTCGACGGCAGCGTCACGCTGGTCGACGGCGAGCGGACCGTCCGCGTGCCGGCCTCCGCGACCGGCGCCGCCAACGCCCCTTCGCACCTGGAGCTCGCGGGCGACCTGGTCTACGTGGCCAACCGCGGGCCCGACACGATCTCCGTGCTGCGGGCCGACGACCTGACGCCGGTGGCGGAGGTGCCGTCGGGAGGCACGTGGCCCCGCCACTTCGCCGTGGACGGCGAGCGCCTGTACGTCGCCAACCAGAACTCGGGCGGGGTCGCGGTGTTCGCGCTCAAGGACGGCGTCCCGGAGCCGACGGGTGAGGCGCACGAGGTGGAGAGCCCCTCCTGCGTGCTGCTCCGGTAGGCGGCCCCTACGCCTTCCCGCCGGTGATCGCGTCCAGCACGAGCTTGACGTATTCCTCGGCGGCCGCCTTGGTCACCCCGAGGTCGTTCAGCGCCCGCACGGCGGGCTCGTCCTCCACCGACAGGATGGCGAGCAGCAGGTGCTCGGTGCCCACGTAGTTGTGGCCGAGCCGCAACGCCTCACGGAGCGTGAGCTCCAGCGCCTTCTTGCCCTGGGCGGAGAACGGGACGGACTCGGGCGTCGTGGCGCCCCCCGGCCCGAGCGTGGGCTCCACGGCCGCGCGCACCGCGTCGAGCGATGCCCCGGCCGCTCCCATGGCCTTGGCCGCCAGTGCGTGGGGCTCGTGCAGCAGGCCGAGCGTCAGATGGCCGACGCCGATGTGATCGTGTCCGAGGCGGCGCGCCTCGTCCTGGGCGCGTACGATCACCGTCCGGGCCCGGTCGGTGTAGCGGGTGAAGGTGCGCAGGTCGTCGGCCAGCGAGCCGGTGCCGCCCTCCTTGGGGACGAACCTCTTCTGCGCGGCCTGCTTGGTGACGCCCATGCTGCGGCCGATGTCGGTCCAGGAGGCGCCGGCGTGCCGGGCGCGGTCGACGAAGTGGCCGATCAGATGGTCGGCCACCTCGCCCAGGTGCTCGCCGAGCGTGACGGCGTCCGACAGCTCGCCCAGGGGGTCGCTGTCGGGGTGGCGGCTTCTGATCGCATTGATCAGATCGTCGAGACGGACGGTGTGTTCCATGCGTCAACCGTAAGTTGACGCACCCACATCGTCAACCCTAGGTTGACGATATGCCGCCTCCCGGATTACTTCCGAGGCAGGGCCGGGGATCAACACATGATCGGGACGAGCGCGGGGAGGCACGAGCGCGTCGGTTGTGGATCCGCCGGTTCGGGCTGCTGCGATGGTGGCCGTTCGCCGGGTGGCGGAGTTTCGGCGGTACCCTCGGGCGGGCTCTGGCTCGGCGCGGGTGAGGGCGAGCCGGAAGGCTCTGGCGTGCTCGTCGGTGTGGAGGCAGGTTGAGCGGTCGGCGTCGGGGTGGTGGCTGTCGGACGTGGGGACACGTGCCCGGATGGAGTCATGGCCGGCTGCGTCGCCGGCGGCTGAAGGGCAGGCTCCACGTGCTTGTGCTGCCTGAGCGGTGGCTTGTCGCGTTTGGCCTCTTGCCTGGGCTTGCCGGTGATCTGGTCGGCGACGGTCTGACCGGCTACGGCCTGGTAGGCCAGGATGCCGCCCATGCTGACGGCGAAGACCAGTGCGGCGGCGACGGCCACCTTGATCCATGACGGTTTTCCGCGCTGTGCCGGTTCTGGCGTCGCTCCCGGTGTGGACTGCCCCGCGGACGGCTCCTTTTCCGCGAGATGTCCGTGCCAGGCGGTCACCGTGTGCTTCTTGACCTTGGCACCGGTGCGCTTGAGGTAATGCGTGTATACGGCGGTCCCCACCGTGGTGCCGGCGCTCATGAGAGCGGCGCCGATCACGGTGCCCGCCACTCCGAGGTAGGAGGCGGCCACCGCGACGGTCACCGCGGCGAGAGCGCTTCCCACGATCTGCGGCCCGGTCAGCTCGAATTTCCGCTGCTCGCCGCTCATGTTCTGGATCGCTCCAATCTGATGGACAGCGGTGGATGTGCGCCCGTGAATTCGGCGAGAGAACGATCACGAGCGGAGAGGTGGAGCCGCGCTTCCGAATCACCCACCCGGTTCCGCCGCGCGCGCCACCCCGACGGTCCGCTTCGGCGGCGTCACCGCCGGCTGACGCGCGGCTCTGCGATCTCGGCCGTGCGGATGCTGCTTCTGGCGGGAGTCGAACTCGGCCGATTTCGACCGGGGCCTGTCATCATTGGGGCGGCTCCGTGCGCCGGCGAGGTGTTATCGATGGGTTCATTAGCCCGAGCCTAGATTCGTCACCCCGCATGAACCGGAAGACCCACCGCTGACCAGGACGGCTCTTTACCTGGAGATACGCGGCCGGAGGCGGTCGGACTCGACGCCTGGGTCCGTGGTCAATGGCCGGCGGTCATGTCGTTGCCCAGTATGAACACGTGAATCCGAGATCACTCGTCACCGGCCGAGGGCCCTTAGGCGAAGGGTGGCAAGCCCGCCCAGGTGACAGTTATCGCCGGGGCGGCCCACCGAAGCCCAGCGCAGGTGCCCGAGGAGTCACGACGATGGGCGTTACTCCCCGGTGGCCCCGTCCACCGCCTCCCGGAGCAGGTCGGCATGGCCGTTGTGCCGCGCGTACTCCTCGATCATGTGCAGCAGGATCCACCGCAGGCTGGGCGCCCGGCCGTCCGGCCAGGTGCGCTGGGCCGGCCGGTCCAGGCCGCCCTCGGCCAGCGCCTGCGCCACCAGGGTGCGGGAGCGGGCCACGGTGTCCTGCCAGAGCCCGAGCAGCTGTTCGGAAGTGTCCCGCGCCGCCGAGTGCCAGGCCCAGTCGGGATCGGCCGCCCAGTCCACCGAGTCCCACGGCGGCTGCCGGTCGTGTCCGTGCAGCCACCGGGAGAACCAGGAGTCCTCGACGTGGGCGAGGTGTTTGAGCAGCCCGCCCAAGGTCATCGACGAGGCTCCGACGGTGACACTCAGACCGGCCGCGTCGAGCCCCGCGCACTTCCACGCCAGGGTCGCGCGCTGGTAGTCCAGGAATCCCAGAACGGTGCCGGTCTCGTCGGCCGTGAGGGGCGGCTCCGGGCGGCCTTGCTCGTCCACGTCGATCATGGGCGATGAGTCTATCGGCGGGCCCGGTGCCCGGCCAGGGACCGGTGCTGGTCCCCGATCAGGTCACGCCGGATGGGTCGAGGCCAGCTCGACGGCCGCGCGCCACCGCTCGTACGCCTCGTCGTCGCGCCCGCCCGGCTCGAAGCGGCGGTCGAGCTGCCAGGTCTTGCGCAGCTCGTCGCGCGACCCCCACACCCCGGCGCCCAGCCCGGCCAGGAACGCCGCGCCCAGCGCCGTGGTCTCCTGGATCACCGGCCGCTCCACGGCCGTGCCGAGCTGGTCGGCCTGGAGCTGCATCAGCAGGTCGTTGGCGCTGGCCCCGCCGTCGGCCTTGAGCACCGGCGGGGTGCCGTCCGTCATCACCTCCACCACGTCCCGCACCTCGAACGCGATCGCCTCCAGGGTGGCCCTGACCAGGTGCGCCCTGGTCGTGCCCCGGGTGATCCCGGTGATCAGGCCGCGCGCCTGCGGGTCCCAGTGGGGCGCGCCGAGCCCGGTCAGGGCGGGCACGAACACCACGCCGCCGCTGTCGCGCACGGTGCGCGCCACCGCCTCCGACTCGGCCGCCGTGCCGATCAGGCCGAGCCCGTCACGCAGCCACTGCACCGCGGCCCCGGTCACGAAGATCGACCCCTCCAGCGCGTACGTGCGCTCGCCCGAAGGCGCCTGCCAGGCGACCGTGGTCAGCAGCCCCGCCTGTGAGCGGACGATCTCCGTGCCGGTGTTGGTCAGGATGAACGAGCCCGTCCCGTAGGTGCACTTCACCTCGCCCACGCCGTAGCAGGTCTGCCCGAACAGCGCCGCCTGCTGGTCGCCGGCCACTCCGCTGATGGGCAGGTCCAGCCCGAGGAACGCGCCCGGATCCGTCCGGCCGATCGGGCCGAAGTTGGGCACGATCGACGGCAGCGCCGCCTCCGGCACGCCGAACAGCTCGCACAGCTCCGGCTCCCACGCGCCGGAGCTCAGGCCGTACAGCAGGGTGCGCGCGGCGTTGGACGGGTCGGTGACGTGGCGCGCGCCCGCGGTGAGGCGGGCGATGAGGTAGGAGTCGACGGTGCCGACCACGACCTGGCCCGAGGTGACGCCCTGCCAGACGCGCGGGTCGTGCGCGGCGATCCAGGCGAGCTTGGAGGCGGTGAAGTACGGGTCCAGGCGCAGGCCGGTCAGCTCGGACACGCGTGGCTCGTGGCCCCGCGAGCGCAGGTCCTCGCAGATCGCGGCGGTGCGGCGGTCCTGCCAGACGATCGCGCGGCGCGGCGCGGCCAGCGTCCGGCGGTCCCACAGCACCGCCGTCTCCCGCTGGTTGGTGATCCCGACGCAGGCCGGGATGGCCGAGGCCGTCGCCAGGGCCGCCGAGCAGGCGCTCAGCGTGGCCTGCCAGATATCCTCGGGATTGTGCTCGACCCAGCCGGGTTCGGGAAAGTGCTGGGCGAACTCCTGATAGCCGCGGGCCTCGATCCGGCCGTCCTCGGTCACCACCAATGCGGTGACCCCCGTCGTTCCCGCGTCGATGGCCAACACGCTCACGAAATCGCCTCCAGCACTGGTTTCGGTCGGTACGCTCTGGTTTGGTCTAGACCAGTGCCCGACGGTACGGGCACAATGCGATTCTGGTCGTGAACCCCATCGGGAGGAACCCGTCATGCGTATCGGAGTGCTCACCGGAGGTGGCGATTGCCCCGGTCTCAACGCTGTGATCAGAGCCGTCGTCCGGAAGGGCGTGAGCGTTTACGGCCACGAGTTCGTCGGCTTCCGTGATGGCTGGCGAGGCCCGCTCGAAGGCGAGACGATGCCGCTGGACATCCAGGCCGTACGCGGCATCCTGCCCAGAGGCGGCACCATCCTCGGCTCGTCGCGCACCAACCCCATCAAGATCGAGGGCGGTGTCGACCGGATCAAGGAGAACCTCGCCTCGAGCGGGGTCGACGCGCTGATCGCCATCGGCGGCGAGGACACGCTCGGCGTGGCCCGGCAGCTGTTCGACCGCGGCGTCCAGGTCGTCGGCGTCCCCAAGACCATCGACAACGACCTGTCGGGCACCGACTACACCTTCGGCTTCGACACCGCCGTCAACATCGCCACGGAGGCCATCGACCGGCTGCACACCACCGCCGAGTCCCACCACCGGGCGCTGATCTGCGAGGTCATGGGCAGGCACGCCGGCTGGATCGCCCTGCACGCCGGCATGGCCGGTGGCGCCAACGTCATCCTCATCCCGGAGAAGCCGTTCGACATCGACCGGGTGTGCGAGTACGTCGAGTCGCGGTTCCGCACCCGCTACTCGCCGATCCTCGTCGTGGCCGAGGGCGCGCACCCCATCGAGGGGCAGATGGAGCTGCAGGCGGGCGAGCTCGACGCGTTCGGGCACGTACGTCTCGGCGGCATCGGCGAGATGCTGGCCAAGGAGATCGAGAAGCGCACCGGCAAGGAGGCCCGCACCACCGTGCTCGGCCACATCCAGCGCGGCGGCACCCCCACCGCGTTCGACCGGGTGCTGGCCACCAGGTTCGGGCTGCAGGCGATCGACGCGGTGCACGAGGGAGAGTACGGGACGATGGTCGCGCTGCGCGGCACCGACATCGTCCGGGTCGGCCTCGACGAGGCGACGGCCGAGCTGAAGACCGTGCCGGCGTCGCGTTACGCCGAGGCCGAGGTGTTCTTCGGCTGATTGTAAGTGGCTTGCAAGCGGGCGGCCGTAGCTTGAGGACCAGCGGGTTTCCGCTGAAACCCTCCTCAGGGTACGGCTTGCGCCGCGGAGAGTCGGCGGCCCACCACGCGCCGCAAGCCGTACCTTAAGAGATAGCTGGACCGCGGGGCGTGCCGAAGAGATCCACTTCCGGCGCGCCCTCGCCGGTGGCCGGTCCTGCCACTTCACCACCTGCGAGGCGCCGGTCCGCGACTGCGTCCACAGCGGAACGAGCGGCGATGTCGAGCAGGACCTTCATGGGGGCGTCGCCGGCGCGCGCTGCGTGGAAGGCCGCGGCGGCTTCGTCCAGAGGGAAGACCGCCACCGGCAAGCGGTCGAGGCCGAGTGGGTCGTCCGGGAGGAGTGCCACGGCCTTGGTGAGGTCATCGCGGGTGTAGACCCGGGAACCGAGCAGGCGCCGCTCGCCGAAACACAGGGCTCTCAGGTCGAGCGCCACCGGGTCCGGGTAGACGGCCACCAGCACGATCGTGCCGGTCTCGCGAGCCGAGGCGGGCAGCACGCGGGCGACGTCGGGATGTCCCGCCGTGTCGAAGACGATGTCCGCCCCCTCGGATGCGTTCGTGGAGCGGAACCAGGTCGCCGGGTCGACGCCGTCGGGGACGGTTTCGAAGCCGCAGGCGGCGGCTGTTCTTCTGCGGCTCGCCTTCGGTTCGGCGATGACGATCCGGGCGGCACCGGCCTCGCGGGCGACCAGTGCGACGAGGATGCCGATCGGGCCCGCGCCGAAGACGAGCACCGACTCGCCTCCCCGCATCCGCGCTTGAGCCACCGAGTGCACCGCGACGGCGAGGGGCTCCGCCCATGCGGCGCGACGAACCGGCACCCCGGGCCGCACCGGGACGACCCGGTCGGCCGGCACCGCCATGTAGTCGGCGAGGCCGCCCGCCTCGTCGATTCCGAACAGTTCGAGCTCGCGGCATACGTGTGCCGCCTGATCGCGGCAGGCCCGGCAACGGCCGCAGGCGATGAGCGGCTCGACGACCGCTCGCGTCCCGGCGGGCGGTCCGTCCGGACCCGTTCGTTCGACGGTTCCGACGATCTCGTGACCGATCACCAGGGGAGCGGTCGCCCGGGGGTGCCGTCCCGCGACGATGGCGAGGTCGGTCCCGCAGATGCCGCCGTACTCCACCCGCAGAAGCAGCCATCCGTCCGGTACGTGTGGATACGGGACGTCGCGTACGTCGACACGTCCCGGAGCGGTCCAGACGGCGGCACGCATGGTGGCGTTCCGCGACACGGCCTTCGTCACCATGGTCAGAGCTCCTTGGGTCTGTTCGGTCCGGTACACCATCGGCGTCGAGTGCCGGGGTCAGCGCCGGAACTGGTCGGCATAGTCGGCTCCCAGGCCGTTCGCCGCGTAGTGGGCGCGGCACATGTCCAACTTGGTGAAGGCGTCCTCGTAGCCGATCTGGCGGCCGTCCTCGTCGAGGTAGATCATCGCGCCGCTGATGTTGAAGAAGGTGATCATCTCTTGGCAGTGGTCGGGAACCCGCAGGGTGTGGATCTCGCCGGGCGGCTCGTAGACGAATCCTCCGGTGCGAGCCGTCCAGTCGTGCTCGTCGTACTTCCACTCGCCCGCGATGACGTATCCCACGACGATGCCGGGATGCCGATGACGGGAGACGATGCCTGACTTGGTCACCTTGAGAAGGTTGCACCACTGGCCGGTCACGGTGTTGATGAACAGCGGGCGGAAGAAGACGCCAGGGGCCTGCGGGACCCACACCCGGTCATCGTCCGGGATCGCGTCGACGGCGATCTCCAGCGGGATGTCGGACGAGACGGCGATCTGCTGCATGTGCGAGTTCCTCTTCTCTTGTCTGGCTGGGGGTCGGGAAGGGGCGTGGGCTAGTACCTGTCGGAGTTGACGGCCCCGGGGAACTCGGGTTCGGTGCCCTCGCGCACGGCGCGGATGCCGGCCTCGGCGTCCGGCAGCGTCGCGCTGAGGGCCTCGACGTAGAGCGAGTGCTCGAAGATGCCCATGTTGTGCAGGTACCAGTCGTTCAACGCCGCCTTGGTGCCCTGGATGGCGAACTGCGGCCCCTCGGCGAGCCGCGTCGCGATCTCGTTCGCGGTCGGCATGAGGTCCTCGTGGGGGACGCACGTGCCGACCAGCCCGATCTCGGCGGCTTCCCGGCCGGTGATCCGGTTGCCGAGCAGGAGGTGGTACTTCGAGCGGGCCATGCCGATCGCGAGGGGCCACACGAGGGCGGCGTGATCGCCCGCCGCGAGACCGAGTCGGACGTGGCCGTCGATGAGCACCGCTCGCTCGCTGGCGATCGAGATGTCCGCGAGCAGGGCGATCGCCAGGCCTCCGCCGACCGCGACCCCGTTGATGGCGGAGACGATCGGCTTGCGGCATGCGATCATGTTGCGCACCAGGGCGCGGCCGTCGCGCGTGTCGACGGGGAGGGGCCCGTTGCCCTCCTTGATGTCACCGCCCGCGCAGAAGGCACGTCCTGCGCCGGTGATCAGGGCGACGTTCATCTCCGGGTCGGCGTCGAACTCACGCCAGATGCGACCCTGTTCGGCGTGCCCGATCTCGCCGGACGCGTTCAGCTTCTCGGGGCGGTTCATGGTGATGCGGAGGACTCGATCCGCCCCCGGCTCCACCTTGAGGAATTCGTAGTCGCCGTACATCTGCTGCTCCTGTCATCGTCGGTGTTGAGGGAGTCCTAGGTGGCCGTCCGCCGGGGTTACGCCGCGACCGCGGCGATCGTGTCGGCGAACACGCCGGGTGCCTCCACGGGCACGAAGTGCCCGACCCCGTCCACGGGCACCACCGTCACGTCCGCGAAGAACGCGTCGAGCCGGTCGGACCACGCGCGGGGGAAGAGCGGGTCGTGGTCGGGCCACAGGAACGTCGTCGGGACGGAGATCCGGTCGGCGGGGTCCGGCTCGGTCTCGGCGAGCGCGCGGGCGACCATTCCGCTCCCCGCGCGGTACCAGCCGATCGACGCGACGAACGCCCCAGGAGCGCCGTAGGCGGCGGCGAGGTGGTCGAGCCGCTCGTCGTCGACGGTGTGGTCCGGGCCGGACCAGCGTGACCAGAAGTGCTTCAGGTAGGCGCGGGCGCGGCTCACGTCGCCGTCGATCAGCTCGCGGGCGAGGTCGAGCTGGTGGAACGGCTGGTACCAGAACTCGCGTATCGGATGCTCGTCGAGGACCCGCCGCCCGACGCCCGGAGCCGGCGGGGTGACCACCAGGGCGCGCACCAGGTCCGGCCGGTCGACGGCGAGCTGCAGGCCGACGCGGCCGCCGATGTCGTAACCGCCGACCACGGCCGCCGAGACTCCCAGCTCGTCGAGCAGCCCGGCCACGCTGCGCGCCTGGGCCGGGGCGCCGTAGCACTCGGCGGGATCCCGGTCGTGCTTGTCGGACTGCCCGAACCCGCGCAGGTCCGGTACGACGACGTCGAATCCGGTGCCGGCGAGCCGTCCGGCCACGGCCGCATGGTCGGTCCGGTCACCCGGCCAGCCGTGCAGCAGCAGGACGGGGGACCCGGCAGGGTCGCCATGCCGGTCGTAGGCGAGGCGGAAGTCGTCGATGGGCTGGGACAACAACATCGGTGCTCCTTGCGCGGGTGTCGTCAACTCTGTGCTTCTCCTGCTGCGGGGTCGCCCAGCGAGACATGGCCGTTCGGGAGCGCGTCGATCTCCGCGACCCCGAGCAGGCGGAGGGTGCGGGTCAGCTCAGTGCGCAGGATGTCCAGCGCCCGGTCCACGCCTCGCTCCCCGCCGGCCATCAGGCCGTAGAGGTAGGCCCGGCCCACCAGGACGCCGGTCGCCCCGAGGGCGATCGCCGCGGCGACGTCCGCTCCGGACCTGACACCGCCGTCGACGAAGACCTCGGCACGGTCGCCGACGGCCGCGCGGACGTGCGGCAGCACCCGCAACGGCGTCGCCGCCCGGTCCAGTTGCCGCCCGCCGTGGTTGGAGACGACCACGCCGTCGGCTCCGGCGTCGACCACCATGCGGGCGTCCTCGACGGTCTGGATCCCTTTCACCACCAGCGAGTGGGGCCATGCGCCGCGGAGCCAGCGGAGGTCGTCGATGCCCGCGCTGGGGTCGAACAGGCTGTCGGCGAGCTCGGCGGCCGTGCCCTTCCAGGAGCCGAACGACGCGAACCTCAGCGGATCGGTGGTCAGCAGGTTCGCCCACCAGCGCGGATGGACAGCCATGTCGGCGAGCGTCCGGGGGCCGATCATCGGTGGGATGGTCAGGCCGTTGCGCAGGTCCCGGAGCCGAGCGCCGGAGACCGGTGTGTCGACGGTCAGCATCAGGGTGTCGTAGCCGGCCGCCAGGGCCCGCTTGACGAGGTCCTCTCCCGCCGCCCGATCGCGCCAGAGGTACAGCTGGAACCATTTCCGGCCGGTGGGCTCGGCGGCGACGAGGTCCTCGACGGACGTGGTCCCCATCGTCGACAGGGTGTACGGGATGCCCGCCCGCGCGGCGGCGCGCGCCACGGCCACCTCCCCGTCGTGGTGCATCATCCGGGTGTAGCCGGTCGGCGCGAGCACGACGGGGAGCTCCGACTTCTTGCCGAGCAGCACGCGGCCGAGCTCGACCTGGGCGACGTCGCGCAGTACCGCCGGGTGGAAGTGGACATCCCGGTAGGCCGCACGGGCACGGGCCAGGCTGATCTCAGACTCCGCGCCGCCGTCGACATAGTCGAACACGGCGCGGGGAACGCGCCGCCGGGCGATCGCACGCAGATCCCCGAGGCTGCGGGCGCGGGCGAGGCGGTGCTCCGTCGTCGGCGGGGCGAAGGCGCGCAGGTCGATCACGTCGGTGAGGTCTGACCATCGCGGAAGACGGCGTCGCCGTCGGATCGGCTCGTCGGATGCCATGGGGGGGTTCTCCTTCGGTCTTCTGCTGCGGGCGTCAGATCTGCCGGTCGACGCCACGCCAGTACGGCTCGCGCACACGATTCTTGAGAACCTTCCCGTTGGGGCTGCGCGGGAGCTCCCGGACGATGTCGATGCGCTTCGGAGCCCGGATGCCACCCAGCCGCTCGCGACACCAGGCGACGAGCTCCCCGGGGGTGGCGTCGGCCCCTGGACGCAGCTCGACCACGCCGGTCACCGCTTCACCCCAGTCCGGATGCGGAATGCCGACGACGGCGCAGTCACCCACCGCGGGATGGCTCCACAGGACCTGTTCCACCTCGCTCGGGTACACGTTGAAACCACCCGAGATGATCAGGTCTTTCTTCCGGTCGGTGATGTAGAGGTAGCCGTCGTCGTCGAGGTGGCCGATGTCGCCGGTGTGCAGCCAGCCGTCGACCACCGTCGCCGCCGTCTGCTCGGGCTGGGCGTAGTAGCCCGCCATGACCGTGTCCCCGCGCACGCAGATCTCGCCCGCCGTCCCCCGGGGCACGGCGTTGCCCTCGTCGTCGCGGATCTCGAAGGAGATGAGCGGGGTCGGCCGGCCGCAGGAGGCGAGCCGCGTCTCGTTGAGGCTGCCGTCCGGATCGAAGAGTTCCGCGCATCGCATCAGCGCGATGGTTCCCGGCGACTCCGTCTGACCGTACGCGGCCGTCATCACGGGCCCGAAGACGTCGATGGCCTGTCTGAGCCGCTCGACCGACATCGGCGCGGAGGCATAGATCAGGTAGCGCAGCGATGAGAAGTCGCGTTTCTGGCTTTCCAGATGGTCGAGCCAGCGGTAGATCACCGTCGGGGGCAGGAACATCTCGGTGACGCCGTACTGTTCGACCACGTCGGCGAGCACCGTGTGGTCGGCCTTCTCCAGGACCACGACCGTGCCGCCCCGCGCCGTCGCCGGCAGGCTGAGGAACCCGCTGGTGTGCGTCATCGGCGCCGCGGCGAGGTTGACGATCGGCTGGTGGGCCTCATAGCCCAGCAGCATCAGCAGGTGAGCGGTGGACGTGTGGAAGTTGCGATGGCTGCTCATCACGCCCTTGGGCCGGTCCGTGGTCCCACCGGTCGGCGGAATCGCGACGATGTCGTCGATCGCGGTCCGGACGTGCGGGGGTTCGGCGGGGTAGGCGGCGCACCAGCGGTGCAGTTCGGGGGCGTCCGCCATCTCCCGGTCGAGGCACACGGCCAGGCGGAGACCAGGCGACCTGCCCCGGAGCGACTCCACCACGCCTGCCATCGACGAGTGGTAGAAGATCGCTTCGCAGTCGAAGGACGCGGCGAGCTCGGCCGTCTCCTCCTGCGGCATGGCGGGGTTCAGCGGCACCCAGAGCATTCCGGCCCGCCAGCTGCCGATCACGCAGATCCAGGCCTCCGGGTGGTTCGGCGACAGGACGGCGACCTTCGTGCCCGGCTCCAGGGCGGCGCTCAACCCCTGCGCCACCCGGCAGGACAAGGCGTACGCCTCGCGGTAGGTCCACTGGCGGCCGTCCATGATGTACGCGGGACCGTCCGGGTTCTGACGGAGCCCGCGATCGAAGAATTCGGTGATCCTCACGCCCCACGTCCCTTTGACGTGCCGCCGGCGCCGACGCGGGGCGGCTTGGACGGCGATATGAGGTTTGTCGCGATGTCGGCAGTGCTGTTCATCAGCCGGCTCCTCTCATCGACCTGTGGCACTGCTGACCGGCCGGCGTGTCGCCGCCTGCGCAGTGCTTCAACGACTCGATGGTCCAGTGCGGCCGCCCCCGCTTCTACGGTGAGCGCCCCAACCGTCGGCGACCGCGATTGGATGCCGCTACAACGTCTGGCAGAATGCGGTGACAGGAGGCAGGAATTGGAACCATCGGCACTGCCCGCCGATGTCGCCGGGCGATCGTTTCGCGACAGCGTGGCGAGGCTGATGGACGACGTCGACGAACTCGTCGCACGAACCGTCGCGTTCGGCGACGAGCAACGGCCGCCGTACGCGGTGGTGCCGCGCAGCGCCATCGAGGCGTCGGTCCGGATGAACCTGGAGACCGTCCGCGACTCGCTTCTCGCCGGGGCGCCCGTCATCGACGACCGCGATGTCGAGGCCCTGACCATCCGGGTCGACGAGCGCCTCGGGCAGGGTCTCCGGGTCGAGGACGGGATCCAGGGCTGGCGTAAGTCCATCGGCGTCATCCAGGAACGATTCATCGAGATCGCGGCCGAACACGACGTCGACGTGGCCGAGGTGCTCAATGCCGTCCGCGTGCTCTGGCAACTGAGCGACCTGATGACCAATCAGATGACCGCGCTCTTTCGGAGCCGGCAGCTCACCGGCGCGCTGCGGCACTCCCAGCTGCGCGCGGAGTTCCTGGAGAAGGTTCTCGCCGGAGGGCTCCCGGTTCCCGAGGTGCACGCGCGGGGGGAGGAGCTCGGCCTGGACACCGGCATCGACTACTTGACGGTGAAGGCGGGCACCGCGCAGGGCGCGTCGGTGGAGGCCCTGCGACGTCGCCTGGAAACGCGGGCGACCGACCTGGTCGTGGTCGCCGACGGCTATTGCTTCGGGCTGCTGTCCGGTCCCATCGGCGTCCTGGCAAGCGAGGACGTCGTCGCGCTCGGCCCTGCGGCGCCGCTGCCCGAGGTCGCGGGCTCGTTCGAGCTCGCGACCCGCATTTACGACTGGATGCGGCAGCATGGCGTTCGCGGCCGGCGCAGGATCGAGGACATCGGCTGGCGGCTCGCGGTGGACCGGGACGACGCCGTCACCTCGCTCCTGCTACGCCGCTACCGGGCGCCGCTCGACCCGATGGGCGAGTTCGGCGCGCTCATCTGGCGCAGCGTCCGCGCCTACGTGAGCGCGGACAAGAACGTGGCCCGCGCGGCCGAGGCACTGGTCGTCCACCAGAACACCCTTCGCTACCGGCTCGCGCGCTTCACGGAGATCACGGGGGCCAATCTGGATTCCACGGATACGTTGCTCGAAGTGGCCTGGGCCCTCGCCGCGGACCCGGACGAGACGACATGAATCGCCCGGTCGCGGAGAGAGCCCCCGGCCCAGCCGCACGCCCGTTGTAGCAGCCTCCAATCAGGCGGGCTGATCGATGGCGGCGGCCACGCCCGCCCGGGTCGTGCGCCGGACGATCGCCGCGGCACACCAGCAGGACAGCAGGACGACCACCGAGAGGCCGATGCCGAGCAGGGTCGAGCCGTTCGGCAACGTCGCGACCAGTGTGGCGACGAAAGGTGTCAGACCGCCGATGACGACCCCGAGCTGCATGCTCAGGGACAGGCCCGAATAGCTGACCTTCGTGGCGAAGGCCTCGGCGATCATCACGGGGTAGACGCCCGTGATGACGGCCCAGCCGATGCCGAAGAGCAGCAGGTAGGCGGAGATCACGAGCACCGCGGAACCGCTCCCGATCATGGGGAAGAAGAACAACGCGGTGATCGCGATGAACACCGCGCCCGCGAGATACGTGGGCAGCCTGCCGAAACGGTCGGACAGGGCGCCCGCGGCGGGGACGAGGGCGAGGTGCAGCGCGCCGCTGAGAATGATCCCGAGCAGCGGCAGTGAGGCGGGCACATCGTGCTCGCGTGCGTACGCCAGGCTGTAGATGACGGTGATGTACGACGCCACCGCCTGGCCTGCCTGTACGCCGCCGGCGAGCAGGATCTGGGCCGGGTGGGTGCGGATGACGTCGCGGATCGGGGAGGCCGACACCTGATCGTTCGCCTTGTTCCGCTCGAAGTCCGGGGTCTCGGCCAGCCCGAACCTGATCAGGAGTCCGATGAGGACCAGGAGACCGCCCGCCCAGAACGGGATGCGCCAGCCCCACGCCAGCACCGCTGCGGGGTCCATGGTGTTGGTGACGGCGAGGAACGCGAGATTGCCGAGGACCAGGCCGAAGGACACGCCCGCGCCGGGCAGCGACGCGAACAGCCCACGGCGCCCCTCGGCGGCGTGCTCGGCGACGAGGAGGACCGCCCCGGGTTGTTCGCCGCCGAAGGCGAACCCCTGCGCGAGCCGGAGCAGGACGAGCAGCACCGCTCCCCAGTAACCGATCGAGTCGTATCCGGGCAGGCAGCCGATCAGCACCGTGGACACGCCCATGATGAGCATCGTCGTGACGAGGACGTTCTTTCGCCCCAGCCGGTCACCGAAGTGGCCGAAGACGATGCCGCCGAGCGGGCGGGCGAGGAAGCCGACGCCGAAGGTGACGAAGGACGCCAGCACACCCAGCGTCGGATCGGCGGAGGGGAAGAAGAGCGGTCCGAAGACCAGGGCCGAGGCCAGCCCGTAGATGGCGAAGTCGTAGTACTCGAGTATCGTCCCCCCCAAGCTCGCGGCGGCCGCACGCCGCGTGTGCTTCAGAGAGTGGGAGGGGGACGTCCCCAGCTGATCTGTTGTCATGACCGTAACTCCTTGGTGCAAAGGGGGTGGAAGTCGCGAGGGACGGCCACGGAAGTGCTAGTCCTCGACGGCGACCCGGATGACGACCTTCCCGACGACGGCACCGGTGGACAGGAGTCCTTGTGCCTCCTCGGTCTGTTGCCAGGGGACGACCCGCTCGATGACCGGGCGAAGCTTCGTGAGGTCCAGATTCCGGACCTGCTGGTAGAGATCGGCCAGCTCGGCCGGGGTGCGGGTGCGGAACGTGACCCCGCGAAAAGTGAGTTGCTTCAGCGAGAACGCCTCCAGATCCGCCGTCGCCTCCGCGCCCGCGGCACGCCCGACGTTGACGATCCGCCCGTTGATCGCCGCCGCGGCGACGAGGTCGGGGAAGTAGCTCCCGCCGACGTGGTCCACGGCCACGTCGGCGCCTGCCCCGCCGGTCGCGTCGAGCACGTGGTCCGCGAAGCCGCGCCCCGTGCTGTGCAGGACGAGGTCGGCGCCGAGGCGGTGGAGGACGTCGTCCGCGCGGTCCGATCGCGCCACGGCGATGATCCGGCCGGCCCCGAGATGCCGTGCGAGCTGCACTCCCTGCAGGCCCATGCCCGAGGTGGCGCCGGTGATGACGACGCTCTCGCCGGCCCGCAGGCCGTCGGCGGCGGTCAGCGCGCTGCATTCGGTCAGCAGGGCGACGATCGCGGCCGCGCCCTCCTCGTCGGACCATTCCGGCGGGATCGGGACGGTGAACCGCGCGTCGGCGACCACCTGCTCCGCCAGGCTGCTGGGCACCATGGCCATCACCCGGTCGCCGACCCGCACGCCCGTGACGCCGTCGCCGACCTCGGTGACCTCCCCGGCAGCGTCCAGGCCCGCCACCCACGGAACGCCGTCCGCCGGGGGCTTGCCGTACCCGCCCTGAGGCACGAACCGGTCGACGTAGTTGACCGAGACGGCGCGGACGGAGATCCGGACCTGGCCGTGGCCGAGTTTCGGCTCCGGGACGTCGCCGAGGGCGAGCGTCGCGCCGCCGGCGTGCCGCTGGATCAGCACTGCTTTCATCGCGGCCCTGTCTCGTTTCCCGTCCCGTTTCCCGTCCCGTTCCCTGTCCCGGTGATCTCGGACAGCAGGGCCGCCATGTCGCGGACGGGCCTGGTGCCGTCCCAGCCCTCGGCGGCCTGGGCGATCGCGTCGAACAGCGCGCGCTTGTCGACCCCTCGCTCGGAGATCTCGATGGCGGTGCCGTCGGCGGCCCCGCCGTCGAAGTAGGCGAACCGGTCGTCGGGCCTGCCGCGTCCTGATCTGCCGTGGTGGATCTCGACGTACCCGCGGGCCAGCGCGGCCGCCACGCAGGCGTCGAAGTGCTCGGTCCAGAAGGCGACATGGTGCAGGCCCTCGCCGAACTTGCCGACGAACGTGTGGAAGAACGACGGCGAGTCGTCGCGCAGCTGGATCAGCTCGATCTGCACGCCACCGGATTGCGCCAGGGCGCCGTCGTTCTCCAGGTAGTAGAACGGCCCGACGCCCGGGCCTTCGATCCACTGGCGCATGGCCGCGTGGATGTCCGTGACGATGTAGCCGAGTTGCCGAATCGGCCCGAAGGGCATGGTCATGGGTCTCCTCCGAGTGGGTCAGATGATCGGGCGTACGAGTCGGTGGGTGAGCTGCCAGCGGCCGTCCGGCCGGCGGCGCACCGTGTCGGTGAACTCGCCGACGCTCAGCCGTCCACCCGAGCGGAAGGTCAGCACCTTGGACCGGCAGGTCGCCGTGCCCGGTCCCGCCGGCTGGACGGTCATGGTGGACAGGTGGTGGCTCAACGCGGGGTCGGCCGAGTTCTCGAGCGTTTCGACGAGCTCGGCCAGGCTGTGAAGGTGCGTCTTCCCGGGGTTCTCGTACTGGACGTCGTCGGCCAGCAGCTCGCCCAGCCGTACGGTGTAGTCGCCGCCGCTGTCGAAGGCGAACGCGATCTCGGCGATGAGGTGCTGGATGGCGAGGATCTCGCGCTCGGTCAGGGGGCCGGTGACTACCGGGTCTTGTGTCGTGCTCATAGGTGGCTCCTGTGGACCTCGTGGGCTGAGCGGCTCTGCCCATCCGGCGCGGTGACTCGGTCAGACCGGCCGCACCAGATGCCGTAGATGCGCACTTCTCCCACTCGGGGCCTGTGCGGGTGTGACGCCGCTCACTCTTCGCCACTGGGGCATGTCTTGATATAGCGGTGCGACCAACTCTGCCGCGACGAGGTTGTGGCGCGCTCCAACCAGGCCTGGGCACCATGGAGTACATGAGAGCAGCAATTTATCGGGCAACCGGGCACGCACCGGACGTTCTAGAGCTTGTCGAGTTGGATGTGCCCGACCCCAAGGCGGGAGAGGTACGCGTCGCGATCTCGGCTTCCGGCGTGAATCCCACGGACTGGAAGGCCCGCGCCGGACTCACCGGCCGCGATCCCGACGGTTTCCAGGTGCCCCATCACGACGGCGCCGGCCGGGTGGACGCCGTCGGCCCGGGGGTGACCGGGTTCGCCGTCGGCCAACGCGTGTGGCTCTATCTGGCCGCGGCCGGGAACCGGTACGGCACGGCCGCCGAGTTCGCGGTGGTACCGGCGGACAAAGTGGTCCCGCTCCCCGACAACGCGTCGGACGAGCTCGGTGCCTGCCTCGGTGTTCCCGCGCTGACGGCGGCGTACTGCCTCGGTGGTGATCCCAGCGCGGTGCGAGGGCGGACGGTCCTCGTCGCGGGCGGCGCGGGAGCCGTCGGGCACTTCGCGATCGAGTTGGCGAAGCATGCGGGGGCCCACGTGATCACCACGGTCAGCTCCGAGGAGAAGGGCGAGCTGGCGCGTGCCGCGGGCGCCGACCTCGTGCTGAACTATCGCGAGGAGAACGTCGCGGAAAGGATCCTGGCGTCCGCCGGGCAGGTCGATCGCATCGTCGAGGTCGCGCTGGGGGCGAACATCGACACCGACGCCGCCGTCATCGGACCCAATGCCGTGATCGCCGTCTACGCCGGGGAGGCCGAACGGCCCAGCATCCCGATCCTGCCCTTGGCCAGCGCGAACGCGTCGATTCAGTTCGCGCTGATGTACACCGTCTCCGCAGCGGAGTTCAAGCGGTTGACGTCATGGACGAACGCCGCCATCGAGGCGGGCGCACTGTCCGCGCTGCCGGTCTCCGACTACGACCTCAGCGACATAGCCGCCGCGCAGTCGGCCGTGGAGAAGGGCGCGGTCGGAAAGGTGCTCGTCCGCCCTTGAGCGCCGGGCCCGGCGCGGATCCGTCCTCCTCGCCGCGGAAGTGAGCAGACCGCCGCTCACGAGACAGCTGGACCGCGGGGCGTGCCGAAGAGATCCACTTCCGGTGCGCCCTCGCCGGTCGCCGGGGCCACGGAGCCGTCCCGGTGCCTCTGGAGGCGGTCGAGGAACTCCCGCTCCCTGCGGAGCTCCCGCTCCGACGGGGAGAGCACGAGGGCCAGCAGCAGCCCCATGGTGATCATGCTGATCCCGACGATCACCGGCAGCATGAAGTCGATCGGCCTGGCCCCGGTGATCGGCACCGGGTCCTGGTGGACCTCCACCGCCATCGCGTGCATGCCGGTGAAGTGCATCCCGGTCACCGCGACGCCCATGACCAGCGCCGCGCCGCCGATCCGCAGCGCGCCGTGGACCCGCAAGGTGAACCAGAGCGCCGTGGTCGCCGCCGCCACGGCGATGAGCACCGACGCGGCCACGAGCAGCGGGTCGTAGGAGACGTGCGCGGACATGTTCATCGCGGCCATGCCGAGGTAGTGCATGCCGGCCACGCCGAGCCCGGTCAGCGCGCCACCGCCGAACAGGAACCCCGGCCGCTCGCCGCCCAGCCGGACGAGGAACAGGCCGGCGGCGACGACCACGATGGCGATGATCGCCGAGCCGACGGTGAGGGGCACGTCGTAGCGGATCGCCGTGCCGTGCACCGCGAATCCCATCATGGCGGTGAAGTGCATCGTCCAGATGCCGGTGCCGCCGATCGCGACGGCGGCCCCCGTCAGCCAGTAGCGGCTCTCCTTGACGCTGACCAGGCGCGCGCGTGACGTGAGAAGCAGGCCGAGCATGGAGCCCACGCTGGAGATGACGTACGCGACGACGGGTGTGAGCAACCCGTAAGCGTAGTGATCAATAGCGGACATGCCTCCCCCTCGATCTCGATGATCGGAGTATGCGGGGCAGGTGGTAGAGAACGCAACCAACTATGGGCGACGACCACGCGTCGGAACCTGCTGGTCAGAGGGCGCGGGATAGCCGGGCTGACGCCCGTACGCGGGGGGCGGACCGTGAGGCGGCTGGTGGGGCGGCTCGTAGGGCGTGGGAGCGGGCATGACCGGCCCCGGGCGCGGGGCCGGAGCGGGTCGCGAGGGCGGAGCGGGTCGCGAGGGCGGAGCGGGGTAGGCGAACTGCTGCTCCTGGGTGGCCCGCCGACGCCGCTCCAGGCGGGCGACCAGCTCGGCGTCCTCGCTCAGCTCCCGCTCGGACGGCGACAGGATGACCATGAGCAGCATGGTGAGCGTGATGAGGCTGATCACCGTCATCAGCGGCACCAGGAAGTCGAGCGCGTCGGCGCCGCCCACGTCCCCCGGCTGCGCCGTCGGCGTGACGATCAGCGCGAACATGCCGGTGTAGTGCATGCCGGCCACGGCCAGGCCCATGACCATGGCCGCCGCGGTGATCCAGACAGGGCTCTTGACCCGGAGGGTGAACCACAGGGCGGCGGTCGCGGCGACCACCGCGATGACCACGGACGCGATCACCAGGGTGCGGTCGTAGGAGATGTGCGCGGACATGTTCATGGCGTACATGCCGAGGTAGTGCATGCTGGCCACGCCGAGCCCGGTCAGCACGCCGCCGCCGAGCAGCGGGAGCAGCCGGCCCTGGCCGTAGGAGACGAGGAACAGGCCGGTGCCGACGACCACGATGGCGACGATCACCGAGGCGACGGTCAGCGGGACGTCGTACTTGATCTGGGTGCCCTCGACCTCGAAGCCCATCATGGCGATGAAGTGCATGACCCAGATGCCGGTGCCACCGATGGAGACCGCCGCCCCGAGCAGCCAGCGGATCCGCGCGCCGCCTCGTGAGGCATGGGCCTGCGCGGTGAGCCGCAGCCCGAGCATCGAGCCCACGCAGGACATCACGTAGGCGAGGACCGGGGTGAGCAGACCGTGGGTGAAATGGTCAACAGCCGACATTCAGTAGATTCCTTGCATTAGGGGTCTCCGGATTCTTCCAGGGGACCTGTCCCTTACGCATGGATATCTCGACTATCTGTCAATCTGCGTGTCGGAAATGTGAGAAGTGCTCATGGCTGTACGGGGCATCGAACGGACGCCGGAGCCGGACTAAACTCGATGCACCGAAGCGTTGGTACCAGCGGCGCATTCCCCATCTTCCGGAGGTTCCACCATGACGATGTCCGCCCTGGGCGAGCCATGCGTTCTGCTCAAGCTGGGCGAGATCGTCCTGAAGGGCAAGAACCGCGAAGTCTTCGAACGCCGCCTCATCAGCAACATCCGCGACGCGCTCCGGGAGCTCGGCATCAAGCTCGACGTGCGCAAGCGGCACGGCGTCATCGCGATCTTCCTGCCCGAGGGCGCCACCGCCGAGCAGGCGCAGACCGTGGCCGAGCGCGTCGCCGACGTGCCCGGACTGGTCTGGATCCACCCCGCCTGGCGGGTCGCCAAGGACCCCGAAGCCGTGCTCAAGGCCGGCCTGGAGCTCGTGGGCGAGCGCGAGGAGGTCAAGCGCAAGCAGTCGTTCGCGGTCCGCTCCCGCCGCCGCGACAAGCGCTTCCCGCTGCGCTCCAACGAGCTCGACCGGCTCGTCGGCGGCGCCATCAACGACGAGTACGGCCTGCCCGTCGACCTGAAGAACCCGGCGCTGACCCTGTCCATCGAGGTCGACCGGGACGAGGTGTTCATCTTCACCGGCGGCCTGCCCGGCCAGGGCGGCCTGCCCGTCGGCAGCAGCGGCCGGGCGCTGGTGCTCATGTCCGGCGGCATCGACTCACCGGTCGCGGCCTACCGCATGATGCGGCGTGGCCTGCACGTCGACTTCCTGCACTTCTCCGGCATCCCGTTCAGCACCTCCGAGTCCATCTACAAGGCCTACGCGCTGGTCCGAAAGCTCGACCGGTTCCAGGGCGGCTCACGCCTGTGGGTGGTGCCGTTCGGCAAGGCCCAGCAGTCCATCCGCAACTCCGGCCAGGACCGGCTGGCGGTCATCACCCAGCGGCGGCTGATGCTCAAGACGGCCGAGGAGGTCGCCCACCGCATCCGCGCCACCGCGCTGGTCACCGGCGACGCGCTCGGCCAGGTCTCCTCGCAGACCCTGACCAACATCACCGCCCAGGACCACGCGGTCGAGCTGCCGATCCTGCGCCCGCTGGTGGGCTGGGACAAGACCGAGATCATGGCCGAGGCCCGGCGCATCGACACCCTGGCGATCTCGGAGCTGCCCGACGAGGACTGCTGCAGCCTGCTCGCCCCCAAGCGCGCCGAGACCCGGGCCAAGATCGCGGACCTCAAGCAGATCGAGAAGCGGCTGGACGCCGAGGAACTCGCCGTCCAGCTCGCCGACTCGATCCAGGAGTACACCCTCTAGCCGGGGGCGCCGGCTAGCTGAAGGCCGGCGCGGCCGACTTGCCGAGCATCGCCGGGAAGTCCCGCATGACCTGCGCCAGCTCGCCCAGGTCGGTGTCCACCAGGGCCTGCGGGCCGTCGCACAGCGCCTGCTCCGGGTGCGGATGCACGTCGATGATGACGCCGTCCGCGCCCACCGCGATGGCCGCCCGGGTCAGCGGCAGCACCAGGTCACGGCGGCCACCCGAGTGTGATGGGTCCACGATCACCGGCAGGTGCGACAGGCGCTGCGCCACCGGGACGGCGGACACGTCGAGAGTGTTGCGGGTGGCGGTCTCGAACGTCCTGATGCCCCGCTCGCACAGCACCACGTCGAGGTTGCCGCGCTGCGCGATGTACTCGGCCGCCATCAGCCACTCCTCGATGGTGGCGTTCATGCCGCGCTTGAGCATGACCGGCCGGCCCGCCGCCCCGACGGCCTGCAGCAGTGCGAAGTTCTGCGCGTTGCGGGTGCCCACCTGCAGCATGTCGGCGTAGGAGGCGACCAACTCCACGTCGTTGGCGTCGACCACCTCCGTCACGATCGGCAGGCCCGTCTCCTCGCGCACGTCGGCCAGGATCCGCAGCCCGCGCTCGCCCAGCCCCTGGAACGCGTACGGCGACGTGCGCGGCTTGTAGGCGCCGCCGCGCAGCAGCGTCGCACCCGCCGCCTGCGCCATCCGCGCGGCCAGGAGCGTCTGCTCGGGCGTCTCCACCGCACACGGCCCCGCGATCAGCGTCACCGTCTGCGGGCCGATCGGCACCCCGCCCACATGCACGGTGGAGCGCTCGGGATGATTCTCCCGGCTGACCAGCTTGTACGGGGTCGACACCCGCATCACGTCGCGCACCCCCGGCATGCCGCGCAGGCTCGCCGGGTCGAGCTGCGTCACGTCGCCCACCAGGCCGATGATCGTCCGCTTGACGCCCTTGCTCACGAACGCCTCCACTCCCGCCGTCCGCACGACGCCGACGATCGAGACGACGTCGTCGCCGGTCGCTTCGGGGCCCATCACGATGACCATGTCTTCTCCCTTGGAGAGCTCTCGGAAAAACCTGGAAAAACCCTTGGACAACGCAGAAGGCCCCGGGTCCGTTCGGACCCGGGGCCTTCTGTTCGCCTGTCTGCTAGCGCAGCGTCAGGTGGCGAACGGTCCGACCAACAGGTCCGTCGCCATACCAAAACACGTAAGCGGTGCGCATAGTGCGCCCATACTAGCGCACCCCAACCCGCTGGCGAACCGGCCTCGGCCCGGTGGCAGGATGGTCAAGACCGCGAGACCCGTGAGGAGAGTGATCGTGGCGGAGTCACGCCTGCCTCCAGGCCAGTACGTCCCCCGCGGCCTACCCGTGGTCCACTACGGCAGGGTCCCCTCGTTCAAGCCGGACACCTGGGACTTCCGCGTGTTCGGGGCCACCGCCTCGGGCCGGGAGCACGGTTTCGGCTGGGACGAGTTCGAGCGCCTGCCCCGGACGAGCGTCACCGCGGACTTCCACTGCGTCACCAAGTTCTCGATGATGGGCCTGGAGTGGCGCGGCGTCACCCCGGCCACCATCCTGGAGGCGGTCCCGCCCGCCGCCGGCGTGCGGCACGTGATGATCTGGGCCGAGTACGGCTACAGCGCCAACCTCAGGTCGTCCGACTTCACCGCCCCCGGCACGCTGCTGGCCACCGACCTCGGCGACGAGCCGCTCACCGCCGAGCACGGCGCCCCGGTGCGGCTCATCGTGCCCCACCTGTACGCGTGGAAGAGCGTCAAGTGGGTGCGCGCCATCGAGTATCTGGTCGACGACCGCCGCGGGTTCTGGGAGGAGCGCGGCTACCACAACGTCGCCGACCCCTGGCGCGAACAGCGCTACTCCTACCAGGAAGAACCAGGGGAGGGCCCGGCCTAGGACGACGCGTGGGGCGACGTAGCAGGCAACGCTGGGTTTCCGCCCGGACACACCGCGTCGTTGGCTACGGTTGCCCGCATGCTGACCACCGTGTGCGTGGCGCTCGCCTGCCTGACCTTCGCCCTGGGCTACACGCTCGGCCGGGTCGCGCGGCGCCGCACCCGGCTCGACTGTCGCTGGAACGACCAGGCGACCTTCGCCACGCTGCATCTCGCCGCGATGGCCGCCCCCGCGCTCCGCACCGGGCTCACCCGTGACTCCGCCCGCAAGGCCGTACGCCATCTGCACGCCCTGCTCGGCACCTACGCCGTCGCGATCACCTCCACCGACACGGCGCTCGCCTGGGACGGCCCCTGCGCCGACGAGGTCCTCGGCTACGCGCGCACCACGCTCGCCTCCGGGCGCGCGCAGGTGTTCGCCGGTGAGCCGTACGGCGCGGTCGTGGTGCCGCTGACCGTCGACGGCACGATCGTCGGCGCGCTGGCGGTCTTCGACGAGGAGCTGAGCGCGGGCCTGGTGCGGACCGTCACCGAGGTCGGCCGCTGGGTGTCGGGTCAGCTGGAGCTGGCCGAGCTCGACTCCTCGCGGCGGCGCGCGCTCGAGGCGGAGATGAGGGCGCTGCGCGCCCAGATCTCCCCGCACTTCGTCTACAACGCGCTGACCACGATCGCGTCGTTCGTCCGCACCGACCCGAAGCGCGCCCGCGAGCTGCTGCTCGACTTCGCCGACTTCGCCCGTTACGCGCTGTCCAAGGCGCACGACTTCACCACCCTCGCCGACGAGCTGACCTGCGTCGACCGCTATCTGCTGCTGGAGCGGGCCAGGTTCGGCGACAAGCTGCGCTTCAGCCTGCAGGTGGCCCCCGAGGTGCTGCCGGTGCCGGTGCCCTTCCTGTGCCTGCAACCCCTGGTCGAGAACGCCATCAAGCACGGCATGCGAGGCCGCGGCGGCATCGGCGAGGTCCGCGTGGTGGCACGCGACGCGGGCCCGGAGGCGCACATCACCGTCGAGGACGACGGCACGGGCATGGACCCCGAGCAGGCCAGGCGGGTGCTCGACGACGACCCCACCCGCGAGGGCAGCGGCATCGGCCTGGCCAACGTGGATCTGCGCATGCGCCAGATCTACGGCGACGGCTACGGGCTCGTGGTGGAGACGGCCCTGGGCGCGGGCACCAGGGTGCGGCTCCGGGTGCCCAAGGCACAACTCGGCTCTATGTGACCGAATCTTTACTCAGAGTGGCGGGAGGGGTTGTGACCTTTGACTTCATACGGCAGCGTAGGGGTCATGCTACGTGTGCTGGCCGTGGACGACGAGGAGCCCGCGCTGGAGGAGCTGGCCTACCTGCTGCGCCAGGACCGCCGGGTCGAGCACGTGATCACCGCCTGCGACGGCGTCGCGGCGCTGCAGGACATGGTGCAGATGATGGGCGGCGGAGAGCGGCTCGACGCGATCTTCCTCGACATCAGGATGCCCGGCCTGGACGGCCTCGACCTGGCCAGGCTCGTCGGCGGGTTCCCCAGCCCGCCGAAGCTGGTCTTCGTCACCGCCCACGACCGGTGCGCGGTGCAGGCCTTCGACCTCGAAGCCGTCGACTACCTCCTGAAGCCGGTCAGGGCCGAGCGGCTGGCGGAGGCGGTGCGCCGGCTGGAGGTGGCCGCCGCGCCCGCCGTCGAGCCCGGCCAGGACGACGTGATCCCGGTCGAGCTCGGCGGCCGCACCAGGTTCGTGCCGCAGCAGGCGGTCCGCTTCGCCGAGGCCAAGGGCGACTACGTGCGCCTGCACACCGACGACGGCAGCTATCTGGTGCGCATGTCGCTGGCGGCGCTGGAGCGGCGCTGGGCGGAGGCGGGCTTCATCCGGGTGCACCGCAGCACACTCGTCTCCACCCGCCACGTCAGCGAGCTCAGGTTCGAGGGCGGCCGGGTCACGGTCACCGTCGGCAGCGAGGTCCTGCAGGTCAGCAGGAGGCACAGCCGCCAGGTGCGCGAGCAGCTCGTCCGCCAGCACAGAGGAGTGATCTCGTGACCGCTCGCCGGGTGCCGGTGACCCGCCGCCAGGGGGTGGCCGGCCGCCTGAGCGGTCCCTTCACCCCCGAGGGCGAGGCCCCCGACGTGGCCGAGCTCGTCTCCCGGCAGTTACGCCAGGCGCTGGCCACCATCGCCGCCGCGCTCACCTCGCTCGCCGGGCTGCCCGCCGCCGCGCTCTGGCTGCGCGCCCCCGACGCCTGGGTGGCGATGACGCTGGCGGTGCAGCCCGCCCTCGTGGCGCTGGCCGTCCACCATCTCAAACGCGCGGAGCGACTCGAACGATGACCGTCGCGGTGCTGACCTGGACCGCCTTCATCGTGCTGCTGGGCATCTCCGTGAGCGCCGCGCGCCCGCGCCGCTACACCGCCCCCGCCCAGCTGCACGCCGCCCGCCGGGCGGTGCGGCCCTGGCGTAACGGGGCGGCGATCAGCTCCGAGTTCACCTCGGCCGCCGTGTGCCTGGGGCTGGCCGGGCTGAGCACCGCGAGCGGCGTGTGGCATCCGGCGGGCGTCGCCGGCGGGTTCGTCCTCGTCCTCGCCCTCGTCGTCGCGCCGCTGCGCCGCTCGCGCACCTACACGCTGCCGGACTTCGCCGAGTGGCGGCTCGGGTCGGTGCCGCTGCGGTGCCTCACCACGGCGCTCTCACTGGTCATTGGGATGGCGTTCCTGGTCGCCCAGCTGCACGCGGCGGGGGTGGTGATGCGGCTGCTGACCGGGATGCCCGCCTGGGCCGGGTGGGCGGCGCTGGCCTCGGCCGGGGTCGCCATCGCCCTGGCCGGGGGGACGGGCAGCGTGACGAGCGTGCAGGCGTCGCAGTACTGGCTGAAACTGGTGATCTTCCTCGGCGTGGGGGTGGTGTTGTGGGCGGTCTGGTGGCACGACCAGCCGTCCGGCGACGTCGCCGCCTTCGTCACGGGGCTGCCGGGCGGGCTCTGGGACGGCGCCGTCGGATCGTACGGCGCCGTCGGGTCGTCGTACGGCGCCGGAGGGGCTTCGGGCGGGTCCCCGGGCGGCTACGACGGGATGGCGGGACTGGTGCCGGGAGCGCTCATGGTCCTGCTGGCGTGTGCGCTGGGCACGATGGGCCTGCCGCACTTGATCGTCCGGCTCCACGTCAGCCTGGACGGCCACGAGGCCAGGCGCTCCATCGTGGCGGCGCAGGCGACGCTGGCGCTGTTCTGCGTGGTGCCGCCGCTCTACGGCGTGCTGAGCGCCGTCCAGCAGCCCGTCCAGCAGCCCCTCCAGTCGCCCGTCCAGTCGCTCATGGGGTCGCCCGTTCAGCCGGAGGGCGGCGTCATGGACGAGATCATGCTGCTGCTGCCGGCCAGGATGCTGCCCGGGTCGGCCGGCGAGCTGCTGACCGGGCTGCTGGCCGCCGGCGCGTTCGTCGCCTTCCTGGCCACCGCGTGCGGGGTGTTGAGCGCGGTCGGGGGCGCCATCTCGTCCTGTGTCTCGCGGGCCACCGGAGTCAGCGTCTTCCGCGGCGCCGTGCTGGCCGTGGCGGTCACCGCGCTGGGCCTCACCACGGCCACGGACCCCGGCGGCTCGATGCCGCTGATGATGCTCGGTTTCAGCCTGTCGGCGGCCACCTTCTGCCCGCTGCTGCTGCTCGGCATCTGGTGGCGGCGGCTCACCGACGCCGGCGTGCTGGCCGGGGCGGTGGCGGGCGGAGGCGTGACCGTCGTGCTCGTGGTGTGCGAACAGGCGGGCGTGAACATGGGCGTGCCGACTTCCCACCCCGCGTCGGTGGCGGTGCCTCTCGCGTTCGCCGTGATGGTGGTGATGTCCCTGGTCACGCCGGGTCGGGTGCCCGGGGGAGTGGGCCGGATGATGGCCAGAATGCATCTGCCGGAGCCTTCGGAGGGCGCCGGAGGCGACCGCTCGTCGCCCGGCGGTGACCGCTCACCGTCCGGGCGCGTCCCGCATATCGATGACTACTGACCGTTTGGCGAGGCGGCGGTCAACGGGGTGTCGTGCGGAAGGCCGCAACCGTAGTGTTTCGGCATCGGAGCCACTCCGGCGCAGCAGGAGGGGAGCCGCAAGGCTCTCGCCGAACGCGCTGGATCCATGGTGGCCGCACTGGCCGCCACGGCTGTCGGGCCCTCGACCGGGGGGTTGGGCCCGCTGCCGACCACGTGAAGGGGCGCCCGCCGTGGCCGGGGATCGGACCGCGATCCGGCCAAACGGGGGCGGTCGGACCGCGAGCGCGGGCGCCCCTGTCACGCCGGCCCGCCCGGCGGATCAGCCGTCGCGCAACCGCTTCAACGTCTCGATGTCCGCACGGTGCTCGTCGGCCTTGCCGGGGGTCTCGATGCAGATCGGCACGCCCGCCACGGCGGGGTGGCGCATCAGCTCCGCGAACGGCTCGGCGCCGATCCGGCCGGCGCCGATGTTCTCGTGGCGGTCCTTCTTGGAGCCGCAGGCGTCCTTGGAGTCGTTGGCGTGGATGAGCTTGAGCCGTCCGGGCGCGATCTTGTGCAGCAGGTCGAACGTCTCCTGGACGCCGCCCTCGGCCGTCAGGTCGTGCCCGGCCGAGAAGGCGTGGCAGGTGTCGAGGCAGACGCCCGCGCGGGGATGCCACTCCAGGGCGTCGAGATAGGGCTCCAGATCCTGCACGGTGGCGCAGAGCATCGCGCCCTGGCCCGCCATCGGCTCCAGCAGCAGGTCGGGGCCGTCGTCCGGGATCTCGTCGAGCAGCGGCAGCAGGTGCTCGCGCAACTGGCGCAGCGCGTCGTCGCGGGACTGGGACACCGCCGAGCCCGTGTGCACCACGACTCCCTTGGCCCCGATGTCGGCGCCGCGCCCCAGGGTGTGGCGGACGAGCGCGACCGAGCCGGCCAGCGTCTCGGGGGTGGGGGAGCCGAAGTTGGCGAGGTAGGGGACGTGGACGAAGGTGTCGACGCCCGCCTCGCGCAGCTTGGCGTCCTGCTCGGGCTTGCCGGGGGTGAGCGCCCAGCCGCGCGGGTTGGTGACGAACACCTGGATCATCTCGGCGCCGATGTCGGCCATGTAGGCGAGACCGCCCTTGGCCAGGCCGCCGGTGACGAAGACGTGTCCGCCGATGAGAGATCTTGAGGTCATGGTGCCACCCAGTCTAGGCCCATCGCCGGCACTCCCGCGCAGGTCAGGCCAGGTCCCATGGGATATCTAATGACAGAATTTGAAATCTGTCATCTGATAGGCCATACTTCACGGCATGAGAACTCTGGGAAAGAACGGGCCGCAGGTCGGCGCTCTCGGCCTGGGCTGCATGGGCATGTCCGACCTCTACGGACCGGCGGACGAGGGCGAGGGGATCGCGACCATTCGCGCCGCGCTCGACGCGGGGGTCGACCTTCTGGACACCGGCGACTTCTACGGGATGGGGCACAACGAGCTCCTCATCCGCCAGGCGCTCGACGGCCGGGACCGCGACGGGGTGCGGATCAGCGTCAAGTTCGGGGCGCAGCGCGACTACGACGGCGACTGGCTCGGCTACGACGGCCGTCCGGCCGCCGTCAAGACCGCTCTCGCCTACACCCTGCGCCGCCTCGGCACCGACTACGTCGACGTCTACCGCCCGTCCAGGATGGACCCCCAGGTGCCCATCGAGGAGACCGTGGGCGCCATCGCCGAAGAAGTGCAGAAGGGACACGTACGGCACATCGGGCTGTCGGAGGTCGGGGCCGAGACGATCAGGCGCGCGCACGCCGTGCACCCGATCGCCGACCTGCAGATCGAATACTCCCTGCTGTCGCGGGGGATCGAGGACGACATCCTGCCCACCTGCCGCGAGCTCGGCATCGGCATCACCGCGTACGGCGTGCTGTCGCGCGGGCTGCTGAGCGGGCACTGGGCCAAGGACCGCACGCTCTCGCCGGGTGACTTCCGCGCCCATGGCCCGCGGTTCTCCGGCGACAACCTGGCGCGCAACCTCGACCTGACCGAGGCGCTGCGCGAGATCGCCGACGCCAAGGGCGTGACCGTGGCCCAGCTGGCCATCGCCTGGGTCCTCGGGCGGGGGGACGACATCGTCCCGCTGGTCGGCGCCCGGCGCCGGGACCGGCTCGCCGAGGCGCTGGGGGCGCTCGACGTGACGCTGACCGCCGAGGAAGCCGGGCGCATCGAGGCTGCCGTGCCCGCCGACGCGGCCGCCGGGGAGCGCTATCCGGTCTCCATGCTGGCGCACCTCGACAGTGAGCGCTGACAGACTTGGGCATATGACCGATGGCAGCTTGACCCGTGACCAGATCCTCAGTGCGGCGGTGGAGGTTCTGCGCCGGTACGGGCCCGCCAAGGCCACGGTGGTGGACGTGGCGCGGGCGCTGAAGGTGAGCCACGGGAGCGTCTACCGGCATTTTCCGAGCAAGGCGGCGCTGCGGGAAGCGGTGATGAAGGGCTGGCTGCGCGAGTCGCACAGCCTGCTCGACGCCGTGATGGCCGGCGACGGGCCCGCCGACGTCCGGCTGCGGGACTGGCTGGCCACACTGTTCGCGGCCAAGCGGAAGAAGGCCCTGGACGACGAGGAGCTGTTCGCGATGTACATGGCGCTCATCGGGGACGCCAGTGAGGCGATCGAGCAGCACGTGGCCGACCTCGTGGAGCAGCTTCGCGAGATCATCTCCGACGGGGTGGCCCGCGGCGAGTTCGCCACCCCCGACCCGGCCGCGGCGGCGCGTGCGGTGTTCGACGCCTCGCTCCGATTCCACTCTCCCGTCCACTCGGCGGACTGGGGGCGGCCGGAGATCGACGACGAGTTCGACGCGCTCTGCGCCCTCATCCTGGACGGCCTCCGCTCCCGCTGACCTGCCCGGCCGGCGGCCGTTGGAGCATGACACGAAAAGTCTTGACCAAGCCCTCCCGCAGTTGGGAGCTCTGGCGGGTGGACCGGGCACCACCCGCATGTGTCTACTCGTGTCATGCCCAACACGCCTCCCGGCCTCGCCGGCTTCAACGCCCTCGGGCCGGACGACGCGGAGAAGGAGCTGCTCTCCTGCTGCGCCAGCCGTGCCTTCGCCACGGAGGTGGCCGCCCGCCGCCCGTTCCGGGACGCGGACGCGCTGGCCGACGCGGCCGGCGCGGCGGTGCGCGAGCTGACCTGGCCCCAGGTGCTGGAGGCGCTGGCGGCGCATCCGAGGATCGGGGAGCGGGCGCGCGGCGCCTCCCGGGAGTCGGCCTGGTCCGCGCGGGAGCAATCAGGCGTCGAGGAGGAGCTGCGCGCCGCCCTGGCGGAGGGGAACCGGGCCTACGAGCGCCGCTTCGGCCACGTCTACCTCGTCTGCGCCACCGGCCTGACCGGCGGCGAGATGCTCCGGCGGCTGCGCGAGAGACTGACCGCCGACGAGGAGAGCGAGCGGCGCACGGTCCGCGAGGAGCTGGCGAAGATCGCCCGGCTGCGCGTCGGCAAGCTGGTGGAGGAGGCCGGGTGAGCTTCTCCACGCATGTGCTGGACGCGGTCACGGGCCGGCCCGCCGCCGGGATGCGCGTACGGCTGGAGCACGAGGGCCGGGTGGTCGCCGAGGGGCGCACGGACGGCGACGGCCGGCTCAAGGGCTGGGAGCCGGTCGCGGGGGTGCACCGGGTCGTCTTCGACACCGGCGGCTACCTGCCGGACACCTTCTATCCCGAGGTCGTCATCACCTTCACCGTGACCGACCCCGGCGACCACTATCACGTGCCGCTGCTGCTCAGCCCGTACGCCTACTCCACCTACCGAGGGAGTTAGATGTCGATCGTTCTCGGACCCAACCGCTACGGCAAGGCGGAGACCAGGCTGGTGCGGGTCGTCAGGGACGGCGACCGCCACCACATCAAGGACGTCAACGTCAGCTCCAGCCTGTCCGGCGACATGGAGGCCGCGCACCTGACCGGCGACAACGCCGCCGTGCTGCCGACCGACACACAGAAGAACACCGTGTACGCCTTCGCCAAGAAGCACGGCGTGGACCAGATCGAGGACTTCGCGCTGCTGCTGGCCGGGCACTTCGTCGAGGAGCACCCGACCATCCGGCACGCCAGGGTGGAGATCGAGGAGTACGGCTGGGACCGCCGGGGCGACCACTCCTTCGTCCGCCACGGCGGTGAGGTGCGCACCTGCGTGGTCCACCACGACGCCGACGGCCGCGGCACCGTGGTGTCGGGGCTGACGGACCTGGTGGTGCTGAACTCGACCGGCTCGGAGTTCCACGGCTTCCTCGCCGACGAGTACACCACCCTCCAGCCCACCACCGACCGCGTCCTGGCCACCGCGGTGACCGCCCGCTGGCGGCACACGGGCGGCGGGCGGGACTACCGGGCCTCCTACGACGCCGTACGCGAATGCCTGCTCCAGGCGTTCGCCGACACGCACAGCCTGTCCCTCCAGCAGACCCTGTACGCCATGGGCGAGCGCGCGCTGACCACCCGCGCCGAGATCTGCGAGGTCAGGCTGGCGATGCCGAACAAGCACCACTTCCCCGTGGACCTGTCGCCCTTCGGGCTGGCCAACGAGAACGAGGTCTTCTTCGCCGCCGACCGGCCCTACGGCCTGATCGAGGGCAGTGTGCTGCGGGAGGACGCCCCTGATGCCGGATTCGCCTGGGAGTGAAGCGATGGACTTCTTGCGGCCCACGACATGGGCGGAGGCGCTGGCCGCCAAGGCGGACCAGCCGGAGGCGGTGCCCCTCCAGGGCGGCACCGACGTGATGGTGGAGATCAACTTCGCCGTGCGCCGCCCGGTGGCGCTGCTGGACCTCACCCGGGTGGCCGAGCTGGCGACCTGGTCGGTGCAGGACGGGCGTTACCGGGTGGGCGCGGCGGTGCCGTACAGCACGATCATCAGTGAGCTCGGCGGTCCGCTGCCGGGACTGGCGCAGGCGTCGCGGACGGTCGGCTCGCCGCAGATCCGCAACCGCGGATCCGTCGGCGGGAACCTCGGCGCGGCCTCGCCCGCCGGCGACAGCCACCCGCCCCTGCTCGCCGCCGACGCGGTGATCGAGGCAGAGTCGCTGGCCGGGGGCGTCCGGCTGATCCCGGCGGCGGAGTTCTACCTCGGCGTCAAGCGCAACGCGCTGCGCCCCGACGAGCTGATCAGGGCCTTCCACATCCGGGCGGCGGGCGGCCCGCAGTACTTCTCCAAGGTCGGCACCCGCAACGCGATGGTGATCGCGGTCTGCTCGTTCGCCGTCGCGCTGTGGCCTGGGGAGAGGCGGGTCGGCACTGGTCTCGGCTCGGCGGCGCCCACCCCGCGCAGGGCGCTGAAGGCGGAGGAACTCCTGGCCGGCGAGCTCGACTGGGACGCACCGCTCGACCCGGCGCTGCTGCGGCGCTTCGGCGAGCTGGCCGCGCTGGCCGCCTCGCCGATCGACGACGTGCGCGGCACCGCCGGCTACCGCAGGCACGCCATCGACGTGATGGCCCGCCGCACCCTCACCTGGGCGTGGCACGACCATCTGGGAAGGAGGGCCGCCTGATGCGCGTCACGTTCACCGTCAACGGCCGCGAGGAGACCGCCGAGGACGTGTGGGAGGGCGAGAGCCTGCTGTACGTCCTGCGTGAGCGGCTCGGTCTGCCCGGCTCCAAGAACGCCTGTGAGCAGGGCGAGTGCGGATCCTGCACGGTCTACCTGGACGGCGCGCCGGTCTGCGCCTGCCTGGTCGCCGCGGGACAGGCCGACGGCCGCCGGGTGCGGACCGTCGAAGGGCTGGCCGAGGGGGACCGGCTCGATCCGGTGCAGGAGGCGTTCGTGGAGTGCGGCGCGGTGCAGTGCGGCTTCTGCACCCCCGGCCTCATCGTGCAGGCCCACGACCTGCTCGAACGCGTCGCCCAGCCCTCGGACGCGGAGATCCGCGAGGCCCTCGCGGGCAACCTGTGCCGGTGCACCGGCTACGAGAAGATCCTCGACGCCGTGCGGCTGGCGGCCACGCGGAAGTCGGCGCCCAGGTGACCGGCACGCTGATCGAGAACGTCCACATCGCCCCTGTCACAGGGCCGGAGATCGCGTCCGGATACATCCGCGTCGAGGGGGACCGGATCGCCGAGCTCGGCCCCATGGCGCGGTCCCCCGAGGCGCCCGGGGCGACCCGGATCGACGCGACCGGCTGCCTGGCTACACCCGGCCTGGTCAACACCCACCACCACCTCTACCAGTGGGCGACCCAGGGGCTCGCCCAGGACGCCACCCTGTTCGAGTGGCTGGTCACCCTGTACGAGGTGTGGGCCGCCATGGACGCCGACGTCGTCAAGGGCGCCGCGTCGGCGGGCCTCGGCTATCTGGCGCTGTCGGGCTGCACCACCTCCAGCGACCACCACTACGTCTTCCCCAAGGGCCGGGGCGACCTGTTCGCCGCCGAGATCGAGGCCGCCCGCGAGCTGGGCATCCGCTTCCACCCCGCGCGCGGCTCGATGGATCGCGGTCAGTCGGCGGGCGGGCTGCCGCCGGACGTCGTCGTGGAGGAGCTCGACGAGATCCTCGCCGCCACGGCGGAGGCCGTCGACACCTACCACGACCCCTCCTTCTCCTCCATGCTGCGCGTCGCGGTCGCGCCCTGCTCGCCGTTCTCGGTGAGCGCGGAGCTGATGACCGAGGCCGCCAGGCTCGCCAGGGACAAGGGCGTACGCCTGCACACCCACCTGGCCGAGACCCTGGACGAGGAGGAGCACTGCCTGGAGCAGTTCGGCATGCGCCCGGTCGACTACATGGACAAGCTCGGCTGGCTCGGCCAGGACGTATGGTTCGCGCACGCGGTGCACCTGAGCGACGCCGACATCGCCAAGTTCGCCGCCACCGGCACCGGCTCGGCGCACTGCCCCTCCTCCAACGGGCGCCTGGGGGCCGGGATCGCCCGGGTGTCGGAGATGCTGCGGCGCGGCGCGAACGTCGGGCTCGGCGTCGACGGCAGCGCCTCCTCCGAGCTGACCACGATGGCGGGGGAGATGCGGCAGGCCCTGCTCTTCCAGCGCGCCAGGTACGGGCCGAAGGCGCTGTCGGCCAGGCAGGCGCTGGAGCTGGCCACGCTCGGCGGCGCACGCAACCTCGGCCGTCGGCACGAGCTCGGCTCGCTGGAGCCGGGCAAGCTGGCCGACCTCGCGCTGTGGCGGGTGGACGGCCCGTTCACGGCGGCCGTCGACGACCCCGTCTGCGCGCTGGTCTTCGGGCCGCAGCCGCCGCTGGCCCGGCTGCTGGTGGGCGGGCGGACAGTGGTGGAGGACGGCGAACTGCGCACCGTCGCGCACGACGCTGCGGGCCGGGCGGGCGCCGAGGCCCACCGCCGCCTGACGCGCCTGGCCGCCGACCGCTAGACCCCGCCGACCGCTGGACCCCGCTGACGACTGCTCAGACCCGCTTGCGCTCACGGTAGGAGCGCACCTTGGCGATGCTGCCGCAGCCGCGCCCGTACGGGCTGCCGGCGGTCATCGCGCACCACCGGCGGCCCCCGTTGCGGCTGTGGTCGTAGAAGACCCACTTGCAGTCCGGGCACGCCTTGAGCCGGGCCCACTGCCCCGCCCGGATCGCCTCGGCCGCCAGCGCCAGGATGTGCCCGATCGGGCCGGCGGTCTCCGGGCGCAGGGCCAGCGGGGGCGCGTCCGGGTCAGCGGGGATCTCCGCCCGGAGCGGATGGCGGCGCAGCCAGCCGTCGAGCTCCACGGGCCGCTCCAGGCCGAGCGAGCGCCGGAGCGCCTCCCGGAGCCTCACGAGCTCGCCCAGGTCGCCCGGGTCGCCCGGGTCGAGCGGGTCCGGCGGCACGCCGGGCAGCTCCGCCCGCCAGCGTGCGGGATCGGCGACCAGCTCCGGCAGCCGATCCTCCGGCACGCGCGTGTCGTTGGGCACCAGCCAGGTGTTGACGAACGCCCTGACCTGCTCCAGCCCGCCCGGGGCGGCTTTCTCGTCCACGTCACCACTGTACCGGTTAGCTGGTAACTGTTACCGTCTAAATTTATGACCGGTAAACAGTACGCGGTGGTACTGCGCTCGCCGGGAATCGGCGGGTGGTTCGCCGTCCTGATCTGCCAGCGCTTTCCCGTGGCCATGGCGCCCCTGGCCCTGGTGTTCCTGGGGCACGCGGTCACCGGCTCCTACGCCGTCGGCGCGCTGCTCGGCGGCGGCCACGCGCTGGCCGAGGCGGCCGCGGCGGGGCCGCTCGGCAGGCGCTTCGACGTCAGGCCCACTCCCCGGGAGACGGCGTCGGTGCTCGGTGTGGAGGCCGCCGCCTTCGCGGCGCTCGCCGCGTTCGCGCCCGTGCTGCCGGTCGCGGGCCTGTTCGCCCTGGCCGCCGTCGGCGGCGCGATCTCGTCGGGCGCACACGGCGGGCTGCGCGCCCTGCTCGTCCGGGTGGTGCCCGCAGAGCGGCGGGTCCCGGCCCTCAGCCTGGAGTCGACGGTCAGCACCACCGTGTGGGCGATCGCGCCGGCGCTGGTGGCCGTGCTCGCCGTGCTCGACGCCCGGCTGCCGGTGCTCGCCATGGCCCTGCTGGCGGGCGCGGGCGCGCTCGCCGGGCTGCGGCTGCGTGACCCGGGGCCGCCTCCCGTCACGGCGCGGGCCGGGCTCTGGCGGCTGGGCTGGCCCGCCATGGTCTACGACGGGGCGGTCATGTTCGGGTTCGGGGCGGTCACCCTGGCGCTGCCCGTGCTGCTGACCGGCTTCGGCGCCCGCGCCGACCTGGCGGGGCCGGTGCTGACGGGCTGCACGCTCGCCGGCATCGCCGGCGCCCTGGCCTACGGCGCCCGAGCCTGGAAGGGCACGCCGCTCGCCCACGCCATGCTGCTGGCGACCGGCATCGCCCTGGCGATCGGATCCGCCGCGCTCGTGCCCTCACTCGGCCCGGCCGTCGCCCTGCTCGCGCTGGCCGGACTCTGCCTGACCCCCGCGCTCACCGCCAGGGCCGTCGCCCTGCAGGACCGGCTGCCGCGCTCGCAGTGGGCGGCGGGCTTCTCCGGCATGTACGCGGCGGGCGGTCTCGGCTACGGCGCCGCCGGGCTCGCCGTGGCCTGGCTGCTGGAGCGGACGGGCGCACAGGCCGCGATCGGCCTGTGCGCGCTGGCCGGCGCCGTGCCGGCGCTGGGCTCGTCGGCCCTGGAGGTCAGGTCGACAGCTCGCGTTCCAGCGGAGTACGGAAGCGGGGGGTGACCTTGACCCCGCCGAGCCACGCGGCCAGCCCTGCCACCTCGGCCTCGATCACCGCCCTGGCGTCCGCGCCCACGTCCGTCAGCGGCCGCCAGACGATCTCACCGTCGGCGCGCTGGGCCCAGCCGCCCACCACCTCGCCGTTCCACCACACGGTCGGTCCCACGTTGCCGGTGCGGTCGAACAGCTCGGCCCGGTGCGCCCGCGGCAGATACCAGTCGCGGGCCTGCCAGCCCATCGGCGTCGGGTCGAGCGCGGGCAGCAGCGACGCCCACGGCTCCGGCTCGCCGTCCAGGTCGTCCAGGTCGTCCGGCAGGACGAGGCCGGTGCCCTCCGCCAGCTCGACCTCGACCGCGCCGGTGGCGGCCAGCGCCTGGCGCACCTGGCCCAGCGTCCAGCCGGTCCACCACTGGAGATCGGCCTCCGTGCCCGGCCCGAACGCCGTCAGCCACCGCCGCACCAGCTCCGCACTTGCCTCGTCCGCCGCCGGCTCGGCCATCACGGGGCTGACCCCCCACCGGTGCAGGCCGCTGATCCACGTGCCGGCCGGGCGGCCCCGCCGCACCAGTCTGCCCTCCATGGCCATCACGTTCAGCAGGCGGCCGGCCACGCTCTGCGTCGCCTCGTAGGGCTTGCCCACCGCCACCTTGTACTGCTCGCGCAGGCGCGGCTCCAGCCCGCCCAGCTCGTTCGCCGTCGCCTCGCCCACCTCGGCCAGCGCGCGCAGCACCGAGGCGGCCACGTCGTCCAGCCAGGCCTCGTCCCTGCCGTTCCCGGCCAGCAGCTTCACCAGCGATCTGCGTTCGCGCACCGCGATCGCCCGGGTCGAGGACTGCTGCACGACGGGCACCAGGTCCGCCGGGACCACGAACATCGTGCGCCGCATGCCGGTCATCCGGGTCAGCGTGCGCTCCTCGTACAGCGCCCGCTCGACCGGCTCGGGGCCGGGCGCGGTCAGCCGCGCGCCCGCCGACAGGAACACGGTGGCGGGGTCGGTGGCGTGCAACGCCACGACCGCCCGCGCCGCCTCCTCGACGCTCGCGGCCTTGCGCGCCAGCCGGTGTCGCACGCCCAGCCGGGCGCGCCGCTGCGCGGTGGAGATGCGCACGAGAACCCCTCCTCACGATCCCGTACGGCTCTGGTACGGCTTGGGTACGGCTCGGGTACGGCGAAGCCTAGACGAGGTGGGCCGTGGGCGGTTCGGGGCGATCACGGCGGAGGTGTGATGATGGGGCATGGCCGGCCCCGGTCCCGTGTCGTCTCGTGTGGGAGTGCGCAGTGGTTGAGCATGTTCTTGTCGCCCCGGACAAGTTCAAGGGTTCGCTGACGGCCGCCGAGGTGGCCGCCGTCGTGGCCGCGGCCCTTGAGGCGGGCCCGGGCGTCGCGGCGGTCGAGCTGCCCGTCGCCGACGGCGGTGACGGCACCGTCGACGCGGCCGTGGCCTGCGGTTTCACCCGCGTCACCATCAGCGTCACCGGCCCGACGGGTGAGCCGGTCGACGCGTCCTACGCCAGGCGCGGCGACACCGCCGTGGTCGAGCTCGCCGAGGCGTCCGGCCTGCGCCGCCTGCCCGGCGGCCCCGAGCCGCTGACCGCCACCAGCCACGGCACCGGCGAGCTCGTCGCCGACGCCGTCAAGCAGGGCGCCACCCGTGTCGTGCTCGGCCTGGGCGGCAGCGCCTGCACCGACGGGGGAGCGGGCCTGGTGCGGGCACTCGGCGCCCGCCTCCTCGACGCCGCCGGCGACGACCTGCCGCCCGGCGGGGCCGCGCTGCGCGACCTGGAGCGGATCGACGTCTCCGGCCTCCTCGACCTGTCCGCCGTCGAGATCGTCGTCGCCTCCGACGTCGACAACCCCCTGCTGGGCCCGCACGGCGCGGCGGCCGTCTACGGCCCGCAGAAGGGCGCCACGCCGGACCAGGTCCGCGTGCTCGAAGCCGCGCTGTCCCGCCTCGCCGCCGTCGCCACCCGTACGCACGGCCTGGTCGGCGCCGTCGAGCACGACGACAGGCCGCGCCCCATGGGCGTCGCCGGCGCCCCGGGCGCCGGCGCGGCGGGCGGCGTCGGCTTCGCCGCGCTGGCGTTCCTGCACGCCGACGTCCAGCCCGGCATCGACTACCTGCTCGACCTGCTCGGCTTCAACGACCTCGTCAAAGGCGCCCGGCTGGTGATCACCGGCGAGGGCTCGCTCGACGAGCAGTCCCTGCGCGGCAAGGCGCCCGTCGGCGTCGCCCAGGCCGCCGCCAAGGCGGGCGTCCCCGTGGTGGCGGTCTGCGGGCGCCGCACGCTCAGCGACGCCGACCTCCAGGCCGCGGGCATCACGGCCGCCTACGCGCTCACCGACCTGGAGCCCGACCCCGAGCGCTGCATGGCCGAGGCCGCCGCGCTCCTGCGCGAGGTGACGGCCCGCCTGGCCGCCGACCACCTCGCATGACCGGCACCCGCGCCCCTTCAGCCGGCCCCCGCGCGGGCGACGGCGCCCCCGTGAGCGGATACGACCTGGTCGTCAGGTCACGCAGGACCGTGACGGCCGACGGGGAGCGGGCGCTGGCCGTCGCCGTACACGACGGCCGGATCGCGGCGCTGCACCCCTACGACGCGCCGCCGCCGGCGGCGGAGGAGATCGACCTGCGGGACCTGGCGCTGCTGCCCGGCCTGGTCGACACGCACGTGCACGTCAACGAGCCGGGCCGGACCCACTGGGAGGGGTTCGCCTCCGCCACCAGGGCCGCCGCCGCCGGAGGCGTCACCACCATCGTCGACATGCCGCTCAACTCGCTGCCGCCGACCGTCAGCGTCGAGGCGCTGGAGGCCAAGGTGCGCGCCGCCGAGGGGCAGTGCCACGTGGACGTCGGGTTCTGGGGCGGGGCCGTGCCGGCGAACGTCAAGGAGCTCAGGGCGCTGCACGACCGGGGCGTCTACGGGTTCAAGTGCTTCCTGTCGCCGTCCGGGGTGGAGGAGTTCCCGTCGCTCACGCCGTCGCGGATGCGGGAGGCGATGGCGGAGATCGCCGGATTCGACGGCCTCCTGGTCGTGCACGCCGAGGATCCCGCGCTGCTGACCGACTGCGCGGGCCCGTCGTACCGGCAGTTCCTGGAGTCGCGGCCGGGAGCGGCCGAGCGGAGCGCGATCGAGCAGGTCGTCGAGGCGGCGCGGGAGACCGGCGCGCGGGCGCACATCCTGCACGTCTCCAGCGCCGAGGGTCTGGACGTGCTGGCGCGGGCCCAGGCGGACGGGGTGCGGATCACCGCCGAGACCTGCCCGCACTACCTGACGCTCGACGCCGAGCAGATCCCCGAGGGCGACACGGCCTACAAGTGCTGCCCGCCCATCCGCTCGGCCGCCAATCGCGACCTGCTCTGGGAAGGGCTCGCCGGGGGAGTGCTGAGCTGCGTCGTCTCCGACCACTCGCCCGCCACCCCCGACCTCAAGGTGCCCGACTTCGCCGCCGCCTGGGGCGGCGTCGCCTCCCTCCAGCTCGGCCTGCGGGCGGTCTGGACCGAGGCGTCCCGCAGAGGGCACGGGCTCGGCGCGCTGGTCCGCTGGATGTCGGCCAACCCCGCCGCACTGGCCGGGCTGGTGGGCAAGGGCGGGATCGAGCCCGGCAAGGACGCCGACCTCGTCGCCTTCGACCCGGCCGTCACCGAGCCGGTGGACGCCCGGCGGCTGCACCACAAGAACCCGGTCACGCCCTACCACGGCCGTCACCTCAAGGGCGCCGTCCTGACCACCTGGCTCCGGGGCAGGCCGGTCGACGGCACACCGTACGGAAAACTGCGGTTCGGAGATTAGATGCACCCCTTCACCCGCCTGCCCGACCTCGCGCTCCGCAGCCACGGCGGCGCGGTCGTCGCCGCCAGCGACGAGTCCTTCGCCGACAAGGAGTGCCTGATCCGGCCGGAACGTCCCGTCTTCCGGGCGGAGACGTTCGGCAGCAAGGGGCAGGTGTACGACGGCTGGGAGACCCGCCGCCGCCGCGAGCCCGGCCACGACTGGGCGCTGGTGCGACTCGGCATCCCAGGAGTGATCCGCGGGGTGGTGATCGACACCGCCTGGTTCAAGGGCAACTATCCGCCGTACGCCTCCGTCGAGGCGGCTGAGGTGACCGGACATCCGTCACCGGCCGAGCTGGCCGAGGCCGCCTGGGAGGAGATCGTGCCCAGGAGCGCGCTCAACGGCGACGCCGAGCACCACTTCGAGGTCGCCGCCGGCGGCCGCCACACCCATGTGCGGCTGAACACGTTCCCCGACGGCGGCATCGCCCGCCTGCGGGTGCACGGCGAGGCGCGGCCCGACCTGCCCGTCTACGACGGGCTCGGCCTCGACCTGGCGGCCCTGGCCAACGGCGGCCTGGTGACCGCCTGCTCCGACGAGTTCTACTCCTCGCCCAACCACGTCCTGGCCCCCGGCCTGGCCCGCCACCAGGGCGAAGGCTGGGAGACCGCGCGCCGCCGCGGCGCGGGCAACGACTGGCTGGTCATCCGCCTCGCCGGGCGCGGCCTCATCCGCCTGGCCGAGATCGACACCACCAACCTGCTGCACAACGCCCCCGGCTGGGTGTCGCTCACCGGGCTCGACGGCGGCCGCGAGACGGAGCTGCTGCCGAAGACCAGGCTCCAGCCCGACACCCCGCACCGCTTCCGGCTCCGGCACGCCGAGCCGGTCGGCCAGGTGCGCGTCGACATCTACCCCGACGGCGGCCTGGCCAGGGTGCGCCTGCACGGCGTGCTGGCCTGAGCGCGCGTCCCTGAATCAGGTGTCCCGGAGGGGCGGGCGTCACTGAGCCAGGTGTCCCGGAGGGGCGGGCGTCACTGCCAGAGGTGGACCTCCGAGCCGGGCGGCCGCTCGCTGCTGGGCGCCGGACGCTGGAAGCGCACCACGCCGCTGTTGCCCAGGTTGCGCACCCGCACCCGGAAGCCCTGCGCCTCCAGCTCGGCCTTGGCGTCGCTGATGCTCTTGCCCATCACCTGCGGCACGATCCGCGAGTCACGGTCGCCGTCATCGTCGTCGCCTTCGCCTTCGCCGTTGTCGCGGCCCCACCACTGCCAGAAGTCCTGCTGGCAGCGGGCCACCGTGATCATGGCCGGCGCGCCCTTGTCGACCTCCGACTTGGCCTTGGGCGACTGCGCGATGACGGTGCACGGCTCGGCGTCGTCGTCGACCTCGGCGACCTGCACCGCGAAGCCCTGCTGGCCCAGGAAGGCGGCGGCCTCGTCCTTCGGCATGCCGCTGACGTCCGGCATCACCATGCCCGCGCTCACGTAGATGTCGACCTTGGCGCCTTCCTTGACCTTGTCGCCCACCTGGGGCGAGGTCCGGATCACGGTGTTACGCGCGATCTCGAGGTTCTGCATGCGCCTGACCTTGCCCACGGTGAGGCCCTCGGTGGCGATCGCGCTGCGGGCGTCCTGCTCGGACATGCCCTGGACCTTGGGCACCAGCACGCGCTTCGGCCCCAGCGAGGGGACCAGCGTGATGGTCTGCCCGCTCTCGACCTCCGTCTTGGGCGCCGGATCCATCTCCAGCACCAGCCCCTCGGCCACCTTCTCGCTGTGCTTGCCCGCGACCTTGACGATCGTGAAGCCGAGCCTTCTGGCGTTCTGCTCGGCCACCGTGATGTTCTTGCCGACCAGGTCGGGCACGGTGGCGTAGCTCTTCTGGGAGAAATAGAGCCCGGTCGCCGCGACCGCGACCACCATGACGGCGGCGAGCACCACCAGGAACCAGTTGACCCTGAACCGATCGCGGCGCGGCGGTGGCGGCGGTGGCGCGCTCTCGACCCGCGGCTGGATCAGTGTGTGCGCGGGCGCGGCGCGCGGCGGCATCGTGTGCGGCCGGGAGTGCTGCGGCGAGCGTGCCGCCGGCGGCTCCGTCTGCCGGGGCAGCAGCCGGTGCGCCTCCACGGCGGCCACCAGCATCGCGGTCGCGTCCGCCGGGCGGTCCTGCGGGTCGCGGGCCGTGGCGTGGGCCACCAGCGTGTCGATCAGCCGCGGCACGTCGTGCACCACCGACGACGGCGCCGCCACGGTGTCGTGCACATGCCGGTAGGCCACCGACATGGGTGTCTCGCCGTCGTAGGGCTGCTCGCCCGTCACCAGCTCGAACAGCATGATGCCCGCGGCGTAGACGTCGCTGCGCACGTCGGCGCCGCCGGTCGTCACCTGCTCGGGCGACATGTAGCCGATCGTGCCGATCATCACGCCGGTGCGGGTCTGGTTGGTCGCCTCGATGGCCCTGGCCAGGCCGAAGTCCACGACCTTGACCCGGCCGTCGTCGGTCATCAGCACGTTCTCCGGCTTGACGTCACGATGGACGAGCCCGGCCTGGTGGGCCGCGCCGAGCGCCGCGAGCACCGGGATCATGATCTCCAGTGCCTCGCGGGCCGGCACCCTGCCGCGCTCGCGCAGGATGTCGCGCAGCGTCTTGCCGGGTACGTACTCCATCGACAGATAGACGATGTCGTTGTCGGTGCCCTGGTCGAAGACGTGCACCACGTTGGGATGGGAGAGACTGGCCACCGACTTGGCCTCGCCGATGAACCTGCGCACGAACGCCGGGTCCTCGGCGAGCGAGCGATGCATGACCTTCAGCGCGACGGTCCGGTCCAGCCGGATGTCCAGCGCGAGGTAGACGGTCGCCATACCGCCCCGGGCGATCAGGGACTCGATGCGGTAGCGCCCATCGAGCAGCCGGCCGACCAGAGGGTCCGCTGTCGTCGTGTCCACCCCGCCGAGTTTACGGGCGTTTCGCCCCCGGGAGGGCCTGAGCATCCGAAACCGATGCGGACCCGTGCCCGTTCAAGGGTTTCCCGGCGAGTCCGCGATGACCTGACGGCCGACGGTGGTTCGCCGGCCTCAGGGCGTCATCGGTGACGACGCCTCAGCGTAGCGCCGGCGCGGGATGCGGCCCGCCTGCCACGCCTGCCGACCGGCCAGCACCGCGCCCTTCATCGCCGTCGCCATCAGATCCGGCCGCTGCGCCCGGGTCACCGCCGTCGCCAGGAGCACGGCGTCGCAGCCCAGCTCCATCGCCAGGGCGGCGTCGCTGGCCGTGCCGATGCCCGCGTCGAGGATCACCGGCACCCCGGCCGCCTCCACGATGAGCTCGATGCTGTGCGGGTTGCGGATGCCGAGCCCGGAGCCGATCGGCGAGCCGAGCGGCATCACCGCCGCGCAGCCGGCCTGCTCCAGGCGGCGGGCGAGCGCCGGGTCGTCGCCGATGTACGGCAGCACCACGAAACCGTCGGCCACCAGCCGCTCGGCCGCGTCGAACGTCTCGATCGGGTCCGGCAGCAGGGTCCGCTCGTCGGCGATGACCTCCAGCTTGACCCAGTCGGTGCCGAGCGCCTCCCTGGCCAGCCGCGCCGTCAGCACGGCGTCGCCGGCGGTGAAGCAGCCCGCCGTGTTGGGCAGCACCCGGATGCCGCGCTCGCGGAGCACGTCCAGGACCGAGCCGCGGGCACCGGGGTCGAGCCGTCGCATCGCCACCGTGGTCAGCTCCGTGCCGGACGCCGCCAGCGCGGCGTCGAGCACCTCCAGCGAGGGCGCGCCGCCCGTGCCCATGATGAGCCGGGAGGAGAACTTCTCCCCGGCGATGATCAGATCATCCACCTTGCACCGCCGTCAGCACCTCCACGAGGTCGCCCTCGCGCAGCGCCGTGGTCTCCCACGAGCCGCGCGTGACCACCTCACCGTTCACGGCCACCGCCACGCCGGTGGTGGCCCCGCCTGACCGTCCGGTCAGATTCTGTACGGCCTGCGCCACGGTCATGCTGTCAGGCACCTCGTGCGCGGTCCCGTTGACCATCAGTTTCATGACATATCCCGGAATCTAGCGGGTGAGCACAATGTCGCGAGATCGCCGCCCTCGCCCTGGACGATCGCGGCCGTGACGGGGGTCAGCAGCACCCCACTGCGGAAGTGACCGGTGGCCAGCGTGAGGCCCGGCGTGCCGCTCGGCCCGACGATCGGCAGATTGTCCGGCGTCCCCGGGCGCAGGCCCGCCACCACGTCGGCGACCTCCAGCTCGGTGACGCCCGGCACCAGCTCCCTGGCGTCCCGCAGCAGCTCGTACAGGCCGCCCGCGGTCACCCTGGTGTCGAAGCCCAGCTCTTCCTGCGTGCCGCCGACGACCAGCTCGCCGTCACCGCGCGGCACCAGATAGACCGGCGTCCCGTGCACCATGCCGCGCACGCACCGGCCGAGCAGCGGCCGCTCCGAACGCAGCCGCATGATCTGCCCCTTGACCGGGCGTACCGGCACGTTCGCCAGCTCGCCGCTCCACGCCCCGGCCGCCAGCACCACCCGTTCGGCCAGGATCTCCCCGGGGCTCGCCGGGGGCGCCAGCCGTACACCCGTGACCCGGTCGCCGTCGCGCAGCAGCTCGCTGACGCGCGCCGGCACCAGCGGCACGCCGCGCCGCTCCAGGGCGGCGAGCAGCGCCGCGGTGACGCGGCGCGGGTTCACCCAGGCGTCGGTCCCGGCCAGCAGCCCGCCGCGCACGGAGGGCGCCAGCATCGGCTCCAGCCGGCGGCACTCCCGGCCCGTCAGCCGCTCGACCGGCAGGCCCAGCTTCTCCATGAACGCGGCCAGCTCGCCCAGCGCGGCCAGGTCGTCGGCCCCGAACGCCACGTCGAGCGTCCCGTCGGCCCGCAGGTCGAGCCCGGCCCTGGCGGCGGCGGAGATCCCCCCGCCGAAGCCTCCGCCCGAGCCGGACACCCCGTCCGCACCGCCCGCCGCGCCGAGCTCGCCATCGGAGCCAGGGGCGTCGTCCGGGATGAGCCTGTGACGAGAGCCGGAGGCGTCGTCCGGGACGGGCCCGTCGCCGGGGGCGGGGGCGTGGTTCGGGAGGGGCGCGCGGCGGGAGCCGGGGGTGTCGTTCGTCAGGCCCGCGTCGGCGGCGAGTTCGGCGGCGAAGGCGGGCCAGCGGCTCAGGGAGGCGAGGCCGAGCCGGAGCAGCGGCTCCTCGGTGTAGGTGACCTCGCTGACCGGCGCCAGCATGCCCGCCGCGGCGTGCGAGGCGCCCGAGGCCGGGGCCGGATCCACCACGGTGACCGGCCGGCCCTCGCGAGCCAGCCGCCAGGCGATGGACAGCCCGACGATGCCCGCTCCGACGACCACGTCCATGGTCCGCTCCCTTCGCCGGCATGATCCGGATCAGGTGTCTTGCGGTCGAAGGCCCGGTAAAGCCTTCCTCTCAGCCCGGTATCGGCCGGACTCCCGCGCGTCTTACGTCCCCTACCTTACGGCCTCGACGCGACGATCCGGCACGCCCCCCGTTATGGTCATTTACGTGAATCGTGTCGTGGTGGTAGGAGCGGGTCTGGCGGGCGTGCGCAGCGTCGAGGCTCTGCGTGCGCGGGGCTTCGACGGCAAGATCACCTTGATCGGGGAGGAGCGGCATCGGCCGTATGACCGCCCGCCCCTGTCGAAGGCCGTGCTGCTCGGCGACTCCGACTCCAGCTTCGTCGACTCCGACCTGTCCGCGATGGGGATCGACTTCAGGCCCGGCGTCTCGGCCAAGGCGCTGCGGGCCGGCGCCGTGGAGACCACCGAGGGCGAGCTCGCCTACGACGGGCTGGTGATCGCCACCGGGACCGAGCCGATCATGCTGCCCGGCGACGGCCCGCAGCACGCGCTGCGCACCCTGGACGACTCGCTGGAGCTGCGGGCCAGGCTGGTCCCCGGCGCTCGGGTGGCGGTCATCGGCGCGGGCTGGATCGGCGCGGAGGTGGCCACCGCGGCCCGCTGGGCCGGTTGCGCGGTGACGGTGATCGAGGCCGCCTCCGCCCCGCTCGCGCTCGCGGTCGGCGCCGAGATCGGCGCCCGCACGCTGAGCTGGTACGACGGCATCGACCTGCGGCTCGACACCATGGTCGGAGCGGTGGACGAGGGCGGCGTCGAGCTGGTCGGCGGCGGCTTCGTCGAGGCGCACGTGGTCGTCGCCGGGATCGGCGTGCGCCCGGCCGTCGAGTGGCTCGCCGACGCCGACATCGACCTGCACAACGGCGTCGTCACCGACGAGCACCTGCGCACCTCGATGCCGGGCGTGGTCGCGGTGGGCGACTGCGCCGCCTGGTGGTCGCGCCGCTACCAGGCCAGGCTGCGCGTGGAGCACTGGGACACCGCGCTGGGCGCGCCCGAGGTCGCCGCCGCGACCCTGCTGGGGGAGAAGGCGGTCTACGACCCGGTCCCGTACTTCTGGTCGGAGCAGTTCGGTCACATGATCCAGTACGCGGGCCATCATCCGGCCGGCCGGCGGCTGCTGTACCGCGGCACACCGGAGGGCAAGTGGTCGGCCTGCTGGCTCACCGACGAGGACGAGCTGGCCGCGGTGCTGTCCGTGGACCGGCCCCGCGACCTCGTCCAGGGACGCCGAATCATCGAGGCGGGCCACCGTCTGGACACGGAACGCCTGGTGGATCCGGACGTCCCCCTACGAGATTGTGTTGTTTGAGCAAGCACGGCGTGTGGTAGTTGTGGTTTCGTGACGCTTTCTGTTGCACAGATCGACCGGGAGACCGACCAGCTCGTTGACGAGTGGCTCACTCTCTCCGAAGTGGCCCAGCGCCTGGGGCTTCCCCTGGGGCGGGCCAAGCAGCTCCTCAAGGATCACAAGCTGCTCGGCGTAAGGCGGGGCAGCGGCGGGCCACAGGTGCCCGCGGTGTTCCTTGAAGGAAAGGACGTGATGAAGGGCCTCCCCGGCACACTCACCGTGCTGCAGGACGCCGGCTACGACGATGTCGCGGCGTTGCGCTGGCTCTTCACCCCCGATGACTCGCTGCCAGGCTCGCCGGTTCAGGCGATCAAGGCCGGTCGTCATACAGAGGTGAAACGGCGTGCCCAGGCCCTCGCTTTCTGACGCACGCCTCTACCTGTGCACCGACGGTCGGCGTGATCGTGGTGACCTGGCCGACTTCCTCGACGCGGTGCTCGCCGCGGGCGTGGACATCGTCCAGTTGCGGGAGAAGGGGCTCGAGGCGCGCGAAGAGCTCGCGCTGCTCGAGGTCTTCCGCGACGCCTGTGACCGGCATGGCCGGCTGCTGGCGGTCAACGACCGGGCCGACCTCGCCTACTCCGCCCACCCAGACGTGCTCCACCTGGGGCAGGACGACCTTCCTGTGGCCGTCGCGCGAGAGATACTCGGCGACGACATCGTCATCGGACGGTCCACCCACTCCGCCGCCGAGGCATCCGCCGCGGCCGTGGAGGAGGGCGTCGACTACTTCTGCTGCGGCCCGATCTGGCCCACGCCGACCAAGCCCGGCCGCCACGCGCCCGGCCCGCCGCTGCTCAGGCACGCGGCGTCGCTGGGCGTGGACCGGCCCTGGTTCGGCATCGGCGGCATCGACCTGTCCAACCTGGACGAGGTCATGTCGTACGGAGTGTCCAGGGTCGTGGTCGTGCGCGCGATCACCGACGCGGAGGATCCGGGCGCGGCCACGGCCGAGTTCGCCAAACGGCTCACGTCCTCCGGGACGCCGGCCGGGTGACCTTTCGCGGCCGGGCCGGGTGAGCTTTCGCGGTCACATCCTGCGGGAGGTGGCCGCGATGGCGAGTTCGGCGAGCGCGGCGCGGGCTTCGGGCGTGATCGGCGACTGTTCGAGTGAGGCGAGCGCCTTGCCGAGATAGTCGCCGATCATGTCCTCGCACTCCCGCAGCGCGCCGGTGCCCTCGATGATCTCGCGCAGGGTGGCCACGCCCCGCTCGTCGAGGTCCCGGTCGCCGAGCAGGGCGCGGACCGTGCTCGCCTCCGAGGCGGAGGCGGCGGCCAGCGTGCGGGCCACGAGCATCGTCCGCTTGCCCTCGCGCAGGTCGTCACCCGCCGGCTTGCCGGTCCTGGCGGGGTCGCCGAAAACGCCGAGGATGTCGTCACGCAGCTGGAAGGCGATGCCGACCCGGGTGCCGTAGGCGGTGCACAGCTCGTCCATCCACGGCTTCGACTCGCCCGCGCCGAGCACCAGGCCGAGCCTCAGCGGGTGCTCGACGGAGTACTTGCCGCTCTTGTAGAGCGCGACGCGCAGGGCCGACTCGAAGGTGTTCTCGCCGCCCGCCTGCTCCAGCAGGTCCAGATACTGCCCGCACATCAGCTCGGTGCGCATGTGGTCGTGCACCGGCTGGGCCGCCGCCAGCGACTCCGGGGGCAGGCCGCTGGTGCGCCACATCTCTCCCGACCAGATCAGCAGCAGGTTGCCCAGCAGGATCGCGGCACCCTCGCCGAACTGCTCCGCCGAGCCGTGCCAGCCGGCCTTCTCGTGCAGCGTCTGGAAGCGGCGGTGCGCGGCCGGCATGCCCCTGCGCAGGTCGCTCTTGTCCATCACGTCGTCGTGCACCAGCGCGCTGGCCTGCAGCAGCTCCAGCGAGGCCGCCGCGGTGAGGACGCCGGGCGCGTCGGTGCCGCCGGCGCCGCGCCAGCCCCAGTAGCAGAAGGCGGGGCGCAGTCGCTTGCCCCCCGACAGCAGCTCCTCCGCGGCCGTGTGGAGCGGCTCGAGCTCGGCCCCGCCGAGGGTGTGCAACTGCCGTTCGACGAACTCCCTCAGGCGACGGTCCACCTGGGCGCGCAGGTCGTCCATGCTCGCGGCGTCTGTGCTCATGCCATGAGACTAGTGGCCGGGCGCTGACATTCGCAGAGCGCCTCATATCGGTTGATTCCCCTGCGGCGGGTGGTGCCGGCCGGGCAACGGGTAACCTTGCCGCATGGCGCTTGGTCGACCCTCCGTCCTACCCGATCGTGTCCCCACCGTGCGCGAGCTCCTCGCCTCGGGCGCACGATCGTTCTCGTTCGAGTTCTTCCCTCCCAAGACCGACGAGGGGGAGCGGCAGCTGTGGAAGGCGATCAGGGAGCTGGAGTCGCTGCGGCCGACGTTCGTCTCGGTGACCTACGGCGCCGGTGGGTCCACCCGTGACCGCACGGTCGACATCGTGGAGCGGGTGGCGCACGACACCACGCTCACGCCCGTCGCCCACTTCACCGCCGTCGACCACTCCGTCCGGGAGTTGCGCCACCTGATCGGCCGCTTCGCCGACGCCGGGGTGCGCAACATCCTCGCCGTGCGCGGCGACCCGCCCGGCGACCCGTCGGCGGAGTGGGTCAAGCACCCCGAGGGCGTCCTGTACGCCGAGGAGCTGGTCCGGCTGATCCGCCAGGCCGGCGACTTCTGCGTGGGCGTGGCCGCGTTCCCCTACAAGCACCCCCGCTCGCCGTCCATCGAGTCCGACACCGAGCAGTTCGTGCGCAAGTGCCAGGCCGGCGCCGACTACGCGATCACGCAGATGTTCTTCCAGGCCGACGACTACCTCCGGCTGCGCGACCGGGTGGCGGCCCGTGGCTGTGACACGCCGATCATCCCGTGCATCATGCCGGTGACGCAGCTGAGCACGATCGCGCGGTCGGAGCAGCTGTCCGGCGCGCCGTTCCCGCCGGACGTGGCCGCCCGCTTCGAGGCCGTCGCCGGCGACCCGGCGGCGGTGCGCAGCCTCGGCATCGACCACGGCGCCGAGCTGTGCCAGCGGCTGCTCGACGAGGGGGCGCCGGGCATCCACTTCATCACCTTCAACCGCTCCAGCGCCGCCCGTGAGGTCTTCCAGCGCCTGCAGCCCGCGCCGGTGCCAGGCTGAGACCGCAGCGGGTGTTGACTGATGGGCATGATCGCTGATTTCTGGTTCGACCCTTCGTGTCCGTACAGCTGGCTCACCTCCCGGTGGCTGCTGGAGGTCGCGAAGGTCCGCCCGGTTGAGATCCGCTGGCACGTGATGAGCCTCTCGGTGCTCAACGAGGGCCGCGACGACGATCCCGAGAACGATCCCGAGGGTTACCTGTGGGTGCCGGCCCGCATCGCCGCCACCGTGGGGCACCGCTTCGGGCATGAGGCGCTCGGGTGCTTCTACACCGAGCTGTGGCGTGGCCGCGGCGACGAGCAGGACGAGCAGGGCGGGGAGACCGAGCGGGACTGGCTGGGGGACTTCCGGCGGGCGCTGTCCGCCGCCGGGCTGCCCGCCGACCTCGCGGAGTCGGGTCTGACCGAGGCCGGTGACGACCTGGTCCGCGCCTCGCACGCCGAGGGGATCTCGCTGCTCGGCGACCACATCGGGACGCCGATCTGCGCGGTCACCGGTGCGGCGGAGGAGCGGATCGTCTTCTTCGGCCCCGTGATCTCCCAGCTGCCCACCGGCGAGCAGGCCGGGCGCCTGTGGGACGGCACGCTGCTGGTGGCGGGCACTCCGCACTTCCACGAGCTCAAAGGCCACGCGCACGAGGAGCCGCGGCTGCCGTGACGGGTCCGGGGGTCGCCACCCGCCCGCAGGGGGACCGGGCGGGTGGCGTTCGGGGAAGGCGGACAGAGAGTAAAGAGCTCGTCGCTCTCTGTCATAGAGGATGCCCGCCGGTGTGCGGGTTCAATCCTCATCGGGTCATGAGCTGGTCAGGGGGAGCGGCCTGCCGACGATCGCGTACTCCTCGTGGCCGCCCGGGAAGACGAACCTGCTCAGCAGGTCCGTGAAGCCCATGCTGGCGTAGAGGTGGCGGGCGGCCGTGGGCCGGTCGTGGGTGGACAGGATGGCGGAGCGCTCGCGGCGACCGGCGCACAGGGTGCGGACCATGGCCCGGCCGATGCCCTTGCCCTGGTAGTCGGGGTGGACGTGGATCTCGGCCAGCTCGAACGCGTGCCCCAGCCAGGCGTCGGCCACCGCGCGGCCCGCGCGCTCCTCCAGCGCCCGGTAGACCACGTCGTGCCACCACTGCCCCGGCGCGCCGCGGAACCCGTAGGCGAACCCCACGACCCGGGGAGCCCCCTGGAGCTCCGCCGCCCCCTGAAGCCCGAGCGGCGCATCACGCCATTCTGCGAAATAGCACTGGAAATAGGGATATGTCCCATGATTTCGCATGATGGCCCTACGGCCGGGGATCTGGTCCGCAGGCGGGCGCATGGCGGCGCTGTAGACGTCGATCACCGTGTCCAGGCGTTCGCCGAACTCGGTGGGTCCCGCGCCGCGAAACTCGATCACCGTCGAACCCTACTCCCGCCCGGCGCGCGTCACTCGACCTCGACGGGTGTGCCGCCGGTGATGCGGACGAGCTCGTCGAAGGTGGTCGGGAAGACCGTGTGCGGGTGGCCGCCGGCGGCCCACACCTTCTCGTGCTTGCTCAGCCAGGTGTCCACCAGGGTCCGCACCGGCGCCGGATGCCCGACGGGAGCCACGCCGCCGATCGGCTGCCCGGTGGCCTCCCTGACGAACTCCGGCGTCGCTCGCCGTACCTTCTGAACGCCCGCCGTGCGGGCGATCAGCTCCACGTCGACGCGGTGCGCGCCACTGGTGAGCACCAGCAGCGGCTCGCCGTCCGCTTCGAAGATCAGGCTGTTGGCGATCGCGCCGACCTCACAGCCGACCTGGGCCGCCGCGGTGGCGGCTGTGGGCGCCTTCTCGGGCAGCACCACGATCTCGCCTGCGACTCCCAGACTCCGGAGCGCTTTTTCCACACGTATCGCGTTAGCGGGCAACTTCTCGGGCATGCGGACACTCTAAACACATTGACCGGCGGTTTACGTTATTGCTGCTGGTGTGTAGGGTCTTTTGATTCAGTTGGTAAGGGTTTGAGAGGTGGTACTGGTGGGATTCCTACGGCTACCAGGACTGACCGCTCTCCTGACGGCGGGAGTCGTCGCCCTCGCCGGCTGCGGCACCCAGGCGTCGTCGCCGGCGGCGGCGAGCGCGCCGAGCCCGGTGAGCGCCGGGGGTCAGGCGGGATCGGTCGCTCCTGTCATCGCACCGGACAAGAAGCTCAAACTGGGCGCGAAGGGCGAGGCGGTCTCCTGGCTGCAGCGACGCCTGAGGGAGCTGGGCTACCGCCCCGGCAAGGTCGACGGCCGCTACGGTGGCACCACGCTGGCCGCGGTATGGGCGTTCCAGAAGGTCAACGGCATCAAGCCGACCAGCACCGTCGGCCGCGCCACCTGGTCGGCCCTGGAGGCCCCCGAGTCGCCCAAGGTGCTGGTCAAGAACGGCAAGCCGACCCGCGCCGAGGTCAGCCTCAGCAAACAGATCATGGTCCTGTACGTGCGCGGCGAGGTGAAGCTGATCACCCACGTCTCCTCGGGCAGCAACGTCCCCTACTGCGAGACCGCCACCTGGCAGGGCAAGACGCAGCGCTTCTGCGGCTCGGCCAGCACCCCGACGGGCGACTACCGCACCACCTGGCGCAGGGACGGCTGGCACCGGTCCTACCTCGGGCAGCTCTACAACCCGATCTTCTTCAACGGCGGCATCGCCTTCCACGGCGCGCTGTCGGTGCCGCTCCACCCGGCCTCCCACGGCTGCGTCCGGATGCCGATGAACGTGGCCGAGGAGGTCCCCGGCCTGGTCGGCACGGGTGTCCCGGTGCACGTACGCGGCAAGTTCCGCCGCTGACAGGCTGACGCCCGCGGGCGCCACAGGGGGTGCGTGACCGGCTCGGCTCATTCGGCCGCCGGGCCCGCCAGGTGGCGCAGGCCGCGGATGCTGATGTCCACGGCGCGAGGCAGCGCCTCCCGCACCTGTTCAGGTGAGTCACCCCTGGTAAGGCTGGCCACGGCGGTGAGCTTGACCGCGCCGACCACTGAGCCCACTGCCGCGGTGCAGCTCACCAGGTCCAGCTCGTCCGGGTACGCCTCGTGGAGCGCCCACGCGAGCCGCAACTGGTTGTCGAACAGCACCTGCAGGGCACGGGCCTGAAGCGCGGGCACGGACATGATCAGAGCGAGTCTGACCTGCGGTTCGACGACGTCGTCGAAGTCGTCCTCGGCCCTGGCGTGCTCCAGGCTGCTCTGCACGATCCGGCGCAGCAGGTCACCCGCCGGCTCTTCCGGCCCTCTGGTGTGGATCAGGGCCATGACCTCTTCCATGCGCTGCGGCGCGTCGTAGAGGACCACGTCCTCCTTGCTCGCGAAGTAGCTGAAGAACGTCCGTGTGGACACGTCAGCCTCGGCCGCGATCTCGGCGACCGTCGTCTTTTCGTATCCCTTGTCCTGAAACAGCCGAAGCGCGGCTCGCACCAACGCCTGGCGCGTGCGCTGCTTCTTGCGCTCCCGTAGGGCCACCATGGCCGCACTATACTGCATCGATTTACGAGTTTCACTCGTTGCAATTTTGCATTCGATGTTGTTTCCTGGAGCGGACGCGAGAGGAGACATGATGACCGACCTGACCCTGACCTTCGAGCGCGAACGCCCCCTCGACCCGCCGGAGGTGTACACACGTATCCAGCAACAGGACGCCGTGCATCCCATGACCTACGGCGACGGCCACCTAGGCTGGCTGGTCACCGGCTACACCGTGGCCCGAGCCGTGCTCGCCGACCCGCGCTTCAGCAGCCGGACCGAGCTGGCGCACCCGCCGATCCCAAGCAGGCTCGAACTCGCCCAGCGGGTAGGCGCGGACGAGCTCAAGCTGCCTCCCGGCTTCTTCCTGCGCATGGACGCGCCCGAGCACACCCGCTTCCGCAAACTGCTGACCGGACAGTTCACCGTGCGGCGGATGAAGCAGCTGGAGCCCAGGATTCAGGAGATCACCGAGTCCTGCCTGGACGACATGGAGGCCACGGGGCCACCGGCGGACCTGGTGAGTGCCTTCGCGATGCCCATCCCGTCGCTGGTGATCTGCGAGCTGCTCGGCGTACCGTACGAGGACAGAGCGCAGTTTCAGGAGGACTCCAAGGTTCTGCTCAGCCTCGAGGGCACTGGTCAGGACGCGCTGGACGCGATCACCAGGATCTCCGTCTTCCTTCACGAACTCGTCGATCGCAAGCGCGCCCACCCCGAGGACGACCTCATCAGCGGCCTGGTGGCGAGCGGCGAGCTGAGCGACGCGGAGATCACCGGAGCCGCGGTGCTGATGCTGATCGCCGGGCACGAGACCACCGCCAACATGCTCGCACTCGGCACCTACGCGCTGCTCACCAACCCCGGCCAGCTCGCCGCCATGCGCGACGACCCGGCACTGCTGGCCAACGGTGTCGAAGAGCTGCTCCGCTACCTCAGCATCCTCCACCTCGGCCCCGTCAGGACCGCCCTGGAGGACCTCGAGCTCGACGGCCGCCTCATCAAGAAGGGCGACTCCGTCACCCTGCACCTGCCGGTGATCAACCGGGACCCGTCCCGTTTCCCGGGCGCGGACCGCCTCGACGTCACCCGCGAGGTGCGCGGCCACCTGGCCTTCGGGCACGGCATCCACCAGTGCCTCGGCCAGCAACTCGCCCGCATCGAGATGCGCATCGCCTACGGTGCGCTGCTGCGCCGGCTACCTGGCCTAGGCTTGGCCGTACCGCCTGAGGAGGTGCCCATGCGCTCGGACATGAGCATTTACGGAGTGCACCGCCTCCCCGTCACCTGGTAGGTAAACATGGAGATCAAGGCCAACACCCAGTTGTGCATCGGAGCGGGCATGTGCGCGCTCACGGTTCCGCAGGTGTTCGACCAGAGCGACGACGAGGGTCTGGTCGTGCTCCTGGACCCGGCCCCGCCTGCGGACCTGGAGGAGGCGGTGCGCCGCGCCGTCAACCTCTGCCCGTCGGGGGCCATCTCGGTCGACTGACGCGGCAACCGGCGCCCGCCGTCACCACGCCGAACCGGCGCGGTGACGGCGTCCGTCGGCATCCCCTCACTGCACCCGCCGGTTGCGTATGACGCCCCGGCCCGTCCGGCCTGGCCGCTGCCCGACGAAGTGTCGCCAGACCCACGCCCCGGGCCGGACCTCATCGCGGCAGGAGGGAATCCCGGCGGGGCTCGCACCGACCACGTCGGCCTGACAACCGCACTCCCAGTCCTGACTCCGCCCCCAACGGTGCCCCAGTCCGCCCTCAACGGTGCCCCAGCCCGCCCTCAACGGTGCCCCAGCCCGGCCCCAACGCTGCCCAGCGGCCCGAAGTCAATGCTGCCTCGGCCCGGGTCTGGATGTTGCCCCGGTCGGGCGTCAACGTGGCCACATGGCCGTCGCCAACTTGTCTGGGCCTGGGCCAACTCTGTCCCCGCCCCGCGCCAGTCCGGCCCCCGGCCCCCGCCCGGCCCGCCTCGGCCCCGGCCCGCCTCGGCCCGGCCTGCGCTCGGCCGGCTCCAGTCCCGGCCTCAACTCTGCCCTGGCCCGGCCGCCACTGTGCTGTACCCGCTTCCGGCCTGCCGCTGTACCCGCTTCCGGCCCTGCCGCGCCCCGGCCTTTGCCGGTCCGCCTCGACGTCGGTCTCGGTCTCGGCATCCGTCCTGAACTGGCTCCCGGGCGCGAACCCCCTCGGGCCTGGCTCGCCTCCGCATCCCGGTGTCCGGGCCGCTCACGGGGCGTTCGGTTCTCGCGTGCGGTGCCCGTGGAGGTCGACGGTCTGCTTGGTTCGCTGCTCGGGGCATGGGTTGGCGTGCTGCCGTTGTTGTTCGGCTGGAGGTTGTTAGTAGGCCTGGTACGGCTCCGAAGCGGGTATTCGCATCATGGTCATCGAACCTGTGTTCGTGGAACTGGTTGACACCGAGCGTGATCGAAATTATGTTCGACCTAGTGACGTGAGGCTCGCGGCTCACGTCTATGGACCTGATCGCGGGGCATCGCTTCCCCCAAGCGAGACCCGCGATCAGGCTCCACGGGCGAAGGGTGCGTCCTCGTCGTCGGCGGAGACGAGTGGGCGTGCCCTGGCCGGACGGGGAGAGGGGAAGCTCCTCGTCCGGCCAGCCCGGCGAAACTGTCGGTGGGGTCTGCGATTCTGACTTCACCGGTGGCAACGTCGGGAGTCGCCAACGACTCGAAGGAGGCGAGCAAGATGGCACCACGGCTCAGAGAAACGCCCGGGCCCCGGCTGTCGCCTGCGGTTCGGGCCCACTTGACCGATTCTCGTTCCTGCCTGGCCGATGCGGCTGCGGCTCGCACCCCGGCCTCTCGATATGTGGCGGCGCACCTGGCGGCGCTGCGTGCGGCCGCGGCGATCCTCGCCGCTCGCCCGCGTCCCATGGAGGGCCGCAGGCGACGTCTGCGCAGCGCGTGGGATCTGCTCCCCGAGGCCGAGCCCCAGTTGGCCGAATGGGCCGCCTACTTCGCGGTGAGCGCCGGCAAGCGCGCCGCGGCGGAGGCCGGCGTGGTCCGTGGCATCAGCGCCTCGGACGCGGACGAGCTCCTGGCCGAAGCCGACACCTTCGTCTCCACCGTCGAGGATCTCCTCGGCGTCCCCGCACAGCCCCAACTCCCTGCGGACGTGCCCCTGGCAGGCTGACGCTCGTCCGCTGAGGCCGCCCCGTCGGGTCGGTGTTTCGCCGTGGAGTCGGCGTCCCCGGTCGGCGTGCCCGCCTAGCCTCAGCTTCCTGCGGACGTGCCCCTGGCAGGCTGGAGTTCCCGGCGGCTGCGAGCGTCCGCACCATGAACTTCACGGTGGACGGCAGCTCTCCGCTGCGCGGGTGGCGGGCGGTGAGGTCCATCGCGGTCGCCGTCGCGGAGAACACACCGTCGTGGATGCGCAGGGCGTGCCGGCCCTGGCGCAGGACGTCGAGCACGTCGAGGATGCGCCCGGTGCCGCGTACGAGCCGGAACACCTCGGAGAAGCGTCAGCGCGCCGGGACCATCGACACCTTCGGGGTGCGCATGTTCCGCGAGTGCAGCTCACGGCGCGCCTGGTGACGGCTGCGGCGGCGGTCCTCGCGACGGATGTAGTACGCCTCCCGGTAGCCACCCTTGGTCTCGCGGACGAGTACGTGGTAGCCGGGGTGCCCCAGTAACAGCCGCCCCGGCGCCAGTTCGCACTGTCGGCGGTGATCTCGTCCGGCAGCGTGCACGGCCCGAAACGATGATCATGCACGGGTACGCAGGTCATCGGCGGCGCGTCGGCCATCCGCACCCACCAGGGCCGGGTCTTGTCGGTCTTGCTCATACGGTCACCTTTCGGCTCCGTGACGCCCCGGGCTGGGGCCGTCACTAGATCGGGTGCACCGTGATCACCTCCGACTTCACGTACGACAAAAGGAACCGAAAGCGACGAGGCCGCTCAGAGAACCTGATCTCGACACTACAGCGAACCGCAGCAGAGGGCGGATTTCGGTCCGGACGTTCGGAAGGTTCGGAGATGAGTCCGGCGCCCAGCGGCGCGATGACGCTGCCCTGGACGTTTCCGCAGGTCGCATTGACCGCTAAGTGTTTTTGCCGCGAGGTCGCTCGCTTGGGCCGTGTGACGCGATTCCTGTCACTAGGCCAGGTAGGGCGCGTGGTCGATCAGCTCTTCGGCCGGCTGGTCATGCTGTGACCGGTCCCGCGCCGTGTCGCCCGGGGTCGTGGTCAGGGTGATTCCCCCCCCGTTCTTGTGAGGGGCATGGGGGCTGACGCTCGTCCGCTGAGATTCCCCCGTGGGGATCGGCGTTCTTGTCCAGCTCCAGCTTCCTGCGGATGCGCCCCTGCAGGTCGACACCCGTCCGCTCAGTTCTCCGTGCGGTAGGACGCCCCTGGCAAATGAATCTCGTCGTACTGGGCTGCCCGAAACGGAGTGGCCATGCTCCGGCGGTGAACCACGCACGGAGCCTCGGTGCTGTATCAGTGGTTCGCCCGGCGTAGACCAAGCCCTGTCAGGTCGTCTGCATGGTGACCGCGGACCATAATGCCAAATTTATGGAAATTATGGTGAAAGAGGGCAGATATCCCAATTCGGGTGCTTTGGCGGGATGCGGCACGCGGGCGAGTGTGGTGCGGGCGGGCCCAGCGTGCGGTGCGCGGGGCCGCGTGGGCGTGGTGTCCGGCTTGTGCGAGCGGAACGGGGGCGCGCCTGGGGTGGCGCGCCCCCGTCGGCAAAAGGACGGCCGTGCGTCAGAACGCCTCGACGGCCCGGCGGGCCTCGGCGTCGAGGACGCCCCAGCTGATGAGCTCCTCGGTCAGCTCGCTGGGCGACTTGTCATAGATCACGGCCAGGGAGCGCAGGTCCTCCTGGCGGATGGACAAGACCTTGCCGTTGTAGTCGCCGCGCTGGCTCTGGATCGTGGCGGCGTAGCGGGCCAGGGCGCCCGCCTTCTCCTTCGGCAGGGTGGCAAGCCGCTCCAGGTCGATGACAAGCTTCGGTGTCGGCCCGAGCGGGCTGGGCGCGGCACCGCCGGGCAGCAGCTCGGAGACGGGCACCCCGTAGAAGTCGGCAAGCTCGGCAAGCTTCTGCACCGTGACCGCACGGTCGCCACGCTCGTATGAGCCCACGACGACGGCTTTCCAGCGGCCCCGTGACTTCTCCTCGACTCCGTGCAGGGACAGGCCCTGCTGGGTGCGGATGGCGCGGAGTCGTGCACCCAGCGACTTTGCGTACTCAGACGGCATTTGTGTGGCCCCCCGGCTCTCGTATGTGTAGCTCTCAGTAGATTGTGCTCCCTTGCGGCGAATGCCCGAGCCACCGGGGGTCCGGTGCCGGTTCGGCACCAATCGGTAGCCATGGCCTCAGGTTTGCCCTGGAACGCCGCGCGGTTTTGGTTACGCACAGTGACGGTAAAGGGGTGGACGCCTGAGGTCAAGCTGATTGGAAAAAAGATGTCGAATCCGATCCGGGATAGAAAGCCTCTTAGATCCCTGTTGTCCCGCTGGTAACGATATTTTCGGCACGGTCCAGGCGAATCTCCGGGAGGCTCAGGGAGTACGCGCCAGGATCATGACAGGGCAGGTCGCGGCCCTTACGATCTTGATACTGGTGTCGCCGAGGAACACGCGCCTGAGCGGTCCAGCGTCGCTGGAGGCGCAGATGACGAGCTCCCCCGGAGCCCAGCGGCCGTGCTGCAGAGCCCCCGCGACGCTCCGGCCCTCCAGGAGCTCCACCTCGACGTCGGTGCGCCGTCGGTGCCCGCGCGCCGCCGCGTTGAGGTCGGCGGTCGCCTGGTCCCGAAGCCGCGCCAGCATGTCCAGCTCCACCTTGACCGGCCGGGCGCTGCTCACCAGCAGCGTCACCAGCCGCAGCGGCAGGTCCATGACGCCCGCGAGCCGGGCCGCCCGCTTGACCGCCGCGTCGGCGCACGGGCCGCGCCGGTAGGCGACGGTGAGGCGGTCGAGCGCCGGAGGCGGATCGTCGGCGTAGCCGCGCGGGGCGAGGATCACCGGCACCGGCGAGGCGTGCAGGAGCTGGTCGGCGGTGCTGCCGAGGACGATGCGGCCGATGTTGCCGCCCGGCGCGGAGCCGATCACGACCGCGCTCGCGCCGCGCTTGCGCGCCAGCTCCACCAGCCCGCGCCCGCTGCCCTTGTGCGTGTGGGTGATGTAGTCGGCGTCCTCGCCGACCAGCTCGCGCGCCTGCGCGAGCGCGGCGGCGGCCTGCTCCTCCAGGTAGGCGGCCCACGCGCTCGCGTCGGCCCGGGCAGGCCCGAGCCCGCCCGGCGCGGGCGGCTTCACGGTCGCCACCGTCAGATGCGCGCCTGCCTGCCTGGCCAGGAGTACGGCCAGCGCCAGCCCGTCGCGGCCCTGGGGCTCCGGGATGAAACCGGTCAGCAGGTTGTCGAACTTCATCAGGGCACCTCGGCGTTCAGCCGCGAGTGGCGGTAGCCGTACAGGAAATAGCAGATCAGACCGGCGAGCATCCACAGCCCGAACGCCGCCCAGGTGACGCCGGCCAGGCCGGCCATCACCAGGAAGCAGAAGATGACACCGAGCACCGGCGTGACCGGGAACAGCGGGGTCCGGAAGCTGCGTGGCAGGTCGGGGCGGCGGTAGCGGAGGATGAGCACGCCGGCGTTCACGATCGCGAACGCGAACAGGGTGCCGATGCTGGTCGCCTCGGCGAGCTGGCCGAGCGGGATCAGCCCGGCCAGCACCGAGACGAACGCGGTGACGATGAGCGTGTTGGCGACCGGCACCTGGCGGCGTGGGTTCACCCGCTGGAAGACGCGTGGGATGAGCCCGTCGCGGGACATGGCGAACAGGATGCGGGTCTGGCCGTACATGACCGTGAGCACCACGCTGGCGATGGCGATCACCGCGCCGAAGGACACGATCAGGCCCGCCCAGGTGGAGCCGGTGGCGAGGTCGGCGATGAGTGACAGGCTGGCCTCGGTGCCCTCGGGGTCGAAGTCGGTCCACGGCATGGCGCCGATCGCGGTCACCGCGACCAGCACGTAGATCACCGTCACGATGGCCAGCGACAGGACGATGGCCAGGGGCAGGTCGCGTACGGGATTCTTGGCCTCCTCACCGGCGGTGGAGGCGGCGTCGAAGCCGATGTAGGAGAAGAACACCTGGGACGCGGCGGCCGTCACGCCCGCGATGCCCATCGGCGCGAAGGGGGCGAAGTTTCCCGCGGTGAAGCCGGTGAACGCCACCAGGCAGAAGAACAGCAGCACAGCGATCTTGATGAGCACGAACACGGCGTTGGCCGTGGCGCTCTCCGACGCCCCGCGCAGCAGCAACCAGGTCGCCAGCAGCACGATCAGGATCGCGGTGACGTTGACCACACCGCCGTCCTGACCGGGGGAGCGGGTGATCGCGTCCGGCAGGCTCCAGCCGAACAGGCTCTCCAGGAAGGCGTTGAGATACTCTCCCCAGCCCACGGACACGGCCGCGACGGAGACGGCGTACTCCAGCATGAGGCACCAGCCGCAGATCCAGGCGACGAGCTCGCCCATGGTCGCGTAGGCGTAGGAGTAGGAGGAGCCGGACACCGGGATGGTCCCGGCGAGCTCCGCGTAGGACAGGGCGGAGAACAGCGCCGTGATGGCGGCCAGCACGAACGCCAGCACCACCGCCGGGCCGGCCTTGGGCACGGCCTGGCCGAGGATGACGAAGATGCCGGTGCCGAGCGTGGCGCCGACGCTGAACAGCGTGAGCTGCCACAGCGACATGGTGCGGCGCAGATCGCCGCCCTCGCCTTGGCCGCCCTCGGCGACGATGCGCTCGGTCGGCTTGGTGCGGAGCAGTTGCCTCGCCAGGGACACCTTGGACCTCCTTGACGCCTAGAGCGTGCTGGTCAGCGGCCATCTGGCGTTCGGTGTCACGATCGTTCCCGCGTCGCCGCCGAGTATGCGTTCGGCCTGGTCGAGCCGGCCGATGGCGGCCATGTCGCCGGTGGTCTCGACGAACCGGCAGACGGCGTCCACCTTCGGCCCCATCGATCCGGCGGGGAAGTCCATGGCGCGGAGTTCGTACGGGGTGGTGTGGGCGATCTCGCTCTGCCGCGGCGTGCCGAAGTCCCGCATGACGCGCGGCACGTCGGTGAGGATCAGGAACGCGTCGCAGTCGAGCGCCTCGGCCAGCATGGACGCGGTGAGGTCCTTGTCGATGACCGCCTCCACGCCCGCCAGACGGCCCTGCTCGTCCCGGACGACCGGGATGCCGCCGCCGCCCGCGCAGATGACCACGACCCCCTCCCGGACCATCTGGCGCACCAGCCGGGTCTCCACGACCCGCTGCGGCGAGGGGGAGGGGACGACGCGCCGCCAGTGGCGCCCGTCGGGCTTGACGGTCCAGCCGTGCTCGCCGGCCAGCTTCTCGGCCTCTTCGCGCTCGTACACCTGGCCGACGAACTTGCTCGGGTCGTCGAAGGCCGGGTCCACGGCCGACACCAGGGTCTGCGTGACCATGGCCAGCACCTGCCGGCCCGGCAGGGCGTTCTGCAGGGCCTGGAGCATCCAGTAGCCGATCATGCCCTGGGTCTGCGCGCCGAGCGTGTCGAAGGGGTACGGACTCTCCAGGGCCAGCATGCCGACCTGGGGGCCGTTGCCGTGGGTGATGATGAGCTCGTGCTTCCTGGCCAGGTCGGCCAGCGTCTTGACGACGCCGCGCACGTTGTCCATCTGGGTGTGCGCGTTCATGCTCTGGCCCCTGCGCAGCAGCGCGTTGCCGCCGAGCGCGACGATGACCCGCATCCTGTCAGCCCCCGTCAGATGCCGTCGCGGACGAGCGGGCAGCTCATGCAGCGCGGCCCGCCGCGTCCCCTGCCGAGCTCGCTGCCGCGGATGGTGATGACCTCGATGCCGTTGTCGCGCAGGTAGTTGTTGGTCGTGGTGTTGCGCTCGTAGGCGACGACCACGCCGGGCTCGATGGCGAGCCCGTTGCAGCCGTCGTCCCACTGCTCCCGCGCGGCGGCGTAGACGTCCTGGGTGGGCGTGAGCACCGTGATCTCGGGCAGGTCCAGTGCGTGGGCGATGGCTTGGTGCATGTCCTGCGGCGGGTGGTCGGTGACCTCGAGCTCCTTGTCGGTACGGCCCGGCTCGATGGTGTAGGCGGGCAGCATGCCGAGCCCGGCGTACTGCGTGAAGACGCCCACGTCCAGCATGGTCATGACGGTGTCGAGGTGCATGAACGCGCGGGCCTTGGGCATGTTGAGCGCCACGATCCTGGTGGCCGAGCCGGCCCTGAACAGGCTGCGGGCGAACATCTCGACGGTCTGCGGCTGGGTGCGCTCGCTCATCCCGACCAGCACCGCGCCCCGGCCGATCACCAGCACGTCCCCGCCCTCCAGGGTGGCGGGCGCGACCGCCTGGCCGGGCATCCAGACGTGGTAGCCGCCCTCCCCGGGCCTGCCGTACCCGCCGGCGAAGGACGGGTGGAACCGGTAGATCGCCTCCATGTTCACCGTCTCGCGCATCCGCGCCTTCTTCTTCATGGTGTTGACGGCCACGCCGTCGTACACCCAGCAGGACGTGTCACGGGTGAACAGGTGGTTGGGCAGCGGCGGCAGGATGAAGTCCTCCTCGCGCAGCGTGTGCATGAGCACCGACTTGGGGGCGCAGCCCAGCGCCGCCAGCTCGCCCTTGGTGATGCCCCCGGTCAGGTAGGTGCCGAGGGTCTCCGAGTCCATCGCGTCCAGGGTGTTGCGGATGTCGTCGACGGCGACCGGGCCGAGCCAGCGCTCGTCGACGACCGCGTCCAGGATGTGCTTGCGCGCCTCCGGGATGTCGACGGTCTGCCGCAGCAGGTCCGAGAGCAGGTGGATGCGGACGCCGCGGTCGCGGAGCACTTGCTGGAACTCCTCGTGCTCTTCCATCGCGCGCTGCACCCACAGCACGTCGTCGAAGAGGAACGCGTCCTTGTTGGCCGGAGTGAGCCGCTTGAGCGCCAGCTCCGGCTTGTGCAGCAGGACCTCGTGGAGCCGGCCCACTTCGGAATCGACATGAAACCTCATCCCTGCTCTATCCCCGCGAGCCCGGACGTCACGCCCGCCGAGTTGTGGCTGGTAGCGCCTGGTACTGTGTGTCGCGACCAACGCCCTTTAAGACCCGTCCCGTGAGGCGGGAAAGGTGGTGAATCCTTCATGTCCGAATCCAGGGCCGTCCTCGAAGGCCCGGACATCCATCGGGCGCTGACCCGGATCGCGCACGAGATCCTCGAACGGACCAAGGGCGCCGACGAAGTCGTCCTCCTGGGCATCCCCACGCGTGGCGCGCCGCTGGCCCGCCGGCTCGGCGACCGCATCGAGGAGTTCGAAGGGGTCAAGATCCCCGTCGGCTCGATCGACATCACGATGTACCGCGACGACCTGAGGCTCAAGCCGGCCCGCCCGCTCGGCCGCACCGAGCTCCCGGCCGACGGCATCGACGGCAAGATCGTCGTGCTCGTCGACGACGTCCTCTACTCCGGCCGCACGGTCCGCGCCGCCCTCGACGCGCTCAACGACCTCGGCCGCCCCGTCGCCGTCCAGCTCGCCACCCTCGTCGACCGCGGTCACCGGGAGCTGCCCATCCGCGCCGACTACGTCGGCAAGAACCTGCCCACCGCCAAGAGCGAGAAGGTCAGGGTCTTCCTGCGGGAGACCGACGGGCGCGACGCCGTGATCCTCATGAAGGAGGTCGCCAAGTGAACCGGCACCTGATCTCCGCGGGCGACCTGACGAAGGACGACGCCCTGCTCATCCTCGACACCGCCGAGGAGCTGGCCAGGGTCTCGGAACGGTCCATCAAGAAGCTGCCCACGCTGCGCGGCCGCACGGTGGTCAACCTGTTCTTCGAGGACTCCACCCGCACCCGCATCAGCTTCGAGGCCGCCGCCAAGCGGCTGTCGGCCGATGTGATCAACTTCTCCGCGAAGGGCTCCAGCGTCTCCAAGGGCGAGTCGCTCAAGGACACCGCGCTGACCCTGGAGGCGATGGGCGCCGACGCCGTCGTCATCCGCCACGGCTCCTCCGGCGCGCCGCACCGGCTGGCCACCTGGGTGCACGGCAGCGTGGTCAACGCCGGCGACGGCACTCACGAGCACCCCACGCAGGCGCTGCTCGACGCCTTCTCGATGCGCCGCCGGCTGGGCGCGCTCGACGGGCGCAGGATCACCATCGTCGGCGACGTGCTGCACAGCCGGGTGGCCCGCTCCAACGTGCTGCTGCTGCACACGCTCGGCGCCGAGGTCACGCTCGTCGCGCCGCCCACGCTGCTGCCGGTCTCGGTGCACACCTGGCCGTGCGAGGTCTCCTACGACCTCGACACGGTGCTGGCCAAGTCGGACGTGGTGATGATGCTGCGGGTGCAGAAGGAGCGGATGAACGCCGCCTACTTTCCCAGCGAGCGCGAGTACTCCCGCCGCTACGGCCTGGACCGGGCCCGCTTCGCCAAGATGCCCGACGACGCCATCGTGATGCACCCCGGGCCGATGAACCGGGGCATGGAGATCGCCGCCGAGGTGGCCGACTCGCCGCGCTCGACCATCGTCGAGCAGGTCGCCAACGGGGTGACCATCCGCATGGCCGTGCTGTACCTGCTGCTCGGGGGAGAGATCGCGTGATCATTCGAAATATCCGGATTCTGGGCGGCGAACCGGCCGACATCCGCGTCCAGGACGGGATCATCGCCGAGATCGGCCCCGCGCTCCAGGGCGACGACGAGGTCGTCGACGGCGGCGGCGCCATCGCGCTGCCCGGCCTCGTCGACCTGCACACCCACCTGCGCGAGCCCGGCCGCGAGGACGCCGAGACCGTGCGGACCGGCACCCAGTCGGCCGCCCGCGGCGGCTACACCGCCGTGCACGCCATGGCCAACACCTCGCCCGTGGCCGACACCGCCGGCGTGGTCGAGCAGGTCTGGCGGCTCGGCCGCGAGTCCGCCCACTGCGACGTGCAGCCCGTCGGCGCCGTCACCGTCGGCCTGGACGGCAGGCAGCTCGCCGAGCTCGGCGCGATGGCCGACTCCGCGGCCCGGGTCCGCGTCTTCTCCGACGACGGCAAGTGCGTCTCCGACGCGGTGCTCATGCGCCGCGCCCTGGAGTACGTCAAGGCGTTCGACGGCGTCATCGCCCAGCACGCCCAGGAGCCCAGGCTCACCGAGGGCGCGCAGATGAACGAGGGCGTGATCTCCGGCAGGCTCGGCCTGACCGGCTGGCCGGCCGTCGCCGAGGAGGCGGTCATCGCCCGCGACTGCCTGCTGGCCGCGCACGTCGGCTCGCGGCTGCACGTCTGCCACGTCTCCACGGCCGGCTCGGTGGAGATCCTGCGCTGGGCCAAGTCCCACGGCTGGAACGTCACCGCCGAGGTGACCCCGCACCACCTGCTGCTCACCGACGACCTCGTCGAGGAGTCGCCGGCCGGCGCCTACAACCCCATCTACAAGGTCAACCCGCCGCTGCGCACCCGCGCCGACGTGGCCGCGCTGCGCGCCGCGCTCGCCGACGGCACCATCGACGTCGTCGCCACCGACCACGCCCCTCACCCGGTCGAGGACAAGGAGACCGAGTGGTCGGCCGCGGCCATGGGCATGATCGGCCTGGAGACAGCGCTCAGCGTGGTGCAGGAGGCCATGGTGGAGACCGGGCTGCTCGACTGGGCGGCCGTCGCCGACCGGATGTCCGCCGCGCCCGCGCGGATCGGCCGCCTGTCCGGCCACGGCCGGCCGCTCGAGGTCGGCGCGCCCGCCAACCTCACCCTGTACGACCCGGCGCCCCGCACCGAGGTGGACCCCTCCGCCTTCGCGTCCAAGAGCCGCAACACCCCCTACACCGGCATGACGCTGCCGGGCCGGGTAGTGGCGACGTTCCTGCGGGGCAGGCCCACCGTTCTTGAAGGGAAGCTGGTGTGACAAACGCGGTGCTCGTCCTGGAAGACGGACGTGTCTTCCACGGAACCCCGTACGGAGCCGAAGGCGAGACCTTCGGCGAGATGGTCTTCAACACCGGCATGACCGGCTACCAGGAGACCCTCACCGACCCCTCCTACCATCGCCAGATCGTCGCGATGACCGCCCCGCACATCGGCAACACCGGCGTGAACGACGAGGACCCCGAATCGGGCCGCGTCTGGGTCGCCGGATACGTGGTCCGCGAGCCGTCCCGGGTGGTGTCGAGCTGGCGGGCCGACCGCTCGCTCGACGACTACCTCAAGGAGCAGGGCGTCGTCGGCATCGCCATGCCCGGCACCCGCGCCCTCACCCGCCACCTGCGCGAGCGTGGCGCCATGCGGGCCGGCATCTTCAGCGCCCCGGCCGCGCCGGTGGAGGAGCTCGTCGAGCGCGTACGCCAGGCCCCCGGCATGGCGGGCGCGAACCTGGCCGCCGAGGTGGCCACCACCGAGCCGTACGTCGTCCCCGCGATCGGCGACAGGCGGTACACCGTCGCCGCCGTCGACCTCGGGATCAAGGGCATGACGCCGCACCGGATGGCCGAACGCGGCTGCGAGGTGCACGTGCTGCCCGCCACCGCCACGTTCGAGCAGATCATGGCGGTGCGGCCGGACGGCGTGTTCTTCTCCAACGGCCCCGGCGACCCGGCGACCGCGGACGTCTCCGCGCTGCGCGCCGTGCTGGAGGCCAGGGTGCCGTTCTTCGGCATCTGCTTCGGCAACCAGCTCTTCGGCCGCGCGCTCGGCCTGTCCACCTACAAGCTGCGCTACGGCCACCGCGGCGTCAACCAGCCGGTCCAGGACGTGCGCACCGGCAAGGTGGAGATCTCCGCGCACAACCACGGCTTCGCCGTCCAGGCGCCGCTCGACGGGCCGTTCGACACCCCCTTCGGGCAGGCCGAGGTCAGCCACGTCAATCTCAACGACCGGTGCGTCGAAGGCCTGCGCCTGCTCGACGGGCGCGCCTTCAGCGTCCAGTACCACCCCGAGGCGGCCGCGGGCCCGCATGACGCCGCCTACCTGTTCGACGAGTTCTGTGAGGTCATGACCCGTGCCCAAGCGTGAGGACATCAGGTCCGTGCTGGTGATCGGCTCCGGGCCGATCGTGATCGGGCAGGCGTGCGAGTTCGACTACTCCGGCACCCAGGCCTGCCGCGTGCTGCGGGACGAGGGGTTCCGCGTGATCCTCGTCAACAGCAACCCGGCGACGATCATGACCGACCCCGAGTTCGCCGACGCCACCTACGTCGAGCCCATCACCCCCGAGTTCGTCGAGAAGATCATCGCCAAGGAGCGGCCCGACGCGCTGCTGCCGACGCTCGGCGGCCAGACCGCGCTCAACACCGCGGTCGCGCTGCACGAGGCCGGCGTGCTCGAGACGTACGACGTGGAGCTCATCGGCGCCGACTTCGACGCCATCCAGGCGGGCGAGAACCGCGAGCTGTTCAAGGGGATCGTCGCCAAGGTCGCCCGCGAGCACGGCCTGAACGCCGAGTCGGCCCGTTCGGTCGTCTGCCACACCATGGACGAGTGCCTGGCCGCCGTCCCCGAGCTGGGCTACCCGCTGGTGGTCCGGCCGTCGTTCACCATGGGCGGCGTCGGCTCCGGGCTCGCCTACGACGAGTCCGACCTGCGGCGCATCGCCGGCGCCGGGCTCGACGCCTCGCCGACCACCGAGGTGCTCCTGGAGGAGTCCATCCTCGGCTGGAAGGAGTACGAGCTCGAGGTCATGCGCGACAGGCGCGACAACGTGGTCATCGTCTGCTCCATCGAGAACATCGACCCGATGGGCGTGCACACCGGCGACAGCGTCACCGTCGCCCCGGCGCTGACCCTGACCGACCGCGAGTACCAGAACATGCGCGACGTCGCCATCGCGGTCATCCGCGAGGTCGGCGTCGACACCGGCGGCTGCAACATCCAGTTCGCGGTGGAGCCGCGCACCGGCCGCATGATCGTCATCGAGATGAACCCGCGGGTGTCCCGCTCGTCGGCGCTGGCGTCGAAGGCCACCGGCTTCCCGATCGCCAAGATCGCCGCCAAGCTGGCCATCGGCTACACCCTCGACGAGATCCCCAACGACATCACCCGCGAGACCCCGGCCTCCTTCGAGCCGACCCTCGACTACATCGTGGTCAAGGTGCCGCGTTTCGCCTTCGAGAAGTTCAAGGGCGCCGACCCCACCCTCACCACGCACATGAAGTCCGTGGGCGAGGCCATGGCCATCGGCCGCTCCTTCGCCGAGGCGCTGCAGAAGGCGCTGCGGTCGCTGGAGAAGAAGGGCTCGTCGTTCACCTGGGCGGGCGAGCTCGCCGGCAAGGCCGAGCTGCTGGCCGCGTGCCGTACCCCTCATGACGGCCGGCTGGTCACCATGCAGCAGGCCATCAGGGCGGGCGCCACCGCCGAGGAGCTGTACGACGCCACCAGCGTCGACCCGTGGTTCCTCGACCAGCTCTTCCTGCTGCACGAGGAGGCGCAGGCGCTGGCCGACGCGCCGGAGCTGACCCCCGAGGTGCTCCAGCGGGTCAAGCGGCACGGCTTCAGCGACGTGCAGATCGGCGAGATCCGCGGCATCGACGAGGCCCGGGTGCGCGACCTGCGCCACGCCCTCGGCCTGCGGCCCGTCTACAACACCGTGGACACCTGCGCCGCCGAGTTCGCCGCCAAGACCCCCTACCTCTACTCGGCCTACGACGAGGAGAGCGAGGTCCCGTACGGCACGAGGCAGAAGGTCATCATCCTCGGCTCCGGGCCCAACCGCATCGGGCAGGGGATCGAGTTCGACTACGCGTGCGTGCACGCCTCCTTCGAGCTGTCCAGGGCCGGCTACGAGACCGTCATGGTCAACTGCAACCCGGAGACCGTCTCGACCGACTACGACACCTCCGACCGGCTCTACTTCGAGCCGCTCACGCTGGAGGACGTCCTGGAGGTCGTGCACGCCGAGCAGGAGACCGGCCCGGTCGCGGGCGTCATCGTGCAGCTCGGCGGGCAGACGCCGCTCGGGCTCGCGCAGGCGCTGAAGGACGCGGGGGTGCCCGTCGTCGGCACCTCGCCCGAGTCCATCCACCTGGCGGAGGAGCGGGGCGCGTTCGGCCAGGTGCTGGCCGAGGCCTGCCTGCCCGCGCCCAAGCACGGCACCGCCACCACGGTCGCCGAGGCGCTGACCGTGGCCGAGGACGTCGGCTACCCGGTGCTCGTGCGCCCGTCCTACGTGCTGGGCGGGGCCGGCATGGCCATCGTCTACGACGAGGAGACCCTCGCCACCTACATGGCGGCCGAGGAGGGCGGCCATCCGGTGCTCATCGACAAGTTCCTCGACGAGGCCGTCGAGATCGACGTGGACGCCCTCTACGACGGCACCGAGCTCTACCTCGGCGGCGTCATGGAGCACATCGAGGAGGCCGGCATCCACTCCGGCGACTCGGCGTGCACGCTGCCGCCCATCACGCTCGGCAGCCTCGACATCAAGCGCATCCGCGCCGCCACCGAGGCCATCGCCGACGGCGTCGGGGTGCGCGGGCTGCTGAACGTCCAGTACGCGATGTCGGCCGGCGTCCTGTACGTCCTGGAGGCCAACCCCCGGGCGAGCCGTACGGTGCCGTTCGTGTCCAAGGCGACGGCGGTGCCGCTGGCGAAGGCGGCGGCCCGGGTGATGCTCGGCGCGAGCCTCGCGGAGTTGCGCGCCGAGGGCATGCTGCCCGCCACCGGCGACGGCGGCACGCTGCCGATGGAGGCCTCGATCGCGGTCAAGGAGGCGGTGCTGCCGTTCAACCGCTTCCGCGGCGTCGACATCGTGCTGGGCCCCGAGATGCGCTCGACCGGCGAGGTCATGGGCATCGACGAGTCCTTCGGCATCGCCTTCGCCAAGTCGCAGGCCGCCGCCTACGGCCCGCTTCCGACCAAGGGACGCGCGTTCGTATCCGTGGCCAACCGGGACAAGCGTGCGATGATCTTCCCTGTGAAGGCGCTCGCCGATCTCGGATTCGAGATCCTCGCCACCGAGGGCACGGCAGAGGTGCTGCGCCGCAACGGCGTACGTGCCAAGATCGTGCGAAAGCAGAGTGAGGGGACCGGTCCCGGAGGTGAGCCCACGAGTGTGCAGTGCATTCTCGACGGCGAGATCGACCTGATCGTCAACACGCCGTTCGGCAGCCCCGGCCAGTCGGGGCCGAGGCTCGACGGCTACGACATCCGCACGGCCGCGGTCCTGCGCGGCATCCCGTGCATCACCACCGTCGCGGGGCTCGCCGCCGCCGCGGCGGGCATTCAGGCGATCGTGCGGGGCGATGTCGGCGTACGGTCCCTCCAGGAGCACGCGCAGGTACTACGGGGCTAGCTCCCCCAGGAGGTGAAGCAGACTGGCCGGCACTCCGGTGCAGGTGACGGGCACGGTGCTGACGACGCGCCGGGTCGACGCGTACCATGCGCTGACCGTGGTGGCGCCCGGCATCACCGAGCGCTACCGTCCCGGCCACTTCGTCTCCGTCGCGGTCGGGGGCGCGCGGACGTCCATGGTGACCAGGCGCGCCCTGTCCATCCACGACGTCAAGTCCGACTACGGCGGCACGGTGGAGCTCGTCTTCACCGTGCGCGGCTCCGGCACCGCCTGGCTCGCCGAGCGCCGCGCCCGCGACACGCTCGACCTGGTCGGGCCGCTCGGCCGGCCGTTCCCGCTGCCGCGCGACCCGGTCCACTGCGTGCTGGTCGGCTCGGAGTACGGCTCCGCGGTGCTGTTCCCGCTGGCCGACGCGCTGCTGGAGCGCGGCTGCCGGGTCGACTTCGTGCTCGGCGGGGCCAGTGCCGACCGGGTGTTCGGCGCGATGCGGGCCCGCCGCATGGCCGAGACCACCACCCTCACCACCGAGGACGGCTCGCTCGGCGTGCGGGGGAAGGTCACCGACGCGCTGCCGTCGGTGATCGCCGACACCCGGGCCGACGCCGTCTACGCCTGCGGCCCGATGGAGACGCTGCGCTCGGTCACGGCGGTGGCGATGGAGTTCGACATCCCGGTGCAGGTGGCGGTGGAGGAGTCGATGGCGTGCGGCATCGGGGTCTGCATGACGTGCGTGCTGCCGATCATCGGCGACGACGGCGCCACCAGGATGGTCAGGGCGTGCGCCGAGGGGCCGGTGTTCCGGGGGGAGCGGGTGCGCTTCGAGGACGTGGGAACGATCCCGTTCGACGCCCTCGGCGCGCCGGGAGGCGGTGCCCGCCATGCCAGTTGAGCGGGGGTGAGGGCCATGTCGGTTGATATGCGTACATTCCTGGCGCATGTGGAGCTGGCCAACCCCGTCACCACGGCCGCCGGATGCGCCGCCTCGGGGCGCGAGCTGGCCCAGTTCTTCGACCTCCACCGGCTGGGCGCGCTCACCACCCGGTCCATCACCATGGCGCCACGCGCCGGGCGGCCCACGCCCCGTATGGCCGAGACGCCCTCCGGCCTGCTCAACGCCGTCGGCCTGCAAGGGCCCGGCATCGACGCCTTCCTGGAGCGGGAGCTGCCCTGGCTCGCCCAGCGGGGCATCAAGACCATCGTGTCCATCGGCGGCGGCACCGTCGCCGAATACTCCGAGCTGGCCCGCCGGCTCGCCGACGCGCCCGGCGTCACCGCCCTGGAGGTGAACCTGTCCTGTCCCAACATGGAGGACCGGGGCCGGGTCTTCGCCCGCGAGGGCAGTACCGGGGCCGAGGTGATCGCCTCCGTACGCTCCATCATGCGCTACGACGTGCCCGTCGTCGCCAAGCTGGCCCCCGACGTGGCCGACATCGTCTCCGTCGCCAGAGCCTGCGTCGACGCCGGAGCGGACGCGCTGTCCATGATCAACAACCCGCTGGGCATGGCCATCGACACCGAGGCGCTGCGTCCCTCGCTGGCCGCCGTGACCGGCGGGCTGTCCGGCCCCGCCATCCTGCCGCTCGCCGTCCGCTGCGTGTGGCAGGTGCACGCCGCGCTGCCCGGCGTGCCGCTCATCGGCGTCGGCGGCGTGATGAGCGGCCAGGACGCCTTCCAGCTCATCCTGGCGGGCGCCTGCGCCGTCGGCGTCGGCACCGCGCTGTTCCACGACCCGTACGCGTGCCTGCGCATCGAGCGAGAGCTCGAAGACCTGTTGCAGGCCCGCGGCTTCCACCGCCTCGCCGACGCCGTCGGCCTGGCCCACCGCCCGCCGGGCAGCGCCCCACGGCACCTGCTCGTCGACACCGAGGAGAGCACCCCGTGACGCCCGCACCCATCGCCGTCGCCCTCGACGCCCCCGACCTGGAGACCGCCGCCAGGTGGGCCGGGCTGGTGACACCGCACGTCAGCACGGTGAAGGTGGGCCTGGAGCTCTACCTGCGCTACGGGCCCGACGTGATCGCCTCCGTCCGCGGCGCCAGCGGCGTCCAGGTCTTCCTCGACCTCAAGCTGCACGACATCCCCAACACCGTCTCCGGGGCCGCCAAGGCCGTCGCACGGCTGCGCCCCGCCATCCTGACCGTGCACGCCACCGGCGGCCCGGCGATGATCAGGGCGGCCGTACAGGCCGCGCCGCACACCAAGATCGCCGCCGTCACCGTGCTGACCTCCCTGGCGGAGGAGGACCTCGGCCGCATCGGCCTGGCCGGGCCCGCCGACGAGGCGGTCCGCCGCCTGGCCGCCATGTCCGTCGAAGCCGGCGCCACCGCGCTGGTCTGCTCTCCCCACGAGGTGTCCGCCGTCCGGGCGGAGGTGGGGACGGGCATCATGCTCATCACCCCCGGAGTGCGGCCCACCGGTGCCGCCAGCCAGGACCAGGCCCGGGTGGCCACCCCCGAGCAGGCGCTGGCCGACGGCGCCGACCTGCTGGTCATCGGACGGCCCATCACCGGCTCCCCGGACCCGGGCGCGGCCGCGGCCGCCATCGCGGCGTCACTACGCCGCACCACCCAGCCCTGACCAAGTCCCCGCCGTCCCCGTCGCCGGCGCCTGCCCGCCCGTGAGTGGGCGGCGCGCCGTACGGGCGCTTCGACCGTACGGGCCGTCGCCGCTTCGACGCGTGAGGCCGCGGGCTTACCGCGCCGGGACGCTCACGGCGTCAGCGTGCTCACGGCGAGAGCGCGTACGGCACCAGCGTGCTCACGGCGAGAGCGCGTACGGCACCAGCGTGCTTACGTCGAGAGCGCGTACGCGTCAGCGTGCTCACAGCGAGCGTGCTTGCCGCGTCAGGGCGCTCGCAACGAGCGTGCGTACGGCGTCGACGGGCTCACGGCGTGAGGGTGCTTGCTTACGGCTTCGGTGTGCTTGCGGCGTCAGCGCGCTGGCTTGCGGCGTCGGCGTTCGAGTTCTTGCGGCGGTTCGCGGGTCGAAGCCGTCGCGGTCGTCGTGGTGCTCGTGCGAGGAGCCTGGGGGGTGGTGCCGGGTTCATCTGCGGGTGGTTTCCGGGGTGTGCTGAATTCGCCCATGAGGGAGCGTATTGGGGCGTGCCGGACTCGGCCGCCGGGGTGCGGTGCGGAGGTTACGGACACAGGTCAGCCCTGCTTTCGGACATGCGGCGCGTGCCCTCACATGATCATCGTAGCGCCCTCCGGCGGTGCGACGCGCACGGCCGAGAAGTGGGAAGTGAGGGCGATTTGATCAGCTGAAAGTGATTTTACCATTACGGACAGTGATGAAGTGGACTTTGTGGCGAGAGAAACCGCTCTTGACGTTGCTTAGGGGCCGATGACCAGCTAGTTTCCCTTCCCGTCCGAGTACATCGACAGAAATTCGAGGTGACCCGGCGTGGCTCTTCCTCCCCTGACCCCTGAGCAGCGCGCCGCAGCCCTGGAGAAGGCTGCCAAGGCCCGTAAAGAGCGTGCCGAGGTCAAGAACCGGCTCAAGCATGGCGCGGTTTCTCTGGCTGAGGTGCTCAAGTCCGGGCAGACCGACGACGTCATCGGCAAGATGAAGGTGTCGGCTCTGTTGGAATCGCTCCCTGGCGTGGGCAAGGTCCGCGCCAAGCAGCTTATGGAGCGTCTTGCCATCGCCGAGTCCCGCCGCGTGCGGGGTCTCGGTGCGAACCAGAGGGCTTCCCTCGAGCGTGAGTTCGGTGGCAACGAGAGCTAATCTCGGTTCCACACGAAAACGCGGGTTCAACGGGGGGTAGGAAGTGACCGACAGGTCCCGGTCCGGCAGTGTTAGGGCCCATGAGGCAGTCGGAGTGGGCATGCGAGTCGGCGGCTTCCTCCCCTCGAGCGACAGGCGGCTGACGGTCCTCTCAGGGCCGTCAGGCGTCGGCAAGTCCACGGTCGTCGCCGAGCTCCGGCGGGCACACCCTGAGGTGTGGCTGTCGGTCTCGGTGACCACCAGAAGGCCCCGGCCCGGTGAGGTGCACGGGGTCCACTACTTCTTCGTCGACGGCGAGGAGTTCGACCGGCTCGTGGAGCGGGACGAGCTGCTCGAGTGGGCGGAGTTCGCGGGCAACCGCTACGGCACGCCCCGGCGGGCCGTGCTGGACAGGCTCGCGGTCGGCGTGCCGACGCTGCTGGAGATCGACCTCGAAGGCGCCAGGCAGGTGCGGCGCAGCATGCCGGAGGCCCTGCTGGTGTTCCTGGCCCCGCCCAGCTGGGAAGAGCTGGAGAAACGGCTGCGCGGTCGCGGGACCGAGCCGGAGGACGTCATCGCCAGGCGGCTGGCGGCCGGGCGGGTCGAGATGGCGGCCGAGCGGGAGTTCGACCTCACGCTGGTGAACACGGATGTCAAAGACGTGTGCCGCCGGCTGATAGCCTTGATGACTGACCCTCAGGGGGTCACGACATCCACCAACCGAGAGGTCTGACAATCGTGGCAGGAATTGCCCCGGTCGCTGAGGGGATCACCAACCCGCCGATCGACGCGCTGCTCGACATCGTCGACAGCAAATACTCACTGGTGATCATGGGTGCCAAGCGGGCCCGTCAGATCAACGCCTACTACTCCCAGCTCGGCGAGGGCCTGCTGGAGTACGTCGGGCCGCTGGTCGAGACGCACGCCCAGGAGAAGCCCCTGTCCATCGCACTGCGCGAGGTCTCCGAGGGCCTGCTCAACGCCGAGCCCATCGAAGGCGCGGTCTGACCTCCTCGATGAAGGTCGTCCTGGGTGTCAGCGGCGGCATCGCCGCTTACAAGGCGTGTGAGCTGTTGCGCCTGTTCACCGAGTCCGGGCATCAGGTGCGGGTCGTGCCGACCCGTGAGGCCCTGCGTTTCGTGGGCGAGCCCACCTGGGCCGCCCTGTCGGGCAACCCGGTGGCGACCGATGTGTGGGACGACGTTCACGAGGTTCCCCACGTGCGGATCGGCCAGACGGCCGACCTCGTCGTGGTGGCTCCGGCCACGGCCGACCTGCTGGCCAAGGCGGCCCACGGCCTCGCCGGAGACCTGCTCACCAACACACTGCTGACCGCGCGCTGCCCGGTGGTGTTCGCGCCCGCGATGCACACCGAGATGTGGCAGCACCCCGCCACCCGCGCCAACGTCGCGACGCTGCGCGAGCGCGGCTCCCTGGTGATCGACCCGGCCGTCGGCCGGCTCACCGGGGCCGACACGGGTCCCGGGCGGCTGCCCGATCCCGCCGAGATCTTCCGCGTCTGCCTGCGCGTGCTGCGCGACCGGCCGCTCGACCTGACCGGCCAGAAGGTCGTCGTCTCCGCCGGGGGCACCCGCGAGGCCATCGACCCGGTCCGCTTCATCGGCAACCGCTCGTCCGGCCTGCAGGGCTACGCGCTGGCCCGCACCGCCGCCGCCCGTGGCGCCGAGGTGACGCTGATCGCCGCCAACGTCGCGCTGCCCGATCCCGCCGGCGCCACCGTGGTCCGGGTCGAGTCCACGGCCGAGCTGCGCGAGGCGGTGCTCGCCGCCTCCGGCCACGCCGACGTGGTGGTCATGGCCGCCGCCGTGGCCGACTTCCGGCCCGCCGCCCGGCACGACGCCAAGATCAAGAAGACGGATGGCGAGCCTGAGCCCATCCACCTGACGAAGAATCCCGACATCCTGGCGGAGCTGGGGGAGCGGCGCAGGGCCGCCGTGCCGGGCGCGCTGCCGAAGGTGATCGTCGGGTTCGCCGCCGAGACCCACGACGTGCTCGCCAACGGCCAGGCCAAGCTCGCCCGCAAGGGATGCGACCTGCTCGTGGTCAACCAGGTCGGCGAGCACCTCGCCTTCGGCACCCCCGACAACGCCGCCACCGTGCTCGTCGCGGGCGGCGAGCCGATCGAGGTGCCGCGGGGGCCCAAGGAGGACGTGGCCGACGCCGTCTGGGACGCGGTCGCGGCCCGCCTGCGCTGAGGCGCCCGCTGTCTCCATGCCGGCGCCTTGCCAAGAGATCGCGCCGTTGTTTTCCAGGATCGTGTTGCTCCGGCTTCCAGGGGGCGCGTCGCGTCCCGTGTCAGTAGGTTTCCATACGGCGTGTTGCTTCCCGTGCCGGTGGGGTTCCGTTGGTGGCGGCGCTTCCTGTGCCGGTGGCTTGCGGGGTGTTTCTCCTGATGTCAGCGCCTGGCCGGTGCGTCGCGCCGTTTCTCACTCCGGGTCTTCTGGGTGAGGGCGCGGATCTCCGAGGACGTCTCGCCGCCCGTGGTGACCCTGCGCCGTGTGCCTCGGTCACGCGGGTGTCGCACGGGACATGCCGTCGTTTGCCTGCCGGCTGGGCTCGGGTTCGCGCTCGATCCGTTGTGGCCGTACGCCTGAGTTGTTTGTGGCTTATGTCCGACCTGTTGTGCCCGGACGCCTGGAGTGCCGGGGTGGCATGCGGGCGGTTCGTCGGGGGGCGTACAGGAGGCTAACCAGGCAGGTGGATTACCGGATCAGCTGTTGCGGCATATCCCTACCCCTACGGATACTTAAGGGCAAAGGGGGCGGGATGCCAGTGAACGCTGCTGTCAGGGACCGTTGCAGGACCGTACTCGGCCATCAGGGGGCGATCCGGTACGTCTTTCCCGCGCTGTCCATCGGGCCGCCGGGGGCGGCCAACTTCCTGATCGTGGTCACGGACACGGCGATCTCGGTGCTCGCCACCAGGATGCTCAGGAGCGACCGGCCGGTGTCGGTGTACGCGAGCTTCCCGCGGCAGACCAGGCTCGGGCCCATCCTGCAGGCCCCCGGGCCGGTCATCGAGCTGGGGAGCATGGTGTTCGAGTTCGACGACGAGTACGCGGCCGTGGTGGCCGCGGCCGACGCGGAGGTGTTCGCGCCGGAGACGCTGCCTCCCGATCCGCTGCCTCACCTGTGACGAGTGTCGAATCGCGGACGGTTTCGCGCCCTGGCACCTGGTAGGGCTAGACTTCGGCGAGGCTCTGGCGTGTCTACTCGCCCCGAGCCTTAAATCCGTCAGCAGCCGCTGCATGAGGAGCCACTGAGTTGTCACGTCGCCTGTTCACCTCCGAGTCGGTCACCGAAGGCCACCCGGACAAGATCGCCGACCAGATCAGTGACGCGATTCTCGACGCCATGCTCAAGGACGACCCCACGAGCCGGGTCGCCGTCGAGACGATGATCACTACCGGCCAGGTCCACGTCGCAGGCGAGGTCACGACCGAGACCTACGTCGACCTTCCCGGCGTCATCCGGGAGAAGATCCTGGAGATCGGCTACGACGCCTCCCACAAGGGCTTCGACGGCGCCTCGTGTGGCGTGTCGGTGTCCATCGGGGCGCAGTCGCCGGACATCGCCCAGGGGGTCGACGACGCCTACGAGCACCGGGTCGGCGGCGATGTCGACGAGCTCGACCGCCAGGGCGCGGGCGACCAGGGCCTGATGTTCGGCTACGCCTGCCGCGAGACGCCCGAGCTGATGCCGCTGCCGATCATGCTCGCGCACCGGCTGGCCCAGCGCCTGTCCGAGGTCCGCAAGTCCGGCACCGTCCCCTACCTGCGGCCCGACGGCAAGACCCAGGTCACCATCGAGTACGACGGTGACCGCCCGGTGCGCCTCGACACCGTGGTCGTCTCCACGCAGCACGCCGCGGAGATCGACCTCAAGGAGATGCTGACGCCCGACATCAAGGAGCACGTGGTCGACCCCGTGCTCGCGGGTCTCGACATCGAGACCGAGGGCTACCGCCTGCTGGTCAACCCGACCGGCCGCTTCGAGATCGGCGGCCCGATGGGCGACGCCGGCCTCACCGGCCGCAAGATCATCATCGACACCTACGGCGGCATGGCCCGCCACGGTGGCGGCGCCTTCTCCGGCAAGGACCCGTCCAAGGTCGACCGCTCGGCGGCCTACGCGATGCGCTGGGTGGCCAAGAACGTCGTGGCCGCCGGTCTCGCCGACCGCTGCGAGGTCCAGGTCGCCTACGCCATCGGCAAGGCGCAGCCCGTCGGCCTGTTCGTCGAGTGCTTCGGCACCGAGAAGGTGACGGTGGAGAAGATCCAGGCCGCCGTCCTCCAGGTCTTCGACCTGCGCCCGGCCGCGATCATCCGCGACCTCGACCTGCTGCGGCCCATCTACTCCGAGACGGCCGCCTACGGCCACTTCGGTCGCGAGGGCTTCTCCTGGGAGTCCACGGACCGCGCCGAGACCCTCAGGTCCGCCGCCGGTCTGTAACGTTGAACTGACGGATGCCGCATCCCCGGCGTGGGGTGCGGCATTCAGTCGTGCACCGGGTCCCTGGCGTGGGGTGCGGGATTCGAGCGTGCGCCCGGGTTTCCGGCGCTCTCACAGGCCCGGAGCGGGGCTGGGGCCGTGACTCGGTTGCTCGGGTCCGTTGGCCTTGATGTGCTGATCAGGGCCGTAGGCGGGGGGTGGCGTTCTTCGTCCGCGGTGTCCTGCTCACGCCTCTGGTTTTGACCGCACCGATGGCGGCGTCACGGTGTGCGGGCGTGGGTGGTGCGGGGGCGGTGGGTGGGGGAGTCCTGGCAGGCAGGGCGGGCGTTTCCGGCTTCCGGGTCTGGTAGACGTAATGCGTGACCCACTCCGACGACGCACTCCTGCCGCTCGACGCGGTGCGGCCCCCGATGTCGTCGAAGAACACCAAGGGGGCCGTGGTCCCGGCCGCCGAGTTGCCGGTGGCCAGGGTGGCGGTGGACAACCCGCTGCCTCACCTCGACCGGCCCTTCGACTACCTCGTGCCCGCCTCGATGCAGGACAGCGCCTGGCCGGGGGTCAGGGTGCGGGTGCGGTTCGCGGGCAAGCTGGTCGACGGGTTCGTGCTGGAGCGGGTGGAGCACAGCGATCACACCGGCAAGCTGACCCCGCTCGAACGGGTCGTGTCACCCGAGCGGGTGCTCACCCCCGAGGTCGCCGAGCTGGCCAGGGCGGTGGCGGACCGCTACGCGGGCACCCTCGCCGACGTGCTGCGCCTGGCCGTCCCGCCACGTCATGCCAGGACCGAGTCGGCCGTCCGCCCCACGGCCGACGCCGACTCCCCGCCGGTGCCGCAGTCCTCGCCGGAGGCGGACCGCCAGGGAGTCCCCGATTCAGGGCGGCGGACCGTACAGGGCGTTGAGGATCCACGGCGGCCGGCCGTCACGAGCGTCGATGAGGACCCGGCACAGTCCGCCACGCCGAAGGACGCGGCGCGCGACCCGGGCGGCCTCGGGCGGGAGGGTGAGGTCGAGAGGGTGGCGGAAGGCGCCGTCACGCCCTTGGGCGGTGAGGGGGCGCATGATCCTGGGCGGGAAGGTGTGTCCGGGGAGGTGGCGGGAAGCGCTGCCGTGCCGTTGAGCGGGGACGATGCGGCCTGGGCGGACTATCCGATGGGGCCTTCGTTTCTGGACGCGCTGCGCAATGGCAGGACGCCTCGGGCGGTGTGGTCGGCGCTGCCCGGTGGCCAGGGGTGGGCGGTGGCGCTCGCGGCGGCGGTGCGGGCGACGCTGGACGGCGGCAGGGGGGCGCTCGTCGTCGTGCCCGACGGGAAGGACGTGGCGCTGCTCGACGCGGAGCTGAGCCGGGTGCTGGGGAGCGGCAGGCATGTCGCGCTGACCGCGAACCTCGGTCCGGCCGAGCGCTACCGGCGGTGGCTGAGCGTCCTGAGAGGTCAGGTGCGGGCCGTCGCCGGCACGCGGGCGGCGATGTTCGCACCGGTGGCGGAACTCGGGCTGGTGGCCATCTGGGACGACGGGGACGACCTCCATGCCGAACGGCTGGCCCCCTACCCGCACGCTCGCGAGGTGCTCGGCATCAGGGCGCATCGGTCGGGTGCGGCCATGCTGATCGGCGGGTACGCGCGGACCGCGGAGGCCACCCAGCTCATCGCCTCCCGCTGGGCCAGGCCCATCGTGGCGGCCCGGCAGACGATCAGGAGCCGCGCGCCGCGTGTACGGCCCGCCGGCGAGGACGCGGAGCTGGCCAAGGACCAGGCGGCGCGTGCGGCGAGGCTGCCCAGCCTGGCGTGGCGGGCGCTGCGCCAGGGGCTGGACGAGGGCCCGGTGCTGGTCCAGGTGCCCAGGCGGGGCTACCTGCCCGCCCTGGCGTGCCAGCACTGCCGTACCCCCGCCCGCTGCGCGCAGCCCCCCACCCGCACGAGCCCCGGCACGCCGGACGCGACACCCGATCGGGAGGGTGAGCTGGCCTTCGGCCTGGGCGGCGCGAGCGAGATCTCCTACGGTGCGAGCGGGGTGTCCCATGGTGCGGGGGGTCCGGCCTACGGCGGGGCGTCCAGCGGGGCGGACGACGCGCCCGACCAGGCCGGGCGTCAGCGGCCGGCCGATGACGTCCCTCATCGGCCGGAGCTGCTGTGTCACGGCCCGCTGGCGCTCCGGGGCGGGCACGCCGCGCCCTACTGCCGGTGGTGCGGCCGGGTGGACGCCGCCTGGAAGTGCCGGCACTGCGGCAGCCCCCGGCTGCGGGCCGTGGTGGTGGGCGCCCGCCGTACCGCCGAGGAGCTCGGCCGGGCCTTCCCCTCCGTGCAGGTGCGCACGTCGGGGCGGGACGGGGTGCTGGCCACGGTGCCCGCCGGCAGGTCGCTCGTGGTCGCCACGCCGGGGGCCGAGCCCGTGGTCGAAGGCGGGTACGCGGCGGCGGTGCTGCTCGACGGCTGGGCGCTGCTCGGGCGGGCCGACCTCAGGTCCGGCGAGGAGGCGGTGCGCCGCTGGATGAACGCCGCCGCCCTGCTCAGGCCGGGAGGGGAGCTGGTGGTGCTCGCCGATGCCGGGTTGCCGGCCGTACAGGCTCTGCTGCGGTGGGATCCCGTCACGCACGCCGAGCGTGAGCTGGCCGATCGGGCGGAGCTGGGGTTCCCGCCCGCGGTGCGGATGGCCACGCTGACCGGGTCGGCGGCGGCGGTGCGGCAGATGCTGGGGGAGACGCGGTTGCCGGCGGAGGCGCAGGTTCTCGGGCCGGTGCCGGTGGACGACTCGGGGCAGGAGCGGGCCATGATCCGGACTCCGCGAGGAGGAGGGGCGGCGCTGGCGGCCGCGCTCAAGGGGGCCAGTGGGGTGCGTGCGGCCAGAAAGTCGCCTGATGTCGTCAAGGTATGTGTCGACCCGCTCGACCTGATTTAGACCTTATCCCCGATTCGCTCATCTGGTAGGGAGCCGTTAGCGTGCCCCTGTGTCGATCGAATGGGTAAACCTGGTCATCGACGACCTGCGTGCGTGGGGGCGCGCGCGGGACGTCGAGGTGGACGCCGACGAGGTCCGCCTGCTCTGTGACTACGCCAGCGACTACCTGAACGTCAACGAACTCGGCGACTTCACCCCCGCCACCTTCGACGAGCTGCTGCTCTCGCTCTACCCGCGCAAGGTCATCGCGCCGCCGGAGAGCGCCCAGGAGACGGTGGCGGCGGCGCACACGCTGGTCGACTACCTGCAGGACTCCGGCACGGTCGCCCTGGGCATGGCCTCGCGGATGCGCGACAGGCTCGCCGACATCGCGACGCGGATGCCCGAGGCGCTCGCCGACACCGCCAACTTCGGCATGGCCAAGAGCCTGTTCAGCTCGATCGGGCCGGAGTCGCTGGAGCAGTCGATCGCGATCCCCTCGGGCGAGGTGCCCGATCTGGAGGACGCGCCCTGCGACTGCCCCGGCTGCACGCCGCGCCCCGCCGTGCGGCTGGCCCCGCCGGAGGAGCTGGTCGCGGGGCTGGCCGACGTGCCGCTGCTGGCCGAGCTCGACCGTGGCGGCCTGCCGTACCTGAGCGAGCTGCGGCTGCTCGGCGGCGGTGAGCCGCTGCGCAGGTGGGCGGCGATCGTCGCGCACCTGGTGGAGCGTGACACCGGCGGCGAGGTCACCGGCTCGGCCGAGGTGGACGAGGAGCTCTACGACCTGTTCGACATGCTCTACCGCCTCCAGGTGCCGGTGTCGATCGGCGTGATCGGCGATTACCTGGCCCAGCTCGTGGACGACGGCGACATCGACGTGGAGGCCGTGCTGGACCGGCTGGCCTGGTGCGGCCTGGTCCGGGTCACCGGCGACACGGCCGGACTGACGCCGGCGGCCGCGTGGGCGCTGCGCGAGCACTACCTCGCGCTCGGCCTCGACGCGCCGCAGGCCCCCGACCTGGCCGAGACCGACGCGCGCGGGCTCATCGAAGGGCTGCTCGACGGTGTCCCGACCGAGCTGGCCGAGGACGACATCAGCCGCTGGCTCGCCGCCAGGACCGCCGGAGAGGCCGCGGGGGAGCTGCTGGCCGCGGCCTCGGGCGCGCCCGCCGTGGCGCGCGGCATCGCCGTCACCATCGTCGACCGGCTGGGCGCCGAGGCCGAGGCCGAGGTGCGGGCCTGCCTGGACGACGAGGAGCTGCGCCCGCACGCCATCCACTGGCTCGCCGCCAGGAGCCTGCCCGCCCCGCCGCTCAGCGAGAAGGAGCTGATGTGGGTCAGCGTGGACATGCTCGCGCTGGCGATGCCGGCCGCCGAGGACGACCCCGACGTGTTCGCCGAGAACATGTCCGCCTCCGGCCCGCCCGCCCACCTGATCGAGGAGATGTGGCGGGTCGACCACCCCGACCTCGTCGAGGTCCTGGAACTGCTCGGACGCTCGCTGCCTGACGGCACGGCGGCCAAGGCGGCCCGCAAGGCGGCCTTCAAAGCACGCTCCCGAGGCATCCGATGAGTACGCCTCTGTGACTCCTGTGCAGTAAGTTTCGTGGGTGGCAAACAACGTCTTCGACCTCGCCGAGCTGCGCAAGCTGATCGATGAGCAGGCCGTCGTGCCTCCCCGGCCGCCTGAGGAGACCCCCGTCGAGCACGAGGCGCTCACCTTCCCGCCCGTCACGCTCGCCGAGGACGCGGAGCTGGCCCGGACGATCCCCATGGTGCCGCTGGTCGCCGACGCCGTCCGGCTCGCCGCCTGGACCGGCACCCGCCAGGTGACGCCCGAGGGGATGCTCCCGGAGGCCGCCGCGCGAGCCGCGGTGAGCGAGCTCGGCCTGGACGCCTCGCGGCTGCGCCTCATCTGGATCGTGGCCGTCAACACCGGCCTGCTCCAGATCCTCGCCGGCCAGGTCTCCCAGGGACCGCTGCCTCCCCAGCTCACGGTCGAGGCCACCCTGGAGTTCTGGGACGGCGTGGTGATGGACGTGCTCGACCGGGCCGACGAGGGGCTGACCGGCTCGGTCGTCGTCGACGGGCACCTGGCCGAGATGCTCGCGACGATCTATTCCGTACGGTCGGGCGTCGCGATCGCCAACCTGGCCCGGGGCATCCTGCAGTCCCACGAGGTGGCCTGCGCTCCCGGCCAGGTGGAGATGCGCAGGCTCGCCGCCGCGCTGCCCGCCGAGCTGCTGGAGGCGCTGGCGCTGCTCGCCTACTGCGGCCTGGTGGAGCAGACCGCCGCCGGGCGCACCGCGCTCACCCCGCTCGGCGTCTGGGCCATCAGGCGGGACCTGCTGCGCGAGGGCCACGACGCGCCCACCGCCGCCGAGGTCGAGGTCTTCGCCGACCTGTCCGCGATCGAGCTCGTCGATGCCCTGGTGAAGGGCTCGGCCACGCAGAGCGCGGTCGCCGGATGGCTGGAGCGTCGTCCGCCGGAGGAGGCCGCGCGCGACCTGATCGCCATCGCCGCCGACGGCACGGCGGGCCGGCGCGGCGCCGTGGGCGCCATCTTGGAGGAGCTCGGCCCCGAGGCCGAGGCGCCAGTGCGCGAGGCGCTCGACCGGCCGCTCATGCGCCGTTACGCCGCCTCCTGGCTGCACATCCGCGACCTCGACGCCCCCACGCTCAGCCCCCAGGACCACACCTGGATCGCCGTCGACTCGCTCGCGGCGCTGATGCACCTGTCGGGGCACGCAGCGGGCCGGCTCGACACCCCCGAGCCCGGCGAGGAGCTCATCAAGCTCATCGCCGAGATGCCGGCGGTCGGCCACCCCGACACGATCGCCGTGCTCGACATGATCGCCGGAGCCCACGACGACCAGGCCGTCGTGAAGGCCGCGCGCAAAGCGGCGATGAAAGTTCGCTCCCTTGCGCACACTAAACTGGATTGATCCACCTACGAACGGAGTGACCCCCTTGGCGATCCAGGCGATCCGGCTGTTCGGAGACCCGGTGTTGCGCACCCCGGCGGCTCCGGTGGTCGACTTCGACAAGGAGCTCCGCAAGCTGGTCAAAGACCTCACCGACACGATGATGGACGCCCCCGGCGCCGGCCTGGCGGCCCCGCAGATCGGGGTCGGCCTGCGCGTGTTCACCTACTACGTCGACGACCAGCTCGGCCACCTCATCAACCCCGATCTCGACCTGTCCGAGGACCTCGACGAGGAGGGTGAGGAGGGCTGCCTGTCGTTCCCCGGGCTGTCGTTCCCGACCCCGCGCGCCATCCGCGCCGTCGCCAAGGGCCTCAACATGTACGGCGAGCCCGTCACGCTGGAGGGCACCGACCTGATGGCGCGCTGCTTCCAGCACGAGACCGATCATCTCGACGGCATCCTGTTCATCGACCGGATGGACATCAAGCAGCGCAAGCTCGCGATGAAGGCCATCCGTGAGGCCGAGTGGAGCGGCATGGAGGCTCCGCAGGTCAGGTTCTCCCCGCACAGCACCGGCGGAAAGGCCCTATGAGATGCGCCTGGTCTTCGCGGGCACGCCCGAGACGGCGCTGCCGTCGCTCCGCACCCTGATCGACTCGCCGCGGCACGAGGTGGTCGCGGTCGTCACCCGGCCCGACGCCCAGTCCGGCCGGGGGCGCAAGGTGCACCCGTCGCCGGTGGCGGAGCTGGCCGAGGAGACGGGCATCGAGGTGCTCCGCCCGGCCAAGGCCGGCGATCCGGAGTTCCTGGAGCGGCTGCGCGCCCTGGAGCCCGACTGCTGTCCCGTCGTCGCCTACGGCGCGCTGCTGCCCCAGTCGGCGCTCGACGTGCCCCGCCACGGGTGGATCAACCTGCACTTCTCGATCCTGCCCGCCTGGCGCGGGGCCGCTCCCGTGCAGCACGCCGTCCTGCACGGGGACGAGATCACCGGCGCCACGACGTTCCGGATCGTCAAGGAGCTCGACGCGGGGCCCGTCTACGGTGTGGTCACCGAGGAGGTGCGCTCCGGCGACACCAGCGGCTCGCTGCTCGAACGACTGTCGATCTCCGGCGCGGGGCTGCTCGCCGCCACGCTCGACGGCGTCGAGGACGGCACGCTGGAGGCGCGGCCGCAGCCGGCCGACGGGGTGAGCGTCGCGCCCAAGATCAACGTCGCGGACGCCCGCGTCGACTGGACCGGTCCCGCCCTGCGCGTCGACCGGCTCGTCCGGGCCTGCACCCCCAACCCGGGCGCCTGGAGCGAGTTCCGGGGGCAGCGGTTGAAGCTCGGGCCGGTGCGGATCGCGGCCGGGCAGGAGCGGCTGGCGCCCGGCGAGATCGCGGCCGGCAAGCACGGCGTGCTGGTCGGCACGGCCACCGAGCCTGTGGAGCTGGGCGAGGTCCAGCCGCAGGGCAAGCGGCTGATGAGCGCCGTCGAGTGGGCCCGGGGCATCCGTGCGGGGAGCGTCGAGACGTTCGGGTGAGCCGCGCCCGAGACGGGCGTACGGGTTCTCGGAGCGGGACAGGGTCGATGCTGGGCGAGCGTGCTCGGTGGGTGTGGTCGATGAGCGTGAGGAAAGTCGGAGGCAATGAAGGCACGGGGGGATCGGGCGTCCGGAGGCGGGGGCGCGAGTCGTACGGTAAGGCCGCGCAGGCCCGCGCGTGACCAGCCGCGTAACGCGGCCTTCGACGTCATGCGCGCCGTCGACGAGCGTGACGCGTACGCCAACCTGCTCATGCCGGGCATCCTGCGCGAGCGCGGCATCAAGGGGCGGGACGCGGCGCTCGCGACCGAGCTGGCCTACGGGACATTGCGCGGGCTCGGCACCTATGACGCGATCATCGAGATGTGCAGCGACCGGGCGCCCGACCCCGCCGTCCTCGACGCGCTGCGGCTGGGCGCCCATCAGCTCCTCAAGATGCGCGTCCCGCCGCACGCGGCGGTCGGCACCACCGTGGACCTGGTACGGCTGCGCATCGGCGCGGGGGCGGCCAAGTTCGTCAACGCCGTGCTGCGCAAGATCGCTTTCAGGACGATCGACGAGTGGGTGCCGATCGTGGCGCCCGACCCCGCCCACGACCCCGCGGGTCATCTGGCCGTGGCGCACAGCCATCCCCGGTGGATCGTCAGCGCCTTCCGTGACGCGCTCGGCGGCGCCGCCGATGAGACGGCCGACCTGCTGGCGGCGGACAACGAGCGGCCGCTGGTGACGCTGGTGGCGCGGCCGGGGCGCAGTTCGGTGGAGGAGCTCGCGGAGACCGGCGCGGAGCCGGGCCGTTACTCGCCGTACGCCGCCTATCTGCAGGAGGGCGACCCTGGGCGGATCAGGGCGGTCGCCGAGACGCGCGCCGCCGTGCAGGACGAGGCCAGCCAGCTCGTCGCGCTCGCGCTGACCAGGGTGCCGCTCGACGGGCGGGACGAGCTCTGGCTGGACCTGTGCGCGGGGCCGGGCGGCAAGGCGGGGCTGCTGGACGCCATCGCCGCCTACGGCGACGTCGAAGGGCTGAAGGACTCCGAGGCGCGGGGGCGCGAGGTGGGCCCTGAGGCGTTTCCCGGTGGCGCTCGGCTGCTCGCCAGTGACGTGCAGTATCGCCGGGCGCGGCTCGTCTGGCAGACGACCAGGGAGGCCGCGGTGATCACCGCTGACGGCACGGAGCCCGCGTGGCGGCCCGGGGTGTTCGACCGGGTGATGCTCGACGCGCCCTGCACCGGGCTCGGGGCCCTGCGCCGGCGGCCCGAGGCGCGCTGGCGGCGGGATCCGTCGAGCATCGCGGAGCTGGGCAGGCTGCAGCGCCGGCTGCTCGCGGGGGCGCTCGACGCCGTGCGTCCCGGTGGGGTGGTCGCGTACGTCACCTGCTCGCCGCACCTGGCCGAGACCCGGGTCGTGGTGGGCGACGTGGCCGGGCGCAGGCAGGACGTGGAGCAGCTCGACGCGCGTCACTACCTGCCGGAGGTGGACGGGCTGGGAGAAGGGCCGCACGCGCAGTTCTGGCCGCACCGGCACGGCACCGACGCGATGTTCCTGGCGCTGCTGCGCAAGGCGTGACGTCCCGCTGAACACGTGTGGACCGGCTCGTGGGGAGCCGGTCCGAGTCGTGCCGTCCGCGCGGTCTCGTCAGGCGATGATCGCCGCGATCAGGGCGAGGGCCGAGCCGGCGAACACCACGGTGTGCCGGATGTTCTGCAGGGTCGGCAGCACCCACCGGGGGAAGCCGCTCTCGGCCGCTTTGAGCAGGGCCGTCACGTCGATGCGCCGGAGCATCGGGTCGCCCTTGCGGGCGAAGGCCGACTCCACCGACCGCACGGCGGTGAGCTGGCTGTAGAGGATCAGCGCGTTGCCGAGCAGGACGAGCGGCTGGAAGATCCAGGTCAGGGTCTGACCCCAGGGCTCGCCGAGCAGGTTGAGCGTGGCCAGGATCACCATGATCACAGCGACCGTGACGGGGGCCGCCGTCTCGTGGCCGCCGGCGTCGAAGCTCAGCTTGTTCTCCTCCAGGACGGTGACCGGCACGCCCTGGCGGGTGAGCTCCGCCTCCGCGTTCTGCTTCGCGCCGGTGCCGTAGCGGTGGCGCACCAGCGGGATGCTGACGAAGGCCAGGGCGATGAGCACTTGCATGACAGCGGCCAGGACGATCATGGGGTTCTCCTCAGGAGGGCGACTTGCACTTTGTTCAAGTGGAAACGTAGACCAGGACTTGAACATTGTGCAAGTCATCTCTTGAACTTTGTGCAAGTCGGCTCGGGTGCCCTATCGTGAGCGCATGCCGCGTGACACGCTGACCCGGGACCAGATCGTCCAGACCGCCATCGAGCTGCTCGACGCCGACGGTCTGGAAGGCCTCAACATGCGCAGCCTGGGCAAACGGCTCGACTCCGCCGCGACGGCCGTCTACTGGCACGTCAAGAGCAAGGACAACCTCGTCGTGCTCGCCGGCGACCAGGTGTGGGACGAGATCAAGCTGCCCGACCCCGCAGCGGTCGGCTGGCGGGCCGCGGCCGCGTCGATGGCCGCCGACCTGTACGCGATGCTGACCCGGCACCCCTGGCTGGTGCAGGCGCTGGCCTCCCACCTGTTCCACGGCCCTGGCAAATCCCGCCATGACGACCACAGTCTCGCCGTCTACGAAGCGGCCGGATTCGCCGGGGCGGAGGCGGACCAGGCGGCGGCGGCCGTCTTCATGTTCGTCCTCGGCAACGCCCTGGGGGAGTCGGCCACGGCCGCGCTGACCAGGCGGCTGAGCCGGGACGGCGGCGACGCGGAGGAAGCGGTCCGCGAGACCATGGCGCGGGCGACCGAGATCGCGATGGAGTTCCCCCGGCTGCGCGCCAGGCTTGAGGCCGCACCGGTCGCCGACTACGGCGCGGCGCCCGACGACAGCTTCGAGTTCGGGCTGCGGGCCATCCTCGACGGTCTCGAAGCCCGGCTCGCCGCGCGCTGACCGGCCCGCGCGGGGCCCGTGCGGAGGGGACCGAGCCGTTCAATAGACTCTCAGAATCATGGCCGTACAGATCTCGCCCAGTATCCTGTCCGCCGACTTCGCCCGGCTCGCCGACGAGGTCGCCGCGGTGCCGAACGCCGACTGGCTCCACGTGGACGTCATGGACAACCACTTCGTGCCCAACCTGACCCTGGGGCTGCCCGTGGTGGAGGCGCTGATCAAGGCGGCCACGCTGCCGATCGACTGCCACCTCATGATCACAGATCCCGACCGCTGGGCCCCCGCCTACGCCGAGGCGGGCGCGGGCAGCGTCACCATCCACGCCGAGGCGTCCTCGGCGCCGGTGCGCACGCTGCGCGAGATCCGCTCGCTCGGCTCCAGGGCCGGGCTCGCGCTCAACCCGGCGACCGCCGTGGAGCCGTACGACGATCTGATCGGTGAGATCGACATGCTGCTGCTCATGACGGTCGAGCCGGGGTTCGGCGGGCAGAAGTTCCTGGACATGGTGCTGCCCAAGATCCGGCGGGCTCGCGGGCTCATCGAACGGCACGGCGGCGAGGTGTGGCTGCAGGTGGACGGCGGCGTGTCCGCCGACACCATCGAGCGCTGCGCCGAGGCGGGGGCCGACGTGTTCGTGGCGGGCAGCGCGGTGTACGGCGCCGACGACCGGGAGGCGGCCGTCGCCTCACTGCGGTCACTGGCCGAAGGCGCGGTCTGAGCCGAGGGCGTGGCGTGAGCCGAGGGCGTGGCGTGAGCCGACGGCGCGGCCCGGACGAAGGCGCGGCCCGGGTTGACGGCGTGCGAGTCCGACAAATCCTGACATAGAGCCCCGCCTTCCTGGGTAACCAGTTACTTATGGAGGACCTTGGACTGTTCGGGCCGGACTCCGTCACGTGGCGGGTGATGGGGGAGCCGATCCTGCTGGTCGGAGGGTTCCGGGCGCTCCTCATGCAGGGCCTGCACCCGAGGACGATGCGCGGCGTCCTGCAGAACTCCGCCCTCATGGACCCCGCCGAGGCCTGGTCCCGTTTCATGCGGACCACCGAGTTCGTCCGGGTGCGCACGTACGGCACCCTGCCCGAGGTGGAGAAGGCGGGACGGCGGGTCCGCAGGATCCACGCCAAGCTGACCGGCCTCGACCCCGACACCGGCGAGCGCTACCGGCTGGACGAGCCCGACGGCCTGCGCTGGGTCCACGTGGGCGAGGTCGACTCGTACCTCACGGTGGCCCGCAGGGCGGGCGTCCGGCTCAGCGACGACGACGCCGACACCTTCGTCGGCGAGTGGCGGCGCGCCGCCGAGGTGGTGGGCCTGGACCCGGCCGACGTGCCCGGCACGGTCGCCGAGATGCGCGACTACATCGAGGCGGAGCGTCCCGGGCTCGGGTTCGTGCCGGAGGCTGCTCATCCGCTGCTGCTGTCTCTCAAGGCGCCGCTGCCGCGCCTGCTCACCCCGCTCAAGCCGGCGCTCCCCGCCGTGACCCTGCTGGCCTTCGCCACGCTGCCGCGCTGGGCGAGAAGGATGTACGGCCTGCCCGCCACCCCCGTCGGCGACCTGTGGGCGACCGCCACGCTCCGCACCCTGCACACCGGCCTGCACTTCGTCCCCGCCAACGTCCGCTACGCCCCGGACGCCCGCCGCGCCCGCCGGCTCATGGCCGCCTGAGCGACTGTCTTATCGGGCGCTTGGTTGATAAAGTGAGGGCGGTCGCATGCGCTTGCATGCGCATGGCACACTGTGAGAACGAAAGAGCTAGCGTGCTCCGGGGTCGGTGAAAGTCCGAACCGGCGGTGACAGTCCGCGACCCGGCCGATGCCATCGGCCGGTTGACTCGGTGAAATTCCGGGACCGACGGTTAAAGTCCGGATGGGAGGAAGCGCGCGGGTGTCCGGCTTCAGGCCGGGCGCCACTGTGATGCGTTCGCGCACCACATCCCCCCGGGGCCCGCCATGGCTGAAGAGCTACTGGCGTAGGAGGCCCGGGGTGCAGGACACCACGCACATGGCGCGCGCCGTCGAGCTCGCCGCGCGCGGACACGGCGGCACCAGCCCCAATCCGGTCGTCGGCTGCGTGGTGCTCGACGCCGCCGGCCAGGTCGCCGGCGAGGGCTTCCACGCTTACGCGGGCGGCCCGCACGCCGAGGTCGTCGCCCTGCGCGAAGCGGGCGAGCGCGCCCGTGGCGGGACCGCGTACGTGACCCTGGAGCCCTGCGACCACACCGGCAGGACCGGTCCCTGCAGCCGGGCGCTGCTCGACGCGGGCGTCGCGCGGGTGGTCATCGCGGTGCCGGACCCCACGCCCCAGGCCGCCGGAGGAGCCGCGCGGCTGCGGGCGGGCGGCGTCGCGGTGACGTCCGGACTGCTCGCCGAGGAGGCCGAGCGGGTCAACGCCGAATGGCTCACCTACGCCCGCCTCGGCCGGCCGCACGTCACCTGGAAGCTCGCCGCCACCATCGACGGCAGGTCCGCCGCCGCCGACGGCACCAGCCGGTGGATCACGTCCGCCGAGGCCAGGGCCGACGTTCACCGGCTGCGCGCCCGCTGCGACGCGATCGTGGCCGGGGTCGGCACCGTCCTGGCCGACGACCCCCGCCTGACCGCCCGCCCCGCCCGCACCCCCGGCCGCCCGCTCCGGGTCGTGGTCGACACCGACGCGAGGACCCCGCCGCACGCCAGGGTGCTGGACGGCGAGGCCCCCACGCTGGTCGCCATCGCCGAGGACACCGTCCTCGAAGGCACGGGCATCGAGGGCGCCGGCGCCGACCTGGTGCGGCTGCCGCGCCACGACGGCGGCCTGGACCTGCGCGCCCTGCTCAAGGAGCTGGCCGCGCGCCAGGTCGTCAGCGTGTTCCTGGAGGGAGGCCCCACGCTCGCGGGCTCCTTCGTCCGGCACGGGCTCGTCGACCGCGTCGTCGCCTACGTCGCGCCGGCCCTCCTCGGCGCCGGGCCCGCCGCGCTGGGCGAGGCCGGGGTGCGCGGCATCGGCCAGGCCCACCGACTGATCTTCGACGAGGTTTCCCTCATCGGGCCGGATGTGAGGCTCACCGCCCGGCCCGCGACCCCACCACACAGCAGGGAGAAGTGATGTTCACCGGAATCATCGAGGAGAAGGGCGAGGTCGTCGCCGTCGAGCCGGCAGGCGACTCGGCCAGGCTGTCCGTGCGCGGCCCGATCGTCACCTCCGACGCGCGGCACGGCGACTCGATCGCCGTCAACGGCGTCTGCCTCACGGTCGTGGAGGTGCGCGGCGACGTGTTCACCGTCGACGTGATCAAGGAGTCGCTGGACCGCAGCTCGCTCGGCGCCCTGGCCGAGGGCTCCGCCGTCAACCTGGAACGTGCCGTACGGGCGGACCAGCGCCTCGGCGGCCACATCGTGCAGGGCCACGTGGACGGCACCGCCGTGCTGCTGTCCAGGGAACCCGGCGACAACTGGGACAACCTGCGCTTCTCCCTGCCGGCGGAGCTGAGCCGCTACGTGGCCGAGAAGGGTTCGATCGCCATCGACGGAATCAGCCTCACCGTGACGACTGTTGACGATGGAAGCTTCGGCGTGAGCCTCATCCCCACCACGCTGAAACTGACCACCATGGGCGAGCGCCAGGTGGACGACCTGGTGAACATCGAGGTCGACGTGATCGCGAAGTATGTGGAAAGGCTGGTGGTCAGGCAGTGAACTGGGCCAACGCCGGATTCGAGGTGTTCGGCACACACGTGCTCTGGACGGACCTGATCGGCAACATCGCCGCTCTGGCCACGGTCCTGTTCGCCATGCGCAAGTCGATGTGGACCTGGCCGGTGCAGTTCCTGGCCTCGGTGCTGCTGTTCGTCGCCTCGGTCAACGCCGCCATCACCGGCAACGCGCTCAAGCAGGCGCTGTTCGCGGGCCTGGCCATCTACGGCTTCTGGGCCTGGCGCCGCGGCACCCAGGGCGGCAGGGAGCTCTCCGTCAGGCCCGCCACCGGGCGGGAGCGGCTGCTGCTCGTCTCGGTCATGCTCGTCGGAACGGTCCTGGTCGGGCTGTTCTTCTACGCCACCGGCCTGTCCTGGGGGGCGCACGAGCCGCTGCCCAAGGGCGCGTTCCTGGTGGCCGCCGACGCCTACATCTTCGTCGGCAGCGCCGTCGCCACCTGGGCGCAGGGCAGGGCGCTGGTCGACTTCTGGATCGTCTGGGTGGCCGTCGACCTCGTCGGGGTGCCGCTCGCGTTCAGCTCCGGGCTGGTCGTCTCCGGCGCCGTCTACGGGTTGTTCTTCGTGCTCGTCCTGGTCGGGTTCGTCAAATGGCTGCGCGAGTACCAGGGTGCCGCCGGTCACGGACAAGTGGCGGTGGCTTCATGAACGACATCATCTTCGACCCGGTCGAGCGGGCCATCGACGACATCCGCGCGGGCAAGGCGGTCGTGGTCGTCGACGACGAGAACCGGGAGAACGAGGGCGACATCATCTTCGCCGCCTCCAAGGCCACCCCCGAGCTGCTGGCGTTCACGATCAGGCACACCAGCGGCGTGATCTGCGTGCCCATGGAGGGTCCGGAGCTGGACCGGCTCGGCCTGCCCCTGATGGTCTTCCACAACAGGGAGCGGCTGCGGACCGCGTACACGATCAGTGTGGACGCCCGCGACGGCGTCACCACCGGCATCTCCGCCGCGGACCGCGCGCGGACCATCCGCGCCCTCACAGACTCCGCCACCGAGCCGAACGAGCTCGTCCGCCCCGGCCACATCTTCCCGCTGCGCTACCACGACGGCGGCGTCCTGGCCCGGCGCGGCCACACCGAGGCGGCGGTGGACCTGGCCAGGCTCGCCGGCCTGACCCCCGCGGGCGTGCTCGCCGAGGTCGTCAACGACGACGGCACCATGGCCAGGCTCCCGCGGTTGCGCGCCTTCGCCGACGAGCACGATCTGGCGCTCGTCTCCATCGAGCAGCTCGTCGACCACCGGCGCCGGACCGAGAGCATGGTCACCAGGGTCGCCGAGACGATGGTGCCCAACGCCTACGGCGTGTGGCGGGCGTACGGCTACGCCAGCGCGCTCGACGGCGGCGAGCACCTCGCGCTCGTCTACGGCGACCTCGACGACGGCGAGAACGTGCTGGTCCGCGCCCACTCCGAGTGCCTGACCGGCGACGTGTTCGGCTCGCTGCGCTGTGACTGCGGCGTGCAGCTCGACCACGCCATGTCCGTCATCGCCGAGGAGGGCCGCGGCGTGATCGTCTACCTGCGCGGGCACGAGGGCCGTGGCATCGGCCTGCTCGCCAAGCTCCGGGCCTACGGCCTGCAGGACGGCGGCATCGACACCGTCGACGCCAACGTCGAGCTGGGGCTGCCGATCGACGCCCGGGAGTTCTCCAACGCCGGGCAGATCCTCGCCGATCTCGGCGTCAAGTCGGTGCGGCTGCTCACCAACAACCCGGCCAAGCTCAAGGGCATGGACGGCTACGGCATCAAGGTCCTCGGCCGCGAGCCCATGCCGGTCGCCATGAACCCCTACAACGAGCGCTATCTCAAGGCCAAGCGCGACCGTCTCGGCCACGACATCTCGGAGGCATCATGAGCGGGGACGGACGACCGGACGTGACGGCCGTGCCGGACGCGAAAGGGCTGACGGTCGGGGTGGTGGCGGCCAGCTGGCACGCCGACATCACCGACCGGCTGGTGGAACGGGCCGTCCAGGCGTGCGACGACGCGGGCGCCACCGCCACCGTCGTCCGGGTGCCCGGCTCACTGGAGATCCCCGTGGTCGCACAGGCGCTGGCCCGCCGCTGCGACGCGGTGGTGGCGCTCGGCGCGGTCATCCGCGGCGACACGGCCCACTTCGACTACGTCTGCGACTCGGTCACGGCCGGGCTGACCCGGATCTCCCTCGACGAGCGGACCCCCGTCGGCAACGGCGTGCTCACCTGCGAGACGCTCGACCAGGCGATCGAGCGCTCGGGGGCGCCGGGAAGCAAGGAGGACAAGGGGTACGAATCGGCGATCGCCGCGCTGGAGACCGCCATCCTCCTGCGGACCCTCCACTGACCTGCGGTAAATTTCGTCCGTGCCTGAGCCCGTCCAGCCTCCGCCCCTGCCCGTCGTCTGGCGCCCCCGCCGGGGGCGGATCGTCGCCTACGGATTCGCCGTGCTGATCGTGCTCGGGGCGGTGGTGATGGCCGTCCTCATCGCCTCCACCTTCCAGCTCCCCGACCGGCTGGCGATCGTGGCCTTCGGCTGCGCGGTGGCGTACGTGCTCCATCTGCTCGGCCGGGTCCGGGTGGAGGCCGACGAGGAGGGCATCACGCTCGTCAACGCCGTGCGCACCTACCGCTACACCTGGCCCGAGGTGCTCGACGTGACCCTCCTCGTCGGAGACCCGTGGCCCAAGATCGACTTCTCCGACGGGCGTACGATCGGCGCCATGGGCATCCAGGGATCGGAGAAGGCCCTGGCCGGCCGCGCGACGGCCGAGCTGTCGGCACTGATCCGCGAGCGCGGCGAGGCCCGCGAGCAGTGACCGCCGGCTAGTCGGCGAAGATCTCGTCGACGCTGGAGGCGGTGACGGCCTTTCTCGTCCAGCTCAGCAGCTTGTCGGTGTCGACGCAGGACTCGATGATCTCGCGCTGGTCCGCGGGCAGGGGCAGCCGGCGCGCTTCAAGTACCGTGAGAAGACCTTTGACCTCTCCACGGGCCTCGGCCGCGCGCTCGATGGGCTCGGTGAAGCGGTCGGGGAGGCGTGGGGCAGTGTCGATCATGAATTCCTCCAGTCGTGTCCGGACCGCCTCAGGAAGCTGTCCTCGCAGGTAATCGTAGTAAATGAGGCCCCGCTCGTCCTCGAAAGTGGCCAGCGTCGTGGCCACCGCGACGACCGTTTCGACGTCGTCGGGACGGGTGATCGCGCTGAGGGTGGCGATCTCCGGAGAGGCCAGGACATCCGCCGCTTTCCTCAGGACGGGAAGCTCGTCAGGGCCGACGACCACGGGGCAGATGATCAGCGAGCTTTCCTCTGGCGTGATCGGCTTGCGGTATCTGGCGGCGGTCTTCCGGTCGAGGCAGACCACGACCAGCATGACGCCGCACTTGTGCCGGCCCATCAGGGCACCGACGTACGCCGCCCAGGCCCAGACCTTCTCCTCCTTGTAGGTGCGCTGCACCTCGACGATCACGAAGCGCTTGCGGCCGTCGGGGCCCTTCACCGAGATGACCGAGTCGGCCCGGTATTCGGTGGGGATGCGTTCGTTCAGGTCGACCGATTCCAGACAGGCGTCGTGGTAATCGTCGGCGTGCCCGCGCAAACCCCAGGCGAGCAACTCCAGCGCGAAGCCGGGGCGGCGGGAGATCATCTCGAGGGGCATCTCGTGTAGCAGGCTAGGGGCCATGACCCCTCCCTTCCTATTCTGTGACTGAGACATTACTATGGGTGACGGACTCGTCGAGCCTGGTGTTGCGTTGCCTGAAAGCGTGCGGCGGCGGACAATCAGGGCAATGGACATTGAGTCGCCGGCCAAGCTCATCGAGTTGCTCGACCGGCATGCCTATCTGGCCGACGAAGGGCTCGCCACCGCCGCGTTCCTGGCGCTGCGGATGCGGCGGCCGTTGTTCCTCGAAGGGGAGGCGGGGGTCGGCAAGACCGAGCTGGCCAAGACGCTGGCCGCGCTGCTCGGGGCGCCGCTGATCCGGTTGCAGTGCTATGAGGGGCTCGACGCCGCCCAGGCGCTCTACGACTGGGACTTCGCCCGGCAGTTGCTGCATCTGAAGGCGGCCGAGGCGGCGGGGGTCGCCGACCTGGGCCGGCTCGAAGGGGAGATCTACGGGCGCAGGTTCCTGATCGCGCGGCCGCTGCTGAAAGCCCTGGAGACGCAGCCGAGCGTGCTGCTGGTGGACGAGATCGACCGGGCCGACGACGAGTTCGAGGCGTTCCTGCTGGAGGTGCTGTCCGACTTCAGCATCTCCATCCCCGAGCTGGGGACGATCAGGGCCGTCACGCCGCCGGTGGTCGTGGTGACGTCCAACCGGACGCGGGAGGTGCACGACGCGCTCAAGCGGCGCTGCCTCTACCACTGGCTGGAGCATCCGGGCTTCGACCGCGAGGTGGCGATCCTGCTGCGCCGCCTGCCCGAGTGCACCGAGACGCTGGCGGCGCAGGTGGCCAGGGCGGCCGAGCGGCTGCGCCGGGCCGAGCTGGTGAAGCCGCCCGGCGTGGCCGAGACGCTCGACTGGACCGAGGCGCTGCTCACGCTCGGCGCGAAGGAGCTGGACCCGGACCTGGCGGCAGCCTCACTGGGCGCCGCGCTGAAGTACCGCGAGGACGTCGAGCGCGTCCTGGCGGGTGGGCTGCTGCACCATGCGTGAGCTGGCCGCGACCGTCACCGGGTTCGTCAGGACGCTGCGGGCCGCCGGGGTGGCGGCCGACCACGCCAGGGCCCGGAACCTGCTGCTGGCGCTCGACCATCTCGACGTGACCGTGCCGGACGAGGTGTACTGGGCCGGCAGGCTGACCCTCTGCTCGGGCCCCGATGACCTACCCCGCTACGACCGGTGCTTCGCCGCGTACTTCGGCGGCGCCAAGGCGGCCCTGAGCCGTACCGCGACGACGACCGTGACCCGGCACACCGCCGCGGCGGCGGACGGCGAGCGGCGCGAGGAGGGCGAGGCGGTGCCCGCGACCGCCAGCCGGGCCGAGGTCCTGCGGCACCGGGACGTGGCCAGGCTGACCGAGGCCGAGCGGGCCGAGGTGCACCGGATGCTGTCGATGCTCAGCGGCGGACGCGCCACCAGGCGGTCGCGACGCCACCGGAGCGCGCACCGGGGGGCGCTGGACCCGCGGCGCACCATCCGCGAGGCGCTCAGGAAGGGCGAGGTGGCCAGGCTGCTGCACCGGCGGCACACCACCAGGCCGCGCCGGGTGGTGCTGTTCGTGGACGTCAGCGGCTCGATGTCGGCGTACGCGGAGACGCTGCTGCGCTTCGCGCACGCCCTGGTCAGGAGCGAGCCGCAGGCCACCGAGGTATTCTCGGTCGGCACCCGGCTCACCTCGATCACCGGCGAGCTGCGCCACCGCGACCCCGGCACCGCGCTCGACGAGGCGTCGCGGGCGATCCCGGACTGGAGCGGCGGCACCAGACTGGGGGAGGAGCTCAGGGAGTTCCTCGTCCGGCACAGCGCGCGAGGCGCGATCGTGGTGATCGCCTCCGACGGCTGGGAGCGAGGGGATCCGGCGCTGCTCGGCGCGCAGCTGGCCAGGCTGGCCAGGCAGGCGCACCGGATGATCTGGGCCAACCCGCACAAGGGGTACGAGGACTACCAGCCGCTCACGGGGGGCATGCGCGCCGCCCTGCCATATCTTGACGATCTGGTGGCCGGGCACAGCCTGGCCGCCTACGAGGAACTCAGCGAAAGGCTCGCCCATGCGTGACGTACTGCCAGAGATCATGCGCTGGTGGAGGTCGGGGGTCCCGTTCGGGCTCGCCACGGTGGTGAGCACGTTCAGCAGCGCGCCCCGGCAGCCGGGTGCGGCCATGGCGGTGCACGGCGACGAGGTCGTCGGCAGCGTGTCCGGCGGGTGCGTGGAGGGCGCGGTGTTCGAGCTCGCCACCGGCATCGACACGCCCGTCCTGCAGAGGTACGGCGTCAGCGACGACGACGCCTTCGCCGTCGGGCTCACCTGCGGCGGCATCATCGACATCTTCGTGGAGCGGATCTCCCAGGAGACCTTCCCGGAGATGGAGGAGATCGCGGCCTCGATCGACGCGCGCGAGCCGGTCGCCGTCGCCACCGTGCTGTCCGGGCCCGGTCGGGTGGGCGCCCGCCGTGTCATCTGGCCCGGCCGCGCCTCCGGCACGCTCGGCCCGCGGCGGCTGGACGACGCCGTCGACGATGATGTGCGCGGCATGCTGGCCCAGGGCTTGACCGGCATCCGGCGTTACGGCGCGGAGGGCGAGCGGCGGCTGGACGACCTGGCGGTGTTCGTGCAGTCGTTCGCGCCGACGCCCCGGATGCTGGTGTTCGGCGCGATCGACTTCGCGGCGGCGGTGGCGAGGGTGGGCAAGTTCCTCGGCTACCACGTCACCGTCTGTGACGCCCGGCCCGTCTTCGCCACCCCCAAGCGCTTCCCCGAGGCCGACGAGGTGGTGGTGAAGTGGCCGCACGACTATCTGGCCACGGTGCCGGTGGACGAGCGTACGGTGATCTGCGTGCTGACCCATGATCCGAAGTTCGATGTGCCGCTGCTGGAGGTGGCGCTGCGCACCGACGCGGGCTATGTGGGCGCGATGGGCTCGCGCCGCACCCACGACGACCGGCTGGCCCGGCTGCGTGAGGCGGGGCTGACGGAGGAGGAGCTGGCGCGGCTGCGCTCGCCCATCGGCCTCGACCTCGGGGCCCGCACCCCGGAGGAGACCGCCGTGGCGATCGCAGCCGAGCTCATCCAGCTCCGCTGGGGCGGCTCGGGGCGGCCGCTGACCGACACCGAGGGCCGCATCCACCACGAGGGGCCATGAGACGGTCACGGGTCGCCGGGTTGCTGCTCGCGGCCGGGCAGGGCGCCCGGCTGGGCAGGCCCAAGGCGCTGCTGGAGCATCAGGGTGAGCGGCTGGTCGATCGTGGCGTGCGGCTGTTGGAGGAGGGCGGCTGCCATCCCGTGGTGGTCGTGCTGGGGGCCGCCACGCCGCAGGTGCGCCGCGCGGTGACCGTACAGAATCCTGACTGGGCGTCCGGTATGGGCTCGTCCCTGCGGGTCGGGCTGGCCGCGGTGCCCGCCGAGGCGGAGGCGGTGGTGATCGCGCTGGTGGACCAGCCGTTCGTGCGGCCGGAGGCGGTGCGCGCGCTGATCGACTCCGGCGCCGGGGTGGCGGTGGCGACCTACGGCGGCCGGCGCAGGAACCCGGTGCTGATCGAGCGCGGGCACTTCGCCGAGGTGACGGCGCTGGCGCGCGGCGACGTGGGGGCGCGGCCGTTCCTCGCCGCCCATCCCGAGCTGGTCACCGAGGTGGCGTGCCCCGGCGACCCGGCCGACATCGACACGCCGGAGGACCTGCGCCTGCTACAGGCGGAGTGAGGCGATGGCGGCCCGGTGGTCGCTGCCCGTGGCCGGGGCCACCCCCGCCTCGGTCGCCGTCATCCCGCGGAACAGGATGTGGTCGGGCCTGGTGATGGGGAACTCCGCCGGCCAGGTGAAGCCGAACCCGTCGCCGGCCGCCTCCTGCGCGTCGGTCAGCGGCGGCGTCAGCCCGCGCATCCCGCGGTCGGTGGTGGCGGTGTTGAGGTCGCCGAGCAGCAGGACGCGCTCGCTGGTGTCGGCGTCGATGAGCTTGCGCGCCTGGGCCAGCGAGGTGTCACGGGAGGCGGTGTGCCCGGGGCGCGCCGAGGCCAGGTGCATCACGTAGACGGTCACCTTGCCCTTCGGCGTGGAGACCACCGCGCGCAGCGCCCGCACCCAGCCCATGCCGACGTCCAGCGGCTTGCGCGCGGAGATGGGGTAGCGGCTCCACAGCCCGACCGTGCTGACGGCGTAGCGGTGCTTGAAGGTCCGGTTCAGCTGCTTGGCCGCCGGGCCGCCGGGGGTGAGCTCCTGGGCGGCCAGCAGGTCCAGGTCGTCGGCGATGGCCCGCACCGCCTCGCCGGAGGCGTTGTTGCGCACGCCCACGTTCACGGTGCCGACCGCCAGGTCGCTGGGTCCCCCGGGCGGCGAGCGCAGCAGCGTGGAGCCGAACATCGCCGCCCACACCACCCCGGGCACCAGCGCGGCGGCGGTGGCCGCCGCGGAGCGGGCCAGGACGGCGGCGACCAGCAGGGGCGGAACGATCCAACCGAGCCACGGCAGCACGCTCTCCATGATCGTCGTGAAGCCGCCCAGGACGGGAATGAGCCGGTGCCCGGCCAGCGCCACGGCCACCACGGCGGACACCACGACGACGATCCCTCTCAGCACCTGACCAAGCTAGTGGCTCGCTGGCCGACTTGCGGACACGCTAACCTCTCTGCATTGCAACGGAACAACATTCGGTCAGGGGAGTCCGGTATGCGCATCGGGATGGCACTCAACTACGCGGGCGGCTTCAAGGAGACGGTCGCCGAACTGGCCGACTACGAGAAGGCCGGGCTCGACATCGTCTTCGTGGCCGAGGCGTACAGCTTCGACGCCGTCAGCCAGATGGGCTACATCGCGGCCAGGACCGAGCGGCTGCAGATCGCCTCCGGCATCCTGCCGATCTACTCGCGCACGCCGACCTTGCTCGCGATGACCGCCGCCGGCCTGGACTACGTCTCCGACGGCCGCTTCACGCTGGGACTCGGCGCATCGGGCCCGCAGGTGATCGAGGGCTTCCACGGCGTCCCCTACAACGCGCCGCTGGGCCGTACCAGAGAGGTCATCGAGATCTGCCGCCAGGTGTGGCGGCGCGAGCGCCTGCGCTACGACGGCAAGCACTACACCCTGCCGCTGCCCGAGGGGCAGGGCACCGGCCTCGGCAAGCCGCTCAAGCTCATCAACCACCCGGTACGGTCCCGCATCCCGATCGTGGTCGCGGCCATCGGCCCGAAGAACGTCGAGCTGACCGCGGAGCTGGCCGAAGGCTGGGAGCCGATCTTCTACATGCCGGAGAAGGCCGTCGACGTGTGGGGGGCGTCGCTGGCCGCGGGCAAGGCCAAGCGGGACCCGGAGCTGGGCGAGCTCGACGTGATCGCGCAGGCCGCCCTGGCGATCGGCGACGACGTGAGCGAGCTGCTGGAGTTCGGCCGGCCGATGGCGGCGCTCTACATCGGCGGCATGGGCGCCAAGGGCAAGAACTTCTACAACGATCTGGCCAGGCGCTACGGCTACGAGAAGGAGGCCGAGCGGATCCAGGAGCTCTACCTCGACGGCAAGAAGGACGAGGCGGCGGCGCTGGTGCCGGCCGAGCTGCTGGAGAGGATGTCGCTGATCGGCAGCGAGGGGTTCGTCCGCGACCGCGTCGCGGCGATGAAGGAGTCGGGCGTCACCACGCTCAACGTCAGCCCGTTCGGCAAGACGCACGAGGAGCGGGTCCGGCTGATCGAGACCATCAAGGAGATCGCGGCCTGAAAGCCGGGCCCGGCTCGCGGGAATGTTCGGCGGCGTGCCTTGGTTACATCTCCCGTGACCGGTGTGACCAGTGTCCCAGGGCCTCACCTATCGCCTTCGCGGAATACCGTTCGGCTGGAGCCGCGTTGTGCCTTTCGCCGTTAGGCGACCTGCACACCGGTACGCACACGTCTGAGCGCCCGTTCTCCTCAGGGAGGGCGGGCGTTCGGCGTGTCCGGTGTCCCCGTCCCGGGGCGGTGGGAGGGCTGGTGCCTCTATGGTGGGTCGAAAACTGATGATTGTTTGAGTATTGGCGGAGATATGTCCGACGAGACCCCGTCACTGGTGGCCGGCCGGTATCGGCTCGATGAGCTCATCGGCAGCTCGCCGATGGGAGAGGTGTGGCGGGGTTACGACACCCGCGCCGACTGGACCGTGGCCGTGAGAATGCTGGGCGCCAAGGCGGTGGGCGCGGGCACCCGGCAGGTCCTGCGCCAGCACGCCCAGGCCGTCGCCCGGGTGATCCATCCGAACGTGGCCATGGTGCTCGACGTCGGTGACAACGACGGCGCGCCGTTCCTGGTGATGGAGTTCCTCACCGGGCCCAGCCTGGCCGAGGAGCTGGCCGGGCGCGGGCCGATGAAGATCGTCGAGGTGTGCGACCTGGTCGGGCAGGCCGCGGCGGGACTGGACGCGGCCCACCGGGCGGGAGTGGTGCACGGGCAGCTGAAGCCCGGCAGCCTCCGGCTGGCCGGCAGCGGCGTGCTGAAGGTCGTCGGATTCGGGCTGGCCGAGCAGGAGGCCGCGCCGGAGGACCGCCGCTACCGGGCCCCCGAGCAGCTCGACGGGCGTGGCGGTGAGGCGCAGGCCGATCTCTACGCGCTCGGCGTGATCATGTACGAGTTGCTCACCGGGCAGCCGCCCGCCGGGCAGGGGCCGCGCTCGCTGCGCCCCGATGTGCCGGAGGAGCTGGACCGCCTGGTCGTCGCCCTGCTGGCCGAGGATCCCGCCCAGCGGCCCGGCAGCGGGGAGTCGCTGCGGCGGACGCTGGCCGGCATCGCCAGGCCGCGGGCCAAGGTGGTGGCGAGCCCCGCCCCCGAGTTCCAGGCGCCCGCGCCGCGCGCCGGGGACACCGCGATCTTCGACGCGGCCGAGCTCGCGCCGCCGCCCGCACCGGACGCCGCCAACAGACGGCTGTTCATCCAGTTCGGGGCGGCGCTGGCGGCGATCGTGGCCGTCACCGTCGCGATGGTGGTGTGGGGCGGAATGGGGCAGGAGACGCCCGTCGCCGACACCACCCCGAGCGCGACGCCCTCGACCAGCGCCCCGGCCCCCACGCCGACGCCGACCCCCACCCCGACCCAGGAGCCGTCCTTCTCGCCCCTGCCGACCAGCGAGCCCACCAGCCTCCAGGAGACGGGCGCGGCGGATCCCAAGGGCATCGTCGGCGTCGGCCAGCCGCCCGGCGGGTGGAACGGTTACATGCGGAACCTCAGCGAGACCATCAGGCACCAGGTGACCCTGAACGGCATCGATCCCCGCGTGGCGGGCAAGGCCCAGGAGAAGATCAGGAAGGCCGGGGAGAAGTTCGCCGAGGGCAAGGAGGAGGCGGGACGCGACCAGCTCAGGGGCATCACGCGTGACCTCGTCAGAGCGCAGGACAGGGGACAGGTGGCCCAGGAAGGCCCGCTGGCCGAGTGGCTGCGCGAGTGGCCGCTGGATTAGTGGCGTCAGTCGCCCATAGTGGCAGGCTGGGCGATACACGTACATTGGCGAAATGACGGTCAATTACCAGGAACGGCGGGCGCGCCTCGCGGCCATGCTGCCCGCGTACGAGGTCGACGCGATGCTGGTCACCTCGGGCGTCAACGTGCGCTATCTCACCGGGCTGGCCAGCTCCAACGCCGCCGTCCTGGTCGGTGCCGACGGGTCGGCACTGCTGGTGACCGACAACCGTTACATCGACAAGACGCGCGGCCTGGACGTCGAGGCGGTGGAGGCGTCCGACGTGGCGCGCAAACTGGCCGTGCCCGGCGTCGGCATCGAGGCGGCGAGCATGAGCGTGGCCACCTTCAACCGGCTGGGCGGCGGACTGGTGCCGCTGGAGCCCCTGGTCGAGCGGCTCAGGATGGTCAAGGACGACGACGAGCTGGAGCTGGTCCGCACCGCCTGCGCGATCACCGACCAGGCGTTCGCCGACATCTCGCGGAACATCCGGCCGGGCGTCACGGAACGGGACCTCGCCCGCCTGCTCGACGCCCGCATGATCGAGCTCGGCGCCGACAAGCCCGGCTTCGAGACGATCGTCGCCGCCGGGGAGAACGGCGCCATCCCGCACCACGCCCCCACCGACAGGGAACTGCGCTCCGGCGACCTGGTCACCATGGACTTCGGCGCCCTCTACCAGGGCTATCACGCCGACATGACGCGCACCGTCTGCCTGGGCCGGCCCGCGGACTGGCAGCGGGAGATCTACGATCTGGTCGCCGAGGCCCAGCGGGCGGGCTCCCAGGCCGTCCTGCCCGGCGCGCAGGCCCAGCAGGTGGATCTCGCCTCCCGCTCCATCATCACGGCCGCCGGCCACGGCGACCGTTTCCGGCACGGCCTCGGCCACGGAGTGGGGCTGGAGATCCACGAGGACCCGTTCCTGGGCCCGTCACGTACCGGTAGACTTGAGGATCGAGTTCCGATCACCGTCGAGCCGGGGGTCTATCTTCCGGGCCGGGGCGGCGTTCGCATCGAGGACACTCTCGTGACACGTGGGAGCGGGGCGGAACTTTTCACCAAGACGACCAAGGAGCTGCTCGTCCTTTGAGCGGCCACACGCGGGAGAGAACGAGTGGCGACGACCAACGACCTCAAGAACGGCATGGTGCTGAAGCTCGACGGTGGTGAGCTCTGGGCCGTTGTGGAGTTCCAGCACGTCAAGCCGGGCAAGGGTGGCGCGTTCGTGCGCACCAAGCTCAAGAACGTGCTCTCCGGCAAGGTCGTCGACAAGACCTTCAACGCCGGAGTGAAAGTCGACGTGGCCAACGTCGACAAGCGCGAGATGCAGTACTCCTACAAGGACGGCGACGACTTCGTGTTCATGGACACCGAGACCTACGACATGGTCAACGTGCCCGCCCTCACGGTCGGCGACGCCGCCAACTACATGCTCGAGAACACCCTCGCCACCGTGGCGTTCAACGAGGGCTCCGCGCTGTACGTGGACCTGCCCGCCGCGGTCGAGCTGACCATCGAGAACACCGAGCCGGGCCTGCAGGGCGACCGGTCCACCGGCGGCACCAAGCCCGCCACCCTGGAGACCGGCGCCGAGATCAAGGTGCCGCTCTTCATCACCCCGGGCGAGCGGGTCAAGGTCGACACCCGCAGCGGCGAATACCTCGGCCGGGCCTGAGGTGTCCGCACGCGGCAAAGCACGCAGGCGAGCACTTGACATCCTCTTCGAGGCCGAGGCGCGCACCGAGGACCCGCTCAAGATCCTCGGTGAGCGGGTGGAGCGCAAGGATCCCCCGGTGAACGAGTACACCTCGGCCATCGTCGAGGGCGTCGCCAGGCACCACGCCCGCATCGACGAGCTGATCACCACCTACTCCGAGGGGTGGACTCTCGACCGTATGCCCGCCGTCGACCGCAACCTGCTGCGTGGCGGCACGTACGAGCTGCTGTGGATGCCCGACGTGCCCGAGGGCGTCGTCATCAGCGAGTGGGTGCACCTGGCGGCGGAGCTGTCGACGGACGAGTCGCCGCAGTTCGTCAACGGACTGCTGGCCCGTTTCAAACAGCTCAAGCCCAGTCTGACCCTCTGACGGCGGCGGGCGCGCGGCCACTCACCGCGCGCGCCGTATCGCCTGCTTGAACTCCGGGCACTCCACCAGCGGATCGTGCGCGCAGACGGCGGCGTGGCGCAGGCTGTCACGCAGCCGGGTGAGCTGGTCGACACGCTCGCTGACCTCGCGCTCCTTGGCCGCCATCCGCTCGCGCAGCACCGTGTCCGACGGGCCCGCGTGCAGGAAGGCGGCGATCTCCGCCAGGGTGAACCCGGCGTCGCGGGCGCAGGCGATCAGGGCGAGCCGGCTCAGCGTCTCCGGATGGTAGGCGCGGCGCAGGCCGTTGCGGCCGTCGGCGGTGATGAGGCCCTTGCGTTCGTAGAAGCGCAGGGCCGAGGGGGCCAGGCCGGCCCGCTGGGACACCTCCGCGATGTCGAGCAGCATGCGCCCATCTCCTTGACTTGAACCGCGCTTCAAGTCGCAGTCTAGTGCCCATGAGAATCCATCACTTGAATCTCGGTTCGATGCGCGAGCTCGAATCGACCCACGGGCTCGCCCCCGCCCCTGCCGTCTGCCACGCCCTGCTCATCGAGACCCCCGGCTCCGGGCTGGTGCTCGTGGAGAGCGGGCTCGGCGCGGACGACGTGGCGAGGCCCGGCGAGCTGCTCGACCCGGAGTGGGCGGCGCTGGTCGAGCCGGCGCTCATGCCCGCCGAGACCGCCGTCGAGCAGGTCGCCGCGCTCGGCCACGACCCCGCTGACGTACGGCACATCGTGCTCACCCACCTGGACGTCGACCACAGCGGCGGGCTGCCCGACTTCCCGCACGCCAGTGTGCACGTCATGGAGGCCGAGCTGAAGGCCGCCCTGGACGAGGGCCCGAGCCGCCGCTACCGGCCCGGGCACTGGGCGCACGGGCCCTCCTGGGTCACCTATCCGGCCGCGTCCGGGAGCGAGTGGTACGGGTTCGAGGGGGCGCTCCAGCTGGACGGGGTGCGGGCGGAGATTCTGCTGATCCCGCTCGGCGGGCACACCAGAGGGCACGCCGGGGTGGCCGTCAAGCGGGGCGACGGGTGGCTGCTGCACGCGGGCGACGCGTACTTCTACCACCGGGAGCTCTCCCGCACCGACCCGCGGCCGCATCCGCTGCTCGACATCGTGCAGCTCGACTCCCAGGTGGACGCCGAGCTCCGGATCGCCAACCAGGCACGGCTCCGGGAGCTCCCGGAGGACGTGACGGTGATCTCCGCCCACGACCCCTGGGAGCTGGCCCGCCACCTGTAACGGTCCGTCACCTTCACCTCTGGTCCTCACCCGCCACCTCTGACCGCCCGTCACCTTCATCCCTGAGGGTTCTTGGTCCGTCCCCGCGTCTTCATCTCTCCTTGGTTTTCCGGATGGGGGATTTTGCCCCCGATGTGGGGGAGCGGACGATCGCGTGCACGGCGTAGGCTGGGCGCGTCCGTGAAGGAGAGGGAGGCGAGCCGACGTTGCGAGCTGAAGGCGCCACGAGGACCCCGGCGGTGCGCACCGCCGTCGTCTGGGACGCGCTGCGGGGGGTGCTGGCCGAGCTGGCCGCCGCCACCGGGCGGGACGCGCTCGACATCGTCGACGCCGGCGGCGGCACCGGTGGGTTCGCCGTGCCGCTGGCCGTGCTGGGTCACTCGGTGACCGTGGTCGACCCCAGCCCCGACTCGCTGGCCGCGCTGGAGCGCAGGGCCAAGGAGAAGGGCGTGGAGGTGCGCGGGCTCCAGGGCGACGCCGCCGACCTCGGAGACCTGCTCAGCCGCGACAGCGCCGACCTGGTCCTGTGTCACAGCGTGCTGGAGTACGTCGAGGATCCGATCGGCGCGCTGACCGCCATGGCCCAGCTCGTGCGCGCGGGCGGCGCGGTGAGCGTGCTGGCGGCCAACCCGGTGGCCAGCGCCATCCACCGCGCGCTGGCGGGGCAGTTCGACGAGGCCAGGTCCGTGCTGACGGACCCGGCGGGGAGCTGGGGCGACCGCGACCCCACGCCGCGGCGCTTCACGGCCGACGCCCTCACCGGGCTGCTGAGCACGGCGGGGTTCGTGCCGGGCGCGGTGCACGGCGTGCGGATCTTCGCCGACCTGGTGCCGAGCCGCCTGCTCGACGGCGAGCCGGGCGCCGCCGAGGCGCTGGTGGCGCTGGAGCAGGCCGCCTCGACTCATCCGGTGCTGCGGGACATCGCGACCCAGCTCCACCTGCTGGGCCATCTGCAGTGACCATGACCAGGGCCATCGGCATAGAACACTTGTTCGGATAGAATAGGCGGCGTGTCTCGTAAGCAGATCACAGGCATGGGCCCCGCTCCGCGGACCGGGGTCGATGACAGCGGCTGTCCCATCCTGCATGTCGACATGGACGCGTTCTTCGCCAGCGTCGAGCTGCTGGAGCGCCCGGAGCTCCGGGGGCGTCCGGTGATCGTGGGCTCGCCCGCCGGGCGGGGGGTGGTGCTCAGCGCCACCTACGAGGCCAGGGCCCGGGGCGTGCACTCGGCGATGCCCATGAGCAGGGCGCGCAGGCTGTGCCCGCAGGCGACGATCATCCCGCCCAGCCACGGCAAGTACACCGAGGTCTCCCGGGGCGTCATGGAGATCTTCCACTCGGTCACCCCGCTGGTCGAGCCCGTCGCCTCCGACGAGGCGTTCCTCGACGTGGCCGGCGCCGGGCGCAGGCTGGGCCCGCCCGCCGTGATCGCCGCGATGATCAGGGCCGAGGTGCTGGAGCGCTTCGGCATCACCTGCTCGGTGGGCATCGCGAGCAGTAAATTCATCGCCAAGCTCGCCTCGAAACAGTGCAAGCCCGACGGCATGCTGGTGGTGCCCGCCGACGAGGTCGTGGCCTTCCTGCATCCGCTGCCCGTGTCGGCGCTGTGGGGCGTCGGCGAGCGCACCGAGCAGTCTCTGGTACGCCTGGGCATCCGCACCGTCGGAGACCTGGCCAGGGTGCCTCCTGGCACGCTCCAGCGCGAGCTGGGGCAGGCGGTGGGCGGTCACCTGGCGGCGCTGGCCTGGGGGCGGGACGAGCGGCCGGTGACCGCGCACGTCCCCGACAAGAGCATCGGCAACGAGGAGACCTTCGCCGCCGACGTCGACGATCCCGAGGTGATCAGGCGTGAGCTGCTGCGCCTGTCCGAACGAGTGGCCGCTCGGATGCGTAAGGCCGGACACGTGGGCAGGACTGTAAGCGTGAAGCTGCGCCGCGCCGACTTCTCCACGATCAGTCGGTCCAGGACTCTCAAGGAGCCCACCGACGTCGCTCAGGAGATTTACGCCACAGCTTGCGAGCTCTTCCAGGCGGCGGATCTCGATCGTGTGCGGCTGCGCCTCGTGGGGGTCCGGATGGAGGGCCTGCGCCCCGCCGAATCGGCGTCACGCCAGCTCAGCCTGGGTGCGCGGGAGACCGGCTGGCGCGAGGCCGAACAGGCCATGGACCAGGCCGTGCGCAGATTCGGTCCCGATGCGGTGCTCCCGGCTTCGCTAGTTCGGGGCAGACTTGATGAAATGGAGGCGTGAGGCGATGTCACGACTTCGGGGGAGGGGAGAATTATGGCCCAGAATGAAGCCATGACGTCACCTCCGGTTTGGTCTGCGTTGGACGTTTGCTTTCGCCTACGTCTACAGCCTCGTATTCTGGGGATAACCGACCGCGAGGTTCGGACACCCCGTGTCGTCCGTTGCCGTATTCCCCGTCCTGGGGCCGTCCTTGGGAGGCGCCGTGCCGCTCTCTGAGCACGAGCAGCGCTTGCTCGACCAGATCGAGCAGGCCCTCTACGCCGAGGACCCGAAGTGGGCCAACACCGTAAGGATCAGTGACCCGCGCAGCCATTACAAGCGTCGCCTGGTCAAAGCCTCCATAGGCTTTGTCCTCGGTGTCGTCCTGCTGATGGTCGGCGTAGTGATCAACTTGATCCCGCTCGGCGTCGGCGGTTTCGTGGTCATGCTCGCCGCGTGTCTGTGGGGTCTGTCCAGCTGGAAACGAATGAATGGGTTCGGTGACTCCGCTTCGGCATCAGGAGCCGGCGACCCAGGCAAGCAGGTCCGCCGGGGAGGAAACCGGGGGAGTTTCATGGAGCGTATGGAAGAGCGCTGGCGCCGTCGTCACGACGAGCACTGAGCGCCGGCACCCATAAGACGAACGTGCGGCCGTTCCCCTCCGGGGGAGCGACCGCACGCACGTTCGGTCAGATCGTCATGCGCCCTTCTGCGCTGCCGTCCGCCGCCACCTGATGTACTCCAGCCGGTCGAAGCCGTCCAGCAGACCCTCGCCCATGCCGCGCAGCCACCGCATCGTCGACGGCGGCAGCAGCACCGCCCGCACCCGCCTCGCGCGCGACACCGTCGCCGCCAGCGCCTGCCGCACCTTGCGCAGGTCCTTGCTCATCGGGCCGATCTCGCCGGGATCCCGGGCGAACAGCACCCGCTCCACGGTCGTCGCGATCGACATGACCGCCGCCGCCGACTCGGCGTCGAACTCGTACTGCTCGGTCAGCCGCCGCGCCAGCGCGCGCGGCGTCTCGCTCGGCTGGCGGGTCAGCCCGTAGTCGCACAGGGCGTCGTCCAGCTCCGCCCAGGCCGCCGCGACCGACGGGTAGTTCACCGACGCGATCCTGGCCGTCATCTCGTCCGCCGGCCGCGACACCTTCCAGCCGAGCCTGCGGACCCGCCTGTTCCTCGTCACCACCCTGATCAAGGCCGGGATGAGCAGGATCAGCAGGAGGACGCCCGCGCCGATGCCGATCTGGGCGATCAGCGGCATCGAGTCGTCCGGCGGCAGCCCGCCGGAGGCGATGAGCGCTTCACGGTCGAGCTCACGCGGGTTCTGCCGGGTGCCCGGGTCCTGCGGCTCGTCCGCGGAGGAGCTGGTGGATCCGGGTGTCGGGGCCGCGCTGGAGGTCGTGGCGCGCGGCTGCGGCTGGGTGTAGGCAGGCACCCGGGCGCTGCCCTGGCCCAGCGAGCCCGCCGGGGTCGGCTCGAACGGCAGCCAGCCCACGCCCTCGAAGTACAGCTCGGGCCAGGAGTGGGAGTCGTTGGTGCCGACCGTCCACTGGCCGCCGATCTGGGTGCCGCCCGTGTAGCCGATCGCCACCCGCGAGGGGATGCCGGCGATCCTGGCCAGCAGCGCCATCGACGCGGCGAACTGCTCGCAGTAGCCCGCCCGGCTGCGCAGCAGGAAGTCCTGCAGCGCGGAGTTGCTGTGCCCTTGCGTCTCCAGGCTGTAGACGAAGCCGCCGGTCTTGGTGAAGAACTCCTGCAGCTGCACCGCGGCCTGATAGGGGGTATCCGCGCCCTGGGTCTCCTGCAACGCCAGGTCCCTGACCCCCGGCGGCAGGTCGTCGGGCACCTCCAGATAGCGAGGGTCGGCATCCGGCGTACCCGATGGGAGCGAGTCCAGCAGGTCGGCCGTCGGCGCCGGCTCACTCGTGGCGACCTCGTACTCCAGCCCGGCCGCCTCGTCGCGGGTGGAGAAGACCATCAGCGTGCTGACGTCGGCGCGCCAGTCACCGTCGACCCGGATCTCCGTGGCCGGATACGGCAGCGGCAGGAACGACAGTTTGGCGATCTCGTCGCTGATGGTGATGGTGGAGCGGATGTTGTTGACCTTGACGCTCTGCCCCAGGCCCGGCGGGGGAGGCAGTGGTCCGTTGTCCGTCCGGTTCTCCGGCGCGCCCTCCGGCTGCGTCATCCCGAACTGGTCGCCGTCGAAGGTGTCGAGCGCGTAGATCCTCAGGTAGCGGGGCTGGTTGTCGCTGCTGACATAGGTGAGGACGGTGCGCTTCTCGGGCAGCTCCAGCTGCCCCTTCAGGTTGGCGATCGGGTTCGGGATGCTGATCGAGTTGCCTCGGCCGGAGCCGTTGCCGCCCACGCCGAAGCTGAAGAACGAGACCGGCTCCATCGCCGGCAGCGCCGCGGGCACCACCACGGCCAGCGCGATGGCGGCGAAGCCGATCCGCTTGCCCGACAGCCGCAGCCCCCGCGTGTCGGCCACGCCGGCCGCCGCGGGCAGTTCCGCCCGGGCCGAACGGGTGCGGCGCACCAGCACCGCCCGGCCCCAGTGCCCCACCCGCTCACGCCCGTCGGCCGCCAGCATGCTGGTGAACCCGAGCGCCGCGACGATGAACGCGGGCCAGCTGATCGGATCGATCAGGATCGTGGCCGGCACCGTGGCCAGCGCGAGCAGCGGCAGCCCGGCCAGCGCCGCCCGCCGCACCCGCGCCGCGAACAGGTCGACGACGATCGCGATCAGGCCGACGCCGCCGGCGGTCAGGAGGGAGATGCCCTCGTTGGCCGGCACCGGCGCGGCGAACCGCTGGATGTCGGTCCAGCCGGTGCCCAGCAGCCCGGCCAGCTCCAGCACCGACGCCTTGGTCGGCACCACCCACGCCCAGGCCTCCTCGGCGGCGAAGGACACCGTCAGGAAGATCCACAACGCCGCCACGCTGACCAGGGGCGCGGCCCAGGCTGGCAGCGACAGCCGGGTACTCAGCACGCTGGCGGCCAGCACGGCCAGCACCACGCCGAGCGAGCTCCAGAACCACTGCCCGCCCTCGAAGAGCGGATGGAGCAGGATGGCCGAGGTGAACGTCGCCACCGCGGCCGCTATCGAAAGCCTCATGCCGAACCTCCGGTGAGGGAGTACCTGCCACGGCTGGCGGCATCCGGCCAGACCGAGGCGATCGAGACGCCGGCGGACAGGCGGACGATCCGCCATCCGTAGCCGGCCAGCACGGTCTCCACGGCCTGGAGGTTCTCCGCCGAGCCCGGGGCGCCGCCGTCCCACGTGTCCACGTCGAGCAGCACCGCCACACCGGTGATGCCGCTGTGCCTGAGCCGGGCCAGCTCCCGCGCCTCCTCCGGGTCGAGCGCGCCGACCACGGCCACGATCAGGCCGTCACCGCCGCCCTGCCGAAGCGCGGAAACGCCCATCTCCAGCGAGCGGGCCGAGCTGCTGCGCACCATGGACAGGGTGTCGAGCAGCGACCAGCTCAGCCCGGTGTCCGTCAGGTGCTCGGCGCCCTGGTCCGTCACCAGCCGCAGGCCCAGGCCCTCATGCGCGAGGTGCACGCCGATCGAGGCCGCGGCCGAGACCGCCACCTCGAAGGAGGAGCGCGGGCCGTCGCCGCGGTGGGCGTACCTGCGGGTGTCGAGCAGGAGCGCGCCGCGGCTCTGCCACTGCTGCTCCTCGCGCCGTACCATCAGCTCGCCGTGGCGCGCGGTGGAGCGCCAGTGCACCCGGCGCAGGTCGTCGCCCTGCCGGTACTCGCGCGGCGCCACGTCGTCGTCGCCCGCGGCCGCCACGCTCCTGGTGCGGCTGTCGCCGCCGCCGGTCCACTCGCCGGACAGCCGTACGTGCGGCAGCGCCACCACCTGCGGGGTCACCACGAGCGTGTCGCTGATCGTGAACGCGCGGGTCAGCTCCACCAGGCCGAACGGGTCGGCGATGCGCACCGACAGCGGGCCGATCGTGTAGCGCCCGCGCAGGTCGGAGCGCACCCGGTAGTCGATCTCCCGGACGCCGCGCGCCTCCACCCTGTCCAGCACGAACCTGGGCCGCACGCCCAGCGCGTACGGGACCGTGTCCTCGATCAGCAGCAGCCCGGTCGGCAGCCTGGTCACGTTCTCCAGGCGCAGCGTCACGGTCGCCTCGCCGCCCACCTCGGCCCTGGCCGGGTCCAGGCGCCGGGCACAGCTCAGCCGGTAGCGGGTGCGTGCCACCACCATCGCGGCCAGCAACGGCAGCGCCGTCACCAGCACCCCGATCCTGAACAAATCGTTCTCGCCCAGCAGGATCGCCATCAGCAGCGCGGCCATCCCGGAGGCGAGGAACGAGCGCCCCCGGGAGGTGAGCGCTCGCATTCCGGCTCTCACGACGACCGGGTCTCCGGCACTGGTACGCGCCTGACCAGCTCTGTCACGACCTGCTCGGGCAGGCGTCGCTGCCCCTGGGCCTCGATGCTCGGCAGCAGCCGGTGCGCGAGCACGGGGATCGCCAGCTCCTGCAGGTCGTCGGGGATGACGTAGTCCCGGCCCGCCAGCGCCGCGTGCGCCCTGGCCGCCCGGACGAGCTGCAACGTCGAGCGGGGGGAGGCGCCCAGGCGAAGGTCGGGGGAGTGGCGGGTGGCCACCGCCAGGTCGATGGCGTACTTCTTGACCGGCTGTGAGACGTACACGCCGCGCACGGCGTCGATCAGCGCGCGCACCTCCGCCGTGGTCGCCACCGGCTCCAGCTTGTCCAGCGGCGAGGTGCCGCCGTGCACGTCGAGCATCTCCAGCTCGGCGGTCGGCTCGGGGTAGCCCATCGCGATCCTGGCGGTGAACCGGTCCCGCTGCGCCTCCGGCAGGGGATAGGTGCCCTCCATCTCGATCGGGTTCTGCGTCGCGATCACCATGAACGGCGAGTCCAGCTGGTACGTCATGCCGTCGACGGTGACCTGACGCTCCTCCATGCACTCCAGCAACGCCGACTGGGTCTTGGGGGAGGCACGGTTGATCTCGTCGCCCACCACGATGTTGGCGAACACCGGTCCCGCTTTGAACTCGAACTCGCGGGTCTGCTGGTTGTAGGCGCTCACTCCGGTGATGTCACTGGGCAACAGGTCGGGGGTGAACTGCACACGGCGCACGGGACAGTCGATGGACCGCGCCAGCGCCTTGGCCAGCATGGTCTTGCCAACCCCGGGGACGTCCTCGATCAGCAGGTGACCCTCGGCGAGCAGGACGGTGACCGTGAGGCGGACGGCGTCGCTCTTGCCCTCGATCACCGACTCGATGGCCTGCTGGATCCGGTGGGCGGTGGAGACCAGCTCGCCGAGCTGGGGAGGGACGTCATGGGTTACTGCCACCAGGCCTCCATGAGAAGTGCTTCGGGCGACCCGCGACGCAAGGGTGCCTTTGCGGGTGCCAAGCCATTGTTTTCCATTATCTGCATGACCCTACGACTCTGGGCGTTCTAGAGCGACTTTTGCGGATAATCCACAGAAGCCCGGTGCTGTTCACGTTCTTGTCGCATACGGGTGCGAATCCCGTGACACTCCGCCCCCTGAGCCGCCCCACTTTCCTCCACCGAGGCCCCGTGCGGCACTGCCGCTCCCTTAATAGGGGGAGTTCTCCGCCTTCGACACGCCCGCGAGCGGGTGTGCGCCCCCACCGCACCCCCACCGAGGTCAGCGCTCTGACCTGCGACAACGCGCGCCGAAATGGCGATCAAGAAGGTGTGAATCAGTTGACGGTGGGGAGAAGTGGAGTATGGTGGTGCGCAGTGGAGGGCCCGGTGCGCCAGCGCTGAGCGCTTCACGAGGCACGGGAGGTGGGGCCGATGTTCCTCGGCACCCATCAACCGCGTCTGGACGACAAGGGACGGCTGTTCCTGCCGGCTAAGTACCGTGAGGAGCTGGCGGAGGGTCTTGTGATCACCAAAGGCCAGGAGCGATGCCTCTACGTCTTTCCAGTGGAGGAGTTCCAGCGCATTACCGAGGCTCTCAGCACCGCCCCGGTCACCGCCAAGGCGGTGCGCGACTACAGCCGTGTCTTCTTCGCCAGCGCATCCGACGAAAAACCGGACAAGCAAGGGCGCATCACGATCCCGCAGGGCCTGCGGCAATATGCGGGACTGCAGCGTGACTGCGCCGTCATAGGGGCCAACACCCGGCTGGAGATCTGGGACGCGCAAGCCTGGGACACCTACCTCAACGCACAGGAGCAGGCTTTCGCCGATCTGTCGGAGGAGGTGCTGCCAGGGATTCTGTGAAGTTCACGGTCGAGCCGTCGGAGTCGTCGTTCGGCGAGGTCTCCACCCGCAACCACTGCCGGTCAACTGATGCACCTTCCCCGGTGTCAGATGACGGGCATCCACGAAGAGGGTGCGGATGGGGACCTGGCCGGACGGCACCGGGTGGGGACCCAGCAGGACCGACGGTCGACCGGCCGCGTCAACCGCGAGCCAGGACGCGAGAGGGGGGTTTGGAGATGCACGACGACATCGGTATGAGCGGTCACGTTCCGGTCATGCTCGAGCGCGTTCTGGAGCTGCTGGCACCGGCGCTGACCGGGGACGACCCCGTCGTCGTCGACGCCAACCTCGGCCTCGGCGGTCACTCGGAGGCCCTGCTCGCCGCGCATCCGGCGCTGCACCTGATCGGCATCGACCGCGACCCTTTCGCGATCGAGTTCTCCACGCGCAGGCTCGCCCCCTACGCCGAGCGGACCACGCTGGTCCACGCCTCCTCCGACGAGCTGGACGACGTGCTCGCCCGCGCGGGCCGCGAGACGATCGACGGGGTGCTGTTCGACCTCGGGGTCTCCTCGCCCCAGCTCGACGAGGGTGAGCGAGGATTCGCCTACTCCTACGACGCCCCGCTCGACATGCGGATGGACACCGACCAGGAGCTCACCGCCGAGGTGGTGGTCAACACCTACTCCGCCGCCCGGCTGGTGCGCATCCTGCGCGACTACGGCGAGGAGCGCTTCGCCCCGCGTGTCGCGAGCCTGATCATCAAGGAACGGGCGAAGGACCCCATAACGTCGACGAAGCGGCTCGCTGACATCGTCAGGCAAGCGATTCCAGCCGCGACCCGGCGCACCGGGGGAAACCCCGCCAAACGAACGTTTCAGGCGCTGCGCATCGAAGTGAACGCCGAGCTGTCCGCCCTGGAGGCGGCACTGCCCGCGGCACTCGACGCGCTGGCGCTCGGTGGGCGAGTCGTCGTGCTCTCCTACCACTCCCTGGAGGATCGGCTGACCAAGCAGATCCTCACGGCGCGAACCAAGGACACCAGCCCGCCCGGGCTGCCCGTCCCACTGCCGGCTCACCAGCCGCGGTTCCGCCTCCTGACGAGGGGAGCGGAGCTCCCGAGTGAAGAAGAGCTGGCCCGCAACCCGCGGGCGGCTTCGGCCCGGCTCAGGGCCGCAGAGAGGATCCGTGTTGACGACCAGGACTGAGCAGGAGAGCGGGCAGGCGCCGAAGACGCCCGCCCGCGGCGCCGTGCCCAAGACCGGCCAGCGCAGGCCCGAAGCCCCGCACCCGGCCAAACCCGTGCCCCAGCCCCGCCCCGAGACCGACAGGCGGCGCCCGCGGCCCGAGTCCGGCCCGTCGCGCGGCAGGCCGCCGGCGGGCGGGCGGGCGGCGGCCGAGCGCCCGCGCCCCGCCGCCATGCGGCGCCCGGCGCGGCGGCAGCGTGCCCCGTTCGTGCTGCTGGTCGTGGGGCTGCTGTGCGGTGGCCTGGTGAGCCTGCTGCTGCTCAACACCGTGCTGGCCCGCGACTCCATCGCCGCCTCCAAGCTGGTGGACGAGATCTCCGCCGCGCGCCTGCAGAACGAGCAGCTCAAGCGTGAGATCGAGGAGCGCAAGCTGCCCGAGGTGATCGCCAAGCAGGCCGAGGACCTCGGCATGAAGCAGTCCCTGGACAAGGTCAACCCCTACACCTCCGGTTCCACCGAGACCGGCCAGGCGGTCCAGGGGCAGTGAGCAACTCGAGCGGCAGGGGTCAAGGTCCCGGTCGTGGCGGCGCCGGCTCTCAGGGAGGGCCTGGCGCCGCTCGTCGTACGCCGGGCGGCCCGGGACGGGCGGGGCGCCAAGGCGGCTCCGCCCGTTCGGAGGGGGCGGGCCGCCCGGCGGCGGACGGCCCGGCGGACGAGCCGCGCAAGCAGCCGGACCCGTTCGACCTGCCCTTCGGACGAGACGACAGCCCTCGCAACCGTCCCCCGCAGGACCCCGCCGACGGCTCTCGCGGCCGCTCCCGCCGGGATCGCGCCGAGGACGACGCCGACCCCACGCGCGGCCGCCCCGGCAAGGGCGGCGAGCCCTCCCGCCCCCGAGCCCGCCGCGACGACGAGCCTCCGCCTGGCCGGGGTCGCCGCGACGACGAGCCTTCCCGGGGCCGAGCCCGCCGGGACGACGAGCCTTCGCCTGGCCGGGGTCGCCGGGACGGCGAGCCCTCGCGGGGCAGGTCGGGACCGGATGAGGGCGATGCGCCGCGCAAGGGGGGCAAGACGCCGCGCGGCGGCGTCGGCCCCGACGCGGACGACACCCCGCGTGCCCGAACCGGCCGTGGCCGCGAGGCCGCGCCGGGACGGCCCGACCGCGACGACCACGACCCCGCACGCGGACGAACGGGCCGCGACGACCACGACGCGTCGCGCGGCCGGGTACGGCACGACGACGACCGCCTGCGTGGCCGGGCTGCGGGCAGGGATGAGGACGACCGTTCCCGCGGCCGGGTCGCGGGCAGGGATGAGGACCGTTCCCGTGGGCGGTTTCGGCAGGATGGCGGGGACGTTCCGCGTGGCCGTGCCGGCGGAGACGCGGCGCGGGCCCGTGGCCGGGGACCGCAGGACGATGAGCGGCCGGGCGTGCGGGGCGGCGGGCAGGACGGCGCCCCCCGGCGGACGGCCGCCGGCGGCGGGCGCGCCGCCACCGACCCCACCGACGCCACCCGTGGCCGAGGCTCCGGCGGCATCCGCCCGGACGGTCCGGCGAGTGCCCGCCCCGGTTCCCGCGCGGGGACAAGCGGGGCCGCCGGGACAAGCGGCGGCGCCAGGGCAAGCGGTGGTGCCGGGACAAGTGCTCGCGCGGGTGCCGGCGCAGGTGCGCGCGACAGGGCCGAGGGGCCGCGCGGCCGTGGGCGTGACGACGACGGGCCGCCTCGCCGTAGCCCTTCGGCGCGCCAGGACGGGGGACGGGCGCGTCCACCGGGCGGCGGCGACGGGCCGCCGCCGAGGAGGCCCCGCAGGCCGCCGGCACCGCCGAGGCCGCCGCTCATCCTGCGGCTGGGCAACCCGCGCAGGCGGATCAACCTCGGCCTCATCGGCATGACCTTCATCCTGTCGATCTTCGCCGGCAGGCTGATCCAGATGCAGGGCCTGGACTCCAAGGTCTACGAGGCCGCGGCCGTCGGCCAGCGTCAGCACACGGAGAAGGTGCCGGCCAAGCGCGGCGCGATCACCGACGTCAACGGCCACGCCCTGGCCGTCACCGTGGAGGCGCGCGACATCGCCATCGACCCGACGAAGGTCCCGGCGGCCGCGCGGGGCAAGGTGGCCGCGCTGCTGGCCCGCCATCTCGGCAGGACCGAGCAGGAGATGGTGGCCAAGCTGGCCCGCGTCGACACCCGCTACCAGCTCCTGGCCAGGGGCGTGGTGCCGACCGTGGCGGACGCGCTGCTCAAGGAGCCCATCCCCTCGCTCACCGAGACCAGGACCTACCGCCGCGCCTATCCGGCGGGCGACCTGGCGGGCAGCCTGATCGGGTTCGTCGGCGACGAGAAGGACGGCCTGGTCGGCATGGAGCTGGTGCGTAACTCGGTGCTGGCCGGGCAGGACGGCGAGTTGCGCATGGAGACGGGCCGTGACGGGCAGCGGATCCCGATGACCGCCACCCAGCGCACCCCGCCGGTCGACGGCCGCGACGTGCGGCTGACGATCGACCGCGACATCCAGTGGGCCGCCCAGCGGGTGATCGCCGAGCAGACGCGCGAGTCGGGCGCGAGCAGGGGCACCGTCATCGTCATGGACGTGCGCACGGCGCAGGTCCTCGCGATGGCCAACGCTCCCGAGCTCGACCTGAACAACTGGCGCAAGGCCCCCGAGTCCCACTACGTCAACCGGGCGGCCGCCGAGGTCTTCGAGCCCGGCAGCACCAACAAGGTGATCACCGCCGCCGCCGCGCTGGAGGCCGGGGTGGTCGAGTCGGACTCGGTGTTCCACGTGAAGGACCACATCCAGTGCGCCGACCGGGTGCTGCGTGACGCTCACCCGCACCCGCCGGAGGACATGACCTTCCGCCAGGCGGTGGCCCAGTCCAGCAACGTCGCCACCGTCATGGCCGCGCGCAAGGTCGGCAGCCAGGGCCTGTACGAGATGCTCAAGGACTTCGGCTTCGGCGCCAGGCCCGGAGGCGGCGTGCCGGGCGCCGAGGCCGGCCTGCTGCCCGACTACAAGAAGTGGTCGGGCAGCCAGAGCTGCACGATCGCCTACGGGCAGGGCGTGTCGGTGACCGCGCTGCAGATGGCCAGCGTCTACCAGACCATCGCCAACGGCGGCGTGAAGATCGAGCCGCAGATCGTGGCGGGCAGCACCGACGGCTCCGGCCGGTTCGTCCCCGCCAAGCCCGGGGCGCAGACCCGGGTGATCAGCGACAAGACGGCCAAGGAGATCACCGCGATGCTGGAGGAGGCGGTCGGCGCGGAGGGCACCGGTGAGCTGGCGGCCATCCCCGGCTACCGCGTGGCCGGCAAGACCGGCACCGCGAACCGCTACGATGCCGAACTCGGCCGCTACGACGGCTACACCGCCTCGTTCGTGGGCTTCACGCCCGCCGACGCGCCCGCGCTGGTCGTGCTGTCGGTGCTGCAGAATCCCAAGAACGGCCACTTCGGGGGGCAGCTCGCCGCCCCGGTGTTCAAGGATGTGATGACGTTCGCCATCAAGAGCAGGAAGATTCCTCCCACAGGCTCGCCCGAGTCCGCGGTGCGGACGCGCGCGGGACAGTGACCAGGGAGGGTACGCTGCCGCCGTGCGTCCCCCGTCGTCTATGCGTCCAACGACCAATCCGCCCCGCCCGCTGACCGGGCTGGCGAGCATGCTCGATGCCGATTCCGGCACCGAGCGCTCGCCTCATGCCGCGCTGACCGGGGTCGCCATCGACTCCCGCCAGGTGCGGCGCGGAGACCTCTACGTCGCCGTGCGCGGCGCCAGCGCCCACGGCGCGGACTTCTCGGCCGAGGCCATGGCGGGCGGTGCCGTGGCGGTGCTGACCGACCCGGCGGGCCGGGAGGCGGCCGCCGCCACCGGGCTGCCGGTGCTCATCGTGCCCGATCCGCGCGCCGTGCTCGGCCAGGTCGCCTCCTGGGTGTACGGCCGGCCGACCGCCGACATCATGATCGCCGGTGTCACGGGCACCAGCGGCAAGTCCACCACGACGTTCCTGCTGGAGGCCGGGCTGCGGGCGGGCGGTCACACGACCGGCCTGGTCGGCGGCGTCGAGATCCACGCCGCCGAGCTGTGCTTCGAGCCCCGGCTCACCACGCCCGAGGCGCCGGAGCTGCACGGCCTGTTCGCCCTCATGCGCGAGCGGGGCGTCACCGCGGCCGCCATGGAGGTCTCCAGCCACGCGCTCGCGCAGGGCCGGGTGGACGGCGTCTTCTACGACGTGGCGTTGTTCACCAACCTGTCGCAGGACCATCTCGACTTCCATCGCGACCTCGACGACTACTTCACGACGAAGGCGCGGTTGTTCCAGCCCGAGCTGAGCCGGGTGGGCGTGACCAACCTCGACGACCCGTACGGCCGGGAGCTGCTGCGCCTGGCCAAGGTGCCGATGACCACCTTCTCCGCGCTCGGCTCGCCGGAGGCGGAGTGGCGCGCGCTGGACGTGCGGCTGGGCGCAGACGGCAGCGCCTTCAGGGTGGTCGGGCCCGGCGGGGTGGAGGCGGACGCGCAGATCTCGCTGCCCGGCCCGTTCAACGTCGCCAACGCGCTCGGCGCGATCGTCACGCTGGTCGAGGCCGGCGTGCCGCTGCAGAGCGCCGTGCACGGCGTCGGCACCCTCACCGGGGTGCCGGGCCGCATGGAGCGGGTGACCGGCGCCGGCGACGACTTCCAGGCCGTCGTCGACTACTCCCACAAACCCGCCGCCGTCGAGTCGGTGCTGCGCTCGCTGCGCCAGGTCACCGCGGGCACGCTCACCGTGGTGCTGGGCTGCGGCGGCGACCGCGACCGGGGCAAGCGGCCGCTCATGGGCGAGGCCGCGGCCCGGCTGGCGGACGTCGCGGTCTTCACGAGTGACAATCCTCGCTCCGAGGATCCGCTGGACATCCTGGCCGCCATGATGGAGGGGGCGCTCCGCGTTCCCCGGCATGCCCGCGCTCATGTGATCATTGAGCCCGACCGCGCCGCGGCCATCGACCTGGCGGTCGGCCGGGCCGGGCGCGGTGACGTGATAGTCGTGGCAGGCAAGGGCCACGAGCAGGGCCAGTACGTTTCAGGCGAGGTGATCCCCTTCGACGACAGGGAGGTGGTCGCCGCCGCGATCGACGCACGCAAGGAAAGCAGGAAGCACGAATGATCCCGTTGCCTCTGGCCAGGATCGCCGAGATAACCTCGGGCGCCCTGTCGGGCATGGCAGACCCCCGCGCGGTGGTGCGGGGTCCCGTCGTGATCGACTCACGGGACGCCGAACCGGGATCCCTGTTCGTCGCCTTCAAGGGCGCGCGGTCCGACGGGCACGACTTCGCGGCGCAGGCCGTCCGCGCGGGCGCCGTCGCGGTGCTGGCCAGCAGGCCGGTCGAGGCCCCCACGATCATCGTGCCCGACACCGCGGCCGCGCTGGCCGAGCTGGCGACCTCGCAGGCCGCCGCGCTGCCGAGGGCGACCGTGATCGGCGTGACGGGCTCGGCGGGCAAGACGACCACCAAGGACCTCCTGGCGCGGCTGACCGCCCGGATCGGGCCGACCATCGCCCCCGCCGGCAACTACAACAACGAGATCGGCCACCCGCTGACGGTGCTCAGGGCCGACGCCGACACCCGCTACCTGGTGCTGGAGCTGAGCGCCCGAACCATCGGCAACATCGCCGACCTGGCCCGCATCGCGCCGCCCGAGATCGGCGTGGTGCTCAACGTCGGCACCGCGCACATCGGCGTGTTCGGCGGCAAGGAGGCCATCGCCAAGGCCAAGGGCGAGCTCGTCGAGGCACTGCCGCGCACCGGCGTCGCCGTACTCAACTATGACGACCCGCTGGTGCGCGCGATGGCCTCGCGCACCGACGCCCGCGTCACCTACTTCGGCCGCGCCGAGGAGGCCGTCATCCGCGCCGAGGAGCTCGTCATGGACGAGCGCGGGCGCGCCTCGTTCACGCTGCGCACCCCCTCGGGCGCCGCGCCCGTGCGGCTCAAGCTGTACGGCGCGCACGCGGTGGACAACGCGCTGGCCGCGGCCGCCGCGGGCTACGAACTCGGCCTGCCGGTCGCCACCATCGCCGCGGAGCTGTCGCAGGCCGAGCCGCGCAGCCGGTGGCGGATGGAGGTCACCGACCGGGTCGACGGCGTCACGATCGTCAACGACGCCTACAACGCCAACCCCGACTCGATGCGGGCCGCGTTCGAGGCGCTGGGCATGCTCGGCCGGGGCCGCCGCCGTTTCGCGGTCATCGCGGCGCTGCGCGAGCTCGGCGAGGACAGCCCCGCGCTCAACGCGGAGGTCGGCCGCCTGGCGGGCGGCAGCGGCCTGGCGGGCCTCATCGTCGCCGGCCCCGACGCCGGCCCGATGCTCGAAGGCGCCCACGCGGCGGCCCAGCAGGCGGCGCAGCGGGCCGCACAGCCCGGCCATCCCCCGCCCACCACGCACATCGTGCACGTGCCCGACGCCCAGGCGGCGGCCGCCGAGATGGGCCCGTGGCTCCGGCCGGGCGACGTCGTGCTGATCAAGGGACCGCGGGCCATGGGCCTGGAGCGGACGGCCGAGCTGCTGCTCGGGGGGGCCGCGCAGTGACCAACATCATCATCGCCGGCGCGGTGGGGTTGATCCTGTCGATGCTGGGGACCCCGCTGGCCATCCGGCTGTTCTCCAGACGCGGCTACGGCCAGGAGATCCGGGAGGAGGGCCCGTCGGGCCACCACGGCAAGCGGGGCACGCCCACCATGGGCGGCACCGTGATCGTGCTGGCCTCCCTGCTGGCCTACGGCGCCTCCCACCTGATCCTGCTCGACGCGCCGACCGTCTCCGGGCTGCTGGTGCTGTTCCTGATGACCGGCCTCGGCGCGGTCGGCTTCCTCGACGACTTCATCAAGATCTACAAGCAGCGCAGCCTCGGCCTGCGCAGCGGCGCCAAGGCGCTCGGCCAGCTCATCGTGGGCGCGATCTTCGCGGTGCTGGTCACCCAGCAGCCGAACATCTACGACATCACGCCCGCCGAGCCCCGGCTGTCCTTCCTGCGCGACTTCGGCCCGTCGATCGGCATCGTGGGGTTCACCATCTGGGTGCTCATCATGATCGTCGGCTTCTCCAACGCGGTGAACCTCACCGACGGCCTCGACGGCCTGGCCAGCGGCGCCACCGGCGTGGTGCTCGGCGCCTACGTGCTGATCGGCAACTGGCAGCTGCGCAACAACTGCATCGACCAGCTCGGCCCCAACTGCTACTGGGTACGCGACCCGCTCGACCTGGCCGTGGTGGCCGCCGCCGTCCTCGGCGCGCTGATCGGCTTCCTGTGGTGGAACGCGCCTCCGGCCAAGATCTTCATGGGCGACACCGGGTCGCTCGCCCTCGGCGGCGTGCTGGCCGGTCTGGCCATCGCCACCCGCACCCAGTTGCTGCTCATCCTCCTCGCCGGCCTGTGCGTGATCATCACGCTCTCGGTGATCATCCAGGTCGGGTTCTTCAAGATGACCGGCAAACGGGTGTTCAGGATGGCGCCGCTGCAGCACCACTTCGAGCTCAAGGGCTGGGCGGAGACCACGATCGTGGTCCGCTTCTGGCTCGTCGCCATGCTCTGCGCGGCCCTCGGGCTCGGCCTGTTCTACGTCGAATGGATGCCAAGGCCATGACCCTCACCTGCGTCGCCGGGCTCGGCGTCTCCGGCAGGGCGGTGGCCAGGGTGCTGGCCGAGCGGGGCGAGCGGGTCGTGGTCGTGGAGTCCACGCCGGGCGAGCGGCAGCTCGCCGCGGCTGCCGACCTGTCCGGGCGTGGCGTCGAGGTCCGCTTCGGCCCGCTGGAGCTGCCCGACGGCGCCACCCGGCTGGTCAGCACCGGCTGGGCCCCGCACCACCCGCTGATCGCCGCCGCCGGCGCGGCGGGCGTGGAGGTGATGGGCGAGGTGGAGCTGGCCTGGCGGCTGCGGCCCGCCCAGGCGGCCCCCTGGCTCGCCCTGACCGGCACCAACGGCAAGACGACCGTGGTACGCATGCTCACCGCCATCCTGCTGGCCGCCGGGCGCAAGGCGCTGGCCGTCGGCAACGTGGGGGTACCGGTCATCGAGGCCGTGCGCGAGCCGTACGACGTGCTCGCCGTCGAGCTGTCGAGTTTCCAGCTCCACTGGTCCAGCACGCTCGCCCCGCACGCCGCGGCCGTCCTGAACGTGGCGCCGGACCATCTCGACTGGCACGGGTCGATGGAGGAGTACGCCGCGGCCAAGGGGCGCATCTTCGAGCGCGCCGGGACCGTCATCCACAACGCCGACGACCCCGAGGCCGTCCGCCTGGCGGCGCCGTACCCGCGCGCGGTCGGCTTCACGCTGGCCACGCCCAGGGCGGGTCAGGTGGGCGTGGTGGAGGACCTGCTCGTCGACCGGGCCTTCGTGGCCGATCCCGCCGAGGCGGCCGAGGAGCTCGCCACGCTGGCCGACGTGCGCCCGCTCGCGCCGCACAACGTCGCCAACGCGCTCGCCGCCGCCGCGCTGGCCCGCTCGCTCGATGTCCCGGCCGAGGCCGTACGGCAGGGTCTGCGGGACTTCGTGCCGGACCCGCACCGGATGGCGCACGTGGACCGGGTGGGCGAGGTCGACTACGTCGACGACTCCAAGGCCACCAACCCGCACGCCGCCGCGGCGGCTCTGTCGTCCTACCCGTCGATCGTGTGGGTGGCCGGCGGGCAGCTCAAGGGCGCGGACGTGGACGAGGTCGTCAAGGCGGCGGCCGGCCGGCTGCGCGGGGCGGTGCTGCTCGGCGTGGACCGCGGCCGGATCGCCGAAGCTTTGGCGCGACACGCGCCGAATGTCCCCGTGGTGGACATCAGTGGGCAAGACACTGGGGTGATGGACCGTGTCGTCACCGAAGCCTCCCGGCTCGCCTCCCCCGGAGACACCGTGCTGCTCTCTCCGGCCGGCGCGTCGCTGGACATGTTCGCCAACTACCCCGCGCGAGGGGAGGCCTTCGCGCGTGCCGTCCACGCCCTAAAGGCGGCGACGTGAGCGCGACGACCGAGGAGCCGCGCGCCCGGCCCACCGCGTCCGAAGCGCCGTCGAGCTGGGCCCGGGAGCGGCTCGCCGCGCTGAAGGAGCTGCTCGACAAGCCGCTGACCACCTACTACCTGATCCTCGGGTGCAGCGCGCTGCTGCTGGCGCTCGGGCTGATGATGGTGCTGTCGGCCTCCAGCATCGAGGCGATGCAGGAGACCGGCAACCCGTTCTACTGGTTCATCAAGCAGTCGCTGTCGGCGGCGGTCAGCCTGCCGATCATGTGGGCGTGCACGCGGCTGCCGTACAAGTTCTTCCGCTGGGCCGGCTACCCGCTCATGGCGTTGTCGATCATCGCCCTGGTCCTGGTGCTGTTCGTCGGCTCGTCGGAGCTGGGCGCGCAGCGGTGGATCTACGTGGGGCCGTTCACCTTCCAGCCGTCGGAGCCGGCCAAGCTGGGGCTGGCCCTGTGGGGGGCCGACCTGCTGGCCCGCCGGGCCCGCGCCGGGCGGATCGAGTGGCGGCACATGCTCATCCCGCTGATGCCTGGCACCGTGATCCTGGCCGTCCTGGTCATGCTCGGCCGCGACCTGGGCACCACGCTGGTGCTGCTCATGATCTTCCTGTCGCTGCTGTGGGTGGTGGGGGCGCCGGTGAAGCTGTTCGGCGGCATCCTGTCGCTGGCCGTGCTCGCCGCGATCATCATGATCCGGGTCGAGCCGTACCGGATGGCCCGCGTCAGCGTCTTCCTCGACCCGTGGGCCGACGCGCAGGGAGCCGGCTACCAGGCGGTGCAGGGGCAGATCGCGATGGGCTCCGGCGGCTGGTTCGGGCTCGGCCTCGGCAGCAGCAGGCAGAAATGGGACTGGCTGCCGCACGGGGAGAGCGACTTCATCTTCGCCATCCTCGGCGAGGAGCTGGGACTGATGGGCACGCTGATGGTGGTGGCGCTGTTCGGCCTGCTCGGGTACGCCGGGCTGCGGGTCGCCTCCCGGGTCAACGACGCGTTCATCCGGCTGGTGGCGACCGCGACCGTGGCCTGGATCGCCGGTCAGGGCATCGTCAACATGGGCGCGGTGCTCAGCATTCTGCCGATCACCGGGATCCCGCTGCCGCTGGTCTCCTACGGCGGCTCGGCGCTGCTGCCGACGCTCGCCGCGCTGGGCATGTTGCTGTCGTTCGCCAAGCGCGAGCCAGGCGCGCGCGAGGCTCTGGCCGCGCGTGGCCCCGGACCCGCCGTCCGGGCTCTAAGCTGGCTTGGCCTGGGGGGCATGACCAGAGGCCGAGACAGACGTTAGGGAGTGACCGACATGAGGGTGGTCCTCGCTGGTGGCGGGACGGCCGGGCATATCGAGCCCGCCCTCGCCCTGGCCGACGCGCTGCGCCGCCTCGACCCACGCATCGGCATCACCTGCGTGGGCACCGAGCGCGGCCTGGAGACGCGGCTCGTCCCCGCCAGGGGTTACGAGCTGGAGCTGGTCCCCGCCGTGCCGCTGCCCAGGGCGATCACCCCGCAGCTGCTGACCGTGCCCGGCCGGCTGGCCGGGGCGGTCAACGCCATGGCGGCGATCTTCGACCGGGTGCGGGCCGACGTCCTCGTCGGCTTCGGCGGCTACGTCGCCACGCCCGCCTACCTCGCGGCCAAGCGGCGCGGCCTGCCGATCGTGGTGCACGAGGCCAACCCGCGCCCCGGCCTGGCCAACCGGCTGGGCTCCAGGCTCACCGAGCACGTCTTCACCGGCTTCCCCGACGCCGCGGGCAGGGCCGAGTACATCGGTACCCCGCTGCGCCGCGAGATCGTCGAGCTCGACCGGCTGTCCATGGGCGACAAGGCCCGCTCCTGGTTCGGGCTGCAGACCGACAGGCCCACGCTGCTGGTGTTCGGCGGCTCCCAGGGGGCCAGGTCGATCAACGAGGCGGCCCTCGCCGCCGCCCACGCGCTGCGCTCCGCCGGCGTCCAGGTGCTGCACGTGATCGGCCCGAAGAACACCGTCGAGCGCGAGCCGCCGCCCGGCGACCCGCAGTACGTCCTGCTGCCGTACGTGGACCGGATGGATCTCGCCTACGCCGCCGCCGACCTCGCGCTGTGCCGCAGCGGCGCGCTCACCTGCGCCGAGCTCACCGCCGTCGGCCTGCCCGCCGCGTACGTGCCGCTCCCGCACGGCAACGGCGAGCAGCGCGTCAACGCCGAGCGGGTGGCCGCGGGCCACGGCGGCCTCCTGGTGGACGACGCGCACCTGTCATCTGATTGGATCATCCACAACGTGCTGCCCATCCTCCATGACCCGGAAAGAGTCGCCGCGATGTCGGAGGCCGCCTCCAGACTGGGGAGGAAGGACGCCGACCTCATACTCGCCAGGAAAGTGTTGGAGATAGCCCGATGAGCCTCGTCAAGCTGGTCGATCCCGTCGCCGCCGAAGACCTGGGGCGGGTGCACTTCATCGGCATCGGGGGCGCGGGGATGTCGGGCATCGCGCGCATCCTGCTCAAGCGCGGCGTGCGCGTGTCCGGCAGTGACGCCCGCAGCAGCGACCTCGTCGGGGAGCTGCGCGAGCTGGGCGCCACCGTGCACATCGGCCACGCCGCCTCCCACATCCGCGACGTCGACACCGTGGTGGTCTCCACCGCCATCCGTGACTCCAACCCCGAGCTGGGCGAGGCGCTCAAGCAGCGGCTGCGGGTCATCCCGAGGGCCGCCGCGCTCGCCTCCGTCATGGCCGGGCGCACCGCGGTCGCCATCGCCGGCACCCACGGCAAGACCACCGTCACCTCGATGCTGACCGTCGCCCTGCAGAAGTGCGGGTCCGACCCCTCCTACTGCGTGGGCGGCCAGCTCGTCACCACCGGGCTCGGCGCCGACGAGGGCTCCGGCCGGGTGTTCGTCGCCGAGGCCGACGAGAGCGACGGCTCGTTCCTGATGCTGGCGCCCGACATCGCCGTGGTGACCAACGTCGAGGCCGACCACCTGGACAACTACGGCGACCCGCGAGCCGTGCACGACAGCTTCGCCCGTTTCGCCGAGCGGGTCGGCTCGCTGCTCATCGCCTGCTCCGACGACCCGGGCTCGGCCGAGCTGGCCGCCGTCGCGCGCGAGCGCGGGCTGCGCGTCCTGACGTACGGCGCCGAAGGCGACTACCGGATCAGCGGCGTACGGCCCGACGGGTTCGGCACCGTCTTCACCGTCGAGGGCCCCGGCGCCTGCGCGGGGGAGGTGCGGCTGTCGGTGCCCGGGGCGCACAACGCGCTCAACGCCACCTCGGTCATCGCCGTGGCCGATGAGCTGGGGCTGCCGTTCGAGGAGATCAGGGACGGGCTGTCGGCCTTCACCGGGGCCAAGCGGCGCTTCGAGGCCAAGGGCGAGGCGGGCGGCGTGGCGGTGTTCGACAGCTACGCCCACCACCCGACCGAGCTGGCGGCCGACCTCAGGGCCGCGCGTGACGTGGTCGCCTCCTACTCCGGCCACGGGCGGGTCGTCGCGGTCTTCCAGCCGCACCTCTACTCACGCACCCGGTTCTTCGCCGAGGAGTTCGGCGCCGCGCTGGGGCTGGCGGACGAGGCGATCGTGCTGGACGTCTACGGCGCCCGCGAGGACCCGGAGCCGGGCGTCTCGGGCGCGTTGGTGGCGAGCCGGGTGCCGCTGCCCGCCGGGCAGGTGGCCTACGCGCCGGACCGGGCCGCGGTGCCGGAGCTGGTGGCCTCCCGGGTCCGCGCGGGCGACATCGTGCTCACCATGGGCGCGGGCGACGTGACCGAGCTGGGCCCGCAGATCGTGGCCCGGCTGTCCCACTGACCGGCCCGGTCCCCGTGGCGTCCGGGGTGGTTCTCCGGTCGTCCGGGAAGGGCTGTCTGGCGTGGCGTGCGGTCTTCGTGCGGGCGGCGGCGTAGGTTCTGTGGGCACGGCGATGCTGGAGGATGATGAAAGCTCGGACGGTTTTCCTGGTGCTGCTGACCGCGGGCGTGGTGGGGACGGCGGCCTGGCTGGTGTTCTTCTCGCCGGTGCTGGGCGTACGATCTGTGGAGATCGTGGGAAATGTCACATTGCCCGCTGAGAAGATCAGGGAGACCGCCGGGGTCGCGGAGCTGCATCCGCTGGCGACCGTCAACCTGACCGACGTGCAGGCCAGGGTCCAGGCCATCCGGCAGGTGGCCAGCGTGAAGGTCGACCGGGTGTGGCCGGGGACACTGAAGATCGAGATCGTCGAGCGTGAGCCCGTCGCGCAGGTGGCCGCGGGCGGCAAGGCGGCGCTGCTGGACAAGCTCGGGGTCGTGATCGAGGTGGTGGACGTGGTGCCGCCTCTGGTGCCGGTGCTCAAGGTGGCCCGGCCCGGGGCGGGAGACCCGGCGACGATGGCGGCGCTGCGGGTGATCGGGTCGCTGCCCGGCGAGATCGGCGGGCGGGTGCGGCAGGTGAGCGCCACGACGGCCGAGGACGTGACGCTGACGCTGTCCGACGGCCGGACGATCATCTGGGGTGGCGTGGACAGGCCCGAGGACAAGGCACGCATCCTGACGAGCATGCTGCGGCGCAAGGCGGAGGTCTACGACGTGAGCTCGCCGGACGTGATCACGCTCAAGTGATCGATTTTACTTACCGCGTCATGATCGCCATTCCTGCCGCCTCAGTCGGGTGCTCGTCGGCGGGAAGTGCTGTGGCGGCGGGGATATGTGGGCCGCGAAAGATCGATCTTTGGCCTCCGGCGCGGCAACTCCAGACCGGGAACAGGCTCGCGCCTGTCGAAGGCGCGCGTCCCGGCGTGAGAACCTGTAGATCGGGCTTGCGGCACAGGAGTGCCCCGACCAGGCGTGACGACGGAGCGAATCGGACAGCCCGCGACACGCCGGACGTGCTTGCGGCGCGGTTAGTTGACCCGCGCGGAGCGTAACTCCTACTGTCCGTATCAATCCTCAGGTTGACATAAATCTAAATCTCAACTTGAGGTTGAGAGTTACCCGAACTGAAAAGACGCGGAGACGATCCGCACCGAAATGGCAAGTCAACGAGCGGAAAGGCCCCTCGTCGTGGCAGCACCGCAGAACTACCTCGCGGTCATCAAGGTCGTCGGCATCGGCGGCGGCGGAGTGAACGCCGTCAACCGGATGATCGAGGAGGGACTCAAGGGCGTCGAGTTCATCGCGATAAACACCGACGCCCAGGCGCTGCTGATGAGTGACGCCGACGTCAAACTGGACGTGGGCCGCGAGCTCACGCGCGGACTCGGAGCGGGCGCCAACCCCGATGTGGGGCGCAAGGCGGCCGAGGACCATCGTGAGGAGATCGAGGAGGTCCTCAAGGGGGCCGACATGGTCTTCGTCACGGCGGGCGAGGGTGGCGGCACCGGTACGGGCGGCGCGCCCGTGGTGGCCAACATCGCTCGCTCGCTGGGGGCGCTCACGATAGGAGTCGTCACCCGGCCGTTCAGCTTCGAGGGCCGCCGCAGGGCCTCGCAGGCCGAAGCCGGCATCGAGACGCTGCGCGACGAGGTCGACACCCTCATCGTGATCCCCAACGACCGGCTGCTGTCGATCTCCGACCGGCAGGTGAGCGTGCTCGACGCGTTCAAGGCCGCCGACCAGGTGCTGCTCTCCGGTGTGCAGGGCATCACCGATCTGATCACCACGCCGGGTCTGATCAACCTGGACTTCGCCGACGTCAAGTCGGTCATGTCCGGCGCCGGTTCGGCGCTGATGGGCATCGGCCACGCGCGCGGCGACGACCGTTCGGTGGCCGCGGCGGAGATGGCGGTCTCCAGCCCGCTGCTGGAGGCCAGCATCGACGGCGCGCACGGCGTGCTGCTGTCGATCGCCGGCGGCTCCGACCTCGGCCTGTTCGAGATCAACGAGGCCGCCCAGCTCGTGTCGATGGCGGCGGCGCCCGACGCCAACATCATCTTCGGCACGGTCATCGACGACGCGCTCGGCGACGAGGTGCGGGTCACCGTGATCGCCGCCGGCTTCGACGACATCGCGCCCCCCGACAAGCAGCTGCCCCGCCCGCAGAGCCGTCCCACCGCGGCCCAGGCGCCGCCGCTGGCGGCCCCGCCCCGGTCCAGCGCGCCCTCGGCTGGCGTCCGGTCCGAGCCCGCCTCGCGTCCGGAGCCGCGCCCCGACCCCCGTCCTGAGCCTCGCGTCGAGTTCAGGCCCGAGCCGCGCCCAGAGCCCCGTACGGAGCCGCGTACGGACTTCAGACCCGAGCCGCGTACGGAGTTCAGGCCGGAGCCACGCACCGAGTTCAGGCCCGAGCCGCGCCCCGAGGCCAGGCTTGAGGCCCGGCCGGAGCCGCGTCCCGAGCCACGTCCGGAGCCGGTGCGCCAGCCGGACAGGGCGGAGCGCGAGCCGGCCGCCGAGGACGAGCACGACGAGCCCTCGGCCCCCGTCTCGATCCCCCGGCCCACACCCGAGCCCACCAATCCGCCCACGCCCATCACCTCCCGCATGTCGGAGCCCGCCAAACGTCGCCCGGTGGTCTTCGAGGAGCAGGAGGAGGAATTGGACGTCCCCGACTTCCTCAAGTAGCCCGACCGGCCCCCGCCGCTCCTTCCAACAGAAATGGGGAGCGGCGCCGCTGTGTCACCGGGCCGACGCGGTGCGCGTACGGCGTCGCGGGGGTCCTCGGGCCGGCTCGCCCGCCGCGTCCCGGCCGGGAGCGTTCCACGTACGCCGGGTCCGCGGGGCGGTGGCTCGCGGCGGCGGGGGTACAGGACAATGGTGTGCACAGGAGGGACAGGCGTGCGAACGGATGAGATCGCCTCCGGCCTGGCCGGGGTCGAGGAGCGGATCGGCGAGGCGTGCCTGGCGGCGGGCCGCGACCGGGGTGAGGTGACGCTGATCGCCGTGACCAAGACCTACCCGGCCTCCGACGTGCGGCTGCTGGCCGGGCTCGGGGTGCGCGACGTGGGCGAGAACCGCGACCAGGAGGCCGCCCAGAAGGCGGCCGAATGCGCTGACCTGCCGCTGACCTGGCACTTCGTCGGTCAGCTGCAGACCAACAAGGTGCGCTCCGTGGTGGGCTACGCGGATCTGATCCACTCCGTCGACCGGGGCAGGCTGGTGGAGGTGATCAGCCGGGAGGCGGTCAGGCAGGGCAGGGAGATCGGGTGCCTGGTGCAGGTGGCGCTGGACGACGATCCCGGCAGGGGCGGCGTCGGACCGGCGGACGTGCCGGCGCTGGCCGCGGCCATCGACGCCGCCCCCGGACTGTGGCTGGGCGGGGTCATGGCGGTGGCGCCGCTGGGGGAGGACCCGGCCAAGGCGTTCGCGAGGCTGCGTGATGTGGCGCTGGGCGTACAGGAGCGCCATCCACGTGCCACGATGATTTCCGCCGGGATGAGCGAGGATCTGGCCGAGGCCGTCGCGCACGGTGCCACACATGTGCGCGTCGGTACGGCGTTGCTCGGCCGTCGAAAGCTCTTCGTCAGGTAATGTCCCCTCAAGTGGGTCTTCAGGTCCACGGTCTGGTAGAGGTCGATCAGCGGTGAGCTCCAAGGGGGTACGGCTACCGCCTCGGACCCGGCTGACGAGTCCGAGCGAGTGCGACCATGAGCAGGAGGACGACGTAGCGATGGCCGGCGCGATGCGCAAGATGGCGGTCTACCTCGGTCTCGTGGAGGACGACCGCTACGAGAGGTACGAGACCTACACGGATGAGTACGCCTACGACGACGACGTCCAGCGCACCGGCGAGGAACGGTCTGTAGCGGTCCAGGACCGCGAGGAAGAGACCGATGCGGGAGTGCCCGCGCCCCGGCCCGCCACGACCGTCCTGGAGCGCCGCACGACCGATCTGGCGCGCATCACCACCCTGCACCCGCGGACCTACAACGAGGCCCGGACCATCGGCGAGCACTTCCGTGACGGCACCCCCGTGATCATGAATCTCACCGAGATGGTCGACAGCGACGCCAAGCGGCTGGTGGATTTCGCGGCAGGTCTGGTCTTCGGCCTACATGGCAGCATTGAACGTGTTACGAACAAGGTGTTCCTGTTGTCCCCCGCCAATGTCGAGGTGACCGCCGAAGACAAGGCGCGAATCGCGGAACGCGGGTTCTTCAACCAGAGTTAGAGTCTCTGTATGTCTACCGGACCCAACCAGGTCTCGCCGAGACCGGACGGGCACATCAGAAGTGGAGGCGCGGCCAGACCGTGGGGATCGTAAGCCAGATCTTGGTCGTTGTCCTGTCCCTCTACCTGGTGTTGCTCATCGGCAGGATGATCTTCGAGACCGTCCAGGCGTTCGCACGACAGTGGCGACCCTCCGGGGTCGTGCTGGTGATCGCCGAAGCCACATACACCGCAACCGACCCTCCACTCAAATTCCTCCGCCGTTTCATTCCCCCGCTCCGGTTGGGTACGGTGGCCTTTGACCTAAGCTTCACAGTCCTCTTCATCATCGTTCTGCTCTTGATCAACATCGCAGGATCGCTCGGCGGTAGGTGATGGGGGCCGCAGAGCACCGGTCATGATCCAACTCGTGTACGCGCTGAAGTGATCGGGTTGACCGTCCCTCCGGACAGACTCCAAAGCGCGCCAAGGAGACCAAAGATGCCGCTGACGCCCGCTGATGTGCGGAACAAGCAGTTCAGTACGACCCGGCTGAGGCCGGGCTACGACGAGGAAGAGGTCGATGCCTTCCTCGACGAAGTCGAGGCTGAGCTTGACCGCCTGATCCAAGAGAACGAAGAGCTCCGCGCGAAGCTGGCCGAGTGCCTGCGCGGCAAGGTGCCCGGTGGCATGAACATGCCCATGGCGTCCGCGCCCGTCCAGGAGCAGCCCAAGCCTGAGATGATGGGCCCGCCGCCCCAGCAGCAGCACCAGCAGCAGCCGGAGCCCATGCGGGCGCCCGAGCCGCAGCAGCAGCCGGTGCCCATGGCGATGAACATGCCTCCCGCCGAGGACAACATGGACACCGCCGCTCGCGTGCTCGCGCTCGCGCAGCAGACCGCCGACCAGGCGATCTCCGACGCCCGCCGGGAGGCGGACGAGACGGTGACCCGCGCCCGCCGCGAGGCCGACGAGATCCTGACCAAGGCTCGCCGTCAGGCCGAGCAGGTCATCGGCGACGCCCGCGCCCGCGCGGAGACGCTCGAGCGCGACGCGCAGGAGCGTCACCGTCAGGCCATGGGCTCCCTCGTTCAGACCCGTGACGAGCTCGAGCGCAAGGTCGAGGAGCTGCGCAGCTTCGAGCGCGAATACCGCAGCCGCCTCAAGCTCTACCTGGAGAACCAGCTCGCCGAGCTGAACGTCTCCGCCGAGGGCAGCGGCGGGTTCCCCGTCATGTCGTCGGGTGCGCCCAGCGCCGCAGGCCCCGGCATGCAGCACGCCGTCCCCCAGGGTGGCCAGCAGCCTCTGCCCAGTGGTCCCAACCCGTTCGGCGGCGAGGCTCCGCAGGGCGCTTTCCCCGGCAGTGACGGTCCCCACAACGACCGCCGGTAAGGTAGCGGGTCAGATAGACCCGTCACTCGAAAGAGCCCCTAGTGATCCTTATCAGTGCTGGTTTGGTGCTCGCGGCGGTCATTCTGCTGATCGCGGGCTTCGTACTGGCCAAGCCGTTCCTGATCATGTGGTCCATCGTGGTCAGTGTGCTGTCCGCGCTTTTCCTGGTGATCGGGGCGCTGCTGCGGCGTCACGAGTTGTTTCCCGGTGGTGGGCAGGCCGCTGTGCCGGCCACCCCTCCTCCAGCGGGGCTCGTGCCCCCTGGCGTGCCGCACAACCGGACCGGCCCGATGGGGGCGCAAGCGCCGCCGCAACCGTTCCAGCGGACGGCGGCGACCCTGCACTCACCCGGGCCCGCGCGGGGCCCCTCTCCCGCACCGGCGTCGGGCCCGCACCGCCCGGTGACGGCGAAGGGGATCTCCCCGGACGCGATCGTGCTGGTGATCCCAGGACGCAAGCGTTACCACGTCCAGGGCTGCCGCCAGCTGATCGGGCGGGATCAAGAAGAGCTCACGTACGAAGAGGCGCGCGAGGAGGGCTTCACGCCCTGCACCGCGTGCCTGCCTGACGCCGCGCTCGGCGGCCGGCAGTTGCCACCTGCCCCGGACCCCGAGCCAGCCGTCGCCACCGCGCACCGGGCCGAGCCGACGCGGGACCCGCAGTCGCCGGCCGTGGCGTCGAAGCCCGAACCCAAGGCTTCCACCCCCACCTCGTCCTCCTCGGCAGCCACCACCACTCCGGCCGCCTCCGCCGCCCCTCCTTCGGCCTCGTCCGCCGCTCCCACCTCAGGCTCCTCCGCCGCTCCCGCTTCGGGCTCGTCTGCGGCCGCAGGCTCCTCTGCTGCTCCTGCTTCGGGCTCGTCCGCCGCCGTGACCCCGGGTTCCTCCGCGGCTGCCACCCAGGCAACCTCCGCGACCGGCGGACGCTCGTCTTCCTCCGCGTCAGCCGAAGGCCCGACCGGGTGGTTCGGCCGACCGGCTGCTTCCTCGGCTTCCGCGCCCACCCGCCCGGGAGGCGGCCCGCCGTCCGCGGCCGGCGGCACGCGGCCTTCCCCGGCATCCAGCGAGCGCGAAGACCCTGAGGCGGAGACCAAGATCTCCCTCCCGCTCCCCGATGCCCACCGCAGCCCCAAGCCGGACCGTCCCAAGCAGCCGACCGCCGGGGCGGAGCGCCCGGGTGGCAGTGCTGGGCCCGATGAGCCGGATGCCGGTAGCGGTACGCCGCCCGTGCGGAAGGCGGCGGGCGGCGGTGCGCGTGATGAGCGGCCGGAGCGACGAGACGGTGAGCGCCGTGAGCCGGATGCCGGTAAGGCAGGGCAGCGGTCCTCACAGGCGATGACCGGCGAGCCTGACAACGACTCCTCGGGCCCCGACACGCGCCCCCAGCCTCGCGTCACCGCTTCCGGAACACCGGTGTCACAGGACTCCGATCCGTCGGCAGAGCCACCACGCCGCCCGGCACAAGGCAGCCCCGCTGCTGCCCGGACACGGCCCGGATCGGGCGACGCCACCTCGTCGCTGCGATCGGAGAGCTCGGACAGGCGACCTGAGCGGGGCACCGGAGCCGGGTCCCCGGGCGGCGACGCTCGCCCCTCGGGCGGTGACGTCCGTCCCTCGGGCAGCGGTGCCCGGACCTCTGGCGGCAGTGCTTCCTCGGGGAGCGGCGCCTCGTCCAGCGGTCCTTCGCGCCCAGGTGGTGGCAAGCCTCAGGGAGGCTTCGCCGCGTTCGGTGACGCTGAGGCGAAGTCGTCGCAGGGCGGCGCTGATCGGGGTACGGCTTCGAGTGGTGCCGTGACGCCGGAGCGGCCGGCGTCGTCGGCCGAGTCCGCCAAGTCCCGGGCCTTGCCGACTCCCACCGGAGCGCCTGACAGGGCGACAGGGGAGAAGCCCGCTAGCAGTTCGAGGGGGCAGTCGCAGTCTTTGGGCAGCGAGCGGCCCACCGGCCCCAAGCAGGGCAGCGAGCGATCCCCAGCCGGCAGGCCGGGCGGCGAGCAGTCCGTCGGCCCCAGGCCGGGCGGCGAGCAGGCTGGCTCCAAGCAGAGCGGCGAGCAGGCTGCCGGCGCGAAGCCGGGAGGTGGGGCTTCGTCCGACGCCGCCGCTCAGGGGCGGCCCGCCTCCTCCACCGCCAAGGAGGTGGCCTCCAAGGACAGCGGGTCGTCGGATGAGCCCGGCTCTGCCAAGGGCAAGAACGGCGACGGGAAGAAGGCCGGCGCCACCATGGTGAAGGTCATCATCGGCACCCGCCGGTACCACGGCACCGCTTGCCCGTTGATCGAGGGTGCTGGAGAGTCCGGGGTGGAGAGCATGACGTTGGCCCGGGCTGAGGCGGCGAGTATGACGAGTTGTTCTGTTTGTCAGAATGATCGTGAAGCTGTGAGTTGATTCGCGGTGGCGACTGTCGGCTGATGGCAGTCGTGGGTTCTTTGTCAGCATTCGGCGCTTCACTGGATCGGCCGCAGCTGCGGTATGCGCTGCTTACATGACACGCGCTGCTTACACATGACATGCGCTGGTTCTCGGCATCGCCCGCCTCGCGGTCTGCGTCGCTTCGTCGTTGCGCGGGTGGTCCGGGGGCGGCGGTTCGTGTCCTGAACGCTTGGGTTTCGGGTGTTGAGGCACACTCTTGGTCTGTTCGGGGTGGTGTTCGCTGTCGGAGATCTCCTTTAGGCGGAGGTGACCGGCGGGACAGGATGGGGGCCGTGAGACTGACCAAGTACGGGCATGCGTGCGTGCGGGTGGAGAAGGACTCCAGGGCCATCGTCATCGATCCCGGGGCGATGACGCCGGAGCCTGAGGCGCTGGCCGGTGCCGAGGCGGTGCTGATCACCCATGAGCATTTCGACCACTTCGAGGCCGAGCGTCTGTACGCGGCCGCGGCGGCTGATTCCGAGTTCGCCGTCTATACCTGTCCCGGGGTGGCTCGGCGGCTGGCGAGAATGCGGGATCAGGTGCGGGTGGTGGGCGACGGGGACGTGCTGACGGTCGCCGGGTTCGAGGTCGTGGCCGTCGGGGAGAAGCATCACTTCAGTCACCCCGACGCCGAGCCCGTGGACAACGTCGGGTTCCTTCTCGACGGTGAGGTGTTTCATCCTGGCGACGCGCTGCCGCTGGTCGACGTGCCGACGCTGCTGGTGCCGGGGCAGGCTCCGTGGATGACGGTGCCCGATCTGGTCGGCTACCTGCGGGAGATGGGGCCGCGCCGGGCGTACGCGATCCATGACGGGCTGCTCAACGAGTGGGGGTTGAAGGTGCTCGACAGTGTGCTGGAGCGCGAGGCCGGGGCGCTCGACGCCGATGTCCGGCGGCTGCTGCCGGGCGAGAGCGTCGAGCTCTGATACCGACGTTGAGCGGGGTCAGCGGAAGGGGATGAGCGGGCCGGGGGTGACTTCCCCGGCCGGCTGTGGGGGCGACTCCCCGGCCGGCCGCTGTGACGGCGGCCGGCCGTGGGAGGTCAGGCGCGGCGGAGTTGGAAGGTGAGGCCCAGGTCGGTGTCCGTGTGGGACGGGAGGCCGGGCTGCTCGCCCTCCGTCAGGGACGACGCCAGGACCTCGTCCGCGACCAGCCCGCCGCCCGAGTGCAGGGCCTGCGCCAGGTCGGGGCCGGCGGCGGTCCACCACAGGTCGATGCGGTCGGTGATGGCCAGGCCGGTCGACTTGCGGGCGTCCTGCACCAGGCGGATGACCTCGCGCAGCAGGCCCGCCTGACGCAGCTCGTCGGTGAGCTCCAGGTCGAGCGCCACCGTCTCGCCGGTGCCCGTGTCGATCGCGCCGGTCTCCACCGCCCAGCCGGAGCGCGGCTGCTCGGTGACGATCACGTCGTCGGAGCCGAGCGTGACGGGGCCGAGCTCGGCTGCCTCCACGGTGACCGTCTCGCCGGAGCGCAGGGCGCGGGCCAGGGTGGTGGCGTCGGCGGCGCCGACGGCGGCGGCCACCAGCTTGGTCTGGGAGCCGAACCGCTTGCCGAGCGCCCGGAAGTTGGGCTTGACGGTGTAGGAGACCAGGTCGGCGCTGAAGCCCGACATGTCCTGCAACGCCAGGACATTCAGCTCGTCGGCGATGAGATCACGCAGCTCGCCGGGCAGCGACGGCCAGTCGTGCGCGCCCACCAGGGCGCGGCCGAGCGGCTGCCGGGTCTTCACGCCGGAGGAGGCGCGAGCCGAGCGGCCCAACTCCACCAGCCGCCGCACCAGGGCCATCTGCTGCGACAGCGCCGGGTCGAGCAGGTCGTCGCGTACGGCGGGCCAGGTGGTCAGGTGCACCGAGGTGGGGGCGTCGGAGCCGCGCAGCACGTCCCACAGGTAGTCGGTGACGAACGGCGTGAAGGGCGCCATCAGCCGCGTCACCGTCTCCAGGCACTCGTACAGGGTGGCGAACGCCTCCGGCGACCCTTGCCAGAACCTGCGGCGCGAGCGGCGCACGTACCAGTTGGACAGGTCGTCGAGGAACTCGGCCAGCCTGCGTCCGGCCCGCTGGGTGTCGTACTCGTCCAGCGACGCGGTGACGTCGGCGACCGTGCGGTGCAGCTCGGCCAGCGCCCAGCGGTCGAGCAGCGGGCGCTGCGCGGCCGGGGGCGCGTCGGCCAGCCGGGCGGGCGACCACGACTCGGCGTTGGCGTAGAGGGTGAAGAAGGAGGCGGTGTTCCAGTAGGTCAGCAGGACCTTGCGGACGATCTCTTCCAGCGCGTTGTGGCCGACCCGGCGGGCCGACCACGGCGAGCCGCCGCAGGCCATGAACCAGCGCAGCGCGTCGGCGCCGTGCTCGTCCATCAGCGGCAGCGGCTCCAGGATGTTGCCCAGGTGCTTGCTCATCTTGCGGCCGTCCTCGGCCAGGATGAGCCCGAGGCAGAGCACGTTCTCGTACGAGGACTGGCCGAACACCAGCGTGCCCACGGCCATCAGCGAGTAGAACCAGCCGCGGGTCTGGTCGGTCGCCTCGCAGATGAACTGCGCCGGGTAGAGGCCCTCGGGCTTGCCCGCCTGCCCCCACTGGGCGAACGGCATGGAACCGGAGTCGTACCAGGCGTCGATGACGTCGGGCACCCGGCGGGCCTCGGCCGAGCAGGTCGGGCAGGGGAAGGCCACGTCGTCCACGAACGGGCGGTGCGGGTCGAGCGCCGACAGGTCCTCGCCTGCCAGGGCGCCCAGCTCCGCCAGGGAGCCCACGCAGGTCACGTGGGACTCGTCGGCCGTGCACACCCACAGCGGCAGCGGCGTGCCCCAGTAGCGTGAGCGTGACAGCGACCAGTCGACGTTGTTGCGCAGCCACTCGCCGAAGCGGCCCCACTTGATCGTGTCGGGGTACCAGTTGGTCTTGGCGTTCTCCGCCAGCATCTGGTCCTTGACCTCGGTGGTCCTGATGTACCAGGACGGGAGCGCGTAGTAGAGCAGCGGCGTGTGGCAGCGCCAGCAGTGCGGATAGCTGTGGTCGAAGTGGCCGCCGCGGAACAGCAGGCCACGGCCGCGCAGGTCCTCGGTGAGCGCCTCGTCGGCGTCCTTGAAGAACTGCCCGCCCACCATGGGCACGTCGTCGAGGAAGCGCCCGTCGGGGCCGATCGGGTTGATCACCGGCATGTCGTAACGCCTGATGACGGCCAGGTCGTCGGCGCCGAACGCGGGCGCCTGGTGGACCAGGCCGGTGCCGTCCTCGACGGTGACGTACTCGCCGAGCACCACGTAGTGGGCGTCGGGGACGTCGACCAGGTCGAAGGGCCGCTGGTAGGTGGTGCGCTCCAGCTCACGGCCGGTGAGGCGGGCCACCTCGGTGGCGTCCTCGCCGAGCACCGGCAGCAGCGGCTCGGCCACCACCAGCACCTCGCCGTCCGCGGTGCGCGCGGCGACGTAGGTGACGTCGGGGTGTACGGCGACGGCGGTGTTGGAGACCAGCGTCCAGGGGGTGGTCGTCCAGATCAGCAGGGAGGCGCCCAGCTCGGCCAGCGGCCCGGAGGTCACCGGCATGCGGACGTACACCGACGGGCTGGACACGGTCTCGTAGCCGCCGGGCTGGCCCAGCTCGTGGTCCGACAGGCCGGTGCCGCAGCGCGGGCAGTAGGGCGTGATGCGGAAGTCGCGGAACAGCAGGCCCTTGTCGAAGACGACCTTGAGCGACCACCAGACGGCCTCGATGTAGGCGGGGTCCATGGTCCGGTACGCCGTCGACAGGTCGATCCAGTAGCCCATCCGCTCGGTGAGCTGCTCGAAGGCGTCGACGTGCCGCAGCACCGACGAGCGGCACTTGGCGTTGAACTCGGCGATGCCGTAGTCCTCGATGTCGCGCTTGCCGGTGAGGCCCAGCTCCTTCTCGACGCCGACCTCGACGGGCAGGCCGTGGCAGTCCCAGCCGGCCTTGCGGGGCACGCTGAAGCCGCGCATCGACTTGTAGCGCGGGAACAGGTCCTTGAAGACGCGCGCCTCGACGTGGTGGACGCCGGGCAGGCCGTTGGCGGTGGGCGGGCCCTCGTAGAAGACCCAGGACGGGTTGCCCTCGTTCTGCTCGATGGAGCGTTCGAAGATCTTCCCGTCCCGCCAGCGGTCCAGGACCTCGCGCTCGAGCGCGGGCAGGTCGACCTGCGCGGGAAGAGAGCGGAAAGATGGCGAAGACATGTCGGGCGGGACCTCCACGCGTCACAGGCCGGTAGACGGGCTTTGCGTGAAGGGACGAAGCCGGTGGGGCTCCGCGGTACCACCCTTCTTGGCCTCGGGTGAGGCCCTCTCCATTCGGGGTGCGGCCGGGTCTAGTGAGCTCGATGCGAGCCGTTCTTCCGGCGGCTCCGGGGTGATATCCCTCACAGGAGGGCCCCATCAACGCCTTGCAGCTTCACACCATAACGCAGAGTGGCCCGGAAGGCTTCCACGTCTCCCGCCCCCAGAGGCGACAAAGTTGTGGGAATGGAGTCGGCTGAGAAGGAGTTAGCAGGGCGAGGCGGGATAGTACAGGAGAGGTAAACCGTCCGGCGGGTCGTTTGCCGTTCCGTTATCGGAGACCTAAGCTGCCCGCACGATTCAAGGGCCTTGATCAGCATGGAGGCAGCCATGGTGGCAGTCACGCAGACCGCTACACCGTCGATGTGGTCGAAGCAGGAGCTGGCCGAGGTACGCGGCACGCTGCAGAGCGAGATCGAGGAGCTTAACGCGGACATTCTCCGCCATGAGTCCGAAATCGCATCGGGAGACGTCACTCAAGGGGCCGGCGACGACCAGGCGGACGCCGGCGCCAAGACCTATGAGCGCGAACGCGAGATCGCCCTTACCCTGAATGCACGCGACCTGGTCGCGCAGAACGAACGTGCGATCGCCAGGATCGACGCAGGGACTTATGGAGTGTGCGAATCGTGCCACAAGCCGATCGGCAAGGAGCGCCTTCAGGCGTTCCCGAGGGCGACGCTGTGCGTGGCCTGCAAGCAGAAGGAGGAGCGCCGGTAGGCAGGCGGCGAGGCCGGCTGCTGGCCGCACTCACCGCGCTGGCGGCCGTCCTCTACGCGTCCGACGTGATCACCAAGACGGTGGCGCTGAAGACGCTGGAGGGTGAGCCGCCGTTGGTGGTGATCCCCGGTGTGCTGCAGTTCAGGCTGATCTTCAATTCGGGCGCCGCGTTCAGCATCGGCACCGGGATGACCTTCATCCTCACCCTCGTCGCCGCCGGTGTGGTGGTCGCCATCATCCGGGCGGCGCGTAAGCTGGGTAGTCTGCCGTGGGCGATCACGCTGGGCATGCTGCTGGGCGGCGCGCTCGGCAACCTCACCGACAGGCTGCTGCGCTACCCGTCGGGCTTCGGCAGGTCCACGCAGCTCCAGGGACACGTGGTCGACTTCGTCGAGGTGCTACCGGGCAACTTCCCGGTGATCGACTACTTCCCGATCTTCAACGTCGCCGACTCGGCGATCGTGTGCGGCGGCATCCTCGCGGTCATCCTGGCCTGGCGCGGTTATCAGCTTGACGGGACGAGGGAGGGCAAGAGTGGCCGAGCAGCGTAGTCTCCCCGTCCCCGACGGGCTGGAAGGCGAGCGGGTCGACGCGGCGCTGTCCAGACTGTTCGGGTTCTCGCGCACCCGCGCGGCCGAGCTGATCGGCGCCGGCGAGGTGCTGGTCGACGGCAGGCAGCCGGCCAAGTCCGACCGGGTGCACGCGGGCGCCTGGCTCGACGTGACGCTCCCGCCCCCGGTGAGCACCCCCATGCCGGTGGCCGAGCCGGTGCCGGGCATGCGCATCGTCTACGAGGACGACGACATCGTGGTGGTCAACAAGCCGATCGGCGTGGCCGCCCATCCGACCGTCGGCTGGACCGGCCCCACCGTCCTGGGCGGCCTGCTCGGCGCCGGGCACACGATCGCGACCAGCGGCGCGGCCGAGCGCCAGGGCATCGTGCACCGGCTCGACGCCAACACCACCGGCGCGATGGCGGTGGCCAAGAGCGAGCACGCCTACTCCCACCTCAAGCGCGCCTTCAAGGAGCGTACGGTCGACAAGCGCTATCACGCGCTGGTCCAGGGGCATCCCGACCCGTTCAGGGGCACCGTGGACGCGCCGATCGACCGCCACCCGGCGGGCGACGGCAGGTGGGCGGTGGTCGCGGGCGGCAAGGCGTCGATCACCCACTACGACACGATCGAGGCGTTCCGGGCGGCCTCGCTGCTCGACATCAAGCTGGAGACCGGCCGCACCCACCAGATCCGGGTGCACATGTCCGCGCTGCGCCACCCGTGCGTGGGCGACATGATGTACGGCGCGGACCCGACGATCGCCGCCCGGTTGGGCGTCAGCAGGCAGTGGCTGCACGCGGTCTCGCTCGGGTTCGAGCACCCCTCCACCGGCGAGTGGATGTCGTTCAGCACCGACTACCCCGACGACCTGCAGAAGGCCCTGGACGCCGTACGCGCGGAGTCCTGACGCCTCAGGCCCGGTCCCGCTTGTCCTTCTTCGGCTTCTTGCCGGGGTTCTCGCGGGCCTCCTGGCCCTGCCCGTTCCCGTCGTCCGGGTCCACCTGGCCGGGGGTCTTCGTACGATCGTCGTCCTCGTTCTCCGGACTGTCACGGGTGTCCGGCGTGGTCCGTTCGGGCTCCTCGCGTTCCGTGCGGGTGGACCTGGTGGGCTCGGGCCGGGCCTGCTTCTTGGACGGCTCGGCGGTGGGTCCCGATTCGTCGCGGCGGGGTGAGTCGTACATCGTGCGGGGTGAGTCGTACACGGTGGGGGATGGGTCGGCGCGCCGGGTGGCGGTGCTGGACGGTGGCGGGTGGGTCGTCTCGGTGGCGGTGCTGGGAGCCGGGCTCCGGGGGGAGCCGGGTGATGACTGCACCACCGCCGGCCCGGGCGGTGGGGCACTCGTCTCCGCGGGCCGGTGCGACCACCAGGCCGCGCCCCCGGTCACCAGTGCCACCATGACCGTGCCCACGCCCAGCGCGAGCAGCGGCGGCTTGCGCTTGCCCGGCGGCGTGGCCCGGCCCTGGGCCGTGACCGGCATCGGCACCGGGCCGGTCGCCTCGGGCGCGTTGCCCGCGATGATCGCCGACAGCCGCCGCTCCGCCTCGTCCAGCGACATCCGTTCGGCGGGGTCCTTGCGCAGCAGGCCGAGCAGGACGGGACCGAGCACGCCCGCGCGGGCCAGCGGAGCCGGCTCGGCGTGCATGACCGCCCCCAGCGTGGCCAGCGCGTTCTCGCGGTGGAAGGGGGAGTGACCCTCGACGGCCACGTAGAGCGTGACGCCCAGCGCCCACAGGTCGGAGGCCGGCTGCGCCTGGCCGCCCGCCGCCCGCTCCGGCGCCATGTAGGCAGGCGTGCCGACGAGCACCCCCGTCCTGGTCACGGGGGCCTCGTCCTCGGTGGTGGCGATGCCGAAGTCGGTGAGCACCGCCCGGCCGTCCTCGCTCAGCAGCACGTTGTCGGGCTTGACGTCCCGGTGCAGGACCCCCGCCGCGTGGGCCGCGCGCAGCGCCTCCAGCATCTGCAGCCCGATGTGCGCGACCTCCACGGGGAACATCGGCCCGTCGTCGCGCACCAGCTCGCCGAGGGTGCGGGAGCGGACGAGCTGCATGACGATCCACGGGTGGCCGTGCTCCTCCAGCACGTCGTACACCGCGGCGACGCAGGGATGGGCGACCCGGCCGGCCGCCCTGGCCTCACGGAAGGTCCGTACGGTGAAAAGGTCGCGTTCGGGTCCGGTCAGATCGGGGGGAGGGAGGACCTCCTTGAGCGCCACGTCGCGGCCGAGCACCTGATCATAGGCCTGCCAGACGGTGCCCATGCCGCCCCGGCCGATCGTCCTCACCAAGCGGTAGCGGCCTCCAACAATCCCCACAGAATCGGACATGCGGGGCGACTACCCCAAAAGGACTCGGACAAGCGCGGTCGTGGCAGCCGCCGCCGCCAGGACGACCAGGAACGGGGCACGCAGCAGCAACGCGATCACCGCGGCCGCCAGACCGCTGGTCCGGGCCGGGTCGAAGGCGAGCGCGCCCTGCTGGGTGAACATCTGGACGGCGATGAGCGCCGCCAGCAGCGTCACCGGCACCAGTTCCGCGAAGCGGCGCACCACGGGATGGTCGAGCACCTGGCGAGGGGCCGCGAGCCCGGCCAGTTTGAGCGCGTAGCAGCCCGCGCAGACGGCCGCGATGGCCCACCAGAGCGTCATCGCGCCAGCACCACCAGGACGGCCAGGGCCGACAGCAGCACCGGCACCCCCGGCGGGAAGAAGGGCGTGGCCAGCAGCGCGATGGCCACGCCGCCCACGGCCAGCCAGCGCAGCTCGGCGCTGCCCGCCAGCCGCGGCCACAGGATGGCCAGGAACGTCGCGGGCCCCACCACGTCGAGCCCCAGCATGCCGGGGTCGCCGAGCGCGGAGGTGCCGAGCGCGCCGGCGAGCGTGGTGAGGTTCCAGGTCACGTAGAGGGTGCCGAACGTGGTCGCGAACCCGGCCCGGGCCGCCTCCGGGGTGGGCTGGGCGAGCGCCACGGCGGTGGTCTCGTCGATCACGCCGTGCGCGGCCACCAGCCTGCGCGGCCCGCTCACCTTCAGCACATCCGCCATCCGCAGGCCGTACAGCGTGTTGCGGCCACCGAGCAGCAGCGCGCCCGAGGTGGCGGAGAGCAGGTCGCCGCCCGCGCCGACCGCGCCGGTGAGCGCGAACTGGGAGGCGCCGGTGAAGGCCAGCAGGCTCAGCACGCACGCCTGCGGCACGCTCAGCCCCGCGGTGATGGCCGCGGCGCCGAAGGCGACCCCGGACAATCCCACCGCCAGGCCCACCCCCAGGCCGTCCCGGATGGCCGCGGAGCGAGATGTCGTCTGTTCCATGTCACCCGAGGGTATGTCCAGGTCAGGACTATTTCTTGTACGTTCCTGCGGCCCGTTGGTAGGCGGCCGGAGGGACGCCGACGACGCGTTTGAAGTGGCGGCTCAGGTGCGCCTGATCGGTGAAGCCCACCTCGGCGGCCACCCGCGCGGGCCGTACCCCTGACCGCAGGAGGCTGCGGGCCCGCCGCACCCGCAGCGAGTTGAGGTAGGCGTGCGGCGGCAGGCCGGTCGCCTCCTTGAACGCGCGCAGCAGCGGGAACGGCCTGGCCCCGACCACCCGCGCCAGATCCTCCAGCGTCGGCGGGTCCACCAGGCGCTCGTGCAGCACGTCCAGCGCCGCGCGCACCGCCCGCGCCCCCTCCGGGGCGAGCGCCACGGCGGGGCGCGGCGTGGCGTAGCGGGTCAGCAGCCGCGCGAACAGCGTCCGCGTCATCGTGGAGGCGGCCAGGTCATCGCCGCGCTCGGTCGCCCGGTGCGCGCTGTCCATCAGCGCCGCCACCGCCGGATCGCGCACGACCTGCTCGGGGAAGTTCGGGGTGCCGTAGGTCAGGCCGAGCTCGGTCGCGATCTCACCGATCGCCTCCACCGACGGATAGAGCATGCGGTACGCCCAGCCGCCCGCGGTGCCGGCCTGGCCCGTGTGCGCCGAGTCGGGGTTGACCAGCACCAGCTCGCCCGCGCCCGCCCGGTGCGTGGTGCCGCGATACTCGAACTCCTCCACCCCGGAGATGATGACGCCGATGGCGTAGCCGTCGTGCACGTGCCGGGAGAAACGGTGGGTGACGTAGCGGGCCTTGAGCAGGTCGACCTCCGGCACCGCCGGGTGCCGCCAGAAGCGTGCCCGCTCCCCGTCGCTCACGGTGTCCCGGCCTCCGCGCGGAAGCTGCCGACGAAGGCGTCGACGTAGTGCCGGTCCTTCGACCAGCGGGAGTGGGGCGTCTCCCAGTAGAGGGCGAAGTAGCGGCCGTCCGCGGTGCGGAAGCCCCGGTTGATCACGTGGATGCGCTCACCTTCGCGCACCCGGGTGAACTCCCAGTCGGCCGCCTTCCGGCCGAGATAATCGACCGGGCGGATGCCGATCCGCTGGTAATCCTTGAATTCGCCCAAGCCGATGAGCTCCCGCTCCAGGGCCGTCCAGTGCCGCACGGCGCTGGTCCACTGCTGGTCCGGGACGGTCCACTCGACGATCATCGAGCCGGTGGTGCCGGGGCCCGACAGGGTGACGCTGTCCCTGGTGGAGTGCTTGGCGGCGCGCCAGCCGCGCGGCATGGCGATCGTGAAGTCCCCGTCGTTGTTCCGGTAGGAGCGCCAGCCGTCGGGCAGCCGCGGGGACGGCGCGGGAGTGGGGCCCTTGGTGGGTTTCTTGGTCGGCTGTGCCGTGGTCGTGGTGGGGGTCTGGGACGGGGTGTGGGTCGGTGTGGACGGGCCCGCGACCCCCGTCCCGGGCGTGGACGTCGCCCAGCTGGCGAACAGCGCGCCGCCCGCGCCCAGCACGACCACCGCCACGGCGGCCGCGACCACCATGACCCCCCGGCGCCGGCCGGGCGGGCGCGGCCGGGTGACGGGAACCGTGCTGTCCGGCGCGGCGGCGGCCCCGGCCAGCAGTTCGGCCGCCTGCGCCGCGGACATCCGGGCGGTCGGGTCGCGCCGCAGCAGCCCGACGATCACCGGCGCGAGGCTCCCGGCCCTGCGCGGAGGCTCCAGCGGGTCGCGCAGCACCGCCGCCACCGTGGCCGCCCACGACTCCCGCCGGAACGGCGGGGCGCCCTCCGCCGCCGCGTAGAGCGTCGCGCCCAGCGACCACAGGTCCGCCTCGGGCCGGGCCGGCTCGCCGTTGAGCCGCTCGGGCGGCATGTAGGCGGGCGTGCCCACCAGGCCCCCGGTAGCCGTCAGGCCGGCCTCGGTCTCCAGGGTGGCGATGCCGAAGTCGGTCAGCACCACCCGGCCGTCGTCGGCGAGCAGCACGTTCTCGGGTTTGACGTCGCGGTGCAGCACCCCGGTGGCGTGCGCGGCCCGCAGCGCGTCGAGCACCCGCGCGCCGATCGTCGCCACCTGCGGCACCGGCAGCGGCCCGCTCTCGCGGATCACCTCGGCCAGCGACCGGGAGCGGATGAGCTGCATGACGATCCACGGGCGCCCGTCCTCCTCGACGACGTCGTGGATGACGATCACCGAGGGATGGTCGAGGCGGCCCGCCGCCCGCGCCTCCCTGATGGTCCTGCTGTTGAGCTCGGCCCGTCGCTTGTCGCCCACCCCGGTGTAGCGGACCTCCTTGACCGCCACCAGACGGTCGAGCAGCTCGTCGTGGGCGCGCCAGACCACGCCCATACCGCCTTCACCGAGAGGCTCGATGAGGCGGTACCGGCCCGCGACCTGCCTGTCCACGCACGCACCTACCGGTCGGGTTTGAAGGTCGCGCAGAAGGTCTCGAAGAAGTGGTAGTCCTTCTTCCATCTGCTGTTGAGGTTGTGCCAGTAGATGGAGTAGCCGCGGCCGTTGTCCGTGATGAACCCCCGGTTGCGCACCCTGGTCGGGCCCGTGTTGGTGTTCCAGGTGAAGTCCCAGTCGGCGGCGGCCTTGTGGAAGTCGACCTTCTTGATGCCGATCAACTGGTAGCCGCCGAAGTTGTGCTTGGCGGACTTCTCCTGCTTCTTCCAGTCCGCCAGCGGGTCGGAGCCGGGGTTCGACGCTCTGTCGACGGCCATGAACGCGTTGGAGCCCGCGCCGGGCCCGCGGAAGAAGACCTGGCTGCCCTCGCGTTTGTACTCGTCCCAGCCCTTCGGCAGCGCGATGGTGAAGTCGAGCTTCTTGTCCTTGTAGAGCTTCCAGCCGGCCGGCAGGGCGGCCTCCGTCGCCTTCGGCTCCGTGGGAGTCAGGGTGTCGGTGGGCGCCGCGGTCGGTGACGGGGTGGGCTCGGCGCTGGGCTTCGTCGACGGCGCGGACGGCGGCGCCGAGGCGCCGGACGAGGGCTGCGACGTGCCCGTGCTGACCGCCAGCGAGTGCGGGTCGGCGGCGGGACCGTCGTCCGGGGCCGCGCGCAGCCCGAGATAGCCGCCCACGGCCGCGACCAGCACCACCGCCGCGACCGCGGCGATGACGGGCACCGCCTGCCGGCGGTCGGAGCCGCTCGGCTCGGTCTCCGGGTGGTCCCCCGGAGGCGGCGGCTCCTGGGTGGCGGGCTGGAGCCGGGCCCCCGTCTCCGGCAGTACGGCGACGGGCGGGGCGCTCCTGACCGGTGCCAGGTCGGGGTCCGTCGGCATGTCGTCCTCGACCGCCGGCTGCACCATGGTCGCCGGGGCCCGGGACTCCTGCGGAAGCGGTGCCGGGTCGCCGGAGTAGGAGATGACCCGGCGCAGCAACTGCGCAGCCTCGTCGTACGACAGGCGCTGGACCGGCTCCTTGGCCAGCAGCCCGGCGATCACCGAGGCCAGCGGTCCCGCGTGGGTGGCGGGATCCGGCTCGTCCGTCAGCACGGCGTGCATGGTCGCCAGGGCCATCCCGCGCTCGTGCGGGGAGCGGCCCTCGACGGCGGTGTAGAGCGTGGCGCCCAGCGACCACAGGTCCGATTCGCGGCGCGCGGGCAGCCCCTTGAGCCGCTCCGGCGCGATGAACGCCGGAGTGCCCGCCAGGCCCGTCACCGTCAGCTGCGTCTCGGTCTCCAGCGTGGCGATGCCGAAGTCGGTCAGCACCACCCGGCCGTCGTCGGCGAGCAGCACGTTCTCGGGTTTGACGTCGCGGTGCAGCACACCCGACTCGTGCGCGCGCTGCAAGGCGTCGAGCACGGCCAGGCCGATCTTGGCCACCTTTCGTGGCGGTAGTGGCCCATCCTGCTTGATCACCGTTCCCAGGGAACGTGACTCCACGAGCTGCATGACGATCCAGGGACGGTCGTCCTCTTCGATCACGTCGTGAACGACGATCACGTTGGGGTGCTCGAACCTGGCCGCCGCCCTCGCCTCACGCATCGTACGCCGGTTCAGCAGCTGCACTTCGTCACCCAGAGCGGCGGCATAGCGGACCTCCTTGACCGCGACAGTGCGATCAAGGAGCTCGTCATGGGCTCGCCAGACGATGCCCATGCCACCCTTGCCAATGGGTTCCTGCAGCTGGTAACGACCGGCGATGCGGCGTCCGTCCGGCTTGCGATCCGACATCAACGGCCTCAAACCCTCCCTCTAGGCCAAGAAATACTCCCATAGCGAGGGATCAACGGCGACTCGCCGCAAGGACAGTCCATCATTCGGGAAGCATGTCCAGCAGGTGGAGCCCAGGTGTAAAGTGCAGACATGACTTGTCGCTACGTGTTTACCGAGCCGGCTCCGGGAGGGCCGGTCGTCAGCTAGCGACCACCTGGAGTCGGCAAAGGCAGAGACGCCGCGTCTCTGCCTTTTTGGTTTTTCCGCCGGCTCAAGGGGAGCCGGCGGAGTGGGGAGCCGAGATGTCATCGACCTTGGAACGGCATGTGGTCGCGCTGGGCGCGCAGCGCGTGGGCGGCGGGCCCGCCGTGGTGATCGGCGATCGGGTGAGCCTGCGCGAGCAGCGCGGCGACGCCCGCGAGCTGCTGCCCGAGGGGGTCGCGCTGGCCGAGCCGGCCGGCGTGGACGACCTGCCCGTGATCGCGGCGCGGGCGCGTGGCGTGGTGATCGGGGCGGCGTGGACGCGGGACATCCCGCTGGTGCGCGCGGTGGCCGCGCTGGGGCTGCCGGTGGTGGTGGAGCGCCGCCACGGCGCGGCGCTGGCGGAGTGGCTCGGCGTGGTGGACTACTGCGTCGCGGAGGGCAACGATCAGGTGATCCTCTGCGAGCGTTCGGATCTGGGCCTGCTGCGGGCCGCGCGGGCCGCGTCCGGCCGCCCCGCCCTCGCCGACGTGTCCGGAAATATCGGTCTTTGTACGGCTGCGGTGGCGGCTGGGGCGGACGGGCTCATCGTGGACGGCACCCCGGCGGGCCGCCAGGAGGCGGAGGAGGCCGTGACCCTCGTCGGCGCCCTGCTCCGCCCCGAGGCCCCGGCCACGCTGCCCGAGTGCAGGCAGGCCATCGACCGCGTCGACGCCGCCCTGGCGACCCTGCTGGAGCGCCGGGCCGAGCTGGCCGGCATCGTGCAGCGGCTCAAGCCCGTCGGCGGCTTCGCGGGCCGCGACCACGCCCGCGAGCGCGACCTGGTGGCCCGGATGGCCCAGCGCGCCCCCGGACTGGGCCAGGAGCGCCTGGCCCCGATCATGAACGCGGTCATCGAAGCGGGCCTGCACCTGGCAGAGGAGCGCGCGACCGGCTGACGGCGGCCGTCGTGAGCCGGAAGTCGTTCATGGGGCGGCCCGGTCCGGCGGCGATCTGGCGGTTGACGAGCTCGGCGAAGCGGCGGTAGCCGTCGGCCGTCGGGTGGAAGCTGCGCGGCTCGACGGTGAACTCGCCGAGGTCCACCATCAGCCCGTTCACGTACGGCCGCGGGCTGCCCACCTCGTGGCCGTCGAACGCCTCGTGGGCGTCCACGTACTCCACACTGCCCGGAGCCCCGAAGGCGACGATCTGTCTTTCGAACTCGCCCGCCACCGTGGCCACCACGTCGTTGAGCCGCCGGGTCATGGCGTTGATCCAGCGCTGGTCGGCGGCGCTGAGGTTGCTGACGGAGCCGGACGGGCCGGCGGGGAACGGCCGGGGGTAGCCGAGCACGATGACGCGAGCCCGCGGCGCCCGGCTCCTGATCTCCCGCAGCACCTCGCGCAGGCTGGGACGCAACCGCTCCAGACGGCGCGTCACCTCGGCCTCCTGGTCCACGCAGGCCGAGGACCAGGGCAGCTTGGCGATGCAGGCGGTCAGCACCGGGACGAACCCGGCGTCGTTGCCGCCGACGCTCACCGTCACCAGGCTCGTCGTCGCGTCCACCCGGCTGATCTGGGGGCGCTGGCCGTACTGACCGCGCAGGATCTGGCGGGTGGTGGCGCCGCTGCAGGCCCAGAAGCCGGTGCCGCCGCCGAAGCGGTGCGCGCCCGCGACCAGCGGGACGTAGGAGCCCTCGGCGCGGTGGCAGCGGTCGGCGCCGCCGTTCAGCGGCGCGCCGCCGGCGACGTAGACGCCCTCGCCCGAGGAGTAGGAGTCGCCGAGCGCCACGTAGCCGCCTGAGAGCGCGACCTGCGCCGGCGTCAGGCGGGTCAGCCGGGGGAGCGCGGGCGGCTCCTCGCCGCCCTCACAGACCTCGCCGAGTACGGCGCAGCCCAGCCAGGCCGGGAGCCCGAGCGGTAACGCCGCCAGGGCCAGCGCCACGCCGAGCGCCGCCGCGACGACCATCCCGGCCACCCCGGTCATCCTGGTCGCCGCGGCCCTTCTGATCGTTCCGGCCAGGTCGGCGAGTCCGGCGATCCCGCGCGCCGCTCGCGTCTTCTCGTCCAGCGCGCTCTCCCCCGGGTCGTCGGCCATCGCCTTCGAGAGTAGATCCGCGCGGCCCGGGACGCCGCGCGACCGGCGCGTCGTTCACTCGGCGGGATTGACCGCCGGGCTCGCCGTCGCCGCGGCGGCGGCCGCCGCGGCCGCGCGCCTGCGGCTGAGCACCAGCCAGCCGAGCGCGATCGCCCCGATCAGGACGGGGACGAGGAAGAAGGCGACCCGCTGGTCGGCGTCCGCGAACGGCATCAGCAGCACCACCAGCGCCAGGAAGGCCAGCGTCAGCCAGTTCGTGTACGGCGTGCCCGGCATCGGGAACGACGAGCGGTGCCCCGACTTCCGCAGCCGCAGCTGGCAGTAGACCAGCGTGCCCCAGGTGGTGACCACACCGAGCGAGGCGACGGCGGTGGCGATGTTGAAGGCCCGCTCTGGCAGGAAGTAGAACAGCGCCACACCGCCGAGGAACATGGCGGCGGTGAACACGATCCCGCCGATCGGCACGTGCCGGGCGCTGAGCGTCCCGGTGAAGCGCGGCGCCTCCCGGTTGCGGGCCATCGACCGCAGGATGCGCCCGGTGGCGTACAGGCCCGAGTTGCACGACGACAGCGCGGCGGTGATCACCACGAGGTTCATCGCGTCGGCCGCCCACGGCACGCCCAGGCCGGCGAAGACCGTGACGAACGGCGAGGTGCCGGCCTCGTACGCGGTCCACGGCAGCACCATCGACAGCAGCACCACCGAGCCCACGTAGAAGATCGCGATGCGCCACACCACGCCGTTGATCGCCTTCGGCATGATCTCGTGCGGCCGGGCGGTCTCGCCCGCGGTGATCCCGACCAGCTCGATGGAGGCGTAGGCGAACACCACCGACTGCAGGCTCATCAGCACCAGCGGGAACCCGGTGGGGAAGAACCCGCCGTGGGAGACGAGATTGTGCGGCCCGGCCTGGCCCACCGACGCGACCACCAGCACCAGCCCGACCACCAGGAATGTGACGATGGCCAGCACCTTGAGCATCGCGAACCAGAACTCCAGCTCGCCGAAGAGCTTCACCGACAGCAGGTTCACCACCAGCACGAAGCCCAGCGCGATCAGCGCCGTCACCCACTGGGGGAAGGCGGGCGCCCAGTAGTGGACGTACAGGGCGATCGCGGTCAGCTCGGCGATGCCGGTGAAGGCCCAGTTGATCCAGTACATCCAGCCGCTGGCGAAGGCCGCCCACGGCCCGACGAACTCGCCCGCGTACTCGACGAAGGAGCCCGAGGCGGGGCGGTAGAGGACCAGCTCGCCGAGGGCCCGCATGACGAAGAACGCGGCGATCCCGGCGGCGGCGTACGACAGCACGAGCGCCGGGCCCGTGGCGGCGAGCCGGCCGCCGGCGCCGAGGAACAGGCCCACCCCGATCGCCCCGCCGATGGCGATCATCTGGACCTGCCGGTTGCCCAGAGCCTTGCTGTAGCCCTCGTCCGTCTCCGCGCGCACGCAGTGTCTCCTTCGTCACAGTGGGTGACGTCGACGATATCGGGGGGAGCGGCGCGGGCAGGTCCGGCACGCCGTCGCATCCGGCGCCCGAAGTGTCGGCCGGGACCACTAGAGTCGAAGCGCACACCGGATCGGATCGGAGGCGCCGCTCCATGTCGTCCAGCGACTCCTCGCCGTCGTGGCGGGGGAGCGAGTGGGGCGGGGGCGCGGCATGACCGAGCTGCACTACCTCACCGCCTCCGAGCTGGCGCGCCTGATCAGGGCACGGCAGGTCAGCGTGGTGGAGGTGCTCCAGGCCCACCTCGACCGGGTCGAGCGGGTCAACCCCCGGGTCAACGCGATCGTGACGCTGACGGCCGAGCGGGCGATGGCCGCGGCCGTGGCCGCCGACGCGCGGGAGCCGGTGGGGCCGCTGCACGGGGTGCCGGTGGCGCACAAGGACCTGGTGGACACGGCCGGGATCCGCACCACGTACGGCTCGCCGCTCTTCTCCGGAAACATCCCGGACAAGGATGACGTGATCGTGCGGCGGCTGCGGCAGGCCGGGGCGATCAGCGTGGGCAAGACCAACACGCCCGAGTTCGGCACCGGGTCGCACACGGTCAACGAGGTGTTCGGGGTGACCCGCAACCCGTACGACCTGTCGAAGTCCGCCGGGGGGAGCAGCGGCGGCGCGGCGGCGGCGCTGGCCTGCGGGATGGTGCCGCTGGCCGACGGCTCCGACATGGGCGGCTCGCTGCGCAACCCGGCCTCGTTCTGCAATGTGGTGGGGTTGCGGCCGACGCCGGGGCGGGTGCCGAGCCCGTCGGAGACCGCCGCCTGGTACACCTTGTCGGTGCAGGGGCCGATGGCCAGGACGGTCGAGGATCTGACGCTGATGATGTCGGTGATCTCCGGCTTCGACCCGCGCTCCCCGTACTCCATCATGGAGAGGTTCGCCGCCGAGCCCGAGGAGGGCGTGGCGGGGCTGCGCGTCGCGTGGAGTCCCGACCTGGGCGGGCTGCCGGTGGACGCCGCGACCGCGGCGGTCACCGCGACCGCGCCGGGCGTGTTCGAGCGGCTCGGCGCACACGTCGAGCAGGTCGAGCTCGACCTGTCGGACGCCGAGGACGCCTTCCGCACCTACCGCGCCTGGTTCTACGCGCTGTCCTACGGCGAGCTGGAGGGGCTGGGCGCCAACACCGCCTGGAACGTCGAGCGGGGCCGTCAGGTCACCGGCGCCGACCTGGCCCGCGCCGAGCGCGCGCGCAGCGGCCTATACCAGCGGATGGCCGCCTTCTTCGACCGCTACGACGTGCTCATCGCGCCGGTCAGCCAGGTGCCGCCGTTCCCCGTCGAGGACCCGTACGTCCGCGAGATCAACGGCGTCCCGCTCCCCGACTACCTGACGTGGATGCGCTCGGCCTACTGGATCAGCGTCCTGCACGCGCCGGCGGCGTCGGTCCCGGCCGGGTTCACGCCGTCGGGGCTGCCGGTCGGGGTGCAGATCGTCGGACGTCCCTTCGCCGACGCCCGCGTGCTGCGCGTGGCGCGCGCGTTCGAGCGCGCCACGGGGTTCGGCGAGCGCCGCCCGCCGCTCTAGTCGCCGCGCGGCGGTGGCTCACCGATCCGGTACGGGTCCGCCGCGGGCGTTCCCGGGCCGATCCCGTACGGAGTGCGCAGCGGCGACTCGCGATAGCCGTGCATGCCTTCGAGCAGCCCGAACAGGCCGACGGCGAGCAGCGGCCAGGACACCAGGACGCCGTCGGCCGTCAGCGCGAGCGGCCCGGCGACGAGCGTGACGCCGGGCGCGGCCGACGCCTCCACCGCGACCACGCCGAGGGTGAACGTGGTGCCCGTCCAGAGCGTCACGAACGAGGCGAGCACGCCGCCGGCGCACAGGCCGAGCAGCACGGCGAGCTGCCGACGGCGGCTCAGGAACCAGCCCAGCGCGCCGCAGGCCAGGCCGAGCCCGCCGGTGATGGTGGCGAACCAGCCGTCGGCGGCGATGAGCGTCTGCGTCGCGGGATCGGCGAGCACCGAGGCCTGGTCGGTGATCCGGTAGGGCGGCCGGGGAGACAGGGCGGACCAGACCAGCCCGGCGGGGACCCCCAGGGCGGCGAGTGTGAGGACGGTGACCGCGAAAGCGCGAATGTGCCTCGCCACGCCACTCCCCTTCACATCGGCGTCCGAACCAGATCGATGGTATCTCCCGGTTAGGCTCACTTCGTGATTGAAGAGAAGCTCTGGCACATCGAACCCTCTGGCCCGCTGCGAGGCGACGTCGTCGTGCGCGGCTCCAAGAACGGCGTGTCCAAGCACATGGTGGCCGCCATGCTGGGCAGCGGCGAGAGCACTATCCATAACGCCCCCGAGGTGGGCGAGGTGGGCATCACCGCGGACATGCTCACCGCCCTGGGCATCAACGTGGAGATCGGCCGTACGGAGATCCGCATCGAGCCGGGCGCCGAGATCAGGCCGCGTGTGCCTGACGCGTTCACCGGGCTCAACCGCATTCCGATCCTCATGCTGGGCCCCCTGCTGCACCTGGCGGGGGAGGCGTTCGTGCCGCTGGTGGGCGGCGACCCGATCGGGCGGCGGCCGGTCAACTTCCACGTCGAGGCGCTGCGGGCGATGGGCGCCGAGGTGGAGGTGGGCGACACCGGCATCTTCGCCAAGGCCAAGCGGCTCAACGGCACCCGGCTGGAGTTGCCGTACCCGAGCGTGGGCGCGACCGAGACGATCCTGATGTCGGCCGTGCTGGCCGAGGGCAAGACCGTGGTGAAGAACGCCGCGATGGAGCCCGAGGTGGTGGAGCTCGCGCTGTTCCTGCAGCGGATGGGCGCCAGGATCGAGCTGTCGCCCGACCGCAGGATCGTGATCGAGGGCGTCGAGCGCTTGCGCGGCGCCTCCACCTGGCTGGCCGGCGACCGCATCGAGGCGTTCTCCTACCTGGTCGCGGGCCTGATCACCGGCGGCGAGGTGCGGGTGCACGGGTGCCCGCAGGACCGCCTGGTGACCGCGATCACCACGCTGGCCAGGATGGGCGCCCAGTTCGCCATCAACGACGAGTACCTGTGCGCCACCGCCCCGCCCGAGGGGCTGCGCGCCGCGGCCGTGCAGACCGACACCCACCCCGGGTTCATGACCGACTGGCAGACGCCGCTCATGGTGCTGTTCACGCAGAGCCAGGGCATGTCGGTGCTGCACGAGACCGTCTTCGAGAACCGCCTGGTGTACGTGCCCGCGCTGAAGAGCATGGGCTGCGAGATCGAGGTCTTCGACCAGTGCCTCGGCGGCCCGGCCTGCCGCTACCACGACACCAACGCCAGGCATTCGGCGGTGGTGCGGGGCGTCTCCCAGCTCAGGGGCGCCGACGTGACGCTGCCCGACATCAGGGCCGGCTTCTCCGCCGTGCTGGCCGCCGCGGTGGCCGACGGGCCGTCCACGCTGCGCGGGGTGCACCACATCGAACGCGGCTACCACCAGCCGTTCGAGCAGTTCGAGTCCCTTGGTCTGAACATCCGCCGAGGACAGTAAAGAATCAACAGCCGGGCGTTTCCCGCTGATCTTCTGGAAGCAGATCATCTGCGTGACTGTGCTCAAATCCATCACCCGGCTCGGGGTGGCGGGGGCGCTCAGCGGGGTGCTGGTGGCGGCGATGGCCGCCCCCGTGGTCAGCGGGGCCGGACTCGCCACGAAGAATGTCGCGACCACCTTCCTCGACCTGCCGCCGGCGCCCCGCGAGGAACCGCTTGCGCAGGTCACCCGGCTGGTGGACATCCACGGCCGGACCTTTGCCCAGTTCTACGAGGCGAACCGGACGGCGGTGCCGCTGGCCAAGGTCGCGCCGGTGATGCGCAAGGCGATCGTGGCCATCGAGGACGCCCGCTTCTACGAGCACGGCGGGCTCGACGTGATCGGCACGCTCCGGGCACTGCTCACCAACACCCAGGCGGGCGGCATCAGGCAGGGCGGCTCCTCGCTCACCCAGCAGCTGGTGAAGAACATCCTGGTGGAGAGCTCACGCACGGACGCCGAGCGGGACCGGGCCCGCGCGCCCAACCTCGCCCGCAAGATCAGCGAACTGCGGCTCGCGCTGGCCCTGGAGAAGAAGTACCGCAAGGACGAGATCCTGGAGAAATATCTGAACATCGCCTACTTCGGCGCCGGGGCGCACGGCATCGAGGCGGCGGCCAGGCGCTTCTTCTCCACCACGGCCGCCGACCTGACCCTGACCCAGGCGGCCACGCTCGCGGGCGCCGTACGGACTCCGTACTCGACCGACCCCTCGCTCGGCGACGCCCACCGGGCGAAGCTGAAGACGCGGCGCGACCTCGTGCTCGACCGGATGGCCGGGCTGAAACTGATCACCCAGCAGGAGGCCGCGCACGCCAAGCGGAGCAAGCTCGCCATCAGGCTGCGCCCCGAGCCCGGCGGCTGCGCGCAGAGCGAGCATCCGTACTTCTGCCTGTACGTGCACCGCGAGCTGATGACGAACGAGGCGTTCGGCAGCACGGCGACGGCGCGGCGGTCGCGGATGGCCAGCGGCGGGCTGGTGATCAGGACCAGCCTGGACCCGGTGGCGCAGCGGGCGGCGGAGCGGGCGATCCGGCAGCGGGTCGCGCCCGCTGACACCGAGGTGGCCGCCGAGGCCATGGTGGAGCCGGGCACGGGCTGGGTCAGGGCGATGGCGGCGAGCAAGAAGTTCGGCCGCAACCCGGGCGACCACAAGAACGGTCCCAGGACCACCTTCAACCTCGTCGCCGACGTACGGCACGGCGGCGGCCAGGGACTCCAGGCCGGGTCCACGTTCAAGGTGTTCACCCTGGCCACGGCGCTGAAGCAGGGCTGGAAGTTCGGCGACGGCTTCGACACGCCAGGGGTGCTGGAGCCGTCGGAGGGCTACCGCGACTGTGCGGGCCGGCCCGTCAACGCGCCGGGGACGAGCATCCACAACGCCAGCGGCGAGGGCAAGGGCGGGCCGTACAGCATCGAGACCGGCACCTGGCAGTCGGTCAACATCTTCTACATGATGCTGGAGCGCAAGGTCGGCCTGTGCAACGTGGTCAAGACGGCCCGGCAGCTCGGCGTCAGGAGGGCCGACGGCACGCCGCTGCGCGAGGTGCCCACGTTCACGCTGGGCGTGAACGAGATGGACCCGCTGACGGTGGCGGCGTCCTTCGCGACGTTCCCGGCCCGGGGCAGGTACTGCCGGCCGCTCGCGATCGTGGAGATCGTCGGCAGGGACGGCGGGCGCACCCCCGTGTCACCCGCCTGCGACCAGGTCATCGACCGGCAGGTCGCCGACGCGGTCAACCACGTCCTGGAGGGCGTCTTCGACAAGGGCACCATGCGGGGGCAGGGGCTCGGCCGGCCGGCGGCGGGCAAGACGGGCACCAACAACGGCTACACCTCGGCCTGGTTCGCCGGTTACACGCCGCACCTGGCGGCGGCGGTCAGCGTCGGCGACATCCGCGGCTCCTACAAACATCCGCTGACGGGGGTGCAGATCGGCGACCAGTACTACGGCTCCGTGCAGGGGGCGTCGCTGCCGGGGCCGATCTGGGTGGACTCGATGAGCGACGCACTGCGCGACACGGAACCGAAGGGTTTCCCCGGGCCGGACATGTCACGCTTCGGCGGCGGGCACACGCCGGGGCTGGAGGAGGCCGAGGAGCGCGAGGCACGCGAGGACCGGGGCCGCCGCCGCGGGGGGCACAGGGCGCACTCCAGGCGGCACGGCGGGCTGTTCGAGTGGCTGCTGGGACGTCCGGACCGCGGTCGTGGCGAGCCGCGCGGCCGCCGGGCACGGCCGGACGCCGATCACCCGAGAGGCGAGCACCCACGACGCCCGCGTCACGACCGCCCACGGGCCTCCCGCGAGCATCCGAGGACGGCCCGGGAGCATCCACAGGCGCGACGGGAGCGACCACAGGCCAGGCAGCGGCACCCGCGCGTGCGACGCGACCACGGACGCGAACCCGCGCACGGCAGGCGCGACCGCCACCATAGGTGAGCCCGCCCGAAGCCGACCGTCGAGCCCGCGCCAGGCCGGGCGGTCGGGCCCGGTCTCCGGTGAGTCCGGCCCGGCGGTCAGGCGGGTTTGCCGATGGGGGCGGTCACGGCTTCGGTGAGGCGGATGAGGTCGGCGGGGGCGGTCTCGATCTGCAGGCCGCGCTTGCCCGCCGAGAAGAAGATCGTGCCGAACTCCAGCGCCGACGCGTCCACCACGGTCGGCAGCCGCTTGCGCTGCCCGAGCGGGCTGATCCCGCCCACGACGTAGCCGGTGACCCGCTCGACCTTGGCGGCGTCCGCCATGGCGGCCCGCTTGCCGCCGAGCGCCGCCGCGAGCGCCTTGAGGTCGAGCTTGCCCGACACCGGCACGACGGCCACCGCGAGCCCGCTCTCCAGCTCCGCCACCAGGGTCTTGAAGATCCGCTCGTAGGGCAGGCCGAGCGCGTCGGCGGCCTCCTCGCCGTAGGCCTGCGCGGCGGGGTCGTGCTCGTAGGGGTGCAGCGTGAACTCCGCCCCGGCCTGGGCCAGCGCCGCGGTCGCGGGGGTGCCGCCGCCCTTGGTCTTCTTGCTCACAGCACTCCAGTGTAGCGAATCTACAATGTAAAGGCGCGGCCTGGGGTGTACCCGAGCGCCCGCCGGAACACGTCGATGAAGGCGCTGGCGGAGGCCCAGCCACAGCGGTGCGCGACAGCCGTCACGCTCATCCCGTCGGCCAGGAGCAGCAGCGCGCGCTGGAGCCGGAGCTGCGTGCGCCACTGCGGGAACGTCATCCCGAGCTCGGCACGGCAGAGCCGGGCGAGCGTGCGGCCGCTGGTGCCGGCCTGGGCGGCGAGCTGGGCCAGGGTGCGGCCGTCGGCCGGATCGTCGCCCAGCATCGCGCAGACGGCCGCCAGCCGTGGATCCCGGGCGGTCGGCAGGTGGAACGGCCGCTCGGGGGAGCGGCGCAACCGGTCGAGCAGGACGGCGAGCAGCCGGTCCCGCTCCGCGCCGTCGCCCGGGTCCGCCGTGTAGGCGATGATCAGCTCGCGCAGCAGCGGCTCGACCGCGAGCACGGCGGGCCTGGCCAGCCCGAGCGGGTCGCTGGTCAGGCCCACCAGGCGCAGGTCGGTGCTGCCGTGGGCGCGGTGCTCGTGCACGGTGCCGGCCGGTATCCAGATGGCCCGGTTCGCCGGGGCCACCCACGTCCCGGCGTCGGTGGTGACCGACAGCACGCCGCGGCAGGCGTACACGATCTGGTGGGTGTCGTGCCGGTGGGCGCCGATGCCGCCACCGGGCGCCAGCGGGCGCCTGCCGGTGGGCGCCTGCGACAGATGGCGAATTTCCAGCATGGATTGGCATTTTATCGGAAGCATGCCAGAGCACCGCGGGCCACCATCGGAACGTGAAGTCGAACAGGATCACGCTTCTCGCGGCCGGGCACGCCTGCGTCGACGTCTACCAGGGGGCGGTGCCGGCGCTGGTGCCGTTCCTCGTGGCCGAGCGCGGCTACGGGTACGTGGCCGCCTCGGGCGTCGTGCTGGCCGCCACGCTGCTGTCGTCGGTCGTCCAGCCCGTCTTCGGCGCGCTGACCGACCGGTGGCGGATGCCCTGGCTCATCCCGGTCAGCATGACCACGGCGGGGCTCGGGGTGGCGCTCAGCGGCGTGGCGGGCTCGTACGCGCTGACCTGGCTGGCCGTGGCGCTGTCCGGGCTCGGCGTGGCCGCCTACCATCCGGAGGCGGCCCGCCTGGCCAGGATCGCCAGCCAGGGCAGTCACGTGCGGATGAGCTGGTTCTCGCTCGGCGGCACGCTGGGGTTCGCCTCCGCGCCGATCATCGTCACGCCGCTGCTGTCGGCCGGCGGACTGGGCGCGTCCCCGTACCTGGTGATCCCCGCCGTGGCGGGCGCGCTGCTGACGCTCACCGTCCTCCGCTCCGTGACCGGGCCGGCGCGGGCGGGCCGCGCGACGCCGCCCGCCGGCCGTGACGACTGGCCGTCGTTCGTCCGCCTGTCACTGGTGATCGTCTTCCGGTCGGTGGTGTACGTCGGGCTCAGCACGTTCGTGGCCCTCTACCTCGGGGGCGGGGCGGCGGGGGCGGTGGCGCTGTTCGTGCTGTTCGCCGGGGGCGCCGTGGGCACGGTGCTGGGCGGCAGGCTCGCCGCCCGCTGGGGCCGGGTGCGCACGATGCGGCTGGCGTACGCGGCCGCCGTGCCGGCCGTGGCGGGGGTGGTGCTGGCGCCGGGAATCGGGGCGTACGTCTTCATCGCGGCGGCGTCGATCACGCTCTACGCGCCGTTCTCGCTGCATGTGACGCTGGGGCAGGACTTCCTGCCGCGCCGGGTGGGCACGGCGGGCGGCGTCACGCTGGGGCTGGCGGTGAGCGTGGGCGGGCTGGCCAGCCCGCTGGTGGGGATGGTGGCCGAGGCGGTGTCGCTGCGGGTGGCGCTGGCGTGCCTGGTGCCGTTCCCGGTGCTGGCCTGGCTGCTCGCCCGCACCCTGACCGAGCCGTCCCAGACGGACGCCACCGGCACGGCCGCCCCACCGGCGGGCCGGAAGGGGTGACGCCCGGCCCCTATGCCCGGCCCGGCCGTTCGGTCGTTCAGCCGACGGCGGACGCGTCGCCGGGCCCCTCGCCGCCGGTCGCGCGCACCTCGCGGGGGTCGCGGTCGGGGCGGAGTCCGCGCCAGGAGGGGTGGCGCAACCTGTTGTCCCCGGTCACCTCGGCGAACTGCACCTCGCCCACCATCACCGGCTCCACCCACTGCGCGTCGCGGGCGAACTCGCGCGGCACCGGCTCGTCGAAGGGCGGGTCGGGCCGTCGCAGCGGGGCCAGCCGCTGGTGCAGGTCCCGGAGCATCGCCTGGGTGAACCCGGTGCCGACGTGCCCCATGTAGAGCAGCCGTCCGGCGTCGTCGTACGAGCCGAGCAGCAGGGAGCCGATCGTCCCGGAGCGCCGCCCGCCCCCGGGCTTCCAGCCCCCGATGACCACCTCGACGGCCCTGACGTTCTTCACCTTGGTCCACTCGGAGGTGCGCTTGCCCGGCCTGTAGGGGGAGGTCAGCCGCTTGCACACGACCCCCTCCAGCCCGAGCCGCCGGGAGAAGCCGAAGGCGTCCTCGGCGTGGTCGCGGAACCACACGGGCACCTGCCACCGGAATCCGGGCACGAAGGTGGCCTCCAGCAGCTCACGCCGCTCGGTGTAGGGCAGCGCGATCGTGCTCCCGCCGGCCTCGCCGTCTTCCAGGTGCAGGATGTCGAAGGCCAGGAAGGTCACCGGCACGGTCCTGGCCAGCTCGGCGACGCTGAGCGGGTTGCGCTGGTGCATGCGCGGCTGGAGGGCGCCGAAGCTGGGGCGCCCGGCCTCGTCGAAGGCCACGATCTCCCCGTCGACGACGGCCGGGCGGCGGCCGGTGGCCCCCGCCATGAGCTGCAGTTCGGGGTAGCCGGCGGTGATGTCCTTGCCGTTGCGTGACATGAGGCGTACGGCGCCGTCGGCGAGGTAGGCGAGGGCGCGGACGCCGTCCCATTTCATCTCGACGGCCCACTCGTCCTCGTCCGTGGACGGCAGGGAGCCGAGCTGGGCCAGCATCGGCGCGTAGGTCGGCAGCGACGCCATGCACGCTGCCATACCCCTCCTCGCGCGGTCGCAGTGCGGCTGGTCACGTCAAATGTTCGGCGTCCCGGGGCTGTTCCACGAGTTGCGCGAGGTCGACGCCGTGCCGGCCGAGCTCGGCGACCGAGGCGCAGTAGCCCTGCAGGTAGACCTGCCCGTTGACCAGGTGCGAGACGCGCAGCGTCGGCCGGTCGTCAAGCATGATCGCTTCCACCAGGATGCCGTTCGGGCCGCGCCAGACTCCCATGCGCAAAGAGTACGGGAACGGACATAAAAGACAAGTGCCTACAAAGCTCCCGTCAAATCTCTGGCCCGGGACACGCCCGAAGCCGGGGACGATACGCCACGCCGTTGTCCGGATGGTGGACGGAACGGGATTCACGGGTTGGACTCCGTAAACTATGAGGGTGATTTCCCGTATCGACATGCGAGGTTCCCTCCCTGCGGACCTGCGCGACGTGCTGCCCCGCGCCGAGCTCGACGTAGAGGCCGCCCTGGAGAAGGTGCGGCCCATCTGCGAGGCCGTGCGCCATCGCGGGGCGGCAGCCGTACGGGAGCTGACCGCCGAGCTGGACGGCGTCGAGATCGAGAGCGCCCGGGTGCCGCGTGCGGCGATCACCAGGGCGCTGGCGGAGCTGCGGCCCGAGGTGCGGGCGGCGCTCGAGGAGTCGATCAGGCGGGCCAGGCTGGTCCACCGCGACCAGCGGCGTGCCGACGTCACCACGCAGGTGGTGCCCGGCGGCACCGTGACCGAGCGGTGGGTGCCGGTCGACCGGGTGGGGCTCTACGTCCCCGGCGGCCGCGCCGTCTACCCCTCCAGCGTGGTGATGAACGTGGTGCCCGCCCAGGAGGCCGGGGTGCCCTCGCTGGCCGTCAGCAGTCCGGCCCAGAAGGATCATGGCGGGCTGCCGCACCCGGCGATCCTCGCCGCGTGCGCGCTGCTGGGCGTTGACGAGGTCTACTCCGTCGGCGGCGCCCAGGCCGTGGCCATGTTCGCCTACGGCACCGAGGAGTGCGAGCCCACGACCATGGTCACCGGGCCCGGCAACATCTGGGTGGCCGCGGCCAAGCGGCTGCTCAAGGGCCGCATCGGCATCGACAGCGAGGCCGGTCCGACGGAGATCGCGATCCTCGCCGACCACACCGCCGACCCGGTCCACGTGGCCGCCGACCTGATCAGCCAGGCCGAGCACGACGTGATCGCGGCGGCCGTGCTCGTCACCGACAGCGTCGAGCTGGCCGAGGCCGTCGAGAAGGAGCTGCCCGGCCAGGTGTCGGCGACCCGGCACTCCGAGCGGATCGCCGAGGCTCTCGGCGGACGGCAGTCGGCCATCGTCCTGGTCGACGGCATCGAGGACGGCATCAAGGTGGTCGACGCCTACGCCGCCGAGCACCTGGAGATCCACACCGAGGACGCCGCCGCGGTGGCGGCCCGGATCCGCAACGCCGGCGCGATCTTCGTCGGCCCCTACGCGCCCGTCTCGCTCGGCGACTATCTCGCCGGGTCCAACCACGTGCTGCCCACCGGCGGCTGCGCCTGCCACTCCAGCGGCCTGTCGGTGCAGTCGTTCCTGCGCGGCATCCACGTCGTCGACTACACCCGCGAGGCCCTGGCCGGGGCCGCGGCGCACGTGTCCGTCCTGGCCGACGCCGAAGACCTTCCCGCTCACGGCGCGGCCGTGCGCGCCCGCTTCGACTGGCAGGTGCCCTCGTGAACCTCGACGACCTGCCCATCCGCGACGACCTGCGGGGCAAGAGGCCGTACGGCGCGCCCCAGATCGACGTCCCGGTCCGGCTCAACACCAACGAGAACCCCTACCCGCCCTCCCCGGAGCTGGTCGGCGACCTGGCCGAGGAGATCCGGCGCACCGCGGGCGACCTCAACCGCTACCCCGACATGGACGCCGGCGAGCTGCGCGCCGACCTGGCCTCCTACCTGGGGCACGGCCTGGTCGCCGAGCAGGTGTGGGCCGCCAACGGCTCCAACGAGGTCCTCCAGCAGATCCTGCAGGCCTTCGGCGGCCACGGCCGCACGGCGCTGGGGTTCGAGCCTTCCTACTCGATGCACCCGATCATCACCACCGGCACCAACACCGAGTGGATCCAGGCGGTCCGGGAGGAGGACTTCTCGCTCGACCCCGGCAAGGCCGTCGCGGCGATCGGGGAGCACCGTCCCGACATCGTCTTCCTGGCCTCGCCCAACAACCCGACCGGCACCGCGCAGCCGCTGTCGACGATCGAGGCCATCCTCGACGTCGCCCCCGGAATGGTCGTGGTGGACGAGGCCTACGCCGAGTTCGCCCGGCAGGGCACGCCGTCGGCGCTCACGCTGCTGCCGAGCCACCCGCGCCTGATCGTCACGCGGACGATGTCCAAGGCGTTCGCCATGGCCGGCACCAGGCTGGGCTATCTGGCCGCGCACCCGGCCGTGGTGCAGGCGCTGTTGCTGGTGCGCCTGCCGTACCATCTGTCGACGCTCACCCAGACGGCGGCGCGCGTGGCGCTGCGGCACCGCGCGGAGCTGCTCGGCACGGTCGACGCGCTGCGCCGGGAGCGCGACGACACGGTCCGGTGGCTGCGCGACAAGGGGTTGACGGTCGCCGACTCCGACGCGAACTTCGTACTGTTCGGGCGGTTTCCCGACCGGCGCGCGGTGTGGGAGGGGCTGCTGGCGAGGGGCGTGCTCATCCGCGAGGTCGGGCCGCCACAATGGCTTCGGGTGTCGATCGGCACCGGCGAGGAGATGGCGGCCTTCCGTGCCGCGCTGGAGGGGATTCTGTGAGTCGCGTAGGTCGCGTCGAGCGTACGACGAAGGAGACGTCCGTCCTGGTCGAGGTGAACCTCGACGGCACCGGGCTGGTGGAGGTGTCCACCGGGGTGGGCTTCTTCGATCACATGCTGGCGCAGCTCGGCAAGCACGGGTTGTTCGACCTGACGGTCAAGACCGAGGGCGACCTGCACATCGACTCTCACCACACGATCGAGGACACCGCGCTGGCGCTGGGTGCGGCGTTCCGTGAGGCGCTGGGCGACAAGTCGGGCATCAGGCGGTTCGGTAACGCGTCCTGCCCGCTGGACGAGTCGCTCGCCGAGGTGACCGTCGACCTGTCGGGCCGCCCCTACCTCGTGCACACCGAGCCCGAGGGCATGGCGCCGATGATCGGCCCCGACTACGACACGACGATGACCCGGCACGTCCTGGAGTCGATCGTCGCCCAGGCGGCGATCTGCCTGCACGTGCGGGTGCCCTACGGCCGTAACGCCCACCACATCGTGGAGGCCCAGTTCAAGGCGCTGGCCAGGGCGCTGCGCGCGGCCTCCGAGCTCGACCCGCGGGCGACGGGAGTGCCGAGCACCAAGGGAGTCCTATGACCGAGAACGTGATCGCGATCGCGCTGGTCTTCGTCGGGCTGTTCCTCATCGGCGGCGTGATCGCGCTGGCCAGGCAGGGGCTCAAGATCGGTGCGGCGCTCTGTGGCGTCGGCGCGGTGATGGCGGTAACGGCGGGGGTGCTGTGGTGGTGAAGAACATCGTGGTGCTGGACTACGGCTCCGGCAACCTGCGCTCGGCCGAGCGCGCCCTGGCCAGGGCAGGCGCCGAGGTGACCGTCACGGCCGACTTCGACGCGGCCCTCGACTGCGACGGGCTGGTCGTGCCGGGCGTCGGTGCGTTCGCGGCGTGCATGGCCGGCCTCAAGGGCGTCCGCGGCGAGCAGATCATCGGCCGCCGGCTGGCCGGTGGCCGGCCGGTGCTGGGCATCTGCGTCGGCATGCAGATCCTGTTCGCCCGAGGCGTCGAGCACGGTGTGGAGACCGAGGGCTGCGGCGAATGGCCCGGCACGGTCGAGCGGCTCGAGGCGCCGGTGCTGCCGCACATGGGCTGGAACACCGTCAAGGCGCCGGAGGGCAGCGTGCTGTTCGCCGGGATGGACCCCGCCACCCGCTTCTACTTCGTGCACTCCTACGGCGTGCGCGAGTGGGAGCTGCGGCCCGGCGACGGGTTCGCCGAGCCGGTGGTGACCTGGGCCGAGCACGGCGTGCCGTTCGTGGCCGCCGCCGAGAACGGCCCGCTCATGGCGACCCAGTTCCACCCGGAGAAGTCCGGTGACGCCGGGGCCGCGCTGCTGGAAAACTGGCTCGGCACCGTTGAGTAAGGAGCGGGCGCACCGTCGCGCCGTGCGCGAGGCGGAGCGCGCGCTGGCCATCCGGCGCAACGCGGAGCGTCAGGCGCGCAGGGCACGCCGCCGTGCGGTGATCCTGCGCCTGACCCCGCGCCCGGTGCGCCTGGCCCGGCAGGGAGGGCTGATCGCCCGCCGGCAGCGTGCCCAGAACGCGGTCGTCGCGCTGGCCTTCGTGATCGTCCAGGTGCTCGCCTGGATCGTCTGGGGGTCGGCGCTGCTGAGCTTCGGCGTGCTGATCTTCTCCCTGCTGCTGGTTCCTGTTCTCGTGACTCTCGCTTTCGACCGGAGGACCTGATGTCGCTCGTATTGCTCCCCGCCGTGGACGTGGCGGACGGCCAGGCCGTGCGCCTGGTGCAGGGTGAGGCCGGGACCGAGACCGGCTTCGGCGAGCCGCTCGCCGCCGCGCTGGCCTGGCAGGAGGCCGGAGCGGAGTGGATCCACCTGGTCGACCTGGACGCCGCCTTCGGCCGTGGCTCCAACCGCGAGCTGATCACCGAGATGATCGGCAAGCTGGATGTGAACGTCGAGCTGTCGGGCGGCATCCGTGACGACGCCTCCCTGGCCGCCGCGCTGGCCACCGGCTGCCGCCGGGTCAACATCGGCACGGCCGCGCTGGAGAACCCCGCCTGGTGCCGCGAGATCATCGCCGAGCACGGTGACCGGATCGCGGTCGGCCTGGACGTGCGCGGCACGACGCTGGCGGCGCGCGGCTGGACCGAGGAGGGCGGCGACCTGTGGGAGGTGCTGGACCGGCTGGAGGCGGACGGCTGCCCCCGCTACGTCGTCACCGACGTCACCAAGGACGGCACCCTGCGCGGCCCCAACCTGGACCTCCTGCGGCAGGTGTGCGCCCGCACCGACAAGCCCGTCGTGGCCAGCGGCGGAGTCTCCTCCCTTGATGACTTGATCGCACTGTCTTGTCTCGTTCCAGACGGCGTGGAAGGCGCCATCGTGGGCAAAGCCCTGTACGCCCGGAATTTCACGCTGGAGAGCGCGCTGGCCACAGTGAGCGCTTAAGAGTCGGGAGGGGGCGTGATGGGCAGTACAAGCATGGAAAGCACCGGAATGAGGGTGTTTTCGGGTGGAATCTGGGAGGAAAAGTACGGATACTCCCGTGCGGTGGTCGTGGGCGAGCGGGTCATCGTGTCCGGTTGCACGGCGACCGTCGACGGGGAGGTCCGCCACCCGGATGACGCCTACCGGCAGAGCCTGACGGCCATCGAGATCGCCCTGGAGGCCGTCGCCAAGGGCGGCCTGACCCGGGACGACGTGGTCATGGTCCGCTACTACGTCGTCGAGCAACGGCACTTCGACCTGGTCGGCCGGGCCATCGCCGAGGTGTTCGGCGAGGTGCGGCCCGCCTGCACCGGAGTGCGGGTGGCCGGGCTGGTGGACCCGAAGATGCTGGTCGAGATCGAGATCGAGGCGATGCGCGCATGACCGTGGCCGTCAGGGTGATCCCCTGCCTGGACGTCGACGCCGGACGCGTCGTCAAAGGGGTCAACTTCGCGAACCTGCGTGACGCGGGCGACCCGGTCGAGCTGGCCAGGCGCTACGACGAGGAGGGGGCCGACGAGCTCACCTTCCTCGACATCACCGCGTCGTCGGGCGAGCGCGAGACCATGCTCGACGTGGTGCGCCGGACGGCGGAGCAGGTCTTCATCCCGCTCACCGTGGGCGGCGGCGTCCGCTCGGTGGACGACGTGAACCGGCTGCTGCGGGCCGGCGCCGACAAGGTGTCGTTCAACACGGCGGCCATCGCCAGGCCCGAGCTGCTCACCGAGGCGTCGCGGCGCTTCGGGGCCCAGTGCGTGGTGCTGTCGGTGGACGCGCGCAGGGCGCCGGGCACGCCGAGCGGGTTCGAGGTGACCACACACGGCGGTCGCCGCGGCACCGGCATCGACGCCGTGGAGTGGGCCGCCCGTGGCGAGGAGCTGGGCGTGGGCGAGATCCTGCTCAACTCCATGGACGGTGACGGCACGCTCAACGGCTACGACCTGGAGATGCTGCGCGCGGTCAGGGCGGCCGTACGCGTGCCGGTGATCGCGAGCGGCGGGGCGGGCCGCCTGGAGGACTTCGCGCCCGCCGTGGCGGCAGGCGCCGACGCCGTGCTGGCGGCGAGCGTCTTCCACTTCGGCACGCTGAAGATCCCGGAGGTGAAGCGGACTCTGGCGCTGGCGGGCCACCCGGTCCGCTAGCGGCCGCTAGAAGACGCGCAGGTGGTGGAAGAGCTCGTAGGAGGCGTCCTCGGCGCCGAACGCGGTCGCCTCCGAGCGCTTCACCGCCAGATAGGCACGGCGGCGCAGCGGCCCCAGCGCCTCCATGAGCACCTCGTCGGCCTCCAGCGCGTCGAGGGCCTCGCCGAGCGATGACGGCAGGCGCTGATAGCGGCCCGGGCGCGTGTCCGGGTCGACGTCCACCGGCTCGCCGGGGTCGAGCTTGCGGCGGATGCCGTCGAGGCCGGCATGGATGACCGCGCCCAGCGACAGGTAGGGGTTGGCCGAGGAGTCCGACGGCTTCAGCTCCAGGTTGGGCTCACCGCTCGCACCCAGCGGCGAGCAGACGCGTACGGCCGCCTCCCGGTTGTCGGGCCCGTGGACGGCGTAGGCGCCCGCCCAGGACCGGGGCGCCAGCCGGCGGAAGCTGTTGACGCTGCCACAGGTGAGCGCGGTCAGCGCGGGCAGGTGGGCGAGCAGGCCGCCGACGAACCACTCCTGCACGTCGCTGTCGCCGCCGAAAAGGTTATGGGATTCGCTCCACAGGGATAGGTGCAGATGGGCCCCGTTGCCCGCCTGATCGGCCAGCGGTTTGGGGGCCAGCGAGGCCCACAGGCCCATCCGCATGGCCACGCCGCGCACGGTCTCCCGGTAGAGGACGTGGTTGTCGGCGGCACGCAGCGCGGGCGCGTGGCGTACGGACATCTCCTGCTGACCGGGCCCCAGCTCCGGGTGACAGTGCTCGACCTGCATCCCCTGGCTCTGCAGGGCGCGCATGAGTGCGATCGTGTAGTCGTGGGCGGCGTCGAAGCCGGTGCCGGCGTAACAGAGTGAGTCGTCGATCGGCGCCAGCCGGTCGAGGCCGCCGCCGGGGTCGGGTACCCGCCGCCCGAGCGTGAACTCCGGCTCGAACGCGGCCACCAGCGTGTAGCCCTCGGCCTCCAGCGTGCCGATCGCGTCCTTGAGGAAGGTACGCGGGCAGGCGGACCAGGGGGAGCCGTCGGGCAGCCGCAGATCCGACAGCATCGCCGCCGCTCCCGGTGCGTACGGCAGCGGAACATAGGTGGACGGGTCGGGAACGATGCGCACCTCGCCCACCGGACCCATGTCCTCGACCTCCTGGAGCTGGTCGAGCATGTTCATCGCCATCATGGCCACCGTGTGCCCGATGCCGGTGTCCAGCCGATCCGCGAGCCGTGCCCGGGATGCCGCCTTGCCACGTATGACACCACCGTGGTCGGCATACAGGAATCGGATCAGCTCGACCTCTTCGACCTCGGCTCGCTCGCGGATGCGGGTGAGGCCGGGATCGGACGGGCCGGGCTTGGCGGTGCCTGTACGATCTCTCATCCTGCCTGCGTAACACGACCGGGCAGGCAGGACCAAGGATCAGGTCAGAACATTGGTGAAGAAGACAGCCAGCTGATTGGCTCCATTGACGATCCCGTCGAACACACCGTTGACCGCGGCGGCCGCGTCGGCCGGCCGGGTGAACAGGTAGAAGACCACGAACGCGACAGCCACGTACGTGATCACCTTCTTGACCTGCATGGGGGGCCTCCTGCAGTCCATTCCCAGCCGTATATACCCGGATCTGGGCGATCACTGGCATCTTCTGTGAAGATGTTTTTGATCATAACCGGGGGGCGTGTTTCCTCAGCCATCGTACGGCCTGAGAACGGGACGGGAGCGCCTTCTCCGCCGAAGGTTCGGTGATCTGTCCGCCGCGACGGGCAGCAATTGGATAGCTTCACTATCGATAGCTACACTCTCCAGTCACTACTTCATGGGGGTCTCGGTCGTGCGCATGGCGGACCTGAGTGCGGGCACAGGGGTTCCGGTCCCGACGATCAAGTACTACCTCCGGGAGGGCCTGCTGCCTCCTGGCCGGCCGCTGGGCCGCAACCAGGCCGAGTACGGCCCGGCACACGTCAAGAGGCTGAGGCTGGTGCGAGCCCTCGCCGACCACGCGGGCCTCAGCATCTCCGCCATCCGCGACCTGGTCGGCCACCTGGACGATCCTGGCGTCGCCCGGACCGAGCTGCTCGGCGTGGCCCAGGGGACCGTCACGGCGCGCGACGACGCGCGCGCCGGTGAGCACGTCCGGCAGGCCGAGCGCCTCGTGGCGGACCTGCTGGCCCGCAGGGGATGGGCCGGCACCGCCGGCCACCAGGCCGCCCGGACCCTGGCCGGCGTGCTCGTGAGCCTCCTGGAGCTGGGCCTGGACGACATCCTGGGCGCGCTGGACGACTACGCCGACGCCGCCGAGACGGCCGCCGGAGTGGACCTGCGGGTGCTGGGCGACGTGACCGACCGGGAGCGGGCCGTGGAGGTCGTGGTGATCGGCACGCTGCTCGGCGACACGCTGCTGGCGGCCATGCGCCGGCTGGCGCAGGCCCACCTGTCGGTGGAGACCTACCGGGCGACCGGCTAGACGCCGAAGCCGGTGGTCTTCAGTCGGGCGATCGCGTCCGGGTCGCCGGCGTACTCCACCCGGGCGTGCGCCTGGCGGCCGAAGCAGAACAGCAGCAACTCGCCCGCCCCGCCGATCACCTCGACCTTGGGGCCCTCCTGCGCGCCGCCGAGCACCACGGCCCGCGCGCCGCCCGCGCCGGGGTGGTGCAGCACCACGCCGACGGGGGAACGGCGCAGCATCATCTTGGCCCCGGCGGACACCCGCTTCCAGATCAGCCGCTCGAAGTCGGCCGGCAGCTCGCGGGGCTCCCAGGAGGGCTGGGCGCGCCGTACGTCCTCGTGGTGGACGAAGAACTCCAGGGTGTTGACCGCTGTGTCGAGGAACGGCAGCACACCGTAGACTCCGCCAGGCTTGCGAACCAGGGAGACCAGCTCGGGGAAGGGGTGCCTGGCCTTCAGGCGCCGCTGCACCGAGGCGGTGTGACCGGCCAGCGCCCGCACCGCGATGCCGGGCATGGCGTCCGGCCTGCGCTCGCGCAGCACCAGATGCGCGGCGAGGTCGGCGGTGTCCCAGCCCTCGCACAAGGTCGGGGCGTCCGGGCCCAGCCGGTCGAACAGGTCGCACAGTGCGGCGCGTTCGCCACGAGCGTGAGTCACATCGCAACCCTACCCGTGGGGAATAAGTCATTGATCAGACGTGATTGTCAGTATGTGGAAAATTCGGCTCTGGAAGGAAACACACCGAGTGACGAATAAGGTCACCTCGGCCGTCATGCGTCAGGGACTCCGCGTCCTTGGGGTGGCCATCCGCACCGAGAAGGCGGTGTTCGCGTCGGCCGTCGTGGCCAGCGCGCTCTACGGTGGCATGACCGTGGCCTCCGCATGGGCGCTCGGCTGGGCAACGCAGAACGTCATCATCCCCACCTTCGGCAAGGGCGAGATCGCCGCGGGCGCGCTTTGGACCGGTGTGTTCCTGATCATCGGCACGGCGCTGCTCAAGTCGATCGGCATCGCCGGCCGGCGCATCTTCGCCGGCGTCATGCAGTACCGCATGCAGGCCCGCTCCCGCCGCGACGTCACCAAGCAGTACCTGCGGCTGCCGCTGGCCTGGCACCAGCGGCACCCGACCGGGCAGCTGCTGTCCAACGCCAGCTCCGACGCCGAGGCGGCGTGGGCCCCGCTGGCGCCGCTGCCGATGGCCGTCGGCGTGGTCGTCATGCTCGTCACCGCGGCGGTCGGCATGCTGATCACCGACCCCGTGCTCGCCCTGGTGGGCTTCCTCGTCTTCCCGGCGATCGCCGTGCTCAACCTCGTCTACCAGCGCAAGCTCAGCCCGCTGGTCACCCGCGCGCAGCAGCTGCGCGCGGAGGTCAGCGAGATCGCGCACGAGAGCTTCGACGGCGCGCTCGTGGTCAAGACGCTCGGCCGCGAGGACCTGGAGACCGAGCGCTTCCGGCGGCGCGCGCACGAGCTGCGCGACGCCAACGTCGCCGTCGGCCGGGTGCGCGGCATGTTCGACCCGATGCTGGAGGCCCTGCCCACGCTCGGCGTGCTCGCCGTCCTGGGCGTCGGGGCGATGCGCCTGTCCACCGGCGACATCGTCTCCGGCCAGCTCGTGCAGATCGCCTACCTGTTCACGCTGCTGTCCTTCCCGATCCGCGCGCTCGGCTGGGTGCTGGCCGAGCTGCCGCGCAGCGTCGTCGGCTGGAGCCGGGTGCAGGCCGTGCTGGAGGCCGAGGGCTCGATGGCCTACGGCGAGGCGGCCCCGGACCGCGACGAGCCCGCCACCCTGGCGGTCTCGGACGTGTCCTACTCCTACGGCGAGACCGAGGTGCTGCACGACGTCACCTTCGACCTGCCGCCCGGCCGCACCGTCGCCCTCGTCGGGCCCACCGGCTCCGGCAAGTCCACCCTGGTCCAGCTTCTCGTCCGGCTGGTCGACCCCGACACCGGCCGGGTGCTGCTCGACGGCACGGACCTGCGCGAGCTCGCCTACGGCAAACTCGCCGAGTCGGTGGCCCTGGTGCCGCAGCAGACGTTCCTGTTCGACGACACCGTGCGCGGCAACGTCGCGCTCGATCTGAGCATGCCGGACGAGCAGGTCTGGGCGGCGCTGCGCGTGGCCCAGGCCGACGGCTTCGTGAGCGGCCTCGGCTCCGGGCTCGACACCCGCGTGGGGGAGCGCGGCACGTCCCTGTCGGGCGGCCAGCGCCAGCGCCTCGCGCTGGCCCGCGCGATCGCCCGCCGCCCTCGCCTGCTGATTCTCGACGACGCCACCTCCAGCGTGGACCCCCAGGTGGAGGCCAGGATCCTGTACGGCCTGCGGGACCGGGCCGAGGCGTCCACCGTCGTGGTCGTCGCCTACCGGCTGGCCACGATCGCGCTCGCCGACGAGGTCGTCTACCTCGACCGGGGGCGGGTGGCCGACCGCGGCACGCACAAGGAGCTGCTGGAGCGCTGCCCCGGCTACCGCAACCTGGTGACCGCCTACGAGCGCGAGGAGGCCGTGCGCGCCGCGCTCGACGCCGACGCCGCGCTCGGACTCGAAGAGACAGAGGTCAGCGCATGACCGTGGAGATCGCGCCGGAGCAGGAGCGCATCGGCGCCGGGGCCGGCGGCTCGGCCTGGGCCACCATCCGCCGAGGACTGGCGCTGACGCCCGAGTTCCGCAAGGGACTGGTGGGCACGCTCGCCCTGGCCGTCATCGCCACCCTCGGCAAGATCATCGTACCGATCGCGGTGCAGCAGACGATCGACACCGGGATCGGCGACGGCGCCCCCGACATGCCGTACATCACCCGCGCGGTCGTGCTCTGCGCGGCCGCCGTGATCCTGACCGCCCTGGCCGCCTATCTGATGAACGTGCGCCTGTACAAGGCGACGGAGGCCTCGCTGGCCACGCTGCGGGTGCGCGGCTTCCGCCACGTGCACGACCTGTCGGTGCTCACCCAGAACACCGAGCGCCGCGGCGCCCTCGTCTCCCGGGTCACCAACGACATCGACCAGATCAGCACCTTCATGCAGTGGGGCGGGCTGATGATCATCGTGGCGTTCGGCCAGCTCTTCGTGGCCAGCGTGCTGATGATCATCTACTCCTGGCAGCTCACGCTGCTCGTCTGGATCTGCTTCATCCCGCTGATGATCGCCCTGCCGCGCTTCCAGCGCTGGCTGTCGCGGGCCTACACCGTGGTCCGCGAGCGCACCGGCGACATGCTCGCCGCCGTCAGCGAGTCGGTCGTCGGCGCCGCCGTCATCAGGGCGTACGCCACCGAGCGGCGCACCGCCGAGCGCATCGACAAGTCCGTGGACGCCAACAAGGCCGCCCAGGTCAGGGCGCAGACCATCGTCGGATTCGTCTTCCCACTGACCGAGATCGTGGCCGCCGTGGCCATCGCCGGGATCGTCGTGCTCGGCGTCCGGCTCGGCGTGTCCGGCGACATCTCGGCCGGGCAGCTGATCGCCTTCCTGTTCCTCATCACGCTGTTCGTCTCCCCGCTGCAGACCGCCACCGAGGTGCTGAACGAGGCCCAGAACGCGGTCGCCGGCTGGCGGCGCATCCTCGGCGTGATCGACACCCCGGCGGACGTGGCCGACCCCGGCGACGACGGCGTCGAGCTGCCGCGCGGCCCCATCTCGGTGGCCTTCGAACAGGTGCACTTCTCCTATCCCGGCGGCCCGCCCGTGCTGCGGGAGCTGTCGGTGCGGATCCAGCCGCGCTCGCGCGTCGCGGTCGTGGGCGAGACCGGCTCGGGCAAGACCACCTTCGCCAAGCTCCTCACCCGGCTCATGGACCCCGTCGGCGGCCGGGTCACGGTCGACGGCCACGACCTGCGCGACGTCCGCTTCTCCTCGCTGCGGGCGCGCATCGTGATGGTCCCCCAGGACGGCTTCCTGTTCGACGGGACGCTGGAGGAGAACGTCAGGTACGGCAAGCCGGCGGCCACGCGCGAGGAGATCGGGCTCGCGCTCACCGAGCTGGGCCTGGCCGACTGGCTCGACGGCCTGCCGGCGGGCCTGGACACGCCGGTCGGCCAGCGCGGCGAGTCGCTGTCGGCGGGTGAGCGTCAGCTCGTCGCACTGGCCCGCGCCTACCTGGCGGACCCCGACCTGCTGCTGCTCGACGAGGCCACCTCGGCGGTCGACCCGGCCACGGAGGTGCGCCTGGCCCGCGCGCTCGAAGGGGTCACCCGCGGCCGCACCGCCGTCTCGATCGCCCACCGGCTGTCCACCGCGGAGAACGCCGACGAGGTGCTGGTGTTCGACGGCGGCCGCCTGGTCCAGCGGGGGCCGCACGCGGAGCTGGTCGACGAGCCGGGGGTGTACGCCGACATGCACGCCTCCTGGGTGTCGGCGGCCCACTCCTGACCGCGCGCCCGCCGGCGTTCACGTCGCCGCCGCGAAGGTCACGATCGTGCCGCCGGGACCCGACACGATCGTGACCTGGTCGCACAGCAGACGGGTCAGCCACAGCCCCCTGCCGCCGCCCTCGAACCCGGACGGCGGCGGGGTGGTGCTGCTCCAGCCGAGCGGCAGGCCGGGCCCGTCGTCGGTGACCTCGCACCACAGCCGGTCGTGCTGCCACCACAGGCGCAGCCGCCCGCCGCCCCCGCCGTGCAGCACGGCGTTGGTGGTGATCTCGTTGACCGCCACCACGAAGTCCTCCAGGCCCCTGCCGGTCAGTCCCTCCCTGACGGCCCGCTCGCTGACGGTCCTGCGGAGCACGGTGATGTGCCCCCGCGAGAAGCTCGCGCAGAGCACCTGCCTACGCATCGTCCACCGGGCGGATGTCGATGACGCCGTCCGCTCCGATCCGGTGCAGCAGCCTGGCCATCGGCTCGCCGCACCGCAGCACCGTCCGCCCGTGCGGCCTGGCCGTGGCCGTGGCGACCAGGAGCTGGGCCGAGCCCGCGTCGATGAAGTGGAGCCCGCCCGCGTCGATCACCACCTCGCCCGCCTCCTGGCGGAGCGGCATCAGGACCGTGGAGAACGCGTGCCGGTTCGTCAGGTCGACCTCGCCCCACAGCCGCAGGCCGGCGGGGTGGTGACGGCGCTCGTAGCGGAGCGCCGCCTGGTCGGGCGAGATGGGATGCACGCAGCCCACCCGGTCGATGGCCTCGCGCGCGAACAGCGCCCGGTCGTACTGGCAGACCACGGCCAGCCACCGCCGGCCGAACAGCTCGTTGGTGGCCGCCTCGAAGGCGATCTGCCCCGGCGGGTCGTGCGCCCCCCACGAGGCGTCGATCAGCGCGTAGACGCCGTGGCGGCCCTGCCGGCGCGCCCGCTCGCCGGCCTCGGTCAGGCAGGCCAGGGCCCGGCCGGAATCCAGGCGGCCGCCGGTGAAGTGCGTCGCGGTGCTCGCGCGGATCGCGATCTCGCCCGCGGACTCGGCGGCGGCGAACCCGGGCACCAGCGGCGCCAGCCACGCACGGGTCCGGCCGGGGGAGTCGGCGTGCGTGATGATCAGCACGTTCGCCCGCCGGCGCAGGCCGTTCAGGGTGAACGCCCCGGTCGCCGCCCGGCGCTCCTGTTCGCCGCGGAACGGCAGGCAGACGTGGTCCCCGAAGTCCGGATCGAGGACGGCGTCGGCGGCGGGTAGCACGATGGCGTCCTCCTTACCAGACGTTTCCATGCGCTTGCCATCCGGAGGATTATCACGTTCCGCGTTCTCTGTAAAACGCAGTGTGATAGACCCTGGAAGGTGTAGCTTCATCTGGAGCCGCCTTGTGGCAGGGGCGTGAGGAGCATGACGTGGACGAGCTGCAGATGACGCGTCGACGCTACGGGGAGCTGGTGGTGGTCAGCCTCGCGGGCGAAGTCGACGCGGACAACGTGTCCAAGGTCCGCAAATGCCTCGAAGAGGCGGTGGAGACACACGGACCACGTCTCGTCGTCGACATGAGCAGCCTCACCTTCATCGACACGACAGGGCTGGGCATGCTGGTGCGCCAGCTCGCCACCCTGCAGGACCGCGACGGCACCATGGCGCTCGTCGCCCCCGACGGCCAGGTGCTGCGCCGGCTGCGCAGGACCAACCTCGCGCCGCTGTTCCCCATCTACGACACCCTGTCCCAGGCGCTCGACTAACGGCACCGCCGCCGCCGGACCACTCGTACCGCCTGGTTGAATGACGACATGTCCCTTGACGCCAGGATCGCCGCGCGGCTCAAGCGCGACGGCAACGGGCTGGTGCCCGCGATCGTTCAGCAGCACGACACCGGCGAGGTGCTCATGCTCGCCTGGATGGACGACGAGGCGCTGCATCGCACCCTCACCACCGGCAGAGCCACCTACTGGTCGCGCAGCCGCGGCGAATACTGGGTGAAAGGCGATACCTCGGGGCACGTGCAGCACGTCAAGGCCATTGCGCTGGACTGCGACGGCGACACCGTGCTGCTCAAGGTGGACCAGGTGGGCGCCGCCTGCCACACGGGCGACCGCACCTGCTTCGACGCCGACCCGCTGACGCCGGTCCAGGGCGGCGTCACGACCGCGCGCGCGGAGCGCTAGATGGCCACGCGCATGGCCCCGCAGCGCGACTCCGGGCGGCGGCGCGGGCGGTGGACCTGGCCGGCCGTCACGGCGGCCGGCTGCCTGCTCGTGCTGCTCGCCGCGGGCCGCGCCTGGGTGACGAACGCGCGCGATCCCGGCGGCCTGGCCGAGATGGCCTCGCCGACGGGCGGTGACCTCAGCCCCGTGCTGACACCGCTCGCGCTGGCGGGCCTGGCAGGCGTGGTGGCCGTGCTGGCGGCCAAGGGCCTCGGCCGCCGCCTCATCGGCGCGCTGCTGGCCCTGTGCGGGCTGGCCGCCGGCCTCGGCACCTGGACGGCCACCGACGACGCTGGCGTGCGGACCTGGCTGCGCGAGCACCATGTGCTCGCCGGCACCGCCTCGGCCACCTGGGACACCGTCGCGCTCTGGCCCGTGCTGGCCGGTCTGGGGGCGGCGCTGATGCTCGCGGGCGGCGTCGCCGCCGTCGCGTGGGGCGGCAGGTGGGCGGGCATGTCGGACCGGTACGAGCGGACCCCCGCCCCGGCGGCGCCGCGCCCGGCCGACGACCGCGCCCTGTGGGACGCGCTCGACCGGGGGGACGACCCCACCGCGTCGCGCTAGCTTCCCGTGACGCGTACTCGTTCGGCATCGAGCAGGTTCCGGCTTCACCTGGGACAACGTGCGGTCACGCAGACGTGCAGGCAGGTTACAAGTTGTTCGCAAGGCGAACGTTGTTGCATGTCGTCCAAGGTTTGTCGCTAGGCTGCCGCGCGCAAGTCAGCGCAAACATGACGACATAGGAGTCTTACGGATGAGTTACGGAAATCAGGGCGACGGCGGCTACGGGTCGCAGCCTCCCGGTGGCGGTTACGGTCAGCAGCCCCCGAGTGGCGGCGGCTATGGTCAGCAGCCGCCGAGCGGTGGCGGGTACGGCCAGCAGCCGCCCAGCGGTGGCGGCTACGGTCAGCAGCCGCCGAGCGGTGGCGGCTATGGTCAGCAGCCGCCGAGCGGCGGTGGCTACGGTCAGCAGCCGCCGAGTGGTGGCGGTTACGGTCAGCAGCCGCCGAGCGGCGGTGGCTACGGCCAGCAGCCGCCGAGCGGTGGCGGCTACCCGCCCCCCGGCTACGGAGCCCAGCCTCCCGGTGGCGCGCCCCCGGACAACCACCTGGTCGCGGCCATCCTCACGACCTTGTTCTGCTGTCTGCCGCTCGGTATCGTGTCGATTGTCAAGTCGTCGCAGGTCAACCAGAAGTGGCAGTCCGGCGACTACCAGGGCGCCATGGAGGCCTCCGAGGAGGCCAAGACCTGGTGGAAGCGGTCGCTGATCTTCGGCGCCATCGCCTGGGTGCTCATCGTCGTGGCCTACGTCCTGTTCTTCGTCATCATCGCGGCGAGCGTCTCGACCATTCCGACCACCACGTACTGACCACCATGACGAACGCGAACCTCGAACGGCGCGGCACCGACCGCCTCAGGTCGGTGCTCGCGCCGCTCGGCGTCGCCGCGGCCACGGGAGCGGTCTTCGCGGTCGTCGGCGTGATCGACCCCAACGAGCCGGGCCACTACCCCACCTGCCCCTTCCTGTGGGCGACCGGTCTGTACTGCCCGGGCTGCGGGACGATGCGCACCATCCACGCCCTCGCCCACCTGGACCCGGTGACGGCGATCGGCCTGAACCCGCTCGCCCTGGCCATGGTGCCCTTCCTGCTGTTCTGGTGGGGGCGCTGGCTGGTCAACGCCTGGCGGGGCAGGCCCCGGCGCACGACACTGGCGCATCCCGCCTACCTGTGGGCGTTCCTCGCGCTGGTCCTCGTGTACTGGGTGGTGCGCAACCTTCCCTTCGGGGAGTTCCTGGCGCCGTAGCCGCGCCCCTGTGACCAGAAGCCCTCCCCGGGCCGATACCATCGCAAGACAAGGCCAGGAGCGGACGCGACGCGAACTCCTGGTCTCCACCCCCACTGTCGACCGGAGGGACCCCAAGCGGTGAGTGAGCGGACCGAAGGACCGAGTGTCCTCGACGACATCCTCGACGGGGTGCGCGCCGACCTCGCCACACGGCAGCAGACCGTGTCGCTTGACGACCTCAAGCAGCGGGCCGACCGGGCTCCCGCGCCCCGTGACGCGCTCGCCGCCGTCGGCGGTGACCGGGTTTCGGTGATCGCCGAGGTGAAGCGTTCGAGCCCGTCCAAGGGCGCGCTCGCCGCCATCGCCGACCCGGCGGCGCTCGCCGCCGACTACGAGGCGGGTGGCGCGCACGTCATCAGCGTGCTCACCGAGCGGCGCAAGTTCGGCGGCAGCCTGGACGACCTGGCCGCCGTCCGCGCCCGGGTGGACATCCCGATCCTGCGCAAGGACTTCATCCTCACCTCCTACCAGCTCTGGGAGGCCAGGGCCCACGGCGCCGACCTGGCGCTGCTGATGGTCGTCTGCCTGGAGCAGGAGGCGCTGGTGTCGCTGATCGAGCGGGCCGAGTCCATCGGGCTCACCCCGCTCGTCGAGGTGCACACCGAGGAAGAGCTCGACCGGGCGGTCACGGCCGGCGCCCGCGTCATCGGGATCAACGCCCGCAATCTGAAGACACTCCAGGTCGATCGGGATGTCTTCGCCAAGCTGGCGCCCAAGGTCCCGGATAATGTCATCAAGATCGCCGAATCAGGCGTGCGCGGGCCGCACGACCTGCTCGCCTACGCCAGGGCAGGCGCCGACGCCGTCCTGGTGGGGGAGAGCCTGGTCACCGGCAAGGACCCGCGCAAGGCCGTGGAGGCGCTGGTGACCGCCGGCGCCCACCCGGCGACCCGCCCCGACCACGGAGCAGAGGGATAGCAGTGGCACACGAAGGCTCCATCTTGACGGCCGCCGACCTGGCGGGCAACGGCGTTCACGGCGACGACCCCGACGTGCGCGGCAAGTTCGGCATCTTCGGGGGCCGTTACGTGCCCGAGGCGCTCATCCCGGCGCTCGACGAGGTCGCCGCGGTCTACGCCACGGCCAAGAACGACGTTCAGTTCCTGCGCGAGTTCGACCACCTGCTGCGCACGTACGCCGGCAGGCCGACCACGCTGACCGAGGTGCCGCGCTTCGCCGAGCAGGCGGGCGGCGCGCGGATCGTGCTCAAGCGCGAGGACCTCACGCACACCGGCGCGCACAAGATCAACAACGTGCTGGGCCAGGCGCTGCTGACCAAGCGGCTCGGCAAGAAGCGCGTGATCGCCGAGACCGGCGCGGGCCAGCACGGCGTGGCCACCGCCACCGCGGCGGCCCTGCTCGGCCTGGAGTGCGTCATCTACATGGGCGCCGTCGACTGCGAGCGCCAGGCGCTCAACGTGGCCAGGATGAAGCTGCTCGGCGCCAAGGTCGTGCCCGTCACCAACGGCTCGCAGACGCTCAAGGACGCCATCAACGAGGCGTTCCGCGACTGGGTGACCAACGTCGACACCACCCACTACCTGTTCGGCACCGTCGCCGGGCCGCACCCGTTCCCGGAGATCGTCCGCGACTTCGCCCGCATCATCGGCGTCGAGGCCCGCCGCCAGATGCTGGAGCTGACCGGCGCCCTGCCCACCGCGATCTGCGCGGCGGTCGGCGGCGGCAGCAACGCCATCGGCATCTTCCACGCCTTCATCGGCGACGAGGCCGTCCAGCTCCACGGCTACGAAGCGGCCGGACACGGGCTCGACAGCGGCGAGCACGCGCTCACGCTCACCGCGGGCTCGGTCGGCGTGCTGCACGGCTCGCGCACCTACGTGCTGCAGGACGACGAGGGCCAGACGATCGAGTCCCACTCGATCTCGGCCGGGCTCGACTATCCCGGCGTCGGCCCCGAGCACGCCTGGCTCAAGGACACCGGCCGCGCCACCTACCACGGCGTCACCGACGACCAGGCCATGTCCGCCTTCTCGCTGCTGGCCAGGACCGAGGGCATCATCCCGGCCATCGAGTCCTCCCACGCCCTCGCGGGCGCGCTGGAGCTCGGCCGGGAGCTGGGCCCCGAGGCGACCATCCTGGTCAACCTCTCCGGGCGTGGCGACAAGGACATGGGCACGGCCATGAAGTATTTCAATCTCTGACGACCCTGACCGGGTCGGCCGCCCCGCGAGCACGCCGGGCGTCCCCCACCGCCGTCGCGGTGGGGGACGCGGCGATCGGAGCCCGGGGAGGCGGGGCTCGACGATGTGAGAACGGACGACCAATGACGACTCTTCAGACGGTGTTCGCCAAGGCGAAGGCGGACAACCGGGCCGCGCTCGTCGGCTACCTCCCGGCGGGCTTCCCGTCCAAGGACGGCGCCATCGCCGCGGCGACGGCCCTGGTCGAGGCCGGGTGTGACGTCATCGAGATCGGCCTGCCCTACTCCGATCCGCTCATGGACGGGCCGACCATCCAGGACGCGGTGCACCGCTCGCTGCTCAACGGCACCCGCATCGCCGACGTCATGCGCACCGTCGAAGGGGTCGCCGCCACCGGCGCGGCCACGCTCGTCATGACCTACTGGAACCCGATCGACCGCTACGGCGCCGAGCGGTTCGCCCGCGATCTGGCGAGCGCGGGCGGCGTCGGCACGATCACGCCCGACCTCACGCCGGAGGAGTCCGAGCCGTGGCGCACCGCGTCGGCGGCGGCGGGCATCGACACCGTCTTCCTGGTGGCGCCCAGCTCCACCGAGGAGCGCATCAAGGCCGTCGTCGACTGCTGCACCGGCTTCGTCTACGCCGCCTCGCTGATGGGCGTCACGGGCGCGCGCGAGACCGTCAACGTCGCCGCCGAGGACCTGGTCAAGCGCACCCGCGCGCACACCGACCTGCCGGTCTGCGTCGGCCTGGGCGTCGGCACGGGCGCGCAGGCGGCCCACGTCGCGGCCTACGCCGACGGCGTCATCGTGGGTTCGGCGTTCATCCGCCGCATCCTGGACGCTCCCGACGAGGCCGCGGGCTACGCCTCGATCGCCGAACTGGCCCGCGACATGTCCCAGGGCGTCCGCTCCCGCGCCTGACTCCTTTCAGGGGTTCGTTACGGTTTCCGGGGTTCAGTACGGTTTCGGGCTTCGGCAGGCCACCCGTGGGGCTCCGGGCGCGGCTTCCGGGTTCGGTGGACTTTCCGCGGGTTCGGGTGCGGCTCCCATGGTTCGGGTGCAGGTCCCGGGGTTCGGTGGGCTTTCCTGATTTCGGGTACATCCTCGAGATGCCCTGCGTGGGCCCCCTCGACGTGCTCTGCCGCGTTCGCCGGTGACTCGTACGGGCTTTCGGGACTTTCTGGGTGTGGTCATGGGCGCTCCAGCCGGTGCCGCCGACTGGGCGCCGGGTTTCCGCGTCCAGCGAAATGCTGACCTTCCCGCAGTTCGGAGGCAGGCCTGGCCGGGAAACGCTCCTTAGCCGACTCTTATCTCAAGCGTGATCGGATAGGACCCGGATACTGTGCGGCTACCGGCACAGAGGAAGAGGAGATGCCCCGTGAACGCGTCAGCTGCGTCACAGAGCGCGAGATCAGCGATACCCTGGGTCACGACCGTTGCCAGGTTGGTCCTGGGCGGGGTGCTGATAGCGGCCGGAGGGCTCAAAATCGGCAACCCGGCCGACTCCGTGGTGGCGGTCAGAGCGTACGAACTGCTGCCCGAGCAGGTGGCCACGGCCGCTGGTTACGGCCTGCCTATTGTGGAGGTAGTGGTCGGGGTGCTGCTGATCGTGGGCCTCATGACCAGGGTGGCTGCCGTCATCGCCGCGCTGCTCATGTTCGCCTTCGTGTTCGGCATTGCCTGGGCGTGGGCTCACGGGCTGCGCATCGACTGCGGCTGCTTCGGCGGCGGTGGTCAGCTCGGTGCCGGGCAGGAGCCGACCTACCTGCTCGACATCGTGCGCGACTTCGGCCTCGTGCTGCTGGGCGCCTGGATCGTGCGTTTCCCGCCGGGACGCTTCGCGTTGGACCGGCCACTGGGCTTGGCGGGTGCGGAGCACCTGCTCGACGAAGAGGAGAACGGTGATGAGCAAGGGCGGCCGGGCGAAGTCGGCGCGTGACAAGATCAGGGAGCAGCAGGCCGCCGACCGTGCGCGGGATCAGCGTAAGCGTGTGGTCACCTACATAACGGCGGGCGCGGTGGCGCTGGCCGCCGTGGGCGCGGGCTGGTGGTACACCGCGAGCAGGTCGCAGTCGGAGGTGGCGGGAGAGTCGCTGGCGCCCACGACGGTGCAGGCCGACGGGACGGTGGTGATGGCCAACCCCGGCGTCAACGCGCCGGTGCTCGACATCTACGAGGACTACCAGTGCCCCGCCTGCAAGGAGCTGGAGCGGGTCAGCGGCCCGACCTTCAAGAACCTCGCCGCCGAGGGCCTGGCGAAGGTGGTCTACCACCCGATCACGATCTTCTCCCAGGAGCCCACCAAGTCCAACTCGGTGCGGGCCGGAGCCGCCGCCCGCTGCGTGGCCGACGGTAAGCAGTGGGTGGCCTTCCACGACATTCTTTACCGAAACCAGCCCAGCGAGACCGTCGAGGGCTTCACCACCGACCAGCTCCTGGCCTGGGGCAAGGAGGCCGGCGTCACCACGCCCGGCTTCGAGGCCTGTGTCACCTCGCAGAAGCACGCGCAGGCCCAGCTCGACTACAGCAAGCGAGTCATGGCCGATCAGCAGCTGCAGGGCACGCCGACCATCAAGCTCAACGGCGAGGCCATCGACAACGGTGTCGCCGCCGCGCCTCAGGAGCTTCGCGATACGGTCACCGAGGCCGCCAAGTAGCTCAGCGTCCGCTACTCTCACCTGACATGCCCCTAGCCTCGATTCCCAGCCCTTCCCAGGGGGTCTGGTATCTCGGATTCGTGCCGATCCGGGCTTATGCCCTGTGCATCGTGCTCGGTGTCGTCCTCGCCGTCTGGCTGAGCGAGCGCCGCTGGCGTGCCCGCGGCGGCCAGCCGGGGACGATGATCGACATCGCCGTGCCCGCGGTGATCTTCGGTCTGATCGGTGGACGTCTCTATCACGTCATCACCGACTGGCAGACCTACTTCGGCGCCCGCGCGATCAAGGAGCCTTACCAGGCCCTGTTCATCTGGGAGGGCGGGCTCGGCATCTGGGGCGCGGTCGCGCTCGGCGGCGTCGGCGTCTGGCTGGCCTGCCGCCGGCGCGGCCTGTCGCTGAGCGCGGTCGCCGACACGGTCGCGCCGGGCATCGCCTTCGCGCAGGCCATCGGCCGCTGGGGCAACTGGTTCAACCAGGAGCTGTACGGCGCGCCCACCACCCTGCCGTGGGGCCTGGAGATCGACGTGCAGCACGGCGGGGAGCCCGGGGTGCTCTATCACCCGACCTTCCTGTACGAGTCGCTGTGGAACCTGGCGCTCGGCATCGCGCTGATCATCATCGGCAAGCGGCTCGGGCTGCGGCACGGCCGGCTGTTCGCCCTCTACGTCGCCGGCTACACCCTGGGCCGCTTCTGGATCGAGGGGCTGCGCATCGACCCGGTCGGCGGGGTCGACCACGCGGTCGAGTTCTTCGGGCTGCGCATCAACCAGTACACCGCGATCGTGCTCTTCGTCGGCGCGCTGATCTACTTCTGGGCCACCAGGAACAAGACGGGCGAAGAGTCCGTCATCGTCGATGGGGACGCCGATCCCGCCCATCCGTCGAGCCTGGCGGACTCCGAGCACGAGGTCGTGACCTCGACGGCCACCGCGGCGGACTCCTCCGAGAAGGAGGAGAAGCCGGAGAAACCCGCGGGCGAGAAAGAGGCCGAGACCGAGGTGCCCGTGGCCGAGTCGGTTTCCGAGCCCGAGTCCAAGGCCGAGTCGGTTTCCGAGCCTGAGGCCGAGGCTAAGGCCGAGTCGGTTTCCGGGTCCGGCTCAGGGGTCGAGTCAGAGTCCGGGGTCACCTCCGAGTCCGGGTCCGAGCACGAGGTCAAGGCTTCAGGCGTGCCGGAGGAGAAGAACTCGCGATGAACGGCCGCGCGGAGAGCCACCACCAGCATCGCGACGTCACCGGTGGCTGGCTCAGGCCGTCGGTGTTCGGCGCGATGGACGGCCTGGTGTCGAACTTCGCGCTCATCGCCGGTGTCGCCGGCGGCACTTCCGACACCAAGATCATCTCGCTCGCGGGCGTCGCCGGGCTCGCGGCGGGCGCGTTCTCCATGGCCGGCGGCGAGTACGTCTCCGTCGCCAGCCAGCGGGAGCTCGCCCAGGCCGAGATCGCCGTCGAGGCCGGCGAGCTCGACCGCCATCCCGAGGCCGAGCTGGAGGAGCTGGCCCAGGTCTTCATCGGCAGGGGCGTCGAGCCCGCGCTGGCGGTCGAGGTGGCCAGGCAGATCTCCCGTGACCCCGAGCAGGCCCTGGAGGTTCACGCCCAGAACGAGCTCGGCGTCGAGCCGGGTGACCTGCCCTCGCCCAAGCTGGCGGCCATGTCGTCGTTCCTGGCGTTCAGCGTGGGGGCCGCGCTGCCGCTGCTGCCGTACCTGTTCGGCGTCGTCAACCTCTGGGTCTCGGCCGTGCTCTCCTGCGCGGCGCTGTTCATCGCCGGGGTCATCGTCTCCACCGTGACCGCGCGAAGCTGGTGGTACTCAGGGCTCCGCCAGCTCGTGGTGGGCTCGGTGGCGGCCGCGCTCACGTTCGCGCTCGGCAACGCGATCGGGGCGTCCGGACTGTGAGCGGCAGCAGGCCCCGCAAGCGGCGTCGTCCTCCCCGCTCCGACTGGGAGCTGCCGCTCCTGACGCACTGGGGCTTCCGGCCCAAGCAGCAGCGGCTCCTCGTCATCATCGCCACCGCCGCGAGCGTCCTCGTGGGCGCCGTCGGGCTGGTCGCCGTCATCGGCTCGCTCGGCAGCTACACCCCCGAGCGTCAGGCCAGCGCGGCCGCCGTCGTCCGCTCCGGCGCGGCGCTGCCGCGCGACTTCCAGGGGTGGACCTCGCCCAAGCTGTTCGCGCCGATCTCGGACCGCGCCAACGACACCGCGCCGCTCACCGCCAAGGAGGTCTTCGGCCAGAAGACCCTCACCGGCGAGAAGAAACTCTCGCTGCGGCTCGTCAGCCGGAAGCTCGACGCCGACTGCTCCGCCGCGCTGTGGGGCGAGGACCTGATCGAGCAGGTGACGAACGCGGAGTGCACGCAGGCCGTCCGCGGCCTCTACCTCAGCTCCGACCGCCGCTACGTCGGCCAGTACACCCTGCTGAACCTCCGTGACGGCGAAACCGCCGCCGAGCTCGTCGAGTCGCTCGAAACCCTGCACCGGGGCGGCTGGACCCTGCCGCTGGAGAGCACCAAGGCGGCCTATCCCGCGGGCGGCTACACCGAGGCGGGCGCCTACGCCCTCGGTCACTATGTCGGCCTCGTCTGGATCGGCAGGGCAGACGGCGCGGAGCCCACCGCCAGGGACGACTACGTCTCCCTCGCCCTCACCCTCAGGGGCGCCGAGAAGGCCGTCTACCGGCGGGTCGTCGCGATCACGGGACCGGCTTCCTGATGGCGCGACGCCTCACCGTCTCCCTGGTGGCCGCCGCGCTCGCCGTGGCGGTCGGCGGCGCCTGGCTGTGGTTCGGCCGCGACCTGCCCCGCCCCGCCGCCCTCCGCGCCGAGCCCACCTCCGCCCTGTACGCCCTGGTCGACTCCCGCCAGGCCGACGCCGCCCCCGTGACGGTGGCCGAGATCTTCACCCCGGGCACGCAGACTCTCGGCGACCTGACCAGGGAGGCCGTGGAGGAGCTCGTCGACTGCGACGACGCCCTCTGGGGCGCCTCCGCGCCCGGCTGCACCCAGGCCCTGCGAGCCACCTACAGAGGCTCGTCCGTCGCCGGCCAGTTCGTCATCTTCAACCTCCCGGACGGCCGCACCGCCGACGCCCTGGTGGCCGCCCTGCGCGCGGACGGTTTCGTACGGCAGGCGACGCCGTTCGACCCGGCCCGGAGCCGCGCCGAAGTCCGTGCCCTGGGCCACTACGTCACGGTGAGCTGGCTGGGCGCCACCACCGCAGCGCGAGGCACCGACCTGGTCCGCCCTCTCATCGCCCTCGACGCCCTCGGCAACGCGATCCAGGCCCGCGTCCTGGCCGCCACCTGAGCCGACCCGCTGACCGCGGGTCCTGTGTGTCGAGTGGGCCGCATGGCCGGGTCTCGCCCCTTGGAGGGTGAAGCAAGCGCCGTCACGGCGAGAGATCACCCCACCCTCGGGACACGCCGCCAGCGCGCCCGATGGTGGGCCGGAGGCCGGTGTTCCCCGGGCCGCGCCGTACACAATGTCGCCCTCAGCCAACAGCGCGTCGCGCGCTGGGAGGGCGGCACGCCGAGCTGGCCCTGGCGCGACGGTGGGCCGGATGGCCACCAGGCAGGGCGCGGCACTTTGTGCCGTCAGGAGGTCAGGAGGTGAGGCGAGACGCCAATCCGGGCCTGGGGATGGGGGGGTTGGGTGGTGCGGTGGGCGGACTTCGGGCCTGGGGGGATCGCGGGGTTGGGGATCAGGTGGTGGTGGTGAGGGCGTGGATGGTGGTGGTGACTTGGGCGGGGAGGGAGGCCAGGTGGTGGAGGGGGGTTTCCAGGGGGGTGAGGTCTTCGGCCCAGGGGGCGGCCTGGCGGATGAGGGTGCGAGCCTCGTTCTTGGTGAGGGTGGAGCCCTGGGCGCGGGCCAGGGAGATGAGGGCCTCGCGCCAGGTGTTGGCGAGTTTGGCGTGGCCGTGGTCGAGGATGCGGCGCAGCACCTGGTCCTCGGGGTCCGCCGGCTGGGGGCGGCGGGTGGCGTGCAGGACGGTGCCGTCGGTGGTGCAGTCGTAGACGGTGGCCAGGACGGCGGGGAGGCGGGCCGGGGGTTCGGTCAGGTGGAGGTCGACGTGGGTGGCGCGGGTGGCGAGCAGGAGGCGGGGGACGGCGCTCTCCAGGCCGGCGGGCACGGCGACGGCCACGCTGCCGAGGGTGGCCGCGTAGGGCTTGGTCAGCCAGGTGGTGAGCTTGGCCCTGGGCTGGGGGAGGGACTTGGGCCAGTCGCCGACGAGGAGGTCGGCCGTGGAGGTGGCGGGCTCGGCACCGGTCCGGGTGGACTCGATCGACTGGGGGCCCTGCGTGTAGATGGCGGTGACGGCCCGGTCGAGGCGGGCGGCCGCGGCGGGGCGGGTTTTCGTGGTGGGGCGGAGAATGTAGAGGTCGGCGGCGGACCCGATGGCCTCCGCACCGAAATATCGGTTGAAATCCGGGTATATGGCGTCGAAAGTTAGGTTCAACGCCGCGAGCGAATTTTGCACTTTGAGGGCCAAGGCCGGGGTGCGCTCGCTCGCGCCGTAGGCGAGCAGGATCCGGCCGTCGTCCTTCAGGCCCTCGATCGCGCGGGCGGTGAACAGGCTGATGCCCTCAGGGGTGTACGGCGGATCGGTGATGGCCAGGTCGTGGTCGCGGGCCGACGGGGGCAGGGTGAGGCGCAGGTCTGCCCAGCGGGTGCGGACGCCCAGGTCCTGCTCGTCGATGTAGGCGAGGATGCGCTCGTCGACGTCGACCACCGTGACGTCCGTCTCCGGGTGGACGAGCTTGACGGCGAGCGAGGTGAGGTCGTGGTCGCCCACGCAGAGCAGCCGGGCGCCCGGCAGCCAGAACCGGGCGCCGAGCAGCAGGGCCCTGCGCAGGACGGTGTCGGGGGTGGCCGCCACGTGGTCGAGCGTGTGCCGGGCGCGTGGCGCCTTGGCGATGAGCTCGCCCAGGCGCTCCAGCACCGGCCCGTAGTGGGACAGGAGGTGGGCGACGGGGTCCTCGGGCGGAGGGGCGACGGCCAGCAGGTCCTGGTAGTCGGGGGAGTGCTCCGGCGGCACCCGGAACCGGTCGCCGGAGCGCTCCAGGCGCAGCTCCCGCAGCAGCTCCTCGATCGTGCGCCTGGACGTGGCGCTCTGCCTGACCAGGTCGGCCAGGGTCCACCACTGGCCGTCGCAGAGGAGGGTCAGGGCGTGCCTCAGCCTCCTGCTGTCCGCCCCGGCCGCATCCAGCAGGCGCTCCACCCCGTCACGCTCCATGGGGCAACCCTATCGAGGGCCAGAAGCTAAGCAGAATGTCCGGAAATGTGGTGAATGTTCGCTGGGTGGACAGGGCGGGCACCATTCTGGCAGCGTGCGGTAACCTCTATCGATACGCAGCAGGGCCAACGTCGTCCCCGCCTGTAAAGCAGTTCAGACAGACGAAGACGACGGGAGGGATTCAATGCCTGCTGCCCACCTCGGGTTCCCCGAGCCCCAGGGCCTCTACGACCCCGCGAACGAGCATGACGCCTGCGGTGTCGCGATGGTCGCCGACGTCGCTGGTCGCCGGGGGCACGACATCGTGGTCAAGGCGCTGACGGCACTGTGCAATCTCGATCACCGGGGGGCCAAGGGTAGCGAGCCGGACACCGGCGACGGAGCCGGGATCCTGACGCAGATCCCTGATGGGTTCTACCGGGCGAACGTGCCGTTCACCCTGCCCGAGAGCGGCCGGTACGCCACCGGCATCGCCTTCCTGCCGATCGACGACGAGGCTCGCGCGATCGGTGTCGGCATGATCGAGGAGATCGCCGCCGAAGAGGGCCTCACCGTGCTCGGCTGGCGGGACGTGCCGGTCGACCGCGCCCTGCCGGGGCCGAGCGCCCGCGCCGTGATGCCGTTCTTCAAGCAGATCTTCGTGTCCGCCCCCGGCGGCGAGTCCGGGCTGGAGCTCGACCGGCTCGCCTTCTGCCTGCGCAAGCGGGCCGAGCACGAGGTGGACGTGTACTTCACGTCCCTGTCGGCGCGGACGATCGTCTACAAGGGCATGCTCACCCCCGACCAGGTCGAGCCGTTCTTCCCCGACCTGTCCGACGAGCGCTACCACAGCGCGATCGCGCTGGTGCACTCGCGCTTCTCGACCAACACCTTCCCGAGCTGGCCGCTGGCCCACCCCTACCGTTACGTCGCGCACAACGGCGAGATCAACACGGTCAAGGGCAACCGCAACTGGATGCGGGCCCGCGAGGCCATGCTGGAGTCGTCCGTCATCCCGGGCGACCTGTCGCGGCTCTTCCCGATCTGCGACCCGGACGCCAGCGACACCGCCTCCTTCGACGAGGTGCTGGAGCTGCTCCACCTGGGCGGGCGCAGCCTGCCGCACGCCGTGCTGATGATGATCCCGGAGGCGTGGGAGAACCACACCGAGATGGATGCCGCGCGGCGCGCCTTCTACGAGTTCCACTCCTCGCTGATGGAGGCCTGGGACGGCCCGGCGTCGATCACGTTCACCGACGGCACGCTGGCCGGCGCCGTGCTCGACCGCAACGGCCTGCGCCCCGGCCGGTTCTGGGTGACCGCCGACGGACTCGTCGTGCTGGCCTCCGAGGCCGGCGTGCTCGACTTCGCGCCCGAGGACGTGGTCCGCAAGGGCCGCCTGCAGCCCGGCAGGATGTTCCTCATCGACACCGCCCGCGGCAAGATCATCGAGGACGACGAGATCAAGGCCGAGCTCGCCGCCGCGTTGCCGTACGAAGACTGGCTGCACGCCGGTCTGGTGCGCTTCGAGGAGCTGCCCGAGCGCCAGCGGGAGATCCCGACGCACGAGGCGCTCGTGAAGCGGCAGCAGACCTTCGGCTACACCGAGGAGGAGCTGCGCATCATCCTCGCGCCGATGGCCAGGTCCGGCATCGAGCCGATCGGCTCGATGGGCACCGACACGCCGGTCGCGGTGCTGAGCGAGAAGCCCAGGCTGCTGTTCGACTACTTCACGCAGCTGTTCGCGCAGGTCACCAACCCGCCGCTGGACGCCATCCGGGAAGAGCTGGTCACCTCCCTGGCCAGTGTCATCGGCCCCGAGGGCAACCTGCTCGACCCGGGCCCGACGTCCTGCCGGCAGCTGGTGCTGCCGTACCCGGTGATCGACAACGACGAGCTCGCCAAGATCATCCACATCAACGACGAGCATGACCTGCCCGGCTTCCACCCGCATGTGATCTCCGGCCTCTACCCGGTGGCGGGCGGCGGCCAGGCGCTGCTGACCCGCCTGCAGGAGATCAGGGCCGAGGCGTCGCGGGCGATCGCCGACGGCGCCCGGATCATCGTGCTGTCCGACCGCGGCTCCTCCGAGACCCTCGCGCCGATCCCGGCGCTGCTGCTCACCGGCGCCGTGCACCACCACCTGATCCAGGAGCGGACCCGTACGAAGATCGGCCTGGTCATCGAGACCGGCGAGGCCCGCGAGTGCCACCACATGGCGCTGCTGATCGGCTACGGCGCCGGCGCGGTGAACCCCTACCTTGCCATCGAGACCGTCGAGGACCTCGTCGACTCCGGCGTGCTGGCGATCGACAAGCGCAAGGCCGTGCGCAACCTCATCAAGGCCTACGGCAAGGGCGTCATCAAGGTGATGTCCAAGATGGGCGTGTCCACGGTCGCCTCCTACACCGGCGCGCAGATCTTCGAGGCGCTCGGCCTCAGCCAGGAGGTCATCGACTCCTGCTTCACCGGCACCACCTCCCGGCTCGGCGGCGTCGGCTTCGACGTGCTGGCCGGTGAGACGGCCGGGCGGCACCGGCACGCCTACCCGCGCGCGGAGAACCCGCACCGGCGGCTGCAGGTCGGCGGCGAGTACCAATGGCGCCGCGAGGGCGAGCCGCACCTGTTCAACCCGGAGACGGTCTTCAAGCTGCAGCACGCCACCAGGAGCCGCCGCTACGAGATCTTCAAGGAGTACACCGGCATGGTGGACTCCCAGGCCGAGCGGCTGATGACGCTGCGTGGCCTGTTCAAGCTGCGCAAGGGCGCCTCGATCCCGATCGAGGAGGTCGAGCCCGTCTCGGAGATCGTCAAGCGGTTCTCCACGGGCGCGATGTCGTACGGCTCGATCTCGATGGAGGCGCACGAGACGCTCGCCATCGCGATGAACCGCCTCGGCGGCAAGTCCAACACCGGCGAGGGCGGCGAGGACCCCGAGCGCCTGTACGACGACGCGCGCCGCAGCGCGATCAAGCAGGTGGCCTCCGGCCGGTTCGGGGTGACCTCCGAATACCTGGTGAACGCCTCGGACCTGCAGATCAAGATGGCCCAGGGCGCCAAGCCCGGCGAGGGCGGCCAGTTGCCGGGTCACAAGGTCTACCCGTGGATCGCCAAGACCAGGCACTCCACGCCGGGCGTCGGCCTCATCTCGCCGCCGCCGCACCACGACATCTACTCGATCGAGGACCTGGCCCAGCTCATCCACGACCTGAAGAACTCCAACCCGGAGTCGCGGGTGCACGTGAAGCTGGTCGCCGAGGTCGGGGTCGGCACGGTCGCGGCGGGCGTGTCCAAGGCGCACGCGGACGTGGTGCTGATCTCCGGCCACGACGGCGGCACCGGGGCGTCCCCGCTGACGAGCCTCAAGCACGCGGGCGCGCCGTGGGAGCTCGGCCTGGCCGAGACGCAGCAGACGCTGCTGCTCAACAACCTGCGCGACCGGATCGTGGTGCAGGTCGACGGCCAGCTCAAGACCGGCCGTGACGTGGTCATCGCCGCGCTCCTCGGCGCCGAGGAGTACGGCTTCGCCACCGCGCCGCTGGTCGTGTCCGGCTGCGTGATGATGCGGGTGTGTCACCTCGACACCTGCCCGGTGGGCGTCGCCACCCAGAACCCGGAGCTGCGCAAGCGCTTCACCGGCAAGCCCGAGTTCGTGGTCAACTTCTTCGAGTTCATCGCCGAGGAGATCCGCGAGTACCTCGCCGAGCTGGGCTTCCGCACGCTCGACGAGGCGATCGGGCACGTGGAGATGCTCGACATGGCGGCGGCCGAGAACCACTGGAAGGCCAGCGGGCTCGACCTGTCGCCGATCCTGCACCTGCCGGAGCTGCCCAGCGGCACCCCGCTGCGGCGCACCGTCGCGCAGGACCACGGCCTGCGGCACGCGCTGGACAACACGCTGATCCAGCTGGCCGAGGGCGCGCTTCGCGACGGCACCCCGGTGACGCTGGAGCTGCCCATCCGCAACGTGAACCGGACCGTCGGCACCATGCTCGGCTACCAGGTCACCAAGCGGTACGGCGGCGCGGGCCTGCCGGACAACACCATCGACATCTCCTTCACCGGTTCGGCCGGCAACTCCTTCGGCGCGTTCGTGCCCCGCGGCATCACGCTGCGGCTCACCGGCGACGCCAACGACTACCTCGGCAAGGGGCTGTCGGGCGGTCGGCTCACGCTGCGCCCGCACGAGGCGGCTCCGCTGGACGGGCACATCATCGCCGGCAACGTCGCGCTGTACGGCGCCACGTCCGGAGAGGTGTTCATCCGGGGAGTGGTGGGGGAGCGGTTCTGCGTCCGCAACTCCGGCGCCACCGCCGTCGTCGAGGGCGTCGGCGACCACGGCTGCGAGTACATGACCGGCGGCACCACGGTGGTGCTCGGCCCGACCGGGCGCAACTTCGCGGCCGGCATGTCCGGCGGCGTCGCCTACCTGCTCGACCTCAAGGCCGAGCGGGTCAACCGGGAGATGGTCGCCCTGGAGGCGCTCACCGAGCAGGACGCGGAGTTCCTCAAGGAGACCGTGGAGAAGCACTTCGCCGAGACCGGCTCGCCGGTGGCCAAGCAGTTGCTGGCCGACTGGGACGACGCGCTCGCCCGGTTCGGCAAGATCATGCCGACCGATTACAAGCGGGTCATGGAGGCCGCCGAGGCCGCCCGGATCGAAGGCAGGGACATCGACGAGGCCGTCATGGCGGCTGCGGTGCAGGGATAGGGAGGCGTACCGATGGCTGACCCCAAGGGTTTTCTCACGCACGAACGGGAGCTGCCGGCGCGCCGTCCCGTGGACGTCCGCATCGGCGACTGGCAGGAGGTCTACCAGGACTTCCCGCAGGAGAAGCTGACCAAGCAGGCGGCCCGCTGCATGGACTGCGGCATCCCGTTCTGCCACAACGGCTGCCCGCTGGGCAACCTCATCCCCGAGTGGAACGACCTGGTCCACCGGACCGACTGGCGGGAGGCGATCGAGCGGCTGCACGCCACGAACAACTTCCCGGAGTTCACCGGCAGGCTCTGCCCGGCTCCGTGCGAGGCGGCGTGCGTGCTCGGCATCAACTCCGACCCGGTGGCGATCAAGCGGGTCGAGGTCGAGATCATCGACCGCGCGTTCGCCGAGGGCTGGGTGACGCCGCAGCCCGCGGCCCGCAGGACGGGCAAGCGGGTCGCGGTGGTCGGCTCCGGCCCCGCCGGGCTGGCCGCCGCCCAGCAGCTCACCCGGGCGGGCCACGACGTGGTGGTGTTCGAACGGGCCGACCGCGTCGGCGGGCTGCTCCGGTACGGCATCCCCGAGTTCAAGATGGAGAAGCGGCACATCGAGCGCCGCCTGGAGCAGATGCGGGCGGAGGGCACCGAGTTCCGCACCGGCGTGAACGTCGGCGTCGACGTCACCGCCGCCGAGCTGCGCGCGGAGTTCGACGCCGTGGTGCTGTCGGGCGGCGCCACCGCCTGGCGTGACCTGCCGGTGCCGGGCCGCGACCTCAAGGGCGTCTACCAGGCGATGGAGTATCTCCCCCTGTCCAACAAGGTGCAGGAGGGCGACTACGCCACCCCGCCGGTGTCCGCCGAGGGCAAGCACGTCGTGGTGATCGGCGGCGGCGACACCGGGGCCGACTGCATCGGCACCGCGATCAGGCAGGGCGCGGCCTCCGTCACCCAGCTGGAGATCATGCCGCAGCCGCCCGCCACCAGGGCGGCGAACCAGCCGTGGCCCACCTTCCCCATCCTGTTCAAGATGGAGAGCGCGCACGAGGAGCTCGCCGAGGGCCAGGGAGAGCGCGTCTACGCGGTCTCCACCACCGAGTTCGCCGGCGACGCCGACGGCAACGTCCGGGCGCTGCGCCTGGTCGAGGTCGAGGGCCCGCAGAACGGGTTCAAGCCGGTCCCCGGCAGCGAGCGGGAGATCCCCGCCGAGCTGGTCACGCTGGCGATGGGCTTCCTCGGCCCGGAGAAGGGCGCGCTGCTGCAGGACCTCGCGGTGCTGGCGGGCGACGGGTTCTACGACGCGCGGGGCAACGTCTCGCGGGACAAGACGTACATGTCCAAGGTCGACGGCGTGTTCGTGGCCGGCGACATGGGACGCGGGCAGTCGCTGATCGTGTGGGCCATCGCCGAGGGCCGCGCCGCCGCCAGCGGCGTCGACCGGTTCCTCACCGGCGAGACGGCCCTGCCGTACCCGATCCTGCCGACGGCGCGTCCGCTGGTGTAGCGACGTGGGGGAGCGCCCGCCCCTCCGGGGGCGGGCGTTTTTCATGCTTCTTGTACGGTTTGCGCGCGGGGCGAGACATGCCAAAGCGTGTGCACAGAGTTGCATCACCTGATGACTGCCGGGAAGATGCCCTTTCTAGGGGATTGCGGAGGATGGGGGAAGAATGCGGAGAATTTTCTCCTGCCTCGCGGCCACGGTCCTCGCGGCCTCGCTCACCGCCTGCGCGTCCGTCACCGCCCAGCAGGCCGGCGGCCAGACCGTACGGGGAGCCCAGGCGGAGTATCTGGTCTTCTACGCCGACGGCCGGCAGGCCGACGCGCTCGACCTCATCAAGGGCGCGGGCGGCACCGCCCTGCACACCTCCGCCAAGCTCGGGTACGTACTCGCCCGAGCCGGAGCCACGTTCGCCGAGGTCGTCGGCTCGGACCCGGCGATCGTCGGCGTCTCCACCGACCGCCGGATCGGTTACGCCTCCGCCGCCGGCTCCGCGCGCGCCTTCCCCGACGCCGGCTCCTTCACCAGGAGCAGCCGGAGTGACCCGCTCTCCGGCCGCCAGTGGGACATGAAGATGATCGGCGCCGACCGCGCGCACGCCAAGGCGCCGGGCAGCCACAAGGTGCTCGTCGGCGTCATCGACACCGGCATCGACGGCAAGCACCCCGACATCGCCCCGAACTTCAACCGCGAGCTCAGCCGCAACTTCGTCACTGACAAGCCCAAGGACGAAAAGGGCGAGACCCTCGACGGGCCCTGTGAGACCAGCGACTGCAAGGACGCGGTCGACCAGGACGACGACGGTCACGGCACGCACGTCGCCAGCACCATCGCCTCCCCGATCAACGGCATCGGGATCGCCGGAGTGGCGCCGGGCGTGCAGCTCGTCAACATCAGGGCGGGTCAGGATTCCGGCTTCTTCTTCCTCAAGGCCAGCCTCGACGCCCTCACCTACGCCGCCGACATCGGCGTCGACGTGGTCAACATGAGTTACTACGTCGACCCCTGGCTGTTCAACTGCCGGAACAACCCCTCCGACAGCGCCAAGGAGCGGCTGGAGCAGCGCGCCATCATCACCGGCATGCAGCGGGCCCTCGACTACGCCCGCCAGAAGGGCGTCACCCTCGTCTCCGCCCTCGGCAACGGCGCCACCGACCTCGGCAAGCCCAAGCTGGACGAGGCCAGCCCCGGTTACCCGCGCGGCGGGGAGCGGGTCCGCAAGGTCGACAACTCCTGCCTCAACGTGCCCGCCGAGTCCGCCGGCGTCATCTCGATCTCCTCCGTCGGCCCCTCCGGCCGCAAGGCCGTCTACAGCGACTACGGCATCGAACAGACCGACCTGTCGGCGCCCGGCGGCGACGCCCTGGACGGCAAGGCCGCCTCACCCGCCCGCTCGATCCTGGCCGCGGCCCCCGAGGCCGTGCTGCGCGCCAAGGGCAGGATCGACAAGTCCGGCAAGCCCAGGACCGCCGACGTCCTGCGCGACTGCACCCGCGGGCCCTGCTCCTACTACCAGTATCTCGACGGCACCTCCATGGCAGCACCGCACGCCACCGGCGTCGCCGCCATCCTGATCAGCCGCTTCGGCAAGCCCGGCAAGGCGGGCAGATCCGGCAAGGAAGGCGTCACCCTCTCGCCGGCCAAGGTCGAGGACTACCTCTACCGGACCGCCACGGCCAAACCCTGCCCATCGCCGCGCGCGTACGAATACGATCTCCTCGGCGACAAGGAGACCCACCTCTGCGAAGGCGACGCGAAGAAGAACGGCTTCTTCGGCCGGGGCATCGTCGACGCCTACAAGGCGGCCACCTTCGAGCCGTGAACGTACGGCCACGATGGGCGTCCGCTTCCCGGAGCAATACCCGAACTTGACCCGCCCGGCAGTCGCCGTTGCCGTGCTGTTGTCCTATCTCGGGTACGTTCTGCGTCGTCAATGACTGCCAAGTGGTCTGTACCAATTAAGGTAGGACTCGTGACTCGTCGCGCGAAAATCGTCTGCACTCTAGGTCCAGCCACGTCCTCTCCTGAACGCCTGCGCGAGCTCATCGCAGCGGGCATGGACGTCGCACGGTTCAACCTCAGCCATGGTGATCATGACTTGCACCGCGAGGTCTACGACCGGGTCAGGGAGGTGGCGGCCGACCTGGGCCGCGGCGTAGGCGTGCTGGCCGACCTGCAGGGTCCCAAGATCCGCGTGGGCAGGTTCGAGGAGGGCCCGGTCCGGCTCGGTTTCGGTGACGTCTTCACCATCACCGCCGAAGACGTCCCCGGTGACCGCGAGCAGGTCTCCACCACCTACAAGGGACTGCCGGGCGACGTGCGCCCCGGCGACACCATCCTGGTCGACGACGGACGCCTCGTCCTGGAGGCCACCCGGATCGACGGCGACCGGGTCGTCACCCGCGTCGTCATCGGCGGCATGATCTCCGACAACAAGGGCCTCAACCTGCCCGGCATCAACGTCAGCGCGCCCGCCCTCACCGACAAGGACGAGGCCGACCTGCGCTGGGCGCTGCGCACCGGCTGCGACATGATCGCCCTGTCGTTCGTCCGCCGCCCCTCCGACGCCGACGTGGTGCGCAACATCATGGAGCAGGAGGCCGTCCGGCTGCCGCTGCTCGCCAAGATCGAGAAGCCGCAGGCCGTCGAGCGCCTGCCGGAGATCATCGAGGCCTTCGACGGCATCATGGTCGCCCGCGGCGACCTCGGCGTCGAGCTGCCCCTGGAGCAGGTCCCCATCGTCCAGCGGCGCATCATCGAGCTGTGCCGGGAGAAGGCCCGCCCGGTCATCGTCGCCACCCAGATGCTCGACTCGATGATGAGCGCCCCCCGGCCCACCCGCGCCGAGGCCTCCGACGTCGCCTACGCCGTGATGGACGGCGCCGACGCCGTCATGCTGTCGGGCGAGACCTCGGTCGGCAACTATCCGATCGAGGCGGTCTCCACCATGGACCGCATCTCCTGCGCCGCCGAGAAGGCCTACCTGCAGGCCACCCACACCCTGGAGCGCATGCCGGAGACCACCGGCGGCGCCATCGCCCGCGCGGCCGCCGAGGTCGGCGCCATCGTCGGCGCCAAGGCGCTGGTGGCCTTCACCATGTCCGGCGAGACCGCCCGCCGCCTGGCCCGCTACCGCTCCCCGATCCCGCTGCTGGCCTTCACGTCCTCCCCGCACGTGCGCGGCCAGCTGTCGCTGACCTGGGGGGTGGAGACGTTCCAGGTGCCGTTCGTGCACCACACCGACGACATGGTCCGGCAGGTGGAGGCGTCCCTGCTGTCCCTGGGGCGTCTGGAGAAGGGCGACAAGGTGGTCATCGTGGCCGGCTCGCCTCCCGGGACCCACGGCTCCACCAACGCGCTGCGCGTGCACACCATCGGCTCCGCGGTGTCCCACGCGAACTGACCGTAGAGGGTCGAAAGGGCCGCACTGTCCGTGCGGCCCTTCGCGTTCAGCCGACCGGCTGCCCTGCGTGTACGAGCGCGGCGGCCCGCGCCGGTGTCAGTTGGCGTGCAACGCGGCGTTGAGCTTGACGCCGCCGCTGGTGCGGGGGACGGCCTCCACCGCGCCGGACTGGGAGTTGCGGCGCAGCAGGATCCCGCTGGTGCCCGACAGCCGCTCGGCCTTGACGACGTCGCCGTCGGGCAGAGCCACCTTGGTGCCGGCCGTGACGTACAGCCCGGCCTCCACCACGCAGTCGTCGCCCAGGCTGATGCCGATGCCGGCGTTCGCGCCGAGCAGGCAGCGCTCACCGATGGAGATGACCTGCGTGCCGCCGCCCGACAGGGTGCCCATGATGGAGGCGCCGCCGCCCACGTCGGAACCCTCGCCGACGATCACGCCGGCCGAGATCCTGCCCTCCACCATGGACGCGCCGAGCGTGCCGGCGTTGTAGTTGACGAAGCCCTCGTGCATGACCGTGGTGCCGGCGGCCAGGTGGGCGCCCAGGCGCACCCGGTCGGCGTCGGCGATCCGCACGCCCGTGGGCATCACGTAGTCGACCATCCGCGGGAACTTGTCCACGCCGTGGACCGCGACCGCGCCCTTGGCGCTCAGCCGCAGCCGCAGTCGCGTCTGCTCGAAGTCCTCGACGGGACACGGCCCGTGGCTGGTCCACACGACGTTGGCGAGCTTGCCGAAGACGCCGTCGAGGTTCAGCCCGTGCGGGCGCACCAGGCGGCTGGACAGCAGGTGCAGCCGCAGGTAGACGTCGTGCGCGTCGAGCGGCGCCTCGGAGAGCTTGGCGATGCCGGTGCGGACCGCCACCACCTCGACGCCCCTGGCCGGGTCGGGGCCGATCAGGGAGGCCAGCTCCCCGGCCTCCTCGGCGGCGAGCCGCTCGGTGCCGGTCGCGGGCGGGTCGCCCAGCTCCGGCGCGGGGAACCAGGTGTCGAGTACGGTGCCGTCGGCGGCTATGGTGGCGAGCCCGACGCCGTAGGCGCCGGTCACAGTGGGATCGATAGCAGTCACGTACCTCAAAATACCGTGATGCGGCCCCGTCACAGCGCTCCGAGGTCGGCCGACAGCCACCGTTGCGGCGCCATCCTGAACGTCACCAGCGCGTGCGGGTCGGACCCCTCCACGTATCCCGGCAGGGCTTCGGGCGACAGGTAGCGCGCGGCGATCCGGGTGAGCTGCTCCAGCGTGGTGGGACCGGAGCCCACCACCGGCCCCTCGACCGACACGTAGCGGTAGGTCGGGCTGGTCCGCTGGACCAGCACGGTCAGCCGGCCCGCCTTGGCGATCAGGGCGGCCTTACGGGATTCCGCGCCCGTCAGGAACAGCAGGTCGCCACCCGGCACGTAGTCGTACCAGACGGGCACGCTCAGCGGCCCCCGCTCGGGCCCCGCGTCCACGGCCAGCCCGGCGATGTGCGGTTCGGCCAGGAACTCCACCCGCTCCCGCTCGCTCAACCCCATCACGCCCACCTCCGATGATCGCAACCTCACCGTGTACATCACCAGAGATGGACCGGCTACTCCACCTCGGCGCCGTGCGGAGCGCGGCTTACCCGTTCTTCGCCTCCCCATGACGCGACGCGTACCGAGCCGCCTCCGGCGTTTCGGCCCCGGCACAGATGTCGAGCCGCTCGACGGACTCGTGCACGACGAGGTAATGGAGGTGGCGTAGCAGTGGGTGGCGTGGTCGACGGTCTCACGAGGATGCATGCGGAGAGCATGCGGATCGTCACTGAAGGTCTCGACGGTGTGTGCCGGAAGCGGGACTCGAACCCGCACGCCCTTTCGAGCAGACGCTTTTGAGGCGTCAGTGTCTGCCTATTCCACCATTCCGGCTGATTTCCGGAATTGTCCGGAAAGTGCCGTACCTCGCCCCTGGCGTGGACCAGCGGAGGGCACCGGCGTGGATCTAATCTACCGGACATCGGTACTCTTGCGCTCGTGAGTACGCAGCGGCGAGTGGTGATCGCGGAAGACGAGGCACTGATCCGCCTCGATCTCAAGGAGATGCTTCAGGAAGACGGCTACGTCGTCGTGGGGGAGGCCGGTGATGGCGAGACAGCGATCCGGCTCGCCATGGAGGAGCGGCCCGATCTGGTCATCCTGGACGTCAAGATGCCGATTCTCGACGGCATCTCCGCCGCCGAGCGGATCGTGGCCGAGCGGGTGGCGCCGTGCCTGATCCTCACCGCGTTCTCCCAGCGTGACCTGGTCGAACGGGCCCGGGACGCGGGCGCGATGGCCTACCTCGTCAAGCCGTTCACCAAGGCCGACCTGGTGCCCGCGATCGAGATGGCGGTGAGCAGGCACGAGGAGATGGTGGCCCTGGCCGCCGAGGTGTCGAGCCTGTCGGAGCGGCTGGAGACCCGCAAGCTGGTCGAGCGGGCCAAGGGGCAGCTCATGGCCAAGCACGGGTGGAGCGAGCCGCAGGCCTTCCGGTGGATCCAGAAGGCGTCGATGGACCGCCGGCTGAGCATGCGCGAGGTTGCCCAGATCGTTATGGACGACGCGGCGGAGCGCGGCTAGGCGGGCTTCAGGCCGCAGACCTGCAAGGCGTAGTCGATGAGCCGCTCCTGCTCAGGCCGGGCCGGGGCGACGATGACCACGCGCTGCTCGCCTCCGTCGACGCTGGCCCGCACCGGGAACTGGAAGGCCTTCTTGGCCTCGGCGAAGGCGTGCGGGTCGCAGCGGCCGGGGGTGAGCTCGATCGGCGCCCGCGCCTCCCGCTCCCGCGCGTCCAGCTCCAGCAGCGGGCTGCCGTCGCCGACCGGGGTGGCGATGTAGTGGGTGGTGCCGCCGACGGAGTGCACGGCCACGGCGCCGGTGCCGCGGCGGGTCAGGATGAGGGTGCCGCGCATGGCCTCGCCCTCGCGCCGCCACTCGGGGTCGAAGGAGATCTCGGCCGCCTGCTTGATCAGGTGCTCGGCGCACTCGTCACGCACCAGCCTGGCCAGCAGCGGGTCGGGGTGCGGCACCTTGAACACCACCCGGCGCAGCTTCTGCTCGGACTCGGCGCGCAGGTGGGCCACCACGGTCGCGGGCCGCACCTCGGGCAGGCCCTCCGGCGGGCAGACGGCCTTGCCGTAGGGGGTGGGGATGTCCATCCTGTCCGTCCGCGGGATGGTGATGCCGGCCTTCTGCGGGGCGAGCGTGGCGAACGACGGGGTGACGACCTGCACGTCGGCGAAGTACACCGGTGTCGCGCTCGTGTTGCGGACGGCGACCTGCAGCACGTGCGCGGGCTCGTCGGAGCGCCATTGGCCGAAGGAGACCGACAGGCCGGCCGGCGGGGCGTCCGTGGGAGGGGGTGCGAGGGCCGATCCGCCGCACCCGGACACGAGCCCGGCGAGAACGAGCAAGACCATCGACTGCTTCACCTGACGAACCTTAGGCATGCCCTGGTTGCGGCCGTAAGTTGAGGACTGGTTACGACTCCGCATCCAAGTGCCGACAGTTCATCCGTATGACTGGCATGTACGTGCAGGCATTTTGTACGTTTCCGTCATTCGATCGGGTGTGCTCGGCGGTGCTGAGAGATCCCGGACCGTAAATGAAGGAGACAAACTTCATGATCCGCATTGCTCCCATGGGGCGGGCGCTAGCTGTCGTGGCTGCCACCGGCCTCGCCCTGACAGCTTGCGGTGGTGGCAGCGACACCGCCGCACCCTCCTCGCCCACGGCCGCCTCGTCCTCCGCCGCGGCTCCCGTGGCGCAGGGTGACGGCAAGCTCACCCTCGGCACCCTCCTGCCGCAGACCGGATCGCTGGCGTTCCTCGGCCCGCCCGAGTTCGCAGGGGTGGACCTGGCCATCAAGGAGATCAACGAGGCCGGTGGGGTGCTCGGCAAGGACGTGGAGAAGATCCACACGGACTCCGGCGACACCACCACGAACATCGCTTCGCAGTCCGTGGACAAGATGCTGGCGCAGAAGGCCGACGCCATCATCGGCGCGGCTTCCTCGTCGGTGTCGGAGTCGGTGATCGACAAGATCACGGGCGCCGGCGTGGTGCACTTCTCGCCCGCCAACACCTCCGACAAGTTCACCACCATCGCGGACAAGGGCCTGTACTTCCGCACCTCGCCGCCCGACAAGCTGCAGGGCCGGGTGCTCGGTGACCTGGTCGTGGCCGACGGCAACGACACGGTCGGCATCATGGCGATGCAGGACTCCTACGGCACCGGCCTGGCCGACCAGGTCGCCAAGACCGTCCAGGACAGTGGCGCCGAAGTGGTCGAGCGGGTCGACTACGACCCGAAGGCGGCGGACTTCGCCGCCGACATCGCCAAGATCAAGGCCAAGAACCCCAAGGGCATCGTGCTCATCGGCTTCGAGGAGACCGCCAAGGTCATCAATGAGCTGATCAAGCAGGGTCTGCCGGCCGACAAGCACAAGTGGTACATGGTCGACGGCAACACCTCGAACACGAACTACATCAAGATGCCCAAGGGCACCCTGACGGGCGTCAAGGGCACCATCCCTGGCGCCGCGGCTCCGGACGAGTTCCAGAAGAAGCTGCTGGCGGTCGACCCCGACCTTGAGGACTTCAGCTACGCGCCCGAGTCCTACGACGCCGCCAACCTGCTCGCGCTGGCCGCCGAGGCCGCCAAGAGCGACGTCGGCACCGACGTGGCGGCCAAGCTGATCGAGGTCAGCAAGGGCGGCGAGAAGTGCACGGACTTCAAGACCTGCAGCGAGCTGCTCAAGGCCGGCAAGGACATCGACTACGACGGCGTGAGCGGTCCGGTCGAGTTCAACGAGGCCGGTGACCCGGCCGTCGCGACCATCGGCATCTACCAGTACGGCGAGGACAACAAGTACGCCACCAAGGCCCTCGAGTACCGCACCGGCAACATCGCCGGCTAGTCGCTCGTGAGCTGAGACAACCCGCGAAGGGCCCGATCCTCCCCCCTGGGACCGGGCCCTTCTGCATGTCTGGCTACGTACAGCCTGTCCTGATTTGCCCCGCCGCGGCCCTGTAGCGCTTGAGGAGGGCCACCTGGCGCTGCCTGGGCACATCGGCCCGTGCCAGTCCCTCGGTCGCTGTCTGGACCGTACGGACGGCCGGGGAGAGGGAGGCCGGCAGGCGGGAACCGTACTGGAGCGTGATCCCGCGCACCTCGGAGAGCCGGCCGAGCAGGGCGTCCTCGAACTCCTGCTCCTGCTCGCTGCCCTCGGGGCCGAGCAGGAGGCCCGCGTAGCCGATGGCCGACACGACGCGCGCGCACGGGTCGTCGGCGGTGTCGCCGCCGGTGCTGTACATCCCGCCGGGGGCGGGGGTCTGCTGGCAGGCGGCGAGGGCGGGCAGGATGAGCACGATCGCCGCGAATCGTCGTAGCACATCACCCAGTAAAAACCGAGAAAGTGCTGTGGGGCGGTAAAAAGCGGAGAAGGGGCTGTGGGGCGGCAGAAAACGGAGAAGGGGCTCGCGGGGCAGTAAAAAACGGAGAAGGGGCTCGCGGGGAGCCCCTTCTCCGTTGCTTCGGGCGGTCAGGCCTTGGCGAGGGTGCCGAGGTAGAGCTGGATGACCTTGGGGTCCTGGGCGAGCTCGCGCCCGGTGCCGGTGTAGGCGTTGCGGCCCTGGTCCAGCACGTAGCCGCGGTGGCAGATCTGCAGGCAGCGCCTGGCGTTCTGCTCCACCATGATCACGGTCACGCCCGCCTTGTTGATCTGCTGGGCCTGGATGAACACCAGGTCCTGCAGCTTGGGCGACAGGCCCGCCGACGGCTCGTCCAGCAGCAGCACCGACGGCTCGGTCATGAGCGCCCTGGCCATCGCGACCATCTGCCGCTCGCCGCCCGACAGGGAGCCGGCGCGCTGCTTGCGCCGCTCCTTGAGCGCCGGGAACAGCTCGGCGACGAACTCGAAGCGCTCCTTGAACTTGCCGGGCACCTGGAAGGCGCCCATCTCGAGGTTCTCCTCGATGGTGAGGCTGGGGAAGACGTTGTTGGTCTGCGGGACGTAGCCGACCCCGCGTGAGACCAGCGAGTGCGCCTTCATGTTCGTGATGTCCTCACCCTTGAGCAGCACCGTGCCGCTGCGGATGTTGACCAGCCCGAACATGGCCTTGAGCAGGGTCGACTTACCGGCGCCGTTGGGGCCGATGATGCCGATCAGCTCGCCGTCGCCCACGTACAGGTCGGAGCCGTTGAGGATGTTGACGCCCGGCAGGTAGCCGGCGATCAGCTCGTCGCACCGCAGGACGGCGTTCTCCGCGCCGGCCAGGTGTGCGCTGCGGTCGGTGACCGCGGCCTGCGACTCGGGAGTGGATTCGGGGACGGCGTTCACTTCTTCGTCTCCTCCTCGGTCTCGGTGACGAGCTCCTTCTCGGCCTCGTGGAGCTGCTGTTCGAGCTCGTCCTCCGAGAGAGGGGCGTCGTGGTGGGCGCCCAGGTAGGCGTCGATGACCCGGTTGTCGGACATGATCGTGTCGGGTGGCCCTTCGGCGATGACGTTGCCCTGGGCCATGACGATCACCCAGTCGCTGATGTCGCGCACCATGTCCATGTCGTGCTCGACGAACAGCACGGTCATGCCCTGCTCGCGCAGGTCCTTGACGTGGCCGAGCAGTGACTGGGTGAGGGCCGGGTTGACGCCGGCCATGGGCTCGTCGAGCATGACCAGCTCGGGGCGGACCATGAGCGCGCGGGCCATCTCCAGCAGCTTGCGCTGGCCGCCGGAGAGCGACCCGGCGAAGTCCTCGCGCTTGGCGTCGAGCTTGAACCGGGCGAGCAACTCCTCGGCCCGCTCGGTGATCTCGTCCTCCTGGCCGCGCCACAGGCTCGGCACCAGGGCCCGCCAGAAGGTCTCACCCTTCTGCGACTGGGCGCCGAGCCGCATGTTCTCCAGCACCGTGAGCTTGGACAGCGCCTTGGTGAGCTGGAAGGTGCGGACCATGCCGGCGCGGGCCACCTTGTGCGCCGGCACGCCGTTCATGCTGCGGCCGTTGAACGTCCACTGGCCGGAGTCGGCGGTGTCGAAGCCGGTCAGCTGGTTGAAGAAGGTGGTCTTGCCGGCGCCGTTCGGGCCGATCAGCGCGGTGATGGAGCCGCGCTGGATCTCGACGTGCTGAACCTCGACCGCGGTGAGGCCGCCGAAGCGGCGCACCACGTTGTCGACCACCAGGATCGGGTCGGGCTTGGGCACGCCGGGTTCGCGGGCGAGATCTGCGAAGGCGGCCAGCGCCGCCGCCTTCTGATCTTTCGTGGTTTCAGCGTGCATCGATTGCTATCTCCCTCTTGTCCCCGAAGATGCCTTGTGGTCGGTAGACGAGCAAGAGGATCAGTCCGAGTCCGACCAGCAGGAAGCGGAACGGGCCCACCTGGGTGATGTCCATGAACGGGATGAACCCGGACTCGACAGCCCCGCTGAGCACGCCGTTGACCAGCACCAGCAGCACCCAGAAGATCATCGCACCGGCGACGGGGCCGAACACGCGGGCGGCGCCGCCGAGGATCACGATGGTGTAGGCGAAGAAGGTGGTCTCGGTGCCGAAGATGTCAGGCTGCACCGAGGCGTAGGCCAGGCCGTAGATGAAACCGCCGAGAGATCCGATGACGCCGCCGAGGATCAGCGACTGCATCTTGTAGGAGAAGACGTTCTTGCCCAGGCTGCGCACGGCGTCCTCGTCCTCACGGATCGCCTTGAGCACGCGGCCCCACGGGCTCTTCATGAGCAGATAGACGACGAGGCACGACAGGCCGACGAGGATCCAGCCGACGGTCAGCACCCAGAGCACCCGCTCGTTGAAGGTGAACCAGCCGAAGCCGTACGTCCCGTCGGGGTAGGGGTTGAGTTCGTAGAAGCCGTTGGAGAAGCCGCGCCGGCCGTCGGAGCCGCCGAAGACGTCCTTGAACGCCACCGAGCGGAAGATGAGCCTGACGATCTCGGCCGCCGCGATGGTGACGATGGCCAGATAGTCGGCCCTCAGTCGCAGCGTGGGGATGCCGAGCAGGAGGGCCAGCAGCACCGCGGCGGCCAGGCCGACCAGGATGCCGAGCCAGAACGGCAGCCCGATCACCGTGACGGTGACCGCCAGGCCGTACCCGGCGACGGCCAGGAACGCCGACTGCCCGAAGTTGAGCAGGCCGGTGTAGCCGAAGTGGATGTTGATGCCGATCGCGGCGAGCGCGTACCAGACCGTCTCGACGCCGATGGCGGCCTTGACGGTGGTGGAGATGATCGTGGTCCAGTCCATGGTTCCCCCCGTCAGCCGATTCGCTCGCGGCGGCCGAGGATGCCCTGCGGCCGGAAGAGGAGCACGATGATGAGCACGGCCAGCGCCCCGACGTTCTTGAGCTCCGGCGGTATCCACAGGGTGGACACCTGGACGAACAGGCCGACGATGATCGAGCCGACGAGCGCGCCGAAGGCGGTGCCCAGCCCGCCGAGCGTGACGCCGGCGAAGATGAGCAGCAGCAGGTCCTGGCCCATGGTGAACTTCAGGTTCTGCGACAGGCCGAGCATGATGCCGGCCAGGCCGGCGATGGCGCCGCCCATGGTCCAGATGATGCGGATGACCCGGTCGACGTTGATGCCGGAGGAGGCCGCGAGCGCCGGGTTGTCGGCCACGGCGCGGGCCGCCTTGCCGGTACGGGTGCGCAGCAGCGCGATGCCGACCACGACGAGGACGATCAGCTCGATGGCCATGGCGACGAGGTTCTTCGGCGAGGCGGAGATGGGGCCGAGCTCCATGCCGGGCTGGGCGTTGTACTGCACGAAGGAGTCGCTCTCACCGCCGAACACGATGAGGAACAGGTACCTCAGGAACAGCGCCACGCCGATCGAGACGATCATCGTGGCGATGATGCCGGTGCCCCGCCTGCGGAGTTGCCCCCAGAAGAACCTGTCCTGGGAGTAGCCGAGCCCGCCCGCAACGATGACGGCCAGGATGGCCGCGGGGATGAGATGCAGGCCGACGCCGCTGTTGAAGCCGTAGGCGAGCAGCGCGCCGAGCGTGACGAGCTCGCCGTGGGCGAAGTTGGTCAGGCCCGTGGTGCCGTAGATGAGGGAGAGGCCGAGCGCGGCGAGCGCGATGATCAACCCCAGGTTGAACCCCTCGAAGGTCAGCTGGGCCGCGCGCTGCCAGAAGGCGCTCGATGAGCCGCCGTCACCCGGCGGCGCGCCGTCGGCGCTCTTGGCCTGCAGGGCGTACAGCACGGAGGCCGGGTTTCCCTCGTACACGGTCGGCGTCCGCACGTTGTTGCCGCCGCGGATCTCCATGTTCTGCGGGAGGGTGCTGACATCAAGTGTGACCTTGTACGGTCCCGGTTCGGGGACCGGTACCTCCCATGCGCCCTGGGCGTTGCTGGTGACCTCCTGGACGGGTTGTCCGCTCTCGGTGGTCACGACGATTTTCACGCCGTTCACTGGCTGGCCTTGGAATTTGAGTGTTCCCCTCAGGCTCTGTTCCGGATCGGCCGCGTAGGCCGGAGCGGCGAGCACGAGTATGAGTCCACCCAGGAAGGCCGTGAACGCGATCACGGCTCTGCGCAATGGTGCTCCCTCAGATAGGTCAAGGCGGGGTTGTGCCCCTCCATCTCGACACGCGAGCATCGCAGGCACAAACTGGGATGCTGTGGCGGGAGCTTATTGCGGGTACGCCCGGTTCAGTATCGTTCGTCACCAATTAGTGACATGTGTGTGTCACTGATGTGAGCAAACAACGCGCCAGGTCAGGGGCTAAATGGGGGGTGACGCCTGGCGTGCTTACGGCGGGGTTTACGGGGTCCCCGCCTCGCTGGTAACGAGCCCGGGGGAGGCCTTTGGGGCCATATGAGGCAAATGCGACCTCACTGTTATCTACTCGGTCTCCCCGCGGGCTCTGCTGCCCATAACCGTAGCGAGAGAGGGTACTCTGCGCAAAGGGCACATTGGGGCAAAAGGTTCAGCGGTCGCGCAACATGCAGGTGAGGCGTGAGGTGCAGACCCGACGGCCCTGCTCGTCGGTGATCTCGATGTCGTACGTCGCCAGGGTGCGGCCGCCGTGCAACCGGGTGGCGACGCCCGTGACGTGACCCGACGTCGCCGACCGGTGATGGGTGGCGTTGATCTCGATGCCGACGGCGATCCGCTCGGGACCGGCGTGGATCGCGGCGGCGGTCGACCCCAGCGTCTCGGCGAGCACCACCGAGGCTCCGCCGTGCAGCAGCCCGTAGGGCTGGGTGTTGCCCGCCACCGGCATCCGGCCGGCCACGCGCTCGGCGCCGACCTCGGTGAACTCGATGCCCATCCGCTCGGCCACGGTGCCTTCGTGCATGGCCCTGATGTCGGCGAGTACCAGGGGATCCGTCTGCGTCAAAGGGACGCCTCCTATCGTTCGAGCTCGGGTTTTCTGTCGTGGGTGGAGACTAGGCTGCCTGTGTGCCGAAGAGTGAAGTGACCCCCAGCCGCCCGTGCCTGCTGCTGCTAGACGGGCATTCCCTGGCTTATCGCGCCTTCTACGCGCTCAAGGATGCCAACCTCATGACCACCGACGGTCAGCACACCGAGGCGGTCTACGGGTTCACCTCGATGCTGACCAACATTCTGCGCGACGAGAAGCCGACTCACGTCGCGGTGGCCTTCGACCGCTCGGAGCCGACGTTCCGGCATGAGGAATACTCCGACTACAAGGCCAACAGGAGCGAGACCCCGGAGGACTTCCGCGGTCAGATGCAGCTCATCTTCGAGCTGCTCGACACGCTGCGCGTCCCGCGCCTGTCCAAGGCCGGCTTCGAGGCCGACGACCTGATCGCCACCCTGGCCACCCGCGCCGACGCCGAGGGCATGAGCGTGCTCATCGTGACCGGCGACCGTGACGCGCTGCAGCTCGTCAACGACAACGTCACGGTGCTGATGACCCGGCGCGGCATCAGCGACATGACCAGGTTCACCCCGGAGGCGGTCCAGGAGAAGTACGGCCTGACCCCCACCCAGTATCCCGACTTCGCGGCGCTGCGCGGCGACCCGAGCGACAACCTGCTCAGCATCCCCAGCGTGGGCGAGAAGACCGCCGCCAAGTGGGTGCGCGAGTTCGGCTCGCTGACCGCCCTCGTCGACCGGGTCGACGAGGTCAAGGGCAAGGTGGGCGACAAGCTGCGCGAGCACGTCGCCCAGGTCCTGATGAACCGGCGCCTCACCGAGCTGCTGCGCGACGTGCCGCTGGAAGCCGACCTGGCCGAGCTCAAGCAGGGCGCCTGGGAGCGCGAGGAGGTCAACAAGCTGTTCGACACCCTCCAGATCCGCGGCGAGCTGCGCGAGCGCGTCTTCAAGACCCTCGGCACCGGCGAGCAGGAGCCCGAGCAGGGCTTCGAGGTCGAGACCGTCATCCTCGGCCCCGACCGGGTCGCCGGCTGGCTGTCCGCGCTGCCCGCAGGCCGGGCCGGACTGGCCTTCAAGGGCGTCTACGGCAGCGGCACCGGCCGCATCGACGCCATCGCGATCGCCTCGCCCGACGGCACCGCCGCGCACATCGACCCGGCCAAGCTGACCGAGGCCGACGAGATGGCGCTGCGCGACTGGCTGGGCGACGAGTCCCGGCCCAAGGCCGTGCACGACGCCAAGGGCCCGATCCTGGCGCTGTGGGCGCAGGGCATGGAGCTGCGCGGGCTGACCAGCGACACCGCCCTGGCCGCCTACCTGGCGATGCCGGGCCAGCGCACCTTCACGCTGGAGGACCTCGCCAGGCGCTACCTCAACCGCGACCTGCGGGCCGAGGCCGAGCCCGGCGGGCAGGCGGCGCTGTTCGGCGACGACGAGGACGCCCCCGCGAAGGACCTGGCGCTGCGCGCCCACGCCGTGCGCGAGCTGGCCGAGGCGCTCGAAGCCTTCCTGGCCGGGCGTGGCGGCACCCAGCTCGTCGACGACCTGGAGCTGCCGCTGATCACGGCCCTGGCCGAGATGGAGCGGGCGGGCATCGCCGTCGACAGCGAATACTTCACCGGCCTGGAGGCCGAGTTCGGCGCCGCCGTCAAGCACGCCGTCGAGGAGGCCCACCGGGCGGTCGGCGAGCAGTTCAACCTCGGCTCGCCCAAGCAGCTGCAGGAGATCCTGTTCGTCAAGCTCGGCCTGCCCAAGACGAAGAAGATCAAGACCGGCTACAGCACCGACGCCGACCAGCTCGCCTGGCTCGCCACCCAGACCGACCACGAGCTGCCGACGATCATGCTCAGGCACCGTGACCAGACCAAGCTGCGCACCACGGTCGAGGGCCTGATCAAGGAGATCGCCGACGACGGCCGCATCCACACCACCTTCAACCAGATCATCGCCGCGACGGGCCGCCTGTCGTCGGAGAAGCCCAACCTGCAGAACATCCCAATCCGCACCACCGAGGGCCGCCGCATCCGGCAGGGCTTCGTCGTCGGCGAGGGCTACGAGACGCTGCTGACGGCCGACTACAGCCAGATCGAGCTGCGCATCATGGCCCACCTGTCGGGTGACGAGTCGCTGATCGAGGCCTTCGAGTCCGGCCACGACTTCCACCAGGCGACCGCCGCCCGGGTGTTCGACCTGCCGCCGGAGCAGATCGACGGCGAGCTGCGCGCCCGCATCAAGGCGATGAACTACGGCCTGGCCTACGGCCTGTCCGACTTCGGGCTGTCCAACCAGCTCAACATCCCGGTGGCCGAGGCGCGGGCGCTCAAGGAGGAATACTTCACCGAGTTCGGCGGCGTCCGCGACTTCCTGCAGGACATCGTCCGGCAGGCGCGCACCAACGGCTACACCGAGACCATGATGGGCCGCCGCCGCTACCTTCCCGACCTGACCAGCGACAACCGCCAGCGGCGCGAGATGGCCGAGCGGATGGCGCTCAACGCCCCCATCCAGGGCTCGGCCGCCGACATCATCAAGGTCGCGATGCTCCACGCGCGGCAGGCGCTGCGCGAGGAGGGGCTGGCCTCGCGGATGCTGCTGCAGGTCCACGACGAGCTGGTCTTCGAGGTGGCGCCCGGCGAGCTGGAGCCGCTCAGGCGGCTCGTCACCGGCCAGATGAACGCCGCCTACCACCTGCGGGTCCCGCTGGAGGTCTCCGTGGGCGTGGGCCGCACCTGGGAGGACGCCGGCCACTGACCTCCCGGAGCCCCTTCGTGGTCGGTGCGCCCGGCGCTGGGCGCACCGATCAACGGGTGGTTCTGCACTACTCTGTGGTGGAATTTTCCCCGAGTGGCACGGGAGTTCTGTGCGGTCCTCAGCGTCCCTCACGCGGGTCATCGGCATCGCCAACGTCGTGGTGGTGGTCGTGGCGGTCATCGGGCTGGTGTTGCTGCCGTCCTCCGCCCCGCAGGTCCCCGCCGCCCAGCGCGTCACGCCCCGGCCGACCAGCGAGCCGCCGGCCCAGGTGGGGCAGCCGCCGGGAGTGGTCGCCACCCCCGAGTTCGCCAGGCAGGTCAAGGCCAACGAGCTCGGCCTGGTCCCCGTGCTGATGTACCACCGCATCGTCAAGAAGCGGCACGCTTCCATCGACCGCACCCCGGCGCAGTTCAGGCGGGAGCTGGAGAAGCTCGCCGAGCAGGGGTACGTGCCGATCAGCGCCAAGGAGTTCGCCGCGGGCGACATCCGGGTGCCGGCGGGCAAGTCTCCCGTCGTGCTGACCTTCGACGACGGGCACCCCAGCCACTTCGGCCTCGACGCCGCCGGCAACCCCCGCCCCGGCACGGCCGTGGCCATCATCCTCCAGGTCGCCGCGAAGTATCCGGGCTTCCGGCCCGTCGCCACCTTCTGGATCAACCACACCCCCTTCGGGTTACCGACTGAGCCGGAACAGGCCGCCGCCGTGGGATGGCTGGTCGGCAACGGCTTCGAGGTGGCCAACCACACCTGGTCGCATCCCAACCTCAGGACGCTGCCGAAGAAGAAGGTGCGCCGGCAGATCGCCAAGGCCGAACGGCTGCTGCGCAAGCTGGGCGCCGGCCCGGCGAAGACCATGGCCCTGCCGTACGGGTCGATGCCGCGCTCGAAGAAGACGGCGCGCAGCGGCGCCTGGGAGGGCACGGCCTACGATTTCACCGGCGTGTTCCTGGCCGGAGCCGAGCCGTCGCGTTCGCCGTACGCGAAAGACTTCGATCGCGGAGCGATCCAGCGGATCCAGAGCAACGGCAACAAGGGCGAATGCCGCAAGTGGTGCTCGCAGTACTGGCTGGAGTGGCTCCGTAAGCACCCTCGTGAGCGGTACGTCTCCGACGGGGATCCGGGCCGGATCTCCATACCGGGCAGGCTCCGGGGTAAAATAACGGCCAAGCGCAGACCGCTGGTCAACGCCTATTAGGCGTGGCGGATATGTCGGCTGGATTGACCCCAGGCCGATGGTCTCATATGCTGATCGCTGCGCTGTGGGCTCGCGCGCGCCTCAGACGGAGCGGGCTCGCGCTCGGTCACGTCGACGTCGTCATTCATCGGCTTGATGCGGAAGAGGGCCTGCCGCGCATCCGCCACATCGACATCCTGTCCGCGTTCGGAGCAATTCCACACATGACGTCCAGCACCGAGGCCACCTCGAGCACCCCGCAGGTAGCGGTCAACGACATCGGGTCCGAGGAAGCCTTCCTCGCAGCGATCGACGAGACCATCAAGTACTTCAACGACGGCGACATCGTCGAGGGCACCGTCGTCAAGGTCGATCGAGACGAGGTCCTTCTCGATATCGGCTACAAGACCGAGGGAGTCATTCCCTCGCGTGAGCTTTCGATCAAGCACGATGTCGACCCCGCGGACGTCGTGGAAGTCGGCGAGCATGTCGAAGCCCTGGTTCTCCAGAAGGAGGACAAGGAAGGGCGTCTGATCCTGTCCAAGAAGCGTGCTCAGTACGAGCGCGCCTGGGGCACGATCGAGAAGATCAAGGACGAGGACGGCATCGTCACCGGCACCGTCATCGAGGTCGTCAAGGGTGGACTCATCCTGGACATCGGCCTCCGTGGCTTCCTGCCGGCGTCCCTGGTCGAGATGCGCCGGGTCCGCGATCTGCAGCCGTACGTCGGCCGCGAGCTCGAAGCCAAGATCATCGAGCTCGACAAGAACCGCAACAACGTGGTCCTGTCGCGCCGTGCCTGGCTTGAGCAGACGCAGTCCGAGGTTCGCCAGACGTTCCTCAACACCCTGCAGAAGGGTCAGGTCCGCAAGGGCGTTGTCTCTTCGATCGTCAACTTCGGCGCCTTCGTGGATCTCGGCGGCGTCGACGGCCTGGTCCACGTGTCCGAGCTGTCCTGGAAGCACATCGATCACCCCTCCGAGGTCGTGGAAGTCGGCCAGGAGGTCACGGTCGAGGTCCTCGACGTCGACATGGAGCGCGAGCGCGTCTCCCTGTCGCTCAAGGCCACCCAGGAAGACCCGTGGCAGCAGTTCGCCCGCACTCACCAGATCGGCCAGGTCGTTCCCGGCCGGGTCACCAAGCTGGTGCCGTTCGGTGCGTTCGTCCGGGTCGAGGAGGGCATCGAGGGTCTGGTCCACATCTCCGAGCTGGCCGAGCGCCACGTGGAGATTCCGGAGCAGGTCGTGCAGGTCGGCGACGAGATCTTCGTGAAGATCATCGACATCGACCTCGACCGCCGCCGCATCAGCCTCTCGCTGAAGCAGGCCAACGAGGGTGTCGGCACCGAGGTCGAGTTCGACCCGACCCTCTACGGCATGGCCGCGACCTACGACGACCAGGGCAACTACATCTACCCCGAGGGCTTCGACCCCGAGACGGGTGAGTGGCTCGAGGGCTTCGACAAGCAGCGCGAGGAGTGGGAGCGGCAGTACGCCGAGGCTCAGACCCGCTTCGAGGCTCACCGTAAGCAGATCGAGGAGGCGCGCAAGGCCGAGGCCGAGGCGGGCGAGGCTGCTCCTTCGACCTACACCGGTGAGACGCAGGCTCCGGCGGGCGGTTCCTCGTCGGCTCCGGCCGCGGGTGCTCTCGCCTCCGACGAGGCTCTCGCCGCTCTGCGCGAGAAGCTCGCGGGCGGCCAGAGCTGACGCTCTGACGGCAGGTTGAAGAAAGGCCCCGCACGGGTTCGTGTGGGGCCTTTCGCATGCGCCGGGGTCACCGTCTGCTCACGGGGTGGGGGCGTGCTCCGTGCTTTCTCCGCCGACGCTCTCTCCGGCGGCGTGGAGGATGCGGAAGCGATCGGGGTCCGCCGGATCCCGATCAACGACTTGGACCGGCGGCCACGCCCACTGCCAGACGCTGATGCCTGGGGTGCGGGAGAACCGGATCAGCCCGCGGGTGCCCTCGACCGCGACGCGCGGCCAGGATTCGGCGATGCGCGCCCGATCCGCGCCGTGCGAGCGCAGCACCTCGGCGAGGACGGTGATCGTGTCGTAGCCCTCGAAGGCGACGAAAGACGGCGCTTCGCTCAGCCGCTCGCGGAGGGCCGTCTCGACCCGTGCACCCAGTGGGCTGAGACGCTCGGGCAGATAGCGCAGGAACGGGATCGCGGCGCTGTCGTCGCCCAGCGACGTCGCCCATGCGGCGAACTCCGGTTGCCCCGCCGGAGCACCGATCATGATCTCGGTGAGCCGCTGGTCGCGGCGGACAGACCTGACGATCGACACCGTCGGCTCCGGGTGGCCGGTCAGAAGGAGGAGGGCCGTCGCGCGATCCCCGGCGAGTTCGTCGCACACGTCCGTGGGGGCGAGCGTGCCCATGTCGAGGTCGATGACGGTGCCGCCGCGTGAAGAGAGGTGGTCCCGCAGGATGCGGGCCCCGGATGCCCAGTAGACGCTCGGCTCGGCTGCCACGGCGATCCGGCTGTGGCCCGCGCCGAGGAGGAAGTCCGCGTAGATCCGCCAGCCGTGGGACTGGGCCGGGGCGAGGCGCGCGACCCATTCCGTCGGCTGGTCGGTGAGCGCGTCGAGAACCGCTGACGAACAGAGGAACGGCAGGCCGAGGGCGTCGGCCCTGGCGGCAGCGGCGCGGGCGACGACGCTGTGATACTCCCCCGCCAGGGCGGCCACGCCCAGGTGGGCCAGTTCGTCCACGGCCGCCGCGGCCTTCCGCGGGTCGGCCGCGGTGTCTCGGACCACCAGGTCGAGCGGTCTTCCGGCGATCCCGCCGGCGTCGTTGACCTCGCGAACGGCCAGTTCGAGCCCGGCGAGCACGTGTCGGCCCGCCTCGACCCAGCCAGGCCGGGTGAGCGGAACGAGAGCCCCGATCCGGACGACTGGCTCTTCGGTCCGCTCCGCTCCAGGGGGCGGCGATGGTGGCGTGTTCATACGTTGGAGCCTCCCCGTGTGGCGATTCGGTGGCAGTTTGCCCGGATCGCAGAGTATTGCCCACCGGTAGCGACGGCTCCAGCGGCTCCAACCACCACGGCCTTTACGTCTTGATGCGGAACGAATCCTTCCGCATTGGCTGACATCGTGGTCCGCATGAAGCCCTTCCTTGTCAACGTGCCGCAGGCCGACCTCGTCGATCTCCGCGACCGCCTCCACCGCACCCGGTGGGCGCGGCGACTGCCCGGCGCGGGGTGGCAGCGCGGGGTGCCGGTGGAGTATCTGCGCGAACTGGCCGCGTACTGGGCCGACGAGTTCAGCTGGCGGGAGCAGGAGGCGAGGCTGAACGCCTTCCCGCAGTTCACCACCGAGATCGACGGCCAGCCGATCCACTTCGTGCACGCCAGGTCACCGGAGCCGCACGCCCTGCCGCTCATCATGACGCACAGCTGGCCGAACTCCGTCGCCGAGTTTCTCGACGTCATCGGCCCGCTCACCGACCCGAGGGCGCACGGCCTCGACCCCGCCATCGCCTTCCACGTGGTCGCCCCCTCCCTGCCGGGGTTCGGCTTCTCGCCCTTCCCCGAGCCACACCCCGGGCCGACCGACGGGCCGACCGACGGGCCGGTCGGCGGGCGGCCGTGGAGCGTCGCCCGTGTGGCCCGGACGTGGGCGGAGCTGATGAGCAGGCTCGGATACACCAGGTACGGCGCGCACGGCAACGACGCGGGCGCCCTGATCACGCCCCAACTGGCCGCGCTCGACAGTGACCATGTGATCGGCTCCCACATCACCGCCGGCCTCGGCATCCCGACCGGCGACCCCGCCGAGCTCGACGGGGCCACCGATGAGGAGCTGGCCGAGCTGCGGGAGGCGACTGGGTGGATGGAAGGCGGCAGCGGTTACGGCCCCTACCTGGCCGCCCGCCCGCAGACACTCGGCCACGGCTGGACCGACTCGCCCGTCGCCCAGCTCGCCTACCTGGTCGAACGGTTCAAGGAGTTCGACGGCTGGCCAGGTGAGAAGCCCGACGCGGCCGAGCCCGTCTCCCGCGACCTGCTGCTCACCAACGCCTCCGTCTACTGGCTGACCGCCACGGGCGCCTCCTCATCCTGGCCCTACTACGAGGGGGCCGCCGGCCTGCCCATCGACCAGGACGTCGTGCCCACCGGGGTGTCGCACGGCGGGCCGCGGGTCTTCCGCCGGATCGCCGAGCGCCGCAACCGCGTCGTCCACTGGGGCGGCCACTCCAGCCCCAGCCACATGGTGGCGATGGCCGCCCCGGACAGCCTGGTCGCCGGTGTGCGCGCCTTCTTCGCCCTCGTCCGCTGATCGCCGTACCGCCGCTCTGAAGTAGGGTGCACGGGTGGAGATCCAGCGGGCGGTGGCCGCGGACGCGGGCGAGATCCTGACCCTGCAGCGGGCGGCTTACGTGAGCGAGGCGCAGCTTTACGGCGATCCGTACATCCCGCCGCTGGTGGAGTCCCTCGATCAGGTCCGCAAGGCGATCGAGAACGGTGTCGTGCTCAAGGCCGTCGAGGCGGACCGCATCATCGGCGCGGTGCGCGGCACGTCGGCCGGGAGCACCTGCCTGGTGGGGCGGCTGGCCGTGGCGCCCGACCGCCAGGGCCAGGGGCTGGGCACGGCCCTGCTGACCGCGCTGCACGAGCAGGTGCCGGAGGCGGAGGTGTTCGACCTGTTCACCGGCCACCTGTCGGAGCCGAATCTGCGCCTCTACCGGCGCCTGGGCTATCGCGAGACGCACCGGGAGCGGATGAGCGACCATGTGACACTGGTTCACCTGCGGCGCTGACGGGCGGATAGGCTGCCGCTGTGCTGAAGATTGGGCTCACCGGCGGCATCGGATCCGGCAAGAGCGAGGTGGCCAGGCGGCTGGCGGCCAGGGGTGCGGTCGTCATCGACGCCGACAGGATCGCCCGTGAGGTGGTCGAGCCGGGCACTCCGGGCCTGGCGAAGGTGGTGGCCACGTTCGGCGAGGCGGTGCTGCACGCGGACGGTTCGCTCAACCGGGAGAGGCTCGGCGCCATCGTCTTCGCCGACTCCGAGAAGCTGGCCTCGCTCAACGCGATCGTGCACCCGCTGGTGGGGGAGCGGGTGGCACGGGCGCAGGGCGAGGCGGCCGCCGACGCGATCGTGGTCTACGACGTGCCCCTGCTGGCGGAGAACAAGCTGGCGCCGATGTACGACGTGGTGATCGTCGTGGACGCCCCCGACGAGGTTCGCATCGCGCGCCTGGCCGAGCACCGGGGGATGCCGGAGCAGGACGCCAGGGCGCGCATCGCCGCCCAGGCGAGCCGGGAGGACCGGCTCGCGGTCGCGGACATCGTCATCCCGAACGACGGCCCGCTCGACGAGCTCGAAGCGCGGGTCGCCGAGGTGTGGCAGGAGTTGCTGCTGCGCGCGAGCCGCGGCTAGAGCAGGTGGCCGGTCAGGTCGTACAGGCGGCGTGCGTCGCCCGGGTCGAGGGTGGGCAGTGACAGGCCGACGGGCTCGCGACGGTCGTAGGCGAGCAGGGCGCCCTCCGGCGGGTCGTCCATCAGCTCGATGATCGGCTCGATGCTCTTGGCGACCGGCTGGGCGAAGAGCTTGGCGAGCACCTTGACGATGGACCTGGCGGGCTGGCTGAGGCTGCCGGTCCCGCTGTCGGTGAACCCCGGGTGGTGCAGCAGAAACCGGACCGGGCCGTCCGCGTGGCGGGCGGCGTAGGCGACGCCGAGCAGGTCGGTGGCGCGGCCGCCCTGGAGGGTGGCCTTGATGCCGCCGTAGCCCCTCTTGAGCCCGAGGTCGTCCCAGTGGATGCGGCCCTTGGTCATGCCGACGCCGCAGATGCTCACGATGATGGGTCTGTCCGTCTTCGCCAGCAGGCCGGTCAGGCCGTGGCTGAGCAGGAAACGGCTGACGTAGTAGAGGGCGAAGGTCGCCTCGAAGCCGTCCGGGGTTTCGACGCGTGCGGGGAAGTGCCTCATCGCGGTGAGGACGAGCCCGTCCAGCGTGTCGTGCCGGGCCCGCACCTCCTCGATGACGCGCCGGTTCTCGGCGACGGAGGTCAGGTCGGCCTGGATGAACGCGGCCCGCTTCCCGGCGCCCAGCCGCTCGGCGTCCTCGATGAACCGGCGGCCCTTCGCCGGATTGCTGCCCACGACGGTCACCTGGTCGCCCTGCCGCAGATAGTGCAGAGCGAGCCCCAGCCCCATGCCGGTCGTGCCGCCCGCCACGACATAAGTACGCATATTTCCGCTCCTCATCAAGTCATCGAACGCTGACTTGGGTGACCGTAACACGAGCACCGCCTACAATGTCAACGGTCGATGACTAGGAGGCGGTGTGACGGCGAAGAGGAAGCGGGACCGGGAGGCCACCCGGGAGAGACTGCTGGAGGTCGCCAGGCTGCGGTTCGCCCGCGACGGCTACGACGCCACCAGCGTGCGCGACATCGCCGGTGACGCGGACGTCGACGCCACCCTGATCTTCCGCTACTTCGGCTCCAAGAAGCGCCTCTTCGACGAGGCCACCGCCACCGGCGAGGCGCCCGCGGGCCTGCTCGACGGGCCACCGGAAGAGCTGGTGGCCCGGATGATGCGCGAGGTCGTCTTCCATGACTGGTCGTCCTACGGCGGGGAGCACCCACTGCTCGCCATGCTGAAGTCCGCCGGCCACGAGGACACCCGGCAGCGCATCCGCCAGGAGGTGTGCGACACCTACGTCGCGGCACTGGAGGAGCTGGCCGAGGGCCCGGACGCCCAGCTGCGCGCCGAGCTGCTCAGCGCCTGGCTGGTCGGGGTCGGCATCCTGCGTTCCGTCGTCGGCACCCCGGCCCTCACCGCAGCCGCCGCCCCCGACCTGGCCCCCCACGTGGCGGCGGTGGCGACGGGCCTCCTGGGCCGCCCGATGTCCGGAAACGCCTAGAAGGGGGAGTCGAGGGGCACCTGGCGGACCCCGGGCAGGTGCGCGTCCAGCTCGCCCAGCTCGAACCGTGACATGCCGATGACATGCCAGAACTGCCCCGCCGTCTCCCCCTGGACCTTGTAACGGCCGTCCGGCGCCAGCGCCGCCCAGCCCTCCGGCAGCCCGAGCAGGGTCATCCGCCGCTCCGGCCCGTCCCAGACGATCACCACGCCGTCGTCGCCCGCGCTGGCCAGCACGTCCGAGGCGGGACTGAAGGCGACCGACCAGACGCGCCGCGAATGGCCGGTGAGCGCGTGCAGCAGCCGGCCCGAGCCGGTGTCCCACACCCGCACCACGGCGTCATCGCCGCCGACGGCGACGCGGTCGCCCGCGGCGTTGAAGTCGACGCTCCACAGCCGCCCCGCGCCACCGTCGAAGGTGTGCCGCAGGACAGGCTGCCACGGCTGGCCCGGCCGCAGCTCCCACACCCTGGCCTGGCCGTCGTTGCCGGCGCTCGCCAGCAGGTCGCCCGACGGCGAGAACACCACCGAGTAGACCCGGTCGGAGTGCCCCTCCAGGGTCGCCACCCGGCCGCCGGAGTCCACGTGCCAGATCCGTACCAGCCGGTCGTCGCAGCCGGTGGCGACGTAGCGGCCGTCGGGGCTGAAGGCGATCGAGCGGACCCGGCCGCGGTGGTCGGTGAGACCGGCGACCAGCCGCCCCGTCGCCCGCCACCAGATCCGCACACTGTCGTCGTCGTTGGCCGTGGCCAGCATGGTGCCGTCGGGGCTGAACGCCTCCGCCCACACGTGGTCGGTCTCGGCGTTCAGCTCGCGCTCGTAGTCGCCGGTGGTGGCGTTCCAGAAGTGCACGCCGCCGTCGTTGCTGGAGGTGGCCAGCACCGGCCCGGCGGGGGAGAACAGCGCGGAGATCAGCCGGTCGGCGTGGCCGGTGAACTCACGCAGCCGCCGCCCGGTGCGAGCCTCCCACACGCGTACGACGCCGTCGTTGCCGCTGGTCGCCAGCATCGAGCCGTTGGCGCTGAAGCGGACCGAGGAGATGCGCCTGCCGTGCCCGCGCAGCACCCGCTGGCACTGGCCCGACTTCGGATCCCACAGCCGGACCGTGCCGTCGTTGCTGCTGGTGGCGAGCTGCTCGCTGTCGGGCCGCCACGCGAACGGCCACACCGAGCTGCGGTGACCGGTCAGCTCGATCCGCTGCGGCGTGCCGACCGCCTGAAGCCGCACCACGCCGCCGGAGTCACCGGTGGCCAGCGTGCGGCCGTCAGGGGAGAAAGCCACCTGGTAGACGGCGGCGGCATGGGTGGTGTGCAGGCCGCGGAACTCACCCGACGCATCCCACAGCCGCACGTCGCCGGAGGTGTCGCCGGTGGCCAGCAGCGAGCCGTCGGGCGAGAACGTCACGCAGTAGATGCTGCCCCGCAGCCCGGTCAGCGCGTGCCGCCGCGCCCAGGTGGAGGTGTCCCACAGGCGCAGCGTGCCCGCGCCGTCGCCGGTGGCCAGCAGCGAGCCGTCCGGGCTGTGCACGGCGCGGTAGACGGCGCCACGGTGGCCTTCCAGGGCCCTGGCCGGGCCGCCGGTGGACAGGTCCCAGACCCGCAGCATGCCCGCCGCGTCGCCGGTCACCAGCACGTTGCCGCCGAAGGAGGCGGTGTAGATCGGCGCCTGATGCCCGGCCAGCTCGTGCAGGAGGTCACCGGTGGCGGTGTTCCACACCCGGACCACGCCGTCGCCGCCGCCCGCCGCGAGCAGCTCTCCCGAGGGGCTGAGCCGTACCGGCCAGACGCCGTCGCGGTGGCCGCTCAGCGTGCGCAGCCGCTCGCCGGTGAGGGAGTCCCACAGCAGTACGGTGCCGTCGCTCGCGCCGGTCGCCAGCAGGTCGCCGGCGAACGAGATCGAGTAGACGCGGCCGGTGTGCCCCTGCAGGGTGCGTACGGGCAGCCCGCCGGTGCACAGGAGCACGCCGCCGTCCTCGTTGCCGATCGCGATGGTCGAGCCGTCCGAGCTGTAGGCGATCGGCTCGGGCAGGCGGCTGGTCTGGAAGTGATATCCGTACGGGACGCCGATCGCCGCGGGCGCGAGCTGCGTCTCGACCGGTCGGCCCGGCACCACGGCGGCGCCCGGCAGGTGCGGCGGCGTGCCGGTCGTGTTGATCAGGGTGGCGCGGTGCCACCGGGTGCCCTCGGCCGACACGTCGCTCAGGTCCGTCCGTGCCAGCCGCGCCCCGGACAGGTCGGCGCCGGACAGGTCGGCGCCGGTCAGCACGGCGCCGTCGAGCCGCGCCCCGACCAGCTTGGCGTCACGCAGGACCGCCCTGGACAGGTTGGTGCCCGCGAGGGTCGCGTCGGTCAGGTCGGCGCCGGTCAGGTCCACCTCCTGCAGGTCCCTGGCCGATAGGTCCTCGCCCTTGAGGTTCGCGCCGCGCAGGTCGGCCCGCGCGGGGGTGCGCAGGCGGGCCGCGATCTTGACGGCGTTCGCGCGGGACACGTCGTCGGCGGGCGGATCGGCCACCCACGCCCGCAGCGCGCGCACGTCGGCCAGGTCGCACAGGAACTCGACGGTCAGCGCCGTCAGCGGCCGGCGCGACAGGGCCACCGGCGCGTCGATCGTCGTGGCCACGTGCCTGGCGATCAGCCACTCCATCACCGAGGCGTGGATGAACCCGAACATCCCCTCCTCGGTCCGCACCAGCAGGCTGCCCGACCCCATCGCGTAGGCGGTGTGCGCGGCCGAGAGCTGGCCGCTGGCCAGATCGGCCAGGGTCTCGGCGATCTCGGTCAGCTCGTCCACGCCGAGCAGTGACTCGCCGGAGTCCCACAGTCGCAGCGCCAGCGCCGTCACCGCCTGCCACAGCTCCGCGGTGGACAGCGTGGCGGCCGACCCCGGCACCTTGACCCGCCGCTCCTCGAAGGCCAGCCACGACTGCAGGATCTCCTCGTACAGCAGTGCGGGGCTGATCGTGTGCCGCGCCTGGGCCACCGTGCGCAGCCGGTCGGCGTCGAGGTCGGCGATGAAGCTCAGCATCCGCGGATTCTGCGCCAGGGCCAGCAGGTCCCGGATGCCCTCCATCAGCGACATCCGGGCGGCCGCCTCGTCGCCGTCGTCGAACCGGTTGGCGAGGTAGGAGCGGATCTGGTCGTGGGTGAAGTCCTCCAGGCCCAGCACCCGGCGCTGCGGCAGCACGCCCACCATCTCGCCGAGCGACGTCAGCACCTGACTGTGCGACTTGAAGTGCTGGGTACGGCTGGCGACCACGATCTTCGCCTTGTCCTCCGCCGCGGCCAGTAACGTCGCCAGGTGGTCGGCCGCCCGGTCGTAGGTGAGCCGGGTGACGAGCTCGTCGAAACCATCGAACAGCAGAACGATCCGGCCCTGTCTGAGCAGGTAGCGGAAGGCCTTGAGGTCGATGAGCTCCTCGCCGTGGTTGGCCAGGTGCGCGGCCACGAGCCCGTCCACCGAGTGTGCCTTGTCCAGGGCGCGCAGCTCGATGAGGATGGGCGTCAGGTGCGGCAGCTCGGCCGGGATGCGCCTGGCCAGCTCGCGCAGCGCGAACGTCTTGCCGTGCCCGAAGTCGCCGAGCAGCAGCAGGAACCTGCCGTGGTCGGTGGCCAGCAGCCGCATCAGCTCGTCGGTGAGCCCCTCCCTGACGTGGTGGCCGGGCCGGTCGAGCTCGCGGTAGCGCTGCGGGACGTACAGCTCGGGCGGGTAGCGGCGGTCGGTGGTGAGCCGGGCCGTCTGCTCGGCGGCGTAGCCGGACAGGTCGAGCAGGCCCTGGAACTCGGTGAAGCTGCGCAGCCGCACCCCTCTGCGCATGAGGTCGTCGCGCAGCGTGCGTGACGGCGGCGGCCCCTGGTAGACCAGTTCGGCCGCCAGCTCGCTGGCGTGCGCCTGCCGGACGAACTCGGCGGCGTCCTCGGCGGTGAGCTCGCCGACGTGCGCGCCGATCATCAGCTGGCGGACGAACCCGTCGTCGGGGTGGGTGACCACCAGGTGGCCGGGCATGCGGCGGATCCTGGCCCGCTCGTGCCTGGCCTCGCAGACCTCGGTGATCCGGTCGAGCAGCAGCTCGACGGGCGTGGGCTGGCGCCTGTCCTGCCCCGAGCCCGGGGCGCCGGTCGGCGGCGGACCGGAGGGCGTCTCGCCGGTGAAGGTGGCGCGGGCGGCCCGCCAGACGTGCGGGACCCGCTCGGGCTCGCCGCCGTCGGGCAGCCAGGTGCGGACGCCCTCGGGGGTGATCTGGACCACCTGGTGGCGGCGGGGCGCGGCGACGGCGCCCTCAGCGGGGCCGCCGGACCCCTGGAACAGCAGGTTGAGCCGGTGGGCCAGGAGCCGCTCGTACGCCGGCGCGTCGTGCAGGGCGGCGGGCGGGTGCCCGATCGCGCCCAGGCGCAGCCAGCCCTGCTCCTCGTACGGCCGCAGCCGCTCGGCGAACCAGGCGGCCTGTCCCTCGCCGAGCATGGCGTAGGCGTCGCGCTCCAGGTGGCTCATCGCGATCGTCGAGTTGAGCCCGGCCACGACCAGCTTCAGGTCGGGCACCTCGAACAGGGTCCACGGCTGCCCGCCGTCGAACACCCGGTCGTCGAGCCCCTGGTAGACCTCGCCGAACAGGCCGGCGAAGTGACGCCACTTGGGCCAGTAGGGCGGCTGCGGGCTGACGTCGTCGGCCTCGCAGGTCAGGAAGTAGGCGCTGGCCGCCGCCTTGGTGACGTCGCGCGGGCCCGGCACGATCACCAGCCGGTGCGGCTCCAGCCCGATCAGCAGCCGTAAGTCCGTGACGAACCGGGTGGCCTGCCCGAACTGCCGGAGGCTGCCGGACTCGGTCAGGTCGCCGCTGACCAGGATGAGGTCGGGCCGGGGCGCGCCCCTGTCGTACATGGCGGTGAGGTCGGCCCAGATCCGGGCCTGGATGTCCTCGGGCGTGAACGGCTCGCCCGGGTCCGGCAGCGCCCGCCCGAACCGGGGGCCGGCCAGGTGCAGCACGCTGAGGGACGCACGCTGGGCGTGCGGGCCGGCGGCGGGCGGGAACTTGGGCGCGCTCACCGGCGTGCGGCGGGTGCGTGCGCCCCTGCCGGAGCGACCGCCGGAGTCGCTGCCGGGAGGCAGCGTCGGCAGCGGCGCCGGCAGGTCGGAGCCGGTCGGGAACAAGGGCGCCGCCTCGGGCTTGGCCCGCCCGTTGAGCGCCTCCCTGACCCGGCCGAGCAGCAGCGCCCTGGCGTGCCCCGGATCGGTCACGCCCAGCAGGTCCACCCAGGTGATCGTGGACAGCAGCCCTTCGAGCCGGACGTCCTCCAGCCTGATGGTGACCAGTTTGTTGGACGGGGCGTCCGGGTCGGCGCGCATCGCCGCCTGCCACTCCATCCGCCCGTAGCGGGAGCTCAGGTAGTTGCGCGAGAGCACCGCCACGACGAGCTGCGCCTCGCTGACCCCGCGGTCCATGAAGTCGATGAAGTTGGTGCCGGGCACGAAGTCCCACGCCTGGATCATCGTGCGGTAGCCGGCCGCCTCCAGCTCCCAGGCGATCCACGTCGCCCAGGCCGTGTCGGCGGGGGAGTAGCTGACGAAGATCTGGGTCGGCCTTCCGTCGCGTGCCATTCCCTCAGTATCGCCCGCGGGATCGGCGTTTCGCAGGTGGTGTGCGATCATCATCGGGTGTTGCGGCGTCTTGGCGTGCTCGACTGGATCAGGGTCGGGCTGCTCGCGCTCGGTCTGGTCTTCGTGGCCACCGGGCTGCTCCCGCTGCCGGTCGCGCGGGAGAGCATGGGCGAGATCGGGCCGTTGCTGGTGTTCCTGGTGGGGATCATCGTGCTGGCGGAGCTCACCAAGGAAGCTCAGGTCTTCGACGTGATCGCGGCCAGGATGGCGGTCCTCGGCCGCGGCAACTACTTCGCACTCTTTCTTCTTTGTACGGCTTTTGCGTCATTTATTACGATTTTTCTGAACTTGGACACGACGGCGGTGCTGCTCACGCCCGTCATGCTGGCCCTGGCCCCCAAGGCCCGCATCGCCGCCCTGCCGCTGGCCATGACCACCATCTGGTTCGCCAACACCGCGAGCCTGCTGCTGCCGGTGTCCAACCTGACGAACCTGCTGGCCATGGACGCGATCGACCTGTCGCCACTGCAGTTCGCGGCCCGGATGTGGGCGCCGCAGGCCGTCGCGATCATCGTCACCATGGCGTTTCTGTGGGCCTTCTTCTGGCGCAGGGGCGAGCGGCGCGAGCAGCGCTACACGCCCCCGGTGCTGGAGCCGGTCGCCGATCGGGTGCTGTTCGGCACCGCCTCGGCCGCCTGCCTGCTGTTCATCGGCGCGCTGCTGGCGGGGGTGGAGGTGTGGACGGCCGCGTCGGTGGCGGCGCTCATCGTGGTGGTCGCCTTCGCGGTGCGCGATCGCGCGCGGCTGGCCTGGAGGCTGGTGCCGTGGCAGCTGCTCATCTTCGTGACGGGCCTGTTCCTGGTGGTGCCCACACTCAGCCGGTACGGCCTGGCTGACTTGATGGGCTGGCTGCTGGGTGACGAGCGGGACCCGTACCGCACGGCCGCCGTCGGGGCCGGGCTGTCCAATCTGATCAACAACCTGCCCGCCTTCAAGGCCGTCGAGGAGGTCATCGCCGCCCACGACCGCGGCCAGCTCCTGGCCCTGCTCGTCGGCGCCAACGTGGGCCCGGTCATCACGCCGTGGGCGTCCCTGGCGACGCTGCTCTGGTTCGAGTCGTGCCGCCGCCACGACGTCAAGGTGCCGATGCGCCGTTTCCTGCTGACCGGCGCGGGCCTGGCGGTCGTGGGCCTGCTGACGGCGACCTGGGCACTGGTCACCTTCGGTTGAGGGCCCGCCGCCGGTTGATCTAGAGGAGAATGGTCGCCATGGCCAAACCACCTCTGAACAGATGTTTCGGTCTTGTCCTCTTGGCCGTGGTCGGGCTGACCGCCTGCGGCGGCGGAGGGACCACGGCGAAAACGGCCACCACCGCTCCCTCCGGCGCGGCGGCCGAACCCTCGGCCGAGCCGTCCAGCACCGTCTCGGAACCCCCTCCGAAGGCGGTCCGGCTGGTCGAGCTCGAAGTCCTGGGCAAGGGAAAGGCCGCTCAGCCGATCATGTACAACGCGGACGAGAGCGGTGTCGAGAACGAGGCCAAGCTGCCCTGGTCCAGGACCGCCCGGATCGAGCTCACCGCCGCCGAGCAGGAGGTGGGCCGTCTGGTCTCGATCGTGGCGGGCTCGGTCCGCGCGGCCAACGGCCAGTTCAAGCCGGCCCCCTGCCGGATCACCGTGGACGGCGAGAAGGTGGCCTCCGGCAAGGGGTCGTGCAAGTACATGCTCAAATAGCCGTCGCTCAGCGGCGGCGGATCGTCAGGGGCCGTGGAGAGCGGCGCCGGCTCGCGGCGCTGTCCTCGGCCTCCTCCGCCGGCATCTCCTCCGACGGGCGGGGACCGACCACGGCCGCGAACCACGGATGCGCCCAGCCGGTGGCGCGCTCGCCGCTCATGTCGCCCCCGGTCGCGAGGCGGAGGCGAAGAGCACCCGCGCCGGCTCGATCACGCTCAGCTCCATGGTCAGTCCGGTCAACACTGCCGACATGGTGATTCTCCTTTCCGCCGGTGCCGTTACCCGGCACCCTCTGGTCATGACGTCGAAGTGACTTATCGGTGTGACTCATCGGTGGACAAGGGACAGCAGCGCCTGCATGGCCTCCGGATGGGCCGCCACAAAGCTGCGATCTTCGGCCGTGCCCTCGATGGTGTCCTCGAAGGGCCCGCCGTCCAGCGCCCGGATCTCGATCCCGGCCTCCTGCGCGATCAGCGCACCCGCGGGCAGGTCCACGGCCTCGGCCTGGTAGCCGACCATGCCGTCGATGTCTCCACGTGCCAGCATGGCCCACGACAGCAGCGGCGTCCACAACTGCAACACCCGCCGGGCGCCGAGCTCCAGCGCGTGCCTCAGCTCGAGCACCTTCGTGTCGTCCCTGGTCACAGCATACCCCTGGGTCCAAGCGAGCAGCGGACCGTGGGGTGATGGTCGATGACGGGCGGCCAGCCGTGCCCCCGTGGAGGCCAGCGCGCCGTGGCCGCGGACCGCCGACCAGGTCCGCGCCGACACCGGATCGTGCACCACGCCCAGCATCGGCCGGCCCGCACGGCACAGCGCCAGGCCCACGACGTAGGCGGGCAGGCCGATGGCCACGTTGTTGGTGCCGTCGAGCGGATCGATCAGCCAGGTCCACTCAGCGCCCGAGACACCCAGCAGCCCCGACTCCTCGGCGATGACCGCATGGGACGGGTAGACCGTGAGGATCCGCTCCAGCAGCAGTTTCTCCGACGCCAGATCCAGATCGGTCACCACGTCCCCCGAGCCGCCCTTGGAGCGGACGCCGACCGTCTCCCTGGTGCCGTCCAGGAGCAGCTTTCCCGCGGCCTCGGCCGCGTCCACGGCGACCGCGCGAGCGTGATCCAGATCCATCAGGCATCCCTCAGCTCACATGGGCGGTGATCAGGCGTACGGCGCGCGCCGTCTCCCCGGCGTCGAGCGGCCGCCTCGGCACGTGGTGATCCCCCGCGCCGAGCGGGCCGAGTGACAGGTCGTGGCTGCCCGGGTGGCCACGCCCGAGCGCGATCGTGGCGGCCTCGCCGCCCTCCGGCACGACGCTGCTGTGGAAGCGGTCCGCCGGCAGTGTGTAGACGTCGCCGGGCCCGAACGACTCCACCAGTCCCGTGGCGTGCCGCACGGTGCGGCGGGTGGGGGAGATGCGATCGCCGTCGGCACCGCTGACGACCTCGAACACGCGGTGCGTCGCGTCCAGCTCCGCGTCCGTGACCACCGCGTGCACATTGCGCACCTGGCCGTAGAGCACGTGGCTGACGAGGTCCCAGCTGTGACAGTGGATCTGCGAGGTGGTGCTGCGCGCCGGGGCGAACGAATCCGACCACAAATGGATACATACCCCCTCACCGCCATCTCGCTCCAGCGGCAGGCAGACGAATCCGAGCGGATGGCGTACGGCCCGGACCCCGTCGCCGGCCAGGGCCTCCAGCGCCCAGGCCCTGGCCCGGCCCCGCACGATCTGCTCATAGACGCCCTGGTAGCTCATGACCGCTACGGTCCGCCCGGCAGATGAGCCGCCGGCTCACCGTACGGATCCACGGCGCGCAGCGCCTTCCTGGCGATGTCCACCACGTCACGCCCGTTGTAGGACTTGGGCAGCGGCATCCCGATCCGCTCGAACAGCTCCTGCACCTCCTCGATCGTGGGCTCGTCACTGAGCTGCACCCGTTTGTACGACTCCAGCGGCACCCGCCGCGCCTGCTCGAAGCTGAGGCGCAACTCGGTGTCGCAGTTCTCGTAGTAGAAGGTGTCGGCCAGCGCCGTCATCGCCCGGTTCGGGTCCTCCACCGTCATGATCAGGCGGGTGCTCGACAGGTCCCAGCGGAAGGTGGTCATCGTGGACGACAGGCCGACACCGATGTCCAGCAGCCCGTAGCGCTGACGGTGCCAGAACGCGGCCAGGATCGTGGCGTAGGACTCCTTCCTGACCCGGTCGGCCGTCCACGTCTCGCCGGTGCCGTCGGGCAGGTCGGACAGTGACCGGCGGTAGTGGGCGTAGGTCTCGCAGACCTCGATGTCGGCCGGGTCGATGACCTCGATCCGTACGGTCAGGTGGCGTTTGTCCCGGCGCGCGACGGCCACGCACTGGGGCAGGGTGACGGCGCGCAGGTAGGTGCCGGTGCCGCCCTTGAAGCTCCACCTGGCGGTGTCCTTGCGCGCCTCGGCGTGCGCCTGCGCGATCTCCTGCCGGCTGCCGAGCACCCTGACCAGCTGCAGCGCGTCCAGGGCCTTGCGGGTGCCGGTGACCAGGTGCTCGATCTGCTCCAGGCGCTGCAGCCGGACCGGGAGCTGGGCGAGCGCGCCGGAGGTGATGCTCTCCTCCACCGGGGCCTGCCGCGCCCGGTCGCGCAGCAGCGCGGTGGCCACCAGCGCGAGGATCACCAGCGTCGCGGCGGTGACGAACTTGGCCTGCACCTTGGCGCCCTGGTCCGGATCGGCGCCGAACATCTCCTCGGGCATGATGCCGAGCACGCCCACGACGACGGCCAGCGTCAGCGCGATCGCCACATCGGCGTTCTGCGCCGCCCAAGGGGCGATCCGCTTCAGCGCCCCCACGAACCGTGCCATCGCTCGCCCCGCATCCGACGATCAGTCAGTTCCTTGGTCATGGTAACGACCACGTCATGCCACCGGCTAGCACGATAAAAGCGCGTGAACCGTACCTCTTGCGGGCCTTTCACCAGCTTCCCGGACGCGGACGGGCGGCGCGAGCTCTCGCTCGCGCCGCCCGTCCGTCCGTTAGTCCGTCGCTCCGGTCAGAACCAGCCGCGCTTACGCGCCATCTGCTCCAGGCCGTGCTGCAAGGCCTGCTCGGCCGCGCCGGGATTGTCGTCGTGCCGTACGGTGAAGCGGTTGTAGGAGTCGTGACCGGAGGACAGGAACCCGCCCCGCTTGTCGGCCTCCAGGATGACGTCCAGCTGCCGCGGCCCGGCGATGAACGTCAGCTCCAGCTCGTTGAAGTGGCTGCGCCACTGACCGCCCGCGTAGTACTCGATCTCCTGGAAGAACGGCATCGTCGAGCCACGCAGCGTGCCGCGTTCGAGGTCGGCCTTCTTGAACTGGAAGCCCAGCCGGTCCAGCGCGGCGATGACCTGCTCCTGCGCCGGCAGCGGGGTGACGAACAGCGGGTCCAGGTCGCCCTTGTCGAGGGCGCCCGCCAGCGCCAGCTCGGTGTGCACGCCCAGCCGCATGCCGCGCAGCGGCTGCCCGGCGATCGCGCTGATCGGCGTCTCCCATGGGACGGGGATCTCGAACGGCTGCCCGTGCTGCGCGCCGGAGGCCAGCTGGAACGAGCCCGCCACCTGCTGGCGCTGGAAGCTGTAGGTCGTCTTGTACTCGTTGTCGCCGGACTCGACCTCGACCACCGCGGTGAGGTCGATGAAGATCCCCTCCACCTTGGCGTCGGAGCCGCCGCCCTTGAAGTTGACCACCCCGCGCAGCGGCTCGCCGGGGCGCACGGTGGCGTTGGTCAGCACCGTGTCTACTTCGACACCCGCGCCGAAAGCGGCCATCAGTTTGCGGAAGACCATGTGTTCTCCTATGAGGTCGGTGCCTGGCCGTTCGCGCCGGCCGAGATGCGGGGAAGCAGCTGGGCCAGCAACAGGGTGGAGAGTGCGGAGTCGCCGGTGCCCGGCTGGGTGCGGACCACCAGCGGCTGGGGAGCGCTCTCCGCCAGCTTGGCGCCCACGTCGAGGCGCCTGCGGGCCAGCTCGTACTGCAGCACGGCCCGGTTGTCACGGTAGGAGGCGGCCAGCCTGCGCAGGGCCTTGGCCTCGTTCTCGGCGGAGGTGAGCTCGGCGCGGCCGCGCGCCTCGATCTCCCAGCGGACCCGCTGCGCCTCGGTGGCCTGCTCCTCCAGCATGCGCGCCACGTCCTTGCGCGCGGTGTTGTGGGCGGCCTTGACCTCCACGACGCGGGCGTCCCTGGTCTTCTTGGAACGCTCGATCTCCATGAGCAGCGTGTCGATGCGCCGCTTGCGGGTCAGCTCCCACTCGCGCTCGTAGGCCGACAGCTCCTTGGCCACCTTCTCGCGGGTGGACAGGTGCTGCTGGTAGGTGTCGGGCAGCTGCAGGTCGGGGATGTTCGCGCCGGTGATGCGCACGCCGTAGCGGCCGAGCTGGCGGTTGAGCGCGTCCTGCATGTCGCCGACGTCGGAGCCGCGCAGGTCGTAGGCCCGCTCGGTGTTGACCCTGCGGCTGCGCTGCCGGATCGCGTCCTGCACGGCGCTCGACAGCACCAGGTCGAAGTTGCCGGCACCGATCGTGCGCACGAACGCCACAGGGTCCACGATACGGAACTTCAGGAAGAACTCGATCGACTTCAGCGGCACGTTCTCGGCCGTGGGGCAGGCCACGATCGGCGCCGAGTAGGGGATCTCGGTGGAGGTGTCGACCACCGCGTCCACCCGGTCCCACGGCAGCCAGAGGTAGTGACGGCCGGGGGTCAGCGTGCCGGTGATGGCGCCCCAGTGGCTGTGCACCCCCGTGGTGCCCTCCTCGATCTCGATGATCGCCCGGCGCCACATCCAGACCAGCCCGACGACCAGGAAGAACACCGCCGCCAGCGCGGCCACGACGGTCCAGTCCGTCAGCACGGCCATGCCGGCGCAGTAAAGGGCGATGAAGATCAGCGTCATCCAGGCGAACCCGCGCCGGTCCTTGGGGATGACGACGGGCACGAGTTGGCCCTGCTCGCCACCGCGCAGAAGCTGGCGGATGTCGGACCAGGAGGCCACCGACTCCTTGATCTTCGAGAACTGGCGGCTCATCGGACCTCACCCTCGATGCTCTGCGTGTGGCTCCGGCCGCCGGCCGGAGCCGGGGCGGACACGGTGACGATGTCCGTGTCGGACGCCTCGTTGACATCTTCCGCGACCTGCTGGAGCAGCTCGTCGATCTCCGTCTGGCGGTCCGAGACGCGCTCGCCGATCGCCGACAGCCTGGACTGGATGGTGGCCATGTCCTCGGGCGAGAACAGGGCCGCGCCCTTGCCGCCGATGAGCTGCTGGGCCAGCGCCAGGAAGTCGATGTCGGTCTGCTCGCCCACCTGCACGACCTGCGGCAGCCGGGCCGAGACCGACTCCAGCTTGTCCAGCAGGTCCTGCTGGAAGCGGTAGTCGAGGATCTCCGGCGCCTCTGCCGCGCTGAGCGCCCGGATGTCCAGCGCCTGCGCCTCCAGCAGGGCCGAGTTGGCCTTGGCCGAGGACTCGGCCTCGACCAGGCGCTGCCTGGCCTGCGCGGTGGCCTGGTGGGTGGCCCGCTCCAGGGCGGTGTCCATCCGTGCCTGGTAACCGGCGATCTCCGCCTGGATCCCGCTCAGCGTCTCCTGCAGCCCGGCGAGCTCCTTGACCAGGTCGCCCTCGTTCTGCTCCTTGCGCAGCTGCAGCTCGTACTCGTAGGTGTAGGCCTCCTTGGCCACCCGCACCATCTCGGGGGCGGCCAGGTCCATGCGGTATTCCTGGCTGGACGGCTCGGCGTGGGTGATGTTCACGTCCGTGAGCCGTACCGCGGGCAGGAACTGCTGGTTGAGGTTGTCCAGCATGCCGACCGTGCTCTCGCCCACCAGGTCGTAGATGTCCTCGGCCCGCTGGGCGTAGATCAGGGAGCGGGTGACCTCGCTGATGGCGTTCTGGAGCTTGGACTGGAAGCCGCTCACCGAGCCGAGCACGAAGATGAACTCGGCCGGGTTCTCGATCCTGAACTGCAGGAACAGGTCGACGCTCGCCTTGACGCCCTGCTGGGTCGGCGCCTCGCTGATGGGGGCGTTGAACGGGTACTCGCGGGTGGTGTTGACGATGTAGCTGACCCGCTTCCACGGGTTGAACAGCGTCACCCGGCCCGGGTCCGCGATCTGCACCATCTTGCCGAACTTGGTGATCAGCGCCTTGCAGCCCTCGGGCACCATGACCACGCTGCGGCGCCACCACAGGAAGACGGCGGCCAGCACCAGCACGACCCAGTAGTGGGGGCCGAAGAACAGGTCGGTGTTGGGGATGACGTTGCCGAGCGCGCCGATCAGGCCGAGCACCACCAGGACGCCCAGCTGCAGGACCACCTTCGCGATGTTGCCCTTGGGGATCACCACGGGGGAGATGACGTGCATGCCGTTCTCGGCGAAGCTGCGGTTGACGATCTCGCCGGCGTCGGTCAGCGACGCGGTGCGCGCCTCGATCTGGGTGCCGATCGAGACGCCGCCGTCGCGAGCCGCGGCGAAGTCATGCGGGTTGAGCGCGAACCCCTGCGCCTGCTGTCCCAGCTGCTGACCGGCCTGGCCGATCGCCTGCCCCACGGCCTGCCGGACGTTGCCTCCCTGGACGACTGTCTGGGCTAGGCCCTGGCCTGCCTGGATAAGGGCCTCTCTAGGTCGTGACATCGCACCTTCCTCTTCCGCTTCAGGCGGATTCGACCGTATCGGGTGCGACTTAATGTTCGCTTGCAACGGAATGTTGCAACTCTGTTGCCATTCATAGCAGTTGTGCTATCCATGTAGTACACCTACTACATGGAGGGGGTCATGAGCGCCATCAGGGCTCTGGATGGAGACATCAATGTGATAAACACCGACGCCGCACTCGAAGTCAGCGGACTGCACATGAGCTACGGGCCGCTGGAGGTGCTGCGCGGGGTCGACTTCAGCGTGGCGCCCGGCGAGGTGATCGCGCTGCTCGGCCCCAACGGCGCGGGCAAGACCACCACGATCGAGATCCTCGAAGGCTTCCGCATGCCCTCCGCCGGACACGTACGCGTGCTCGGCACCGACCCGGCCAAGGGCGACGAGCGGTGGCGGGCCAGGCTGGGCGTCGTCCTGCAGTCCTGGCGCGACCACGGCCGCTGGCCCGTGCACCGGCTCCTCGACCACCTGGGCCGCTACTACGCCCCCTACTCCACGCCGAGCAGGCCGCGCCCCCTCGACACCGGCGAGCTCATCGAGGCCGTCGGCCTCACCGAGCAGGCCGGCCGGCGCGTCAACAGACTCTCCGGCGGCCAGCGCCGCCGCCTGGACGTCGCCATCGGCATCGTCGGCCGCCCCGAGGTGCTCTTCCTCGACGAGCCGACCTCGGGCTTCGACCCGCAGGCCCGCCGCGACTTCCACGACCTGGTGCACCGGCTGTCGGACCTCGACGACACCACCATCCTGCTCACCACCCACGACCTGGACGAGGCCGAGAAGCTCGCCGACCGCATCCTCATCCTGACCGGCGGCAAGATCATCGCCGACGGCAGCGCCGACCGCCTGTCCCGCGAGGTCTCCCGCGACGCGCAGGTCCGCTGGAGCCGCGCCGGCGAGCACTTCGTGCACGCCACCGACGACGCCACCGGCTTCGTCCGCGGCCTGTTCGCGCAGTACGGCGAGGAGATCGACGACCTGGAGGTACGGCGCGCCACGCTCGAGGACACCTACATGGCCATCCTGAAGAAGGAGGAAGGTTGACATCACCCTCCTCGTAAACGAGGGGGATCTCACGGTCGCCCGTGAGGTTTCCTGCTTCAACGCCGACCGCCCGCCAGAGAGGACTCTCCTTGAGGTCTTACATCAGCTCGACAGGCGTTTCACCTCTCCGCCAGCCCGGCGGCGAGGATGTTCTTCGCGGCGTTCACATCGCGGTCGTGGGTCGCGCCGCAGGCGCAGGTCCACTCCCGGACGTTCAGCGGCATCGTGTCCCGCAATGTCCCGCATGTCGAGCACAGCTTGGAGGAGGGGAACCAGCGGTCCACGACCACGAGTTCCCGCCCGTACCAGGTCGCCTTGTACTCCAGCATCATGCGCAGCTCCCGCCAGCCCGCATCCGAGATCGCGCGAGCCAGCGAGTGGTTCTTCACCATGTTACGCACGGTGAGGTCTTCCACGGCGATCACTTGATTCTCGCGAACAAGCCGTGTGCTGACCTTGTGCAAGTGGTCGCGGCGGCGGTCGGCGATGCGGGCGTACACCCTGGCCACCCGCAGCCGCGCCTTGGCCCGGTTGTTGCTGCCCTTGTCGGTGCGGGCGAGCGCCCGCTGCGCCTTGGCCAGCCGGCGCCGATCCCGGCGCTCGTGGCGCGGGTTGACGATCTTCTCCCCGGTGGACAGCGTGGCCAGCGCCGTGAGGCCCGCGTCCACACCCACCGCAGCCTCGACCGGAGCGAGCGGGCTGATCTTCTCCTCGCACAGCAGGGACACGAACCAGCGCCCGGCCGCGTCCTTCGACACCGTCACCTTGGACGGCTCGGCCCCTTCCGGAAGCGGACGCGACCAGTGAATGTCGAGTGGTGCGTCCATCTTCGCCAGGGTGAGCCGGCCGTCCCGCCAGTAGAACGCCGAGCGGGTGTACTCGGCCGACAGCCGCGACCTCTTGCGGGACTTGAACGTTGGGTACTGGGCGCGCTTGGCGAAGAAGTTCGCGAACGCAGCCTGCAAATGTCGCAACGCCTGCTGCAACGGCACCGACGACACCTCGAACAGGAAGTCATAGTCACCGCCACGCTTCCACTCCGTCAGCCGAGCCGACGACTCCACATAGGAGACGCGACGGCCTTCCCGGGTGTAAGCGCGGGTCCGTTCCTCCAACGCCTTGTTGTAGACGAGGCGGACGCAGCCGAACGTCCGGGCAAGCTCGGAGGCTTGCTCGGGAGTCGGATAGAAGCGGTACTTGAACGCCCGCTTCACCATCTGCGCCACACCTCACACCCTACCGAACGATCAGCTAAGAATCAGTCGCATGTTCGATACCGCAGCACTGCTCCGCGTTCCCACCGGCCGTGAAGGAACGGGGCTCCACACTCAAGGAGATTCGATGAACCCGACATCGCACGCGGTCCGGCTGGGGCTGTCCAGGGGGTGGGCCGAGTTCAAGCACAGCTTGACCAACGCGCAGGACATCGGCTTCACCATCGTCACCACGGCGGCCTTCGTCGTCGTGCTCTACTTCCAGCGCGACGCCAAGGTGCCGGGCACCGACCTGTCCCTGGCAGCGGCCACGCTGCCGGGCGTCCTCGGCATCGGCATGGCCTTCAACGGGCTCGTCGGAGCGGTCGGCGCGCTGGCCGTCGAGCGTGAGGACGGCACTCTGCTGCGGGCCAAGGCGCTGCCGCAGGGCATGGTCGGCTACCTCGTCGGCCGGATCGTGTCGCTCTCGCTCGGCGCCGCGATAAGCCTGTTGACCGTGCTCGTCGCCGGTCTGTTCCTGGTGCCGGGGCTGGCCGGCGCGGGACTCGGCGGCTGGCTCACCGTGGCCTGGGTGGCCGTGCTGGGACTGGTGGCCACCCTGCCGTGGGGCGCGGTGATCGGCTCGCTGGTCAACAGCCCGCAGGCGAGCACCGGCCTGTCGATGCTCTTTTTCGGCGCGCTCGCCAGTGTCTCCGGCATCTTCTACCCGATCGCCGCGCTCGCCACCTGGCTGCAGGTCGTCGCCCAGGCGTTCCCGCTCTACTGGCTCGGCCTCGGCATGCGCGCGGCGCTGCTGCCGGACGCGGCCGCCGCCGCCGAGATCGGCGGCTCCTGGCGGCCCCTGGAGACGCTCGGAGTGCTCCTCGCCTGGTCCGTGGCCGGGCTCGTGCTGGCCCCGCCGATCCTGCGCAGGATGGCCAGGCGCGAGTCGGGATCCCTGATGACCGCGCGCCGCGAGCGGGCACTGCAGCGCATCGGCTGAGAAGATGGACGACGATGAGCGAGACCGTCTACAACCGCATCGCCCTGCTGCGCGCCGAACGCGGAGTCACCCGCAGGCAGCTGGCCGACGCACTCGGCGTGCACTACCAGACCGTCGGCTATCTCGAACGCGGCGAATACAGCCCCAGCCTCTACCTGGCGCTGCGCATCGCCGAGTACTTCGACGTACCCGTGGAGGTGGTCTTCTCCACCACGCCCTTCCCCCGCATCGGCGAGCGGACCGCCTGACGTTTCTGTCGGTCGCCTCGCCTACATTGGCAGCATGCGACCGGTCACAGATTTGCAGCGGAAGGTGGCGCCCTTCGAGGTCGTCACCGAGATGACTCCCTCCGGCGACCAGCCGACGGCCATCGCCGAGCTGGAGCGCCGCATCCTGGCCGGAGAGAAGGACAACGTCCTGCTCGGCGCCACAGGCACGGGCAAGACCGCCACCGTGGCCTGGCTCATCGAGCGGCTGCAGCGGCCCACGCTCGTCATGCAGCCCAACAAGACGCTCGCCGCCCAGTTCGCCAACGAGCTGCGGGAGATGCTGCCCAACAACGCGGTCGAATACTTCGTCTCCTATTACGACTACTACCAGCCCGAGGCGTACGTCCCGCAGAGCGACACCTACATCGAGAAGGACTCCTCGATCAACGACGAGGTGGAGCGGCTGCGCCACTCGGCGACCAACTCGCTGCTCACCCGCCGCGACACCATCGTGGTCGCCTCCGTCTCCTGCATCTACGGCCTCGGCACGCCTCAGGAGTACGTCGACCGCATGGCCCGGCTGCGCGTCGGCATGGACGTCGACCGCGATCAGCTGCTGCGCCGCCTCGTCGACATGCAGTACACCCGCAACGACCTGGCCTTCACCCGTGGCACCTTCCGGGTCCGCGGCGACACCATCGAGATCATCCCCAAGTACGAAGAGCTCGCCGTCCGGATCGAGATGTTCGGCGACGAGATCGAGAAGCTCTCCACCATGCACCCGCTGACCGGCGAGGTCATCACCGAGGACGAAGAGCTCTACATCTTCCCCGCCTCCCACTACGTCGCCGGCGAGGAGCGGATGACGGCCGCCGTCACCGGCATCGAGGCCGAGCTGACCGACCGGCTGTCGGAGCTGGAGCGGCAGGGCAAGCTGCTGGAGGCGCAGCGGTTGCGCATGCGCACCACCTACGACCTGGAGATGATGCGCCAGATCGGCACCTGCTCCGGCATCGAGAACTACTCGCGGCACATGGACGGCCGATCGCCCGGCAGCGCCCCCAACACGCTGCTCGATTACTTCCCCGAGGACTTCCTGCTCGTCCTCGACGAGTCCCACCAGACCGTGCCGCAGATCGGCGCCATGTACGAAGGCGACGCCTCCCGCAAGCGCACCCTCGTCGACCACGGCTTCCGGCTGCCGTCCGCGCTCGACAACCGGCCGCTCAAGTGGGAGGAGTTCCTGGAGCGCATCGGGCAGACCGTCTACCTGTCGGCCACCCCCGGCCCCTACGAGCTCGGCCGCGCCAAGGGCGAGGTCGTCGAGCAGGTCATCCGCCCCACCGGGCTCATCGACCCCGAGATCGTCGTCAAGCCGACCAAGGGCCAGATCGACGACCTGGTGCACGAGATCCGCGAGCGGGCCGAGCGTGACGAGCGCGTCCTGGTCACCACGCTCACCAAGAAGATGTCCGAGGACCTGACCGACTACCTTCTGGAGCTCGGCATCCGGGTCCGCTACCTGCACAGCGAGGTCGACACCCTGCGGCGCATCGAGCTGCTGCGCGAGCTCCGGGGCGGGGAGTACGACGTGCTGGTGGGCATCAACCTGCTGCGTGAAGGCCTCGACCTGCCCGAGGTGTCGCTGGTCGCCATCCTCGACGCCGACAAGGAGGGATTCCTGCGGTCGGAGACCTCCCTGATCCAGACCATCGGGCGAGCGGCTCGAAACGTCTCCGGACAGGTGCACATGTACGCCGACAAGGTGACGCCGTCCATGGAGCGGGCCATCGACGAGACCAACCGGCGGCGGGCCAAGCAGGTGGCCTACAACGAGGCTCGCGGGCTCGATCCGCAGCCGCTGCGTAAGAAGATCGCCGACATCCTCGACTCGTTGCAGCGGGAGGACGCCGACACCCAGCAGCTCATGGGGGGCGGGCGGCAGCAGTCGCGCGGCAAGGCGCCGGTGCCCGGATTCGCGGCCAAGGCCGGGCAGCATGCTCGGGCCATCGCGGGGGAGATGCCTCGGGCGCAGATGGAGTCGTTGATCGAGTCGCTGACCGAGCAGATGCATCAGGCCGCGGCTGATCTGCAGTTCGAGGTGGCGGCCCGGTTGCGGGATGAGATCAAGGAGCTCAAGCGGGAGCTGCGGGACATGCGGGAGGCGGGCGTCAAGTAGGGCCACCTGACGGGCCGACCTGGATTTCCCCTACATCGGGGCGTTGCAGGAGGGCGCGGACCGGCCCGTCCCCGGGTCGACCGCGGGCGGGCCGGCAGCGAGCAGGTCTTCGCCCTCAGCTCATGGCGTCAGCAGCTCCTGTTGTCCGGCGTTGGCCGACTTGACCTCTACGAGGACCACGTTGACTTCGCCCGCCAGCAACTCCCAGGCGTGATCGAAGGCGTCTTCCTGCCAGACGACCGCACCGGGGTTCAGGTCCACGATCTGCGTCGTCCCATCCGCCCAGGTCACTTTCTGTCGCCCGGAGCCGAGGTTGACCACCAGCATCGGGGCGTGCGAGTGCATCGCGCTCTCCCAACCGTGAGACGCGCGCGCCTGGATCACCCGGACGTGTTCATTCTCGAACAAGACCTGGTGCGCATCGGGATCCACGATCGTCGCATGCTGGGGTTTCTGAGCTGTCGCTGCGGTCTGTCCCGAAAACGAAATACTCATGGCGGGCTCCTGTCTGCCGGGGTTCGTCGCGCGACCGTGGCGCCGGCTCCACCACCGGATCGGTCCGGTGATCTGGATGTGGGCCACTGGCTGTCGCATGAATCTGTCGCTGGTTCCGCCAGGTCGACTGCTCAAACGATAACCGGCGATGGTTGTTAAAAACAACTGCAATGAGTAGTTATTTCATATCGAGGTGGGACGGGGAGCAGTCCTGTTCGGACTCATGACTGGAGTTCTCGACGTCGTTGGGGCGGGCAGGCATGTTGTGACAAGCAACTAGCATGGTCGGATCCAGGCGGACAAAGGGGAGAGCGGCCATGCCGACCAGTCGTAGCTATCGGGACGCATGCGGGATGGCTCGGGCTCTCGACGTCGTCGGCGAGCGGTGGGCACTGCTGGTCATCCGGGAGCTGCTCCTGGTGCCGCAACGCTTCTCCGACCTGCGGCACGCTCTGCCCAACGCCAGCTCCAACCTGCTCGCGGACCGACTTCGAGAACTCGAACAGCGCGGGGTGATCCATCGCCGCCTGCTGGTGCCGACGGCGGGCCCGCAGGTCTACGAACTGACAGAGTGGGGCCGGAAGCTGGAACCGGTCGTCCTGGCTCTGAGCGACTGGGGTATCGATGCCCCCAGCCCCCCAGAGCCGACCTCACTCAGCGCCACCTCGGTGCTGATCTTCTGGCGCGGTCACGCTCGTCCCGACCCGGACGCGCCGCCGATCGTCTGTCACCTCGATCTCGACGGCTCGGTCTGGACGGTCCGCGCAGAGTCCGGAAAATTCGAGGTGCAGAGCGGCGAACCCGCCACGGCCGACATCTCGCTGCGTACGGACCCCAAGACGCTCAGCAGCCTCCTGGCCGACCCGGCCTCGCTCGACGCCGCGCTCGCCGAAGGCGGCGTAGGCCTGGTAGGCGACCCTCTGGCCCTCAAGCGGCTGCTGTACGTGGGTTGAGGGCCTGAAAGTCCCGCTTGCCAGCGGCTCAGGCCGAGCCTGTGGTCAACCCCGCGCGGGAAGGGCGATGGCGGGCACGTCTCGCGTCGGCACACACGCCCGAGCCCTGGACCACGGCCATCGTCCGGGCTCGGCCACGGCAGGTTCGGGGGTCACCAGGGGATGACGCCGTCGTCGTTGAAGAACGAGCCGGTCGGGCCGCCGTCGGGCAGGGTGGCGAGACGGATCGCGGTGGCCGCGGCCTGCTCGGGAGGGCGCCCTTGGAAGCCGGTGAAGTCGGTCGCGACCAGGCCCGGACAGGCGGCGTTGATCAGGATGTTCGTGCCGGCGAACTGTCTGGCGTAGTGCACGGTGACGGCATTGAGGAACGACTTCGTCGGCGAGTAGGCCGCCATGATCGGACCGACGTCGATGTCCGGGTCCGCCTGCCAGGTCACCGAACCGACGCTGCTGGAGGCGTTGACGATGCGCGGCGACGCCGAGCGCCGCAACAGCGGCAGCATCGCGTTGGTCACCCGGATGACACCGATGACGTTGGTCTCCACGACCTCACGGACGACGTCGAGGTCGAGCGTGGTCGGGTCCTGCACCCACCCCGGCCCTGTCTCTCCTGAGATGCCGGCGTTGTTGACCAGGACGTCCAGCCGCCCGGCCTGTCGTTCGACCAGGTCCGCCGCATCGGTGACGCTCCGGTCGCCGGTCACGTCCAGCGGCACCCCGAACGCGTCCACTCCGGCGGCCCGCAACTTCGCGACGGCGGTTTCGCGTCGGGCCTCGTCGCGGGCTCCCACGCCCACGCGGTACCCGAGGGCGCCCAGCCCCGCCGCGATCTCGTACCCGATTCCCTTGTTCGCGCCGGTCACCAGCGCGATTCTCGCTTCGCTCATGCCGTCGATGTTCGCTCGTGGACGAGTGGTGCATCCAACACCGATACGGTGCCCTGTCATACCCGGTAGGTATCACCTAGGTATGCTGCGGCCATGGACACCTTGGAGACCCGTGAGCTGAGGTACTTCATGGCCGTTGCCGAGGAACTGCACTTCGGCCGCGCCGCCGAGCGCCTCGGCATGGCCCAGCCACCGCTGTCCCGGGCGATCCAGCAGCTCGAGCGGCGCCTCGGCGTCTCCCTGCTGAACCGCAACCGCCGCGGCGTCACCCTGACCGGCGCCGGAGAGATGCTGCTGCACGAGGGCCGCGCGGCCCTCGACGCGACCACCGCCGCCGCTCGCCGCACCCGTCGCGCCGGTGGCGCCGACAGCCCGGGCGCTCCCCGCAACCGCCTGGTGCTGGCAGTGAAGGCCGGCGCGTCGCACGAGCTGCTGCACAAGCTCCTCGACGCCTACGCGGCCGAGCCCGACGCCGCCGAGATCGAGGTGCTGCCGAGCGGCACGTGCGAGCAGGAGGAGATGCTGCGCGACGGCCGCGCCGACGTGGCGCTCATGCACAAGCCGTTCAACTCCCTCGCCGGGTTCGACAGCGAGGAACTGCTGACCGAGGGGCAGATCGCGATCCTGCCCGCCGGGCACCCCCTCGCCGCGCAGAGGACGTTGTCCATCGCCGACGTCAGCGACATTCCCGACCTTCCGCTCGCCCGCTGGTCGCGCCACGGCACGTTCCCGCCAGGCCCGGGCCCCGAGATCCACGACCAGACGCAGCTGGCCCAGCTGATCGCCCTCGGACGCACCGTGGCCGTCTTCCCCGACTCCGCCCGCGCCTGGCTATGGGCCGAGCACGCCGCCGTCCCCCTGACCGACGCACCCCCGGTCGTCACCCACATCGCCTGGCCCGCGCACAGCCGCTCCCTCGCCCTCGCCAGTCTGATCCGCACGGCCACCCGGCTATGACCCTCACCCGCCTGCCATCGCCGCCGTCACCCTCATGACCCCCCGGCTGACCGCCGACCCCAAGCCCCGTGCTCGCCGCGAACCTGTGTGTCCCGCGCGATGTCGAAGGATATGTGCGCCGGTTCACGCTCCTCGTCCTGGCCTCGTTGCTCACGCTGGCGGCCTGCGTCACCGACCCGGCCGTCCGCGACGCACGAGATCACGTCGACCGGGTCGCCGACCAGCTGACGGGCTACGACCTGTGGATTGCCGAGGACGTCGGCTACCACCTCACACGGGAGGAGGAGTACGTCACGGTCTTGGACGTCTCCGGCGATGGCGACGGTGATCCTGGACGCGTTCGGATCAAAGTCCGCGGGAAGGATCGTACGCCACGGCCCCCGACGGGCTCGTCGGATACTCCCTCACCGCCGGAGGTGGTGTTCCTGTGCTTCGATCTGAAGGTGATCCAGCCCGCGCGAGCGGGCCATCGACGGGTGCGGAAGACGGACCGGAAGGTGGACGTCACCGAGATCGACTGTCCCGAGAGCGCCCCGCCCCGGGGCTTCCGGCCGCCGGCCACACTGCCGGCCGAAACCAGCTCGTGGCTGAAGAAGAACCTGCCCACCACTCTCGATCTCGACGCCGCCCGTCGCGCGGTACGGGGCCTGCGTCTGGACCCGCGAATCCGCCAGGACATCGCCGAGCACGATGGCAGGATCGGTATCGCCCTGCGAGAGCCGGACGGGACCTGCCTGTTCGCCCAGGTGTGGCCGACGACCGTACAGGTATGGAGCCCATGGCGGTCATGGGCGCCTCCCGTGCTCCCCGCCGAACGCGCCTGCAGTGCCGCTCAGGCCGCGAGCGGTTACTCCTATTGATCTCGCCGCACCCCGCAAGATGCCGGGAGGCCCGGGGCACAGTCGTCGGCGGCCGGGCCGCCCGTGATCGAACTCCTCAGCGGTAGTCGTTCTCCTTCAGTTCGATGACCCAGGCACGACGCTCGGCGATCTTGCCGTCGCGCATGACGAACACCTCTGCCATGGACATGCGCATCTCACCGCCTGCGACTCGCCGCACCGTCCCGGTCAGTTCCGCCATGACGACGTCGCCCTGCTCGACCATGCGCACGACCTCCAGTTGGGGAGGGTCGACCAGCTCGGGCGGGCCGTCGATGGCCCCGTCATAGGCGTCCTTGCCTGTCAGGCGGAAGGCGCCGAAGACGGTCCACTGGATGTCGTCAGTCAGGCAGGACAGGATCTGCTGATGATCGTTCTTACGGAAACCGTCCAGGTAGGTGTTGACGGTCTCGATGTTCCGTGACATGCGTACTCCTTCGAATCGGATGTCTTCCGCGGGGCGGGCGATCCGGCGGTTCCCTTCGGAGGAAGGTCGGAGCGGCCACGGCGTTCTCGACATCGCGAGGACACCCAGGCAAGGGCTGAGTTCTACGACGACGGCGGCAGGAAGGTGAACGGCCGCGTTATCGTGCGGCGGTGACCGGTTCTGTGCGGCTCCCGCTGCTCTTTCTCGACGTAGACGGACCTCTGATTCCGTTCGGTGCGACCCCGCGGCAGCATCCGGAGGGCTACCCGACTCATGAGCCGGCACGCGGACCACGACCGACCGGGTCGAACCCACTGCTGAGCAGGATCGATCCCGCGCACGGGCGGCGGTTGGCGGCGTTGCCGTGCGAGCTGGTCTGGGCCACGACCTGGATGGACGATGCGAACGAGTGCGTCTCGCCATGGATCGGCCTGTCGCGACTGCCGGTCGTGGTCTGGCCTGAGCCGTCCGCCATCGATGATCAGGACGAACGGGAGGGGATCCACTGGAAGACCCGCAGCCTCGTTGGGTGGGCGGCCGGGCGTCCGTTCGCCTGGGTCGATGATGAGATCAGCGACATTGACCGCGTCTGGGTTTCCGAGCACCACCGGGGGAGAGCACTGCTCCATCGGGTCGACCCGAGCAGGGGCCTTGTCGAGACCGACTATGCCGCTCTGAACGAGTGGATGCTTGAGATTCACGGTCTGTAGCCTGGAGCCGGTGGTCAGGCCAGCGAGGCCAGCGCCAGGCACGCGAGGAACGGGACGGGGATGAGCACGGCGAAGCTGAGCCACGCCGCCGGCCGCCGCCTCTGCCAGAGCGGGAGGGCTACGTCGATCACGATCACCTGGGTCAAGGTGAGCAGGCCGGTCGCCACCAGCGCAACGGTGAAGACGAACCCGTTATCGAGAGTCTCGTAGTTGCAGTTGGTGGACTCGGCAAGGGCGCAATCCATCGGCATGTACTCGGTCAGCAGCCACCACGCCAGGTAGAACGGCACCATGGCGGGTACGCCAAGTCCGAGGTTCGCCAGCGCGGGAGCCCATAGGCCGTTTTCGCCCGCCCCTTGCGCCCGGCAGGCGCATCAGTCATGGCCACGCTCTCACCCTGAGTCCCCGTACCCGCCCCGGTTGACCCTGCCACGGACGGCGGCGGACATCCGGGGATCTTCTCCATCCACAGCTCCTGGTCGTCTCATGACAGCGGGGCGGTCGTTGGACACGGCGTGGCGGGGCCATGGGACGTCGTGACGACCGCGAGGAGTATAAGCGACCTTCAGCGGAGGGCTGCGGCCGGTCGGGCCGCACTCGCCGTTCGCGCACCGGCTGCTCCGGCACCTGGAGAATGCCGGCCGCCGCTCCCGGCCCCCGTACGCGTGACCTCGCCTACGCCGCCCGGCCGTGGCTGCGCGGCGCCGTCATCACCGGCCGTCGCCGTCGGCTTGCGCGCCTTTCCTCGACGTGTACGGGCTTGAGGACGAACACCGACGGGGGCGAGCCCGTAAGGGATGCGGTCGGCGGGATCGGGAGGTGAGCGCCCTGCCACGGCGCTGCGTGGCGGTAGGCAGTGGGGGCTCGGCGGCGGTTGCTGTGCGGGGTCAGCGGAAGGCCGGGGCGTTGCGGTGGGCCCAGTGGGTGAAGGGGTGGGCTGCGCGGCCGAGGAGGTGTTCGACGTCGGGGCTGATGCGCTGCTCGGCTGCCGTGGGGGTGCCGATGATGGCCAGGGTGGTGTCGGCGATGGGTTCGGGCATGAACTGCAGCATCTGGGCCCGCGCCTCTTCGCGGGTCTGCTCGATGAAGCGGATCGGCTCGCCGAGTGCGTCGCCGATCGCTGCGGCTCGCTGGCGGGGGGTGGTGAGGGCCGGGCCTGTCAGTTCGTACGTCCGGCCGGTGTGGCCGTTCTCGCGCAGGGTCACGGCGGCGACCTCGGCGAGGTCGTCCGGGTCGACGGTCGGCAGGCCGACGTCGCCGAAGGGGGCGGCGACGGTGCGCCGGGTTCGGACCGGCTCGGCCCAGGCGTAGGCGTTGGAGTGGAAGCCGCCGGGGCGCAGGATCGTCCAGTCCATGCCTGACCGCTGAACGGCGTCCTCGAAGGACTGGCCCATCTGGCCGTGGGAGGGGGACTCCGGGCGGGTTGCGACGCCTTGGGAGGACAGCAGCACGACTCGTCTGATTCCGCCGGCCTTCGCGTTTCTGAGGGTGGTGCCGATGATGCCGGCGGGGTCGTCGGCGACGGCCACGAAGTCGCCGGAGATCAGCAGGAACATCGCGTCGGCGCCGGTGAGGGCGGGCAGCAGGCCTGCGGGGTCGGTCAGGTCCGCGGGGACGGCTCGCACTCCCTGGGGCACGTCCGCGGTGGTGATCTTCCGCGATACGGCCGTCACCGGCTCACCGGCTTGGGCGAGCAGGCGTACCAGCGTGCGTCCGACGTTTCCGGTCGCTCCCGTGACAACGATCATGTCGATTCCTTAGTTAGTTGGCTGACTTAGGAGGAACCGTAGCACAGAAGTGAGTGAGTCGGCTGACTCGAAAGCGATGGGTGGCGAAATGGGGATGAAGAGCTGGACGGGTGGCTTGTACGGTGCGGAGATGCGTAGGTGTGAGGGGTGCGGGGAATGGGAGCCCGCCGGCGCGCCGGACTGCGGGCGGTGTGCCGCGGTGGTGGACGAGATCGTCGAGGCCGGGTGGCGGGAGTTCGTCGACCGGGAGTTCGGGGGCGTTGCGGCGGCGGAGGAACGGGCGATCGCCGAGATGGTGGTCGACGAGATCGATCGGCACCCCTGGCGGGTCGTCGACGCCGCCTACGATCGGCTCATGTGCGGGGAGTGCGGGAGCACGCTGAGCCGGGGACCCGCCGGTTGTTCCGTCTGCGATCGGGCCCATGGGTACCGGTATGCCGCCGTCGAGGTGGACCGCCCTGGCGTGCCGCCCGGCAACGAGCATGCGCTGCGGGTCAACGTGTCAGTCGTACGCAGGCCGTACGGAATCTCGGCAAAGGAGGTGCTGGGCCGCAGGCTGTCGCTCCCGATCCTGCTCGACGGGCATCTCCCCACCACCGCCCGGGCGCAGGCGGCCCGCGCGATCCTCAACAAGGGGGGCACGGCGGAGGAGTACGCCGAGTTCGTCCACCGCGAGTGGCGCGGTGACGTCAGCGCCTGTTCTTGTCCAGGTCGAGGTCGATGTCCACGGGGAAACCGATGTCCGTCCGTAGTCGCCCGCGATGGATGCCGGTGGGCACGTACGCCTTGACGGCGGGCTCCAGCTCGAAGGTGTAGACGACGGGCTGGTCGTCCTCCAACTCCACGCGCCAGAAGTGCTTGATGCCCGCGCTCGAATACTTGCCGGGTTTCGTGGTGCGGTCTCTGTCGCGGGAGTCCTCTGACACCACCTCGACGACCAGGTGCACGTCCTCAGGCTCGAAGGTGGTGAGGGTGATCCGTCTGGCCGCCGACTCCTTCACCAGGAGGACGTCCGGCTCAGGACGCTGGCGCAGGCCCAGGGTGACGGTCATCTCTCGGACGACGACCAGATGCCCGGGAGGATCGAGCTCCCTCTCGAACAGCCTGAGCACGAGCATGTGGAACATCGTCCGGGGGGACTGCGGCACGAGCGACCCGTCGATCAACTCGACGTGCTCGGGCGCGTCGGAGGGCAGGTGGTCGAGCATGTCGGCGGTCCAGCCACCTGGCGGGCCAGGGTGAAATCCATCAGAGGAGAAGGCCGTGCTCAGGGTCGCACCTCCGTGGCGGGTCGGGTCGCGGTGGCCTTCTCAGGAGGGGTCTCTGCGCTCCTGCATGGTGCGGCGGTAGAGGTCGTCGATCTCGTCCAGGGGATCGGGGGCGCGGCGGCGGGCCTCGATCTCCAGGTCGGTGCGGGAGTGCAGGTCGTCGATGCCGGTGGCGGTGTGCTGGACCTGGTCGCTGAGGAGGTCGGCGCGGATGCGGGCGCACATCGCCGTCAGCTTGGCCTGGTGCTCGCGCAGCCGGTCGAGAGTGGCGTGGTCGACGTACGGGGACACGCGGCGCTGCTGGGCGTACATGCCGAGCTGGCCGTCGTGCACGTCGGCCTGGGCCGTCAGGTCCGCCAGGAGGACCGGCAGGTCGCCGAGGCCCCAGCCCTGCTGCTGGGCCTGCTCCACGGCCTGGCGGGTGAGGGAGACCTCGCGCCGCAGGTCGAGGCGGAGGCGCTCCACCTCGGCGGCGTCGCCGGTGCCCATCGCGTTGACGTGCGTGGTCAGCCTGGTCGTGGCCTGCCGGGCCTTGACCGCGGCCTTCCTGCCTACTTTGACCAGGAAGTAGATGCCGACTCCGGCCACCAGTAGGAGGAACGCCAAGATCACCAGCACGATGAGGATGATTTCGCTGATCGTGGCCACCTCCTGTTGAGTTCTCGCCTTGAGGATATCTCGCTTGGGCGGCTGGGCCGCGCCCGTCGGGTGGAACGAGCGAAGGAAGCGACGGGTTCCTGAGCGGGCGGGCCCGGCAGCGGGACGCTGCCGGGCCCGGGTGCGTCCGGGCGCCGGGCGGGGACCACGGTGCGCCCTGACGGCTCGTACGGGCGGAGATCCGCCCCGTATGACACGGTACGGATGCCAAGGGGGCGGGCGAATCACCCTGGAGGCGGATGCGGGCGGCTCCTCTTCCTCACCCGGAAGCGGCGTACCCTCCTGATCGCCCACCAGGCCACCAGCGCGAGCAGCGCCAGCGCCACGATCACCAGCAGCGGCACGAACACCGCGATCAGGCTCATGCCCAGCGCGCCGGCGTCCTCGGCCGCGCTCGCGACCGGTGCGCCCACTCCCGCGGTGCCGGCGTTGATCACCGGCCGGGTCGCCGACTTCAGCGCGTGTACGGCCAGCGCCACCACGATGCCCAGCAGCCAGCTCGCCCAGGGGTTCGCCGTCATCCAGGTGGAGCCGTCGAGCTCGGCGGCGGCGTTGGTGGCGCTGAAGACCACGCCGCCCGAGGCCGGGCGCACCACGGTCTGGATCGCGTCGTTCACGCTGTCGACGACCGGCACCTTGTCCAGGACCATCTCCGCCGCCAGCAGCACCGCGATGATCGCCAGGACGCCCCAGTCGGACAGCCAGGCGTAGCCGTCCGGCAGCTTCACCGCGTCGGTGAGGTTCGCCAGCACGCCGACGACCAGCAGCGGGATGTAGGCGTTGAGGCCGGCGGCCGTGGACAGGCCCAGCCCTGTCAGTGCGGCGAACATGGCCCTAGTCTGCCCGCGCCGCCTCGTCCATGAGGCGAGCCAGGTCCGGTCCGGTGAATTCGGCCACCGCCCGCTCGTACTTCTCCATGCCCCACGCCCAGAAGTCGAAGTCGATGGCGTCGTTGGCGCCGTCCTGGATCGAGGCCCACAGGGTCCAGCCGTACTTGGACATCAGACCCAGCAGCCGCGCTCGGGCGATCTTGCCGCGCAGGCGGCGGCCGTAGTAGGCGGTGACGAGCTCGTCGAGGTGGCCGAGCGGCAGGTCCGACTCGCTCCAGGCGTTGCCCAGCTCGAAGCAGGGGTCGTTGTTGCCGGCGTACTCGTAGTCGATCAGCCAGAGCCGCTCGCCGTCGTCGATGATGTTGCCCGGCAGCAGGTCGTTATTACACGGAACGGTGCCTTCTGCCTGTATTTCCAGACATTTCTCAAGTTGGGCAACCTGCGGCATGAAGTCCAGATACCCGGCAGGCAGCCGGAACCCCCGCTCACGCACGATCGCCAGATAACGCCGCTGCACGTCGAACATGTCGAAGTCACGGACGAACCGAGGCCCCGCGTGCAGCTGTCTGCAGACCCGCGCCACCCGCGGCAGATTCACCGGATCACGCAGATCGGCCTCGGTGAACGTACGCCCGGGAAGCCAGCCCACCACGAGCACGCCCTCGGCGGGCAGATAGTCGTGCACCGGCGCGCCCACACCCGCCTGCGCGGCGGCGATCGAGGCGGCGTGCTCGGCGTCCCGGTCGATGGCGAGCAGCGAGCCGTCGCTCGCCGAGACGCGCACGACGTACGCCCCGCCGGGCGTGGTCACCTTGTAGTTGCGATTGGTCAGCCCGCCGGGCAGCTCCGCCACGGTGCGGGGCACGCCGGCCAGCATGGGGATGCGGTCGAGGACCTCGGGCATGGCCATGGTCGATGCTAATGGCCGCCCCGTTGAACGGTCTAGACCTTTGATCACCTGGCGGTTAGCCTCGCCAGCATGAGCGACTCGGCCCGCATCGTGATCATCGGAGGTGGCGTGGGCGGCGCCTCCGTCGCCTACCACCTGACCCAGCTCGGCGAGCGGGACGTGGTCCTGCTGGAGCGTGACGAGCTCACCAGCGGCTCGACCTTCCACTCCGCCGGACTGGTCGGCCAGCTCCGCGCCGACCCCACGCTGACCAGGATGAACCAGTACTCCGTCGAGCTCTACCGGACCCTGGACGCGGGCTGGACCGAGTGCGGCGGGATCAAGCTCGCCTCCACTCCCGAGCGCATGGCCGAGATCCGCCGCCAGATCGGCTGGGCGCGCACGTTCGGGCTGCCGCTGGAGGAGATCTCCGTCGCCGAGGCCGTCGAGCTGTTCCCCCTGATGAACCCCGAAGGCGTCGTCGGCGCCGCCTACCTGCCCACCGACGGCCAGATCGACCCTTCCCGCCTGTGCTACGAACTGGCCGCCAAGGCCAGGCAGGGCGGCGCCCGGATCCGCACCCGCACCCGCGTGCTCGGCCTCGACGTGACCGGCGGCAGGGTGACGAGGGTCCGCACCGACCAGGGCGACATCGACTGCGAGATCGTGGTCAACTGCGGCGGCATGTTCGCCGCCGAGATCGGCCGGATGGCCGGCGTGCGGATCCCGATCGTGCCGATGTCACACCAGTACGTGGTCACCGAGGGCTTCCACGACCACACCGGGCTGCCCACGCTGCGCGACCCCGACCTGCTCGTCTACTACCGGCAGGAGGTCAGCGGGCTGGTCATGGGCGGGTACGAACGCACCTGCGCGCCGTGGACGGCCGATCGGACCACCTACGACGCGATCCCCGCCGACTTCAACGGCCGGCTGCTGGCCGAGGACTGGCCGCGCCTGGAGGAGATCTCCGACAACTCCCGGATCCGCGTGCCCGCCATGGGCGACGTCGGCATCCGCAAGCTGATCAACGGGCCTGAGGCGTTCACCCCGGACAACGAGTTCTGCCTGGGCGAGACCGAGGTCGGCGGCTTCTACGTGGCGGCCGGGTTCTGCGCGCACGGCATCGCCGGCGCGGGCGGCATCGGCAAGGTGATGGCCGAGTGGATCGTCGAGGGCGAGCCCAGCATGGACGTCTGGCACATGGACATCCGCCGCTTCGGCCGCCAGTACCGTTCGCCCTCCTACACGCTGGCCCGCGCCGTGGAGAACTACGAGACCTACTACGACATCCGCTACCCGGGCGACGAGCGCTCGGCGGGCCGCCCGCTCAGGGTGTCCCCCGTCTACGGCTGGCACGCCGCGCACGGCGCGGTCTTCGGCGAGAAGGCGGGCTGGGAGCGGGTCAACCACTACGAGCGCAACGCCCGGGGCGCCGACGGGCAGGACGCTGAGGGTCAGCGGCCGCGAGGCTGGGCCGGGCGCAACTTCTCGCCCGCGATCGCCGCCGAGCACCGGGCCACCCGCTCGGCGGCGGGCCTGTTCGACGAGAGCTCGTTCGCCAAGATCGAGGTCACCGGGCCCGACGCGGCGTCGCTGCTGGAATGGGTGTGCGACAACCGGGTGGCCCGCGAGGTCGGCGCCGTCACCTACACGCAGGCGCTCAACGGCCGGGGCGGCATCGAGTGCGACTTCACCGTCACCAGGCGGGCCGAGCAGGAGTTCCTCATCGTCACCGGCACCGCCTTCGGCTCCCACGACCTCGGCTGGCTGCGCAAGCAGGCCCGGCTGCGCGACGCCGACGTGCGCGTCGCGGACGTGACCGGCCAGTACGCCTGCTTCGGCCTGTGGGGGCCGCGCGCCCGCGACATCCTGTCCACGCTCACCCCCGACCCGCTGGAGTTCCCGTTCCTGACCTCGCGGGAGCTCACCGTCGGCGACGTGCCGGTGCTGGCGCTGCGCGTCACGTTCGTGGGCGAGCTCGGCTGGGAGCTCTACTGCTCCAGCGAGTACGGCCTGGCGCTCTGGCAGGCGCTGTGGCGGGCGGGCGAGCCGCAGGGGATGCTGGCCGGAGGCTACAAGGCCATCGACAGCCTGCGCCTGGAGAAGGGCTACCGCGTCTGGGGCGCCGACCTCGGCCCGGAGACGACCCCGTACGAAGCCGGGCTCGGATTCTGCGTCAAGCGGGACAAGGACTTCCTCGGCAAGGACGCCCTGGACCCGCACCCCGCGCGCAAGCTGCGCTGCCTCACGCTCGGCGACCCCGGGGCCGTCGCCCTGGGCAACGAGCCGGTACGCATCGACGGGCAGGTGGTGGCGCGCGTCACCTCCGGCGGTTACGGCCACACGGTGGAGTCGTCCATCGCCTACGCCTACCTGGAGGCGGAGCCCGGCGCCAAGGTGGAGGTAGAGGTGGAAGGCGCCTGGGTGGCCGGGAGCGTGGTCAGCGACCCGCTGTACGACCCGGCAGGGCAGCGGCTGCGCTGACGCCGCTGCGCACCGAGACGCGCACCCGGTCCGGACGGAACAGGTCGCGCGCGTACTCCACCGGGACACCGCCCGCCGCGTAGGCGGTCCGCTCGATCAGCATGAGCGGCGTGCCGGGCTCGATGCCGAGCTCGGCCGCCTCGGCGGGCGCGGCGACGACCGGGTCGAGGTGCTCCAGCGCGGTGCGCGGCGCCAGGTCGTAGTGCCCGGCGAGCAGCGCGTACAGCGACCCGCCGAGATCCTGCGCGAGGAAGCCGGGCAGGGCGGGGAAGAAGGAGCGTTCGAGCGCCACCGGCGTCTGCCCGGCCGAGCGCACCCGCGCCACCTCGTGCACGGGCTCACCGGCCGCGACCTCCAGCGCGGCGGCCACGGCGGGGGAGGCGGGCACGGTGGCGGCCACCAGGATCCGCGCCTCGGCCCGCAGGTGCGCGCGCCGCATCTGCTCGGTGAACCCGGCCAGCCCCGTCAGGTCGCACTCGATGCGCGGCTCGGTCACGAACGCGCCGCCCCGCCGCCCCGGCACCCGCACCAGCACGCCGTCCCGCTCCAGCGTCGCCAGCGCCTGCCGGAGCGTCATCCTGCTCACGCCGAGCCGCGCGGCCAGCTCCCGCTCGCCGGGCAGCCGGTCGCCGGGCTCCATCTCGCCGCCCGCGATCGACTCGAGCAGCCACCGCTCGATCTGCACGTGCGCGGGTACCCCGGTGCCGCGCTCCAGCTCGGGTAAAGAGTCGAGGTGGTCCGTCACCGCGAGAGCCGGGCCAGCCGCTCCACCGCGTCGCCGAACTCGCTCACCATCTCGTAGACCACCTCGCGGGCCGGCCTGACCCGGTCGAGCTGGCCCACGACCTGCCCGACGAAGTAGTTGGCCAGCTCCACCGCGCCGGGCTCGCCCCGCTCGGCGGCCTGGCCGATCCGGGTCATGGCGGTCTCGGCCACCAGCATCTGCAGCGGCATGCCGAGCGGTCCCGGGCTCTCCTGGCCGGCGTCCCACTCCTCGGTCCAGGCGGACCTGAGCTGCCGGGCGGGCTTGCCGGTTCGCGAGCGGGACCTGACCGTGTCGAGCGAGGAGGCGGCCAGCATCTTCCGCTTCACCACGGGTGCGGTCTCGGCCTCCTCGGTGGTCAGCCAGACCGAGCCGCACCACACGCCTTCCGCGCCGAGCGCCATGGCCGCGGCCATCTGCCGTCCCGAGGCGATGCCGCCCGCCGCCAGCACCGGCACCGGCGCCACGGCGTCGACCACCTGTGGCACCAGCACCATCGTGGAGATCTCGCCGGTGTGGCCGCCCGCCTCGGTGCCCTGCGCGACGATCAGGTCGGCGCCCGCCGCCACCTGCCTGCGCGCGTGCTCCACGGTGCCGACCAGCGCCGCGACCGGCACCCCGGCCGCACGCGCGCCGGCCACCATCTCCGGCGGAGGCGGCCCCAGCGCGCTGGCGATCAGCCCGATCGGATGCTTCAGCGCCACCTCGATCAGCCCGGTCGCGCCCGCCGCGGTCACCCGCCTGCCGAACTCGTCCGCCGAGGCGCGGGCCACCGGCGCCGGGCCGCTCACGCCGTACTTGGACAGCAGGTGGGTGACGAAGTCACGGTGCCGTTCCGGCACGGAGTCGGCCAGGCGCGCGCCGCCGTCCAGCGCCGACGCGTCGATCTTGCCGGGCACGAGCACGTCCACGCCGTACGGCCTGCCGCCCACCCGCTCGTCGATCCAGGTGAGCTCGGTGTCGAGCTGCTCGGGTGTGTACGCGATCGCGCCGAGCACGCCGAAACCGCCCGCGTTGGTGACCGCGGCCACCACGTCGCGGCAGTGGCTGAAGGCGAACAGGGGGAATTCGACGCCGAGGCGTTCGCAGATAGCGGTCCGCATGATCTGACGCTAACCGCCAGAAGCATGTTCGGTCCAGGTGGTGACCAAGCGATCGTTCGTGTGCCAGCCTAAGTCCGCGTCGTAGCTGCGTACGATCTTGGCCGGCACGCCCGCCACCACGCTGTGGTCGGGGAACTCGCCGCGCACCACCGCGCCGCCCGCCACCACGCACTGGCGGCCCAGCCGGGTCCCCGGCAGGATGATCGCGCCCGCGCCGAGCCAGGACCCCGAGCCGATCGAGACCGGGCTGTTGCGCGGCCACTGCCTGCCGATCGGCGTCTCCGGGTCGTCGTAGACGTGGTTCTGGTCGGTGATGTACACGTACGGGCCGGTGAAGACGTCGGCGCCGATGTCGATCGACTGGTGGGCGACGATGTGCGAGCCCCTGCCGATCGAGCAGCTCGGGCCGATCCGCAGGATCGAGTCCGGGCCCAGGTCGGCGCCCGGCCACATGCCGCACGACAGCGACACCCGCTCGCCGATCAGCGTGTGGTCGCCGATCTCGATCCACTGCTCGCCGAAGATCGCACCCGGCGGGAAAGCGATCTTCACCCCGTCGCCCAGGCGGCGGAACGCGTGGCCGCCCGGAGAGGCCGGGGTGATGGCGCCCGCCCTGCGGATCGCCTCGTAGGCGCGGTGGATCAGCGTGCCGATCGCCCGCCGTACAAGTGACATAAGGACCAAAGTTACCGCCAGGTCGTCCTGTTCGGGCATGTCGGGGACGTTGTTTGATATCCTGAGAGCCCGTGGACACTTGACCACACCTCGAGCCACGGGAGCCTCCTTGCGCAGCGCATCGCAAACCAAGCATCTGTTCGTCACCGGCGGTGTCGCCTCCAGTCTCGGCAAGGGGCTCACGGCATCCAGCCTCGGCCGCCTGCTCAAGGGACGCGGACTCCGCGTCACGATGCAGAAACTGGACCCCTACCTCAACGTCGACCCCGGCACCATGAACCCGTTCCAGCACGGCGAGGTCTTCGTCACCGACGACGGCGCCGAGACGGATCTCGACGTCGGCCACTACGAGCGCTTCCTCGACACCCACCTGCACGGCTCGGCCAACGTGACCACCGGCCAGGTCTACTCCAACGTCATCGCCAAGGAACGGCGCGGCGAGTACCTCGGCGACACCGTCCAGGTCATCCCGCACATCACCAACGAGATCAAGGACCGCATCCGTGGCATGGCGGGCCCCGAGGTCGACGTGGTGATCACCGAGGTGGGCGGCACGGTCGGCGACATCGAGTCGCTGCCGTTCCTGGAGGCGGTACGGCAGATCCGGCACGAGGTCGGCCGCGACAACGTCTTCTTCCTGCACGTCTCCCTGCTGCCCTACATCGGCCCCTCCGGCGAGCTCAAGACCAAGCCCACCCAGCACAGCGTGGCCGCGCTGCGCAGCATCGGCATCCAGCCCGACGCCATCGTGCTGCGCTCCGACCGGCCCGTGCAGGTCGCGATCAAGCGCAAGATCAGCCTGATGTGCGACGTGGACGAGGACGCCGTGGTCAGCTGCGTCGACGCCGCCTCCATCTACGACATCCCCAAGGTGCTCCACTCCGAGGGCCTCGACGCCTACGTGGTGCGCCGGCTCGGCCTGCCGTTCCGGGACGTCGACTGGAAGGAGTGGGAGGAGCTCCTGCGCCGCGTGCACCGCCCGGCCAAGGAGGTCACCATCGCCCTGGTCGGCAAGTACATCGACCTGCCGGACGCGTACCTGTCGGTCACCGAGGCGCTGCGCGCCGGCGGCTTCGCCAACGACACCCGCGTCAACATCCGCTGGGTCAAGAGCGACGACTGCGAGAGCCCCGAGGGCGCCGAGCGCGAGCTCGACGGCGTCGACGGCGTGCTGATCCCCGGCGGGTTCGGCGTGCGCGGCATCGAGGGCAAGATCGGCGCCATCCGCCACGCCCGGGAGCAGAAGATCCCGTTGCTCGGCATCTGCCTCGGCATGCAGGGCATGGTCATCGAGGCGGCCCGCAACATGGCCGGCATCACCGACGCCAACTCCGCCGAGTTCGACCCCGACACCAAGCACCCGGTGATCTCCACCATGGCCGACCAGGAGGACGTCGTCGCCGGCGAGCGCGACATGGGCGGCACCATGCGCCTGGGCAGCTACACCGCCAAGCTCGGCGACGGCACGCTGGCCCGCAGGCTCTACGGCGGCAAGGCCAAGGCCGACGAGCGCCACCGTCACAGGTACGAAGTCAACAACGCCTACCGCGCCAAGCTGGAGAAGGTCGGGCTGGTCTTCTCCGGGCTCTCGCCCGACGGCCGCCTGGTCGAATACACCGAGCTGCCCCCCGAGACGCACCCGTTCTTCATCGGCACCCAGGCGCACCCCGAGTTCCGCTCCCGGCCGACCCGGGCCAACCCGATGTTCAAGGGGCTCATCACCGCCGCCCTCGTCTACGCCGACAGCCGCGTCGCCGACAAGGTGACCAAGTGAGGATCGAGGACACGCCCGAGACCTGGGACGTCGTCGAGTCCAGGCAGCGGTTCAGGGGACACGTCATCGACGTCGTCACCGACACCGTGCGGATGCCCGGCGACGAGAACGCCGACCGCGACTACGTCGTCCATCCCGGCTCCGTCGCGGTGGTGGCGCTCGACGACGACGACCGGGTCCTGCTCATCCGGCAGTACCGCCACCCGACGCGCCGCCTGCTGTGGGAGCTGCCCGCCGGCCTGCGCGACGTCGAAGGCGAATCGCTGGTCACCGGGGCCGCCAGGGAGCTCGCCGAGGAGGCCGGCTACCGCGCCCGCACCTGGCACACCCTGGTCGACCTCTACACCTCACCTGGCATGTCCGACGAGCGCATCCGCGTCTTCCTGGCCCGCGACCTGACGAAGATCCCCGAGGAGGAGAACGGCTTCGTCCATCGGCACGAGGAGATCGGCATGCCGGTCGAATGGGTGCCGCTGGCCGACGCCGTGGAGAAGGCCCTGATGGGAATGATCCACAATTCCCCGGCCGTGGCCGGTATCCTCGCCGCGTACGCGGCTTCGGTTGAGGGGTTCGGCCTGATGCGCCCCGCCGACGCACCCGAGGCCTGACGGAAGGACCGGACCCGTGGAGGCGGTGCTCGCCAGCTACCTCGCCCATCTGGCGGTGGAGCGGGGCCTGGCTGCCAACACGCTCGCGTCCTACCGGCGTGACCTGCGCCGCTATCTGGAGCACCTGCGGGCCCGCGGCCGCCTCCGCCTCGACGAGGTGGGGGAGGCCGACGTGCGGGCCTTCCTGGTCGCGCTGCGCGAAGGCGACGGCGAGCATCCCGCCCTGGTGGCGGGCTCCGCCGCCCGCGCCGTCTCCGCCGTCCGCGGCCTGCACCGCTTCGCGCTGCGCGAAGGGGCCGCCCAGCACGACCCCGCCCGCGCCGTACGACCGCCGCGCCAGCTCCGCAGGCTGCCCAAGGCCGTCGCCGTCGACGAGGTCGAGCGGCTCATCGCCGCCTCCGGCCCCGACGGCGCGCCCCTCACCCTCCGCAACCGCGCCCTGCTCGAAGTCCTGTACGGCACCGGCGCCCGCATCTCCGAGGCCATCGGCCTGGCGGTCGACGACCTGGAGCACGAGCAGGTGCTGCTGCGGGGCAAGGGCGGCCGCGCCAGAGTGGTCCCCCTCGGCCGCTACGCCCGATCGGCGCTCGACGCCTACCTCGTCCGGGCCAGGCCCGGCCTGCTCGCCCACGGCCGCGGCACCCCCGCGGTGTTCCTGAACGCCCGCGGCGGGCGGCTGACCAGGCAGGGAGCGTGGGAGGTGCTGCAGTCCGCCGCCGACCGTGCCGGACTCGCCGGGATATCTCCGCACGTTCTACGGCATTCCTTCGCAACCCACCTCCTCGACGGGGGCGCCGACGTTAGGGTGGTGCAGGAGTTGCTCGGCCACGCCTCGGTGACGACCACCCAGGTCTACACCCTGGTCACCGTCGACAAGCTCCGCGAGGTCTACGCCGCCGCGCACCCCCGGGCCCTGAAATGATCTATAGTCTTCTGGGTCATGCGGCACCTCGGCGTGCCGCCTTGCGCGTGTGACTCCGGCGTGCCGCCTTGCCGGGTTTGGTGGTGACGCCATAGTGTCCGTCCGGACGGTCCGGTTCGGGATCGTCAGGGAGGTTCGAGCTGGTGACTGTGAAGACCAACGGTTCGACCCCGGGGACCCCCGACAACCCCTGGGGTGACACCAAGACCAACGCGCCTTCCAGCGGCGCGAATCTGGGCCCCACGCGGCGCCCCCGGCCGGTGTTCCCGGAGCCGGTCCCGCGCGCGACGCACGGCCCGGCGCGCGTGGTCGCCATGGTCAACCAGAAGGGCGGGGTCGGCAAGACCACCACCACCATCAACCTCGGCGCCGCCCTCGTCGAATACGGCCTCAAGGTGCTGCTCGTCGACTTCGACCCGCAGGGCGCCCTGTCCGTCGGCCTCGGCATCAACCCGCTCCAGCTCGACCTCACGGTCTACAACCTGCTGATGGAGCGCAACGTCACCGCCGAGGACGTGCTGCTGGAGACCGGCGTCGAAGGCCTCGACCTGCTGCCCAGCAACATCGACCTGTCGGCCGCCGAGGTCCAGCTGGTCACCGAGGTCGCCCGCGAGCAGGTGCTCGGCCGCGTCATCAAGCCGCTGCTGCCGCACTACGACGTGTGCCTCATCGACTGCCAGCCGTCGCTCGGCCTGCTCACCATCAACGCCCTCACCTGCGCGCAGGGCGTCATGGTGCCGCTGGAGTGCGAGTTCTTCGCGCTGCGCGGCGTCGCGCTGCTCATGGACACCATCACCAAGGTGCAGGAGCGCCTCAACGAGGACCTCGAGATCGAGGGCCTGCTCGCCACCATGTACGACGCCCGCACCCTGCACGGCCGCGAGGTCCTCGCCCGCGTCGTCGAGGCGTTCGGCGACAAGGTCTTCCACACCGTGATCAACCGTACGGTGCGCTTCCCCGACGCCACCGTCGCCGGCGAGCCGATCACCACCTTCGACCCCTCGTCCCTGGGCGCCAACGCCTACCGCGAGCTGGCGCGCGAGGTGCTGTCGCGCTGGCCCGCGGCTGCGACAATGGCCAGGTGACCGAGCAGCAGACCGAGCCTCAGGGATTCCAGGTCCACCTGGACGTCTTCGAGGGCCCCTTCGATCTGCTGCTGGGCCTGATCTCCAAGCACAAGCTCGACATCACGGAGATCTCGCTCTCCCAGGTCACCGACGAGTTCATCGCCTACATCCGCTCCCGCAGCCCGGTGTGGGACCTCGACCAGACCAGCCACTTCCTCCTGGTCGCCGCGACCCTCCTGGACCTCAAGGCGGCCCGGCTGCTGCCCTCGGGCGAGGTCGAGGACGAGGAGGACCTGGCCCTGCTGGAGGCCCGCGACCTGCTGTTCGCCCGCCTCCTGCAGTACAAGGCCTACAAGGAGGTGGCCAAGGTCTTCGCCGGGCGGATGGCCCAGGAAGCCCTCCGCTTCCCCCGGACCGCGCCCCTGGAGCCCCAGTTCGCCAACCTGCTGTCCGAGCTCATCCTCGGCATCGGCCCCGAACAGCTCGCCAGGATCGCCGCCCGCGCCTTCACCCCCAAGCTCCCCCCGACCGTCAACGTCGGCCACATCTACCAACCACTCGCCAGCGTCCGCGAGCAAGCCGCTATCCTGGTCCAGCGCCTGCGCCGGATGCGCAAAGCCACCTTCCGTGCCCTGGTCGCCGACTGCGAGGGCACCTACGAGGTCATCGCCCGCTTCCTGGCCGTCCTGGAGCTCTTCCGGGAGTCGGCCGTCACGTTCGACCAGCTCGAACCACTCGGCGACCTGCACGTGACCTGGACAGGCGCCGACGACGGCGACGTCTCGGTGGGCGACGACTACGAGGAGAGTCCGGAGAAGCCTGCAGATGACTGACCACCCCGACGAGGACCGGATCCCCGCCTGGATGACCCTCCCCGGCTCCCTCGCCTCCCAACCCGATCACCCCCCACCCCCCGCCGCCCCCACCTCCGACCCAGAGACCGACACCGAAGTCCCTGCCGGCCCCGGTCCTGCCAGTGCCGGTCCTGCCAGCCCCGGTCCTGCCAGTGCCGCTCCTGACGACGCCGGCACTGATGCCGCTGGTCTCGACGGCGCGGTGACGGGCGGCACCGCCCTTGCCGGCGCGGGGCTTGATGCCGTCGGTCGTGAAGGCGCGGAGCCAGACGTGGCAAGCCCTGACGGGATGGAATCTGTCGCCGCTGGTCGCGACGGCGTTGGCCCTGATGTCGCTGAAGCCAACGCCCCCGCCCCCGCCACCCGAGGCACAGATCCACCCGCCCCCGACGCCGCCAGCGGCACAAAGAGCACCAAGGGCGCCGGAAGCACCGGCAACAGTGGGAAAAGCAGGGAAAACGGGAACGCCGAGAACAGCGAGAACGGGGGAAGCACCGGGGGAGCGGGGAAGGGCTCACCGGTTTCGGCCGCCTCACGCCCGGTGGCTCTTCCCGGCGCCGGTGCGGTGAGTCGTGGTGCGGCGGAAGCCGGCGCAGCGCGCGCGTCCGCTGTAGGGGGGACCGGTGAGGGGGAGGTCGAGGGCCCCGGGCTCAAGGCGGCCTTGGAAGCCATCATGCTCGTCGTCGACGAACCCGTACCTGAAGTGACTCTCGCTCAGGTGCTGGAGCGGCCCACGCACGAGGTGGTGGCGGCGCTGCGGGAGTTGTCCGAGGAATACACTGCCGCCGAACGGGGTTTCGATCTGAGACAGGTCGCAGGCGGCTGGCGTTACTACACGCGCGCCGACTGTGCGCAACTGGTCGAGCGGTTCGTTCGCGATGGCCAGCAGACGCGGCTGACCCAGGCCGCGCTTGAAACACTTGCGGTCGTGGCCTACCGGCAACCGGTGAGCCGCGCTCGCGTAGCCGCGGTACGCGGTGTCAACAGCGATGGCGTCATACGGACGCTCGTCGCCAGGGGGCTGGTCGAAGAGGCCGGTTCTGACCCGGAGAGCCAAGCAGTGCTTTACCGGACAAGCTCATACTTCCTTGAACGTCTGGGACTGAAGGATCTGAGCGAGCTTCCTGAGCTCGCGCCCTTCCTCCCCGACGACGTGGAAAACCTCGAGGAGACAACAAAGTGATCAACAGGCGAAGCACCCCGTCCGGTGATGGACGCGGTCGTGGACGCACCGGCGGCGCCGGCCGTGGTGGACGTCCCGCCTTCCGCTCGGACGACTCGCGCGGCGGTCCCCGCCGCGACGACTTCCGTGACGGTCCCCGCCGCGACGACCGCGGCGGTTCCCACCGAGACGACGCACGCGGCGGCCCCCGCCGTGACGATTCCCGCAGCGACGCGCATGGCCCCCGCCGTGACGACTCGCGCGGTGAGGTACGCGGTCCGCGTCGTGACGATTCCCGCAGCGACGTACGCGGCCCGCGCCGTGACGACTCGCGCGGTGAGGCGCGCGGCGGCCCGCGTCGCGATGATTCCCGTGGCGACGGCCGTGGCGGCCCGCGCGGGGGCTTCCGTGGCGATGACTCGCGCGGCGGCGGTTTCGGCGGATCGCGCGGAAGCTCCCGCGACGATCGCGGCGACTCGCGCGGCGGCTACGGCGGTCCGCGAGGGACGTCCCGAAACGATGACCGAGGTGGTCCGCGGGGCAGCGCCCGTGGCGATGACCGTAGTGGTCCCCGTGGTGGTTTCCGTGGCGATGACCATAGTGGTTCCCACGGTGATGACCGCGGTGGATTCCGCCGTGACGACCGGGGCGGCCGTGACGATTCCCGTGGTGGGTTCCGCCGCGATGACTCGCGTGGTGGCGTGCCCCGCACCGATTCCCGCGGTGGCCCCCGCCGTGACGACGCCGGTCGTGGCTACGGCCGCGACTCCAGAGGCGAATCCGGGTCCCCCCGCGACTCGCTCCGTGCCGACCGTGGCGGGGCCCGCGCCAGGTACGGCAGGTCCCCCGGACGCGACAGCCGCGAGCGTACGGGCTTCGCCGGCGGCAGGTCCGAGCGCGGCTACGACTCCCGCCCCGGAGGCCGCGAGCGCTCCAGCTCGACTTCCCGCGAGGGTTACGGCTCGTCGTCCCGTGAGGGTTACGGCTCCCGCGAGGGTTACGGCTCGTCGTCCCGTGAGGGCTACGGCTCCCGTGAGGGTTACGGCTCGGCTTCTCGTGGTGACGGCTCGGGGTCCGGCGAGGGCTTCGGCTCCGCCGCCCGTGAGGGCTCGACGTCCCGCGGTGACCGTGATGGCTTCCGCCCGGCGTCCCGTGGAGGCCGTGGCGATGTCCGTAACGGCTCGCGTGACGATCGTGACGGGTCCCGTCCGGCGCGCGGCGGGGGTGGTGACCGCGAGGGTTACCGTGCCGGTGGCCGGGACGGTGACGCGCGGCGCGACGAGCGCGGCGCCTCGGGCGGCGGTGACCGCCGCGGCGGTTACGGAGCCGACCGGAGCGGCGGCGATGAGCGCGGTCACGGCGCGGCCCGGAGCGGCGGCGGTTACGCGGCCGACCGGCGCGCGGGCGCTGACAGTGGGCGTGGCGGTTACGGAGCCGACCGGCGTGGTGGGCGTGACCACTCCGTACGTGAGGACCGTGGCGGATTCAAGGCCGACCGGAGCGGGCGCAGGGAAGGCGCCGCCCCGGGAGCTCGCGCCAGGTTCGGCAGGCGTGACGAGGGTGCTGGGCGGGACGGTGGCCGTACCCCCAGGAGGGACGACGTGCAGACGCTCGGCGGCTCGCCCCGGGCCGGCGCCGGCGCCGGCCGTGGCGGTCGCGAGCAGGCGCCTCGCGACCGGTTCAAGACGGCGCGTCAGCCGATGCGCGACCCCGCACTCTTCCCCGCGGGCTACACCGACGAGCGGGACACCACCGAGGTGCCCGGCGGTGTCCGGCTGCAGAAGGTGCTCGCCCAGGCGGGCGTGGCCAGCCGGCGTGCCTGCGAGGAGATGATCGGCGACGGTCGTGTCACCGTGAACGGGCAGGTCGTGCGGCGGTTCGGGGCCAAGGTGGACCCGGCCACGCAGATCATCCACGTGGACGGCAAGCGCATCCCGACCGCGCCCGACCTGGTCTACTACGCGCTGAACAAGCCCATCGGCGTCGTCTCCACCATGGACGACCCGCAGGGGCGGCCGTGCCTGGCGGACTATGTGGAGGAGCTCGCGCCGCGACTGTTCCACGTGGGCAGGCTCGACACCGAGACCGAGGGCCTGCTGCTGCTGACCAACGACGGTGAGCTGGCCAACCGGCTGACGCATCCCAGCTATGGGGTGCAGAAGAAGTACTGGGCCAAGGTTCCCGGCCCGATCCCGCGTGACCTGGGCCGCAGGCTCAAGCAGGGGATCGAGCTGGAGGACGGCCTGGCGAAGGCCGACAGCTTCGCGATCGTGCAGGAGCACGGCCAGCAGGCGCTGGTCGAGGTGGTGCTGCACGAGGGTCGCAAGCACGTCGTACGGCGCATGCTCGAAGAGTCGGGCCACCGGATCATCGACCTGGCCAGGATCGAGTTCGGGCCGGTGAAGCTGGGCCGTACCAAGCCGGGCACCATCAGGTCGCTGAGCTTGAAGGAAGTGGGCGAACTGTACGCGGCAGTGAAGCTGTAACCTGATCAGGACGCAGGAGCCCGTGCGAATCTCCGCACGGGCTCTCCCGCTTATAGAAGGAGCGAAGCGCATGGTGAGGGCGATCCGCGGGGCCATCCAGGTGGGTGCCAACGACCGTGACTCGATCATCGAGGGGACGACCGAGCTGGTCGCCCAGATCATGGCGCGTAACGAGCTCACCACGGACGACGTGATCAGCGTGCTGTTCACGGCGACGCCTGACCTGACCGCGGAGTTTCCCGCTCTGGCGGCGCGCAAGCTGGGGTTCCACGATGTGCCGCTGATCTGCACCACCGAGATCGACGTGCCGGGCGCGCTGCCCCGCGTGGTGCGGCTGATGGCGCATGTGGAGACCGACCGGCCGCGGGCCGCCATCCAGCACGTTTACCTGCGTGGCGCGGTCGCGCTGCGTCAGGACATCGCTCAGTAATCAACGATCCGGGACGAAGACATGGCCTCCGAACTCCGCACCGTTCTGGTGGTGGGCACCGGTCTCATCGGCACCTCGCTGGCGCTGGCGCTGCGTCGCAAGGGTGTGCGGGTGCTGCTCGCCGACCGTGACCAGGGCGCCGTCCGGCTGGCGCGGGAGCTCGGCGCGGGGGAGGAGTGGCAGCCCGGTGAGCGGCAGGCGGAGGCGATCGACCTCGCGGTGATCGCGGTGCCGCCGGGTCATGTCGCCAACGAGCTGCTGTCGCTGCAGGAGGGTGGCGTCGCCCGGTTCTACACCGACGTGGCGAGCGTCAAGGCGGAGCCGATCGAGCATGCCGCCCGGCTCGGCTGTGATCTGACCAGCTATGTCGCTTCTCATCCTCTCGCGGGTCGGGAGAAGTCGGGGCCCGGCGCGGGCCGCGCGGACCTGTTCCTGGGCCGCCCGTGGGCCTTCTGCCCGACGGCCGAGTCGTCCGCCGAGGCCAGGGCGGCGGTGCTGCGGCTGATCGAGCTGTGCGGCGCCAATCCGGTCGAGGTGGACGCCGTCGATCATGACAGGGCGGTGGCGGTCGTCTCGCACGCTCCGCATGTGACGGCGGCGGCGGTCGCGGCGCGCCTGTCCGACGCCACCGAGGTCGCGCTCGGCCTGGCGGGGCAGGGGGTGCGCGACGTGACCAGGATCGCGGGCAGCGATCCGGGGCTGTGGCTGGGCATCCTGTCGGGCAACGCCGCCCCGGTCGCCGAGGTGCTGGAGGCGGTCTCCCGTGACCTGGCCGAGGCCGCGTCGGCGCTGCGCGCGCTGGCCGGCGGCGACGGCACGGCGCGTGGCGAGCTCACCCAGCTGCTCAAGCGCGGTGTCGCGGGCCACGACCGCATCCCGGGCAAGCACGGCGGCCCGGCTCCCGCCTACGTCGTCGTCCAGGTCGTCATCGGTGACCGTCCTGGCCAGCTCGCCAGGCTCTTCCAGATCTGCGACGAGGTCGGGGTCAACGTCGAGGACGTGCGCCTGGAGCACGCGCCCGGCCTCCCGCTCGGCATCGCGGAGCTGTCGGTGCAGCCGGACTCCGCTCCGGTGCTCGCTCAGGCCCTGCGCGAACGGGACTGGCAGCTTCCCTGACGCGCCGTGTAGTTCACCGTGCAACGACACCGTGCAACGACACCGTGCAACGACGGAAGGAGCGCGGCGCCGACCCGCGCCGCGCCTTTTCCTTCTTTCGGCCTTCTCTCTGTTCAGCGCTGGGTGACGGCCTGGCTGACGGCGTTCGGGCCGTCGTACTCGCGGTCGGGCATGGCCTCCAGTGCTTTGATGATGTCCTGGTCCGCGCCGTGCTCGCGGGCCGCCGCCACCAGGTCGGACTTGCTGGCGGGATAGTCGACACCCTTGAGGTGCTTCTGTAGCTGAATTGGGTTAGGTGCAGTAGCCATGACGGATTGTTACCCATTCGCTCACGTACCGTAACCGCGCTCCAGGGTGCGTCGCGCCTGCTCGACCTCGGGCGGGAGCTGCCGGCGCTGCGCCAGCGCCTGCGACAGGCGGGGCACCGTCGTACGGAGTCCGCGCCAGCCCGGCGGGCCGCGGCGCAGGGCTTCGAGCGAGCGCAGGGCCACCACCCGCCAGGGGCGGCGCAGGACGGCGGTGAGCAGGCCGTTGCGCACGGCCAGCGCCTGCCGTCCGGCGGGGTCGCGGGGCGGCGACGGGTGGTGGTGCGCCACCACGTCGTCCACGTAGGCGAGCCCCCAGCCCATGGCGGCCAGGTCCATGGCCAGGCGCTCCTCCTCGCCGAAGAAGAAGATCACGTCGTCGAATCCGCCCGCCTCCAGGAACGCCTTCCTGCGCACCACCGCCCCGCAGGCCAGGAAGCCCAGCACGCTGGGTCCGGGCAGGTCGTCCCGTACGCCGAGGGGTGAGCGTCGCATCTCCTCGCTCACCGGGTCGAGCCGCTGCTCGGCCCCGACGAGGACGCGGGCGCCGAGCACGGCCAGCCGTGGGTGGGCGTCGAGGAGGTCGGCGGCCAGCTCCAGCGCGCCGGGGGCCCACCAGGAGTCGTCGTCGGCGAAGGCGACGTAGGGGGTCTCGGCCAGCTCGACGCCGAGGTTGCGGGCGGGCGCGCCCAGGTTGCGGCCGGCCTCGACGACGCGCACATGCGGGAAGTGGCGCCGGACGAAGCAGACGGTGCCGTCCGTGGAGCCGTTGTCGACCAGGATCACCGGGCCGGGATGGTGGGGGAGCGAGCGCTGGAGGGCACGGAGCCGGTCCATGGTGGCGATCACCACCGTCACCCTGCCCGCCGTGTCTCTCATGCCTGTCATCTGTGCTCCTTCGCCCCATGCCTTCCTTTCCGGGAACACCGTGCTTACTCGTGTTTGACGATGCCGCCGGGCGGGCGTACAAAGGGGTAGAAACAGTGTTACCGGACAGAAACGATGTTGCCGTATGAGTTCCACCGCCTATCAGCAAGCCCAGCGCGAGGGTCAGGACGTCGTCAGGGCCGCGGTCCTGGACGCGGCCACACGCCTTCTGATCGACGAAGGCCCGGCCTCGCTGACCGTGCGCCGCATCGCCGCCGAGGTCGGCTGCTCCACCAAAGTGATCTACACGCTCTTCGGCGGCAAGGACGGGCTCAGCGAGGCACTCTGGCTGGAGGGGTTCGCCAGGTTCGAGCGGCGGCTGCTGGCCGCGCCTCCCGGCCCGGACGCCATGACGCACCTGCGGTCGGGCATCGACGCCTACCGGGCCTACGCGCTGGACCAGCCGGCCTATTACCGCGTGATGTTCCAGGGAGGCATGCCCGGCTTCACGCCGCGCCCCGAGGCCGGGCAGGAGGCGAAGAGATCCTTCCAGCTGCTCGTGGCCGGGGTCGGCCGCTGCCTGGCGGCAGGGCTGCTGCACGGTGCCTCCGACGTGGAGATCGCCGACGTGCTCTGGATGGCCATGCACGGCGCGGTCAGCCTGGAGCTCGCCGGCTACTTCGACCGGGCCGAGGCGGAGCAGCGTTACCGGTTGCTCTGCGACTCGGTGCTCAGCCCCTTCCTGACGCACGACTCCTGACGCACGACGAGAGGACCACCTGATGTCAACGCCCTACCGGGGCGGCCTCGCCCCGGTCACTGACGAGATCACCGCCTTCGACCTGAAGGTCACCGGCCGCATCCCCGCCGAGCTGAACGGCCGCTACCTGCGCAACGGCCCCAACCCGCTCAGCCTCGACGACCCGAGCGCCTCCCACCTGTTCCTGGGCGAGGGCATGGTGCACGGGGTTCGGCTGCGCGACGGCCGCGCCGAGTGGTACCGCAACCGATGGGTGCGCAACGCCGACGTCGCCCGGCGGCTCGGCGAGGAGCCGAGGCCCGGCCGCACGCACGGCGGCATGGACTTCGCGGCCAACACCCACGTGATCGGCCTGGCCGGCCGCACCTTCGCGACCGTGGAGGCGGGGTCGCTGCCGTACGAACTCGGCTACGAGCTCGACACCATCGGCCCGTGCGACTTCGACGGCGGCCTGCCCGGCGGGTTCGCCGCGCACACCCACCTGGACCCGGCCACCGGCGAGCTGCACGCGATGGCGTACTTCTTCGGCTGGGACCACCACCAGCACGTCGTGCTCGACGCCAAGGGCGCCGTCACGCGGACCAGGGACATCCCCATCGCGGACGCGCCCATGATGCACGATTTCGCGCTGACCGAGCGCTTCGTGGTGCTCTACGACCTGCCCGTCACCTTCAGCATGGCGCACGCCGAAAAGGGCGCCCCGCTGCCGTACGCGTGGAACGAGGAGCACGGCTCCCGGCTGGGGCTGCTGTCCCGCCGGACCGGCGAGGTTCGGTGGTTCGAGGTGAACCCGTGCTGGGTCTTCCACACCCTCAACGCCTACGACGACGGCGACCAGGTCGTGGTCGACGTGGTGCGTTACCCGAAGCGCTTCGTCGACGCCCGCCTTGAGGGGGGCGGCTCGCCCACGCTGGATCGCTGGCGGATCGACCTGTCGTCGGGCAGGGTGAGCGAGACCCGGCTGGACGATCGGGCGCAGGAGTTCCCGCGGATGGACGAGCGGCTCACCGGCAGGCCCTACCGCTACGGCTACACCGTCGCGACCAGTGACCTGGTGGAGATGGTCTATCCGCCGGACAGGGCCATGGAGGACCTCCCGGACGAGGCGTTCGACAACACGCTCATCAAGCACGACCTGGAGCGGGGCACCCAGCAGGGGCGGCGGTTCGGCCGGGACGCCTACGTGGGCGAGCCGGTGTTCGTGGAGTCGGGCGAGGCCGAGGACGCCGGTTACGTGATGGTCTTCGTCAACGACCCCGCACGGGGAGCGGCCGATCTGGTGATCCTGTCGGCGCAGGACTTCACCGGCGAGCCGGTCGCCACCGTGCACCTGCCGGCGCGGGTGCCGCTCGGCTTCCACGGCAGTTGGGTGAGCGACTGACCAGGAGGCGGTAACCTCTTCAGGTTAGGTGAAAACGTGAAGAGGGAGAGACCGTGGCCGGTCTGGTCGTCGCCATGGACGGCCCTTCGGGGTCGGGCAAGTCGAGCGCGTCGCGCGGAGTCGCTCGCGCGCTGGGGCTGCGCTACCTGGACACCGGGGCACAATACCGGGCGATGACCTGGTGGATGCTCCGGCAGGGCGTCGACCTCGCCGATCCGGCCATGATCGCGGCCCGCTCCGGCGAGCCCGAGATCGTCTCCGGCACCGACCCGGAGGCCCCGGCCATCCAGGTCGGCGGCGTCGACGTGGGTGAGCCGATCAGGCAGGACGAGGTGACCTCCGCGGTCTCCGTCGTGGCGGCGGTGCCGCAGGTGCGGGCACGGCTCGTCGCGCTCCAGCAGGAGATCATCGGCGCCGGTGACATCGTGGTCGAAGGCCGCGACATCGGCTCCGTGGTCGCCCCGGACGCATCCGTCAAGATCTATCTGACGGCCAGCGCCGAGGCCCGTGCCCAGCGCCGTTCGGCGGAGCTGGCCGGCACCACCGCGCAAGCGCAGCAGGCCGCCATGGCCCGCCGCGACACGCTGGACTCGACACGCAAGACAGATCCACTCTCGCTGGCGGATGGCGCCATCGAGCTCGACACCACCGCGCTCAACCTCGAAGAGGTCATCGCGGAGGTGCTGAGACTGGTCAAGGAGCGCACCTGAGGGTGCGGGACTCATAAGGATGAGACATCGTGTCCACGGGGGAATGGGTCGAGGCTGACCTCGACGAGCTAGACGTATCCGAAGAACCGGCCGACAGCACTCCGCTGCCGGTCGTGGCCATCGTCGGGCGGCCGAATGTCGGCAAGTCCACGCTGGTCAACCGCATCATCGGCCGCCGCGAGGCGGTCGTCGAGGACGTGCCGGGCGTGACCCGCGACCGCGTCACCTACGAAGCCAACTGGCGCGGGCGCCGGTTCACGGTCGTCGACACCGGCGGCTGGGATCCCGACGCCACCGGGATGAACCTGCGCATCGCCGAGCAGGCGCAGATCGCCGCCGAGCTGGCGGACGTGATCGTGTTCGTGGTCGACGCGACCGTGGGCGCCACCGACGCCGACGAGATCGTGGGCTCCATCCTGCGTCAGTCCGGCAAGCCGGTCATCCTGACGGCCAACAAGGTCGACAACCAGCAGATCGAGATGGAGGCCGCGGCCCTGTGGTCGCTCGGCCTCGGCGAGCCGCACGCCGTCTCGGCCCTGCACGGCCGCTCCAGCGGCGACCTGCTCGACGTGGTGCTCGAAGCGCTGCCGGAGACGCCGGCGGTGACGTTCGGCGACAAGCGCGGCCCCGCCCGGGTGGCGCTGCTCGGCAAGCCCAACGTGGGCAAGTCGTCCCTGCTCAACAAGCTGGCCGGACAGGAGCGGGTGCTGGTCGACCCGATGGCCGGCACCACCCGCGACCCGGTCGACGAGCTGATCGAGCTCGGTGACAAGACCTGGCGGTTCGTCGACACCGCTGGCATCAGGCGGCGCGACCGCGAGCTGCAGGGCGCCGACTTCTACGCCGCCATGCGCACCAGGGCCGCGCTCGACCGCTCCGAGGTGGCGATCGTGCTGATCGACGCCAGCGAGCCGCTCACCGAGCAGGACCTGCGCATCATCACCCTGGTGATCGAGTCCGGCAGGGCCATGGTGGTGGCCTTCAACAAGTGGGACCTCGTCGACGAGGACCGCCGCTACTACCTCGAACGGGAGATCGACAGGCAGCTCGTCCGCACCCCGTGGGCGCTGCGCGTCAACATCTCCGCCCTGACCGGCCGCCACATGGACCGGCTCGTCCCGGCGCTGGAGAAGGCGCTGGACTCCTGGTCCACCCGGGTGCCGACGTCCAGGCTCAACGCGTTCCTGACCGACCTGGTGCACGCGACGCCGCCGCCCGTGCGCAGCGGCAAGCAGCCGAAGATCCTGTTCGCCACGCAGGCGTCGACCGAGCCGCCCAAGTTCGTGCTGTTCACCTCGGGCTGGCTGGAGGACACCTACCGGCGCTTCATCGAGCGCCGGATCCGCGAGGAGTTCGGCTTCGCCGGCTCGCCGATCGAGGTCACGATGAAGATCCGGGAGAAGCGGCAGAAAAAGGATCGCTGACGCCGCATCGCGTTGCCTGAGGAGGGCCCGTCCGGCTACCATCCACGGCAACGCGTAGACGGAGACGAGTAGCCAGGGGCCGCGCGGGCCGAGAGAGCCGCCGATCGCTGAGAAGGCGGCCCCGCGCCCCCTGGCGAAGACACTCCCGAGTGCGGGGAGGAAATGCCCCGCCGGTCTGACCCCCGTCATCGGGTCGTGGAGGCCGCCCCTCGCGGGCGGCGAAAGTGCGGTGGCACCGGGAGTTCCCTTCTCCCCCGCACTCCCAAGGGGTCATGCACTTCCTCGTGAGGAGCTGTGATGATCTCTCGTGTCCTGTCGGCGGAGCTCACTGAGCACGCCGGGCAACGAGTGACGATCGCCGGTTGGGTCCATCGCCGCCGGCTGCTGAAATCCGTGTCCTTCCTCGTGATCCGAGACCGCGCCGGGCTGGCGCAGGCCGTCTTCCACGGCGGCGACCTGCCCGGCGAGGAGAGCGTCGTCGAGGTCACCGGGACCGTGACGGCCAACCCGCAGGCGCCGGGCGGCGTCGAGCTCACCGGTCCCGAGCTGCACGTGCTCTCCGAGCCGGTCGAGGCGCCGCCCTTCGACCTCTACCGCCCGGTCGTGCCGGCCACACTGCCGACGATCCTCGACCATGCCCCGGTCGCCCTGCGGCATCCGGCGCTCAGGGCGCCGCTGGAGATCTCGGCGGCGAGCGTGGCGGGCTTCCGGGCGGTGCTCGACCGGCTCGGCTTCACCGAGATCCACACCCCGAAGATCGTCGCCTCGGCGACCGAGTCCGGCGCGAACGTCTTCGGCATCGACTACTTCGGCCGCCCCGCCTACCTCGCGCAGTCGCCGCAGTTCTACAAGCAGGCGATGGTCGGGGTGTTCGAACGGGTCTACGAGGTGGGGCCGGTCTTCCGGGCGGAGCCGCACGACACCGTCCGCCACCTGGCCCAGTACACCAGTCTCGACGCCGAGCTGGGCTTCGTGCGCGACCACCGCGAGGTGATGGCGGTGCTGCGCGAGGCGGTGGCGGGCATGCTGGAGTCGGTACGCGACCGGGCCGGCTCCGCCGTGGCGACGCTCGGCCTGACCCTGCCCGAGGTGCCCGCCGAGATCCCGGCCGTGCACTTCGCCGAGGCGCAGCGGATGACCGGCGCGGACGAGCCGGACCTGTCCCCGGCCCAGGAGCGGTGGCTGTCGCGGTGGGCGCTGGAGGAGCACGGCTCGGAGTTCCTGTTCGTGACTGGCTACCCGATGGCCAAGCGGCCCTTCTACACCCATCCCGACCCGGCCCGTCCCGGCTACTCCAACGGCTTCGACCTGCTGTTTCGCGGGCTGGAGCTGGTGACCGGCGGCCAGCGGCTGCACCGGCACCGCGACTACCTGGAAGCGCTGGCCGACAGCGGTGAGAGCATCGAGCCGTACGAGGGCTATCTCCAGGCGTTCGCGTACGGGATGCCGCCGCACGGCGGGTTCGCCATCGGGCTGGAGCGCTGGACGGCGCGCCTGACCGGCGCGGCCAACATCCGCCAGGCCGCCGCCTTCCCGCGCGACCTGCACCGGCTCTCGCCGTGACCGCCTGACCCGCCTGACCTGCTTGACCCGCCTGATCCGCCGCCCCGGGCCCGCCCCGGGGCTGCGGATCAGGACTCGGTACGGGAGAGCGCCACGATCTTGCGCAGGCCGGGAAGCACGCACAGCCCGGTCACCGTCTGGCTGATGAGCAGGCCGTAGCCGACCCCGGTGATGCCGAAGACCGGGTACAGCGCGATGACGCTGGTGAACACGAGCAGCGTCATGCCGATCTGGATCATCGCCAGCTTCCTGGCCTCGCTGCGCGCCCGCAGCGTGCCCAGCCGGATCTCCACCAGCGCCATCGGCAGCACGCCCAGCGCCATCAGGCGCAGCAGCGGGGTGCCGGCCTCGGACAGCTCGGAGCCGAAGATGAGCAGGATCAGCGGGGCCGCCGCGATGACGACCGCCACGATGGGCCCGACGATGAGGAAGGTGCGGCGCAGCGCGTTGCGGGTGGTCTGGGCGAGGCGGGCGGAGTCGAGGGAGCCCTCGACCGTCAGCGAGACCGCCATGTTCGCCGCCAGCAGCCCCATCATGCAGCCGAGCGTGTGGGTCACCGAGAAGTAGCCGAACAGCTCGGGGTCGTTCAGCCAGGCGCCGACCATGACGGGCACCAGGTACAGGACCAGGAGCGTGGACAGGGTGCCGGAGAAGTCACCGGCCACGAACCGGCCGATCTCGCGCAGCCCCGGCGGGACGGTGTTCGCGCCGGTCCTGCTCACATGCTGGGGAATCGCCCGCCGGAAGATCAGCCAGCTGACCGGGATCAGCGCCGCCGCGGTGGGAACGATCCAAGACACGAAGATCCCGCCGAACAGCCCGCCCTGGGGCAGCGCGAACGCCAGTGCCACCAGCAGGCCCATCTTCAGCAGGCCGAACAGGGTGCTGTTCACCGGCACCCAGACGGCCTGGCGCAGCCCGGCCAGCACCACGTCCTGGAGGGTGAAGATCGTCCAGACGAGCACCGAGGCGAGGAAGAACAGCGCGGGCAGCAGACCGGCCAGCTCCGCGTACGCCGGCCCCCACAGGGGCAGGGTCAGCAGGAAGACCAGCGCCGCCAGCACCGCGGTGACCCCGGCGACTCCGTAGCCGCGCAGGATCAGTCTCCCGGTGCCGCGCCCCGAGATCGGGATGAACCTGGCCATGACCCCGACGAAGGCCAGCCCGACCAGTGAGGAGAACAGTCGCATCGCGGTGATCATCAGCTGGCCCTCGCCGAACGCGGCGGGGCTGTAGAGACGTACGGCCAGGAACCAGTAGCCCAGGCCCAGCACGGCCGTGACGGCCGTGTTGGCCATCAGCGCGTAGCCCTGCAGGAAGAGCGGATTGCGCAGGTCGGTCCGCAGCCTGCGCACCAGGCCGAGCCCTGCCTTGGGGGCGGGGGCGGTCTGCTGCGGTGTGTCACTGGCCATCTCGGGGGTGTTACCGACCATGGGGCGAGGGTCCTTCCGGCGCGGGCCGATCGAGCGGCCGCACACCGAGCCGCTTCAGCAGCCGCACCATGCGGGCGGCGTCGAGCGGGTCGGCGGGCAGCACGTGGCTCGTCCACCAGCGTGCGATCTCAGGTGTGGGGCCTTGGGGAATCATGGAGAGGTAATCGTCCAGCGGCGGGTCGTAGATGAAGCCGGGCACCACGCCCTGCCCCTCCAGCGCGGTGACGGCCTCGTCCCGGTCGGCGACGAGCAGCGGCACCCGCAGGAGCGGCTGGACCGGCGCCTCGCGGACTCCCTGCGCCGCCCAGGGCGTCGCGCGCAGGAGCTCGACCCCGGCCATGCTTCTGTCGCGCTCGCGGTCGATCGTCCTCATCCGGGAGCGCTGGAAGCGCAGGAGCGCCGTCCCGGCGCGCATCCGCCAGTCGTCCAGGTCGATGCGGAGCCACGGGTCCATCGCCGCGAGGTCACCGGACGCCTTGGTCACCTCCGCCACCGTCGTAGGGTAGCGGTGCCCTGTCCAGGTGACCAGGCCGAGCCGCTTGAGCGCGTGCCAGACCGGCCGGACCAGCCCGGTGCGGTAGATCGTCTCGCGGATCACCGGCCGGAGCACGGCGCCGAGCCTGGCCCCGCCGGGCAGCAGGAGCTCCGCACGCGCCGCGGCCAGCTCGGACAGCGCGCCGGGGTCGGCGGCGGTGAGGAAGCCACCGGACATCGCCCGCCCGTGCTTGGCCAGGCTGAAGACGCCCGCCTGCCCGTGCAGGCCCGCCGGGCGCCCGCCGGCCACGGTCTGGAAGGCGTGCGCGGCGTCGTCGATGAGGACCAGCCCGCGCCGGTCGCACTCGGCGCGCAGCTCGACCACCCGGTCGGGCTGGCCGTACAGGTGGGTGGTGATCACACCGGCGAGGCCGGTCCAGTCGACCCGCGGCACGTCGATGTTGCCGTCGCGCCACGACACCGGCGCCATCACCGGCGTGAGCCCGGCCGCCAGCGCGATGAACAGCACGGTCTCGCAGTTGGTGGGGGCGATCAGCACCCGGTCGCCGGGGGAGAACCAGTGGCGCAGCGCCAGCAACAGCCCGAACCGCGCGGACGGCACGTGCAGGCAGCCCTGGCCGATCCGCTCACTCATGACGGACTCGAGGTCGGTGACCTTCATCGCGTCTCGCCCTTCGCCCGGATGCGGCCGTAGCTCTTGAGCGCCCGGTCCGCGAGCCGGTAGATGGCCGGGGTGTCCAGCATCCGCTGCCGCACCATGCGCACCGGCTCGGCGCGCGCCCAGTGGACGCCCGCGCGGAGGGTGCGCCGGCGGACGATGCCCTCGCTCACCGGCGTGGTCCGGCTCTCCAGCGCGCTCTTGTACTCGTAACCCGCGCCGACGCTGAGATCGAGGGCGTCCAGGCCCAGGCCGGCCGCGTCCTCCGCCATCCGCAGATGCTGGATCAGGCCGGGCGAATACTTGGAGAAGGCCGGATCGTAGGCGGGGAACCAGCCGATCAGCGTCGAGTGCGAGCGCAGCCCGAAATGGCCCGCCACCGGCTGCCCCCCGGCGTACAGCATGGACAGCACGCCGCCGAAGTCCGGGGAGTCGATGGCGTGCAGCCGCTCGACGAGCCGCACGACCCAGTCCTTGGCGAAGCGGTCAGGGCGGCCGATACGCAGATACTGGGCGGACTTCCATTCCCTCAACAGGCGGAACTGCTCGTCGGAGTCGACCGCGAAGACGTGGGTCACCTCGCCGACGTCGCGGCCGAGCTTGCGCTCTTTGTACTGGGTGCTCTTCAGGAACTTCGGGGACCTGTCCTTCAACTCCTTCTCGTAGGCCGGGTAACCGTCGCTCAGGTCGAGTATGGTCGCCTCAAGGCTTTGCCTGGTGTAGGGGGCGAACCACGGTTGCCGCTCCACCAGACAGCCGAACTCCCAGACGTGCAACCCGCAGGCCTTCAACAGCTCGTCCGCATCGAAGTCGGCCCCCGGACGGTGGATCACGCCCTGGGAGAGCGACACCCACGCGCCCACGGCCGAGCCCACGCCGCCGGAGCCGTGCTCGTAGGGCAGAAAACCGGCGATGCCCGCCTCGTCGCGCACGATGAGGACCCGCACCCGATCGCTGACCTCGCCCATGGCGAGGGTGAAGTCGGGGCTGAGGAACGGGTTGGCCAGGTGTGGCTGGGCACGTTGCATCGCTCGCCACGCGTCAATGTCCGCGGCGCTCAGCTCAGGTGGACGGATCGCGATGAATTCCGGCATCTCACTCCTTCGGAATCTTGCCAAAAGGGAAACGAGTGATTTTACCGATTTAAATGTGACTGGGTTTGGGTTTCCGGCCACCGTCCGCTGATGAACATGGCCACACCCGCTCCCAGAAGGCAGAGGACCGCCGTGATCAAAAACATCTCGGTGTATTCGACGTGTAACGCGGCCCGCACCTTGGCCGTGTAGTCGGCCAGCCGCTCGGCGAAGACGGCCGGCTCGACGCCGAACGGCACCGGGGTGTCGAGATGCGCGGTCAACGACTGAAAACGGTAGAACCCCCACGCCGACACCGCGGCGATGCCGATCAGCATCCCCATCATCCTGGCCACCACGACCGCCGCCGACGCCACCCCGTGCTGCGCGGCCGGAGTCACCCGCAGCACCGCCGCCGACACCGGCGCGATCACCAGGCCCACACCGAGCCCGGCCACCACCAGCTCGACGTCCATCATGAGCCGGGCACCGGCGAGATCCAGCGGCCAGCGGCTCATCAAGGCGTAACCGGCCGCCGCCACGAGCATGCCCGCCACCGTGACGACCCGGTCGCCGAAGCGGCGGGTCAGCAGGCCGCCCAGCAGCGCGCCCACCGGCAGCGCGATGAGGAACCTGCCCAGCACGAGCGACCCCTCCAGCGCCTCCATCCCCAGCAGCGTCTGGGCGGTGAACTGCACGAACACCATCGTCACCAGCAGCGCCGCGCCGGTCAGGAAACTCACGCCCAGCGCGGCCAGCAGCGGCCCCCTCCGGACGTCCGTCAGGTCGAGCAGGCGTACGGGGGAGCGGATCTCCCACCACACGAACGCCACCGCCACCAGGACCCCGGCCGCGATGACGGGCACCCCCCAGGGTGGCAGGATCGCCTTGGCGGGATCGGGATTGTAGAGGCCGACGACGAGAAGCCCGAGCGCCAGGGCGAGCAGCGCGCCGCCGACGCCGTCGATCCCGCCCGCCGCCCGCTCGGTCCGCACCGGAGCCTTGGGGATGCCGAACTGGACGGCCAGCGCCGCGGCGAGCGCCAGCGGCAGGTTGATCCAGAAGATGGCGTGCCAGCCGCCCAGCTCCACCCCGAACACCGGCGCGCTCGGGATCAGCGCCAGCACCCCACCGTAGATGGGGCCCAGCGCGCTGCCCAGCTCCTGCGCCGCGCCCACCGCGCCCAGGGCCAGCGGACGCTCGCGCTCGCCCCACAGGTCGCCGATGAGCGCCATGGTGATCGGCAGCAGCGCGCCACCGGCCACCCCCTGGACGGTACGGCCCGCCACCACCGTCACCTCGCCGGTGGCCAGCGCCGTCAGCACCGAACCCGCGGCGAACGCCGCCAGGCAGGCGTGGATCAGCGGCCGCCGGCCGTAGCGGTCCGACAACCGGCCGAGCAGCGGCATCGCCGCGACGTACCCCAGGAGAAAGCCCGTGACCACGGGCGTGGCCCGCTCCAGGCGGTTGAGGGGGATGCCGATATCGGCGGCGATGTCGATGAGGACGGTCACGACCACGTAGGCGTCGAGCGCGGCGAGGAGCACCACCGCGCCGCCCACGCCGAGCGCGACCCGGCGGGCGCGCTTCATCCGGCGGTGGGAGGCGGTGTGACCGTCACCGGCGCGTCGTAGTCGCTCAACGACACCGTCACCCCGCCGTTCTGCAGCGGCAGCTCGACCTTGGTGAGCCTGCTGGTGGCCTTGTCGACCCAGACCTTGCCGTTCACGGCCTGCGTGACGCCCGGCACCAGCGTGCCGAGCGTCTGCGCGGAGAAGGTGGTGGCCACCCGGTAGGCGCCGCTCTCCTCGGCCTCGACGCTGGCCTCCGCCGCCGAGGTCAGGAGCTGCGCGATGCCCTTGGCCGGGTCGAGGATCAGCGAGGGGTCGTAGAGCTGGGCGAGCTGCTGCCTGGTCATCTTCTGGAAGCCGCCGGTCGGCCCCTTGAAGTGCACGGTGTCGCCGATCAGCGCGAAGGACACCTCCTGCAGGCTGCCCAGCACGTCCAGCGTGATCGTGCCGTCGGCGTCGCCCGCCGCGGTGAGCCGGCCGTCGGCCTTCTTGACCGGCACGTTCGGCTTGCCCTCGGTGGCGATCGAGAAGGTGGCCGACTTGACGGTCTTCATCGCCTCGGCCGCCTTCTTCATCAGGTCGGGCCCGGCGGGCAGCTCCTCGCCGCCGCCTGAGGAGCAGGCGGAGAGCACGGCGAAGACGAGAGCGTAGGCGAGGAGCTTTCTGAGCATGAGCGGATCGTAGCGAGCGTGCGGAAACGCCGCGCGCCGTCGCCGATATCGGTTGAGTGTCAGCGCAGCTTCTTCAGGTGCTCGACGATCGGGTCGTAGGCGTTGACCAGCTCTTCGAGCTGCTCGTCGGTGAGCCGGTCCACGAAGTGCTCGCGGACGCCGGTCACGTGCACGGGGGCCACCCGCTGGATGGTCGCCCACCCTTCGTCGGTGAGCACCGCGAAGGTCCCGCGCCGGTCGTCCGGACAGCCCTCCCGGGTGACCATGCCCTTGGCCTCCATGCGGGAGATCTGGTGGGACAGGCGGCTGCGTGACTGGATCGTCGCGTCGGCCAGGTCGCTCATCCGCATCCGCCGGTCAGGACTCTCCGAGAGGTTGACCAGGATCTCGTAGTCGTTCAGGGACAGGGCGTGCTCCTGCAGCTCCCGGTCCAGGCGGTGCATCAGAAGCTTGTGCAGGGCCAGGTGGGTGCGCCAGGCACGCTGCTCGGCGGGGGAAAGCCAGCGAGGCGCGCTCATGATTGCCAATCTAGCGTACGTAGAGTAACCAACGGCTCGGCTAGCTGAAGGCCATGACGATCGCCACACCCACCACGTGCATGAGAACGACGGCGACCAGAAGCGAGACGAACACGAACTTGGCCGGGCCATGTTCGAACGTCTTTCCCTCTTCGAGCGGCTTGCGCGCGGCCACACGGTCGGCGATGCGCTCTTCGAGAGGCTTACGGTAGAACATGTATCCAGATTATCCACTGATCGGCAACCGGCCGGCTTCCGCGTCGGTGACAACGGCCACTAATATGTCCGGCTCCGCGCGCCACTCCAGCAGATGCCGGCCCGTCCAGTCCTGGTCGGCGGCGCCCATCCGGTCCAGGGACAGCTCGCCGCGTTTGATCAGCGCCTCCTTACGCGTCCAGAGCCGGATCAGCTCGTCGTTGCCGGTGACCCCGGCCCGCTCGCGCGGCGTCAGTGCCATGCGGGCCAGCGTCTCGTCGAGCGGCCCCGCCGGGATCCGCTCCGCGTCCACCCCCACCCGGCCGTGCCCGGCCGCCGCGCACACGTAGCCGCGCGTGTGGCTGAAGCTCACGCCCAGGCTCGGAGCCTGCTCAAGGTACGGCCTGCCGTGCCCCGGGCCGTGGGTGTCGCAGTGCTGCAACAGCGTCAGCTCATCGGCCCGGACGCCGAGCACCGCCGCGGCGCAGATCCGTACCAGCAGGTGGGCGGCGGTGAACGAGAGGCGGTCGGCGTCGAACCTGAAGGTCGCGGCCCGCTCGCGCTCCACCTCGGTCAGCCACTCCTCGGGCGCGCGCACCTCCTCGGGCCGCCCGCCCATCGCCACCGGGCCCACCACGGCGCCGGTCATGGGGGTGTTCGTCACGGACGGTCACTCCTTCTGCTCGCCGAGCGGGGAGGCGGGCACGCGTACCCGCCGGAAAGGTACACCGCGCGACGCCCCCTTAGCCCGCGGCCGGAGCGAGAAGGCACACCGCCGGACCGTCTACCCGGCCAGGTTGTACGTGTAGCCGGGCAGCCCGGGAAGGGGGCCGGTGGGCGGCTGGAGCCGGGAGCGAAGAGTCCCGGCGTCGGCGGGCACGACCGCAGGGCACCTGGCGCCCTCGGCGGGCAGCGCCCCGGAGATCAGGTAGGCGTCGATCGCCGCCGTCGGGCACTCGCCCTGGCCGTAGATGCCGTGTCCCCAGCCCTCATAGGTGAGCAGCCTGGCCTCGCGCCCGATCTGCCGCGCCGCGTTGACCGCCCATGGGTACGCGGTGGCCGGATCGTGCAGGGAGTTGCCCAGCAGCAGCGTGGGGGTGCCGTGCACGCGCAGCCGGTGCTGCGGGTTGGGGATCGGCGCCGGCTGTCCCAGACAGGTGGCCACCATCCCCTGCGCCAGCACACTGACCAGCATGTCCGGCGCGATCGCCGCCGACCTGCGCAGATGGCGGGCGTACTCGCGGTGGTCGCGGACGGGCAGCAGGTAGTCCTGGCAGAAGATCTGCGTGGGATCGTGGAGCACGTCCTCCGCCTGCCGGGCGAGCGGCGTCAGGATGGCCCGTGCCGGCTCGCCGCTGTCCAGCGCCGCCAGGAACTCGGCCAGTTCCTTGAAAGCGGGGCCGTAGAACGCGCCGAACGCCTGCGAGATGAGCCCGATCTTGGTCAGCTTCTGGTCCGGCTCGCCCGGGAAGGTCAGCTCGCCCCGCTCGGCCCGCGCCAGCAGGCCGGCCCAGCGGGCGCGGACGTCCGCGCCGTGCAGCGCGCACGACTCGGTCCGGTCGCACCAGGCGACGAACTCCTCGAAGGAGTCCTGCACCGTCCAGGACTCGGTGTCCAGGAACGCCCGGGTGCCGAGGCTGTGGTCCATGTTGCTGTCGAGCGTCAGCGCACGGACCCGCTCGGGGAACCGCTCGGCGTAGAGCTGCCCGATGAGGGTGCCGTAGGAGACGCCGTAGTAGGTGAGCTTGTCATCGCCCAGCGCGGCACGCAGCGCGTCCAGGTCACGGACCACGCTGCCGGTGTCGACGTGGTCGTACAGCGGCCCGGTGCGGGCGCGGCAGTCCTGCCGGTAGCGCTCGTTGTGGGCGAGCAGCGCCTTGAAATCGGCCGGGCCGTCGATCGAGAAGGGATCGGGCGCCTGGCGGAAGAGGTCCATCGAGCACTGGATCGGATGGCTGCGCGCCACGCCGCGCGGGTCGAAGCCGACGAGGTCGAAGCGGCGGGTGATCTCCGGACTGAAGGCGCCGCCCTGCAGCACCGCGGTCACCCCGGAGCCGCCCGGCCCGCCGGGGTTGATCACCAGCGAGCCGATCCGGGCGCTCGGATCGGTCGCCTCGCGCCGCGCCACGGCCAGCTCGAACGTCTCGCCCCGGGGGTTCTTCCAGTCGACGGGAACGGTGAGCGTGCCGCACTCCGCGGTGGTGTCCTCGGCACACGGCGCCCAGGTGATGGCGCGGGCGCCGGCGGCGGCCGCCGCCGGGGTCGGGGCGAGCAGGGGGAAGAGCACGGTGAGTAAGGAGGTCAGGATCAGGACAGGGTTTCGCACGGCGAAATCCAATCGTCGGGAACCCTGATCATCACCTGGATCCCTGACCGGAGCATCAGACTCCGGGACCAAACCCGGAGTCATACTCAGGTATCAGTCCGCTCAGCGAAGGAGGGCCGACATCCAGGTCTCCACCTCGTCCGGGTGGCGGGGGAGTGCCGAGGACATCAGCCGGGCGCCGTCGGCCGTGATCACCAGGTCGTCCTCGATGCGCACACCGATCCCGCGGAGCTCCGCCGGCAGCGTGAGGTCGTCCGGCTGCAGGTAGAGGCCGGGCTCGACGGTCAGCACCTGGCCCTCCTCCAGCACCCCGTCCAGGTAGGTCTCGGCCCGCGCCCTGGCGCAGTCGTGCACGTCGAGACCGAGCATGTGGCCGCTGCTGCAGAGCGTGTACCGTCGGTAGAGGCCCGATTCCATCAGGGCGTCGGGCGAGTCGGCGAGCACCCCCCACTCGTGCAGGCCCTCGCAGATGACGCGCATGGCGGCCAGGTGGAAGTCACGGAAGCGGGCGCCGGGCCGGAGCACGCCGATGGCCGCCTCCTGCGCCGCGTGGACCAGCTCGTACACCTGCCGCTGCACCGGGCTGAAGCGGCCCGACAGCGGGAGCGTACGGGTGACGTCGGCGGTGTAGAGCGTGTCGGACTCGACGCCCGCGTCCAGCAGGAGCAGGTCGGCCGGGCGCAGGGCGCCGTCGTTGCGGGTCCAGTGCAGGACGCAGGCGTGCGCGCCGGAGGCGGCGATGCTCTCGTAGCCGACCGCGTTGCCCTCCAGCCGCGACCGCAGCCCGAACACGCCCTCCACGTAACGCTCGCCACGCGGATGCCCGAGCGCCTGCGGCAGGGCGCGCACCACGTCCTCGAAGCCGCGGGCGGTGGCGTCGACGGCCTTCTGCAGCTCGCCGACCTCCCACTCGTCCTTGACCAGCCGCATCTCCGCCAGGAAGCTCTCGAACTCGGCGTCGCCCCCGCGCGGGTCCACCACCGCGTCCACCATCGCGTCCACCGACGGGTCCACCCCGCGCAGCACCCGGGCCGGGCCCTTCAGGTCCAGCTCGCGCAGGTGCGCGCACTCCACCTGGTAGAGCTCCGACGCCTCGGCCAGATCCGGCCGCCGCCCCACCCAGAACTCGCCGTAGCGGCGGTCACGGTAGAACTCCTCGCCCTCCTCGCGCGGCGAGCGCGGCCTGACGTACAGCCGGGCCGCGCCGGACGGCTCGATGACGAGCACGTCGCCCGGCTCGCCCGCGCCCGTCAGGTAGGAGTAGGCGCTGTGCGGCCGGAACCGGTAGTCGTCGTCGTTGCTGCGCGTCTTGAGCGTCCCCGACGGCACGACGAGCCGCTCGCCCGGGAAGCGGCCGGCCAGCGCCGCCCGCCGCTTGGCCGCCCACGGGGCGACCGCCAGCGCCGCCACGTCGGTGCGCCGGGTGTCGGCCCACCCCGTGCGCATGAACGCGGCCAGCTCCTCGGTGACGGGCAGATCATGGCTTCCGATGTTGAGCGACTCGGTCATACGTGCCCCTGCGTGTGCTTTCGCCGGTTTTTCTGTACGCGCAGCTTAACGGGACTCCTTGACGCCGTCCCCACCGGCGCGCTTGCCTTGGAACCAGGTCGAGTGGAGCGCTTTAGCCGGGTCCCGCTCGGGGTAACTGAGAGCCGAGGTGGTGCAGATGCTCATCGGTACGATCCTGCGCGGCAAGGGGAGCGACGTCACGACGGTGACGCCGCAGTCGACCGTCCGCGAACTGCTGGCACAACTGGCCGAGCACAACATCGGAGCGGTCGTGGTCTCCCCTGACGGCGCCACGATCACCGGGATCGTCTCCGAGCGTGACGTGGTGCGCCGCATGCACGACCGGGGCGCCGCGATCCTCGACGAGGCGGTCTCGACGATCATGACCGTGGAGGTCCGCACCGTTGGGCCCGGCGACAACGTCGAAGAGCTTCGCAAGACCATGACCACCCACCGGGTCCGGCACATGCCGGTGGTCGAGAACGACCGCCTGATCGGCATCGTGAGCATCGGTGACGTGGTCAAGAGCGCCATCGAGGAGCTGGAGACCGAGAAGGCCTCGCTGGTCGACTACCTGCACCGTTGACGCGGGTGGGACGCTGTCCTGGTGATGTACGGGCCCCCTGAATACCCGCGCGCCTCCAGCAGCCCGACGATCATCCTGCTCGTCTCCGGGATGGCGGCGCTGCTGGGGTTCCTGCTCGGCTTCTTCACCGGCCTGGGCTCGGGCGGGACGACGTCCACGCCCGGGCCCAGGGTCACGGTGACGGTGGAGGGCCCGGCCCCCTCCGAGCAGCCGCCCGCCCAGCCTTCCGCCCAGCCCTCCGGCCAGCCCTCCGCGTCCCCGTCGGCCACGGCCCCGCCCGCCACGTCCGCGCCTCCGGCGACGGGGGCGCCCGTGCCGTCCACAGGAGCGCCGGCCACGGGCCTGCCCCAGGACGGGACGAGCCCCGACCTGCTCGGCGCCTTCGGATCCATGCGCACGCTCGTCGTCGGCGTGGACATCCAGCCGGGCACCTACCGGACCACCGGCCCCATCACCGGCGTCGACAAGTGCTACTGGGCCCGCCTGAAGAGCACCGGCGGCGACGTCGGGGACGTGATCGCGGCCGGTCTGCCGCCGGGCCCCACCAGCGTCACCATCCTCGCCACGGACAAGGGCTTCCAGACGGCGGGCTGCGCGGAGTGGATCAAGATGTGACACCTGGGGCGGTGTTTGCACAGGCCACATGCGCGTAGCAGACTGCCCTCAGCCACCAAGGAGGATGACATGTCGGTGTTGCGGAGCTTTATGGACAGTGTGCGTAACGGCTCGATCGAGGTGATCGACCTGACAGCGCCCCTGACCGAGAAGACACCGATCCTTCAGTTGCCCGAGCCGTTCAGCAACACCATCCCGTTCCGGCTGGAGGAGATCAGCCGCTACGACGACCGCGGCCCCGCCTGGTACTGGAACGACATCCACACCGGCGAGCACACCGGCACCCACTTCGACGCCCCGATCCACTGGGTCACCGGGGCAGACGGGCAGGACGTCTCCCAGGTGCCGGTGACCGGCCTGATCGCCCCCGCCGTGGTGCTCGACTTCGCCGCTCAGGCCGCCGAGAACCCCGACTTCCTGCTCCAGATCGAGCACGTCCAGGAGTGGGAGCGCGTCAACGGCGCGCTGCCCGACGGCGGCTGGCTCCTCTACCGCACCGGCTGGGACGCAAGGGCCGATGACCAGGACCGGTTCCTGAACGGCTCGCACACCCCCGGCATCTCCGTCGAGTGCGCGAAGTGGCTGGCCGAGGAGGCGCCGATCCTCGGGGTGGGGGTGGAGACGGTCGGCACCGACGCGGGTGCCGCCCACTCCTTCGAGCCGCCGTTCCCGTGCCACTCCTTCCTGCTCGGCGCGGGCAAGTACGGCCTGACCCAGCTGCGCGACCTCGACCGCCTGCCGGTGACCGGGGCCGTGGTGGTGGCTCCGCCGCTGCCCATCGTGGGCGGCTCCGGCAGCCCGGTCAGGGTTCTGGCCCTGGTCGAGCGTTGATCGTCGCCGAGGCCGTCGGCGCGATCCTCGCCGCGGCGGGGGCCGAGGTGGTCTTCGGCGTGGTCGGCAGCGGCAACTTCCATGTGACCAACGCGCTCATCCGCCATGGCGTACGGTTCGTCGCGGCCCGTCACGAGGGCGGCGCGGCCACCATGGCCGACGCCTACGCCCGGATGAGCGGCGGCCTCGCGGTCGTCTCCGTGCACCAGGGTCCCGGCTTCACCAACGCGATCACCGGCATCGCCGAGGCCGCGAAGAGCCGTACCCCGATGGTCGTCCTCTCCGGCGAGGCCACCGACGCCCGCTCCAACTTCGCCATGGACCAGGACGCGGTGGCCCGCGCGGTGGGCGCGGTGCCCATGCGCGTCTCCGACCCGGACACGGCCGGGCAGTACGCGCTGGAGGCGGTCCGGGTCGCCACCGAGGAGCGGCGCACGGTCCTGCTCAACCTTCCGCTCGACGTGCAGGCCGCGGCCGTCGGCGAGTCCTGGGGGCGGCTGGAGCACGTGGCCCGGCAGCTCCGCGACCGGCCCTCGCCCGCCCCGCTGGACGCCTCGCCGGAGGAGGTGGCGTCGCTGGGGCGGCTGCTCATGGAGTCCCGGCGGCCGGTGTTCGTCGCCGGTCGCGGGGCCCGGCACGCCCGGGGCGAGCTGGAGGAGCTGGCCGAGTCGGCCGGCGCCCTGCTGGCCACCTCGGCGGTGGCCCGGGGCCTGTTCCGGGGCAGCCCGTGGGACCTGGACGTGAGCGGCGGGTTCGCCACGCCGCTGGCCGCCGAGCTGATCCGCGGCGCGGACCTCGTGGTGGGCTGGGGGTGCGGGCTCAACATGTGGACCACCCGGCACGGGTCACTGATCGGGCCCGAGGCGAAGGTCGTACAGGTCGATCTGGAACGCGAGGCCGTGGGCCGTTACGTGCCCGCGGACCTCGGCGTGGTGGGTGACGTGGCACGGGTCGCCCGGCAGGTCCGTGCGGGCGTCCGTGCGGGCATCAAGTCGTCCCGGCCGCACGAGGTCCGTGAGACCTCTACGCCGTCTCCGGTGGGGGAGGGGCGCGGGTCCGGCGGCTCGGGGCTGGAGCGTGGTTATCGGTCGGCGGCGGTGGCCGGGCGGGTCCGAGAGGAGGGGCGGTGGCGGGCGGTGCCGTACACCGACGAGAGCGGCGACGGGCGGATCGACCCGAGGACGCTCACGATCGGGCTGGACGACCTGCTCCCCCCAGAACGGCTCGTCTCCACCGATTCCGGAAATTTCATGGGATATCCCGCAATGCTGTTGGATGTCCCCGACGAGTTCGGGTTCTGCTTCACGCAGGCGTTCCAGGCGGTCGGGCTGGGGCTGGCCACCGCCATCGGCGCCGCCGTCGCGCGCCCGGACCGGCTGCCGGTGGCCGCGCTCGGCGACGGCGGGGCTCTGATGAGCGCCGCCGAGCTGGAGACCGTCGTCCGCCTCGGGCTGCCGATGCTCGTCGTGGTCTACGACGACGAGGCCTACGGCGCGGAGGTGCACCACTTCGGGCCGCACGGGCATCCGCTGGACACGGTCATGTTCCCGCCCGCCGACCTGGCCGCCATCGCGCGGGGCCACGGGTTCGACGTTGTCACGGTGACCGGACCGGCCGACCTCGCCGGAGTGGCCGACTGGCTGGCGGGGCCGCGTGACCGCCCGCTGCTCGTGCACGCCAAGGTCACCCGCGAGCGCCCGTCCTGGTGGCTGGAGGAGGCGTTCAGAGGACACTAGAGCCGGCGGTGGCGCTGGACACCGCCACGGCAGCAGGGGCTAGAGCTTGCGGTGGCCGCGGGCCTCCTCGGCGGCGGCGAGCACGCCGGCCAGCGGCAGATCGCCGCCCGACGCCACGGCCGCCGCGATGGCGCCCTCCACGAACGGCACGTCCGCCAGCACCACCCGCCCCGGCTCCTCCAGCAGGCGGGCGGTGAGCACCGAGCTGCCCAGGTCGGGGATGAGGACGACCCCGTCGCCCTGGTCGACGACGCCGAGCGCCCGCTCGATCAGGTCCACGCTGGTGCCCAGCCCGCCGTCCTCGGTGCCGCCCGCCGCCGCGACCGGCACCCGCTCCCCGGCGATGCCGCGCGCCAGCGCCGCCGTCTCCGCCGCGAGCCCGGCGCTGTGCGAGACGAGCACCACGCCGACCATCAGACGGCCGCCGACGCCGGCGCCGCCATGACGAGCACCACGCCGGCCATCAGACGGCCGCCGACGCCAGCGCCGCCATGATGAGCGCCGAGGACGCCGCGCCCGGGTCCTCGTGACCGATGCTGCGCTCGCCCAGGTAGCTCGCCCGCCCCTTGCGGGCCGTCAGCGGGATCGTCGCCTTCGCCCCCTCCTCGGCCGCGCGCGCCGCCCGCTCGAACGCCTCCCGCGCCTGCGCCCCTTCCTGTACGGCCCGCGCCAGCGCCTTGGAGGCGGGGGCCAGCGCGTCCAGCATGGTCTTGTCACCGGGAGCCGCCTTGCCCAGCCGCTCCACCGCCCGCACCCCCGCCTCGAACGCCGTGGCGAACCCGGCCGGCGTGACCGGGATCTCCAGCGCCTTGCCCATCTGCCGGAACGCCGTGCCGTACAGGGGCCCCGAAGCGCCGCCGACGCGGCGGATCAGCGTGTTGCCCGCGGACAGGAGCACCTGCTCCGGCGAGGTCGGCGGCCACTCGGCCAGGGCCTGGCGCACCTCGGCGAACCCGCGGTCGAGGTTCGTGCCGTGGTCGGCGTCGCCGATGGCGGCGTCGAGCTCGGTCAGGTGGTCGCGGCGCAGCCGGATCAGCTCGGCGGCGCCGTTGAGCCAGGAGAGAAAGAAGTCGGTGTCCATCGAGCCGGTGCCCATAGAGTTCGGGCTCATCGAGTCGGCGTCCATCAGCGTCCCCAGCGCAGCGCGGGCGTCTCGACGGGCGCGTCCCACAGCCGGGTCAGGGCGACGTCGAGCCGGCAGACCGTCACCGAGAAGCCCTGCATGTCCAGGCTCGTCACGTAGTTGCCCACCAGCGAGCGCGCCACCCGTGCCCCCTTGCCGCGCACGATGGCCGCCACCTCGGCGAAGACCACGTACAGCTCCATCAACGGGGTGGCGCCCATGCCGTTGACCAGGACGAGCAGGTCGTCGCGCAGCGGCAGGTCGCCGTGGATCGCCGCCATCGCCACCGCCGCCAGCTCCCGCGCCGGCGCCATCGGCGCGCGGGCCCGGCCGGGCTCCCCGTGGATGCCGATGCCCAGCTCCACCTCGCCCGGCGGCAGGTCGAAGGTGGGTTTGCCGGCCGCGGGCGTGGTGCAGGAGGTCAGCGCGACGCCGAAGGACCGGCTGCGCTCGTCCACCTCGCGCGCCACCCGGGCCACCTCGGCCAGCGGCGCGCCCTCCTCGGCCAGCGCCCCGGCGATCTTCTCCACGAACAGCGTCGCCCCGGTGCCGCGCCGGCCCGCCGTGTAGAGCGAGTCCTGGACGGCCACGTCGTCGTCGACCAGCACGCTCGCCACCTCGACGTCCTCGACGAGCTCGGCGGCCATCTCGAAGTTGAGCACGTCGCCGGTGTAGTTCTTGACGATGTGCAGCACGCCTGCGCCGCCGTCGACGGCCTTGGTGGCGTCGATGATCTGGTCGGGCACCGGCGAGGTGAAGATCTCTCCGGGGCAGGCCGCGTCGAGCATGCCGTGCCCGACGAACCCGGCGTGCAGCGGCTCGTGCCCGGAGCCGCCGCCGGAGACCAGGGCGACCTTGCCCGGCCGTGGCCCGTCGGCCCGGTAGACGACCCGGTCGCGGACCCGCAGCGCCGGGTGCGCGGCGGCGAGGCCGGTCAGCGCGTCCTCGACCACGGAGTCGGCCGTGTTGATGAGCTTCTTCATGGTCGTAACATCTGCCCGTTTTCGCCCGGGGGCAAGCGCCGGGAGTGGATCTCATGCGACGGGTCGGCATACCAAGGAACCGGCCGGAATAGGCTACCTTCTGGTCATGGCTGAGATCGTGTACCCGCCGGTGCTGGCCACCGCGCGGACCCTCTTTCGCGTGCTCGACTACCGCTTTCACCTGGAGGGGACCGAGCACGTGCCGCGGACGGGCGGTGCGGTGCTGGTGAGCAACCACATCAGCTATCTCGACTTCATCTTCGCCGGATACGGCGCGCTGCCGGCCAAGCGGCTGGTGCGTTTCATGGCCAAGAAGGAAGTGTTCGACCACCGGGTCTCCGGGCCGCTGATGCGCGGCATGCACCACATCCCGGTCGACCGCGAGGCGGGCGCCGGCTCCTACGCCACGGCACTGCGCATGCTCAAGGCGGGCGAGGTGGTGGGCGTCTTCGCCGAGGGCACGATCAGCCGCTCCTTCACCGTCAAGGAGATCAAGAACGGCGCCATCCGCATGGCGCAGGCGGCCAAGGTGCCGATCATCCCGGTCGGGCTGTGGGGCAGCCAGCGGATCTGGACCAAGGGCAGGAAGAAGCAGCTCCTCCAGCGCCATGTGCCCCTCACCGTCCTGATCGGCGAGCCGATGCACCCCAAGCGCGGCGAGGACGTCGAGCAGCACGTGGCCGACCTGCACGCCCGGCTGTCGAGCCTGGTGGACCGGGCGCAGCGGACCTACCCGGAGATCCCGCAGGGCGTGTGGTGGCAGCCCGCCCACCTGGGCGGCACCGCGCCCACCCCCGAGGAGGCGGCCGCCATGGACGAGGAAGAGGCCCGCGCCCGCGCCGCCAAGGCCGAGGACTGACCGACGATCAGATGGCCGCCTGATAGCTGCCGGCGCGCATGCCCGCCAGCAGCCCAGCCGTCTGCTCGTGGGTGAAGCGCCGCACCGGGTCGTTGTGCAGCAGGCCCTCGATGAGCGGGCGCATCACGCCGGCCCTGCGCGGCGGCGGATAGCCGCCGCTGCGGGCCATCCCCAGCACCGTGGCCGCGTCCTGCCCTGGGTAGGGCGGCTGACCTTCGATGGCGCTGTAGAGCGTGGCGCCGAACGACCACATGTCGGCCTCCTTGCTGGCCGGGCCGCCGTGCAGCCGCTCCGGGGCCATGAACGCGGGTGTGCCGCGCAGCCGCCTGGAGGTGACCATCCGGATGTCGCCCTCGGCGGTGGCGATGCCGAAGTCGGTCAGCACCACCCGGTCGCCGGTCAGCATCACGTTGGCCGGCTTCACGTCACGGTGCAGCACCGCGGCCTGGTGGGCGGTGCGCAGCGCCGCGAGCAGGTGCTGGCCGATCGCCGCGACCGACTGCGCGGGCAGTGTGCCCACCTGGGAGAGCAATTGGTGAAGAGAGAGCCCGTCGAGGTACTCCATCACGATCCAGAGCTTGCCGCCCTCCTCGATGAGGTCGTGGACCGTGACGATGTTGGGGTGCGACAGCCTGGCCGCCATGCGCGCCTCGCGGAGCACGCGACGGCGCACCATCTCGGCCTCACCGGCCAGCGTCAGCTCCTTGAGTGCCACCTCGCGGTGCAGAAGCTGATCGAAAGCACGCCAGACGACGCCCATGCCCCCACGACCGGCCTCCTCGTTCAGGAGGTACCGTCCGCCGATCTCCCGCATACCATCCCCTCATTGACAGGGGTAATCATGTCATCTCAGCGCACGCCTTTGGGTGCCGAACGTGATCTGGATATGTCCGGAATCGTAGCGTCGCTGGTCAGAGGCGATGAAATTTGATCGGGTACGACACGCCATAGGAGGCCGACGGCGGCCAAGCAGACGCCCGTGGCGCTGAGAAACACCGCCGGCAGCCCGGCGAGCTCGCCCAGCACCCCGCCGAGCACCGCCCCGACGGGCATCCCGCCCATGCCGATCAGGCGGTAGGCGGAGTTGACCCGGCCGAGCAGTTCGGCCGGGATGAGCCGCTGCCGGGTGGAGATGACGAGCACGTTCGCCGCGGCTCCGGCGGCGCCCCACACCACGGCGGTGGGATAGAGCAGCCAATCGATCGGCAGGAGCACGGGGACCAGGTGCAGCAGCGCGCTGATCAACCACAGGCCCACCAGCGCCCGGCCCTCGCCGAACAGCTGGGTGACGCGGTCCGACACCAGCGACCCGGCCACCGCGCCGACGGCGAGCGCCGTCATCACCAGCCCGTAGCCGGCCGGCTCCATCCCGATCCGCGACCCCTCGCCGACGACCCACAGCACGAGCACGCCGAAGTAGGCGGCACTGGCGAAGTTGAGCAGCCCGGCGGAGACGGCCAGGGTGCGCAGGAAGCGATGCCCCCACAGGTAGCGCAGCGCCTCGCCGATGTCCCCGGCCATCGACCGCCGCCCGGTGCTCTCGGCCGAGGGCCGGAACCGGCCGCGCATGCCCAGCAGGAGCAGCCCCGCCGCGCCGTACAGGAGAGCGGGAGCGCCGAAGACGGCGGCGGGCAGGAGCGTGACCAGCAGGCCGGCCACGGGCGCGCCGGCGAACTCGTTGCCGATCATCTGGGTGCTCACCACGCGCCCGTTGGCCGTGGTGAGCTGTGCGGGCGTGACCGTCATCGGCAGCACCGACTGCGCCGCCACGTCCGCGAACACCTCGCTCACGCAGGCCAGCAGCACGGCCACCAGCATGATCCACAGGTTCATCACGCCGAGCGCGCCGAGCGCGGCCACGGCCAGCAGGACGGCCGCGCGGACCACGTTCGCCAGCACCATGACGCGCCTGCGGTCGAGCCGGTCGGCGATGGCGCCCGCGTGCAGCGCGAGCAGCAGCCAGGGCAGCGTGGCCGCCGCCCCCACCAGCGCCACCTGGACGGGGGAGCGGGTGAACGACAGCGCCAGCAGCGGCGCGCCCACCTTCAGCACGCCGTCGGCGAGGTTCGACAGCGCGGTGGAGGACAGCAGGAAGCCGAATGATCGGCCGAGACGCGCCATGGCCCACTCCGATAGTGTGTAAGGAAAGTTGTGCATAGGTTCCTTTGCAAAGATAGGTTTGCACACTGATGCAGCGCAAGAGCTTTTCCGCCCGGACTCTCGACGCCAACGCGCTCAAGTCCTTCGCCCACCCCCTCCGCCTGCGCCTGTACGAGCTGCTGGAGGAGCACGGCCCGTCCACCGCCACCCGGCTCGCCGCCCTGGTCGGCCACAACACCGGCGCGACCAGCTACCACCTTCGGGAGCTGGCCAGGCACGAGATGATCGAGGCCGTGCCCGAGTTGGGGCGCGGCAAGGAGAAGTACTGGCGGGTGGTGCCGGGCGGCTTCTCCTACGGCGAGCCGCCCCCCGACGCCGACACGGCCGGCGCGCTCGCGTTCCTGCTCGACGAGCTGGTACGCCAGCGCGGCGCGGAGCTGACCCGGTGGCGCGAGGAGAGCGACGGCACGCCGGAGGAGTGGGTCCAGGCCAGCGGCCTCGGCCGCCGCTCCCTGCGGCTCACGGCCGAGGAGACGACCGGGATGCGGGACGAGGTGTTCGAGGTGCTGGAGCGCTACCGCGCGCTCTCCGACCGCCGGATCAGCGCGTCCCCGGCCGCTCCCGGCCCCGGCACCGCGCAGGTGATCGTGCACTTCGACGTCTTCCCCGTCGGGGCGGGGGAGCGGGACGACGCCTAGCGCGCCTTCCGGCCATGGCGATGAACTGCCCCGCGGTGCTGTGCGTACCCACTGTTGATCGGCGCGTAGCCGGTCAAGTCATACCCGACGATCCGGAAGGGGATGACGGCAGATGCGCTCTCGACGTGGCCGTCTCGTTCTCGTCGCCGCGTGCGGCGCCATCGCGCTCTCCACCGCCGCCTGCTCACTCCCCGCCGGCCTGCGCAGCGCCGACACGGCGAGGGTCGCCGACACCGCCTCGCTACCCGTGGAGGAGATCCCGGAGGACCAGCTGGCGCCGCCCGCCACCAGCCTCACCCAACCGGCCGGCGACCCCTCCGCGGTGCCCGCGCCCGCCGCGACGGCGGCCGGCCAGGACGACAACAGCACGTGGCCGACCAAGTCAGGCCCGCTGTCCGCCCTCGACCGCGACCTGATCAAGAAGGTACGGCTCGCCACGCTGTGGGAGATGACGATCGCCCAGGAGGCCATCCAGCGAGGCAACAGCGCCAAGGTGCGGACGATCAGCAAGGAGATCGCCGCACAGCACCACGAACTGGACAAGGGAGCCCGCGACCTGGCCGAGAAGTTCGGCATACGGCTGCCGGTCAAGCCCACCGAGGCGCAGGCGGGCTGGATGGCCGACATCACCGGCAGGACCGGCAGGGACTACGACGCCACCTTCGTCAAGTGGTTGCGGCTGGCGCACGGCCAGATCTTCCCCGTGATCGGCTCGGTGCGTGGCACCACCCAGAACACGCTGGTGCGCAAGTACGCGGAGGAGTGCAACGCGGCGGTGCTGAACCACCAGCGGCTGCTGGAGAGCACCGGCCTGGCCGGCCCCGACGCCTTCCCGACTCCACCCCCGGTCTGACCGGGGGCCGCTAAGGGGAGAGCTAAGGGACATACCGGATAGATCATCGCCGCCGGGGGCGTCAAGCTGGCGATCATGAACGATCACGCGGTCCTCCTCGATGGAGTGACCAGGACCTATGGTCGCGGCGCCACGGAGGTGACCGCTCTCCGCCAGGTGAGCGTCGCCTTCACCAGCGCCACGTTCACCGCCGTCATGGGCCCGTCCGGGTCGGGCAAGAGCACGCTGCTGCAGTGCGGGTCGGGGCTCGACCGGCCGGAGTCCGGCGCCGTGCGCGTCGCGGGCCAGGACATCACCAGGCTGCCGGAGAAGGCGCTGGCGGTGCTCCGCCGCGACCGGATCGGCATCATCTTCCAGGCGTTCAACCTGGTGCCGTCCCTGACCGCCTGGCAGAACGTGGTCCTGCCCACCCGGCTGGCCAGGCGGCGGCCCGACGCGGACAGGGTGCGCGAGCTGCTCGCCAGGGTCGGCCTGGAAGGGCGGGAAGGGCACCGTCCCGCCCAGCTCTCGGGCGGGCAGCAGCAGCGGGTGGCGATCGCCCGCGCGCTGCTCGGCAGGCCGGCGGTGCTCTTCGCCGACGAGCCGACGGGCGCGCTCGACCGCGCCACCGGGCACGAGGTGCTGGCGCTGTTGCGGGAGGCGGTCGACCGGTTCGGTCAGACGGTGGTGATGGTGACGCACGATCCCGAGGCGGCGACCTGGGCCGACGCGGTGCTGTTCCTCAGGGACGGGCAGATCGTCGACACCCTCGCCCGGCCCTCCGCCGAGCAGATCAGCGCGCGACTCGGCGGCCGGCGATGATCGCGGTGCTCGCCTGGAACGCCGGGCTCGCCTGGAACAACGTCAGGACCAGCCCGTCGGGGTTCATCGCCGCATTCACGGCCGTGACGCTGGCCGTGGTGCTGGTGGGCGGCGGCGGGCTGCTGGTGATCAGCGCGGACACCGAGGAGCTGAACGGCCTCATGGGGCTGGTCGTGCTGTCGGCCCTGGTGTCCGGGTTCGTCTCGGTGTTCGTGGTGGCGGGGATGCTCAGCCTGCATGTCCTGCGGCAGCGCAGGACCTGGGGCCTGCTGCGGTCGGTCGGCATGACGCCGGCCCAGGTGCGCCGCCTGATCATGACCGAGGCCCTGGTGGTGGCGCTGCTCGCCGGGGCCGCCGGCTGCGCGCTGATCGTGCCGTACGCCGGCGCCGTCGCCGAGGTCATGCGGGTCACCGGGCTGGCTCCCACGGGGATCACCCTGGTGCTCGGCGCGGGGCCGTTCATCCTGGCGGTGATCGTCGGGCTGGTGGTCACCCTGCTGGCCGCCCGGGTCGCCGCCCGCAAGGCGGCGGGCGCCGGGCCGCTGGAGGTGCTGCGCGAGAGCGCGGCGCAGGGACGCCTGATGCCCTGGCCGCGCGCCGCCGCCGGCGCGCTGACCCTGGCCGGGGGAGTCGTGCTGCTCGTACTCGTTCCGCAGGTGAAGGCGGACGCCGCCGTGCCCACCACGCTCGGGGCGGCGATGGCGCTGTCCGTGGCCGGCTCGGCGCTGGGGCCGGTCCTGCTGCGCGGCCTCGGCCTGCTCCTGGGCGCCCCCGCCGCCCGGCTCGATCCCGGTCCCGGCGGCCTGGCCATGGCCTCGGTGGTGGCGCAGCCTCGCGGCGCGATGTCGGCGGCCTCCCCGGTGATGCTGACCATGGCACTGGCGTGCACGTTCCTGTTCGCGGTCACGACGCTGGACGAGGCCGAGGGCGTCACCCGGACCGGCGCGTCGGCCTGGGCGGCCCCGGTCCTGGTGGGTGCGGCGGTGGCGTACACGGTGATCTCGGTGCTGAACGCGACGGCCATGTCGATGGCCGAGCGGGCGGGGGAGATGCGGCTGCTGCGGTCGACCGGGATGACGCCGGGACAGCTCGCGCGGGCGGTGTGCTGGGAGTCGCTGATCGTCACCTGCGCGGGCGCGCTGCTGGGTACGGGCATCGCGGCCGCCGCGCTGACGGCGCTGAGCCGGGCGGTCGGCGGTGACGGCGGCTTCGCCTACTCGCTGCCGCAGTACCTGGGGCTGCTCGGGGTGTGCGCGGCCGGCGGCCTGATCGGCGGGCTCGCCGCCACCCGCAAGGCCAGGACGGGCCCGCTCGTCGCCTGATCCGGACGCGTTCTCATCAGACCTTCATCTCGCGCAGAGATCACTTTCAGGTGGCCCGGTGACCATGGACGGCGCAGGCCGAGACAGGGAGACGAGTCACCATGATCTCAGTGAAGATGGACGCGGCACTCATGCGGCGGGCGCTGGCCGCGCTGACGGCGATCGGCATCTTCGGCGCCGCGTTCGAGCTCTTCGCCGAACGGCACTGGCGCAGTCCGCAGCAGCTCGTCCCGTGGGTCGCCGTCACGCTCCTCGCCGTCGCCGTGCTCCTGCTGCTGCTCAAGGAGTCGCCGGGGGTGACCCGCACGATCAGGGTGATCGCGGGCCTGGTGCTGCTCGCCTCCGCCTTCGGTGTGTACGCGCATGTGGCCGCCAACTTCACCATGGGCTCGTTCGACCAGAGTCTCGACGAGACCTGGGCCGGCCTGTCGGTCGTCACGCAGTACTGGTACGCGCTCACCAAGTCGGTCGGCAGCGCGCCGCCGCTGGCGCCGGGCATGCTCGCCCAGGCGGCCCTGCTGGTGCTGCTGGCCACCTTCGCCGGTACCGGAGCGGCGGCGGCGTCACGGCATCGCCGCGTCCTGGCCGACGCCGAGTGACCGCGCCTCCTGTTCCGTCTCCGGTGGGAACAGGTCATGCCAGCCGAGCTCGACCGATCGGCGGCATCGGTCGGGCCGGTCTCCTGAGCTGACGAACAGCGCGGTCAGCATGGGGACGCCGTGGTCGAGCGTCCGGCGGGGCAGCGGGCCGTTGGCGACCAGGGAGACCAGTCCGTGGGCGATGGCCCAGCTCTGGATCGCCAGCTCCAGCGGGACGGTGCCGGCGCGGAAGCGGTCGGTTTCCTTGGCGCGCCGGACGGCTTGGACCAGGTACTCCAGGGTCGCGTCCGCCGCCTTGAGGTCTTCGAGGTCGAAACCGGCGTCGAACATGACCCGGTACAGATCCGGGTGGTCCAGGGCGTTCCGGAGGTAGGCCGCGACCAGGGTGGTCAGGTCGCGCACCGGGTCCGTGGACATCGTCATCGTCGTGAACCGGGCACCCAGGCGGGTGAAGCCCTCCTGCCGCAGGGCCTTCCACATGCCGTCCATGCCGCCGAAGTAGGTGTAGACGGCCATCGTCGAGACGCCGGTCCCGGCCACCAGCGAGCGCAGGGTGATGGGCTCGCGGGTGCGCAGCATGTGCGCGGCCCGCTCGAGGAGCAGGGTGCGCACCGCTGGATCCTTCGTCCTCGCCATGGGTTCATAATACATAGCATTGCACTGCTATAGTTTCGAGGAACTCGTCACAAGGAGGCAGCATGGCCATCACCCTGGTGAACCCCGACGGATTGCCGAAGCCCGAGATCTACCGACAGGTGTCGATCGCCACCGGATCGAGGCTGGTGTTCGTCGCCGGCCAGGTCGCCCGCGACGCCGACGGTGGCCGGATCGGCGAAGGCGACCTCGCCGCCCAGGCCGAGCAGTGCTTCCTCAACGTCGGCACCGCCCTGGCCGAGGCCGGCGGCTCCTTCGACGACGTGGCGAAACTGACCGTCTACGTCGTCGACTGGACCCTCGACAAGATGCCCCTGTTCCTGGAAGGCGGCGGGCGGGCCTTCGCGAAGCTGGGGGTCGCGCCGGTCCCGCCCGCCACGCTGGTGGGCGTCGCCGCGCTGGCCGAGCCCGACCTCCTGCTGGAGATCGAGGCCACCGCGGTCCTCGACTGACCGTTCGGCGCACTCGTGCCGTAACCCGGGCGTGGGTGCGCGGGACTAGAAGTAGCGCGAGGTCAGGTCGGTCGTCGGCCAGGAGGACACGCCGCCCGTCGCCGTGCCCAGGATCCCGTCGATCGCGCCGAACGAGGGCGCGTCGCCCTCCTGCCTGCGGTTGAACAGCGCGCAGTAGCTGACCCCGTGCTGAATCCTGGCCAGGAAACCGAAGGTGCCCGGCATCGAGCCGTTGTGCCAGGTGTTGAGGCCGCCGGCGTTGTTCGCGCGCACCTGCCAGCCGAGCCCGTACCAGGACCCGCCGGACCCGACGCCGATCTCCGGCTTGGCGAACACCCGGCCGATCGAGGCGGCGTTCAGCACCGGCCCGGCCTTGTCGAAGGCGAAGCCCCACTTGACCAGGTCCACGGCCGAGCCCAGCCAGCCGCCGTTGGCGTCCTGGTTGGCCATGTTGAAGCCGCCGTACGGGTAGGGGACCGTCGCGCCGTCGTCGCCGAGCACGCTCTTGCGGGTGTACTGGGACTCGTAGCCGACCTCGGCGGCGAACGCCTGCGCGGCCGTGGAACGGCCGAGCAGCATCCGGGTGATGCCGGCGGGCGCCAGGATCCGCTGCCTGACGTACGACTCGTAGCTCATGCCGGAGACCTTGGCGATGATCCGGCCGAGGAGCATGTAGCCGTAGTTGCTGTAGGCGTAGTGGGAGCCGGGCGTGAAGTCGAGCTTCCTGGCGGTGGCGTACCGCATGATCTGCTCGTGCCCGATCGGCAGCGGCGCGTCGAGCGCGGCTGAGATGGTGTGGTCGGCCCAGAGCTGGTCGAGGGAGGCGTCGCGGTCCCAGCCGCCGGTGTGCTGCATGAGCCGCCACAGCGTCACGTTCGCCAGCCGGGGGTCGGCGGTGGCGGACAGGCCCAGGAGCTCGGTCACGGGGGTGCCGAGGGTCAGTTGACCGTCCTGGGCCAGCCTGGCGATCGCGGCGGCGGTGATGCTCTTGCTGAGGCTGGCGATCCGGAACAGCGAGGTCGGCTGCACGAGCCTGCGGTAGCGGGCGTAGGTGTAGCTGCCGTAGCCGCGGGCCAGGAGGATCTTGCCGTTCTTGGCGACGGCGAGCTGCGCGCAGCTGATGTCGCGCTCGGCGATGAACTTCTTCATCGCCGTGTCGAACCCGGCCAGCTGCTGGGGCACCACGCCGGTCGTCGGGAGCGCGGCCGTCCCGGCCGTCCCGGCCGACGCGGGCCCGGAGCCGAGGGCGAGAGCGGGGACGGCGAGTGCGCCCGACTGGATCAGGCGGCGCCTGCTGAGCATGGTCACAAAGGGAATTTCTAACGGAAATCGGCCATCCATGTACCGACTTTTCGGACATTCCTCCTGTCCGGCTGTCGGCCAACGCTCCGGCTGGTGGCGCCCTGCCGCCGATCAGGAAATATCCGTCTTTGTCACCGCCATGCTCTAGCGTCTCGGGAAGTCGATCACCCCTGGATCATCTGGAGAGCGGGACATGACCTACCTTGAACTGTCCGAGGACGGCGACGGAGCGCACAAGTTCTACGAGGTGATCGTGTCCGGTGCGCAGGTCACGATCACCTACGGGCGCATCGGGGAGAGCGGCCAGACCAAGGTCACCTCCTTCCCCGACCCGGCGAAGGCGCAGGCCGTGGCCGCCAAGAAGATCGGCGAGAAGGTCCGCAAGGGCTACGCGCCCGCCGTGCGCGGCGTCCGGCAGCGCAGGGCGGTCACCCGCAGAGCCATCGCCAGCAGCCGCTCCACCGCCCAGCAGGCGCCCGTCCTGTGGCGCTTCGACAGCGGCGCCTCCGCCTTCGGGATCTTCGTGGACGAGGAGCGCTGCTGGGTCGGCAACCAGCGCGGCGACGTCTACACCGTCACCCACTCCGGCACCGTCACGAACCGCTACCGCCTGCCCGACGGCGTCAAGTGCATCGTCGCCGACGACTTCTGGATCTACGCCGGCTGCGACGACGGCAAGGTGTACGACCTCAGCGGCAAGGTCCCGCGGGCCGCGTACGACATCGCCGCCGACGTGGACATCTACTGGCTCGACATCCACGACGGCATCCTCGGCGTCTCCGACCGCGCCGGGCGGATCACCACGATCGACTACGAGGACGAGTTCCAGTGGGCGCGCACCGGCCGGGGCGACTCCGCCTGGATGGTCAGGTGCGACGAGGACGCCGTCTACCACGGCCACTCCCGGGGCGTCGCCCGCTACGCCGCCGACGACGGCGCGCCCGTCTGGGAGACCGCGCTCGCCGACCAGGTGCTGTTCGGCTGGCAGGAGGAGCACTCCGTCTACGCCGGCACCGCCCGCGGCTCCGTACACCGCCTGGCCAAGGGCGACGGCCGGGTGGAGGCCGTCTACCGCTGCGACGGCGCCGTCTACTCGTGCGCCACCTCGCCGGGCGGCCGTTACGTCTTCGCGGGCGACAACCACTCCTCGGTCTACTGCTTCGACGCCTCCGGCGAACGGCTGTGGAAGCTCGGCACCGGCTGCGGCTCGGCCTTCTCGATGCAGTTCCTCGACGACCGGCTCTACATCGTCACCACCGACGGCTCCCTGGCCTGCATCGACGCGAGCGAGGCCGCGATCACGGCCGCCCGCGCGGGCACCGTACCGCAGCGCGTGGATGTGAAGGCGGCGGCGTCGCTCGCCACGGTCGAGCCGTCCGTCGTGCTGGAGACCACCACCGACGCGGAGAACGGCGTGGTCGTGGAGTGCCTGCGCGAGGGCGAGCGGCTGCGGGTCCGCGTGGTCACTCCCGGCCACGAGCCGTGGAACGTGCAGTTCCCCAAGGAGATCCGCGAGCCGGGCGCCCGCTACCTCGTCGACGGCGTCCGCTCGGCGGGACGCGGCGGCTTCTACCGCGTCTACGGGGAGATCCGACGCTTGCTCTGACCCGGACGTGCTGTCGGCGGCGTGAGCGCTCCGGCCCTCGTTATGCGACCTGGCTCTCCTCAAGGCCGAGGAGATCGTCGCCGATCACGAAGACGAGATGCGCCCATCGGATGGGTGCCGGTTCGGCCGGCTCATCAAGCTGATGGCGGCTGGGTGAGGCCGGTACGGGGCGCAGGCCCGCCTCGTGCGCGTCGTACGAGGTCGTCGGCCGCTTCCGGCCAGTGGGCGTGGTCGAAGGCGAAGCCCGCTTCGAGCAGGCGGCCGGGGACGACCCGGCGGCTCTTCAGCAGCAGCTCGGTGTCCGAGCGCAGCGCGAACGCCCCGAACTCGGCCATCCACCTCGTCGCGGGCAGGCCCACCGGGACACCCCACGCGGCGCGCAGCACCCGCATGAACGTGCGCTGGGGCAGCGGAGCGGGGGCGGCGAGGTTCACCGGCCCGGCGAGGTCGTCGCGTTCGGTCAGGAACTCGACGGCGCGGACGAAGTCGCGGTCGTGGATCCAGGACACGTACTGTGCGCCGCCCCCGATCGGGCCGCCCAGGCCGAGCCGCGTCATCCGCAGCAGGGTGTCGAAGACGCCGCCGCGACCGGGGCTCATCACCATGGCGGTGCGCAGGCTGACCTTGCGCGTGTCCGGGGTGTCGGCGCGCTCCTGGGCCCCCTCCCAGGCCTTCGCGATCTCGACGCTGTAGGCCCAGTAGCCCGGTACGCCGGGTTCGGCGCCGCCGAGGACGCCGGTCGCCTCGTCGTTGGGCGCGTCGAAGCGGTGGGAGTAAACGGTGGCGGTGCTCATCTGCAACCAGACTTTGGGCGGCCGTGCCGCCGCTGCGATCGCCTCGCCCACGACCCGGGTGGAGCGGACCCGCGAGTCCATCATGGCGCGCAGGTTGGCCGCGGTGTAGCGGCAGTTGACGCTGCGCCCGGCCAGGTTGACCACGACGTCGCTGCCGTCGATCTCCGCCGCCCATGGCCCCGGGCTCTCGCCGTCCCAGCGGACCTCGCGGTCGCGCACCGGCCGTCTGGTCAGGACCACGACGTCATGGCCCGCCGCGGTCAGCGCGCGATTCAGGATCGTGCCTACCTGCCCGGTCCCGCCGGGTATCACAATCTTCATCTGGTCCCCCAGGCGTCAGGGACGACCCTAGCGCAGGGAGTTGAACGCGTTCAAAGCCGGGGCGGCGATCAGCCGAGGACGACCCCTCGGCCTCCGAAACGGTCCACGGCCTCGCTGCCTGGGTAGCCCTGCCGGCCTCCGATGATCGTCACCTGGCCTCTGCGGCCCTCACGACTGTCGCCGCCAGCTCGTGATCAGCCCGCTGACCGTCGGCTTCCGGCTCGACCGTGCCCAGGACGGGGTATGCCGTCGTCGAACGTTCTTCCGATCATGCGTGTCGTGCTTGTCCTGCCGGTGAGCCATGTCAGGCTCGGGGGGACGGCCTGCCATCGCACAGTGACCATGGAGCACGCCATGCTCACCACTCAGTTCCTGCCCGGCTCACCGTGCTGGATCGAGCTCGACAGTCCGAACCTGGAGGCCGCGAAGCGATTCTACGGCGGCCTGTTCGGCTGGGAGTTCGAGGAGCAGGTGCCCGAATACGCCTTCTGCCAGGTCGGCGGCCGGAATGTCGCCGGGTTCGGCGCGCTCATGGGGGAGGAGGTCACCTCGGCCTGGATCCCCTACTTCCAGGTGCGGGACTGCGAGGCCACCACCCGGACCGTCGAGCAGGCGGGCGGCACCGTCGTCATGCCACCGGTGGAGCTGGCGCCCCACGGGGAGATGGCACAGTTCAGGGACCCGGCGGGCGCCCGGTTCGCGATCTGGCGGCCCGCCGGGACCCCCGGCGTGGACCTGGTCAACGAGCCCGGCTCGCTGGCCTGGATCGAGCTGCACGTGCCCGGTGCCACGACCGTCCAGGGCTTCTACGAGACGGTCCTCGGCTGGCGGTTCGAGGAGACGCCGCGGGGGGACACGACCTGCCCGCTGATCACCCCGGCCGGCAGCGACCGCGACGCCGACGCGGCCCTGGGAGCCCTGGTCCCGCTCCAGCCCGGTGAACCGCCGCACTGGCTGGCCTGCTTCGCGGTGCGTGACTGCGACGCGGCCGTGACCCGCTGCCGCGAGCTCGGCGGCACGGTCCACGCCCCGGCGGAGGACGTGAAGGGCGTCGGCCGGACGGCGTTGCTCGCCGACCCGCACGAAGCCCGCTTCGCCGTCCTCTCCACCCGGACGGGACCGGCCTGACACGTGCCCGCGCGGCGGCTACGCCCAGGCGCGGGGGAAGGCGTCGCCGTCCAATCGGTCGCCCGCGGCGAGGCCGAGCGGGTCGGTCACGATGTGCTCGGTCCCGCTGTAGGCCGTCGCCTCGTCCATGTAGATGTTGACGTGCGCGAGCCGGGCCTGGTCGGTGCGGTTGGGCAGCGCCATGTGGCCGGTGTAGCCGCTGTGGAAGGTGCAGTCGCCGGCGCGCAGCGGCAGGGTGACGCGGGGGATCCAGCGCAGGGACGGGTCCGCCTCGAACAGGTCCTCCTCGTGGTGGAGATCCTGCGGGCGCAGGCCGGTGCGATGCTGGGTGCCCGGCAGGAAGGTCATGCAGCCCCGCTCCGGCGGAACGTCGACCAGGGCGATCCACGCCGACAGCGGGAGCCGGTCGCCGCTGTGCGGCCAGTACGGACGGTCCTGGTGAAACTCGGTGGCGGCGTTGTTGTGCGGCTCCTTGACCAGCATCTGGTCGTGCCAGAGCCGCAGCGGGAACCCGGCGAGCTGTTCGGCGATCCGGCCGAGCCGCCGGTCGAGCGTGAGCTCCCGCAGCGTCCGGTCACGCTGCCAGACGTTGACGAGCTGGCTGAAGACGCCCTGCCTCTCCAGGCTCTCCGCGCGGTGCGCTTCCAGGAACGCCTCGGCGCCGGCCCGGAAGCGCTCGACCTGCTCCGGTCCGAGTACGCCGCGCACTCGGACGAAACCGTGTTCGCGATACGCCTCCACCAGCGCGTCCGGCACCCTGCCGTCGGCGCCGACGTCGCTGCCGTGCTGCTCGGTCGTGGTCGTGGTCATCACTGGCCTCCAGGGTTCCTGCCGTCGGGATGCTCCCAGCGTCGTCGTGGTGGGCCGTCGTGGGCTAGGCCGATCCCGGCGAGTAGTCGTACGATCCCGACATGCCTGCCACGCTGCACGAGCACGCGCTGTTCGCCGGGGGCCCGGTCCTGGGCGGTGTTCACCACCTGGACGCCGGCATCGAGCCGCACGCGCACGACTTCCTCGAGATCGCGGTGATCGGCGCCGGTCGCGGCCGGCATGTGACCAGCCAGGGCGAGCACGAGCTGCGGCGTGGTGAGGTCATCGTGCTCCGGCCGGGCGCCTGGCACGGGTTCCGCGACTGCGCCGGCCTGACCGTCGCCAACTGCTGCCTGTCCACCCAGGCGCTGCGGACCGAGCTGGCGGCGCTGTCCGACATCGCGATGCTGCGCCGGGTGCTGTGGACCGATCCGGTGGCGTCCGGCACGCACGGTGTGGCGGTCACGGCCGTCGATCCGGCCGCCGCCGAGGAGGCCATTGCGGAGATCGGCCTGCTCGAACGGGACCTGGCAGCCGATCAGGCCCGGCCGGGCCGGGTGCTGGGCCGGCTGGTCACCGTGCTCGGCATCCTGGTCGACGGCCGTGATCCCGATCCGGAGACGTCCGGGCCCGCCGTCCATCCCGCTGTGGCCGCCACCATCGCCCGGCTGGAGGCGGCGCCTGAGGATCCGTGGCGCCTGGATGATCTGGCTCGGGCGGTCAGTCTGGATCCCGCCTACCTGGGCCGGCTGTTCGGGCAGTACGTCGGGGTGACTCCGCTGGCCTTCCTGGCCCGGCTGCGAGCCGAGCGCGCCGCCACGCTGCTGGCGCACTCGACCCTGCCGGTCGCGCGGGTCGGCGCCGCCGTCGGCTGGGACGACCCGACGTACTTCGCCCGCCGCTTCCGGACGCTGGTCGGGCTGACGCCTACCGAGTACCGGCGACGTAGCGCCCTGGCCGGAGCGGCTGTTAAAAATCACCCTCAAAGTGTTACAACTGCGCCACCTGAACGTTCGGGTGGTGGTCCCGGAGCCGCTGGAGCAGCTCGTGCGGCGCGTTCGAGTCGACCACGATGACGTCGAAGTCGGCCAGCGGCGCGACCCGGTGCAGGGCCACGCGGGCCAGCTTGGAGCCGTCCACGGCCAGGATGCGCCGCCCGCCCGAGCGCAGCATCGCCCGCTTGACCAGGACGATCTCCTGTTCCTGGTGGAAGGCGTACTGGTCGGAGACCGCCGAGGTGGAGACCACGACCACGTCGGTGCTCACCGCGTCGACCGCCTCGACGCAGCCCAGGCCGAGAAAGGAGTCATGGGTGGCGTGATATTCACCGCCGAGCGCGATGAGCCGGATGCTGGGATTGCCGGCGAGCAGCCTGATCGCCTCCAGGAAGTTCGTCACGACGGTCAGCGGCGCCGCCTCGGCCAGGTGACCGGCGACGGCCAGGGCCGTGGTCGAGTCGTCGAGCATGACGGAGCTGCCCGGCTCGATCAGGCCGGCCACCAGCCGCGCGATGGCGTCCTTCTCGGCGGTGTGGGCCGTGAGCCGGTAGGCGATGTTGCTCTCCCAGACGTTGGAGGCCTGGGCCGTGACGCCGCCGCGTACCTTGCGCACCATCCCCTGGCGCTCCAGCTCGTCGAGGTCGCGGTGGACGGTCATCACACTCACGGCGAAGCTCTCGGCGAGCTCGGTCACCGAGGCCGAGCCCTGTCGCACGATGTGCTCGGCCATCTCCTGTCGCCGCGCGGACCTACCGGAGATGTGCTGCCGTGCGTTCACCTGAGCTCCCACCTTCTTCCGGACGGTCGCGAATCTTACTCTTGACACCCCACTTGGGCGACTCATACCGTCCCTTTTAACAATTTCGGCGTTAAGTTAACACTCAAGCAACATGGAGGTGGGGTATGGGCTCCGTGCGGCCTTACGGCCTGTCCTGCGACCACCGCGCGACGCCGCTCGGCACGGAGGTAGGCACCGGCGCCTCCGCACCGCTGCTGTCCTGGCGGCTCAGCGGCGCCGACCCGGTGGCCTGCCTCGTGGAGGTGGACGGCCTGTGGTCGAGCGGCCGGCTGGACGATCCCGCCGCGATCGGCGTCAGATACGCCGGGCCGCCGCTGCGCCCACGCACCCGTTACACCTGGCAGGTCACGCTCTGGGCCGGCGACGGCACGTCGAGCACCGCACGCTCGTGGTTCGAGACCGGGCAGGACGCATGGACGGCATCCTGGATCGCGGCCGACCCCGACGCTGTCGAGCACGTCGATCCGCCCACCGAAGGCGACCTGGCGCTGCGCGACCACGGCCTGTCGGCCTGCCCGCAGCTGCGCCGCGCCTTCGAGCCCCGCTCACCGGTGGCGGCGGCCCGGCTGTACATCAGCGCGAAGGGGCTCTACGAGGCCAGGATCAACGGCCACCGCGCGGGTGACGCCGAGCTGGCCCCCGGCTGGACGGACTACCGCCGGCGCATCCAGTACCAGACCTACGACGTGACGAGCTGTCTCACCGAGGGTGAGAACGTGCTGGCCGTCACGCTCGCCGACGGCTGGTGGAGCGGATTCGCCGGGTTCGACCCGCGCCGTCCCGGCTACCACTACGGCACGTTCCCCGAGCTCATCGCCGAGCTGCACCTCACCTACGCCGACGGCACGGCCGAGGTCGTGGCCACCGGCCCTGCTGAGGGTGTCGCCTCCGGCAACGGCTGGCGCGCCGGCCGCGGCCACGTCCGCTACGCCGACCTGCTCAAGGGTGAGTGCCACGACCTGCGCGCCGCCACGACCGGCTGGCAGCTGCCCGGGTTCGACGACTCCTCCTGGAGCCCGGCCGTGGTCACCGGCCACGACCACGCGCCGCTGGTGCCGTCGCCGGACGAGCCCGTCAGGGCGGTCCGCGAACTGGCCCCGGTCTCCGTCACCCGCACCGGCCCCGGCACCCACCTGGTCGACTTCGGGCAGAACCTGGTAGGCCGCGTCCGCGTGGCCGTACCGGCTCTGGAGCCTGGCGCGCGGGTGACGATCAGGCACGCGGAGACGCTCGACGCCGCGGGCCGCCTGGACACCGCGAACCTGCGCACGGCCGACGCGACCGACGTGCTGATCAGCGCGGGACCCGCCACCGTCTTCGAGCCCGGCTTCACCTACCACGGCTTCCGCTACGCCGAGATCACCGGCGTTGAGCACCTCGGCGAGGTCACCGCCGTGGTCCTGCACAGCGACACCCCCTGGACGGGCACGTTCGAATGCTCCGACCCGGAGCTCGACCGGCTCCAGCGGAACATCGAGTGGGGGCAGCGCGGCAACTTCGTCAGCGTCCCGACCGACTGCCCGCAGCGCGACGAGCGGCTCGGCTGGCTGGCCGACGCGCAGGTGTTCCTGCCGACCGCCTGCCTCAACGCCGACGTGGCCGCGTTCTTCGCCAAGTGGCTGCGGGACGTGCGCGACGCGCAGACCCCGCAGGGCGGCTTCCCCAACGTCGCGCCCCGGCTGAGCGGCGTCGCCGAGGAGGGCGCGCCCGGCTGGGCGGACGCCGGAGTCCTGATCCCCTGGCACCTGTACCGCGTGTACGGCGACGCCCGCTTCCTCGACGTCGACTCGATGGCCGCCTGGGTCGACTTCGTCCAACGGCACAACCCGGATCTGATCTGGCGTGCCAGAACCGGGCCGCACTACGCCGACTGGCTGTCGCCCGGCCCCGCCACCCCGCGCGAGCTGCTGGCCACGGCCTTCTTCCACCGCAGCGCCGACCTGACCGCCAGGGCCGCCCAGATCCACGGCCGGACCGCCGACGCGGAGCGCCTGAGGACGCTCGCGGACGACATTCGCACCGCCTTCATTAAAACGTTCGCATCGGCTTCGGGGAGGCTCACGGGCGACACCCAGACCGGGTACCTGCTGGCCCTCGCCTTCGGCCTGCTGCCGCCGGAGTGGACAGCTCCCGCCGCGCGCCGGCTCGCCGAGCTGGTCGAGGAGCACGGCCCGCAGACCGGCTTCCTGGGCGTGAACCTGCTCTGCCCCATCCTGTCCGAGCACGGCCGCGACGACCTCGCGCACGCGCTGCTGAACCGTACCGCCCCGCCGTCCTGGCGCTACCAGGTACGGCACGGCGCCACCACGATCTGGGAGCGGTGGGACGGCGCCGGCGCCCCCTCGATGAACTCCTTCAACCACTACGCGTTCGGCTCGGTCGGCGAATGGCTGTACGGCGGCGTCGCCGGCATCGGCCAGGCGCCGGACTCCGTCGCCTACCGGGAGCTGGTGATCCGCCCGCTGCCCGGCGAACTGACCTGGGCGCGAGCCTCTTACGAGTCGGTACGCGGCCGTATCGCCGTGGCGTGGGAGCGCGCCGGCGGGGACTTCCACCTCGCCGTGACCGTCCCGCCCGGCGCGACCGCCACCGTCCATCTGCCCGACGGGCAGATCCACCAGGTGCCCTCGGGGGATCACACCTTTCGCACGACCGAGGAGACGACAGCATGACCGATCTGCGCGACGCCAGAATGAGCCGCACCCAGTTCTTCCGCATGATGGGCGGCCTGGCGGTGGCGGCGGCCGCCACCGCCTGCTCCACCAAGCCGGACACCGCCGCCACCACCGGTGGCCAGAGCACCACGACCGAGCTGAGGTTCGTCGGCGTCGCCGACCAGAAGGCGCCGATGGACAGCCTGCTGGCCGCCTACCAGCAGGCCAAGCCGTCGGTGCGGATCAACGCCTCCTTCGCGCCCACCGACCAGGTGCAGACCTCCGTGCGCACCCAGCTCGGCGCGGGCAACGCGCCCGACCTGCACGTGGTGTACCCGGGCAGCGGCAGTGCGATGTCGATGTCCCAGATCGTGCAGGCCGGCCTGCTGGCCGACCTGTCCGCCCAGCCGTGGACGCAGACGATCCCCGCCGGGTTCAAGCCCGCCTTCCAGCTCGACGGCAAGACCTACATCTACTCCGCCGGATCCTCGGTCATCGGCGCGATCTACAACAAGAAGGCCTTCGAGAAGGCGGGGGTGGAGGCGCCGCCGGCCACCTGGACCGAGTTCCTCGCCGTGTGCGACAAGCTGAAGAAGGCCGGCATCACCCCGATCGCGCTGGGCGCGCAGACGGCGTGGGTAACCCAGCTGATCACGTACGCGCTGGTGCCCTCGACCGTCTACGCCAAGGACCCGACCTTCGACGACAAGCAGCTCGCCGGTCAGGCCACCTTCGCCGACTCCGGCTGGCGCCAGGCCATGGAGATGTACCTGGAGCTGCAGAAGCGCGGCTTCTTCAACGACAAGCCGAACGGCACCACGTTCGAGCAGCAGATCTCCATGGTGGCCACCGGCAAGGCCGCCATGGCGGTCCAGGTGTCGGCCGTGCTGCCCGACTTCCGCAAGGCGGCGTCCGCCCCCGATGACCTGTCGATGTTCCCGGTGCCGGGAGCCGACGACGCCGCCTCGGTCTGGATCCCCGCCGGCGTCGTCGTCGGGCTGGGGGCCAGCGCCAAGGGCAAGAACGTGGAGGAGGCCAAGGCGTTCATCGACTTCCTCGGCAAGCAGGAGAACATCAACGCCTGGGCCAAGGCCATCGCCGCCATCCCGCTCACCCAGGACGCGGGCTCGACCATCGACCCGGCCGTGGAGTCGTTCCTGCCGTTCACCAAGGATCGGGCGGTGCCGTTCATGGACCAGCGCTGGCCCAACGCCGAGGTCCAGCCGGTGCACTTCGCGGTCGTGCAGGAGCTGCTCGCGGGCAAGGCCACGATCGACGAGGCGCTGAAGAAGATGGACGAGGCCTACCAGAAGTGACCCCCATCGCCACCGCGAAGTCCGCCCGGCCGCGCCCGGCCTCCCCCCGGAGGCCGGGCCGGCGGCGGCGCTTCAGCGTCATCACCCCGTCCTGGCTCTTCGCCGCGCCCGCCCTGTTCGTCTACGCGCTGGTGGTGCTCTATCCCGCCATCAGCGGCGTGTTCTACGCCTTCACCGACTGGAGCGGGATCGGCGAGGACATGTCCTTCGTCGGGCTGGCCAACTTCCGCACCCTGCTGGACGACGAGCAGGCCATGGGCTCGATCGGCAACACGCTGCTGCTCACCGTGGCCATCGTGGCCGTGCAGAACGGCATCGGGCTGCTGCTGGCCCTGGGCGTGCACGCCAAGCTCAGAAGCAGGGCGCTGCTCCGGGTGATCTTCTTCGCGCCCGTGGTCGTCAGCCCGGTGATGGTGGCGTTCCTGTGGAAGTACATCTACAACCCCGATCCGTCGGCGGGCCTGAACGGGCTGCTCGGCCTGGACGTGAACTGGCTGGGTGACCCGTCGGTCGCGCTGTGGTCGGTCGCGGGCATGGTCGTGTGGCAGTACGCCGGCTACTCCATGGTCATCTTCCTGGCCGGGCTGGAGGGCGTACCGAAGGAGCTGCACGAGGCGGCGATGATCGACGGCGCGGGCACCTTCCAGCGCTTCCGTTACGTCACCTGGCCGCTGCTCGCCCCGGCCCTGACGATCAACATGATGCTCTCCACGATCGGCGGGCTCAAGCTGTTCGACCAGATCTTCGCCACGACGAACGGCGGCCCCGGCTACGCCACGGAGACGCTGTCCACGGTGCTGTACAAGCAGGCGTTCGTCTTCGGCAAGTTCGGCTACAGCACCGCCATCGCCCTCGTGCTCGCCCTGTTCGTGGCGGCCGTCTCCCTCGTCCAGGTCTACTACCTGCGCAACCGCGAGGTGACCGCGTGAGAAGAACGTTCCTGCTCGAAATCGTCATGATCGCGGCGGCGGTGGCCTTCCTCTTCCCCGTCTACACGCTGGTCGCGCTGTCCCTGAAGGACCCGGCGCAGATCTCGCAGACGCCGCTGGCCCTGCCCGCCCCGCCCACCCTGGACAACTTCGCCAACGCCTGGTCGGCGGCGGCGCTCGGCCCGTCGCTGATGAACAGCACCGTGATCACCGTGGTCAGCCTGATCGCGCTGATCGCCCTCGGCTCGTTCGCCGCCTACTACCTGGCCCGGGTGAAGAGCCGCCTCGGCTACGGCCTGTACATCCTGTTCCTGCTGGGCATCGTGCTGCCGTTCCAGCTCGGCATGATCCCGCTGTACGAGCTGGTGACCGACCTGGGCCTGATCGGCACGCACACCGGAATGATCATCTTCTACACCGGCATCCAGCTCCCGTTCACCGTCTTCCTCTACACCGGCTTCATCCGCGCGCTGCCCGCCGACTACGCCAGCGCCGCCCAGATCGACGGCGCCTCCCAGCTGACCGCGTTCACCCGGGTGGTCTTCCCGCTGCTGCGGCCGATCACCGGCACCGTGCTGATCCTCAACGCGGTCTTCATCTGGAACGACTTCTTCACCCCGCTGCTCTACCTCGGCGGCTCGGGCTTCGAGACGGTCCCGGTCAGCGTCTTCGCCTTCGTCGGTCAGTACGTCTCCGACCACGGCCTGGTCTTCGCCGGGCTGGTCCTGGGCGCGCTGCCGATCGTGGCGGTCTTCCTGGTGCTGCAGCGCTACGTCATCAAGGGCTTCGCCAGCGGGCTCAAGGGATGAACGTCTTCGACGTGCTCCGCGAGCCGCCCGCCTCCCACTCGCCGGCGGCCATCTGGTGGTGGAGCGGCGAGCCGCTGCGCCGGGACCGGCTGCGCTGGCAGATGGAGCGCCTGGTCGCCGGGGGTGTGCGCAACCTCGTCATCCTGAACCTGGCCCCGTCCGGACCGCTGTTCGGCGCCGACGCCGACGACCCGCCGTTCCTGTCCGAGGCGTGGTGGCGGCTGCTCGACGAGGTCTGCGCCGACGCCGCCGACCTGGGCGCCTACCTGTGGTTCTACGACCAGCTCGGCTTCTCCGGCGCCGACCTGCAGGCGCGCCTGGTGCTGGAGCATCCGGAGTTCGCCGGGCAGTGGCTGGCCGCCGACGGGTCGGTCTCCGTCCGCGGTTTCGACTACCTGTCCCGTACGGCCTGCGCGGTGCTGCTCGACCGGGTGCACGGGGAGTTCGAGCGCCGCCTCGGCCACTGGTTCGGCAAGGTGATCGCCGGGTCGTTCCAGGACGAGCTGCCGACCCTGCCCACCTGGTCGGCCTCCTTCGCCGAGGAGTACGCGGCCAGGCGCGGCCGGGAGTTCTCGGTCGCCGACCCCGACTGGCAGGCGTACCAGGTCACCCGCGCCGAGCTGGCCGAGGAGGCGTTCTTCCGCCCGCTCGCCGCCTGGCACGAACGCAACGGGCTGCTCAACGGGTGCGACCAGCAGGACCCGGCCCGCGCCGGGCATCCCGTCGACGGCGTGCGACTCTACGCCGACTACGCCCGTACCCACCGCTGGTTCAGCGCGCCCGGATCCGACCACCACGGCGACGCGCGCCTGCACTCCTCGCTCGCCCACCTGTACGGCAGGCCCCGGACCTGGATCGAGGCCTTCCACTCCAGCGGGTGGGGCGGCACGCTGGAGGAGACCTTCGACTGGTTGCTGCCCTGGCTGCGGGCCGGCGCCACCCTCTACAACCCGCACGCGGTCTATTACACGACCAGGAGCGGCTGGTGGGAGTGGGCGCCGCCGTCCACCGACTGGCGCCAGCCGTACTGGCGGCACCACCGCGTCTTCGCGGACGCGGTCACCCGGCTGTGCGCCGCGCTGTCGCTGGGCCGGCACGCCTGCGACGTCGCCGTGCTGCTCCCCACCACGACCGCGCAGGCGGGTGTCGCGGGCACGGCGGACCCCAGCCCGGACGGTGACGCGGGGCGGGCGCAGACGGTGTACCGGGAGATCGTCGGCGACATGGCGTGGTTCGCGACCGTCCCCGGCGCGCTGGACCGGCTCTGCCTCGACGCCGACGTGATCGACGACGACTCGGTGCGGCGCGCGGCCGTGACCGGCGGGCGGCTGACGGTCTCCACCGAGGCCTACCGGGCTCTCGTCCTGCCCGCCGTCACCGTCATCGACGAGGACGTCGTGGCCAGGCTCGACGAGTTCGTCAGCGGCGGCGGCCTGCTGATCGCGGTGGCCGCGCTGCCGGACTCGCCACGGCTGCGGGCTCGGTTCGAGACGGGTGACGCCCTGTACGTCGAGTCGAGCGAGCGGCTCGGCGAGGCGCTGGCCGGGCTCGTCCGCCGGGTCGAGGCGCCGGTGCCGCCGCTGGTGCGTGAGGTCGACGACACCACGCTGGTGTTCCTCACCGCCACGTCCCCCATGGCCAGCCGGATCGGGGTGGGCCGGCCCGAGGAACGCGGCGTGGAGCTGGGCTGGCTGGACGCCGCCATCGACTTCGACCCCGGCAGGTACGCGCGCGAGATGCGGGTCAAGGTCAGGGGCGTCTCGGGCACCCCGTTGCTGGCCGGCCTGTTCGGCGGCGAGCCGAGGGCGTTGCCGTACACGATGGACGGCGACGCGGTGGAGGTCGTGGTGCCCTTCGACGACGCGCCCGCCGCGCTGCTCGTGTTCGACGGAAGTCACGTCCCCGTCGGCCCCCCGCCCGCGCCGTACCTCCAAGAGATCGACCTGGGCGAGGAGTGGGCCGTCGAGCTCGTCCCGACGCTGGACGACACCTGGTCGGACTTCGGCAGCCGCGCCACCGTCGAACGCTGGACGCTGCGCACACCCGACGGGGAGACGGTGCACGCGACGTTCGGCCCCCGTGGGGAGCAGCGGGTCGGCGACGGCCCGTGGACGCCCTCGGTCTGGTCGGACTCGCGCGGGCTGCGCAAGGACCCGATCCACCGTGACACGCTGGGCCCGAAAGGGCACGTACCAGGGGATTTCCTCGCCTTCGGCCGGGTCGAGGCGGGCGGGCGGGCCCGTTTCCGCAGCCTGCTCACCGTGCCCGAGGGGCGGCAGGCGTGGCTGGCCGTCGGCGCCGGCGCCGCGAAGACCGTGTGGCTGGACGGCGACGAGCAGCCGCTCGACGACGCGGGCTACGCCGCGGTGTCGCTGTCGCCGCTCACGCCCGGCGACCACGCGCTGGAGCTGCTGCTCGTTCCCGACGAGGAGCTCGACCTGCGGGCCTACGTCTGCCTGGTGGCCGATCCCGCCGACGCGGTCCGGCCCGAGTGGATCGGCGGCTCACCGCTGGAGACGACGGTGCGCGTCGGCCGGCCCGAACTGATCCAGGTCGCCTCGACCGCGCCCTGCGTCCTGTACGTCAACGGCGAGGAAGCGGGCAGGCAGGGCGGTTTCGACCCGTACGAGGAGGCGGACATCCCCCGGGTGCGCCGCTACGACGTGGCCCACCTGCTGCGGCCCGGCGACAACACCATCCGGGTGGAGTCCGACGGCTGGGTGCTGGTCGACGGGCTGGTCGTCTCCGGTCCCGGCTGGTCGTCCCGGCCGCGCGTACGGCGACGCCAGCACGGTGACCCGGCGGCGCTGTACCTGCGCCCCCGGCCGCACCCACTGCCCGAGGCGGGCTGGCTGGACGGCCGCCCGGCCGCGCTGCCCGCCGGGTTCGCGGTGCCGGGAGGCCGATCCGGCGTCGAGCGCTTCCTGCTGGACCCGCCGCCGGGGGTGACCGGCATCCAGGTGGACGCGGCGGGCTCCGTGGAGATCGTCGACGGCCGCGAGCTGAGGGTGACGACGACCCCCGGCGCCCGTTCCGGCGCGGCGCTGACCGGACCGGTCCGCTTCACCTGCGGGCCCGGCCGGATGCGGCTCGGCGACTGGGAGGAGCACGGGCTGGCGGGCTACAGCGGCGGCGTCCGCTACCGCACCACGGTCAACGCCACGGCCGGTCCCGGCCTGATCGATCTGGGCCGGGTCCGGGGCACCGCCGAGGTGACCGTGAACGGGCGGCCCTGCGGGATCAGGGTGTGCTCGCCGTACACCTTCGACGTCCGGCTCGACGACGGCGACAACACGATCGAGATCCTGGTCCTCGGCACCCTCGCCCCCTACCTGGACGAGGTGAGCCCCACCCACTTCGTCTTCCCCGGGCAACGGGTCACCGGCCTGTTCGGACCCGTACGCCTGCGCCTGCCCTGAGCCGCCGGAGGCCGCTCACCGACCGGGGAGGGCGGCGCCGGTGCGGCGGTCCTCCGCCAGGAAGGCCAGGTTTTCGTTGATCAGGAGGTCAAGGGCCTCTCTGGCGGCGGTCAGGTCGTCGATCGCGGAGGAAAGGCGGCCTCGCTCCTGATGCATCGCGGTCAAGGCCTGCCGGGCGCCTTCGCTGCTGGGCTCCGCCATGCAGGGAACCATCTGGGCGATGGTCCGGCTGGGCACGCCCGCCGCCAGGAACTTCTGGATCAGCGTCACCCGCTGGACGTGACCGTCGTCGTAGTGCCGCTGGCCGTTGAGGTGCCTCGTGCTGACCAGCAAGCCCTGCTGCTCGTAGTAGCGCAGTGAGCGACGGCTCGCCCCTGTCCGGGCGGACAGCTCACCGATCCGCATCTCACACCCCTCATGTGCGTTGGGTCACAACGGCTTGCCCGTGACATCGATGTCAGCATTTAGCGTAGCCCGTGGTCAGCGACCCGGCGTCCGGTCGCCGGCCTTTCGCTTCCGTGAGCACGAAAGAGGACAGGCATGATCAAATTCGCTTTCCTGATCAACCGTATCCAGGGAATGACCTTCGAGGAATTCGTCGATTATCACCGGAACCGTCACGCCCCGCTGTTCACCTCCATTCCTGAAGCGCGGCAGCTGGTGAAGAAGTACACCGTCTCGCACCCGGTGCCCGCTGATGGCTATCCGAGTCCGGCCTACGACGGGCTGACCGAGATCTGGTTCGAAAGCTGGGCCGATCACGACGCCTTCTTCGCGTCCGACAACTACAGGAAGCTGGTGAACCCGGACGAGAGTGTGTTCATCGATATGAGTTCGGTCGCGGTGATGGTCACCGAAGAGAGAATCGTCATCTAGCTCGGCTTCGGCCGTGGGCGGTCAGGTCCGGGCCTGGGGCTGGTGAGGCTCCAGCTCGCGAGCAGGTCCAGAGCCCGTTTCGACGGTGATCCCGCCTCGGCGGTGTAAGCGTACAGGGTCGTGTCGGGGTCCCCGGGCGGCGAGAGAGTCTCGTACTCGACCGTCAGTTCGCCGACCAGAGGGTGGCGGAGGCGCTTGGAACCGTGGGTGCGCTGGTGCACGCGGTGCTGCTCCCACCACTGGTCGAACTCGGGGCTGCGGGCGCGCAGGTCGTCGACCAGGGCGATCGTGGCCTGGTCGTCAGGGTCGCGGCCGACCTCGAACCGCAGACTCTCGACCGCGGCCCGCGCCTGGTCGGCCCAGTCGACGAACAAGGAGCGGGCGTCGTCGTCGAGGAACATCCAGCGTGCGTAGTTGCGCTGCCGGGGCGGCAACTGCTCGAAGTCGGTGAACAGCGCCTTGGCCATCTGGTTGGCGGCGAGGACGTCGGTGCGGCGTCCCAGGACGAGGGCGGGCTCGCCGTCGAGGGCGTCGAGGAGCTGGTAGAGGCCGGGACGGACCCGCTGGACGCTGGGGGGACGCCGGCGGGCCGGCGCCGCGGTCACGCCGATGAGGTCCTGGAGATGGGCGCGTCCCGCGGCGTCGAGCCCCAGGGCGCGGCCGAGGGCTTCGACGACGGCGGGCGACGGGACGATCGGCCGCCCCTGTTCGAGGCGGGCGTAGTAGTCGGTCGACACTCCGGCCAGGAGGGCGACTTCCTCGCGGCGCAGGCCCGGCACCCGGCGGACGCGGCCGTCCGGTGGAAGGCCGGCTCGTGAGGGGTCGCCCTGGCTACGGGCTCGTCTCAGGAAATCAGCCAGTTCACGGTTGGTCTTAGCCACATCACCAGTGTCCCCGACGCCGGGGCGTTCCAGACTGGCCCTGTGCGTCCTAGGTTGCTCCGTCCGCGGTCGTACAGGGCTCGATATGCGCCTCTACAGCGAGGTGGGCCGGACCAAGCTGGATGACGTACCGGCCCCGAGAACCGCTCGGGGCGGCCCACAGATAGGGACGATCATGGCTATTCCTGCGATCTGGTTCGTCACCGGCACCTCCCGCGGCCTGGGGCTCGAACTGGTCAGGCAACTGCTGGCGCGCGGTGACAGCGTCGCCGCCACGACCCGCTCGGCCGAGCGGCTGCTCGCGGCGCTCGGCGACGTCGACACCGCCCGCCTTCTCCCGCTCACCGTCGACCTGCGCGACGAGGCGGCGGTCAAGCAGGCCGTACGGGAGACCACCGAGCGCTTCGGCGGCCTGGACCGCGTCGTCAACAACGCGGGCTACGGATTCCTGGCCGCGGTGGAGGAGACCAGCGACCGCGACATCCGCGACATGCTCGACGTCCAGGTCGTCGGCGTGTGGAACGTGCTCCGTGCCACGCTGCCCGTCCTGCGCGAGCAGCGCGGCGGCCACATCGTCAACGTGTCGTCGATCCTGGGCCTGACCGCCGTCCCGGGCTGGGCGCTGTACAGCGCGGGGAAGTTCGCGCTGGAAGGGCTCAGCGAGGCCCTTGCCGCCGAGGTGGCGGACTTCGGCGTCAAGGTCACCATCGTCGAACCCGGCTACTTCCGCACGGACTTCCTCACCGAGGACTCGCTCGCCCTGCCCGCCGACACCACCGAGCACTACCCGGCCATCCGCGAGATGGTCGCCGACCACCTCAAGCTCCAGGGCAGCCAGCTCGGCGACCCGGTCAAGGGCGCGGAGGCGATCATCGGCCAGGTCGTGGCCGGCGACGGCCCGCTGCGCCAGTTGCTCGGCTCGGACGCCCACGCCTACGCCACCGCCAAGGTCAAGGCCCTCCAGGACAACCTCGACGCCACCGCCCTCAGCGCACCCGCCACCGACTTCCCAGCCGCCTGACTCTCAGGCATGTGTGTACTGTTGCCGCTGTGAACGCCGAGTCCCGGTCGGGTGCTGATCTCCTGGTCACGGCTGCTGAGATCGCGAGATCGGTGGGTGTGACGCGGGCCGCGGTCTCCGGCTGGCGCAGGCGCCACGCCGACTTTCCCGCTCCGGTGGGAGGCGGCACACGCAACGCCCTGTTCGCCCTGTCCGAGGTGCACACCTGGCTGGACCGGCGGCGTAGGAGCGACCCCGGGGCGGTGCTCCTCTGGGAGACTCTGCGGCGGGCGTACGGAGACGACATGACGCGCGGCGTCGCCGATATCGCGGACCTTTTCGTCACCGGCGCCGCCGCGTCTCTCGACGACGAGATCGCATCGCAGGCCACCGGTCTGGCCGCCGAAAGCTCACCGTCCGAGGTGGTCGCGGGGCTGACGGCACGTCTCGCCGGTTCGGCGGTTCCGGGGCACGTCACCGGTCCTCGCCTGGTCCGCGCCGTGAAGCACTTCGCGGGCCGGGCACACGGCGTCGTCTTCGACCCGGCCTGCGGCATCGGATCCTTGCTCCTGGCGCTCGGCGACGGCTGCGGCGTGGCCGGTCAGGAGCTCGACCCGGCCGCCGCCCGGCTGGCCGGGTCGCGCGCACGACTCGCCGGGCGGGGAGACGTGACGATCAGAACGGGCGATTCCCTGCGCGCGGACGGCTGGCCGGAGCTGCGTGCGCCCCTCGTGGTCTGCGATCCGCCGGTGAACGCGCCCGACTGGGGCCGCGAAGACCTGCTGCTCGACGCCCGCTGGGAGCTCGGCGTCCCCACCCGGGCGGGGGGCGAGCTGGCCTGGCTGCAGCACTGCTACGCGCACGTCGCGCCGGCGGGCAGGGCGATCCTGGTGATGCCGCCCGCCGTCGCCCACCGCGAGGCAGGCCGCCACATCCGCGCGGAGCTCGTACGACGCGGCCTCCTCACCCAGCTCGTCGCCCTGCCCCCGGGGATGGCCGCCGAGCACGATCAGCCCGTGCACCTGTGGCTGCTGGCCCGACCGGCCTCCCCTGACGACGCGGTCTCCTCCGTACGCATGGTGGATCTCACGGCCGACGACCCCGACGGCCCGCTCACGCCCACTCCCGGCCAGGTGGTGGACGTACCCCTGGTCGAGCTGCTCGACGAGACGGTCGACCTCACCCCCGCGCGCCACGTCGCGGCCTCCCGCAGCGACCGGCTCGCGCAGTACGCGTCCCTGCGCGAGGACCTGGCGCACCGGCTCCACGAAGTGCTGACCCTGCTACCACCCCTCACCGCCGGCCCCGGCACGCTCGACGGCGCGCGGATGAGCATCGAGGATCAGCGGCTGTACGGCGCCGCCTTCCGCGCGCTCGACGAGTTCGAACGGCAGGTCAAGGAGCTCGCTGACCTGGGGGAGCAGGCCGCTTCGATGGCGCGCGACGGCCTCACCAGCGGCGCGATACGCCCTCAGTGAGGCAGGAACGAGCCGGCCGTCCCACTCCAGGACACCTGCGGCGGCTCACGAGCACGGCTGGTCAACGACCGTTAAGTGCCCGTGTACAAACTGATCGTCAGGTCGATTGGGGGTGCCGTTAAGAACCAGCAGCAGGGCAGGCCCGCTCTTGCGTGAGAACGACCTCTCAGCGCCCAGGTCCTGATGCTTCCCTGACGTCGCCCGCGGCCGGATCATCCGAGACGCGGAAGGTGCGCCGGTACGCCGATGGGGCGACCCCTGTCTCCGCTGCCAGGTGCCGCCGCAGCGAGGTGGCGGTGGCGAAGCCGACCTCGTGGGCGACCCGTTCCACCGGCAGGTCGCTGGACTCCAACAGGTGCCGCGCCCGCCTCAGCCGCTGCTGGGTCAGCCAGCGGCCGGGGCTCAGACCGGTCTCTTGCCGGAAGCGTCGGGAGAAGGTGCGGGTGCTCATCGCCGCGTGCGCGGCCAACTCCTCCAGCGGCAGCGGCAGTTCCAGCCGCTGCAGCGCCCAGTCGCGGGTCGGTCCTGTGCCGGTTTCGCTCGCCGGCGGCAGCGGCCGCTCGATGTACTGCGCCTGCCCGCCGTCCCGGTACGGCGGCACGACGCAGCGTCGGGCGACCTGGTTGGCGACCTCGCTGCCGTGGTCCTGGCGCACCAGGTGCAGGCAGATGTCGACACCGCTCGCCGCCCCCGCGGAGGTCAGTACGTCACCGTGGTCGACGAAGAGCACGCCGACATCGAGCTCGACCCGGGGGAACAGTTCCTGGAAGATGTCGGTGAGCTCCCAGTGGGTGGTGGCTCGGCGTCCGTCCAGGAGACCGGCGGCGGCCAGCAGGAAAGCGCCGGTGCAGATGGACACCAGGCGGGTGCCGGGGCGGACACGGGACAGGGCGGCCAGGGCCTGCGGGTCCGGGGCGGCGGCCGAGGCCGGCGAGATCCCGTACGGAGGGATGATCACGGTGTCCGCCTCGGCCAGCACCTCGGGACCGTGCCCGGGGGTGACGGTCAGGTCCGCGTCGGTACGTACGGGTCGCCCGTCCACGCTCGCGGACAGCACCTCGTAGCGGCCATCGGCGGATCCCAGGACCCGGTGCGGGATGCCGAGTTCGAAGGGGTAGACGCCGTCGAGGGCAAGGACGACGACCTTGTGCGCGCCGGGCCGCGGGGCCGGGTCCAGTTCGGCCGCGCGAACAGCGAGGTCACGGGCCCGGGCGGACGCGGGGAGGGCGTGGGGGACGCGGTGGGCGGCAGGGTCGACGGACATGGCAAGAATGTATCGGAGGCTGACCTTCTTGCCATCGCCCCGGGCTGGACCGTAGGGCCAGGATCGAGGCATGACTCCGACGGACACCCCTGACAATCTCAGCTCCCCGGGCCCCGCTGCCCCGCACAGCGCCCCTGTGATGCTCGCCCTGCACCAGACGGCCCTCGGCGGCCCGGAGGTTCTGCGGTTGACCGAGCTTCCGCGGCCCGCGCCCGGCCCCGGGGAGATCCTCGTCGCCGTGCACGCGGCCGGACTCAACCCCACGGACTTCAAGCACCGCGCCCTGAGTATCTTCCTGCCACCCCCGCCGCTGATCCTCGGCTGGGACGTCTCCGGCACCGTGGTGGAGAGCGGCCCGGGCGTCACCCTCTTCCAGCCCGGTGACGAGGTGTTCGGCATGCTGCCCTACCCGTATGGAGCCGGCTCCCACGCCGAGTACGTGACCGGTCCCACCCGCGCCTTCGTCGCCAAGCCCACCGGGATCGACCACATCCAGGCGGCCGCTCTGCCGCTGGCCGCGCTCACCGCCTGGCAGGCCCTCGTCGAGACCGCGGGCCTGCGGGCCGGGCAGCGGGTGCTGATCCACGCCGCGGCCGGCGGTGTCGGTCACCTCGCCGTACAGATCGCCAAGGAACGCCGGGCTCATGTCACCGGGACGGCGAGCGCCCCCAAGCATGCTTTCCTGCGCGAGCTCGGCGCGGATGCCTGCATCGACCACCACTCCGAGGACTTCACCGACACCGAGGAGCGCTACGACGTCGTCCTCGACGCCCTCGGCGGGGAGACCGCCACCCGTTCCGTGGGCGTGCTCCGCCCCGGCGGCGTCCTCATCTCCCTGGTGCCGGGCGCCGAGGACACCCGAGCCGCGGCCGAGAAGGCACAGGTCCGCGCCGTCACCCTGATCGTTGAGCACGACCAGGCCGGGATGCGTGCCATCGCCGACCTCGTCGACCGGGGCAGGCTCCGCGCCCACGTCTCCGCCACCTTCCCCCTCGCCGAAGGCGCCCGGGCCCACGTTCTGGGGGAAACGGGCCGCACCACGGGCAAGCTGGTCATCACCGTGCGCTGAGGCGGATGGCTCCGGCGCAGGCGGTGGCTGTGTCCCATGCCGAGCGTGCTCCGACGGTCCGCGCCCACGCCTCAAGAGGAAAAAACTCCCGACGCCTGAAGACGGCAGGGAGCTCGAACCGGACGCCAGGAAGTCGGCGGGCAAGTTGCGCCACTTGCAGCCGTTGTCGGCCACATACCGGATGGCATCCATGATCAGGCGACGGCAGTATCGCTCCGCTGCAGCATCACCGCGTTGGGGCCGACGGTCACCCGCTCCTCGGGTCCGGGTGGCAGGACAGCCCATGGGCTGGGCTCTCCTCCTGACATCTCCTCATCGACGCCGATATCAAAGATCCCGTACAAGTCTTTGGCAGCGTCTTCTTCGGTGAAAAAAGCGATCATTTCGGCGATGATCTTCATCCTCTCTTTTCATGAGGGCCGCCCGGGGCGTGTTAAGCCCTGGGCGGCCTCAGTGACTTCCCAACGTCAGCCGATCGGTTGGCGCCGGACTCCGAAAATTTCGGGAACTCACAGAAATATCTCATTGATCTTTCACTTAACAAGAGTTGACTGTAAGAGAAAACATCTCCCGGAGCACCATCAAGGAGGCAGACGTGAACCCGATCCCCCGTGCCGCCAGGCTGGCACTCGGCGCGACCGCCGGGCTGGCGCTCGTGCTGTCCAGCACCACAGCGGCCACGGCGTCGACGTGGGAGCTGGACGATATGGACCAGCGGATCTGCATCCACACGACCGACGGCCACTGGACGTATTTCCTGGTCCAGATCAACGGGAGTTGGTCGAAGGTCATCCAGAGCAAGCTGGAGAACCTGCCTCCCGGTTTCACCAGCAATGACGGACTGCTGGTCGGACCCGGCTCCAACCCCACCCACCCCGGCGGACAGGCGATAGTACAGAGCCTCATCGAGATGAAGGTCGCGCCACTCCCGGTGGGGGTCTACACCGCGTCACTGACAGCCACGGATGGAACGGAGACCCAGTCCGTCCCCGTCACGATCAACGTGAAGGTGCGCTGCTACTAGCGTCGCCCCCCGCACATGCCGGCAGGCCCGCGCGGCCGCCACGACGCCATTCGTCGCGTCGGCGGTCGCCGCGGTGCTGTTGCCGACGACAGGTTCGCGTCCGCGGTATGGCCCACCGGCGGGCTCATAGCACCCATCTATCCGGTCATAAGATCGGCGGCATGGCACTGCGACTTGTTCAGGTCAATTTCAAGGCTCGGGATGACGCGGCGCTCGGCCGGTTCTGGGCGGAGGCGCTCGGCTGGAGTGTTTCCAGCGAGGGACCCGGCGTGACCAACCTCGCACCCGAGGGCTTCGCCTGGCCGGACCCCGACGCCTTCTACATCGATCTCGTCACCGTCCCGGACCCCGAAACGGTGCAGTACCGCGTGCACCTCGACCTCGCCACCACCTCTGCCGCGCATCAGGCGGAGTTGGTGGCGCGGCTGAAGGAGCTCGGTGCGACGCCGGCCGATGTGGGCCAGGGCGACGTGCCGTGGACGGTCCTGGCCGACCCGGAGGGCAACGTGTTCTGCGTGCTGGAGCCTCGGGAGACCTACCGGGACACCGGACCGATCGCCGCGGTGGTGGTCGACTGCGCCGATCCGCGGGCCGTGGCCCGGTTCTGGGACGAGGCGCTGGACTGGACCCTGCACGAGGTCACCGACGATCATGCGCGGCTGCGCTCCGCCAGGGGGGTGGGCCCGTATCTGGAGCTCCTTCGCAGGCCCGGCGTGCAGACCGTGGGGAACCGCATTCATCTCGACCTGCTGCCCTATCCCGTTGAAGGTCAGAAGGCGGAGGTGGCCCGGCTACGGGCTCTGGGCGCCACCGCCGCCGACGTCGGCCAGGGTGATGTTCCGTGGGTGGTTCTGGCCGACCCGGAGGGCAACGAGTTCTGCGTCCTCGGACGGGGCTGACGCAGGGTTTCTCCACCTGCGGCTCGCACTTCCACGTGCGCGAAGACGACGTTCGTCGAGCAGATCCCAGGGCTGACCGTCCGATACGGCCGCCACCTGGCCGCGAGTTCATCCCGGTGTCGAGTGCGCCGGCTGAGTCCGCAACCTGGTCAGCATGCTGACGTTGAGCGCGGTCAAGGTGTCAGCGGGCCCCTCGCCGAGCCGGTGCCTGTCCCTGCGCGACGATCGGTCCAAGGAGATCGATTCGTCGGCAGTTTGTGTCGGTGGGCTCTGCCATGATCGCCGAATGATCACGCCCCCTGGCGATTACGCCTGGTTCACCGACTCCGGTCTCGCGGAGGCCTTCAGCTTCATCTTCGTCCGTGGGCTCACACCTGAGGAGCTTATTGTCCGAATGGGCGGCCGAGCGGAAAAGTTCTCCTGGACGACGCTCGATGATGCGATGGATGTCGGCTTCCATTACGGCTCCGAGACCGAATTCGTCGCGGTCACGGCCATCGACGACTGGGCGTTCGTCGCGCAGTCCAACAGTTACCTGGGCGCGGACGACACGTTCATCGTGCCGCTGTCGGCGGGCACCCGCCTGGTTTCCCTTTATCGCCTCGACATCAAGGGCTTGGAGGAGTTCCGCTGGGTGGAGGACGGGGACATCCGGTTCGCTTTCTGGGCACAGGAGGGCTACTCCGAGGTTCCCGGCGAACTCGTGGAGACCATGAAGCAGATCGACCACGACTATGGGGACAACCATGAGCTCTACAGGGGGCCAGGGCTCGTCCTGATCGAGCGCCTCACCGGAATCAAGCTCTCGCCCCAGGTCCTGGAGGGGTCCACGTACCTGTCCGGGGTCATTTCCAGGTCACCGACCACTACCTGAGCGTTCGCGAAGATATCGAGGGGAGCCTCATGACGGACCGTGACAGGTTCGACCAGTGGTCGTATTTCGAGGAGCGAGATCTGGCGGGCGCGTTCGTGTGCTCGTGGGTCGAGGCGCCCGACCACCGCGCGGTGGTCACCAGGCTGCGAGCGGAGGAGGAGACGCTCGCCTGCGACCTGAACCAGGCGCGGCGATGGCATCACCCTCTCTCCCAGGAGGACGTCGTGTGGGTGGCCGACCAGAGCCCCGGCTGGGTCAAGCTCTTCGCCCTGTCCGGATCGTGCTTGTGGTGGGCTCTCGACTCGCTCCCGCAGCCGGGCGGCCGAGCCTTCTACCTCTCATATGACCAGGCCATCGGCCGGGTGAGCGATCCGGTCTATGTCGATGAGGGCCGCTGGCTGGACATGCCCCCGGACGTCTGGGACCGCCCGATGAAGGAGGGCGCGCACCTCGTCGGTTCCTCGGGCATCGCCCAGGAGATGAACCTGTTCCTCGCCGTGATGGGGTACACGACCGGCAGGTTCGTCGACGACACCTGGTTCACCACGCCGGGGCTGCTCTGCCGCATCCGGGACGGGACGTGGGCACCATGAGCGACCAGTGGGAGTTCCTGCTCGGCGCGGGACTGGGCCGTGGGTTCACCGGCACCTGGGTCGAGTCGGGCGACGCCGAAGCCGTGGCCATGTTGCTCGGCGCGGATCTCGCCTCCCGCCAGGACTGCGACCTGGCCACCGCGATGGCCCACTACCGGCCGATGGCCTTCACCGAACGCGTCTGGATCGGCCCCCACGCCGACGGATGGACGCACGCCCTCACCATCAGCGGCCCGCCCCCGGTGACCACGGGCCTGACGGAGGCGGGCCTGCGTTTCCTCCAGATCCGCACCATGGATGCCTACGTGCACGATCTCTTCTACGGTGACGGCGTCACGAACGCCTGGGCGCCCCAGCGGTGGTACGGCGAGATCATCACCGAACCCGGCTCCATGGTCGAGCCCTACCTCCGGGAAGCCGCCCCACCCGAGGTGCCCGCGGTCGTGCGCTCCGGATCCTGGATCACCGAACCCGAGGACCACAACCGGGCCTGCCTGGAGATCTATCTCTTCCTCACCGGGCGCATGAGCGGCCGGTTCATCGACCGCGCATGGCTGGACGAGAAGAGGGCCCTCTACACCCTCCCGCCGTCACCGGTGGGGTAGCAGACGGTCTACGGACGGTATCGCCGCCGGCAGCGTCTGGGAGTGCGGGCAGGCTGCTCGCCGAGCTGCAAGCGCCAGGACGCCGGGACGGCCAAGTCCAGAAGAAGCCGCCGGGGAACCCGCGAGCCGCGATGAGTTCTGCGGCGTCCGGCGGTCCTCCTGTCGTACCCGTCACCGAGGAGGACTTCTGATGCGCAGCGAGACCCATTCGATGAGCGTCTCCCTCGACGGCTACATGGCCGGGCCGGACGGCGACTTCGGTACTGGGAGACCGCCGACCAGGATCCATCGCTCGACGACTCAACGCTCGAGTGGGCCGCGCTCTGGAAGGCGCTCCCCAAGGTGGTGTTCTCCACCACGCTGCGGGCGGTGCAGGGAAATGCCCGCCTGGCCTTCTGCGGCCTGGCGGAGGACATCGAGCGGTTGCGGGCCGAGCCGGGGAGGGCGACATCGCGATCGGCGGCGCGACTCTCGCCGCCGAGGCGGCCGCGTCGGATCTGATCGACGAGTACCTGGCCAGGGTCTACCCGGTGCTGGTCGGCGGTAATATTCCGCTCTTTCCCCAGCGCGAGCGCCGGGTGGATCTCGAACTCGTCGAGACCCGTACCTTCAGCTCGAGAGTCGTCCACCTCCGCTACCGCGTGGCGCGCCGGGCCGTGTCATAGGCCGATCCGGTGGTGCGAGCCGGTGCCGCGCTTCGCCCCCCTCAAGTCCCGTTCGGGCCGTGGCCTGGGGGAAGAGGCAGGTCTCGCCGTCATGAACCGATTCGCCGGCTGGATCCAGCCCAGGCACGGCGCTCCGGGCGGTCGGCCTGGCTGTAGGTAAATCTCATTAACCTCAATAGGTAAATACTATTCACCTCCACAGGTAAATAGTGTTAACCTCGTGGCGTGATCGGCAGACGGCGCAGCACCGGGCAACACCATGGCGGCCTCCGCAAGGCGCTGGAGGAGGCGGCTCTCGCGCTCGTCGCCGAGCGTGGCCCGCATGGTTTCACCCTGGCCGAGGCCTGCCGCCGGGCAGGGGTGAGCGTCGCAGCGCCGTACAAGCACTTCGCCGACCGCGACGCCCTGCTCGTCTCGCTCGCCGTGAAGGGCTACCAGGAGCAGGATCGGCGCTTCACGGAGGCCTGCTCGGCGAGCGAGGACCCCACCGAGCAGCTGGCCGCCCTGGCCGCGGCGTACGTGCGCTTCGCCTACGAGGAGCAGGCGCTCTTCGACATCATGTTCAACGCGGGCCTGGACAAGACTCGGCATCCTGAGCTGGCCGAGGTGGTCCATGCCCTCTTCGACACCCTGCTGCCGATCGCCAGGCGTGTCACCGGCACGGAGGCCGCCGCCTTCGACCTGCTCATCTGCATGGCGTCTGCCGCCCACGGCCTCGCGTTCTTCCTGCAGGAGGGCCTCCCCGGCGACGTGCAGGCGCCCCTCGCGGCGGCCGAGGAGCGGGCGGCCCGCACCGCGCGGGCCCTCGTCGAGCAGCAGCTTCGCGAGGCGTCATCGCCCACGACGGAGGACTCGGAGCACGGCCGCGAGTCACCACGTTTTTCCTGCGGTTGAGCGCATCGCCGCCCCACGACAAATGATCATAGGAGGATCGGTGTCGTTGCATCCTGAGGTACGGCCGCGTCAGGCCGAGCACACGATGGAGACAAGGCTGCGGGTGAACGGTGCAGACCGGACACTCCAGCTCCCGCCACAGGTCAGCCTGCTCGACGCGCTCCGCGAGCACCTGGGCCTGACCGGCACGAAGAAGGGCTGCGACCAGGGCGCCTGCGGGGCGTGCACGGTGCTCGCCGACGGGGAGCGGATCAACTCCTGCCTGACCCTCGCCGTGCAGTACACCGGCCGCGAGATCACCACGATCGAAGGGGTCACCGACGGCGAGCTCCAGCGGGCGTTCGTCCGGCATGACGGCCTCCAGTGCGGCTACTGCACCTCCGGCCAGATCTGCTCCGCGATCGGCATGCTGGCCGAGCACGCCGCCGGCATGCCGAGCGCCGTGACCGCGCACCACCACGGCGACGCCGAGCTGACCGACGCCGAGCTGACCGATGCAGAGATCAGGGAGCGGATGAGCGGCAACCTGTGCCGCTGCGGCGCCTACAACGGCATCGTCGACGCCATCGCCGAGGTCGCCCGATGAGGTCCTTCTCGTACGTGAGCGCCCCCGACGTCGCCTCGGCCATCAGCGCGATCGGGGCCGGCCCCAACGCGAAGTTCATCGGCGGCGGGACGAACCTCGTCGATCTGATGCGCGAGGACATCGAGACGCCCGACACGGTCATCGACATCACCAGGCTTCCCCTGACCGGGATCGAGGAGCTGCCCGGCGGCGGCGTCCGGATCGGCGCGCTGGTCCGCAACAGCCACCTGGCCGCCGACCGGCTGATCAGGACCCGCTATCCGATGCTGTCCCAGGCACTGCTCAGCGGCGCGTCGGGGCAGCTGCGGAACATGGCGACCGTCGGCGGGAACCTGCTGCAGCGCACCCGCTGCGCCTACTTCTACGACTCGGCCGCAGCCTGCAACAAGCGCGAACCGGGCAGCGGCTGCGACGCCATCGGCGGGTTCAACCGTAATCTCGCCGTCCTGGGCGTGAGCGAGTCGTGCATCGCGACGAACCCCTCGGACATGTGCGTCGCGCTGGCCGCGCTCGACGCGATCGTCGAGGCGGAGAGCGTACGCGGAGTTCGCCGCATCGCGCTGGCCGACTTCCACCGGCTGCCGGGCAGCACACCGCACCTGGAGACCGAGCTGGCCGCCGACGAGCTGATCACGGCGGTCGAGCTGCCGGCCCTGCCGGTGGCGGCGAAGTCGCGCTACCGCAAGGTGCGGGATCGCTCCTCCTACGCCTTCGCCCTGGTCTCCGTCGCCGCGGCGCTGGACGTACGGGATGGCATGGTGTCGGAGGTCCGGCTGGCCCTCGGCGGGGTCGCCGCCAAGCCGTGGCGGGCGCACGAGGCGGAGCGGATCCTGCTCGGCGCGCCGGCCACCGAGGAGTCCTTCGAGCGGGCGGCGGCCGCGGAGCTCGGCGCCGCGATCGGCCGGCCGGGGAACGAGTTCAAGATCGAATTGGCTCGGCGCGCGATCGTGGCGACGCTGCGTGCGCTGGACGGGAGCGCGGCATGACCCAGACCCAGACGGAGAGCCCGCCCCGGAGCGGGGCGAAGGAACGCAGCGTCGGCAAGCCGATCGACCGGGTGGACGGCACGGCCAAGACGACCGGCACGGCCCGCTTCACGGCCGAATACCCCTATCCCGACCTCGCGCATGCCGCGCTGGCGCACGCGACGGTCGCCCGCGGCCGGATCACCGGGATCGACACGGCGGACGCGTCCGCCGTCGAAGGCGTGCTGGCGGTGCTCACCCATGAGAACGCGCCGGTGCTGAAACCGCCGCCCTCGCCGAGCCCGCTGAACCTGAGCAGCATGGTCTCCGGCGCGTCGCTCAACTACCTCAACACCGACGAGGTGCACTGGAACGGACAGCCGGTCGCGGTCGTCGTCGCGGAGACCCTGGACGCCGCCCGCCACGCCGCGCTCCTGGTCCGCGTCACCTACGACACGCTCCCCGCCACGGTGGACTTCGCGGCCGAAGAGAAGAACGCCAAGCCGCGCAAGGGCGACCTGATATCGCCCGGCGAAGTGAAGAAGGGCGACGCGGAGGCCGCGCTCGCGGCGGCGCCCGTCTCGGTGGACCTGCGGTTCACCACGCCGCCGTACCACCACAACGCGATCGAGCCGCACGCGACGACGGCGGCGTGGGACGGCGACCGGCTCACCGTCCACGACTCGACGCAGAGCATCGACTGGGTGCGCAAGCATCTCGCCCTGCGATTCGACGTGCCGGTGGCCGGGGTGCGGGTGATCGCGCCGTACGTCGGCGGCGGCTTCGGCGGCAAGGGCTCGGTCTGGGCCGGCACCATCCTCGCCGTGATGGCGGCACGGGTGACCGGCCGGCCGGTGCGGATGGTGCTCACCCGCGAGAGCATCTACCACACGGTCGGCGGACGCACCCCCTCGGTGCAGCGGGTCGCGCTCGGCGCGGACGCCGACGGCAGGATGACCGCCCTGATCCACACCAGCGTGACGCGGATCGGCAAGATCGGCGGCCGGCCCGAGCCGGTGACCACCGTGTCCGAGCACCTCTACGACGCCGCCGCCATCCTGCTCCAGCAGAACATCGTCGAGCTCGACCTGCTGTCGAACACGTTCATGCGCGCGCCCGGCGAGTCGATCGGCACGTTCGCGCTGGAGGCGGCCGTCGACGAGCTCGCCTGCGAGCTCGGCGTCGACCCGATCGAGCTGCGGATGCGCAACGAGCCCGCCAAGAATCCGATCGGCGGCCAGGACTTCTCGAACCGGATGCTCCGGGAGGCGTACGTGCTCGGGGCGGAGAAGTTCGGCTGGTCCCGGCGGACGCCGCAGCCGCGTTCGATGCGGGACGGCAGGTGGCTGGTCGGCATGGGCGTGGCGTCGGCGTATCATCCGCCCATCCAGCTGAACGCCAACATCACGGTGCGGCTGTCGATGGACGGCACCGTCGTGGTGCGGTGCGGCTTCCAGGAGATGGGGATGGGCGGGGCGACCGTACAGGGGCAGATCGCCGCCGACGCGCTCGGCGTGCCGTTCGCGTCCGTCAAGGTGGAGTACGGCGACTCGGAGCTGCCCATGGCGCCGATGGCCGGCGGAGCCACCCAGACCGCGAGCGTGGCCGCCGCCCTGCTGGCCGCGTGCGAGAAACTCAAGCGGTCGATGCACGCCCTGGCCAGACGGTCGAGCGAGTCGCCGCTGCGCGGCCGGCGCCTGGACCGTCTCGAAGCCCGCGACGGCGGCCTCTACCAGGTCGGCGAGCCGGGCCTGGGGGAGAAGTACACCGACATTCTCGGGCGGGCGGGCCGGCCCTCGGTCGAGGCCGCCGTCGGGTCCGACACCGGGCTCGGGGCGGTGGCCGGACAGGTCCGTTTCATGGCGAAGTTCCTCCGGGACCGGCGACGTTGGGTGAAGGCCGCGACGGGGGCGCACTTCTGTGAGGTACGGGTGGATCCGGACACCGGCGAGGTACGCGTCTCCCGCTGGGTCGGCTCGTTCGACGTCGGTACGGTGATCAACCCGAAGACGGCGAGCAGCCAGCTCCGCGGCGGCATCGTGATGGGGATCGGCATGGCGATGAGCGAGCACACGCTCATCGACCCGCGCACCGGCCGGATCATGAACCCGAGCCTGTCCGAGTACCACGTCCCGGTGCACGCCGACATCCCGCCGATCGACGTCCACTACCTGAACGAGCCCGACCCGACCATGCCGCTCGGGCTGCGCGGGCTGGGTGAGGTCGGCATCACCGGCGTCGCCGCCGCGGTCGCGAACGCCGTCCACCACGCGACCGGCAAACGCGTCCGCGACCTGCCCATCACCCTGGACAAGCTGCTGTGACGTCCACGGGGTCGTCACCGGCGAACTGAAACCGCGCCCCGGCTCACGCGAGAGCCGGGGCGCGGGAACAGAGCCGGCCCGAGAGCCGGGGCGCGGCACAGAGCCGGACCGTTACCCCATGTGCGGGTAGCGGTGGTCGGTCGGCGGGACGAAGGTCTCCTTGATCGTGCGGGCGTTCACCCACCTGATCAGGTTGAAGATCGAGCCGGCCTTGTCGTTGGTGCCGGAGGAGCGGGCGCCGCCGAAGGGCTGCTGGCCGACGACCGCGCCGGTCGGCTTGTCGTTGATGTAGAAGTTGCCCGCCGCGAAGCGCAGCCGCTCCGAGGCCGCCGCGATGGCGTAGCGGTCCTGGGCGATGATCGACCCGGTCAGGGCGTACGGCGCGATGCCCTCCATCTGGTCCAGCACCGTGTCGTAGTCGCCGTCGTCGTAGACGTGCACGCCGAGGATCGGGCCGAAGTACTCCTTGACGAAGATCTCGTCCGTCGGGTCGGCGCACTCCAGAATGGTCGGCTTCACGAAATATCCGACCGAATCGTCGTACGAGCCGGTGAGCACGTCGATGTTCGACGCCTGGCGGGCCCGGTCGATGGCGGTCTTGTGCTTGGCGAAGGCCCGCTCGTCGATGACCGCGCCCATGAACGTCGACAGGTCCGCCGCCACGTCCCCGGCCGTCAGCGACTCGGCCGTGGCCACGAAGTCGTCGCGCATCCGGCTCCACACCGAGCGTGGCACGTAGGCCCGCGAGGCCGCCGAGCACTTCTGCCCCTGGTACTCGAACGCGCCCCTGATCAGCGCGGTCGCGAGCACGCCCGGGTCGGCGGACGGGTGGGCCATGACGAAGTCCTTGCCGCCGGTCTCGCCGACGAGCCGCGGGTAGCCGCGGTAGGAGGCGATGTTCGCGCCGACCGTGCCCCACAGGTGCTGGAAGGTCGCGGTCGAGCCGGTGAAGTGGATCCCGGCGAGCTCCGGATGGGTCAGCGCGACCTCGGAGATCGCCTGGCCGTTGCCGGTCACCATGTTGATGACACCCGGAGGCAGCCCGGCCGCCTCCAGCAGCCGCATGGTGAAGTGCGCCGCGAACTGCTGCGTCGGCGACGGCTTCCACACGACCACGTTGCCCATCAGGGCGGGCGCGGTCGGCAGGTTGCCGGCGATGGCGGTGAAGTTGAACGGCGTGATCGCGAGCACGAAGCCTTCGAGCGGCCGGTACTCCATCCGGTTCCACACCCCGGCCGAGGAGACCGGCTGGTCGGCGTAGAGCTGCCGGGCGTAGGAGACGTTGAACCGCAGGAAGTCGATCAGCTCACAGGCGGCGTCGATCTCCGCCTGCTGCGCCGACTTCGACTGGCCGAGCACGGTCGCGCCGTTCAGCGTCGCCCGCCACGGGCCGGCCAGCAGGTCGGCCGCCTTCAGGAAGATCGCGGCCCGCTCGTCGAAGGACAGCGCCCGCCAGGCGGGGGCCGCCCGCAACGCGCTCGCGACCGCGTCCTGCACGTCCTGGGCCGTAGCGTCGTTGGTACGCCCCAGGACGGCGCTCTTGTTGTGCGGCTGCACCACGTCGATGGGCGTGCCGCCGCCCAGGCGCTGCTCGCCGTCGATGGTCATGGTCAGGTCGATCGAGGAGCCGGCCAGCTCCTTGATCCGGTTCTCCAGTGCCGTGCGCTCGGCGCTGCCGGGCGCGTATCCGTAGATCCGCTCGTTCGCGGGAACCGGCACGTTGCTGATGGCGTCCATTTTCACTTACCCCCAAGGGCACGAAGGAAGAAGGCGACGTTCGCGGGGCGTTCGGCCAGGCGGCGCATGAAGTAGCCGTACCAGTCGCCGCCGTAGGGGACGTAGACCCGGACGGTGTGACCGGCTCCGGCCAGGGCTTCCTGCCGGTCGGTGCGGATCCCGTACAGCATCTGATACTCGTAGTCGCCCCTGGAGCGGCCGCACCGGTCGGCGAGCAGCTCGGTGATGGAGATCAGCCGGTCGTCGTGCGTCGCCACCATGGGGTACCCCTTCCCCGCCATGAGGAGGCGCAGGCACCTTACGAAGGCCTTGTCCACGTCGGTCTTGCTCTGGTGGGCGACGGCGGCGGGCTCCTTGTAGGCGCCCTTGACCAGCCGTACGCGGGCGCCCTCGGCGGCGAGCTCGCGGCAGTCGTCCTCGCTGCGGAACAGGTAGGACTGGATCGCCACGCCGGTCGACGGGTGGTCGGCGCGCAGCTCCCGCAGGATGCGCAGCGTCGAGTCGACGGTGGTGTGGTCCTCCATGTCGAGGGTCACGGTCGCGCCGGCGGCGTCGGCGGCGGCGCAGATCTCGCGGGCGTGCTTCAGCGCCATCGTCTCGTCCAGGGCCTGCCCGACGGCCGACAGCTTGACCGACACCTCGGCCCTCGGCCCGAGATCCAGCGGGCGCAGCGCGTCCAGCAGTGTGACGTACGCCCTCGCGGTGGCGGCCGCGGCGTCGGCGTCGAGGGTCTGCTCACCGAGATGGTCGACGGTCACGGCGAGGCCCGCGTCGCACAGTCGCTCGACCGCGTCGCGAGCGTCCTCGACGCGCTCTCCGGCGACGAAGCGGCGGACCACCTTGCGCGTGAGCGGGAAGGCGGACACGGAGCGGCGCACGATCCCGCTCCGGGACGCGGCGAACAGCAGCTGACCCAACATGTCTCCAGACTAAAACCCCTGTTCAGGCGGGGCCATTGACGGGCGTAACGCGGGGTGTGGCAGGCTGTCATACATATGTACAAAGCCACCGATCTGCAGGAGATCGTCGACGAGATAGCCGGTGTGCTGGGCGCGTCGGCGACGCTGGAGGACCGTTCGTTCCGGCTGCTGGCGTACGGCGCGCAGCACGGCGACATCGACACCGTCCGCCAGGAGTCCATCCTGCGCAGGCGCGCCACGGGGGAGGTGCGCGACTACTTCGAGCGCTACGGCATCGCCAGGGCGCACGGCCCGGTGCGCATCCCCGCCGACGCCGACCTCAAGGTGCTGGCCAGGGTCTGCTGGCCGCTGCGGCACCGCGACGTCGTCTACGGCTACCTGTGGCTGCTCGAATCGGGCAGTCTGACCGACGCCGCGCTGGCCCGGGTCGCGCCGCTCGTCGCCAGGGCCGCCGGCGCGCTCGCCCAGGAGGCCAGGAGCCGCCAGGACCTCGGCCGGAGCCTCACGGCGCTGCTGTCCGCCGACCCCGAGGAGCGCGCCGACGTCTCCATCGAGGTGCCGGGCCCGGTGACCGTGATCGCGGTGCGTGAGTCGCAGGATCGGGTCGCCGCCCTGTGGACGCTCCCGCGCGGCGTGCTCGCCCGCGCCGGCTCACCGGTGGCGCTGCTCGCCCCGGCGCACCTGGGCGCCGAGGTCGCCCAGACCCTGCAGCGCGCGTACGGCACCGCCGCCGGAATCGGCGCGCCCCGGGCCGACCCGGCGGACGCCTGGCAGAGCTGGCGGGAGGCGAAGCAGGCGCTGCGAGTGGCCGAGCACTTCCCGAGGTTCGCCCCGGTCGCCCGCTGGGAGGAGCTCGGCGTGCACCGGCTGCTGGCCAGGCTCGGCCCGGGCGATCTGCGAGAGCTGGCGGCCGAGGTCGCCGTCCTCGAACCGGAGCTGGCCCGGACGGTGGAGGTCTATCTGGACCTGGGCGGCCACGCGAACCAGGCCGCCGCCGAGCTGGGCGTCCACCGGCAGACGCTCTACTACCGCCTCGGCAAGGCCGAGCGGCTGACCCACCGGGACCTGTCCGACGGCGACGACCGGCTCACCGTTCACCTGGGGCTGAAGGCCGGCCGGTTGCGGTGATGGTTCAGGCGAGGTGGCGCAGGGCCGCCTCGTCGCCGGGGCCGCCGCGCTCGGCGAGCCCCCGGGCGACCTGCTCGCGCACCTCGGCGTCCTTGTGCGCGTCGTACTTGAACTTGCCCCGGACCTCCGTCACCGCCAGCCGCAGGCCCTGCAGCCCGGCCAGCAGCCTCGGCAGCGCGGCCGGGTCGCCGTGGCCGGGCTCCAGGTCGCGGAGCTGGGCGCGCAGGATCTCCAGCTTGCCCTCGGGATCGGCGACGATCTCGGCGTGGCAGGTGAGCTGGACCGAGGAGTAGTAGGTCGTGGGGACGCCGAGCGAGGGGTCGGTGCCGGGCTCGGCCCGCCACCGCCCGGCGATGTACGCCCACGGACCCGCCACCGACAGCAGAACCGCCGGGTTCTCCTCGATGGCGGACCAGATGGGGTTGGGCCTGGCCAGATGCAGCCAGACCGTCCGATCGTCCACGAGCAGGAACTGGGTGGGCACCACGACGGGCACGTCACGGCCTCGGCCGGCCGCGATCAGGTGCCCGAACTGGTGGTCCTTGACGTACGCGAGCGCCTGGTCGTCGGTGCCCGCGTCCCACGGGTGGATCAGCATGCGGTGACCATACAAGACGCTCTTTGAGGCTGTCGTACGGGTTTCCTACGCGCAGGCCGATTCGTACACGCGGAGCAGTTCCTGGCTGACGCGCTCCCAGGAGTAGCGTGAACGGGCCCGGTCGGCCCCCGCGTACCCGAGCGCGGTGCGCAGCGTCGGGTCGGTGAGCAGCTCACGAGCCAGCCGCGCGGTCCTGGCGGGCCGGTCCGGCGGCACCAGCAGGCCGGTGACGCCGTCGATGACGGAGTCGAGGTGGGCGCCCACGGCCGAGGCGATCACCGGCACGCCGCAGGCCATCGCCTCCAGCGCCACGATGCCGCTGGTGGTCTCCCGCGGCACCGACACCACGGCGTCGGCGCTGCGCATCAGCTTGGGCACCGAGGCGCGCTTGACCTGGCCCAGCATCGTCACCCGGTCGGAGACGCCGAGCTGCTCGGCCAGGGCGCGCAGACGCCGCGCGTCCCTGTCGTCCTCGAGCTGCTCGGGGTCGGGGCCGCCCGCGATCACCAGCTCCACGTCCGTCAGGCCAGGCAGCGCGCGGACCACGGTGTGCGCGCCCCGGTCGGGGGAGAGCGGGCCGACGTGCAGCAGCCGCTTACGGGTCCCGCGCACGGCCGTCAGGCCCTGGCGGTGGAAACGCTCGGTGTCCACGCCGTAGGGCACGATCGCGATGTGGTTGCGCGGGACGCCGATCCTGATCAGCGCCGACTCCTCGTCGCCCGAGCCCGCGATGACCACCCTGGCCCTGCGGCCGAGTGCCCGCTCCAGCTTCAGATGCGCCGCGTCGACGGTGTGAAAAGTATGCGTGACCGGCACGTCCAGGCCCTTCGCGCCGGTGACCGCGGCCAGGCCGCAGGTCCACGAGTGCGCGTGGATCACGTCGGGGCGGTCCTGCTGCCACCGCTTCATCAAATGGTCGCCGACGTCGTTGAGGAACGGCACGACATCGGACGGGCTCAGGCTGCGGGCCGGCCCCACGCCGATGTGCTCCACCGTGACACCCGGGGCCACCCTCGTCCTGGGTTTGCCGTCGGCGCTCTCGCGGCGGGAGTAGATGGTGACGTGGTGCTCACGCCCGAGCTCACGGGCCACCGAAAGGATCTGGTGACGCTTGTTGCCGGAACCGGAAGCGACGATCGCGATATTCATGGCACACCTCAGCGTTGAAAGCCTTCAAGGTGTGCCTGCGTCTTAGGCACGTCGTTCTACGGCAAGACGATACCCACTTTCCGCTGATTCGCAAACCCTGCCGAATCAGACACCGCGCAGGGCCAGCACCACGATCTCGTCCCAGACCTGCCCGCCAGAGAAGGCGCTGCGGTCCTCCTCGATCGCCTTGACCACGGTGGACGGCCCCTGACCGGCACACCTGCCCAGGACGTCCGCCAGTCGCTCCTCGCCGTACGGCTCGCCCAGCTCGTTCCTGGAGGAGATGAGGCCCTCCGAATAGAGCACCAGCGTCTCGCCGACGGCCAGCGTGATCTCCTCCGTGCTCGTCTCCGCCTCCGGCGCGATGCCCAGCGGCACCCCGCCGCCCGCGGTGAAGCGCACGTAGCCGTCGGGCTGCACCAGCGCCGCCGGATGGTGACCGGCCGAGGACATGCGGATCCGGCGGCCCTTCACGAACCCGGCCACCGCCATCACGAACAGGCCGGTGCCCTGCTCGACCAGCGCCTCGTTGACCTTGCGCACCACCGGGTCCGGGTCGGACTCCCAGACGCTGAGCACCCGCAGCCCGCCCCTGACCATCGCGCTGACCGACGCCGCCTCCTCGCCCTTGCCGGCCGCGCCGCCCAGCGCGAAACCCCAGCCGCCCCCGACCGGGAACACGTCGTAGAACTCGGCCCCGACCGACGAGCCGGGACGGTAGACGGCGGCGGCCTCGTACCCGGGCACGTCCGGCAGGCTGCGCGGGGCGACGCTCGCCGACAAGGCGTCGGCCGCCCGCGAGCGGCTCTGGAAGCTGCTCTGCGCCCGGGCCGCCAGCCCGAGCTGCATCCCGACGTCCTGCATGACGCTCAGGTCCGCCAGCGTGAACGGCGGCCGGTCGTGCGCGCGCACCAGCGTCAGCGCGCCGTCGCCGTCGCCGATCGGCACGCACAGCAGCGATCCGGCGCCCATCACGGTCAGCAGCGGCCCCTCGGCGCAGAAACCGAGCAACGTCTCGTCGTCGACCATCTCGTGCACCACGCCCGAGCGGCGCTCCAGCACCTGCGTCACCACCTGGGCGCCGGCTGGGGCGGTCGCCTCCACCTGCCGGACCAGCTCGGCCACCGGGAGGTTCTTGGGCCCGGCCACGATCGAGCGCCGGGGCAGCCCGTCACGGACCATGTCCGCGATCACCCAGTCGGCCCATTCGGCTGCCAGCAGCCGGGTCGCCCTGGGCAGCGCCACCGGCTGGCGCAGCGCCTCCTCGTCCAGCAGCAGACTGCCCATCCTGGCCAGCAGGTCCTGCCGTCTGGCCGCGGCCATCAGCAGCGCGCCGTCGGACAGCTCGGGCCGCCGGGAGCCCGGCTCGGGCAGCTGCACCTGCGTCGGCAACGCCACCACGGCCACCATCTGCTGCGGCTCACCGGGCATCGTCAGCCGCGAGATCGCCAGCTGCACCGTGTGCGTCCTGCCCTGGTGCGACAGCCGCGTCTCGAACGCCGCCGGCTGCCCGATCTGCAGGACGGACGTCAGGTGGGACCGGAACGCCGCCCTGCGCGACACGTCCACCAGCAGCGGGAACGACCGGCCCACGAGATAGCCGTCGGGACTGCCGAGCATCCGTGAGGTCTCGGGGTTGATCCGCCGGACCATGCCGCCGCCGTCGAGCACGATGACCGGCACCGGAAAGGCCCGGAACACCTGGCGCAGCAGCTTCAGCTCCCGCTGCGACCCGTCCTTCTTCCCGGCGGGCCGCCGGGGCGCCTTGCTCAGCTGCTCGCGGGCCTCGGCCAGCAGCTCGGCCGCGGTGTCCAGCTCCGCGAGTGCGGCGTCCAGGGTGGGGCCGAGGTCCGCGGGGTAGGCGGCCCTCGCCTCACGCAACGACGCGACACGCCCCTCGAGGGCGTCGAGGGCGTGATCGAGGTCCGGCATGGTCATCCTCTGACGCTACGCCACACGGGATAATGGTAGCCAGAAGGGGTAGGGGCTTGAATGTTATGGAATCCACCGCGATGATCACTCCCGGGCTTGCCCGCAACCTGGCAACGCTCGGCCGGCTCGGTGAGGACACCTCGACCGAGAGTGTGCTGCGCGGCCTGACCACGGCGCTGGCGGCCGGCGTGCCCGGCTGCTCGGGCGGCTCGGCGGAGCACTGGCGCGATCACCGCGTCCTGGTGTCCGGCTCGCACAGCGAGCTGATCATGCTCGTCGAAGGCGAGCGCGAGCTGGGCGAAGGGCCGTCCGTCGAGGCCAGGAAGACCGGCGGCCGGGTCGCCGTCGCCGACGTGCTCGCCGACAGCCGCTGGCCGCGCTACGCCGCCCTGGCCACCCGCTGGGGCGTGCGCTCGGTCCTCGCGGTCCCCATCGAGGTGGCCCCCGTCCTGCTGATCGTGGGCCTGTACTCGGTACGGCGCGGCGCCTTCTCCCCCCAGGGCGCCCAGTCGCTCGCCGGCATGCTGACCGAGCAGGTCGGGGTGGCCATGGCCAACATGTGGGACTTCGAAGAGGTGCGCACCGACGCCGCCCAGATGCAGGAGGCCCTGGCCGGCCGGGCACTGATCGACCAGGCCAAGGGCATCATCATGCAGACCAGCGGATGCACGGCCGAGGCCGCCTTCGAGGAGCTGCGCCGGATCTCCCAGCATCATCAGGTGAAGGTCGCCGACCTGGCGCGCCTCCTGGTCGAGGAGCACCAGCGCAAGAATCGTCGTTAGCCGATGGCGGCCAGGGCGTCGTCGAGCGTGTCGTAGATCGGCAGCCTCTGGGCCAGTCCGGTGATCCACATCACCTTGGACTTCGAATACTCCACACCGATCAGGGCGAACTTGGTCCCCGAGGTCAGGCTCGTCTGCCAGTGGTGGACGATCAGCCCCAGGGCGCGCGAGTCCATGAACGTCACCCCACCGAGGTCCAGGATCAGATCCGGGCCGGCCAGCGAGAGATAGTCGGCGAACTGTTCGCGCGTCGTGGCGTCAAGGACACCGTCGACCTTGATCACAGAGACCTCGGCCACTGTCGACGATGTCAGGGTCAGGGCCGCCACGGACCCGTCGCCGTTCTCGGGCATTGTCACGGGGCAACATTACCGAAGTCCGCAGAAAGCCTTGGCCTCCAGGCATTGAGCTCCCCAGCAACTCAAGAGGGGATATTTCCGGGGAGATGGGGGATACTGGAGGAGAAGTCCAGCAGAGGGCTTCCGTCTCGAAGTAGAGCGAGGCGTGCCTCTGCATGGGCTTTTTCTCATGTGGGGGACGCCCGAAACCCAGATGAGGAGCAGCCATGGCTGCGCAGACACTCGTCCTCGAAGAGATGACCGCAGAAGAGCTTCTGGCCGAGATGGTCAGGGAAGACGCCCCTCACAGCCAGCGGGAACGGGTGCGCGAACGCATCGTCGAGATGCACCGGCCGCTCGCCATGGAGATCGCCAGGCGCTACCGCTACCGCGGCGAGCCCCTGGAAGATCTCCTCCAGGCCGCCTACGTCGGCCTGATGAAGGCCATCAACGGCTTCGACCCGACCCTCGGCCACGCCTTCAGGGGATACGCGGTCGTCACCATGACCGGAGAGGTCAAACGTCACTTCCGCGACCGCACCTGGGCCATCCGGGTGCCCCGCCTCTACCAGGAACGCCGCTCCGAGCTGAACCGGCTCGTCGCCGACCTCAGCCAGGACCTCGGCCGCTCACCCACCATCGCCGAGCTGGCGGCCAAGATGAACATCTCCGAGGAGGACGTCCTGCTCACCCTCGACGCCTCTGCGGCGTACAGCACGCTCTCCCTCGATGCGCCGCTGGGCACCGAGGACGACGCCGCCTCACTCGGCGACGTCATCCCGGAGGACGACGACACCCTCAGCACCATGGTCGACCGGGAGGCGGTCAAGCCGCTGATCGACGCGCTGCCGTCGAGGGAGAAGCACATTCTGCTGCTGCGGTTCTTCGGCAACATGACGCAGGCCGAGATCGCGGCGGAGTTCGGCATCTCGCAAATGCACGTGTCCAGGATTCTCCGTAAGGTTCTCGACCAGCTGCGCGCAGAGCTTCTGGTCGGTTGAGAAGGCGGTTGCCGGGTGATGAGAGAGGACGCGGATCCTCGGGTGGGCTCCACGGACCCGCCGCCCGGTGCGCCCGTGCGACGACTCCGTTTCCGGCTCCCGGACCTGCCTCGGGTCCGGGAGTTCGCCGAGTCCGGGGCCCGTGACGTCGGCATGTCCGAAGAGTCCGTCCACGACTTCGTGATCGCCGTCAACGAGGTGGCCACGAACGCCGTCACCCACGGCGCCGGCGACGCCCAGGTGCGCACCTGGGCCGACAGCGGCGACCTCGTCGTCGAGGTGCACGACGAGGGCGACTGGAAGGCGGGGCCGACGCCCGGGGCGGTGGGCGGCATGGGGCTGTGGGTGGCCCGGCTGCTCTCCGCCGACCTGACGCTGCGCATCGGCGGCCGTGGCAGCACGGTGATCATGCGGTTCCCGGCCAGGGCCTGACAACTACGGCCTGACGACGGCGGCTCGACGCGGCTCGACAACGACGTGTGCGGCGCACCCGGTGATCCGGGTGCGCCGCGTCAGTGAGGTCGTACGACGGTCAGGCGATGGTCAGCGGCGGGCGCGTCCCCGCCATCCGCCACTGGTCTTGAAACTGGCCGTCCCGATGCCGGCCTGGTGGAGCGCCAGCAGGGTCAGGCCGAGCAGGATGAAGGTCGTCCCCGAGATGCCTCCGGGGATCTGGGTGTCCAGCAGGTCGAGCAGGAAGCCCAGGCCGAAGATGATCGCTGCGACGATGGCGAGCATGTCAGGTCACCTCGTTCTCGGTTCGGAAAGGGCCAGCAGGCGTTCGAGCACGCCCCGGTAGTCGCGCAGCGCCAGGCGGAGCTGCTCGGTGTCGCCGCCGTCGGCGCTCTTCCAGCGCTCGCGCAGCTCTGCCGTACGTGCGGTCAGTGAGCCGGTGAGGGCCTCGACGACCTCTTCCACCAGCTCGTCGGCCCGGTGAACGGCCTGGCCGGGGTCGTCGACGAACGAGGCCTGCAGGTCGCGCCAGCGGGCCTGCGCCTCGGTGGGGTCCTGGTCGAACAGGACGATCTCCTTGGGGGCCGCGTGCGCGGGGGTCTCGTCGGCCGGGCCGCCCTGGCCGGTCTCGGTGACGACCACGGTCTCGGAGTCCGTGTCGGCACTGGTCCCGGTCTCGGGGGTGATCCTGCTGCCGGGGTCGGCACCGGCTCCGGTCGTGGGGTCGGTACTGCTCCCGGGCCTGGGGGCGGCACCGGTGTCGGCGTCGGCCGCGACCAGCATGTCGCCGTCCGTGTCGGCGTAGGGGGCACGGTAGGTGGGGTCTTCGTGGTCGTCCTGTGTGCCGTCATGGGCGGCGTCCGCCCGTTGCGACGGCACCTTGAGCTCGTCGCCGTGCATGTCTGTCACCGTCCTCGGGAGGTCTCGTGGAGCAGTTCCTCGAACAGCTCGCGGTAGTGCACCATGGCCTGACGGAGCTCCTCGGTGGAGGCCGCCTTCCTGGCCGCGCGCCCGCTGATCTCGTGAGCCTTGCGATAGTGGTCCAGCGTCGTCGCGTGACCCACCGACAGGTCGGACAGCCGCTGCTCGAAGTCCTCGGTCGGGTAGCCCCGCTCGGCCATGACTTCGGCGACCAGTTGGTCGGCCTCCGTCACCGCGAAGCCGGGGGAGTCGACGAAACGCTCCTGCACCTCGGTCCAGCGGTTGGCGTAGGTCTCACGCGACTCCTCGGGCAGCGGCCGGATGTCGAGCTCGGCGTGGCGCTGCTCGCGGGCGAGCAGCTCCTGCTCCACTTCCCGCTTGTTGTCGTGCTCGGCCATCATGCGCTCGTACTCGGGGCCGAAGCGTTCGCGCAGGTGGCCGCGGCGCTGCTGCTGAACCACGACATAGCCCACCGCGGCGACCGCGACCACCGCGAGTACGACGACGGCCACCCAGATGAAGGTGGTCATGATGTTCGCCTCCGGTCTCTGTGTTGAGACCGGCGTCTGCCCGGGAACGGGCTCGCGAAACGCCCGTATCAGCCCTATTGCAGGGCTTCTCTGGCCGCTGCCAGCACGGATGCGACGTGCGAGCCGGATGCGCCTGCGGGGACCTCGGTGAACCCGGCGGCCGGGTCGTAGCTCACGTCGAGCCCGGCGCCGACGAGCCGCTCCGCCCACCGCAGCGCGGTGTTGAGCCGCTCGGCCGCGGGCGGCCTGCCCTGCGCCGCCGCCGACAGGTTGCGCAGGTTGGTGGCGGGCCCGGACTGGGCGTGCGCGCGCGCCAGCTTCCACGGTACGGCGCGGCTGTGGTCGAGCATCGGCTTGGCCAGCCCGGCCGACCGCTTGGCCTGCAGCACACCGGACTCGCTCACCCCGAAACGCGCGGCCAGCTCCTGCACGCTCAGCCCTTCGGCGACGAGCCTGGCCAGCTCGTCCCGATCGATCGTCGGCCTGCGCCCCACCCGGCCACCTCCGCTTCCCATACCTCCTGAGACTACGGTGCCCGCCCGTCGTCCAGGGGCGTCGAGCACGGATCGCGTGGCCCGCAACCGTGATAGTCTTTCTCCTGCGCAACCGAGGGAATCCACCACATTCACCACGGCTCTGAGCAGCAGTTTCCGGGGTATGGCCCAGCTTGGTAGGGCGCCTGACTGGGGGTCAGGAGGTCATCGGTTCGAATCCGGTTACCCCGACGCATGGAGAGGCTCGATCGACGGACACCGTTGATCGAGCCCTTCTCATTTTCCGCCCAGATCGGCTTCCCACCCCGATCGGCTTCCCGGCCCGTACGCCTCTCGCCCCGTACGTCCTTCCTGCCCGTACGGCGACGCGTGGCGGCGCGGGCGACCGGCTCCGAGCAGGGCCCATAAGGTGTTCCCATGGGCATGGTGGGGACGGTCGGCCTGGTGCTGCATCCCAGGCGCGACTCCAAGAAGGCGATCGACACGATCCTGAGGTGGGCCGCCGAGCGCGGCGTCACCGTGCTCGGGCTGCCGGAGGAGGTGGGCCGGATCGACTGCAGCGCGGTGTCGGTGGACGCCGACTCGCTGGTGGAGCGGGCCGACCTGCTGGTGGGCCTCGGCGGTGACGGCACCATGCTGCGCACGATGCGGCTGATCGCCGGGCGGGACACGCCGGTGCTCGGCGTCAACATGGGGCGGCTCGGCTTCCTGGCCGAGATCGACGTCGAGGAGCTGCCCGCCACCCTGTCGGCCATCGACGGCAACCGCTACACCGTCGAGCCCCGGATGGCGGTGCGCACCAGACTGTCGGACACGGCGGAGCTGACCGCGTTCAACGACATCGCGCTGGTTCGCATCCCGGGGGACGGCCTGGCCGAGGTGACCATCACGCCGGCCGGTCATCCGTTCGTGAACTACGCGGCCGACGCGGTGATCGTGGCCACCTCCACCGGCTCGACCGCCTACAGCTTCTCGGCCGGCGGGCCGGTCGTGTCGCCCCGGGTGGAGGCGGTGCTCGTGGTGCCGGCGGCGGCCCACTCCTCCTTCAACCGGGCGCTGGTCCTGCCCGCCGACGAGGAGGTGGAGCTGGAGCTGCTGCCGTCCAGCGGGCGGTTGGCGGTCGAGCTGGACGGGATGGTGGTCGGGCATCTGCGGCCGGGTGACCGGATCACGGTGACCGCCATGCCGGGCGCAGCCAAGGTGGTGCGTCTCGGCACCACCTTCTACGAACGCGCGCGGCGCAAGCTGCGGGTGGACGGCAGCGCCGAGGTGGGCTGAGCCGGCGAGCGGCGATGCCGGGCCGACCGGGACGGCGGCTCGGCGTGATCCTGCGGGCCCGGCCGGCCGTACGGATCGGCGCGGTCCCTGGGGGTCCACAGGTCGTGTCGGTCCGGGCGGTCCGGACGGTCCGGACGGTCGTCCGGGTCGGTGTGGTCGTGCGGGCCGGGGTGCGCGCGGGTGTCCGGCGGGTCGCGGCGGGCCGTGACGAGGGCGGCGAGCGCGGTGGTGATCGGCACGGCGGCGATGAGGCCGAGCGTGCCGACGACGCTGCGGGCGATCTCCTGGGCCAGGACCGGCGTCGTCAGCACCTCGCCGAGCGGCTGCTCGCCGATGCTGAAGAGCAGCAGCAGGGGCAGCGAGGCGCCCGCGTAGGCCAGGATGATGGTGTTGATCACCGAGGCGATGTGCGCCCGGCCGACCCGGCTGCCCGCCCGGTAGAGGCGGCGGAACCCGTAGGAGGGGTTGGCGGCGGCCAGCTCGGCGACGGTGACCGACTGGGTGACCGTCACGTCGTCGAGCACGCCGAGCGCGCCGATGATGATGCTGGCCAGCAGCAGCCCCTGGGTGTCGATCGACAGGCTCATGTCCAGGGTGAAGGAGCTGTCGTCGGTGATGCCGTTGAGCCGGGCCAGCCCGATCGCGGCGTAGGACAGGGCTCCGGTGATGACCAGGCTGGCCAGCGTGCCGAGCAGGGCCATGGACGTCGCCAGCGTGAAGCCGTGGGTGAGGTAGAGGACGGTCAGCATGATCGCCGCCGCGCCCACGATGGCCACCAGCATCGGCGGCCGGCCCTGCAGGATGCCGGGGATCACGAAGGTCAGCAGCAGCACGAACGTGATCGCGAGCCCGGCCAGCGCGGTGACGCCGCGCCAGCGGCCGAACGCGATCACGGCCAGCGCGAAGGCCGCGCCGAACAGCCACAGCGGGGTCGACCGGTCATGGTCGGACAGCTGGTAGGCGGGCGTGCCGGGCTCGGCTCCCGGATGGTGCAGCAGGATCACGTCGTCGCCCGGGGTGAAGCGCTGAGAGCCGGGACCGCTGGGCAGCGAGAGCGTCACCCGCTTGCCGCCCTCGACCTGCACCGTGGCCTTGCCGCAGGTGGCCGGGTGCGGCTTGGGCGCTCCCGGCTGGGTCTCGCCGCAGGGCTCCAGGGTCACGGTGCTGATCGTGCCGCTGAGGCGCTGGAAGCCGGTCTCCTGGACCGTCGCCGTCCTGCTGTCGGGCCAGAGCCAGACCAGCGCCACCAGCGTGGCGATCGCCAGCGGCAGCAACACTGCCAGCGTGGCGACCACCGCCCGCCGTGACGCGGGTACGGCGGTGCCGTGCGCGTGATTGGCGCCCATCCCGAATCGCCCTCCCCGTGGACTTCGGGATGAGACAGTACTGCACCTCGACCTGCTGGGTAGACAGCTCGCATGACGACGCTGGTGGGCACCTCCGGATGGCAGTACCGGGACTGGCGTGGCGTGCTCTACCCGCAGGACGTCCCGCAACGGCTCTGGCTGGAGACCTACGGCGAGTGGTTCGGCACGGTCGAGAGCAACAACGCCTTCTACCGGCTGCCGTCCCCGGAGACGTTCGCCTCCTGGCGCGAGCGGACCCCGCGCGGCTTCGTGATGGCCGTGAAGGCGAGCAGGTTCCTCACCCACATCAAGCGGCTGGCCGACCCGGAGGAGCCGGTCGAGCGGCTGATGACGGCCGTGGCGGGGCTGGGGGACAAGCTCGGCCCGATCCTGCTGCAGCTCCCGCCGACGCTGAAGGCCGATCCGGGCAGGCTGGACCGGTGCCTGGGCTGCTTTCCCGGCCGGGTGCGGGTGGCGGTGGAGTTCAGGCACGCGTCCTGGTGGACGGAGGAGACGCGCAAGGTCCTGGAGGCGCGCGGGGCGGCGCTGTGCTGGGCGGACCGGCTCGGCAGGCCGCAGAACCCGTTCTGGGACACTGCGCCCTGGGGGTACGTGCGGCTGCACGAGGGCCGCGCCACCCCCAGACCGTCGTACGGCGACACGTCGCTGAAGACGTGGGCCAGACGGGTGCGCGAGGCGGGCTGGCGGGACGCGTACGTGTACTTCAACAACGATCCCAACGCGGCGGCCGTGCGGAACGCCGAGCGCTTTGCCAAACTCATCTGAGTGCGTACACGTCTGTATAGAAACGGCCGTCTGGAGAAGGAGGGCTTCCCCGTCGCGGAGGTCTCCGACTACGTGGCCGACCGGCAGAACGTCGTCTGGTTCGACCTGTGCTCCCCGACGGTGGCCGAGCTCGCCGTGGTCGGGGAGGAGCTCGGGCTGCACGAGCTGGCGGTGGAGGACGTGCACAACGACCATCAACGCCCAAAGATCGATATTTACGACAATCACCTGTTCATCACCGTTTATGCGGCGCGCCTCGACGGCGAGGGCGTCGACCTCGACGAGGTCGACGTCTTCGTCACCGCCAACGCCCTGGTCACGGTGCGGCAGAGCGACCACTTCGACATCCACGAGGTGCTCCGGCGCTGGGACTCCGCCCCCCACCTGGCGGGCTACGGCGTCGCCTTCCTCCTGCACGGCCTGCTGGACTACGTGGCCGACGGCCACCTCACCGTGGCCCAGGAGCTCGACACGCAGGCCGAGGCGCTGGAGGACGCGCTGTTCGAGGAGGGCCCCGCCGACAGCCGCGAGCTGCAGCGCAGGATGTACGGCCTGCGCAAGGCGACGGTCACCTTCCGCAAGATCACGATGCCGATGCGGGAGATCATGGGCACGCTCCGGCGCGACCAGGAGCTGGTCGCCGAGCCCAGGATGGACCCCTACTTCGAGGACGTCTACGATCACGTGCTGCGCACCGCCGAATGGGTCGAGTCACTGCGCGACCTGCTCGCCAACATGCGTGAGACCCGCCTGGCCCAGCAGGGCTTCCGGCTGAACGAGATCATGAAACGGCTGACGGGCTGGGCGGCGATCATCGCGGTGCCGACCGCCATCACCGGCTTCTACGGCCAGAACGTGCCCTATCCCGGCGAGGGCGAGCCGTGGGGCTTCTGGATGTCGCTGCTGCTGGTGGCCGTCGCCTCGGTGGCGCTGTACGCGGCGTTCAAGAAGAAGGACTGGCTGTAAGGCGGCGGGCACGGACCGCCCCGGTCGTGCGACGTCAGCTCCACCGCCACCCGCACCCGCCGCGCCCCCGACGCCGGATACAGCGGCAGGCAGCGCCCGCCCGCCAACAGCGTCCTGCGGCCGATGGGGGTCGCGAGCAGCGGCAACTCGTCGTACGTCGCGGGCACGGCCAGCCGCAGCAGCCACCGCCCGCCCGGCGTTCGGCTCCGCTCGCCGTCCAGCGCGTAATAGTCGAGCACGCCGCCGCTGTCCGAGACGACGGCCCGCATGGTGAAGCGGCCGTCCTCGACGGTGAAGATCTCGGCGGAGGGGGAGTGGTAGACGCTATGCACATAGCCGATCGCGAACACGCCTGAGCGGGGGAGGACGAGGCCGTTCACGGCCAGGCGGCCGGCCCCGCTCCCGGAGCCCACCGCCAGCACCGCCGCCAGCACCAGCACGAACCTGATCAGGCCTGCTCCCCCTTGTTTCAGCCTCTTTCCTTGAAGTACCTGGCCGCGCCCGGGTGCAGCGCCACCGGCTGCACCTGCTGGGCGAGGGCCGGGTCGAGTTTGCTCGCCTCCGGGTGCACGGCCACGAGCTCGGCCTTCTTCTCGAACAGGGTCCGGGTGATGTCGAAGGCGAGCTGCTCGTTCATCTTGTCCGGCACCAGCAGCACGTTGGCGATCCCGACGGTCTTGATCGTGCCGTCCAGTTTGTAGACGCTCATGTCGATGTCCAGGCCGACGTACTGCTCGCCGTGCTCGGCCTGCATCTTCGCGAGCACGTCGGCGGTGTCGAGCATCTTCATGTCGGACCTGGTCGTCGCCAGGTCCACCACCCCGGCCGTGGGCAGGCCGCCCACCCAGAAGAACGCGTCGATCGTGCCGTCCTTCACCGCCTGCACCGACTCGTTGATCGACAGCTGCTGCTTGCTGATGTCGCTGTCCGGGTTGAGCCCGGCGGCCTCCAGCATGCGCCTGGCCACCACCTGCGTGCCGGAGTTCGGCGGGCCGAGCGAGACCGTCCGGCCCTTCAGGTCGGCCACCTTATCGGCGGCGATCCCCGGCGCGACCACCACGTGCGCGTAGTTGTCGTAGATGCGGGCCAGCGCCTTGACGGGCTGCTTCTCGGTGAAGGAGCCGGTGCCGTTGACGGCGTCGGCCGCCGTGTCGGACTGCGAGAAGCCGATGTCGGCCTTGCCGGTGGCCAGCAGCTTGATGTTCTCGATCGACGCGGAGGTGACCGAGGCGGTGGCCTGGGTGTTGGCGATGTTGGCGGACAGCTGCTTGGCCAGCCCGCCGCCGTAGACGTAGTAGACGCCGGTGGTGCCGCCGGTGGCGATCGACAGCCGGTTGCCCGACCCGCCCGCACCGCCGCCGCAGCCCGCGATCAGGACGGCCACGCCGAGTAGCGCCAGTATCCGCTTCACGCTTGGACTCTCCTTCTTCTGATGAGGTGTACGGCCGCCGCGACCGCCAGCACGACGATGCCCGCGGCGATCGGGACGGGTTCGAGGAAGAGCAGCAGCACCGCGGCGACCGTGGCCAGCAGCCGCTCCACCGGGCCGCTGAGCCCGCCGGTCGCCATGGCGAGCGCCGCCACCGCCACCGCCGAGACCGCCGCCATCAGCAGCACGACGGTGATCGGCCCCTGACCCAGCAGCGCCTGTCCGTTCGGGGTGAGCACGAACGCGAACGGCACCAAGAAGGCCGGCAGCGTGTAACGCCAGGTCATCATCATGGTCTTGTACGTGTTGCCGCCCGTGATCGCGGAGGCCGCGACCGCCGACAGCGCGGTCGGCGGGCTCACCTCCGACAGGACCGCGTAGTAGAACACGAACATGTACGCCTCCGCCGGGCTCACGCCGAGCGTGGTGAGCGCCGGGGCGATGATCACCGCCGCGATGATGAAGCTCGCCGTCACCGGCACCGCCAGGCCGAGCAGCAGGACCGCCACGGCGGACATGACCGTGGTGAGGATGAGGTTGCCCGCCGCGACGTCCACGATGATCGAGCTGAGGTTGAGCCCGAGCCCGGTCTGGGTGATGACGCCGACGATGATGCCCGCCGCCGCGCAGACCGCGGTCACCGGCAGCACCTCCAGCGTGCCCTTGGCCAGTGCCTGGCCGATCCGTCCGGGGGTCATCCGGTGCGCCGGGTCCAGGAAGGACAGCGCGAACGCGACGGCGGTGGCGATCACCACGGACTGGAACGCCGACCGGTCCAGCGCCATCAGCACGACGATCAGGATGAGCGAGCTGAAGTGGTAGCCGAAGCGCAGCAGCAGCTTCCCGGCCCGCGGCGCGTCCACCGCCACGGCGTGGGTGTCGAAGCGGCGCGAGTCGATCTCGATGGCCAGGAAGATGCCCAGGTAGTACAGGATCGTCGGGATCGTCGCGTAGACCAGCACCTCCAGATAGCTGACCCGGAGGTACTCGGCGATGATGAACGCCGCCGCGCCCAGCGTGGGCGGTGACAGGATCGCGCCGATGCCGCCCGCCGCCAGGATGCCGCCGGCCGGCTCCTTCGGGTAGCCGGCCCGCCTGAGCACCGGCCAGGCGACGCTGCCCAGGCTGACCGTGGTCGCCACGCCCGACCCCGAGACGGTGCCGAGCAGGAAGCCCGCGGTGGTGACGGTGCGGCCGGGGGCGGCGCGGGATTTGCGGAAGGCGGCGAAGCTCAGGTCGATGAAGAACTTGCTGGCGCCGGAGAAGTCGAGGACGGCGCCGTAGATGGTGAAAAGGATGATGTAGCTGGCCGCCACCTGCAAGGGGACGCCGAAAAAGCCTTCGGTGCCCGTATACAGCTGCGACACGATCTGGTCAAGGTCGAATCCTCGGTGACCAATAGTCCAGTCAATCGGCAAATATGCACCCAAATAGGCATACGCCAGGAAAAAAGCGCAGATGAGGGTGAGTGCCCATCCGACGGTTCGTCGTACGGCCTCCAGCAGCAGCGCCGTCAGCACCACCCCCGCCACCACGTCCAGCTCGCTCAGCGCCGCGCCCGAGCCCCGGTCGCGGAAGGCGTCGATGCCGAGCAGCGGATAGACCAGCACCGCCAGGGAGGCCGCCGCCAGCAGCCAGTCCCCGACGGTCGGCCACTCGACCCGCGACCGAGCCCCGCCCGCCGCCGCGGGCGCGGTGGCCGGCGGCTCCGCACCGGCCACCCTGGGCACGGTCGCCGACGGCTCCTCGCTCACCGCCACGGGCACGGTCGCCCGCGTATCGCGGGCTGCCGGCACGGTCTCCACCGTCGCGTCCGCGTCGCGAAGGGCGGTCGCTGCCGCGTCCGGCGGGCCGGCGCGGCGTTCGCGCAGGCGCCGGATCGCCGGCCCCAGGCCGGAGCGGTAGCTGAGGAAAACCAGCGGCAGCGCCACCGCCAGGAAGGTCATCCGGTGCTGCAGCGCCTCGACCGGGTAGAACACCACCGCGATCGAGTACGCCGACAGCGATCCGCCCACGATCCAGGCGCCGAGCCGGAGGCGGTCGGGTAGCCGGCGGGCGGGCCGTTCCTGCTCGTGGGCGGAGACCAGCTCCGCCTCCCGGTCACTGAGCTCGGTCAAGTGATTCCTCCCGACAGGGCGTTGGGGCAATTTAAGAGCCCTTTACTGCCTGTGGGAAGCCTCTGTTACCTTTATTTGATTATTTGCCCGGCTTAAAATCGTGGCCTGGACCGATCGGCCAATTCGGCGAGCGGCACCGGCCCCTCCTGGCCGCCGTCGCGCGACCGCACCGACGCCTGTCCGCTCGCCACCTCGCGCGGCCCCACCACGAGCTGGTACGGCACCAGCCGGTGGGCTCTGATCCGGGCGCCGAGGGTCCCTCTGCCGGCCGGAGCCAACTCGGTCCTGAGCCCCGCCGCGACGCTTCGCCGTACGAGATCCTCGGCGGCGGGCAGCTCGGCGTCGGACAGCGGCAGCACGACCGCCTGCACAGGCGCCAGCCAGGCGGGGAACGCGCCGGCGTGCACCTCGATCAGGTGGGCCATGAGCCGCTCCAGGCCGCCGACCACGCTGCGGTGCACCATGACGGGCCGGCCGCCGCCGACGTAGCCGAGGTCGAAGCGGCCGGGCTGGTAGTAGTCCACCTGGACGGTCGACAAGGTCGACTCGCGCCCGGCGGAGTCGGCGATCTGGATGTCGATCTTCGGGCCGTAGAAGGCGCCCTCGCCGGGCTCGGCGTCGAAGTCGCGCCCGCGCTGTTTCAGGACCTCGGTCAGGACGGCCTCCGAGCGCTGCCACATGCCGGGGTCGTCCACGAACTTGGCGCCCTGGCCCCGCAGCGACAGCCGGTAGCGGACGGCCCGGATGCCGAGCTGGGCGTGCGCGGCCTCGATCAGGTCGAGTGCGGCCGACACCTCGGCGGCGGCCTGCTCGGGCGCGCAGAAGGTGTGCCCGTCGTTGAGCTGGATGGCCCGCACCCTGGTCAGCCCGCCGAGCACGCCCGACAGCTCGGAGCGGTACATGCCGCCGATCTCGGCGATGCGCAGGGGCAGGTCGCGGTGGCTGCGCTGCCGGGAGCGGTAGATCAGCGCGTGGTGCGGGCACAGGCTCGGCCGCAGCACGAACTCCTCCCCGCCCACCATCATCGGCGGGAACATGTCCTCGGCGTAGTGCGCCCAGTGCCCCGACTTCTCGTACAGCTCCCGCTTGCCGAGCACGGGCGAGTTGACGTGCTGATAGCCGTGCCGGCGTTCGAGCTCGTGCACGTAGTCCTCGATGGCCTTGCGGACGGCCGCGCCCGCGGGCAGCCAGTAGGGCAGGCCGGAGCCGATCAGCGGGTCGGTGCCGAAGAGGCCGAGCTCACGGCCGAGCCTGCGGTGGTCGTTCATGATCATCCCTTGGGTGGAAGGGGCGAACGGCCGATGTCCCCGGGCGTTCGCCCGGGGAGCAGGAATCAGCGCGCCGGGACAGGGTCCGGCGTCGTCGTGACGTAAGCGCGCTGCATGCCTGCGACGCTAGCACCGGAGGTCCCGCTTCGGCTGCCGAATTTCGCCACCGCACAAAATCACCAACAAAAGGTCAAAATGATATAAAGAACCGGTGGCCGAGATCACCCTGAACCTCCGCCAGCTGCGGGCGTTCGCCGAGGTCGGCTACCAGGTCGCCGGCGGCGGCGGGGCGCACGGCGCGATGACGGCGCTGCGCCGGGTCGTGCCGCTCGACGCGTACGAGTTCGTCGCCTTCGACCCCGCCACCGGCCGCCACCACAGCGTCTCCTCCGACGGGCACGCGCGCATCGACGGCGACGCGGCGGAGGAGTACGCGGGCCTCGACGCCTACCGCACGGCCATGGCCACGCGGGAGCCGGTGACGATGCCCGAGCCGGGCACCGAGCGCTACTTCCGCCGCCACCTGGCGCCCTACGGCTGGCGGGCCGGGCTGACCGCGCCGCTGTTCCTGGCCGAGGGCCGCTACACCGGCCTGCTGCACCTGGCCACCAGGGACGCCTTCGCGGACGTCACGCCCGCGCTGATCGCCGCCGCGAGCCCGATGCTGGCGCACGTCACCGACCTGGCCACCTGCGTGATCGACCCGGTGGGGCTGCCCGCCGGGTTCCGCGCGGTCGCCTTCGACCGGGTGGGCACCCGCCGCGACGTGCCCGGCCTGGACACCTCGGCGGCGCTGTGGGACGACCCCGCGATGGCCGGCTACGCCCGCGCGTTCATCGACTCACGCGAGCTCAACCGGCACGGCCTCTGGCTCGACCCGCGCGGCCAGTGGCACGAGACGCGGCTCCTGCGGGCCGGCGTCGGCTTCCAGGGCGCGCTGCAGGGCGCGGTGGTGGCCGAGCGGCCGTGCTCGCTGCCGTACGACCTGACCGGCCGGGAGGTGGACGTGCTCACCCGGGTCGCGGCCGGCGACTCCAACCCGCAGATCGCCGCCGCCCTGGTGCTCAGCGTGCGCACCGTGACGACCCACCTGGAGCACATCTTCGCCAAGCTCGGCTGCGACAGCCGCACCCGGCTCACCACCAAGGCGCTCGCCGAGGGCCTGTGCCGGCTGGACGTCTAGACGGCCCACCTCCCTGGACGGCCCAGCCTCGTCTAGACGGCCCACCCCGCCGGGACCGTCACCAGCGGCAACTCGAACCAGACCGCCGTCCTGCCCCCGCCCCGGGTGAAACCCCAGCGGTGGCTGAGCGCCTCCAGCAGCGGCAGCCCCCGCCCGCCGGTCGACTGCGCGTTGGCACGGCAGGCGCACGGCGGCTCCTCGGAGCCCGCGTCCTCCACGCACACCCGCACCACGTCCCGGGCCGCCAGCACGGTGACCGTGAACTCGCCCCCGGCCCCCGACCGGGAGTGCAGGATCGCGTTCGTGGCCAGTTCGCTGGTGAGCAGCACGCAGTCGTCGTGCAGCGGATGGTCCCGCCCGAGCACGGCGGTCACCAGACTCCTCGCCCTCGCCACCTGGGACGGGATTCCCGGGAAGCGGAGTTCGAGCCGGTGGGAGCCCGGGTCGATGGTCTCTGGCGAGGACGGTGTCACGGCGACCCCCTGATGACGGCGACGTCATGAGACGCGCCAGACCGGTGCCAGGGACTATCGCGAAAAGGTAGGAATGCCCTTTCTCAAGGTCGCCCGTACGACCGTGCGGGTGGACCGAGTACGCTGCGATCGACGAGTCGACTAGGAGGAGTGCCTGCGTGAGCAGCCTGGAGGCCGTCTGGGTGCAGCGGTACGACCACCCGGGGGCAGCGGTCGTGACCGGCGTCTTCGACATCCTGCACGTGGGACACGTGCGCTATCTGAGCTCCGTCGCCGCGCGCGGCCGGCCGCTGGTCGTCGGGATCGAGGACGATCCGAGGGTGCGGGCCTGGAAGGGGCCGTCGCGGCCCTTCAACCCGGCGCCGGAGCGGGCTGAGGTGATGGCGGCGCTGCGGTTCGTGACCGGGGTGTTCATCGTCACAGGACCGCCGGACGCGCACGGGCCCGAGGACTACATCGACCTGCTGGCCCCGATGCGGCCCGGCGCGCTCGCGCACACGGTGGGAGACCCCCACGCGGCCGCCCGCCACGCCGCCGCGACGCTCCTGGACGCCGAGTGCTGGGAACTGGAGGCGATCCCCGACCGCTCGACCACCCGCATCGTCAACGCCGCCGGCAAAGGCTGAAGGCAGCCCCGCAGTCCGAGGGGCGATGGATGGTGATCGGTGCCCGGCGTTCTCAGGACGAGGTGGGCCGGTGCCTGGCGTCTGCGAGGGCGACGCGGGGTGGTGCGGCGTCCGTACCCGACAGGGGTGGTGGCGCGCGTCCGGAGCGCGACACGACGTGGGGGCCGGGCGACCGGCTGGGCGGGCATGATCGCGTAATCTTTCCTGACATGATGGCCGACTCGTTGGCGCGGAAGGTCACCGACCTGCTCGCTCCCCAGGTGCTCGTGATCGCGATGCCGCCTGCCGTCGGCCTGATCGCGCAGGGGTGGCCCGGAGCTGCGTGGGGGCTGCTGGCCTCCGCCCTGTGCGGTGGGGTGCCCGCCGCGGTGATCGCCGTGGGGGTGCAGTCGGGGCGGCTGGACTCCCACCACATCGTCGACCGGGCCCGCCGGACCGGCCCGCTGCTCGCCGCCGTCGCGGCCGTGCTGTTCGCGCTGCTGGTGCTGGCCGTGCTGGGCGCGCCGAGGCTGCTGGTGGCCACGGTGACCGCGATGCTCGCCGCCCTGACCGTGACCATCCCGGTCACGCTGCGCTGGAAGATCTCCTTCCACGCCGCCGTCTCCGCGGGCACGGTCGTGGTGCTGGCGCAGGTGCTGCCCGCCCTGCCCACCCTGGCCGCCGGGGCGGCGGCGGTGGCGCTGGTGTGCTGGGCGCGGGTGCGGCTGGCCCACCACACCCCGGCCCAGGTGGCCGCCGGGGCGTTGGTCGGGGCACTGGTGACCTGGGGGACCTTGGCGGCGTTCGGGATGGAGTAGCGGGCGCGGAATAGCGGGGGGCGGGCGGGGGTTTCCGCGAGCATGGATGCCACGAACCGCGGCCGGGTGCGTGTCGAGCGCTCGGCCAAGCGCGTCAGGACCTACCTCGGTGGCCGGGTGGTGGCCGACACCACCCGCGCGCTGCTGGTGTGGGAGGTCCCCTACTACCCCGTCTACTACTTCCCGCTGCAGGACGTCGAGGAATCGGCGCTCAAGCGGACGGACACGACCAAGCACTCGCCGAGCAGGGGCGACGGCGTCGTCCACACGGTGACGTCCGGGGGCGTGGAGGCGCCGGAGGCGGCGCTGACCTATCCGGAGTCGCCGCTGGAGGACATCCGGGGGCATGTGCGCTTCGACTGGGAGGCGATGGACGCCTGGTTCGAGGAGGACGAGCAGGTCTACTTCCACGCGCGTGACCCGTACACGCGCGTGGACATCCTGCCGAGCTCGCGTCATGTCCGGGTGGAGGTGGACGGGGTGACGGTGGCCGACTCGCGCGCCGCCAGGATCCTCTTCGAGACCGGCCTGCCGGCCCGCTACTACCTGCCGAAGACCGACGTCCGGCTGGACCTGCTGGAGCACACCGACACCGTCACCCACTGCCCGTACAAGGGGAGCGCCGAGTACTGGTCGGTCAACGGGCGCGAGGACCTGGCGTGGTCCTATCGCACCCCGCTGCCGGAGAGCGAGCGGGTCGCGGGCCTGATCGCCTTCTACAACGAGAAGCTCGACATCTACGTCGACGGCGAGCTGGAGGAGCGGCCGAAGACCAAGTTCGGCTGAGTTGACAGACCCGGCCCGCATCCAACACCCTTTCACTATTCAAATAGTGAAAGGGTGTATTGGTGATCGAGTTCCAGCTGGACAGGGGTTCGGGGGTGTCCACGTACCTCCAGCTCGTCCACCAGGTCAGGCAGGCGCTGCGGCTGGGCACCCTGCGGCCGGGTGACAAGCTGCCCACGGCGAGGGAGGTCGTCGAGAGCCTGGCGATCAACCCGAACACCGTGCTCAAGGCCTACCGGGAGCTGGAGCGTGAGGGGCTGGTGGCGGGCAAGCCGGGGCTCGGCACGTTCGTGGAGCGCGGCCTCGCCGGCGGGACACTGGCCGACCACACCCGCCTGCGGCGCGGGCTCGAGGCGTGGGTGCGGCAGGCGCGGGAGGCCGGGCTGGACGAGGAGGACCTGCGGACGCTGTTCGGCGCGGTGCTGGCCGACGCGGCGCGTGAGGGGGTCGCGTGAGGCCGCCCGCGCCCGAGGCGCCCGTGCTGGGAGCGCCAGTGCTGGAAGCGACCGGGCTGGGCGTGCGCTACCGGCGCGGCTGGGCGCTGCGCGACTGCTCGCTGGCCCTCCCCGCCGGACGGGTGGCCGCGCTGGTCGGGCCGAACGGGGCGGGCAAGACCACGCTCATGCACGCCGCCGTCGGGCTGCTCGCCCCCGCCCGGGGCAGGGTGGTCGTACGGGGACAGGCCGCGTTCGTGGCCCAGGACAAGCCGCTGTACGAGACGTTCACCGTCGCGGAGATGCTCACCTTCGGCCGCCGGACGAACCTCCGGTGGGACGAGCGGGCGGCGCTGGATCGGCTGGCCGGGCTGGGCATCCCCCTGGACCGCAAGGTGGGCCGGCTGTCCGGCGGGCAGCAGGCGCAGGTGGCGCTGACCATCGCGCTGGCCAGGACCCCCGATCTGCTCGTGCTGGACGAACCGCTCGCCAACCTCGACCCTGTCGCCAGGCACGACGTGATGCGGGCGATCATGGCGGAGGTGGCCGAGCACGGGCTGAGCGTGCTGCTGTCGTCCCACGTGGTCTCCGATCTGGAGGGGACCTGCGACTGGCTGGTCGTGCTGAACGGCGGGCGGCTGCAGGTGAGCGGCGACATCGAGGACCTGCTGGCCGGGCATCTCGTCATGACGGGCCCCGCCGGGCTCGCCGGGCCGGGCCGGGTGCAGGTCGTCGCCGAGAGCCGCACCGCGCGGCAGGTCAGGCTGCTCGTCAGGGGCGAGCCGCCGCTGGACCCGCGCTGGCAGGCGCGGCGGCCGGGGCTGGACGAGCTCGTCATGGGCTATCTGCGCAGCCCCGAGTCGGCCGCGCTGCCGGGACTCGCGGCGGTGGGCCGATGATCTGGCTCACCTGGCGCCAGCACCGGGCGCAGATCCTGCTGACCGCCGCCTTCCTGGCCGCGCTCGCGCTGCTGCTGCTCGGGTCGGCGATCGAGGCCACGCTGTACGTCTCCGAGCACGCCGCGCCCGGCTGCCCCGGGAGCGCGCCCGCGTGCGCCCCGCTGGAGGTGGCGCTGGGGGAGCGGTACGACGCGATCTACTCGATCTTCGGCTGGATGCCGCTGGTGCTGCCGGCGCTGATCGGCGCGTTCTGGGGGGCGCCGCTGCTCGGCAGGGAGTACGAGCGGGGCACCCACCGGCTGGCCTGGACCCAGGCGGTGCCGGTGTGGCGTTGGCTGGCGGTCAAGCTGGCGGTGCTCGGCGGCGCGGTGGTGGCCGGCGGGCTGCTGCTGTCGCTGATGGTCAGCCTGTGGCGGCCGGTGTTCCGGGCCGGGATCGAATCGTCGTTCGGCAACATCGGCGTGTTCAACATGGTCGGCGTGGCGCCGGCCGTGTGGTGGCTGTACGCCTTCGCCTTCGGCACGCTGGCCGGGACCGTGCTCCGGCGCACGATGCCGGCGATGGCGGTGGTCGTCGCGGGGGTGGCGGTGACCATGTTCACGCTGTTCGCGCTGAGCGACCACTACGCGACCCCCGAGCGGGTGGTGCTCTCGGGCACCACCGAGCTCGGTGATCCGGACGCGCGGCTGGTCGGCGCGACGTGGGTGGACCCGGCGGGCCGGGAGGTCGACAGCCCCGGCGCGGAGGTCTGCCCGCGCCGGGTGGACGCCGGGCGAAGCAGCCGGAACACCGAGGCGTGGGAGAGGTGCCTGTTCGGCAAGGGGTACGGCTACGCCGTCTCCTACCACCCGCCCGCGATGTTCTGGCGCTTCCAGTGGACGGAGGCGGGCATCCTCCTGCTCGCCTCCGGGGCGATGGGCGGGCTGGCCGTGCTGCGCACGCTACGCCGCACGGCCTAGCGGGCCCTGCGCGAGCCGCGGACCCGTGCGGCCCGTTCCTCGGGCCGCCAGGCCGTGCGGCTCGCTCAGGAGCGGGCCCAGTGAGGGTCGCGGCCCAGGTACCGCAGCAGGGTCGCGACCTCGTCGTCCCCGGTCTCGGCGGCCAGCGCGGGGCCGTAGGCGAACCCGCGCACCACCTCGGCGGTCGCCCGCGCCACCGGCAGCAGCCCCGCCGCCAGCTCGGGCGTCAGCGGCGAAGGGCGGCCGGTGGCCACGGCGATGTCCCACGCGTGCACCGCGGCGTCCAGCGCGCAGGCGCCCGCGCCCAGCTCGGGCGTCATCCTGTTCGGCGGCATCGGCACCGGCACCTCGGCCGCGGCCCTGTCGACGCTCGCCCACGCCTTGGCCGAGCGCGCCATGGCGTCCGCCGCGTACGCCACCGGGTCGGCGGGCAGGGTGCCGGAGGGCGCGAACGGGTTCTCCTCCGGGCCGGGCTCGCCGGTGAGGAAGGCGGCGTAGCCGATCTGGTCGCCCGCGGCGTGCTGGAGCACCTGGGTGACGTTCCAGTCGGCGCAGGGCGTGGGGAGCTCCCAGGCGTCGGCGGGCACGTCGCCCACGACGGTGCGAAGAGCCTCGTGCGCGTTGTCGAGCAGTGTCCACCCGGATGTCATGACTGGCCCCTTTCGGCGTTTTCCGTTGACACCACTCTATCAGAACGGAATGATTTGTTCCACTCAGGTGAGGAGCCGGGTGAGCACCCTAGTGCCGAACTCCAGGCCCTCCACCGGGACCCGCTCGTCCTTGCCGTGGAACATGCCGAAGTAGTCCAGGTCGGGCCGGAGCATGAGCGGCGCGAAGCCGTACCCCTCGATGCCGATCCCGGCGAACGACTTGGCGTCCGTGCCCCCGCTCATCACGTACGGCACCGGCCTGGCCAGCGGATCCTCGGCCACGAGCGAGCCGGCCAGCTCGTCGAAGAACGCCGAGGGGTACGGCGCGGCCGGGGCGTCCTCCAGGTTGACGAACTCGCGGACGATCTTCGGGCCGAGCAGCTCGTCGATCGTCTCCAGGAACTCCTCCCGCAGGCCCGGCAGGTAACGGCCGTCCACGTGCGCCTCGGCGGTCGAGGGCACCACGTTCACCTTGTAGCCGGCGTTCAGCATGGTCGGGTTCGCCGAGTTGCGGATCTGGCCCTCGAACAGCTGGCCCAGCGCGCCCAGCCGGGCCGCCTCCTCGTCCAGGCGGTCCAGGTCGATCGGTGTGCCGGTGATCTCCGACAGGCCCTGGACCAGCGCCGCCACGGACGGCGTCAGCCGTATCGGCCACTGGTGGGCGGCCACCCGCGACAGCGCGTGCGCCAGCGTGGCGACCGGATTGTCCACCGCGGGCCTGGAGCCGTGCCCGGCCACGCCGTGCGCGGTCAGCTTCATCCAGGCCGTGCCCCGCTCGCCCACCGCCACCGGGTAGACCCGGTGCTCGCCGGAGGCGACGCTGAAGCCGCCGGACTCGCTGATCGCCTGCGTCACGCCGTCGAACAGCTCCCGGTGCTCGGTCACCGCGTGCCGTGAGCCGTAGTCGCCGGTCGCCTCCTCGTCCGCCAGGAACGCCAGCACGACGTCCCGCTTGGGCCGCACGCCGAGCGCCCGCAGGCCGAGCACGGCCGACAGCGTCATCGCGCACGAGCCCTTCATGTCGACCGCGCCCCGGCCGTGGACGCAGCCGTCGGCGATCTCGCCCGAGAACGGGTGCGTGCGCCACTCGGCGGGGTCGGCGGGCACCACGTCCAGGTGCCCGTGGATGAGCAGCGCGTCGGGGGAGTCGCCCTCGATCCGGGCCACCACGGTGGTGCGGCGCGGCGCCGCCTCGAACACCTCCGGCTCCAGCCCCGCCTCGGCCAGCAGCGTGGCCACGTACTCGGCGGCCGGCCGCTCGCCCGAGCCCGGATTGGTGGTGTCGAACCTGATGAGGTCCGAGCAGATCTCCGCGACGCTCTTCACGCGCTTCCCTCCAGCTTGAGCGGCGCCACCTCGGGTGTGTCGAACCCGAAGAGCGTGCCGTAGAAGGCCAGCTCGGCCTCCAGCACCGCCACGATGGTCTCTTCCCTGCGCCAGCCGTGCTGCTCGCCCGGATAGGTGAGCAGGGCCCACTGTTTGCCGTTCCTGTCCAGCTCGGCGACGAACCGCTCGGCCTGGCCGACGTCCACGATCGCGTCCTCCAGCCCGTGCAGCATGAGGCACGGCCCGGACGCCTGGCCGGCGTGCAGCAGCGGCGAGCGGTCGGTGTAGCGCTGCCGGGTCTCCGGCAGCGGGCCGATCAGGCCGTCCAGGTAGCGGGACTCGAAGTCGTGCGTCTCCGCCGCCCAGCTCTCCGGGTCGGTGATCGCGTAGTGGGCGACGCCGCCCGCGAACACGTCGCTGTGCACCAGCGCCGCCACCGTCGTCCAGCCGCCGGCGCTGCCGCCCCGGATGGCGATCCTGGCGGCGTCGGCCCGGCCCAGCTCCACCAGGCCGCGCGCCACCTTGGCGCAGTCCTGCACGTCCACCACGCCCCACTGGTGGCGCAGCCGCTCCCGGTAGGCCCTGCCGTAGCCGGTGGAGCCGCCGTAGTTGACCACGGCCACGCCGAGGCCCCTGCTGGTGAAGTAGGCGATCTCCAGGTCGAGCACGACCGGGCTGCTGCCGGTGGGCCCGCCGTGCGCGAAGATCACGTACGGCGCGGGGCCCTCGGCCCCGGCCGGCGGATACAGGTGCGCGTGCACGCCCTCGACGGTCACCGGCTCCGGGTCGGGCAGCAGCTCACGCGGCGGCAGCGGCTTCGGCGCCGACACCACCTCGCGCCCGCCGCCCCCATCCAGGTCCACCAGCACCACCTCCAGCGGCGTGTACGGGGTGGCGGCCACGGCCGCGACCTTCCCGCCGGCCGCCGACACGGTGGAGGCCCAATAGGTCGCCTCGCCGCCGATCTCCCGCAGCTCCCCGCCGTCGGGGTCCAGCACACCCAGGCGGCGGCGGTCCGCCGTGCCGTACACGACGACCAGCCGCCCGTCCGCCACCGCCAGGCAGGCCAGGCCGGGCTTCCACGGCGCGGCGCCGAACTCAGCCTCCATCGGCGTCAGGTTGCGGCCACGGGCGCCGTCCCTGCCGATCACGTGCACGTTCCACCAGCCGGTCGGGTCGGTGACCGCGTACAGGCTGTCGTCGTCGCGCCACTCGGCCTGCACGACCGACTCCTGCGGCCCGCCCGCGACCACCTCGTGCGGGCCCGCCACCCCGTCCGCGTCCAGCGGGGCGACGCACAGCTCGGTGCCGTCCCACGGCATGGCCGGGTGGTTCCAGCCGATCCAGGCCAGATGGCCGCCGCCGGGGGACAGGCGGGGGTTCATCACGAAGTGCTGCGCCCTGACGATCCGCCTGACCGGACCACCGCCGAGCGGGATCGCCACCAGGTCGCGCACGTCCTCGACCTCGCGCACCGCCCACACCTCCTCGCGGCCGGGCGGCAGGTAGAGGTCGGCGTAGCGGGCGGGGCCGGCCGGCGTGAGCGGCACCGGGGCACCGCCGTCGAGGCGGTAGACACGCTGGTCGGCCCAGTTCGTGAAGACCAGGCCGCCTCCGGGCAGGGGACGCCACGAGCGGCCGCCGTACTCGATCACCCGGTTGCGCGCGTTCCACCCGGTGGGCAGGGCGTCGACGCGGTCGCCGCCGGGCAGCCGGCGCACCACGCACCGCCTGCCGCCCTCGTGCGGGCGCGGCTCGTCCCACCACACCTCGACACCGTCGGGCGTGGCCACGGCCTCCACCCACTGGGGGCCGCCGTCCGTGCGCGCCACATCGATCGGTCGAATGCTCATATTTCACCAATTGCCGTCGGATGGGGGCAGGGATAACTCAGGCGGATGCAGGACGTACACGATGCCGCCACTGCCTCCGCTGCCGGTGCTCCTGAGCCAGACGTTCTCGAACGCGGCACGCGGATAGACCCTGCGCACCTCCGCGCCGCCCCCAGGCGCGGCCGGATCGTTGACCAGGATGTCGCCCCCGGCGGTGAAGCCGGTGACGACCATGATGTGCCCGCTGGTGGAGTACCCGGAGCCCGGCAGCTCATGCGACCGGAACGACAGCGAGGTGATCACCGGGATGCCGGCGCGCACCAGCCGCTCCAGCTCGGCCGCCGACCGCAGCCTCGTCACGAACCCCGCCAGCCCGTACGTCCCCGCGTAGGCGACGTTGAACGGCCAGTTGCCGGTGCCCTGGTAGCTGGTGTCGTAGCTGCCGCGCGCCGCGTGGTCGACCGCCGGGCACGGGTCGCCGTCCCCCACCCAGCCGAGCTCGGCCGGCGCGGGACCGCGCTCCCAGTAGGCGAGCACCATGGCGACGGCGGCGGGTCCGCACCAGTTGGCGCCGCCGCCGTCGTACTCGGGATGATGCCCGGCGTGCTCGTGCTGGGAGTACGCCGGAACCACCAGCTGGACCGGTCCCGCCGTGGCGGAGGCGCTCGGCGTCACCGGCCGGGGCGGCACGGCCGAGGCCAGCACGCCCAGGCAGTCCACCCGCGCGCCCTCGCCGTGCGCGGTGACCCGCACCTGATAGGCCACCACCGCCCGCCGCGCCACGAACGTGTCCACCGCCACGTCGCCGTCCCGGTCGCCCTGCCCGGGAACGGAGGTGCGCGGGCGGCCGTGCGCGGACCACCGGCCCATCACGTACCACTTGGTACGGCTCCCCGGCGCGGTCGTGGCCCGCAACTCCACCTCGATCCAGGAGCCGGGAGGAGTGCGCGCCGTCCACGAGGCGACGAGCTGCGTCGCGGCGAAACCGATCGGGTGCTCGTCGCTCGTCCACACCGTGCCCCCGGCGGGCACGGTGAAGCGGGTGAAGGCCACTTCGGCCAGGTCGACGGTGAGCACCGGCACCATTGTGGTTCGGCCGCACCGCCCGCGCATCGGAGGGTTTACGTAAGTCCGCCGAATGTGTCAGTGGTGATCACTATCGTCCCGATCATGACTCAAGCGGTGCAGGCGTACTCCTACGCCGGGCCCTCCGTGCTCGCCGACGGCCGTCTCGGGCTGTCGACCTCCGGCGGCACGGCCCTCTCGGGCCCCCAGACCCACCCCCGGTTCTTCAGCGGGCTGCTCACCCACGCCGCCCCGGCCGCCGCCGGTCTGCTGGCCGTGGCCGACGTCGCCCTCACCCGCTACCACCAGCCCCGCCCCGGCTGGACCCGCGACCCGGTGGTGACCTGCGACGGCGGCCGGCTCAGGTTCGAGTCGTTCTCCGCCTGCGGCGGCGTCTACGCCCGCCTGGACGTGCTCGGCCTCGACGGCGACGTGCTCGACCGCGGCACCACCAACGTCGACGTGAACGGCCCGCTGCGCGAGTCGCTGGCCAGAGTCGGCGGCAGGGACCCGCTGCACCTCGGCGTCGGCCCCGACGAGCTGACCGTCACCACGCTCGACGGCGCGGTCGTGGAGAAGAAGGTGCCGCTGCCCACCCGCTGGCTGCGCGGCTTCGCCGAGGTGCAGGTGATCGCGGCCGGCTTCGACCTGCGGGCGGAGCTGAAGGGGCCGCAGGCGGTGCGCTTCCTGCGGTCGCTGCCGCGCAAGGCCGCCACCGCCGTGTGGGCCGTGCCGTCCGGCCGCGATCTGCGCCTGGCCTCCGGCCCCGGTCACGGCCCAGGGAATGGCGACGCCGTCAGCCTGGCCGGCGTCGGCCGCGTCGCCACGCTGATGCCGCTGCTCAGGTTCGCCAAGGCGCTGCGGGTGTACGGCCCGGCGGCCGGCACCCAGCACCAGGCGAGCGCGTGGGAGCTGGAGCTGCCCGGCATGCGCTACACCCTGGCCGTCTCACCAGAGCCGTGGCGCGGGTTCTCCGGCGAGGGCGCCGTCCTTTCGCACCTGGCCACCGACGAGGCCGCCGGCGACGCCGACGTGGTCGGCATGCTGCTCAACTTCGAGCCGACCGTGGAGATCGGGCTGCTCGCCGACCGCTCGGGGCTCACGGTCGAGCGCGTACGCGCCGCGCTCACCCAGCTCGGCACCGCCGGCCGCGTCGGCTACGACCTGCACGACGCCTCCCACTTCCACCGCGAGCTGCCCTACGACCGGGAGCAGGTGGCACAGCTCAACCCCCGGCTCACCGCCGCCCGCGCGCTGGCCGACTCCGGCGCGGTCCGGCTCGACGGCGACCAGGCCCAGGTCACCACCTCCGGCGGCGTCCGGCAGGTCGGGATCGAGCAGGGGACCTGCACCTGTGCGTGGTGGTTCGACCATCGCGGCTCACGCGGGCCGTGCAAGCACGTGCTCGCCGCCCGGATCGCCGCCCGCCTGATCGTGGACGTGCCCGCATGAGCGCCGGAAGGAACACGAGCACGGCGACCGCCGCCGGTGACGCGCCGACGGTGGCCGAGCTGGAGCGCGCACTCGGCGAGGCGGCCGCTGGTGAGACCTGGCAGGACCTGGAGCGCTGGCTGGAGGCGTTCGTCAGGTTCCGCACCGAGGACCTCCCAGGGCTCAGGGAGGCGATGCGAGAGCCGGCGGTGCGGCAGGCACCCCCGTACGACAAGCGCGAATGGCCATATCCGGCGCAGTGGGTGGAGGCGATGGCCGACCTGGTCACCACGCCGGGGCCGCACCCGGTGGGCCGGCTCCCCGACATCTCGCGGGTCTCCGCGCCGCACTGGCTCCTGCTGCGCCGCCTGGCCGAGATCCACGCCGCCGTGCGCGGCGGCACCGCGCCGCCGTACCTGCTGGCCACCCCCACCACCGGCACCGGCGGGCTCGACCCGGCCGCGCTGGTCGCCCGGATCGAGGGGTACGAACGGGCGGGCGTCGAGGCGTTGCCCGCCGACCTGCAGCAGGCGCTGCTCCGGCTGCCCCGCCGGATCCCGCCGGAGGTGGCGGCGCGAGCGGGCCGCCTGACCTCCGCGGCGGGCGTCACACTGGCGGGCTGGCTGACCGGCAGGCCGGAGCCGCGGACCCGGATCGCCTGGCGGCACGGCTCGGGCGTCTACCTCGACGATCGGGAGCCGTCCCCGTCCAGCGAGGTCTCCCTCGTCCCTGGGATCCGCGCGGAGCACACCGGGCTGGAGCTCGTCGACCACCTGCTGTCCGCCCCTCGCCCGTCCCGGTGGCAGGCCGACGGAGACGATCCGCGTGGCTGGCCCGCGATGCTGCCCCACGATCGGGAAGCCGTGGCCGTGCACTACCTGCCGCACCTCTTCTGCCGGGAGCACGGATCCCACATCGAGCTCACCCACGTCCAGATCCTGTCGGTCACGGACGGGCCCCCGGGGGAGGCCATCGCGCTCCTGGCGGCCTACTTCCTGCTCAACCGCAAGTGGAACCGGGCCCCCTCTGGGGTGTCGCTGCTCCTCGACCTGGCCGCCAGGGGCGACCTGCCCACCGCCGAGGTCGGCCGTCAGCTCGCGCTGCTGCTGCGGCGGACCTGGCTGAAGGCGGCGGCGCTGCGCGAATCGATGGAGCTCGCGGCCGACCGGGGCGGCCACGACCACGTATGGCAGATCATGACCGGCCTGCTGCCCGCCTACCTGCCGGGGCCGGGCGAGCGGGCGCACGCCGGGCACACCCAGGTGCTCGAGCTCGCCGCCCGGATCGCCCACCGGACCGGGGCCGGCGGCGAGCTGCCGTGCGTGGCGGAGATCGCCGGCCGCGCGGGCGAGAGCGGCTTCCTCCGGGCGGCCCGTCACCTGCGGGCCGCCCTGAACTGACAGCTTCCCGCCCGGGGGAGTCGCGGGGGCGCACCCGGGCGGGGACCATTTTCCGGCGGCAGGAGCCGCGAGCGCGGCGGGGACTACAGGTACAGGCCGGTGTTCTCGCCGCTGGAGGCCGACGGGGTGACCGCGCGGCCCGAGCGGAGGGCGTACAACTCGGCCAGGGTCGCGCCCGAAGGGCCGACACCGTCGGAGTGGCCCAGCCAGGAGACCGCCTCGTCCCTGGTCAGCGGGCCGACCTCAAGCTGCGCCAGGCAGCGGCCGGGACGCACGACGGCTGGGTGGAGGCGGGCCAGGTCCTCGTTCGTGGTGATCGCCACCAGCACGTCACGGCCCTGGCCGAGCAGGCCGTCGGTCAGGTTGAGCAGGCGCGACAGCCCCTGCCCCGTCTGGGACTTCGCCGACGCGCTGATCAGCTCGTCGCAGTCCTCCAGCACGAGCAGCCGCCAGCGCTGCTTGTCGTCCTCGTCGTTGTCGTAGCCGACGGCCACCTCCATCAGGTAGCCGGGCTCGTCGAACAGCCGCTCGGGGTCGAGCACGCAGTCGACCTGGCACCACTCCTGCCACTGCTTGGCCAGCGTGCGCAGCAGCGTGGTCTTGCCGGTGCCGGGAGGGCCGTGCAGGAGGATGAGCCGGCCGTTCACGTCGGCCGGGGTGACGGCCATCAGGTCGTCCAGCGAGCGGCGCACGGCCGCGGAGTAGTTGCCGCTGATGTCCTGCCAGGGCTGGGCCGTGATCGGCTTGTCCGAGCGAGTGCCGCCGTGCGAGCCGCGCCACCAGAAGCCCATGTCGACGTGGTCGGTGTCCGGCTCCGGCTCCTCCGCCCCCTCCAGGCTCTCCTTGAGCACCGAGCGGGCCAGCTCCTCGCTGATCGCGGTGACGCTGATCGTGGCCGCGCGGTTGCGGTGCCGGATGACACGCAGGGTCCAGCCGTCGCCGCAGATCAGCCGTGACTCCGAGCCGTCCTCGATCTGCGCGGTCCGTACGACGCGGCCGTGCGAGGGACGCAGCGGCGCGTCCGGGCGGACCCGCTCCAGACTCGCCAGCCGGGACCAGGGCTGGACACCGGTGGCGAACGGCGACAGCGCCAGGGCATCGATGACGTCGATGGCCGAGTCGGAGTCGTCGATCCAGATCTTCATCGGCAGCTCGCCCGACTCCTGACCGGGGAACGGCACCTCCTTCATCACAGACATGACTCCAATGATCACAGTTAGCGGGACTTGATGTCGAAGGGTTTGCGGGAAATCACCCTGTCTTGGTCAGCTCTCCCTTGCTCTCCCCGCCGAACATGGTCAGCTCGTAGTCGGCCCGGTCCTCGTCCTTGCGGTCGAGCGACACCTTGATGCCGCCCGTGCTGTCGAGGATGGCGCAGACGCCGCCGAGACCGGTCAGGTCGAAGGATAGCTTCGTACCGGCCACCTGGGTCAGCTTGAGGGTGCCCTTCGCACAGCCGGGGTCCTCGCCGGGGGACTCCCACACGCCCGTGCTCCGGCCCTGGCGCAGGATGATCGTGACGGCCTCGTCGTCGAACCGCTTGTCCAGCATCGTGCCGCTGGCCTTGCCCGACCAGGTGCCGGCCAGCGCCGCCGGAACCTTGAGCCCGCCTTCCGCGGCGCTCTCCCGCGATGTCGGCTCCTGGGCCGGGGTGGGCTCCGTGACCGGGGTGGAAGGGGACGCCGTGTCCGCGCTCGGCGTAGGAGAGGGCGTGGTGGACAGGTCGTTCACGATGGGCGGAGTGCGGGTGAACCAGAGCAGCGCGTACCCGCCCGCCGTCAGCGCCACCACGACGGCCAGCGAGCCGATCAGCACCCCACGCGAACGCCGCCGGGGCACGCCGGTCCTGTGCGCCGGCCCCGGCGGGCCAGTGCGATGGGGATCCCCGGAGATCCCCGGGGGCGGCATGCCGCCGGGGTGGGCGAAGCCTCCGGACGGCCCCGCCACCGGTCCGCCGGGGTGGGAGACGCCGGGTGGCGGGGTGGTGTGGGGGCCGCCGGTGGTCGTGTCCGTCAGGGGTGGGGTGTTCGGGCCGACCAGCATGCCGATCAGGTCTCTGGCCGTGGGGCGGCGGGACGGATCCTTGGCCAGGCAGCCGGCAATCACCGCGCGCAGCCGGGGCGGCAACGGTCTCAGGTCCGGGTCGGTGTGCAGGACCCGGTGCAGCACCGCCGGGACGGTGTCCGCGCCGAACGGGCTGACCCCCGTCGCCGCGTACACCATGCTCGCCGCCCACGCGAACACGTCCGAGGCGGGCGAGGCAGGGGTCCCGTTGATCTGCTCGGGGGCCAGGTAGGCGGGGGTGCCGATCAGCCCGGAGGTCATCGTCGCCGCCCCCTCGGCCCTGGCGATGCCGAAGTCCACCACACGGGGACCGTCCGGCCCGAGCAGCACGTTGCCGGGCTTGAAGTCGCGGTGCACGATCCCGGCCGCGTGGATGGCGGCCAGCGCGGTGGCGCTGCCGACCACCACCCGTTCCAGCTCGCCGCCGGCCAGCGGGCCCCGATCCCGCACCCGGTCGGCCAGCGAGGGCCCGTCGATGAACTCGCTGATCACGTACGGGCGCGGCCCCTCGGTCGAGGCGTGCAGCACGCGCGCCGTACAGAAGGACGCGATGCTCTCCAGCGCCTGGAGCTCCCGGGCGAGCCGGGCGCGGGTCTCGCGGTCGCCCGTGCTCAGCAGCTTGATCGCGACGGGCTCGCCGGCCGGTGAGTGCGCGAGGTAGACCACCCCCTGGCCGCCCTCACCGAGCCGCCCGGCCAGCCGATGGCCGCCCAGGGAGGGCGGATCGTCCGGCGTGAGGGGGGTCACCATGGGCGCTACGTTACCGCTCGCCACGTCTGGCGATAGGTCGTGACTCGTACCGTCTGCGTTAGCGTGCAGACGTGAGAACCATTGACTGGGTGGACGGCGCCGTCGAGCTCGTCGACCAGACCCGGCTGCCCGGCGAGTGCGTGATGCTGCGCCTGCGCGGCGTGGACGAGCTCATCGAGGCGATCCAGCGGCTGGCGGTGCGGGGCGCGCCCGCGCTGGGCGTGGCCGGGGCGCTCGGCGTGGTGCTCGCCGGGGACGACCGCGACGCCATCGCCAGGCTGCGGGCCGCCCGGCCGACCGCCGTCAACCTGGCCTGGGGGGTCGACCAGGCCGCCGCGCACCTCGGGGAGGGGCCGCAGGCCGTGCTGCGCGTGGCCCTGCGGATCAGGGACGACGACATCGCCGCCTGCCTGGCCATGGGGGAGCGCGGCGCGGACCTGCTGGAGGGCGACGGCCTGCGGATCATGACCGTGTGCAACACCGGCGGGCTCGCCGCCGTCGAGCGGGGCACCGCGCTCGGCGTCGCGCAGACGCTGCACGAACGCGGGCGGCTGGCCGAGGTGCTCGCCCTGGAGACCCGTCCGCTGCTGCAGGGTGCCAGGCTCACCACCTGGGAGCTGGCTCGGATGGGGGCGCCGCACCGGCTCATCGCCGACTCCGCGGGACCGTACCTGCTGTCGCGGGGAGGTGTCGACGCGGTGCTCATCGGCGCGGACCGGATCGCCGTCAACGGCGACACCGCCAACAAGATCGGCTCGTACGCGCTCGCGCTCGGCGCCCAGCGGGCCGGGGTGCCCTTCATCGTCGTCGCCCCGGAGAGCACGATCGACCCGGCGACGCCGTCGGGCGAGCACATCGAGATCGAGGATCGCGCCCCCGGCGAAGTCACCACATTCGCGGGTATAAGGGTCGCTCCTGAGGGCACACAGGTGGCCAATCCGGCGTTCGACGTGACGCCACACGAGTTGATCACTGCCATCGTGACGGAGAGGCGTGTCATCCGGCCTTCAGCGAAATAGTCAGAACCGGAGACCTATCTGTGCTTCCCACGTTACGCTCAGTCGTCATCAATGCCGATTTTCTGGAGCACGGTATGGCCATTGACCTTGTCAGACGACAGGACTGGGACGCGCGGTCGCCGCGCGGCGACTACACACAGCTTGGTTCCACCAAGGGGGTGAAGGTTCACTACACAGGTGGGCGGGTCGATCCCGGAATCGTCGGCGACCATGCCGGGTGCGTCAAACTCGTCCAATCCATTCAGAGTCACCATATGGACGGCAATGGGTGGATCGACATTGGTTACTCGTTCGTCGCGTGTCCCCATAAGAAGGTCTTCGAGGGGCGGGGGCTGCACCACTTACCAGCCGCCAACGGCTCCGGGCTCAACTCGGGCCACTACGCCGTGCTCGGCCTGGTCGGCAACTCCGGCCTGGTGCAGCCGCCCGACGCCCTGCTGCACGCCATCCTCGACGCCGTCGACCACGTACGCGATCAGGGGCGGGCGGGCAAGGAGATCAAGGGGCACCGCGACGGGTTCCCCACCGACTGCCCCGGCGGCCCGCTGTACGCCTGGGTCCAGCGAGGCGCGCCCCGCCCCGGCACCGACACCGCCCCCGGTGACCCGCCCACGACGGCCCCGCCGTTTCCCGGGCGACTGCTGAAGTACCCGCCGGTCATGCGGGGTGACGACGTGCGGACCTGGCAGACGAGGATCGCCGAGCGCGGCTTCGAGCTCGACGTCGACGGCGCGTACGGTCCCGCCTCGCGCGAGGTGTGCCGCTCCTTCCAGCGTCAGCAGGACATCGAGGACGACGGTGTCGTGGGGCCCGTCACCTGGCGCCTGACCTGGGACGCTCCGACGACCTGACCCCGGTTTCCCCAACGGTGCCAGCGTGCGCTTACTATCCAGACCATGGATCTGGCAGCGGGATTCCCTTCCACTGACCGTGACGACTGGCGAGCACTCGCGCTCGCCGTCCTACGCAAGTCCGGGGTCGAGGCCGCCACCCCGGAAGAGGCCCTGTCCAGCCCGACCTACGACGGGATCACGGTCGCCCCGCTCTACGACGCCGCCGACCTGCCCGCCGCCGAGCCGTTCGAGCGGAGAGCACGGGCCGGCACCGGATGGGACGTCCGGCAGCGCCACGACATCCCCGACCCCGAAGCGGTGCTCGCCGACCTGACCGGCGGCGTCACCTCGCTCTGGCTGGTCGTCGGCGACGGGGCCATCCCCGTCGCGGCGCTGCCCAGGGTGCTGAAGGACGTCTACCTCGACCTCGCGCCGATCGCGCTGGAGGCGGGCCCCCGCACGCGAGAGGCCGCCGAAGCACTGTTCGCGGTGGCCGCCGCGCGCGCCGTCCAGGGCGGCGGCCCCGTGCTCAGCGGCAACCTCGGCGCCTCGGCCGCCGGTCCTGGCGCGGTGGGGCCGGAGGTGACCGCCGAGCTCGCGGCGCGGTGCGCGGCCGACTTCCCGGCGCTGCGGGCCGTCACCGTGGACGCCACGCCCTACCACGACGCCGGTGGCAGCGACGCCGAGGAACTGGGCTGCTCGATCGCCCTGGCGGTCGCCGACCTGCGGGCGCTCGACCACCTGGGGACGGCGCGGGCGTTCGGTCAGCTGGAGTTCCGTTACGCGGCGACCGACGACCAGTTCGCCACCATCGCCAAGCTGCGCGCCGCCAGAAAGCTGTGGGCCAGGGTCGCCGACGTGTGCGGCGTCGAGAGCCCGCAGCGCCAGCACGCGGTGACGAGCTCGGCCATGATGACCGCCCGCGACCCCTGGGTGAACATGCTCCGCACCACCCTGGCCTGCTTCGCCGCCGGGGTGGGCGGCGCCGACGCGGTCACCGTCCAGCCCTTCGACGCCGCCCTGCGGCCGCCCGACGCGTTCTCCCGCCGGATCGCCCGGAACACCCAGCTGCTGCTCCTGGAGGAGGCGGGCGTCGGCCGGGTGGCCGACCCGGCGGGCGGCTCCTGGGCCGTCGAGCGCCGCACCGCCGACCTGGCCGAGCGCGCGTGGGCCTGGTTCCAGGAGATCGAGGCGGCCGGCGGGGTCGAGGCGGCGGGCGAGCTGATCTCCGCCCGGATCGCCGCCACCCGTGAACGCCGCGCCGCCGACATCGCACACCGCCGCCTCCCGATCACCGGCGTCAGCGAGTTCGCCCACCTTGACGAGAAGCCCCTCCGCGCGTCCCCCTCCGCCCACGAGACGCCGCCCGCTCAGGAGGCGCTGGGAGCCGAGGAGGCGTCATCTGCTCAGGGGATGCCGGCGATCCGCTACGCGCGGGAGTTCGAGGCGCTGCGTGATCTCGCCGACGCGCAGCCCGTACGTCCGAAGGTGTTCCTGGCCACGATCGGCCCCGTCGCGGCGCACACCGCGCGGGCCGCGTTCGCCGCGAACCTGTTCCACGCGGGCGGGCTGGCCACCGAGACCGCCGGCCCCGGCACCGACCCGGAGCAGATCGCCACGGCCTTCGCCGTCAGCGGCGCCACCGTCGCCTGCCTGTGCTCCAGTGACAAGCTGTACGGCCAGCACGCGGAGGCGGTGGCCGCCGCGTTGAGACGGGCGGGCGCGCACAGGGTCTGGCTGGCGGGGAAGGAACGCTATGACGGTGTCGACGCGTGCCTGTTCGCCGGATGCGACGCGCTCGACGTGCTCCGCACGACCTTCCGCGACCTGGAGGTGACGGCATGATCCCGGACTTCTCCCGCATCCCGCTGAACGACTCGGTCCGGTCCGTGCCGGACGACGGGCCCGCCGAGGGAGAGCCGTGGCTGACGCCGGAAGGGATCGCCGTCAAGCCCCTCTACACGGCCCAGGACCTGCGAGGGCTCGACTTCCTGCACACCTATCCGGGAGCGGCGCCGTACCTGCGGGGCCCTTATCCCACGATGTACGTGAACCAGCCGTGGACCATCCGCCAGTACGCCGGTTTCTCCACGGCCGCCGACTCCAACGCCTTCTACCGGCGTAACCTGGCGGCCGGGCAGAAGGGCCTGTCGGTGGCCTTCGACCTGGCCACGCACCGGGGCTACGACTCCGACCACCCGAGGGTCGCCGGTGACGTCGGGATGGCGGGGGTGGCGATCGACTCCATCTACGACATGCGGCAGCTGTTCGACGGGATCCCGCTGGACCGGATGTCGGTGTCGATGACGATGAACGGCGCGGTGCTGCCGGTCCTGGCGCTCTACATCGTCGCCGCCGAGGAGCAGGGGGTGGCGCCCGAGCAGCTCGCCGGCACCATCCAGAACGACATCCTCAAAGAATTCATGGTACGGAACACGTACATCTATCCTCCGACCCCGTCCATGCGCATAATCTCGGATATTTTTGCTTATACGAGTGAAAAGATGCCGAAATTCAACTCTATTAGTATTTCTGGGTACCATATTCAGGAGGCGGGAGCCACCTGCGATCTGGAGCTCGCCTACACGCTGGCCGACGGGGTCGAATACCTGCGGGCGGGGGTCGCGGCGGGGATGGACGTGGACCGGTTCGCGCCACGGCTGTCCTTCTTCTGGTGCATCGGCATGAACTTCTTCATGGAAGTCGCCAAGCTCCGCGCGGCGCGCCTGCTCTGGGCCAACCTTGTATCCGGATTTAATGCGAAAAATCCGAAATCGTGGAGTTTGCGGACGCATTCCCAGACCTCCGGCTGGTCGCTCACCGCCCAGGACGTCTTCAACAACGTCGCCCGCACCTGCGTCGAAGCCATGGCCGCCACCCAGGGCCACACCCAGTCCCTGCACACCAACGCCCTGGACGAGGCGCTCGCGCTGCCGACCGACTTCTCGGCCCGCATCGCCCGCAACACCCAGCTCCTGCTGCAGCAGGAGTCCGGCACCACGCAGGTGATCGACCCCTGGGGCGGCTCCTACTACGTCGAGCGCCTCACCCACGACCTGGCCGAACGCGCCTGGACCCACATCCAGGAGGTCGAGGAGGCGGGCGGCATGGCCAAGGCGATCGAGGCGGGCCTGCCCAAGCTCCGCATCGAGGAGGCCGCCGCCCGCACCCAGGCCCGCATCGACTCGGGCCGCCAGCCGGTCATCGGCGTCAACAAGTACCGTCCCGAGGCCGACGAGCCCATCGAGGTGCTCAGGGTCGACAACCGCGCGGTGCGCGCCCAGCAGCTCGACAAGCTCCGCAGGCTCAGGGCCGAGCGTGACGAGGACGCGGTCGGGCGGGCGCTGGACGCGCTGACGAAGGCCGCCGACAACCCCGCGCCCGGCCTGGAGAACAACCTGCTCAAGCTCTCCGTCGACGCCGCCCGCGCCAAGGCCACCGTGGGGGAGATCTCCGCCGCGCTGGAGCGGGTGTTCGGCCGGCACGCCGAGCAGGTCCGTACCATCTCGGGGGTGTACCGCGACGAGGCCGGACCGGCCGGAGACATCGAACGGGCGCGGCAGGCGTGCGCCGACTTCGAGCGCGCCGAGGGCCGCCGCCCGCGCATCCTGGTCGCCAAGATGGGCCAGGACGGCCACGACCGCGGCCAGAAGGTGATCGCCACCGCCTTCGCCGACCTGGGCTTCGACGTGGACGTCGGCCCCCTGTTCCAGACGCCGGAGGAGGTGGCCAGACAGGCGGTCGAGGCCGACGTGCACATCGTCGGGGTCTCCACCCTGGCGGCCGGCCACCTCACGCTGGTGCCCGCGCTCAAGCAGGCGCTCGCCGACCTGGACGCCGGGGACGTGATGATCGTGGTCGGCGGCGTCATCCCACCGGACGACTTCGCGGAGCTGCGCGCCGCCGGCGCCGCCGCGATCTTCCCACCCGGCACGGTGATCGCCACCGCCGCCCTGGACCTCCTCACAGAGCTCCGCAAGCGTCAGTAGCCCCTGCGACGTTCGTCGCGGCTCTCCTCCGGCTTCTCGAACAGAAGCATGGGGGCACCCGGCTCCTCAGCGGCAAATATTGTGATCTGTCGAGAGTTAAGCTCGTGTGACCAGCAGAGAAGGAGGGCCCAGGTGCGGTCGCTGGAGGACTATGTCCGGGGCGTCAAGGCGGGCTCGCGTACGTGGATCGCCCGTGCGATCACGCTCGTGGAGTCCACCAGGCCCGACCACATGGCCCAGGCGCAGCGGCTGCTGGTCGAGCTGACGCCGCTCGCGGGTCAGGCGAGGCGGGTGGGCGTGTCCGGCGTTCCCGGCGTCGGCAAGTCGACCTTCGTCGACGCGCTCGGCACGTCGCTGACCGGCCAGGGGCACAAGGTGGCCGTGCTGGCCGTGGACCCCTCCTCCACCAGGACCGGCGGCAGCATCCTGGGCGACAAGACGCGGATGGCCCGGTTGTCCGTGGACCCGGCCGCGTTCATCCGGCCCTCGCCCACCTCGGGCACGCTCGGCGGCGTCACCAAGGCGACCAGGCAGGCCATGGTCGTGGTGGAGGCGGCCGGGTTCGACGTGGTGCTGGTCGAGACCGTCGGCGTGGGCCAGTCCGAGACGGCGGTGGCGGACATGGTGGACACCTTCCTGCTGCTCACGCTGGCGCGCACCGGGGATCAGCTCCAGGGCATCAAGAAGGGGGTGCTGGAGCTGGCGGACGTCATCGCGGTCAACAAGGCCGACGGCGAGCACGCGCTCGCGGCGAAGAAGGCGGCCCGCGAGCTGGCCGGGGCGTTGCGGATGCTCCGCTCGGACACGCCCCCGCCTCCGGTGCTGACCTGCAGCGCGCTCACCGGCGATGGGCTGCAGGAGGTGTGGCGTCAGGTCCTCGCCCACCAGGAGGGCCTCGACCTGGCCGCCAAGCGCAGCCGTCAGCAGGTGGGCTGGACCTGGACGCTGGTCCGTGACCGCCTGCTCACCGCGTTGCGCAACGACCCGGAGGTGGCGGCGATCAGCGCCGAGGTGGAGCGGGAGGTGCTGGCCGGCACGCTGACCCCGGCGCTGGCGGCCGACCGGCTGCTGTCCGTCTTCAAGCTGTCCGTCTCCGAGCTGGTCTCCGAGCCGCTGGTCCCCGGGCCGCCGGTCCCCGAGCCGCCGGTGCTCAAGCGCGGCACGGACTGAGGCGTACCGGCCTAAAGGCGGCTCATGATCCTTCGGAGGATCGCCGGGGTCGAGGCCATGGGCTCCGCGTGGATGCCCAGCTTGTTCAGCAGGTGCTGGTAGGGGAGCACCTCGGCCTCCCTGCTGAAGTACTGGGCGCCGTTGACCTGTTCGAGGTAGACGACGTCGTTCAGCTCCGCCTGGGCGAAACGCATGATCGTGATGGGCCCCACACCGCCGACATGGGCGCCGGAGGTGAACGGCAGCACCTGGATCGTGATGTGCGGCTGGCCGGCGAGCTCGGCGAGGTGTTCGAGCTGGGCGCGCATCATGGCGCTGCCGCCGACCTGGCGGTGCAGCGCCCCTTCGTCCAGCACCACCCAGATCTTGCGCGAGGAGGGCGGCGTCAGGATCCGCTGGCGGTGCATCCGCATCGCCACCCGGCGCTCGATCTGCTCGGCCGTGACGGTGTCGTAGCCCTGGGCGATGACCGCGCGGGCGTAGTCCTCGGTCTGCAGCAGGCCCGGGATGAGCTGGACCTCGTAGATGCGGATCAGCGCCGCGTCCTGCTCCAGCCCGACGTAGGCCTCGAACCAGTCGGGGATCACGTCCCGGTAGTCGTGCCACCAGGGGAGGGCGTTGGCCTGCTCGGCGAGGGAGAGCACGGCCGAGCGCTCGGACTCGTCCAGGCCGTACAGGACGAGCAGGTCGGCCACGTCGCGGAGCTTGAACGCGCTCCGGCCGAGCTCCATGCGGCTGATCTTGGAGTGTGAGCCCCGGATCTCGTACCCGGCGCGTTCGCGGGTGATCCCCTTGGCCTCGCGCAGCCGGCGCAGCTGTGCCCCGACCAGCATGCGCAGTGCCGTCGGCCCGGCCCTGCGGGAATCACCCTCGGGAACGTCCCTCAGGTCACCCATACTGCGAGCACGTCGCATAGATGCTCCTAGATCGGCGAAGATCGCCGCGAAACGATCGCGGACCATCTTGCCACGCTGAACGGTTCGGCCACCATGCGCTTTGGAGATCGTACGCTGTCGGCGTGGCGGCGTGACGTCCGGTGCTGGAGCCGTCCGTGAGAGGCCGCCGTGAGGGTGGCGGGATCAGGGCTTTCTGCCGACGCCGCAGAAGCCGGAGACCTCGGCCGGCTCGCCCCAGGGGGTGGCCTCGACCCGCCAGCGGGACATCGAGACCAGGCCGGGCTCCAGCAGTTCCAGGCCGTCGAAGAAGCGGCTGACCTCGGCGTGGGTGCGCGGGGTGATCGTGTCGGTGGCCTGCTCGTTCCACGCCTGCTGGGCCTCGGAGTTGGCCTGTGCGGTCTGCTCGCCGCCCAGGTCGAGCGTGGCGTGCGTGAGCGCCATGTGGCTGCCGGACGGCACGGCGTCCATCAGCCGTGTCACGATGCCGCGCACCTGGTCGAAGTCCGGGATGAAGTGCAGGATCCCCAGCAGCATGATCGCGACGGGCCGGGTGAGGTCGAGCGTCCGCGCGGCGTGCTCCAGGATCGTGTCCGGGTCGCGCAGGTCGGCGTCCACGTAGGCGCAGGCGCCCTCCGGGGAGGCGGTGAGCAGCGCGTTGGCATGCAGCAGCACCAGGGGGTCGTTGTCGACGTAGACGATCCGGGACTCCGGGGCGACGCGCTGGGCGACCTCATGGGTGTTGTCCATCGTCGGCAGGCCGGTCCCGATGTCCAGGAACTGGCGGATGCCCGCCTCGCCGGCCAGGTGGCGCACGGCGCGGCCGAGGAAGGCCCGGTCGGTCCTGGCGATGTCGATGATCTCAGGGAAGATCGCCCGGTACTGCTCGCCGGCCGCGCGGTCGACGGGATAGAAGTCCTTGCCACCGAGGAAGTAGTTCCATACCCGCGCCGAGTGCGGCACGGTCGTGTCCATCTCGGGTGGGGATTCCTGCCGCGACGAGTCCATGGGGGGCGTCTCCTCCTGATTTGTCCCCCAACAACGTAGCCTCCCCTGCCTTGCCGGGCCACAGGAATGATCACCCTGCTCGACCCCCTGGCCGCATGTGCTATTTTCTGGCCATGCGGCCAGAAAATAAACCGATAGGCCAGAAAGGGCGCTCCTTCATCGAGGAGGCACGGCGCGCGCAGATCATCGCCGCCGCCATCGAGGTGATCGCCGAGCACGGCTTCACCCACGCGTCACTGGCCCGGATCGCCCAGCACGCCGGGATCAGCAAAGGCGTCATCTCCTACCACTTCGCCGGCAAGAACGAGCTGATGGAGGAGGTGGTCACCCGGGTCTACAGCGAGATCGTCGAGCACGTGGTGGCCAGGATGGACGACGTCAGCACGGCCGCCGGCCTGCTGCGCACGCAGATCCTGTCCGTCACCGCGTACATGCGGGCCAACCGCGCCCATCTCATCGCGCTCGGCCAGATCGTCAACCACCTGCGCACCGACGACGGCGAGCCGCGCTACGGCATCAACGGCAACGAGGAGATCTACCGGTCGCTGGAGGAGATCTACCGGCTCGGCCAGGAGAACGGCGAGTTCAGGCAGTTCGACGTCCGGGTGATGGCGATCACCCACTCCTCGGCCCTCGACAACATGTTCGCCTACTGGGTGGCCAACCCCGGCCACGACCTCGACGCCCACGCACGCGAGCTGGCCGACCTGCTGGAAAGGGCGTGCACATGAAGACCGAGCCGAGGACCGCGTCCAGGCTCTACGCCGTCGACAACCTCCGCGTGGTGCTCACCGCGCTCGTCGTCCTGCACCACGTCGCGCTCACGTACGGGAACCTCCCGCTGTGGTACTACAGCGACCCGGCCCGTGACCCCTCCGGCGTCGCCCTGGACATGCTGGTGACCATCGACCAGGCGTTCTTCATGGGGTTCTTCTTCCTCATCTCCGGCTTCTTCACGCCGGGCTCCCACGATCGCAAGGGCGGGCGGACCTTCGTCCGCGACCGGCTGGTGCGGCTCGGCGTCCCGCTGCTGGCCTATCTGCTCCTGTTGCGCCCCCTGGTCACCCTCGGCGATCACGCCGGACAGGACTACTGGAGGTTCTACCTCGGCACGTGGGATCCGGGGCCGATGTGGTTCGTGGAGGTGCTGCTCGTCTTCGCCCTGCTCTACGCCCTCTACCGGCGCGGGGGACGCCCCGCCGAGGCGCGTCCGTCGGCGGTGCGGGCGCGGTGGATCGTGCTGTTCGTGCTGGGCCTGTCGGTGGCGACGTTCCTGTGGCGGATCCCGGTCCCGGCCGGCAGCCACGTGCCGGTGCTGGGGCTGCCCACACCCTCCTTCCTGCCGCAGTACGCGAGCATGTTCGTGGCCGGGATCGTCGCCTTCCGGCGCGGCTGGTTCGAGACGCTGCCCGCCCGCGCCGGAAGGGTCGGCCTCGCGGTCGCGGGCGTGTCGTCGGCGGTGCTGGTGCCGTTCTCGGTGATGACCACGGGAGCGGTCTCGACGGCGCTGACCGCGACCTGGGAGTCCGCGTTCGCGGTCAGCCTCGTCATCGGGCTCGTGGTGCTCTTCAGGGAGCGCTTCGGCGCCCAGGGGAGGCGTGGCAGGTGGCTGTCCGCGCACGCCTTCACCGTCTACATCGTCCATCCCCTCGTGCTGGTCGCCGTCGGTCACGCACTGAGCGGCCTGCAGGCGATCGCGATCGTCAAGTTCGCGGTCGCGGCCGTCGTCTCGCTGCCGCTGTGCTGGGGGCTGGCCTACCTGGTGCGCTCCCTGCCGGGGGCCAGGCGGGTGCTGTGAGCCGCGCGGATCAGACGGGATCCTGGTAGAAGGCGTCGAGGGTGTCGCCGTAGCGCTGCTCGACGGCCTTGCGCTTGACCTTGAGGCTGGGGGTGAGCTCCCCGCCCTCGACGGTGAAGTCCTGGGCCAGGATGGCGAACTTCTTGATCGTGGAGTAGCTCGCCTGCTCGGCGTTGACCTGCTCGACCGCCTTCTCCACCTCCTCGCGCATCCGCGGGTGCCCGCGCAGCTCCTCCGGGTCGGTGGGCAGGCCGAGGGACCGCGCCCACGGTACGGTCACGTCCAGATCGAGCGTCACCAGCGCCGTGCAGTAGTTGCGGCGGTCGCCGTGCACGAACACATGCGACAGGTACGGGCACGCCGCCTTGAGCCGGCCCTCCAGATAGGTGGGCGCGACGTACTTGCCGCCGGAGGTCTTGATCAGCTCCTTCTTGCGGTCGGTGATGGACAGCCGCCCCTCGGCGTCGAGCTCGCCGATGTCGCCGGTGTGCAGCCAGCCGTCCTCCAGCGCCTCGGCCGTCTCCTCCGGCAGCCCGTGGTAGCCGCGCATGACGCCGCGCCCGCCGATCAGGACCTCCCCGTCCTCGGCGATGCGCACCGTCGTGCCGGGGAGCGGCGGCCCGACCGTGCCGAACTTCACGCTGCCGGGCCGGTTGAAGAAACTGCCGGCCGAGGACTCGGTGAGGCCGTAGCCCTCCAGGATCGTCAGCCCCGCCGCGTCGAAGAACTCGGCGATCTCCGCCGAGAGCGGCGCCGCCCCCGAGATGAAGAAGCGGATCCGGCCGCCGAACCTGGCCCGCAGCTTGCCGAAGACCAGCCGGTCCGCCACCGCGAACTCCAGCCGGGTGGTCAGCGGGACCGCCGCGCCACGCTGGCGCGCCCGCACCACCCGGACGCCGGTCGCCCGCGCCCACTCGAAGATCTTCAGCTTGACGCCGCCCTCGCGCTGCTGGGTGGCGGCCACGGTGTTGTGGATCTTCTCGAAGATGCGCGGCGCCGCGGCCATGAAGGTCGGCTGGAGTACGCCCAGGTTGTCGGCGATCCGGTCCAGGCGGCCGTCGATCGCGGTCGGCACCCCGACGCCGATCATCACGACCTGCAGCAGCTTGCCGAACGAGTGCGACAGCGGCAGCCACAGGAAGTGCAGGTCGTCGCCGGTGAGCAGGCCGAGCTCGCGGACGGCGCCGGCGGCGTACAGCCAGTTGTCATGGGTGAGGACCACCCCCTTGGGCCGGCCCGTCGTGCCGGAGGTGTAGATGACCGTGGCCACGGCGTCCGGCCCGATGGCGTCCACCATGGCGTCGTAGTCGCCCTCGCCGCGCACCGAGTCCAGCGTGATCACCCAGCCGTCGTCGCCGGGCGTACCGTCGATCACCACGACCCGCGTGACGTCGGGCAGCTCATCGCGCACGGAGGTGAGCTTGGCCACCTGCTCGTCGTTCTCGGCGATGACGATCGTGCTGCCGGAGTCGTTGATGACGAACGCCGACTCGGCCGCGGTGTTGGACGGGTAGATCGTGGTGGTGGCCGCGCCCGTCGACAGCACCGCCAGGTCGCACAGCACCCACTCGAGCCTGGTGGAGCAGAGGATCGAGACCTTGGTGCCCGGACCGGCCCCCAGCCCGGCCAGCCCGAGCGCCAGTTCGCGCACCCGCTCCCCGACCTCCCGCCACGACATCGAGCTCCAGCCGTCGCCTGACGGCGTGCGGTAGGCCTCGGCGTCGGGAGTGGCCGCGATCCGGTCGCGGAGCAGGACGGGGATGCTCGACATGCCTGACCTCCTGTGGGGGGAATGAGCAGACTCTAAGGCGAACGAAGCGGATCAGTCGATGGTCCCGGCCCGCCTCGTGCTCCCGGACGTGCTTCCCACCAGGCCTCCGGTGCGCACCTCCCACACGCCGCAGGCGCACCGGAGGTAGGAGACGGTCCCGTCGGAGGTGAGATGGGAGGAGACGACGGTCATGGCGAAGGGGTCGTGGAGATGTCTGGAGTCCATGGGACCAACCTGATGTAATGGCCTTATGCTTTTCAATACTTACGGGGGGAACGGGGCCGCGCTGTCGGCCGCGCTGGTCAACGCCACCGACCTCCGTCCGGAGCCGCTCGCCGCCCTGCTCGCCGAGCACGGGATGGTGCGCACCGTGCTCACCCCGGCCGAGGCCGTGGAGGTGGCGGCGTGGGCGCGGCGGCTCGCCCCGGTCTTCGGGGAGCCCGTGCGGGACAAGCAGATCGGGCTGGTCAACGACCTGCTGGCGATCACCGCCGCCAAGCCGCACATCAGCGCCCACGACGGCTACGAGCCGCACCTGCACTTCTACTCCATCGAGGCGGACATCGTCTCCCGCGCCAAGGACACCACCTCCGGCGGCCTGGCCATGGCCATCTGCTTCTCCGACGGGCGGCGCCTCGGCCGCTGCGACCGGCGGGGCTGCGAGACGGTGTACGTCGACACCTCACGCAACGGGCGCAGGCGATTCTGCTCGCTCGCCTGCGCCAACCGCGTCAACGTGGCCGCGCACCGGGTCAGGAGCGCCGCCGTCCGCGACGATGTGGTGGCCTGAACGCGGATTGACGTGGTGGGATGAAGCGGGAAATAGTGTGGCGGGTGGCTGCCTCCCGGATGATCTCCTGCGCACTCGCCCTGGCGACACTCACGCTCAGCGCGTGCACCTCGACGGGCCCGACCCTGACCGGCGGCGAGCCCCGGGCCGGCGGGGTCGCCGGAGGTGACGAGTCCGGTGAAACGGTGCGGCAGAGCCCCTCCCCGAGCGCGTTGACCGCCGAGGCGTACAAAGGCGAGCTTGAGACCAGGCACAAGACCATGAGCGGCGCGATCAGGTCCATGGTGGCCGCGCGCACCGTCAAGACCCTGGACCAGCGGGTGGCGCGGGCCCAGAAGGCGCTCGACGGCGCCGCCACCGAGCTCGCCGCGCTGGTGCCGCCGCCCGAGGTCCAGGCCCAGCACGACGCCTACCTCACGAGTCTGCGCGATGTGGCGACCGATCTCGACTCGACCGCCGCCAAGGTCGGCGCCTTCGACCTGTGCACCTCGCCGGCCGTGCTCACCGACCTCGGCGACGGGCTGTCCGAGCTCGACCAGGCGGGCGAGGCGCTGCAGGACGCCGGCGACTACCCGGCCGACGTCGTGTCGGTGAAGGCGGGCAAGAAGCAGACCAGGAGACTGAGCAACGGCACCTTCCTGCGCAAGGGCGGCCTGGGCGGGCGCAGCTCGCTGCAGATCCACAACGGCGGCAGCCGCGACGCGGTCATCAACGTCATGCGCGGCAAGTCCAAGGTGCTCAGCGTGTACGTGCGCAGAAAGGCCAAATTCAAGATCAACAATGTCAGTGACGGCACCTACCGGATCTACTTCACCAGTGGTGTCGACTGGGACCGCAAGCGGGGCGCCTTCAGCCGCGAATGCAGCTTCCAGCGGTTTCAGAACTCGGTGAAGTTCAGGACGACCGTCACCGCGACGCAGATCCGGTGGACCGACTGGCGCATCACCCTGCACGCGATCACCGGCGGCAACGCCCGCACCTCGAAGGTCGACCCGGACGACTTCCCCGGCTGAGCCGGCCGTGCGATCCGGGGCCGCGCACCTGGGGTGCGCGGCCCCGCGGGCCGGCTCGCTCGATCAGGTCGAGAACAGCTGGTTGACCCAGCTCTTCTGCCGCTTGTGACCGTAGTGGCCGCCATGGTGCTGCTGAGGGGCTCCCCACGCCGGGCCGGGCGCGGGAGGCGGGGGAGAGGCGTGGTAGGCCGTCTCCATCCGGGACAGCGTCTCGAGCTCGCCATAGTCCAGGAAGATTCCCCGGCAGCCGTCACACTGCTCGATGTGGACGCCGTTGCGCTCATATGTCCGCATGTTGCCGCGGCACTTGGGGCACTGCATCTAGTCGGTCTCCTCAGCCTCGTGGTCTTGACCAGAACCTACCGCGCGCAACGCCGTCATGCTCTGACGATTCTGTTGCACGATTCGACCAACGAATGCTCCACCTCGTCGAGTTCCCGGCCCTCGCGGGCGGCGTTGACCGCCGCCACGGCGGCCAGTTGCACGGTCAGCGCCCTGGCGGGCAGGTCGAGGCGCTGCCACGGGTCCTCGCCGGCGCCCAGCGCGGGCCCGCCCGAGGCCTGGTAGGCGCCCAGGAAACGATCCCAGACGGCAGATTCGAGTAACCCCGCGGCATACCAGGCGGCCGGTCTGGCAAGGTCCCACGCCGGGTCGCCGACGCCGAGGTCGTCCACGTCGATGAGCAGCCACCGGTCACGCTGGACGAGCTGGCCCAGATGCCAGTCACCATGGGTCACCAGGGCCGGGGCCGGCTCGGGATCGGGTAACCCCGAGAACGCCAGCCGTACGAGCTGCTCGACGGGGCCGTCGCCGGTCATCCGCCGCACCGCGCGGGCCGCGCGGGCGGGGCCGCCCGCGGCGGGCAGCGCCGGCAGCAGCGTGAGCGGGACGGCGTGCAGCCGGGCGAGCAGCCTGGCTCCCTCCTCCCAGGGCGCGGAGTCCGTCTCGTCCTGCCTGATCGGGCGTCCGGCCGGCCACACCGTCACCGCGCGGCCCGCCACCGACAGCACCTCCGGCTCCAGCGGCGCCAGCATCACCCCGGCCAGCGCGGCCGAGGCGGTCGCGCGCAGCCGTGGCCGCAGCGCCTCCACGTCGTCGCGCAGTGAGTGCGCCTTGACCACCACCTCGCCGCGGCGCAGCACCACCACGTCCGTCCGCGTCGGATGGAGGACTGACTCACCCCTGCCGCCGTACGCGCTCGCGACCCCTGCCAGCTCCGCCTCAAGACCCACTCATACAGACTAGGGGGCATGAGAATGGGTTTCGCCGTGCCTCAGTCAGGGCCGTGGGCCACCCCGGACAACATGCGCCGGGTCGCCGCCAGGGCAGAAGAGCTCGGCTATCACGAGCTGTGGACCTTCCAGCGGCTGCTCTACCCTGTCGGGCACCCGATGGGCCCGACCTACCGCAGCGCTCACGACCCGCTCGTCACCCTCGCCTACCTGGCCGGGGCGACGAGCTCCATCCGGCTCGGCGTGGCCGTGCTCAACGCCTACGTCCAGCCGGCCGTGCTGGGCAAGCAGCTCGCCACGCTGCAAACCGTCTCCGGTGGCAGGCTGACGGCCGGGATCGGGCTCGGCTGGGTGCCCGAGGAGTTCGAGGCCACCGGCACGAGCTTCGCGGGCCGCGGGCGCAGGGGAGAGGAGTTCGTCGAGGTGCTGCGCAAGGTGTGGACGGACGAGACGGTCGAGCACCAGGGCGAGTTCTACCGGATCCCGCCGTCCTACCTCGACCCCAAACCGTCCCCGCCGCCGCCCGTCCTGCTCGGCGGCACCGCCGAGGTGGCGTTGCGGCGCGCGGGCCGGCTGGCGGACGGGTGGGTCAGCTCCAGCAAGGAGGACCTGTCGGCGATCGGACCACGGATCCGGCTGGTCAGGGCGGCGGCCGAAGAGGCGGGCCGGGACCCGGACGCGTTGCGGTTCGTCTGCCGGGGGGTGACGCGGATCAACGAGGGCGGCGGCCCGGACCGGCGGCTGCTCCAGGGCACGCCGGAGCAGATCAGGAGCGACGTCGCCGCGCTCGCGGGCGCAGGGGTGACGGACGTGTTCCACGACCTCAACTTCGCCCCGGACATCGTCAGCGCCGACCCCAAGGAGGCGATGCGCCGGGCGGAGGAGGCGCTGGAGGCACTCGCCCCGCCGGCCTGACCTCCCGTGCGGGACGAAGACGCGTCGCCCCGCCGGGTCAGCCGCCGTACGGGACGGTGATGATCTCCAGGTTGTGGCCGTTCGGGTCGAGCCAGTAGAGGCCCCTGCCGCCGTCGTTGGTGTTGATCTGGCCGGCGTGCCGGTGGTGGGGGTCGGCGTAGTAGTCGAGGCCGTTGCGCTTGATGCGCCCCCAGATCTCGTCGAACTCGTCCTCCCCGACCAGGAAGGCGTAGTGCTGGGGGTGCACGTCGGACCCGGCCTGGACGACGTCGAGCGAGACGCCGTTGCCGAGTTCGACCACTTTGAACGGTCCGAAGGTCGCGGCCGGTGGCAGGCCGAGGACGTCGGTCAGGAATTCGGCGGTCGCGTCCCTGTCGTGGGCTTCCACGATGGTGTGGTTCAGATGCACGGACACGGGTGTGCTCCTTCCGGGCTTCAGGGCCAGGCTACGCCGCGCGGGCCAGCCGCAGCGCCTCGGCGGCGACGGCGGCGCGCAGGTCGCGGATGCCGTCGCGGCCGCGCAGCGGGTGCACGGCGTTGGTCAGCAGGATCACCGTCAGCCGGTGCGCCGGGTCGACGACCAGGCTGGTGCCGGTGAACCCGGAGTGCCCGAAGGCGCCCGCCAGGGGGCCGACGATGCCGGGGTCGCCCAGGCGCACGCCCAGCCCGTGCCGGAACGGCGCGCCCTCGGCCCCCTGGTCGCGCAGCATCTCGGCCACGCTCTCCGGGCGCAGCATGGGGCCGCCGCCGAGCCGGAGCGCCTCGCCGAGGCTCAGCAGGTCGTCGGCGGTGCCGAACACCCCCGCGTGCCCGGCGACACCGCCGAGCGCGTGGGAGGTCTCGTCGTGGACCTCGCCCCGCACGCAGCCCGGCCCCGGGCGCTCCGGCTTCCACTCGGTGGCGGCGATCCGGGGCAGCAGGCGAGCCGCGGGCCGGTAGCCGGTGTCGGCCATCCCCAGCACCCCGGTGACGCGGGCGCGGACCAGCTCGTCGAGGGGCGCGCCGCCGGCCACCTCCGCCACCCGGCCCGCCATGATCAGGCCGACGTCGGAGTAGAGGTACGGCCCGCCGACGGGTGCGGTGATCGGCGTCTCCAGCATGGCCGCCATGCGGGTGGCCGGGTCGGCGTCCGGCAGTTCCAGGTCGATGCGGCGGGTGGGCCGGAACCCGGCCGTGTGGGTCAGCAGGCGGCGCGGCGTGATCCGCGCGTCGCGCCCGGGCAGCCAGGTCGCCACCGGCTCGTCGAGATCCAGCAGGCCGTCCTCGGCCAGCGACCCGATGACGGACGTGGTGAACAGCTTGCTGATCGAGGCCAGGTCGAAGATCGAGTCGCGGCGCGCGGGCGGCCGGTCCCGCGCGAGGGTGTACGCGGCGTCGCCGTAGCGGACCAGCTCACCGGCGGCACGGGCGGCCAGCACGGCGCCGTCCACCGCGATCAGCGCCACCGAGGCCGGGCACACACGCGGCACCGCGTCCGCCAGGATGGCGTCCAGCCGATCGGACATCCCCTCAACCTCCCCGTAGAACCCGTGGAACCCGTAGAACCATGCAGCACGGGTGTGCCGAGCTCAGCCGCTCAGGGCGTCGCTGAGGCGCTCGCCGTGTGAGTGCAGCAGGGCGCGGGCCTGCTCGGCGTCCAGGCTGTGCTGGATCATCAGCACCGCCACCTTGGCCTGGCCCCCGGCCGCGTCCAGGGCGCTGGCGGCGACCTCGCGGCCGACGCCGGCGATGTCGCTGACCATGCGGACCGCCCGTCCCGCGAGTTTGCTGTTCATCGCCGACATTTCGATCATCTGGTTGCCGTACGTCCGTCCGAGCCGGACCATGGAGACCGTGGAGATCATGTTCAGCACCAGCTTCTGGGCGGTTCCGGCCTTGAGCCGGGTGGAGCCGGTCACCACCTCCGGTCCCACGACGACCTCGATGGGGTGCTCGGCGGCGGCCGACAGCGGCGCGCCGTCGTTGCACGACAGGCTGACAGTCAGCGCCTCACGCCGGGTCGCCTCCGCCAGCGCGCCCAGCACGAAAGGGGCGCGTCCGCTGGCCGAGACGCCCACGACCGAGTCGAGCGGGCCCACGTCAAGGTCGGCGAGCGCGGCGGCGCCCGCTTCGGCGTCGTCCTCCGCGCCTTCGACGGAGCGGGTCAGCGCGTCCGGGCCGCCGGCGATGACGCCCTGCACGAGCTCAGGATCGGTGCCGAAGGTCGGTGGGCATTCGGAGGCGTCGAGGACCGCCAGCCGCCCCGACGTGCCCGCGCCGACGTACAGCAGCCGGCCGCCCTTGAGCATGCGGGCCGCGATCGCCTCGATCGCGTCGGTGATGGCGGGCACGGCCAGCGCGACGGCCGCGGGCACGGTCGCGTCGGCCTCGTTCATCAACGCGACGATCTCGCCCGTGGGAAGCCGATCGATCTGGCTGTAGCGGGGATCGCTCTGCTCGGTGGGCAGCTCAGGTAGCGGATCAATCATGACGCTAATTTCCACCCTTTACGTATCTGTTGTAAATATCTTTCAGACTATGGGGTTATGTCATATGTACGAACCGGAGCTGAACGGCTGGCCGCGGACCCCACGCTCGCAGGCGGAACGCGCCTCGGCCTGATCACCAACCCCACCGGGGTCCTGCCCGATCTGACCCACACCGCCGACGCCCTGCTGGCGGCCGGCGTGCCGCTCACCGCCCTGTTCGGGCCCGAGCACGGCGTCCGGGGCACCGCGCAGGCGAACTTCAGCGAGCCGGACACCGTGGACCGCCGCACCGGACTGCCGATCTACGACACGCACAAGACCGACGGGGAGGCGCTGGACGAGCTGGTGGCGCGTTCCGGGGTGGACACGCTGGTGTTCGACATCGCCGACGTGGGCGCCCGCTTCTACACCTACGTCTGGACGATGTACGACCTGCTGGCGTCGGCGGCGCGGCTGGGGCTGCGGTTCGTGGTGCTCGACCGGCCCAACCCGCTCGGCGGCACGATCACCGAGGGGCCGCCGCTGGATCCGGCGTTCGCCAGCTTCGTGGGCAGGTTCCCGCTGCCGGTGCGGCACGGCAGGACGGCCGGCGAGCTGGCCACGCTGTTCGGCTTCGACGTGGACCTGCGGGTGATCCGGATGACGGGCTGGCGGCGCGACCTCACGTTCGCCGACACCGGCCTGCCCTGGGTGATGCCGTCGGTGAACATGCCGACCCCCGACACCGCCCTGGTCTATCCGGGCACCGGCCTGTTCGAGGGGACGAACTTCTCCGAGGGGCGTGGCACCACCCGGCCGTTCGAGCTGGTCGGCGCGCCGTACGCGGACGACAGGTTCGCGCCCGCGCTCACCGCGCTCGGCCTGCCCGGGGTGCGCTTCCGGCAGACGTGGTTCACCCCGACGTTCCACAAGCACGCCGGCACTCCCGTGTGCGGCGTCCAGCTCCACGTGCACGACGAGACGGCGTTCAGGCCTGTGCTGACGGGCCTGTCGATGCTGCACGTGGCTCGCACCCTGTACGCCGATCACCTGGTCTGGCGGGGGCCCGAGCTGTTCCTGGACCACCTGTGGGGCTCCGGCACGCTCAGCGCGTGCCTGGACGCCGGCGGGGATCCGCGCGAGCTCTGCCCCGAGCCCGGCCACCCCGATGGCCCGCTTCTCTACGGGTGACATCACGCCAGTTCGCGCCCGTACAGCCAGAAGACCCGCTCGGCGCGGGCGCCGACGGCGCGTGAGTAGAACCGCAGCGGGCCGACCCAGCCGATCTGGGCGGTCCGCTGGCCGGCGGCGCGCTGGTCGGCCAGGCAGCGGCGCAGCAGCACCCGCCCCAGCCCCAGCTTCCTGGCGCCCGGCGCGGTGCCAGTCGGGCCGAACCAGCCGGGCCTGGCGCCCCAGGCGGCGAAGGCGAGGATGTCGCCGTCACGCTCGGCGTAGTGCACGCCGGTGGCGGTGGCGGCCTCCCACGCCCAGTTGTCGTTCCAGTGCTCGCGGACGAACGCCACCACCCGCGCGCGGTCCTCGCTCCCCGGCGGGCCCGCAGCGCGCACGCCGACACCGGCCTCCGCCAGCCGCCGCAGGCCCTCGGTGACGCTCAGGTCGGTGCCGGCGCCGAGGTCGGCGGTCATGTTCCAGGCGGAGTGGTAGCGCTCGTAGCCGAGGCTCTCGGCCAGGCAGGCGGCGGCGGTGTAGCGCACGTCGATGCCCGGCCAGGCGTAACACGGCGGGTTTCCGGCGAAGCGGGCCCGCGCCGCGCCCTGCTCGCGCAGCCATCCCTCGGCCGCGCGCACCAGCTCGCGCCCGAGGCCGCGCCCCTGCGCGTCCGGGTGCACGGCCAGCAGGTCGATGTGGCCGACGGCCGGGTCACCGGCGGACATCGACGCCATGGCGACGCCGCCGTCCGCCAGCAACGCCGTCCAGCGTCGGCCCTCGGGCGGGCGGGTCAGCCGCGGCACGAGGTCGGCGGCCTCGTCCACGTCGTACGTCAGCGCCGCCCGCGCCACCTCACCGGCCGCGTCCAGCTCGTGGGCCGAGGGCGGTTCGGCGGGTCCGGCGAGCCGGACACCTACCGCGAAGGCCACCTCACACCTCGCTCAGCGGGCGCGCGATCACGCTGCGGCGCTCGGGGTAGAAGCACGCGTGCTCCTGCGGGAACCCCTCCGTCACCCGCAGCAGTGGACGCTCGTCCGCGCACCGCTCGCCCTGGAACGGGCACCGCCCGGCGAACAGGCACCCGGCGTCGTCCTGGCTCTGGTCCAGCGGCTCCAGCGGCACCACCGGGTGCTCGCCGGGCCGCTCCAGCCCGTGCAGCACCGGGATGGCCGACAACAGCGACTGCGTGTACGGGTGGACCGGATCGGCGATGACCGTGTCCACCGGGCCGCGCTCGACGACCTGGCCACGGTAGATCACGTACAGCTCGCCGTCGCCGCCGATGTAGCGGGCGGTGGCCACGTCGTGCGTGATGAACAGGACGCTGACGCCGAGCCGCTCGCGCAGGTCCTTCAGCAGGGCCAGGATGCCCAGCCGGAGCGACACGTCGATCATCGACACGGCCTCGTCGGCGACCAGCATCTCCGGGTCGACCGTCAGCGCGCGGGCGATCACCACCCGCTGCCGCATCCCGCCGGACAGCTGGTGCGGGTAGCGGGCCAGCACGCTGCCCGCGTCCAGCCCCACCAGCGACAGCACCTCGGCCGCCCGCTCCTCGATCCACTTCTTCGACCGGCCGGTCTGCTGGGCGCGCAGGCTGAGCGGGGCGTGCAGGGTCTGGTGGATGGTCCGGGTCGGGTTCAGGGCGGAGTACGGGTCCTGGTGGATCAGCTGGATCTTGCGGAAGTGCGGCTGCCGCTGCTTGTGCTTCAGCTCCGACATGGCCGTGCCGCCGATGGCCAGCTCGCCCTCGTCGTAGGACTCCAGCCCGGCGATGATCCGGCCCAGCGTGGTCTTGCCGCAGCCGGACTCGCCGATGAACGACGCCGAGCCGCCCTTGGGGATGGCGAAGTCCACCCCGCGCAGCGCCCGCACCTCCCGGCCGCCCAGGATGTTGCCGCGCTGCTTGAAGGTCTTGACGATGCCCTGGCCGGTAATCACGCGTGCTCCTTCACGTTCACCGCATGGCAGGCGACGATCCTCGATCCGAGCGGGACCGCCGCCGGGTCCACGGTGTCGCAGACGTCCATGCGCAGCGGGCACCGGTCCCTGAAGACGCAGCCCTGGTCCGGCACCGAGGTCAGCGTCGGCGGCCGGCCCGGCAGCGCCTGCGCCTCGTCGATGTCGCCCACCAGGCGCGGGATCGCCTTGATCAGACCCCTGGTGTACGGGTGACTCGGCGCGCCCAGCACCTCGCGGGTGGGGCCCTGCTCCACCAGCCGCCCGCCGTACATGACGGCGAGCCGGTCGGCGACCTCGGCCACCACGCCGATGTCGTGCGTGATCACCAGCGTGGTCAGGCCGCGCTCGGCGTGCACCTCACGGACGATCTTCAGGATGTTGGCCTGCGTGATCATGTCCAGGGCGGTGGTCGGCTCGTCCAGCACCACCAGGTGGGCGTTGAGCACCAGCGCCAGCATGATGCCGACGCGCTGGCGCATGCCGCCCGACAGCTCGTGCTGGTGCGAGTCGAGCACCCGCGCGCCGTCCAGGCCCATCCGGGCCAGCAGCTCCTTCGCCTCACGGACCAGGCCCCGCAGGTCCTCCACGCCGTGCGAGCGGCCCAGGTCCAGCAGCTGCTTGCCGACCGTCTTGAGCGGGTTCAGGGAGTTCTGGGCCGCCTGGAAGACGTATCCGACGTGCCTGCCCCTGGCCTTGCGCAGCTGCTCGCCGCGCAGGCCCACCACGTCGCCGAGGCCGTCGATGTCGACACTGCCGGCCGCGATCCTGCCCGGCGGCTGGACCGCGTTCAGCAGCGACAGGGCCAGCGTCGACTTGCCGGAGCCGGACTCCCCGACGATGCCGGTGATCGAGCCGGGCTCCAGGGTCAGGCTGATGTCACGCACGGCGGGCAGCTCGCCCGCCGCCGTCTTGTAGACGACCGTGAGGCCGTCGATGCGCACTCCCGGCGCTTGTTCTGGCACTGCTACTCCTCACGCAGCCGGGGGTTGAAGATCTCGTCCATGGCGTCCACCACGAGCACGATGCCGAGGGTCAGCAGCAGGATGGCCAGCAGCGGCGCCATCAGGTAGCCCAGCGCGTTCGGCTGGATCATGGCCCCCGCCTGGAACACGGCCAGGTTGAGCATGACTCCCCAGTTGTCGGACTCGTACGGCAGGACGCCGAGGAAGAACAGGCCCACCTGCGCATAGACCGCACCCGTGACCGAGATGAGCATGTTCATCGCGATATAGGGAGCCATGCTGGGCAGCAATTCCCTGCCCACGATGTGCTTCGTGGACAGGCCGAGCCCGCGCGCCGCCTCGATGAAGCCCCGCTCACGCAGCGACAGCGTCTGCGCGCGCACCGCCCTGGCCACCCCGCCCCAGCCGAGCAGGCCGAGCACCAAACCCATCTGGATCGGGCTGCCGAACTTCCACACGGTCGCCAGCACCAGCAGCAGCGGCAGGCCGGGGATGGTGAGCTTCATGTCGGTGATCCGCATCAGCACCGTGTCCCAGCGGCCCCGCTTGAAGCCGGAGAACAGGCCGAGCGAGGTGCCGACGACGACCGTGATGACCGCGGTCACCGCCGCGCACAGCAGGACGTAGCGAGAGCCCGTGATGACCAGCGCCAGCACGTCCCGGCCCTGCGGGTCGGTGCCGAACCAGTGCGCCCAGCTCGGCGGCTGGGTGATCTGGTTGACGTCGCCCGGCAGGTTGTCCGGGTAGAACATCGGCCCGAAGACGCCCATGAGGGCGAAGCCGACGCAGATGACCACGCCGGCCATCCGGCTCGGCTTGCGCTTCATCACCCGCCAGACGCCGCGCCAGAAGTTGCGGCGTATGGTCCCGGTGGCCGACGCCGCCTCGGGGATGAGTGTGGCGCTCATGCCGACTCCTCTCCGCTGCGCACCCGTGGGTCGATCACCGTGTAGAACAGGTCGGCCACGATGTTCGCGATGATGATCGCGGCCGTGATCAGCAGGAAGGCGCCGCCCATGGTCGCGTAGTCACGCTCGTTGACGCTGTCGATGAGCAGCAGCCCCAGCCCCGGATAGTTGAAGATCTTCTCGATGAAGACCGCGCCGCCCATCAGCAGCCCCAGGGAGAGGGCGAGGATGGTGAACAGCGGCAGGATGGCGTTGCGCGCGATGTAGCGGAAGACGATCGAGCGCTTCATGCCCCGCAGCTCGGCGGCCAGGATGAAGTCGTCGCCCAGCACGGTCACCACGCTGGACTTCATGGCCAGGATCCAGCCGCCGTACGCCGACAGCGCGTAGGTGACCACCGGCAGCACCGCGTGCTCGGCGAGCGAGCCGAGGTAGCCGGCGTTGAAGCCGGGCTCGAACAGGATGTCCACCGGTCCGTCGGCGGGCAGGATCGGGATGAGCGTCGCGAAGATCACCACGAGCAGCATCGCCAGCACGTACTGCGGGATGCCGTGCAGCAAAGATCCCGAGATGGCCAGGGCGTCACCCAGCTTGCCGGTCCGCTTGATCGCCGCGTACACCCCGAGGATGATCCCGACGAGGAAGCTGACCAGCGTGCCGATCAGCACCGGTAGAACGGTCCACTTGGCCTTCTCGAGGAGCACGTCCAGCACCGGGGTCCCCGGCCTGGTGACGGACTGGCCGAGATCCAGGCGGAACAGGCCAGCCATGTAGTCGACGTACTGCTGCCACATCGAGCCGTCCGGCTGGAAGCCGTACAGCACCTTGACCGACTGCGCGGCCGCCTCCGGCGACATGCCCTGCTCGATCAGCTTCTCGAAGCGAGCCGCCATGGGATCGCCAGGGATGTTGTTGACGATGAAGAAGCTGATCGTGGCGACGACGAGGATCATGACGAACCCGCGGGCCAGGTGGCCCGCGAGTCGCTTGGCGATAGTCGTCATAAGCCGCTACTTCTTCGCCTTGACCATGCCGAGCTGGATCCACACCCCGGAGGCGAGGACCCCTGAGCCGAGGCGGAGGATCTCGTCGTCGTGCGGCCAGCCGGTGAAGCGGCTGTTGTTGACGAACTGCGTGTTCACGTAGTCCCAGAGCTGGATGACCGGGAGGTCCTGGTTGGCGGCCTTGGCCAGCTGAGCCATGATCGGCTTGGCCTCCTCGGCGGTGGAGGAGTTGAGCTTGGCGGTCAGCTCCCCAGGGTTGATCTTGGTGCCATCGACCTCGATCTCCTCGGGGCCGCCCATCCAGTTGCCGGCCTTGCCCGCGGGGGAGTGCGAGACCTTGCCCGCGACGTTGGCCCAGCCGTTGGAGGCGCCGTAGAGACGCTGGAAGATGTCGTACGGCGCGGGGCCGAGCGCCATCAGCCAGAAGCCCGCGTCATACTTGCCCGCCGCCAGCTCCTCCAGGTAGAGCGGGTAGTCGGAGGTGGTTACCACCTCGGCGTCGACACCGGCCTTGATGAGCTGGCTCTTGATGTTCTCCTGGGCGGACAGCCAGTCGGAGAAGCCGGCCGGCGCGTGCATGGACATCTTCCACGGCTTGCCGTCGGCCAGCGTCCACTTGCCGTCCTTCTTGGTCAGACCGGCCGCCTCGAACTCCTCCTCGGCCTTGGCCAGGTCCGTGGCGTACGGCTCCAGCTCGCCCACCGTCTCGGGGATCCACGCCTGCGCGGCCTTCTGGTGGATGCCGCTGGTGGTGGCCGCCGCCGTGCCGCCCTCGGGCGAGGCGACCTTGGTGACCTCTTCGCGATTGATGAGGTAGGCCAGGCCCTTGCGGACGTGCACGTTGTCGTAGGGCTTCTTGGTCTGGTTGAACGCCAGGCCCACGGCCACCGGCGAGTAGCCCTTGATGACCTCGCTGCCCGGCGCCGCCTTGATCCGGTTCATCACGTCGGTGGGGGCGGCGACGAACCCGGAGTGGTCGAGCTTGCCGGCGGTCAGGTAGTTCCAGATCTGCTCGTTGCCGGTGTAGTTGAGGAACTTCACCTGGTCGGGAGCGACATTGGCGGCGTTGAAGAAGTTCTTGTTCTTGACCAGCAGAGCCTCGCCGGGGTTGACCCGCTCCAGCACGAACGGGCCGGCGGAGACGTCCTTCGGCGGCGCGAAGGTCAGCACCTTCTCGCCCAGGCCGGTGATCGTCTCGCGCGCCTTCTCGGCGTCGGCGCCCTCTTCACGGGCGGTCTTCAGGGTGTCCCAGAAGTCGGCCGGCAGCACGCTGTTCCACACGTGGGCGGGCACGACGGTGGTGTCCAGCACGCCGCGGGCGAACTTGGGGCTGGGGTTGGCCATGTCCTGGGTGATCTTCACGGTCTTGTCGTCCACGACGGTCACCTCGGCGGCCGCGCCGGCCGCGCCGGGGGTGACCGCGAAGGCGGTGCTGCCCTGGGTGTAGGCGATGCCGATGGACAGCTTGACGTCCTCGGCGGTGACCGGCTTGCCGTCGGACCACTTGGCGTTCGGCTGAAGCTTCAGCGTGATGGCCGAGTTGTCGGCCGCGAGGTCCCAGCTGGCCGCGATGCCGGGCAGAGCCACGTTGGGGTCCGTCAGATGGTTCTTGACCCATCCGATCTTCATCGCGTTGAAGGCGGAGAAGGAGTTGCCCTTGGGGGCGTACGGGTTGGCCGGGGCCGATGGCTCAAGGCCGGGCCGGTTCACGTCGATAGTGGTGAAGAGGCCGCCCCCACCGCCCGAACCGGACTGGTTGGTGGTGCCGCCGCCGCTGCAGGCCGTGACGGCGGCGAGGCTCGCCAGCGTCACTACCGCTGCTAGTCGCTTCATGTACCGCTCCGGGGAAGTTCGGACTTGATGAGGATCTGTCGGGGTTGACCGGACCCTACGGTCAGGGGCAGGGCGCGTCAATAATCTCCAGTGGTTGTGAGGTTAATGTAACTTTCCTTCATGGCCCTGCTGGATGACGCTTCTCTCCACGCTGCGTGCCCTCAGCTTACGTGCATGACGGCAGCGCCTTTGACCTGGTCATTGGACAGATCTGTCAGGGCTTGGTCAACGTCCTCGAAGGCGTAGGAAACGCTGCGCACCACGGGCGGATGCGTACGCACCAGGTCCAGGTAGGCCCGGCCGTCCTCGCGGGTGTTGGCGGTGACGCTGCGCAGCGTCCGCTCCTGGAACAGGTGGCGGTCGTAGTTCAGCGACGGGATGTCGGTCAGATGGATCCCGGCCACGGCCAGCGTGCCGCCACGGTCGAGCGCCTCCAGCGCGGCGGGCACCAGGTCGCCGCTGGGCGCGAACAGGATGGCCGCGTCCAGCGGCTCCGGCGGCCGGTCCAGCGCGGAGGCGGCGCCCAGCTCCAGTGCCAGCTCGCGGTGCGCGGGCGAGCGGGTGACGACGTGCACGACGGCTCCCCGCGCGATCGCGGCCTGCGCGGTCAGGTGCGCGGACGCGCCGAAGCCGTACACCCCCAGCCGGCCGCCCGGCGGCAGGTCGCAGCGCAGCAGCGCCCGGTAGCCGACGATCCCCGCGCACAGCAGCGGCGCCAGCCGCCCGGCCGGCACGTCCTCCGGGAGCGGGTACACGTACGCGGCGGGCGCCGTCAGATACTCGGCGAAGCCCCCGTCGGCGTCCCAGCCGGTGTAGGTGGAGCGGGGGCAGAGGTTCTCGCTGTCGCGCAGGCAGTAACGGCAGCTCCCGCACGTCGAGCGCAGCCAGGCCACCCCGACGCGGCCCCCGTCGCTCCCGCCGGGCCGCACCACGCGCCCGACCACCTGGTGGCCGGGCGTCGTCAGTGGCCTGCGCGGAGCCAGATCCCCTTCGGCCAGGTGCAGGTCGGTCCGGCACACGCCGCACGCCTCGACGCGCACCAGCACCTCACCGGGCCGGGGGACCGGCACCGGCCGCTCCACGATCCGCAGCGGCCGGGACCCCATCGGCCCGGGCCGGTCAACCGCCCAGGCCCGCATCGGCAGCGCCGAGCCGCGTGTGCGCGAGCGAGGCGTAGAGCGCGGCCCCGTCCGGCAGCACCGCGTCGTCGAACAGCGCCTCGGGGGAGTGGTTGTACGCCGCCGTCTCCGGATCGAGGTCCGGCGGGCAGGCGCCGAGGAAGACGAAGGCGCCCGGCACCTCCTCCAGCACGTACGAGAAGTCCTCCGAGCCCATGACCGGCTGCGGCGTGACGAAGTAGCGGCCGGGCCCGAACAGCGCGTCCGCCGTCCGCCCGGCGAAGCCGGCCTCGGTGGGGTCGTTGACCGTCACCGGGTAGCCCATCCCGAACGACGCCTCCACACCCAGCCCGTGCGCCGCCGCGACGCCCTCCACCAGCTCCACCAGCCGCCGCTTCACCAGCACCCGGTTGCTCTTGCTGAAGGTGCGCACCGTGGCCTCGAAGCGCGCCTCGTCCGGGATGACGTTGTCGGTAGACCCGGCGTGGAAGCTGCCCACCGTGACCACGACGGGGTCGAACACGTCGAATGTCCTGGTCACCATCGACTGCAGCCCCGCGACCATCTCGCAGCCCGCCTGGATCGGGTCCTTGGCCCGGTGCGGGCTGGAGCCGTGCCCGCCGCGCCCCTTGACCGTCACGGTGAACACGTCGGCCGCCGCCATGATCGGGCCGGGCCGCGAGGCGAACATCTTCGGCGGCAGCATCGAGGAGACGACGTGCATGCCGTAGGCGGCGACCGGAGGCGTGCCCGTCACGGTCAGCACCCCCTCGTCGATCATGTGCTTGGCACCCTCATACCCCTCCTCGCCCGGCTGGAACATGAAGATCACGTCCCCGGCCAGCTCCTCGCGCCGGGCGCTCAGCAGGTGCGCGGCGCCCGCCAGCATCGCCGTGTGCAGGTCGTGCCCGCACGCGTGCATCCGCCCCTCGATCTGGGAGATGTACGGCAGCTCGTTGCGCTCGGCGACGGGCAGCGCGTCCATGTCCCCGCGCAGCAGCACGGCGGGCCCTGGCCGGCCGCCCCGCAGGACGGCGGTGATCGAGCTGAGGCCGGCTCCGAGGCTGATCTCCAGCGGCAGCCCGTCCAGGGCCGAGAGCACCTTCTCCTGGGTGCGCGGCAGCGCCAGGCCCAGCTCCGGTGTGGTGTGCAGCGAGTGACGCAGCTGGATGAGCTCGTCCCGCATGTCCTGCGCGGATTCGGTGAACGACATGAAGAACATTGTTCACGTACCAGGTGGGAAGTCGATATGCCTCGCTCGGTACGATGGGCCGCGTGACCGACCGCAGGCGGATCGACTACTGGCTGTCAGACATGGACGGCGTCCTCGTGCACGAAGGGCGGCCGGTGCCCGGGGCCGACACCTTCATCAAGCGGCTCAGCGAATCGGGCATGCCCTTCAGAGTCCTGACGAACAACTCCATCTACACCCAGCGCGACCTGTCGGTGCGGCTGGCCGGCGCCGGCCTCGACGTGCCGGCCGACTCCATCTACACCTCGGCGCTGGCCACCGCGCAGTTCCTCGACGACCAGCGTCCCGGCGGGTCCGCCTACGTGATCGGCGAGGCCGGGCTGACCACCGCGCTGCACGCCGCCGGCTACGTGCTCACCGACCTCGACCCCGACTACGTCGTGCTCGGCGAGACCCGCACCTACAGCTTCACCCAGATCACCCGCGCCATCCGCCTCATCGACGCGGGCGCCCGCTTCATCGCCACCAACCCGGACCCGATCGGCCCCTCGACCGAGGGCTCGCTGCCCGCCTGCGGCGCCGTCGCCGCCATGATCACCCGGGCCACGGGCGTGGAGCCGTACTTCGTCGGCAAGCCCAACCCGCGGATGATGCGCAGCGCGCTCAACGAGATCGGCGGCCACAGCGAGACCACCGCCATGATCGGCGACCGGATGGACACCGACATCGTCTCCGGCATGGAGGCGGGCCTGTTCACCATCCTCGTGCTCACCGGCGTCACTCAGCGCCAGGAGATCGACCGCTTCCCCTACCGCCCCTCCCTGATCGTCGACTCCGTCGCCGACCTGATCGATATGGTCGAACCCGCAGGACGCTGACCAGCGAAAGTGATTGTCTGGCAGCATGACCCGTATCTACCTCGAACTAGGGACGAAGAAGGTCTTCGCCTGCTCCCTGGACTGGCCCGGCTGGTGCCGTCTGGCCAAGGACGAACAGGCCGCGATCGAGCGGCTGGCGGACTACGCGCCGCGCTACCGGGTGATCGCCGAGCGGGCCGGGCTGGCCTTCGAGCCCGGCGATCCGGTGGTGGTCGCGCAGGTGAAGGGCGGCGACATGACCGACTTCGGCGTCCCCTACGAGGTCCCGGAGCTGGACCTCCAGCCGTTCGACGAGGCGACGGCACGGCGTGAGGTGACGCTGCTGCGGGCCGCCTGGCAGCTGTTCGACGAGGTGGCCGCCGTCGCGCCGGAGGAGCTGCGCAAGGGCCCGCGCGGCGGCGGGCGCGACCTGACCAAGATCGTGCACCACGTGCAGGACTCCGAACGTGCCTACGCCCGCAAGGTCGGCGTCAAGCATCGGCCTCTGAGGTCCCGCGAGGACCGGGAGGCGATGCGCGCGGAGCTGGCCGAGGTGCTGTCACGCGCCTGGCAGCCGCCGCTGGAGACCGGCTGGCCGCCGAGCTACGCCAGGCGCCGGCTCGTCTGGCACGTCATCGACCACCTGTGGGAGATCGAGGACCGGCGATGAGCCTCGGCAGGGCCGTGATGTGGACCGACAGGTAGGCCGCCACCGCCTCGGGGACGAGGTGGCGTGAGGTGATCTCCGACTCCGCCAGCGGGAGCCGCTCCACCTCGTAGACGCCGCGCGCGGGGTCCTCGAACTCGGGGCCGTGCCGCAGCGCCGGATCCATCGACAGCAGGCGGCATCCGTACACGTGCTGGACCTTGACCTCGCCCTGCCACGGGTAGCTGACCGTGGTCAGCGGGGTCACGGCGGAGACGGTCGCGCCGAGCTCCTCCAGGAGCTCGCGGTGCAGCGTGTGCTCCAGGGTCGCGTCGCCGGGCTCCACGTGGCCGCCCGGCACCGACCAGTAGACGTCACGGTCGGGCACGGTGCGCCGGAAGATCACCAGGCGCTCGTCCTCGTCCAGCAGAATGCCGCGGACACTGGGTCGCATACGGACCACCTTATTCGGGCTGTATCTCCTTCCGGTAATCTAACCTACGGTGCCGTAACCTTGAGGGAGAGGATCCTTGTATGGCGATGACCCAGACGCAGCTCCTGCACGAGCTGGAGCCCGTGGTGGCGGGGGAGCTCGACCGCCACGAGAAGGTGGCCAAGGAGTGGTTCCCGCACGAGTACGTCCCGTGGAGCGAAGGCCGTGACTTCGACGGCATCTACGGGGGCGAGGCCTGGCAGGAAGGCCACTCCAAGCTGCCCGAGCCCGCTCGCGTGTCGCTCGTCGTCAACCTCCTGACCGAGGACAACCTGCCGAGCTACCACCACGAGATCGCTTCCACCTTCGGTCGCGACGGCGCCTGGGGCACCTGGGTGCACCGCTGGACGGCCGAGGAGGACCGGCACGGCACCGCGCTGCGCGACTACCTGACCGTCACCCGCGCGGTCGACCCGGTCGCGCTGGAGCGGGCCCGTATGGAGCACATGCAGAGCGGCTTCATCACCGAGTACGACACGATGCTGCAGCAGCTCGCCTACGTGTCGTTCCAGGAGCTGGCCACCCGGATCGCGCACCGCAACACCGGCCGGGCCTCCGGCGACGAGGGCTGCGAGCGGCTGCTCGCACGCATCGCCGCCGACGAGAACCTGCACATGCTCTTCTACCGCAACCTGCTCAAGGCCGCCTTCGAGCTGGACCCCAACCAGACCATGCGGGCGGTGACCGACGTCGTCACCACCTTCCAGATGCCCGGCTCCAACATCCAGGGCTTCGCCCGCAAGGCGATGATCATCGCGAACGAGGGCATCTACGACCTCCGCCTGCACCTGGACGACGTGCTCATGCCGGTGCTGCGCCAGTGGGCGGTGTTCGACCAGACCGGTCTCGACGCCCAAGGGGAGCGGGCCCGCGAGGAGCTGTCGGCCTACCTGGAGAAGGCCGACGCCACGGCGGCCAGGTTCGTCACCCGGCGTGAAGAGCGTAGGGCGCGCGCCATGAAATGATTCGTCCCTATGGATGCTCCTGTCACGCTGGTCGTCGCACTTGGCGCGTTAGTGATGATCGTGGCGCTGGCCACGGCGGCACAGCGACTGCTCGGCGTCAGATTCGGGGCGATCCGCACCTTCCTGGCGGCGCTGCTGGCCTTCGCCCTGGCCGGGCCGCTGCTGTCGCCGATCCTCGGCTCGTTCGCCGGCACCGGGGTGGAGGCCGACCCCGGCATCGGGCCGATGTGGGTGCTGTTCCTCGTCGTGATGTGCGTCGTGCTCATCCCGATGGTCATCCTGGTGCTCGCCGAGGCGCTGGTGCCGCCGGGCTCGATCCCGGGACCGCTGGAGTTCTTCCGGTCGCTGCGCGGCCGGATCTCCCGCGCCAGGCGCTACTCCCAGATCACCAGGATCGCCGTCCGGCACGGGCTCGGCCCCTACCTGCGCGGCCGGGGCGAGCGCCTGGCGGACCGGCCGGGCAAGGTCCGGCTGGCCCGTTCGCTGCGCCAGGCGCTGGACGAGGCGGGCGTCACCTTCGTCAAGCTCGGGCAGGTGCTGTCCACCCGGCGTGACCTGCTGCCGGCCGAGTTCATCGACGAGCTCGGCCTTCTGCAGGACCAGGTTGCGCCGGTCCCCTGGGAGCGGATCGAGCCCGTGCTCGCCGCCGAGTTCGGCGGGCCGGTGGACAAGGTGTTCGCCGCGTTCGACACCGAGCCGCTGGCCGCCGCCTCGATCGCGCAGGCCTACACCGCGCGCCTGCACACCGGCGAGAGCGTGGTGGTCAAGGTGCAGCGGCCGGGCCTCGGCCCGACCGTGGACCGCGACCTCGACATCGTCCGGCGGCTGGCCGGCACGCTGGAGTCCAGGACCCGGTGGGGGCGCTCGCTCGGCGTGCGCGACCTGGCTGAGGGCTTCGCGGTCGCCATCAGGGAAGAGCTGGACTTCCGCGTCGAGGCGGCCAACATGGCGGCCGTCGCCGCCACCAACGGGGGCGGCGTCACCTACCCGGCCCCGGTCGGCCCGCTGTGCACCGAGCGCGTGCTGGTCATGCAGCGCCTGACGGGCGGGCCGGTGACCACGGCCTCCGCCGAGCAGGGGCCGCAGCTCGCCCGTGACCTGCTGGACTGCCTGCTCAGGCAGATCCTCGTGGAAGGCGTCTTCCACGCCGACCCGCACCCCGGCAACCTCATGCTGCTCGACGACGGTAGCCTCGGCCTGCTCGACTTCGGCTCGGTCGGCCGTCTCGACGCCGCCATCCGCTCGGCCCTGCAGCGCTTCCTGCTGGCCATGAACCGGCAGGACCCGCTCGGCGTGACCGACGCGCTGCTGGAGGTCGTGCCCCGGCCGGAGGAGATCGACGAGGCCGCGCTGGAGCGGGCGCTCGGCCAGTTCATGGCCAGGAACCTCGGGCCCGGCATGAACAGCGTCCAGATGTTCACCGACCTGTTCAAGATCGTCTCTGCGTACGGGCTGTCGATCCCGCCCGAGGTCGCCGCCGTCTTCCGGGCGCTGGCGACGCTCGAAGGCACGCTCGTACGGCTCTCGCCCGGCTTCGACCTGATCGGGGAGGCCCGCGCGTTCGCCGGCCGTCACCTGTCCGAGAAGCTCGACGGCGGCACGCTCAAGGAGGCCGCCACCCAGGAGCTCGCCGCCCTGATCCCCATGCTGCGCCGCCTGCCCCGGCGGGTGGAGCGCATCGCCAGCTCCGCCGAGCACGGCCGCCTCGGGTTCAACGTGCGCCTGCTCGCCGACGACCGCGACCGCCGCTTCGTGACCGGCCTGCTGCACCAGGTGCTGCTCACCGTGCTGGGCGCCACCGCGGGGCTGATGGCGGTCCTGCTGCTCGGCACCGACGGCGGGCCCCGGGTGAGCGACGAGCTCGACATGAGCCTGTTCGAGCTCATCGGCTACAACCTGCTGGTGATCTGCGCCATCCTCGTGCTGCGCGTGCTCGTCCTGATCTTCCGTCGTCCCCGCGACGCCGAGCCCCACGGCGCGGTGGCGTAATCCAGGGCGGCTCGGGCATAGGTCGACAAGCTCGTACATCCTCTTGACCTGTGGATGGTCTTGGACATCCACGGCATCGGGCAGGTTTCCGACTACCGGCCCGCATCCCTCGGGGGAGTCGTGGGCGCAGTGACTCCCCCCAATCGACGCCATGCAGTGCGTATGTCGTTCACTGGAACGAGAGGGAACAAGATGTGCACAACCGGATTCGCCCTTCCCTCCGCCGTGGGTGCCGGATGAGGGTCATCGGAATCGCCGCCAGCCTGCACGCGGGCTCGTACGTCAACAGACTGCTGGAGGCGGTGCGCGGTGAGCTGCCGCCCGGCGTCGGCTTCGAGGCGTGGCGGGGCCTGGGCGAGGTGCCGCCCTACGGGCCGGGTCCGGTGCCCGCCGTGGTGCGCGAGCTGATCAGCCTGGTGGAGGAGGCGGACGCGATCGTGCTCACCGCCCCCGAGCACAGCCTGCTGCCGCCCGAGCTGGATCACACGCTGTCGTGGATGTCGGCGGGCGGCGGGCTGGCGGGCCGGCACGTGGCCGTCATGTGCGCCAGCGCGCGGGCCTGCGGGGCCATGTGGGCCCAGGCGGAGCTCTACAAGGAGTTGATGGCGGCGGGAGCCGTGGTGATGGGGGCGGAGCTCGTCATCTCGCCGGTCTGCCCGCACTTCGACGACGACGGCCGGTTGTGGGCCCGCGAGCTGCGCGCCCAGGTGCGCGAGGTGATCTCCCAGCTCTGCCCGGCGCAGATCAGGGAGCCGGTCCTATCCGGGTGACAGCGCCGGCTGAGGGTGCCGGATGACGCGCCTGCTGACGGTGCCGGGTGGGGTGACAGCGGGCCTCAGAGGTCGCGGCGCAGGCGCTTGAGGTCGGAGCGGCGCTTCTTGCCGGCGATGCGGCGTTCGACCGCGCCGCGGCTCGGCTTGGTGGGGCGGCGGCGCTTGGGCGGCGGCGCGATGGCCTCACGGACGCGCTGGGCCAGCCGCTGCTCGGCCGCCTCCCTGTTGCGCAGCTGGGAGCGGTACTCGGAGGCGGCGATGGTGATCACGGGAGTGCCGAGCCGCTCCAGCGCCCTGGCCTTCAGCGCCGGGGAGAGCGCGGTGCTCGCCGCCACGTCGAAGGTGAGCTCGACCCGGCTGTCGGTGGTGTTGACGCCCTGGCCGCCGGGGCCGGATGAGCGGGAGAAACGCCAGACGAGCTCGGCGTCGGGGATGACGACCGAGGCGTTGACGACCAGCGGGCCGGGCATGGCAAGGTGCTCCTGATCCTGAAATATCCCTCGTAAGTGAGTCTCACCGTATCTGTACGACATATGCGGTGAGCAACAGCATTTCCGTATACAGCCACCTGTGCGGGAGAGTTCAGCTTGACGGCCGAACCCGAGCGGCGTATGCCAATATCGCGCGGAAACTACGGGGCGGAAGACCTTTCAGGCAGGGAGTCACTGTGGCGGGCAGTACGGCGGGCATCGTCGGCGTGCACGGGATCGGCAAGTACAACTACTACCTCGACGCCGGCCGCTCGGTCGCCGGGGCGGCGGAGGCGATGCGCCTCAAATGGGACCGCTACCTGCACGCCTCCCTCGGCGGACAGGCGCGCGACTACTTCAGCGAGGTGGCGTACTTCTCCCACCTGCTCGCGGAGGACGAGGGCGGCGACGATCCGCGGCGGGTCGCGGCGATGGAGGCGTCCACCCAGCAGGTGCTCGCCGGTTGGGCCGCCAACCTGGGCTTCGGCGAGCACTTCACGGGAGCGCTCAGGTCGTTCACCGGCTGGCTGCTGACCAGGCTCGACCGCAGGTCGGCGGCGTTCGCCGAGCTGTTCGCGCCGGAGGTGGCCGTCTACCTGGCCGACCAGGAGAAGCGGGAGCAAGCTAGGCAGGCCGTAGCCGAGGTTATCCGGAAAAATCAGCCTAAAGTCGTGATCGCGCACTCCCTGGGCAGCGTCGTCGCCTACGAGACCTTCTGGGCCCACCCGGAGCTCGAGGTCGACCTGCTGCTCACCCTCGGCAGCCCGCTCGGCATGCGCAACGTCGTCTTCGAGCGCCTGCTGCCCGCCCCCATCAACGGCCGGGGCGAGCGCCCCAAGGGCGTGCGGCGCTGGGTGAATATCGCCGACAAGGACGACATCGCCGCCATCCCGCCCGCCCTGGCGGGCAGCTTCACCGGCGTCGACGTCGAAGAGCTGGTCAACCTGGACTGGATCGACTTCCACACCGCCGAGAAGTACCTCGGCTGCCCGGCCCTGCACCCGCATCTGCGACCATTCCTGGGGTGAACTGGATCCTCCTGGACTACGGCAACGTCCTGTCCCTCGGCCAGCCCGCCGCCGACGCCGAGGCGATGGCCCGCGCGGCCGGTGTCGGCCCGGCGGTGTTCGACCAGCGCTACTGGCAGCACCGCCTGGCCTTCGACGCCGGCTCCCTGACCCCGGCGGACTACTGGTCGCTGGTGGCCGGCAGGCCGGTGACCGGCGCCGAGCTCGACGGCCTGATCGCGATGGACGTGGCGAGCTGGGCCCACCCCGACGAGGGCACGGTCGCCCTCCTGGACGAGCTCCTGACCGCCGGCCGCGACGTCGCCCTGCTGTCGAACGCGCCCGCCTGCGTCGCCGACGGCCTGGACGAGCTGCCCTGGATCGCCGCCATCCCGCGCCGCTTCTACAGCGCCAGGATGGGCCTGGTGAAGCCGGACCGGAAGATCTACGAAGAGGTGGCGCGGGAGCTCGGCGCCGACCCCGCCGACGTCGTCTTCGTCGACGACCGCCCGGAGAACGTCGCGGGCGCCGAGGCGGCGGGCATGACCGGCGTTCACCACACCGGCGCCGAAGCCCTGCGCGAGGCTCTGAGACGACGCTGAGACGCCGAGACGACGCTGAGAGGGGACCTGGCGGCCTCCTGAGGCCGCTGAGCGGGAAGGGGACGGCCTCCGCGGCTGCTCGGCGAGGACGACTGACGCTGTTCACCTGCCCTTGACCCCGCTGTCATGGCCGGGTCGGAGGGGCCGGACATACCTGGAGCATGGACCGCAGATCCTTCCTCACGGCCGCGGGCGCCGGGCTCGTCCTGCCCGCCCCGCTGACCGGAACGCGCCCAGCCTCCGCCTCCTCGCGAACCCTGCGAGCCGACCCGTTCACGCTCGGCGTGGCCTCAGGGGACCCCGGCACCGACGGGTTCGTGCTCTGGACCCGCCTGGCGACCGACCCGCTCGGCGGCGCCGGCCGCGGCGGCATGCCTTCCCGCGACGCCGACGTCGACTGGCAGGTCTCCACCGACGAACGCTTCTCCAAGATCGTCAAATCCGGTACGGTCCCCGCCCGCGCGCGCGACGCCCACAGCGTCCACGTCGAGGTGTCCGGCCTGCAGCCGGGGCGCGAGTACTTCTACCGCTTCCGGAGCGAGGGCCGGCTGTCGCCCGAGGGACGCACCAGGACCACCCCGGACGCGCGCTCCCAGACGCCGCTCGCGTTCGCCGTCGCCGCCTGCGCCCACTACGAGCACGGCTACTACACCGCCTACCGCCGCCTCGCCGAGCAGGAGCCTGACCTGATCGTGTTCCTCGGCGACTACATGTACGAGTACGGCCCCAGCGGCTACACCGCGCTGGCCGGACGGGTCCGTACGCACACGCCGGGCAAGTGCGCCACGCTCGCCGACTACCGGCTGCGGCACGCCCAGTACAAGAGCGACCACGACCTCCAGGCGGCGCACGCGGCGGCCCCGTGGCTGGTCGCCTTCGACGACCACGAGGTGGAGAACAACTGGGCCGGCCCGGTCTCCAGCACCGGCGCGCCGGCCTTCGAGCGGCGCAGGGCCGCCGCCTTCCGCGCCTACTACGAGAACATGCCGCTGCGCCGCGCCACCCTGCGCGGGGCCGGGCTCAACCTCAACAGGCGCGTCTCCTGGGGCTCCCTGGCGCGCTTCCACCTGCTCGACACCCGCCAGTTCCGCGACGACCAGGCCTGCGACGACGGTGTGCGCGGCGGCTGCGACGAGCGGCTGTCCACCGACCGCACCCTGCTCGGCGCCGGCCAGTGGCGCTGGCTGGAGGAGGGGCTGCGCGGCTCCGGCACCCGCTGGAACCTGCTCGGCCAGCAGATCATCATGACCCACCGCGACTACAAGCGCGGCCCTGGCCGGGAGGTGAACCTGGACTCCTGGGACGGCTACGCTCCCGAGCGCACCCGCCTGATGGAGTCGCTGTCGCACACCGCCAACCCGGTCGTCCTCACCGGTGACGCGCACATGCACCACCTCGCCGACCTCAAGGCCGACTTCGACGACCCGGACTCGCCCGTGGTGGCCAAGGAACTGGTGGCCACGTCGATCGCCAGCGACGGCGACGGCTACCGGGACAAGACCTGGATCGCCGAGTCGATCGCGGAGAACCCGCACATCTCCTACATCGACCAGCGCCGGGGCTACATCATGGCACGCCTCGACCGCGACGAGCTGTCGGTGGACTTCCGCACCCTGGACCGCATCTCCCGCCGGGGCGACCGGGCCCGCACCTCGCACCGGGTCACCATCCCGGCCATCACGGGCCCGGCCGCCGCCGGTGCTCAGCCGAGCGCGTAACCGTACAGCCCCTCACCGGTGCCGAGCCGGCGGGCCTTGCCCGGCCGCAGCCCCGCGCGCGCCCCCGGCTCACGCGCCCCCGGCACGTACGTCACCACGCCCTTGTCGGGCGCCGCCACCACCAGCCCGTAGAGCGGCGGCCGCTTCGACAGGGCCTGGTAGCCGCCGGAGGCGCGCAGCGCCGACACCGAGGACCCCTTGCCCTTGATCAGCAGGTCCCCGTGCCGTGTCAGCCCACCGGCGGGCGCCGCCGCCAGCACCTGGACGGCGTTCTCGCCCGGCACCCCGACGGCCAGCTCGTCGTCGCCGTCGCCGTTGAAGTCCCCGGCGGCCAGTGACGCGCCGAACCGGTCGTAGTAGCGTGGCGTGCCCTTGAGCAGCCGCTGCGTCCACATCTCCGACCGGGCGCCGCCCAGCCCCCGCCTGGTCCCGTACAGCACGTGCAGGGCGCCGTCGCCGTAGTCCATGGCGCGCTGGTTGGCGGTCAGCCCCTCGCCGGGGACGCCGATGACCAGGTCGTCGCGGCCGTTGGCGTCGAAGTCGCCGGTCGTGAGCGCCGCCCCGAAGGCGTCCCACTTCTCCGCGGAGCCGCCGATCCCCGGTGAGCTCTGCGTGATCCGGAGCGCCGACTCACGCCGCAGGTCCAGCACGGTCGCCGAGCCCTGCCCGTCCATCGTCACGCTGTCGGACGGCGCGCCGACCACCAGCTCGTCGCGCCCGTCGCCGTCGAAGTCGCCGGTCGCGACCGCCTCGCCCCACTGGTCCGTCATCCGCGCCGTCTGCCGCACCCAGCGCGTCTTCTGCGTGATCTGGTACGGCTTACGCCCCTTCATCCAGTAGAGCGTGACGCCACCGCCGGAGCGGAGCCCGGGAGCGCCGACCGCGAGCTCGTCCCGGTCGTCCCCGTCGAGGTCGCCGGCCGCCAGCGACGCGCCGAACCGGTCGCTCGACGGCTTGGCCAGGGCGAGCTCCTTGCCGGGCCGCAGCCCGCCGGTCGACCCGTGGTAGAGCTGGACGACGCCGTTGCCGTCCGCGCCCGGCACCCGATCGCCCGCGAACTCCTCCGGCACCCCCACGGCCAGGTCGGAGCAGCGGTCCCCGTCGAAGTCGCCCACGGCCAGCGCCGCCCCGAACGCGTCGCCCGGCTCGGGCTCGTCCTGGGTCAGCTTCACCCGCTCCCCAGAGCCGTACAGAATCGTCACCGAACCGGCCCGCCGGTCGTCGTACGGCGCGGCCACCGCCACGTCGGGGCGGCCGTCGCCGTCGAAGTCCGAAGGCCCGCCGCCGCACTGAGCGGAGGGTGACTGTGTCGTACCGGTCAGAAGGGGGAGGATCAGAACAGCGGCAAGCGGTACGTTCATACCTCTAGTAATTTCCGGGCCGACCGAACAGTGTTTAAACGCTGCAGGAACGTGCCACGATAGGCGCGTGCACATCGATCTCGCAGATCTGGATTTCTGGCGTAAGCCCCCGAAAGAACGTCGCGAAGCGTTCGCCAGTCTCCGGCAGCGGGAGCAACCGGTGTTCTTCCCGGAGAAGAAGGTGCCGCTCCTCCGGTCAGGGTCCGGCTTCTACGCCCTGGTCCGGCACGCTGACGTGGTCGAGGCCAGCCGTAACGCCGCGGTCTTCTCCAGTGAGCCGGCCGCCACCAACCCGGAGCCGCCCTCCTGGGTCAAGCAGGTGTTCGGCGAGTCCATGGTCAACATGGACGACCCGCGGCACGCCCGGCTGCGCCGGATCGTCACGCGCTCGTTCAGCCCGAAGATGCTCGCCGGCCTGCAGTCCGACATCGACGACGCGTGCGCGGGCATCGTCGACGACGTGATCAAGGACGGCCCGCGCGACTTCGTCACCCAGGTCGCGGCCCGGCTGCCGATCCACGTCATCTGCGACATGCTGGACATCCCGCAGGCCTGGCGGGCCAAGGTCCACCAGCACGTCGACGTCTCCACCGCCTACACCGGCGTCCGCACCAGCCTGGCCCGCACCGTCCAGCTCGCCGGCCAGAACATGCTGGCCCTGCTCGCCCTCCAGCGCATGGTGATCAAGCTGGGTCAGGAGCGCGCCGCCGACCCCAAGGGCGACCTCGTCTCGCTCCTGGTGACCGCCAACCCCGACGGCGAGAAGCTCAGCGACCGCGAGCTCGGCTCGTTCTTCTCGCTGCTGCTGGTCGCGGGCAACGAGACCGCCCGCAACACCATGGCCCACGGCATCAAGCTCCTCACCGACAACCCGGCGCAGCGCGAGCTCCTGATGAGCGACTTCGACGCCCACATCGGCAACGCGATCGAGGAGATGGTCCGCCACGTCTCACCGATCATGCAGTTCCGCCGCACCCTGACCAGGGACTACGAGCTGCGCGGCCTGGAGCTGAAGAAGGGCGACAAGGTCGTGCTCTTCTACGGCTCGGCCAACCGCGACGAGACGGTCTTCCCCGACGCCGACGCCTTCGACATCACCCGCGACACCAAGCCGCATGTCGGCTTCGGCGGTCCTGGCCCGCACTTCTGCCTGGGGGCCAACCTGGCCAGGCAGGAGATGCGGGCCATGTTCCGGCAACTGCTGACCCGGCTGCCCGACATCCGCTCGGTCGGCGAGCCCGAGCTGCTGGTGTCCAACTTCGACAACAGCGTCCGCAGTCAGGCGTTCACGTTCTGAGGGTCCAGGACGTTCGTCGTGACCGTGACGACCGTGATCAGCGCCGCCACCCCCATCATGGCCGCGCTGATCAGCATGGCCGTCCTGAACCCGGCGTCGAACACCGGCGCGTTCTGGAAGGCGTCCCCGACCAGCCCCACCACAGGCGGCACGGCGGCCACCGCGAGCAGCCCGCCGGTCCTGGCCACCGCGTTGTTCACGCCACTGGCCGTACCGGCGTAACGATCGTCGGCGCTGGCCAGCACGGTCGCGGTGAGCGGCGCCACCACCGCTGACAGCCCCAGCCCGAACACCGTCGCCGAGGGCAGCACCAGCAGCAGGTACGACGCGTCAGGACCGATCGTGCTCATCCAGAGCAGCCCCACGCCCACCAGCAGGATGCCGCCCGTCATCGGCCAGCGCGGCCCGACGCGCTTGGCGAGCTCCCCGGCCCGCGCCGACAGCAGCAGCATCAGCAGCGTGGCGGGCAGCAACGCCGAGGCCGCCGCGACCGGCGAGAACCCGGACACCACCTGCAACTGCACCGCCAGCAGGAAGAACGCCACGCCCATCGCGCCGTACATGATCAGTGTGACCACGTTCACGGCCGTGAACACCCGATCGCGGAACATCCCCACCGGCACCAGCGCGTCAGGCGACCTGCGCACTTGCACCACCACGAACGCCACCCCCAGCAGGATGCCCGCGATCAGCGGCGCCGGCGCGTCGAACTGGATCAGCCCGTAGGTGACGCCGGCCAGCGACAGCGCGGCCAGCAGCGAGCCCAGCACGTCGAAGCGGCCCGTTACCAGCTCGTCCCTGCTCTCCGGCACATGCCTTGCCGTGACCAGCACGACCAGCACCGCGAACGGCAGATTGATGAGGAACGCCCACCGCCAGCCGATCGTCTGCACCATCATCCCGCCGAGCAGCGGCCCGACCGCGCTCGCCACTCCGCCCAGCCCCGACCAGACGCCGATCGCCCGCGGCCGGTCACCCCGGTGGAAGGAGGCCTGGATGATCGCCAGCGAGCCCGGTGTCAGCAGCGCGCCGCCGACGCCCTGCAGGGCGCGCGCGGCGATGAGGAACTCGATGTTCGGCGCCATCCCGCAGAGCGCCGAGGCGAGCGCGAACCAGATCGTGCCGATCAGGAAGACCTTGCGCCGGCCGTAACGGTCGCCGAGAGAGCCGCCCAGCAGGATCAGCCCGGCGAGCGTCAGCGTGTAGGCGTTGACGGTCCACTGCAGGCCGGCCATGCCGGCGTTGAGCTCGGTACCGAGAAAGGGCAGGGCGACGTTCACCACCGTGCTGTCGAGCATGGCGAGACCGGACCCCAGCACGGTGGCAGCCAGAATCCACCGGCCTTGTGCTGATTTGAGCTCTATGTGACCGTTTGCCATGAGGGCAATCCTGCCACCCCAGGGGGATGGCCCTCAGGCGGGTGGTGCGCCCAGGGCGCGTAGGACGAACGCCGACACCAGCTCGGTGGCCCGGTCGACGGTCACCGCCCCGCTGATCAGCGGCACCCGCTCCGCGCCGATCAACGCCATGATCATGCGCGCGGTGGCGGCCACGTCGAGCACCTGGAACTCACCCGACGCGGCACCGCTGTCGAGGATGTCGATCAGGATCCGCTGCATGGGCGCCACGTGCTCGGCCAGCTGCTGGTAGGCGGCGGGCCCCAGGGCCGCGCTCAGGTCGGCCGCGCCCGGATGCGGATGCGCCAGCAGCCCGTCGAGCTGCAGCCGCACGAACACCCGCAGCCGATCGGCCGGCGAGGCGCCCTCGGGCAGGCCCTGCTCGTAGCTGTCGATGAAGTAGCGCGTCACCCGCTCGGTGAACGCCAGCAGCAGCGCCGCCTTGTCCGGAAAGTAGTTGTACAGGACGGTCCTGGTGATCCCGGCCTCGTGCGCCACGTCCGTCAGCGAGATCGTGTCGATGCCCTGCACCCTCGACAGCCGCGAGACCGCCTGCAGGATGCGGTCACGCGTCTGGGCGCGGTGCTCGCCGATGGTGGCTGCGGAGATCCGGGGCATGGCTTCATGGTAGGCCGTGCCTTCAGGCTGTGTCCTTAGGCTGGTTGCCAGGCTGTGTTCTCAGGCTGTGTCCTTAGGCGGGGGCCCGCACCACGTGCAGCAGTTCGGTCAGGACCTCGGTGTTGAGCTGGTAGGCGAGCTTCACCTCGCGGATGATCCGCTGCTGCTCCCGCTCGTCCGGCGCCAGCGCGTCCAGCCGGGAACGGTACTCGTCCTTGAACCTGGGCAGGCTTCTGACCTGGTCGAAGAGGTAGAAGTCGACGCCGCCGCCCGGCTGGTAGCCGTAGATCTTCTCCAGCTCCATCCGGATGAACTGCCCGCCGGACAGGTCGCCGAGATAGCGGGTGTAGTGGTGGGCGATGTAGCCGCCCGGCCAGTCGGCCATCTGCTCGATCCGGGCCGCCAGGGTCCGCGTGGCCTTGGACGGGGCGATCCGGTCGCGCCAGCCCGGCCCGTAGATCTTCACCAGGTCCCGCTCCAGCGCCTCCTCCCGGTAGAGCTCGGGAAAGACGAACCGTCCCGCCACCGGGTGATCGCTCAGTCTGCGGGACACGCCGTCGAGGGCGACGTAGGCGAAATAGTGCTGGGCGACCATCTCGCCGTACTCCCGCTCGGTCAGCCGCCCGCCCATCAGCTCCGACAGGTAACTCTCACCTTCGGCGGCCTCGTGCTCGCCCCAGGTGGCGTTTCTCAAGGTCTCGGAGAACGAGGTCACGGCTGCACCTTAGGGTTCGTACGGATGTTTCATGACACAGTGTCACAAACCCGTTTGGGCCCCGTCAAGCCGATGACGACACCATGTCATGAAGGTGCCCGTTGAGCCTATGGTCATTCCTCGCCGGAGAACCTCTCCCAGGCCGACTGCCGCGCCATGCCCAGGGCCGCGCCGATACGGGCCCAGGTGATGCCACGGTCGCGCGCCCTGCCCACCCAGACCTGAAGGTTGGCGTCGACCTGGGCGCTCACCGTGGCGACGCGCGGCAGGAAGTCGAGGATGTCCTGGTCGGTCATGCTGTCGAGCCAGGGGATCTCGGGTTCGGCGGGCGGTGCTTGCAGGATGGCGTCGCACAGGTGCACGCATTCGTTGCAGATGTAGACGCCGGGGCCGGCGATCACCTTGTCCACCTCGGTCTTGGACTTGGCGCAGAACGAGCAGTGGATCTGCTGGTCGGTCAGGGAAGGGGCGGGCATCTGGCCTCCTTGGGGGGTTGTCAGGGTTGGCCTGACGTGTTGATGGTAGGCCGTCAGGCCAGTCCTGACAAGGCGCCCTCGGCATGCGCAGGCGCACCGCATGCTGCGGACGCGACTCCCTGTCGTCCGGGCTGTCGGGTCAGAGGGTGGCGGCCACCTGGCGGAGTCCGGCCGAGGCGTCGCCGGTGATCGGGTCGCCGTGGCCGACGCAGACCAGGGCGAGGTCGAGCTCCGCCAGTCGCCGGAAGGACGTGATCGCCTTCGGGCGGTCGGCGTTGAAGACCCCCAGCATGATCCGCCCGTCCACGTGGGCGATGGTGTCGCCGGCGAACAGCAGCCGATGGGCCGGCACATGGATGGCGACGCTGCCGTCGGTGTGGCCGGGGATGGAGATCACCTCCGCGCCGCCGCCGAAGTCGATGACGTCACCGTCCGAAAGCTCCTGGTCGACGCGGGAGGGCGGCACCGGCGGGATCGGGGGCAGGCCGTCGAAGATCTCCCGCTCCCAGTCGGGCATGTCCGCGCGCTCGGGCAGCTGCTGTACGGCCTGTCCCCGGACGACCGGCGCGTCGGCCCGATGGACCATCACCGTCGCGTCGGCGGCGATCTCCGCGAGCGCGCCATGATGATCCTCGTGCCCGTGCGTCACGATGACCCGCTTCAGGTCGCCGAGAGTGAAGCCGAGCGACCGGATGGCGCCCTCGATGTCGCCGCCCGAGCCGGGCGTGCTCGTGTCTATGAGCGTCAGGGCGTCGCGCTCGTGCCACAGATAGGCGTGCCCGACGGCGAAGTGGAGCAGATGCAGATGGGGTGTCACCTCGACGAGCTTCATCCCCGCAACGTACGTCCCCGGTCGGCCCTGAGCACGGCGACTTCGCTCTGGGCACAGTCCCCTTCCCTATCCATCCCTATCGTCACCTTCATGCGGTACATTAAGGAATGTCATGCACCAATACACCGTCGAGCAGGCTGCGAACCTCCTCGGCCTTCACGTCAAGACCGTCCGCAACTATGTGCGCGACGGCCGGCTCAAAGCCGTCAAGATCGGCAAGCAGTACCGGATCGCCCGCCAGGACCTGGAGGCGTTCACCGGGCAACCTGTCTCACCTCAGGCCCCGTCCCGGCACGTCGAAGCGTCCAGCATCGTGCGGATCGACGGCATCGACCGTGCCGAGATGGACCGCCTGAGCACCATGCTCCTGGGCTCCCTGGCAAGCCGCCCTACCGGCATCCGGGTCGAACTCGTCTACGACGAGGAACGCGCCAACCTGAAGATCGTCATCCTGGGCGACCTGGAGACCTCCGCCCAGGTATTCCGCCTTATCGACGCCCTCATCAGACAGTGACCATGCCGCCCCACCTCATCCGGCCACCGAGCCCCCGCAGCCCACCCAGACATCGAGCCGCCGAGTCCGTGCCGACCACGCGAGCCGGCGAATCGGCCGGCCGGCCTACTCGACGCCGTACCGACCACGCGAGGCAGCGGACCCTGAGGGCGCGCCGGCCCTGCAGGGTGAGCGAGCCGTTGCAGCAATGACCATGTCCCCTTAGCCACCACTCGGCGAGGGGAGAGGACCAAGAGAGCGAAGAGATGGCGGAGATCTACAAGACCGAGGGTGGCAGGCGGGCCGTCGAGAAGCGTTATCGCGAGTTCCTGGCCCGCTGGCCGGTGCCCGCCGAGCACCTGCACGTGCCCACCGCGCAGGGCGAGACCTTCGTGATCGCCTGCGGACCGTCCGACGCCCCTCCGCTGGTGCTCTTGCACGGCTCCGTCGCCAACAGCGCCATGTGGCTGACCGACGTCGTCGGCTACGCCCGCCACTTCCGGGTGTACGCCATCGACCTCATCGGCGAGCCGGGCCTGAGCGCGCCGTCCCGTCCCCCCATGACCTCAGACGCTTACGCCCGCTGGCTGGAGGAGGTGCTGGATGCTCTGGACATCCAGCGGACGAGGATGGTCGCCGTGTCACTCGGCGGCTGGATGGCCCTCGACTACGCCACCCGCCACCCCGACAAGGTCGAACGACTGGCGCTCCAATGCCCCAGCGGGATCGGAGCCCAGCTCTGGGGCAAGCTGATGGTGGCCATGCTGCTGAAGCCACTCGGCCGCTGGGGCCGCGCCAAAGCCATCCACCTCCTCCTCGGCCCCACCTCCACCTCCACCCCAACCCTTCCTCCCAGCTCCACCCCAGCCCCTCCCGGTCCCGCATCTACCGTCACCAGTGCCTCGCCTCCGAGCCCTCCATCCGGCTCCACCACAGCCCGCACCCCCGACCGCGTTGCCGCCTCCGCAGCCGGGTCCGCGCCTCATTCTCGGCCCGCCTCTGCGGTGGAGTATGTCTCCCGATCTGCGTCTGGGCCTGCTACCGCTTCTGGGGGTGTCCCTGCATCCCGTGGGGTTGCCTCTGCGGTCGGGGACGCCTCCAGGCCTCTGCCTGAACCCGCTGCCGCCACCGCGGCCGGCCCCGCTGCATCTGGGTGTGGGGCTGCCTCGGCAACTGGACACGCCTCCGCGCCCGTGCCTGGATCCCGTTCGGGCTTCGGAGCAGAGTCCGCCTCCGTCTCCAGACCCGCCTCAACCTCATCTCCGGCCGGAGACTTCGGTGACTTCATGCTCTTGATCAACGGTTCTTTCCGCCCCCGGCAGGGCCGTCTGCCCATCTTCGATGACGAGGCCCTGCGGCGACTGACCATGCCCCTGCTGGTGATCGTCGGCGGTCGCGACGCCTTTCTCGATTCCAGCAGCACCCGCCGCCGCATCACTGAAACCGCGCCGCACGCCACCGTCCGTTACATCCCCGACGGGGGTCACTACCTCCCGAACCAGACGGAAGCAATCATCGGCTTCCTCACGGAGCACGCCCATGCCTAGCACCGCTCTCGATGCAGCCCTCACTGCGCCGCCATAGGCGCGCGTCGCTCCCGGCGCAGTTCAGATCATGTACGGCGCGATGATGTACGGCGCATCGGGGATGCACTTTCCCCGTGATAACCCGTGAAGCAGGCTTCCAAGAAAACCCCGCAAGCCGACCCACGTGAATATCTGTAACCCAGTCGCAGTCGCTCGTACGAGGGTCCGCCTGATTCCCCCGCAACCCGCGAGGTCCCAGCCAGGGCCTACGCCCCCAACTGCCGCCGCCAGTCGTAAGCGGTCGAGCTAGACATCTGAGGAGTACCCCATGTCCGAAACCTTCATCTGCGAGTCGCAGGGTCACCCGTTGCGCAGTGAGCAGGATGCGCTCGACCTGATCGGCGAGGCGACGTATCGGCGCGTCCAGTGGGTCGTTGTCCCCGCTGAGCGGCTGCACCAGGATTTCTGGCGTTTGAGTACGAGGGTCGCGGGAGAGTTCGTCGGGAAGTTCGCCAACTATCGGCGTGGCCTCGTCGTCATGGGCGATATTTCCGAACATATCGCTGCAAGCTCGTCTTTCCGGGACTGGGTCCGCGAGGCGAACCGTGGGCGGCAGATCTGGTTCGTCGCAGATCTGGCGGAGCTTGAGCAGCGGTTGGCCGGTAACGAGGACGAATGAGCCAGGCTCGCCCGAGCCCGAGCCCGAGCCCCGAGCCCGAGCCCGAGCCCGAGCCCGACCCCGACCCCTAGGTAAAGCCCGAGGTAGGGCCGGTAGCCACCTCACACTCCGCCGCCCGGTGCACGGGTCACCTCGTCGGGCCTGCCCAGGGCGATCAGGGTGAGGTTGCGCAGGGAAGGGGTGCCCGGCTCGAAGTAGTCGCTGTGGCCGCCCGGACCCACTTCGAAGATCCGCGCGCCGTAGCCGGGATCCATCGGGTCGGTGCCGAAGCCCAGAGGGCCGAACTTCATCTTGGGCACGAATCTGATCCAGTCGTCACCTCCCCGCCCTGCCCAGAGCCGCACCGGGGGAGCGCCCGGCCCCGCCCAGTGCCGCAGCGGGCCAGGCCCCGCCCAGTACTGCAGGGGGCCAGGCCCCGTCCCGTGCCGCAGTGGGGGAGAGGCGGCGGATGTGCTGGTCAAGGTGGCGGTCGTGGGTGGCCGGCGGCGGGCGAGAGCCGTGGCGGAAGGGGCTTCGAGGCCAGGGCTCCCGAACACGGCCAGATCACTCACCGGAAGACCTGGCAAGGCCTTGGCGCACACCACCGAGCCGTAGCTGTGGCACAGCAACGCGATCGGCGCCATCGTCCGCTCACGCAGGGCCGAGACCGTCTCGCGAAGGGCCGCCGCTCCCTCGGCGGCCGAGGTGTCCAGCACCACGTCCACGCTCACGCTCGGCGGCGAGTCGTAGCCGAGCCAGGCCACCACGGCGAGCCGCCGGCCGGATGCCAGCCGTGCCGCCTCGGCCAGCAGGGCGCGGGCCGAGCCGCCGGGCCGGTGGGTGCCCGTGTCGAACGTCTCCGCCGTGACGTCCGCGCCAGGCACGATGATCGCCACCCGGTCCGCCGTCGCGGGGTCGCCGAAGACCTTCACCAGCCGCCCGTCCGGCGGCGCGGGCGCGAGAACGAGCGTGGCGAGGGCGAGCACTCCAAGGACTCCACGGCGGGTACGCATGGCGTCGAAACTACGAATTCGATCATGTAACCCGCGTCACCGCTGGGTCTGATCTTTCACGTGATACCTGAGGGTGACACACCCGTCAGCAGGTGGACGACAGCCGCGGCATCTCGGAGCTACAGCGAGCCCAGCCTGTCACGAACCTCGTCCAGAGCGGTAAGCGCGAGCTCCTGATCGAACGGCGCACCGCCGCTGCGTGGTGGTGCCGGTTCCCAGATTCCGGGGCCGTACAGCATGACGACCCCGGCGGCCCGGAGCGTGTCGACGTTGCGCTCGAAGGCCGGGTGGGCGGCCTGGGCGCTGTTGACGGCCGGGGCGGCGATGAGCGGCAGGCCCATCCCGATGGCTTCGGTGATCAGCCCGAGGGCCAGGGTGTCGCTGATGCCGGCCGCCCACTTGTTGATCGTGTTGAACGATGCCGGGCACACGAGAACGGCGTCGGGATCGGGAAGCACATCCGGCGCGTCGGGACTCTTGTACTCGTGACGCACAGGGGCACCGGTCAGCTCGGCGAGAGCGTCGCTGTCGATGAACTTCATCGCCTGCGGCGTGGCGATCACGTACGGAGCCCACCCGCGTCGCACGACCGACTCGACGAGCTCGCCGATGACGCGGGCGCGCGGGGTCGCACAGACGACGATGTAGAGCACGGGGCGACCTGGGTAGAGCATGGGGTGACCTGGGGCGTTCATGCAGGTATTCAAGCTCACTCCGCTGGACGGCAGGAGAACGGTCATCAGGGCGAGAACCCGGGGAGCGCCGGTCAGCGGGTGTAGCGGTGTTTGGCGCCCGGAGGGAAGTAGTCGGCGTCCCCCGCCTCCCGCAGCCGGATGACCGCCGCCTGCTGTGCCTGCGGCACATAGTGCCCGAACTCGCTGTTGAGCCGGAGCAACTGCTCCAGGATGGACGCCCCCACGATCCGGGCCGTCTCCTGCGACGGCTTCCCGCCCGGCGCGAGCTCCACCGTGACCGTCAGGTGCCGGTCGCGCCCCGCGTCCTCCTCCACCTCCAGCACGAACTTGCCCGTCACCAGCGCGCTGACCTCCGGCTGCTCCAGCCCGACCGCGATGTTCTCCGGGTAGACGTTCGCCCCGTAGTAGGACACGGTGAAGTGGCTGCGCCCGAAGACGTACACGAAGGGACGTTCGGGGCCGGGGGTCGATGGGTCGAGCCCGTGCTCCCGGACGAACGACAGCATGCGCTCGTACGGGATCACCCCGCCCTCGTCGGCGATGTGGTAGCGGATCAGCGGGATGCCGTTGTCGCCGGTGAAGAGGAGTGTGCCCTGGTGCTCCTCGAAGAAGCGCACCTCGGGGTCGTACTGCACGAGCGTCGGCAGCCGGGACTCGCCGAACAGCTCCTTGGCCGTGGCCGGGCGGTCGGCCAGGAAGCGGCGGATCCGCACCGACAGCGGAGTCTCGTTGCCCAGCACGCCCGCGTCGGCGGTGCCGTACAGGGAGGCGATGCCGCGCAGCGGATCGTCGATGCCCGCCCGGGAGGCCACGAGCGTGCGCCATTCCTCGCTGAAGACCTCGCCGGCGGTCACCAGCTTGAGGTCGTAGCCGGACCAGGGGAAACCGGAGTCGACGATGTTCTTGAGAAACGGCGGGTAGCCGAGCAGGACCACCTGGTCGAAGTGCGGCGCGAGCTGGGGGATGACGCGCAGGATCTCACGCCGGTCGCTGCCCGGCGCCACCACGGTGATCGGGTAGCCGAGCTCCGCCAGGTGGCGGCAGCAGTTGACGGTGAACAGCCCGCCGACCCAGGTGCCGAGGGCGAAGCAGACGACGGCGAGGGTGCGTCGGTCGCGGGCGTGGAAGGAGTCCCGGAAGATCTCCTCGAAGCGGGCGGCGATGACGCGCTCGTCGGCGGCGGAGCGCGGCCAGAACGACGGCTCCCCGGTGGAGCCGGACGACACCGCGACGATGTCGCCGATCACTCCGTCGCGGCACAGGTCGGGCAGGGGATGGCGGCGCGTGTAGCCGTCCTTGGTCGTCATCGGCAATCCCACGAAGTCCTGAAATGTCGTGACCTGTCGGGGATCGATGTGGTGCTCGGCCAGGAACGCCCGATAGGCCGGCACCCTGTCCACCACCTCATGGAACAGCTTGACCACGTCCATCAGCCGACTGTACGGCCGCGATCGGCGGCAGTCACTCGCCTGGCCGCACCAGGCCGGTCTCGTACGCGAAGACGATCGCCTGAGCCCGGTCGCGTAACCCCAGCTTCATCAGCACCCGCCCCACATGGGTCTTGACGGTCTGCTCGGCCAGCACCAGCTTGCCGGCGATCTCCTGGTTGGACATGGCCTGGGCGACCAGGCTGAGCACTTCGGTCTCCCGCTCGGTCAGCTCGCCCAGCCGCCGGGTGTCGGGCGTGCGTGGCCGGCCCAGCTTGGCGAACTCGTGGATGAGTCGCTTGGTCACCGCCGGCGCGATGAGCGCCTCACCGGAGGCCACCACGCGCACGGCCTCGGCGAGCTGCACGGCGGAGGCGTCCTTGAGCAGGAACCCGCTGGCACCCGCCCGCAGCGCCGCGTAGACGTAGTCGTCGAGGTCGAAGGTGGTCAGGATGAGCACCTTCGACGGCACACCGGACGACAGCAGCCGCCTGGTGGCCTCGAGCCCGTCCATGACCGGCATCCGCACGTCCATCAGCACCACGTCCGGGGCCAGCTCGATCGCCCGCTCGACCGCCTCCCGGCCGTCGGCCGCCTCGCCGACCACCTGGATGTCCGGCTGGCCGCCCAGGAACACGGTGAACCCGGTCCGCACCATGCCCTGGTCGTCGGCGATGAGCACCCGGATCACCCGGACCTCCGTTGGGTCGTGCCGTCCACCGGCAGTGTCGCGGTCACCTGGAAACCTCCCACGGGCACGGGCCCGGCGTCGAGCGTGCCGCCGAGCAACGCCGCCCGCTCCCGCATGCCGACCAGCCCCTGACCGGCTCCCGGGGCGCCGGCGGGGGCGACGCCGGGGCCGTTGGTGATGTGCAGGCGTAAGCCGCCGTCGTCGCGGCCGATGTCGACCACGACCGTGGCACCGGGCGCGTGGCGCATGGCGTTGCTCAGCGATTCCTGGACGATCCGGTAGGCCGACAGGCCCACCGCGGCCGGCAGTCCCTCCAGCGAGCCGGGCAGCTTGGCCAGCACCACCAGCCCGGCGGCCCGCGCGTTGGCGATCAGCTCCGTCACCCGGTCGAGACCGGGCTGGGGCGTGGTGTCGGTGCGGCCGTCCTGATCGCGCAGGACGCCGAGCACCTGGCGGAGCTGCGCGATCGCCTCCAGCGACAGGACGCGGATGTCGGCCAGGCCCGCTTCGAGCTGGGCCGGGTCGCCCGCCGCCTTGAGGGGCACCGCCTCGGCCTGGATCGCGATCACCGACATGTGGTGCGCGACCACGTCATGCAGCTCGCGGGCGATCCGGGCGCGCTCCTCCAGCACCGACTGGGCGCCGATGGCCTCCTGCGTGCGCCGCTCCTCCACGACCAGCTGGGCCGTGGCGCTGCGGCGCACCCGGACGTTGTGGCCGAACAGGACGGTGACCGTCACCAGGACCGTGGCGACGACCATGGAGTCGGGATGGATGATCCAGGCGGCCAGCACGCTCGCGGCCCAGACCGCCACGGTGATCCGCCGCTCGCAGCGCACCGCCACCGAATACGTCACCAGCAGATAGGACACCGCCATCAGGAACGTGTAGGGCGGATCACCCGGCCGGACGCCGATGGAGGAGGTGACCCAGACGGAGTAGGGCAGGGCGAGGAAGGCCGCCCGCCACGCCCACAGCGGCCACCGGTCGCGCAGCGCGATGGGCAGGGCCACGGCGGCGGCCATGAGGTAGGGGCCGTTCCCGGAAGCGGTGTCCCACCCGGCCGCCTGGGAGGACGTGATGAAGAACGCGATCACGGCCAGCAGCAGGCCGGCCGTCTGAACCAGATCCAGCCGGGGAGACGGCAGCAGGGCCAGCCAGCGTGGCGTCCGGGGCGCCAGCCATCGGGCGCGAGGGTGCGGCGGGTCCGCCTCTCCCTGATAGAGCGCGAGCCACAGGGGCTGCACCACCGCTGAGATCACGTGCCAAGGCTATGAGCGCGCACGTCCTGGCGCATCGGGCCCAGGTCTGATCCGGCCTCACTCTCAGGTATCGCTTACATGATTACGATCGCTGTGAGCGAACATCGGCAATGAAGGGAACATTCATGCGCTCTGATGAATTGAGTCCATGTAACTCAACCCTTTGGAGTTCGCATGAGTGAGAGCTTGATCCTTCCGGTCCTGCCGCTGGATGACGCTGTCGTCCTGCCGGGCATGGTGGTTCCCCTGGACCTGTCCGACTCCGAGGTGCGAGCCGCCATCGACGCGGCCCAGGCATCCGGTCTCAACAAGCCGCAGGTTCTTCTCGTTCCCCGGATCGACGGCCGCTACGGCGCCGTCGGCGTGCAGGCGGTGGTCGAGCAGGTCGGCAGGCTCCCCGGAGGTGAGCCCGCCGCCGTGGTGCGCGGCGTCACCCGGGTGCGCGTGGGCACCGGGACGACCGGCCCCGGCGCGGCGCTGTGGGTGGAGGTCAGCACGGTCGACGTCGTCGCCGCCGGCGAGCGCGCCCAGGAGCTGGCCAAGGAGTACAAGGCCCTGGCCACCACGATCTTGCAGAAGCGCGGCGCCTGGCAGGTCGTCGACCAGGTCAACCAGATCGACGACCCGTCGGTCCTGGCCGACAGCTCCGGCTACACGCCGTGGCTGACGACCGGCCAGAAGGTCGAGCTGCTGGAGGCCGCCGACCCCGCCGACCGGCTGGCCAAGCTGATCGAGTGGTCGCGCGAGCACCTCGCCGAGCTGGACGTGGCCGAGACGATCCGTAAGGACGTCCAAGAGGGCATGGACAAGCAGCAGCGCGAGTTCCTGCTGCGCCAGCAGCTCGCCGCGGTCCGTAAGGAGCTCAAGGAGCTCAACGGCGACTCGTCCGGGACCGAGGAGGAGGACTACCGCGCCCGCGTCGAGGCCGCGGACCTGCCCGGCAAGGTGCGTGAGGCCGCGCTCAAGGAGGTCGACAAGCTGGAGCGGACCTCCGACCAGTCCCCGGAGACCGGCTGGATCCGCACCTGGCTCGACACCGTCCTCGACATCCCCTGGAACGAGCGGACCGAGGACACCTACGACATCGCCGGTGCCCGCGAGGTGCTGGACGCCGACCACACGGGCCTGTCCGACGTGAAGGACCGCATCATCGAGCACCTGGCCGTGCGCAAGCGCCGCCAGGACAAGGGGCTCGGCGTGGTGGGCGGCCGCCGCAGCGGCGCCGTGCTCGCCCTGGCCGGACCTCCCGGAGTCGGCAAGACCTCGCTCGGCGAGTCCGTCGCGCGTTCGATGGGCCGTAAGTTCGTCCGGGTGGCGCTCGGCGGCGTCCGCGACGAGGCGGAGATCCGCGGCCACCGGCGCACCTACGTCGGCGCGCTGCCCGGCCGCATCGTCCGCGCCATCCGCGAGGCCGGCTCGATGAACCCGGTCGTGCTGCTCGACGAGGTGGACAAGGTCGGCGCCGACTACCGCGGCGACCCGACCGCGGCGCTGCTCGAAGTGCTCGACCCGGCGCAGAACCACACCTTCCGCGACCACTACCTCGAGGTCGAGCTCGACCTGAGCGACGTGCTCTTCCTGGCCACGGCCAACGTCCTGGAGGCGATCCCCGGCCCGCTGCTGGACCGCATGGAGATCGTCACCCTCGACGGCTACACCGAGGACGAGAAGGTCGCCATCGCCCGCGACCACCTGCTGCCCCGGCAGCTGGACCTGGCCGGGCTGACGGCCGAGGAGGTCACGGTCAAGGAGGACGCCCTGCGCAGGCTGGCGGCCGAGTACACCCGCGAGGCCGGAGTCCGGTCGCTGGAGCGCTCGATCGCCCGCATCCTGCGCAAGGTGACCGCCGCCGGCGAACTGCCCGTCACGGTGGGCGCGGACGAGCTGGTCGGCTACCTCGGCCGCCCCCGGTTCGTGCCGGAGTCGTCGCTGCCCGAGGCCACCCAGCGCACCTCGGTGCCCGGCGTGGCGACGGGCCTGGCGGTCACGGGCGCGGGCGGTGACGTCCTGTACGTGGAGGCGTCGCTGGCCGACCCGGAGACCGGCGAGACCGGGCTCACGCTGACCGGCCAGCTCGGCGAGGTGATGAAGGAGTCGGCCAAGATCGCGATGTCCTACCTGCGCTCGCACGGCGCGGAGCTGGAGCTGCCGGTCACAGCGCTCAAGGACCGCTCGGTCCACGTCCACTTCCCCGCGGGCGCCGTGCCCAAGGACGGCCCCTCGGCCGGTGTGACGCTGACGACCGCGCTGGCCTCGCTCCTGTCCGGACGGCTGGTCCGCGGTGACGTGGCCATGACCGGCGAGATCTCTCTCACCGGGCGGGTCCTGCCGATCGGCGGCGTCAAGCAGAAGCTGCTCGCGGCGCACCGGGCGGGCATCACCACGGTGCTCATCCCGGCCCGCAACGAGCCGGACCTGGACGACGTGCCCCAGGAGGTCCGCGACGAGCTGACCATCCACCCGGTCAGCGACGTGCGCGAGGTCCTGGACATCGCCCTCGCCCCGGCCCAGGTGGCGGCCACTGTCGCTGCCTGACCCTCCGAACGCGCACCCCGTCGTAGCGTCGCTGCGGCGGGGTGTCGCTGTTCTCACCGACACCATCAGAGCTTGTACGCATATGTACGAATCATCCTGTCGTTTGACTGAATGATTCGTTGATGCTTGACTTGGTCGCGTGCTCTATGGAACGCCTGCGCTTGAGGCAGCGGACAAGGCCGTGCTCGCCGAGATCGAGGACATGCGACGCGATCTGAAGTACCGCCTGGCCGAGGCCCACCGCTGGGACGGGCAGCTGCGCAGGCAGCTGCAGGCGCGCGCCATCCAGGGGTCCAACTCCATCGAGGGTTACCGGGCCAGCGTCGAGGACATCGAGTCCATCATGTCGGGGGAGGAGCCGCTGGAGACCTCCATGTCGGTGACGCGCGAGATCGTCGGCTACCAGCAGGCGCTCACCTACATCCAACTCCTCTCGCGGGCCCCCGCGTTCCGCTACGACATCGGAGTGCTCAACGCGCTCAACTTCATGATGATCGGTCACCACCGCGACAAGACCCCGGGCGTGCTGCGTCCCGGAGGCATCTACGTGCGCAACTCCGCCACCAGCGAAGTGGTGTACGAGGGCCCGGACTTCGAGGAGGTTCCCGGGCTGCTGGGCGAGCTGGTCACCTGGCTGAACTCCGGCGACCTTGACGCGCCGAGCTATGTGCGCGGAGCCATGGCCCACTTCAACCTGGTGTCGATCCACCCGTGGCGCGACGGCAACGGCCGGATGTCACGCGCGCTGCAGACACTGCTTCTCGGCCGTGACCAGATCCTGATGCCGGAGTTCTCCTCGATCGAGGAGTGGCTCGGCACCGGCGAGAACACTGTCGACTACTACCGTGCTCTGCGTGACGTCCAGCGGGGCTCGTGGAAGCCGCACGCGAACACCCATTCCTGGGTGAGATTCTGCCTGCGCGCTCACCACCTCCAGGCCCAGCGCGTGCGCCAGCGTCTGGCTCAGGCGGGGGAGATCTGGATCATCCTGGAAGAGCAGGTCGATGCGGACGGGCTCAACACCCGGTGCGTCTCGGCGCTCTACGAGGTCTTCGTCAACCGGAGGCTGCGCCGCAGCAGGTACCAGGCCGACGAGGGCCTCAGCCAGGGCCAGGCCGCCCGGGATCTGCGCGACCTCGCGGCCAAGAACTGGGTCCGACCGTACGGCGAGACCAAGGGCCGCTTCTACGCCCCCGGCCCCCGGATGGCCGAGATCAAGGCCCGGTTCGCCGAGCGAGCCCGTCCGCTGCGGGATCCGTACCAGGAGCGCGAAACCGTACAGTGAGGCACATCACCGGATTTATCCGGAATAGGACCGACCGCGCACGGTGTTAGCACGGGCGTGAACGAGGCACGCGTGGACGACCGGGGCGTCAGAGGCGCCGGGTGCTGTCGCGGCTGTATGGGGCGGCGAATGCCCGCCATGCGCCGCTAGACCGAACCGTCCGCACCCCTCGAAGGCCATCATGATCACACCCTCTTTCGTGCTGCGCAGGCTGAGCCACCTGCCCTATCACTCGGGCATGCGCTAACTCCCCCCGTTTCGACTATGTCCGTTCCAGCGGTCCCTTCGTGGCCGCTGTCAGTCATGGGGAGAAAGCGTGATCCAGGTTTCCGGCCTGCGCAAGTCGTACGGCGGCACCGTCGCACTGGACGGTGTCGACCTGCGTGTGCGCCAGGGCGAGGTCTACGGTGTGGTCGGGCAGAGCGGCGCGGGCAAGAGCACCCTCCTGCGCTGCGTCAACCTGCTGGAGCGGCCCAGCGCCGGCACCGTGACGGTGGCCGGGCAGGACCTGACGGCGCTGCGCGGCAAGGACCTCAACCGCGCCCGCCAGCGCATCGGCATGATCCACCAGCACTTCGCGCTGCTCTCCTCGCGCACGGTCGCCGGGAACGTGTCCTTCCCCCTGGAGGTCATGGGCGTGCCCAGGGCCGAGCGGCGGCGCCGGGTCGGCGAGCTGCTCGACCTGGTGGGGCTCGGCGGGCGTGGGAGCGACCACCCGCACCAGCTGTCCGGCGGCCAGAAGCAGCGGGTCGGCATCGCCAGGGCGCTGGCGGGCAACCCGTCGGTGCTGCTGTCCGACGAGGCCACCTCGGCGCTCGACCCCGGCACCACACAGTCCATCCTGGCCCTGCTCCGGCGGCTCAACGCCGAGCTCGGGCTGACGATTCTGCTGATCACCCACGAGATGGACGTGGTCAAGAGCATCTGCGACTCGGTCGCCATCATGTCCGGCGGCCGCGTCGAGGAGTCGGGCCCGATCGCCGACCTCATCAGGACGCCCGGCTCGCGGCTTACCAAGGAGATCTTCCCGCTGCCCGATCCCGCCCCGGCGGGCTCGGTCACGCTCACCTTCACCGGCGACCCCCGGCAGGCGCTGGTGTCGGAGGCGGTGCGCAAGTTCGACGTGGACATCAGCATCCTGGGTGGCTCGATCGAGGACCTCGCCGGCGGCTCCGTGGGCCGCCTGCGGGTCGCCTTCTCGGGCGAGCAGGTCTCGTCCGCGCTGGCGTACCTGCGCGAGCGCGGCCTGCTGGTGGAGACGTCATGAGCGGACACGTCATTCGCGGAGACGTCATGAGCGGAGACGTCGTGAGCGGTACGGTTTCCGACGGAAAGGCGGGCAGGGCCCGATGACCTGGGACGAGATGGCCCCCCTGCTGTGGGAGGCCACCTGGCAGACCGGGGTGATGGTCGGCTGGGCGGCGGTCTTCACGGTGCTGCTCGGCCTGCCCCTGGGCGTGGCGCTGGTGGTGTTCGACCGAGGCGGGCTGCGGCCCCTGCCGGTGCTCAAGTCGGTCCTCGGCGTGCTCGTCAACGTGGGACGGTCGCTGCCGTTCATCGTGCTGATGATCGCGATCATCCCGTTCACCCGGCTGGTCGTGGGCACCACGATCGGCACCGCCGCCGTGGTGGTGCCGCTCACCGTCGGGGCGGTGCCGTTCTTCGCGCGGCTGGTGGAGACGGCGCTGCGCGAGGTCGACAGGGACGTGGTCCAGGCCGCGCAGGCGATGGGGGCCGGTCGCGGCGCCGTCGTGTGGAAGGTGCTGCTGCCCGAGGCGCTGCCGGGGATCGTCGCGGGGGTGACCGTGACGGTGGTCGCGCTGATCGGCTACACCGCCATGGCCGGGACCATCGGCGGGGGCGGGCTGGGCGACCTGGCCATCAGGTACGGATATCAGCGGTTCGAGACGGTGGTCATGATCGTGACCGTCGTGATGCTCATTGTGATCGTGCAAATCATGCAGAGCCTGGGCGATCTGCTCGCCCGGCGCCTATCGCATAAGTAAGGAAAAATCATGAAAATTCATCGTCTTGTGGGCGCGGCTGCCCTCTCGCTGTTGCTCGCCGCGTGCGGCACGTCACAGTCCGCGACCACCGCCGGGCCCGCGACCACCGCCGAGTCGGCGGACACCGTGCTGAAGATCGGCGCGACCCCGGTCCCCCACGCCGAGATCCTCGATTTCGTCAAGAAGAACCTGGCTCCCGCCGCCGGGATCAAGCTCGAAGTCGTCGAGTTCACCGACTACGTGCAGCCGAACGTGCAGCTTGAGGAGGGTCTGCTCGCCGCCAACTTCTTCCAGCACAAGCCGTACCTGGACGACTTCAACTCCTCCAAGGGCACCGAGCTGAGCTTCGTCACGCCGGTGCACCTGGAGCCGCTGGGCCTGTACTCCAAGAAGTCGGCCGACCTCGCCGCGCTGCCGGCGGGCGCCACCGTGGCTCTCCCGAACGACGCCACCAACCTGGGCCGCGCGCTCAAGCTGCTCGCCGACAACGGCGTGGTCACCCTCAAGGAGGGCGCCGGCACCACCGCGACCGAGCGGGACGTGGCGGGCAACCCCAAGAAGCTCGTCTTCAAGCCGCTGGAGGCCGCGCAGCTGCCCCGCTCGCTGGACGACGTGGACGCGGCGGTGATCAACGGCAACTACGCCATCGAGGCCGGACTCAAGCCCGCCACGCAGGCCCTGGCGCTGGAGAAGACCGAGGGGAACCCGTACGTGAACGGCCTGGTGGTGGCGGCCGGCCACGAGAAGGACGCGAATATCGTGACCCTGGGCAAGCTGCTGCAGGACCCGAAAGTCAAGGACTTCATCGCGCAGAAGTACGCGGGCTCGGTGATCGCCGCCGAGTAAATATCGCGAAAGATCAGGAAAAGCCGGGAATACGGGTTTTTGGGCCGTTTCTAGTGACTTGTAAGTGATGGGCAATTGGTCCGGCTTATCAATACAGGGACAGCACAGCAAAACCTCTCCCGAGGAGTCCCGAAGTGCGATTCGCAACCCGCATCCTGATCGGCGTCGCCGCCGCCACCTCCGTCGCCATCGCCGCCCCCGCCGCCGCGAGCGCGACGACCACGACGGCCGCGTCCGCCGCCGCGTCCTCCTACGACAGCTGGGGTTCCTACCACTCCAGTGACGGCAAGGCCCGCGCCAACGGCAGCGTCGTCGTCCACCAGAAGAAGTACAAGGATGGCCACTGGAAGACCTTCTGGGTCAAGAAGAAGGTCTGCTGGGAGAAGAACGGCGACCTGAAGTGCAAGTGGGTGCCGAAGAAGGTCAAGAAACACGTGTGGGAGTGGAAGCACATCGACACCTACACGGTGCACGCGAACCTCCACAACAAGAAGTGGTGGGGCAAGAACGACTGTGCGTGGGCGACCTTCAAGATCGTCGAGCACGACGGTTCCACGCACTTCGAGCGGTACAAGAACTGCCACAAGTTCCCGAAGCACTTCTCGTTCTCCGGTAAGGACGCCGAGCACATCTCGGTGAACGTGAGCCGGGGCAACGAGTGGTCGCCCAAGGGCTGGCACTCGGGCTGGGAGAGCGTGTACCACGCCGCTTCCTGACCGATGATCCACGACGGAGCCGCGACCTCGATGGCGAGGTCGCGGCTTCGCCGTGCGCACGGGGTTCTGGCGAATCCGCCGATGCGCAGAATAGTGTTCGGTCATGTACCCCGGAGCCATCGCAGCAGTCAGCCCGGACAAGCCCGCTGTGATCATGGCGGGCTCCGGCCAGGTCATCACCTACCGCCGGCTCGACGAGGAGTCGAACCGGCTGGCCCACCTGTTCCGCGCCGCCGGCCTGAGGCCGGGGGACCATGTCGCCTTCATGCTCGGCAACCATCCGCTCTTCCTCGCGATCGCCTGGGCGGCCCACCGCTCCGGCCTCTACTACACCGCGATCAACTCCCGCCTGCAGGCGGCCGAGCTGTCCTACATCATCCAGAACTGCGGCGCCCGGGTGTTCATCTCCAGCGCCGATCTCGCCGAGGTCGCGACCGCCGCCACCGCCGGCACCTCCGCCGTCGAGCTGCGCCTCATGCTGGACGGGATCGCCGACGGCTTCGAGTCGTACGAGGAGGCGGTGGCGAAGCAGCCGGCCACCCCGATCGACGACGAGAGCCAGGGCGCCGACATGCTCTACTCCTCGGGCACCACCGGCATGCCCAAGGGCATCAAACCGGTACTCACGCACCCGCCGCTCACCGAGCCGGGCATGCTGTACCGGCTCATCGAGGGGCTGTTCGCGCCCACGGCCGACAGCGTCTACCTGTCGCCCGCGCCGCTCTACCACGCCGCGCCGCTGCGCTACAGCCTGACCTTCCAGCGGCTCGGCGCCACGGTCGTCGTCATGGAGCGCTTCGACCCGGAGGAGTATCTGCGCCTGGTCGAGAAGTACCGGGTGACGCACTCGCAGCTCGTCCCGACCATGTTCATCAAAATGCTCAAACTGCCCGCCGAGACCCGCGAGAAGTACGACCTGTCGTCGCTGACGTGCGCTATCCACGCCGCCGCCCCCTGCCCGATCCCGGTCAAGGAGCAGATGATCGACTGGTGGGGCCCGATCATCCACGAGTACTACGCCGGCACCGAGGGCAACGGCTTCCTGTACGTGAACTCCGCCGACTGGCTCGCCCACCGGGGCGCCGTCGGCCGCTCCCTGCTCGGCACCGTGCACGTCTGCGACGAGAACGGCGCCGAACTCCCGGCGGGCGAGCACGGCACCGTCTACTTCGACAACGGCATCACCTTCGAGTACCACGGCGACCCGGACAAGACCCGCTCGGTGCAGGACCCTCTGGGCAGGGGGTGGACCACCCTCGGTGACATCGGCTACCTCGACGCCGACGGCTTCCTCCATCTCACCGACCGCCGCTCGTACATGATCATCTCGGGCGGGGTGAACATCTACCCGCAGGAGGCGGAGAACCTCCTGAGCGTCCATCCCAAGGTCGCCGACGTGGCGGTGCTCGGCGTACCGGACGAGGAGATGGGCGAACAGGTCAAGGCGGTGGTGCAGCCGGTGTCCATGGCCGAGGCGGGGCCGGAGCTGGAGGCGGAGCTGATCGAGTACTGCCGCGCGCGCCTGGCCCACTACAAGTGCCCGAAGTCGGTGGACTTCCGTGCGGAGTTGCCCCGGCATCCCACGGGAAAGCTGTACAAACGGCTGCTCAAGGACGAATACTGGCCCGCACGCCCCTAGGCGGGCCGCGCCACGCCGACAAGAGCCGGTCGGGCGGCAGAATTTCTCCGCCGATTCTCCCTCGGTGACCGGCCCCCTACCTGCAGTGATAAGGCTGTCGTCAGACTTCTCACCCCCCTCTGATCAAGCGCTTAACCAGGTCTTACGCGGGACTTGGCACTCTTGTGTCATCGGGACTTGAGGAGATGAAGATGAACGCGAACGAGCCTCGCGATCAGAGCGCAGGCGGGTGGAGCCAGTTCGGCGACACCCCGCCCTCCGCCGGGGGCTTCCCCCGGCGTGACACTGTGATCATGGGCCCACCGCCCCCGCCGCCTCCCGCGCGGTCCAAGCCGGGCTTCTCCGTCCGGCAGAAGGCGGTCGCGGGCCTGGCTCTGGCGGCCATGGCCATCGGCGGCGGCGTCGTGGGGGCCACCGTCGCCACCGCGTTCCAGCAGCCGCAGGTGGTCACCGCGAGCAACCCGAGCCCGACGTTCAAGCAGGCCTCCAACCCGCTCAGCGTCGCCGACGTCGCGGCCAAGGTGCAGCCCTCGGTCGTGATGATCAAGGGGTCCACCGGGGAGGGGTCGGGCGTCGTCCTGTCGCAGGACGGGCTGATCCTGACCAACAACCACGTGGTCGTGGGCGCCGGTCAGGGCGGTGAGATGAGCGTGAAGTTCAACGACGGCAGGACGGCCAAGGCCTCGGTCGTCGGCACCGACCCCGCGACCGACCTGGCGGTCATCAGGGCGGAGGGCGTCTCCGGGCTGACCGCGGCGACGCTCGGCGACAGCGACGCGCTCAAGGTGGGTGACTCCGTGCTGGCTCTGGGCAGCCCGCTCGGCCTGTCCGGCTCCGTCACCATGGGCATCATCAGCGCGCTCGACCGCACGCTGACCGTCGGCGGCGAGCAGCAGCAGGCGCCGCCCGGGTGGGGACAGCCCGGCGCGAGTGAGGTCACCACGATCGGCGGCGCCATCCAGACGGACGCGGCGATCAACCCCGGCAACTCCGGCGGGGCGCTGGTGAACGCCGGTGGCCAGCTGGTCGGCATCAACACCGCCATCGCCACGGACGGCGGCAGCAACGGCAACATCGGCGTCGGCTTCGCCATCCCGATCAACACCGCGAAGCAGGTCTCCGACCAGCTCATCAGCAGCGGCAAGGTGAGCCACGCGTTCCTCGGCGTGAGCGTCGCCGATGCCACCGGCGACGTGGCCGGCGCCCTGGTCCGCCAGGTGACCCCCGGAAGCCCGGCGGAGAAGGCCGGACTGAAGCAGGGCGACCTCATCACGCGGTTCGACGGCAAGGCGGTTGAGGGCGGAGATACCGTTGTTGGGCAGGTCAGAGGTTTCAAACCGGGCCAACAGGTTCAGATCACATATATGAGGGACGGTAAGGAGAGCTCCGCCACCGTGACCCTCCAAGAGAAGAAATAACAGGACCCCCTCACGGACGGGTGTGCCGTCGAGATCGCTGCGGACTTGGCGGCACACCCCCCCGGTTCTCCGGCTCTCAGGAGAACCGGCGTCCCTCGTCACGCCGGTAGGCCCAGGCCGCCGCCGCCCCGGCGATCAGCGTCCAGATCACCAGCGCCACCAGCGGCAGCGTCTTCGGCTCGACGCCCGCGGCCAGCCACCAGACCAGCTCGCCCGCGCCCCGGCTGGGCACGAACCGCGAGATGGTCTCCACGAAGGCGGGCATCACCTGGAGAGGCACCATCAGCCCGCCCACGATGGCCAGCGGGAAGAACAGGATCTGCGACACCGCGATGGCCGCCTTCGACGGCATCGCGAAGCCGATGAACAGGCCGATCAGCATGAACGGGATCGATGAGACCAGCACCGCCGTCACCCCGAGCAGCAGCCGGGGCGCGGTGATGGTCGCCTCGGTGAACAGTCCGGCGATCACCAGCACCGGGATCACCGAGATGACCATCATGCCCATGGTCGTCAGGATCCGGCCCGCGAAGCGGGGGAACGGGCCTGCGGGCAGGGTGCGGAGGTAGGGGTTCCACGGCTGCTCGCGATCCTGCGAGACCGAGATGGACAGCGACATCAGCGCCGACGACATCGCGCCGATCAGCATCATCGACCCCGTCGCGGTCGTCGCCGAGAGCGGGTCGCCGCCGGCGAACGGCACCACGAACGCCAGCATCGAGATGGCCGGGAACAGCGTGCCGGCCAGCAGGCCGATCGGCACCCGGAGCTGCTCCAGGGCCTGATAGCGGGTGTGGGCGAGGATCAGGCTAAACATGGGACGGCTCCTTGGCGGTGATGGCGAGGAAGGCCTCCTCGAGCGAGGTCGGCCTGATCTCCAGGCCGGAGAACGCCGTGCCGCTGCGCACCAGCTCGACGACCAGCCGGTCCGGGTCGGAGGTGACCAGATGGACGCGGCCGTCCTCACGGTGGACGGCGATCACCCCGGGCAGCTCGGGCAGCTCGGCCGCGACCAGGGAGACGCGCCGTACGCCCACCATGTCGCGGATGGCCCGCACGGTGTCGTCGGCGAGCACCCGGCCCTGCCCGACGACCACCACCCGCTGCGCCAGCGCCTCGATCTCCTCCAGGTAGTGGCTGGTCAGCAGCACGGTGCCGCCTTCGGCGTGGAAGGACCTGATGCCGTCCCAGAGCGCGCGCCTGGCCTCGACGTCGAGCCCGGTGGTCGGCTCGTCGAGGAAGACCAGGCGGGGCTTGCCCGCGAACGCCAGCGCCACGGCCAGCCGCCGCCTCTGCCCGCCCGACAGGCCGCCGATCTGGCGTTTGACCAGGTCGCCGAGGTCGAAGCGGTCCAGCAGCTCCGACCTGTCGGCCCGGTCCGGGAAGTGCGCGGACACGAAGTCGACGAGCTCGCCGACCCTGAGCACCTCGGGCAGGCCGGTCTCCTGCGGTGTGACGCCGATGCCGCGCCGGACCAGCGGGTCGGCGGGGGAGCCGCCCAGCACCTCGACCCTGCCGGAGCTGGGGCGACGCAGCCCGACGAACAGGTTGATGAGGGTGGACTTGCCCGCGCCGTTCGGGCCGAGCAGGCCGACCAGCTCGCCGGCGCGGATGTCGAGGGACACGCTGTCGAGGGCGAGCGTGCTCCCGTAGCGGCGGGTCACCTCGACCGTCTGGGCGAGGACTGTCATGACGTGCCTCCTGCGGAGTCGAGTAGGGCGCGGATCGCCTTGGTGTAGTCCTCGAGGGCCAGCCGCCCGCGCTTGGTCAGCGCGACGAAGGTGACGGGGGTGCGGCCCTTGTGGGTCTTGGTGATGTGCACGTAGCCCGCCTCCTCGAGCTTGGACAGGTGGACGGACAGGTTGCCGGCCGTCATGCCCAGCAGGTCCTTCAGGACGGGGAAGGCGATCTCGTCGCCGTCGGCGAGCGTGTTGAGCGTGACCACCACGCGCAGCCGGGCCTGGGCGTGGATCACCGGGTCGAGCTCGGGCAGCGCGTGGTCCGCCGTCACGGGCGCCGCCTGAGCCAGCACGCGATCGCGATCTGCCCCCCGCCGAGCAGCACGGCCGTCAGCAGCGCGTGCCAGCCGGGGCCGAGAATCACTCCCAGCGCGTCCACCGCCGCGATCCAGACGCCGATGAAGAACATCGGCCAGTTGTGGTAGATGGCGCCACCGGCCATGTACAGGACGGCGACCACCATGAGGGAGATGCCCGCCCACAACAGGCCGGTCTCGGCCGGGGGCAGCATGGGGCTGAAGCGGATCGCGATCACCGACATCAGGACCATGCCGCCGAACCACGCGTAGCCGAACATCGCGCCCTTGGCCGAGGTCCCGCCCCGGATCACGCCGGCCATCCGGACGATCCCGAACGCCGCCACGCCCCCCGCCACCAGCTGCGCGCCCATGAGCACGCTCAGCGCCTGCATCTGGCTGATCGGCGCGTAGGAGACCCCGTCGAGGCCGTAATGCAGGAAGAACGCGCTGAACCCGAGCAGCCAGGCGATGCCCCACGGCGCGTAGAGCAGCAGGGGATCGCCGCTCAGGGCCCGCACGGTGGCGGCCCGCTGCTCCTCCATGAGGCGGAGGGTGTCCTCGGGGGTGGGAGGCTGCTCTCCGTCGTCTGTCATGGCGAATCCTCTCGGCCGCAAACTGGTTTGTACTTTAAACCAGTCTGTCATGCCAAGCCAACGAGCGGGTCGCGCGGATGGTTCCCGGCTCAGCGGCGGGTCAGCGCCTCCGACTCCCACAGGTCCCGGTAGTAACCCGGCCGCCCGACCAGCTCGTCGTGGTGGCCGCGCTGCACGACGCGCCCCTCCTCCAGGACGACGATCTCGTCCACCTGCTCCAGGCCCTTGAGCCGGTGCGTGACGAGCAGCGTGGTGCGATCGTGCGTCACGTCGAGCAGGTCGGCCATCAGCGCGTCGGCCGTCTCCTCGTCCAGCGCCTCGGCCGGCTCGTCCAGCAGCAGCACCGGCGGGTCGTACAGCAGCGCCCTGGCCAGCGCCAGCCGCTGCAACTGCCCGCCGGACACGGTGCTGCCGTCCTCGCCCAGCTCGGCGTCCCATCCGGTCCGCTCGACCCAGTGATCGAGACGGGCATCCCGTACGGCGCGCAGCAGGTCCTCCTCGCCCGCCTCGGGCCCGGCCAGGCGCAGGTTGTCGCGCAGCGTGGTCTGGAAGATGTACGGATCCTGGGTCAGGCCGGTCATCAGTGCTCGAACCTCATCTGAGGCCATGTCCCTGATGTCGACCCCGTTGATCCTGATATTTCCGGACTCGGGGTCGACGAGCCGCATCATCGCCGCCAGCACCGTGCTCTTCCCTGCCCCGCTCGGCCCCACCAGCGCGACCCGCTTCCCCGGCGCCAACGTCAGCGACACCCCGTCGACGGCCGCCCTGCCCTCCGCCGGTTCATGCGCGGGAGTTTCCTGGCCGAGCGGGGTCCGGAGGGGGTGCCGTACGACCAGATCGTCGATCTCGACGGTCAGGGGGGACGACGGGGGAGGGACCGGGGTGGTCGGCTCGGTGATCGCGGGGGGAGCGGACCGGACCTCGCGCAGCCGCCGCAGGGCGGCCAGCACGCCCGCGAGGCGCTCGCCCGCGGCGGCCAGCGGCAGGACGGGCTCGAAGCACACCAGCGCCGTCAGCGCGAGCACGGCGGTGGCCACCGTGCCCACGCCCGCGTTCTGGGCGATCAGCACGATCGCGGCCACCGTCAGGCCCTGCACCAGGGTGCCGCCCGCCAGGGCCGCGGCATGCACGCGAGCCTGGCGTCGTTCGAGCACGGCCAGCCCTTCGTCCGCGGCCATCGCGTCGGCCAGGGCGCGGTCGCCGGCGCCGTACGCGGCCAGGTCCGCCGAGCCGTGCACCAGATCGGCCACCCGGCCGGCCAGCTCGGCCCTGGTCGGCGCGATCCTGGCCGACCAGCGCCGCGCCGCCGTGGCCGTCCCTGCGGGCAGCAGCACACCCGCCACCACCAGCCCGGCGGCCAGCACCAGCGCCGAGACGGGCAGCAGCGTCAGCCCGACGACCACCGCGGCCAGCCCCGCCATGGCGGCGGCAGCGGCGGGCAGCAGGCAGCGCACGAGCAGGTCCTGCACCGCCTCGGTGTCGTCCACCATCCGGCTCAGCAGGTCCGCCCCGCCGTGCCTGGGCCGCCGGGGCGTGATGAGCGAGGCGTAGAGCCGCTCACGGGTGTCCGCCTGGGCCCGCAGCGCCACGTCATGCCCGGTGAGCCGCTCGGCGTACCTGAATACGCCCCTGCTGGTGGCGAACGCCCGCGTGGCCACGATCGCCACGCTGAGCGCCGCCAACGGCGGCTGTTCGGCCGCCCTGGTGATCAGCCAGGCGGCCGCCGCGATCAGCCCCAGCCCGGCCAGGTCGGCCGCGCCCCCGGCCAGCACGGCCCAGACAAGCCGCCACCCCATACGCCGATTCACGCCGCACCCCCCGTGCTCGTCGATCCTGTGCGCGGGAGCACCGCTCGCTCCTCGTTCATCCCGTGGGCGGTCGTGTCCGCGATGACGCGGCCTTCGTGCAGGCGGATCACCCGGTCCGCGAGCTCGATCATCGCCGGCCGGTGGGCCACGATGACGGCGGTGCGGCCGTGGCAGAGGTCGGCGGTCGCGGCGACCACGGCCGCCTCGCTGCGGCCGTCGAGCCGGGCCGTGGGCTCGTCCAGCAGCAGGACCGGTGCCGACGGCCGGCAGAAGGCCCTGGCCAGGGCGATGCGCTGGCGCTGACCGGCCGACAGGTTCGCGCCCCGCTCGCCGACCTGGGTCTCGTACCCCTGGGGGAGTTCGTCGATGAAGTCGTGCGCGTGCGCGGCCGTGGCCGCCCGGCGGACCTGCTGAGGTGTCGCGGCCGGGGCGCCGAGCCGGATGTTGCCGGCCACCGTGGTGGTGAACAGGTGCGGGCGCTGCGGCACGAACGCCAGCCGGTCGCGCCAGCCGTCCAGGTCGAGCTCGCGCAGATCGGCCCCGTCCACCAGGACCCTGCCCTCGGACGGCCGTACGAAGCCGAGCAGCAGGTGGAGCAGGGTGCTCTTGCCGCCACCGCTCTCGCCGACCAGCGCCACCCGCTCACCGGGCTCGATGGTGAGGGTGACGTGTTCGAGCGCGGGATCGTCGCGGCCGGGGTAACGGACGGTCACGTCCTCCAGCCGGATGCGCGGCGGCCCGTCCGGCAGCGCCCGCGCGGAGCCCGGCTCGGCGGCGGGTGTGCCGGGGTCGGACGCGCGGTCCAGTACGGCGAAGGCGGCGTCCGCGGCGGCCACCCCTTCCATCGACGCGTGGAAGCGGGTGCCCATGGCGCGCAGCGGCAGGTACGCCTCCGGCGCCAGCAGCAGCACCAGCAGGGCGGTCGTCAGGTCGAGGGAGCCGCCCAGCAGCCGCAGCCCGATGGGGACGGCCACCAGCGCCAGCGACAGCGACGCGCACAGCTCCAGCACCAGCGACGACAGGAACGCCACCCGCAGCGTCCGCATGGTGGCGCCCCGGTGGGCGTCGGCGACCCGCTCGATGACCGTCGCCTGGTAGCGGGCCCGGCCGAAGGCGCGCAGCGTGGGCAGACCGCGGACCACGTCGAGGAAGTGCCCGCCGAGCCGGGACAGCGCCTGGAACTGCCGCTCGGTGACGGCCTTGGTGGTCATGCCGACCAGCGCGCCGAAGATCGGGATCAGCGGCAGGGTGACCAGCACGATGACGGCGCTGGCCAGGTCGGCGACGAACAGGCGGACGAGCACCGCGACCGGGATCACCGCGGCCACGGCGATCGCGGGCAGGTAGCCGGTCAGGTAGGCGTCGAGGCCGTCGAGGCCGCGCCCGGTGAGGGTGACGAGCTCGCCCGAGCGGTGCCCGGCCGCGCGTGCCGGGCCGAGTTCCTGAAGCCGGGCCAGCAGGCGGTGCCTGAGCGCGGACTTGACGCCGGTGGCGGTGCGGCCGGCGTACACGCCCTGCGTCCACGCCAGCAGCGCCCGCACGGCGACCACCGCGGCCACCCCCGCGAGCGCGACGGCGGCGAATCGGCCCGACAGCACCCCGGCCAGGAGTTCGGCCTGCACCAGGACGAGCAGCCCCGCCGCCACCGCCGCGACGAAGGTGACGGCGAGGTGGCGGCGTACCGACTGCTCGGCCCGCATGAGGCGCAGGAGGTCCTTGTGCACATGTCCTCAGAAGAACGATGGGATGCGATGGGCGTCCTTACCTGGGCGGAAAGTGCGCCATGTCCATACTTGCGCGCCCAGCATGATGGGTGCGAACGGCAGGACCATGAGACTGAGCACACTCAGCGTCTCCGTGGGCGCGCTGTGGTCCAGCAGATGGCCCATGCCGCCCGCGAGCACGCCGACGGCGGGGAGCGCGGCGAGCAGGCCCGTGGCCAGCAGCGCGCGACCCGAACGGGTGACCCCGGTGAACCCGGGTGCCCGCCAGCCCAGGAACGTCCACCCGTGGAGGGCGAACAGCAGCGTCACCACCACGCCCAGCAGCAGCCCCACCGGATGCAGCGGCGACGAGCCGAACCCGGTGGCCGCCGCGTACAGCGCGAGACCCCAGCCGAACGATAGCCCGAACGAGCCGAGCGTGATCATCAGGTCCCAGAAGCGCCGCCAGGACGTGCCGTCGATCCTGCGCCGGAACCACAGCCCGGCATCGCGCACCACCCACGACAGCAGCATCCCCACCACCAGCGGGTAGAGCCCGAACAACACCTCGCCTTCGAGCAGCGGGTAGGCGCCGAAGAGCGTCCCGGCGACCGCCACCAGCCATACCTCGTTGGCCAGCACGAACGGCGCGATGGCGGCGACCATGCGATCCCGGTCCTCGCCGGTCCTGCCGAGCACCGGCAGCAACAGCCCGACTCCCAGGTCGAAGCCCTCCAGGGCGAAGTAGCCGGCCAGCAGCACGGCGAAGACGGCGAACCAGATCAGTTCCATTGCGGCACTCCTAATAGGACAGCGCGGGGGAGCGCTGCTCGGCTGCGGCCCCGAGGGCGACGTCGTCGGGACCGCGCTTGATCACCCTGGCGATGAGCACGTAGTCGACGATCGCGAGCATCCCCAGCACCGCGACGAAGCCGATGGTCGAGGCGGTGACCATGCCGGCGGTGAGCTGTGGCGACATGGCGTCGGCCACGGTCAGCTTCTCCCAGATCATCCAGGGTTGCCGCCCGAGCTCCCTGGCCAGCCAGCCGAGGATCGCCATCACGAAGGGCACCGGGGTGAGCGCGATGAGGATCGGGTGCGTCCACCGCCAGCGCGGCAGCACGGCGATCAGCGGCAGCATGAAGAACAGCACGACCAGGGCCAGCAGGTTGCCGCCTTCGGTCATGAACCCGAGCGGGATCAGGCCCGGTCTGCCGCTCTGGAACTTGCCCTCCTGGACACCGGCGAACTGCGCGTAGCCGAAGCCGATGGTCAGGAAGATGCCGATCGAGGCCGTGACCACGCCGATCCGCAGCGACCGGGTGAAGAACTCCACGTCAGGTGTACGGCGGCGCAACTGGTAGGCACTGGCCCCGACGAGCACCATCGCCCCGGTGAACAGCCCGGCTCCCAGGACGTGCGGGAAGGAGAAGACCAGGGCCTCGTTCGTCAGCAGCGCGCCGAAGTCGGTCAGTTCGAGCCGGTCGCCGGAGAGCACCGCCCCCGCCGGGTTCTGCAGGAAGGAGTTGGCGACCATGATGTAGAAGGCGCTGGCGTAGGCCGTGGCGGTCACCAGCCAGATGCAGGCCAGGTGGGCCCACTTCGGCAGCCGCCCCCAGCCGAAGATCCACAGGCCCAGGAAGGTCGACTCCAGGAAGAACGCGATCAGCGCCTCCATGGCCAGCGGGGCGCCGAACACGTCGCCCGCGTAGTGGGTCAGCCCGCTCCACGACAGCCCGAACTGGAACTCCATCACCAGTCCGGTGACGATGCCCAACGCGTAGTTGATCACGTAGATCTGGCCCCAGAACCGGGTCATCCGCTCCTGCAGCGGCCTGCCGGACAGCGCCCAGCGGGTGTGCATGATCGCCACCAGCGGCGCCAGCCCGAGCGTGAGCACGACGAACAGGAAGTGGAGGCTCCCTGTCGCCGCGAACTGCAATCGGGCCAGCTCGAGTACGTCCATCGTTCCCACTCCGTCGTTGTGTCTGCCTACATGTAGAGAGCCTACATGTAGGCTATCTACATGACGAACCGTTGCCTAGGATCGTGGTCATGAATCCCGACGCGCTCCGGGGCCACATGGACGCCCTGCTGCTGTCCGTGCTGGAGCGGGAGCCGCTGCACGGCTACGCCATCATCGAGGCCCTCCAGGAGCGCAGCGGCGGTGCGCTCAGCGTGCCCACCGGCACCGTCTATCCGGCGCTGCGCAAGCTGGAGCGCACCGGCCTGCTGGCCAGCGAGTGGGCCACGGTGAGCGGCCGCCGCCGGCGCACCTACCGGCTGACCGACTCGGGCAGGAGGCGACTCCAGGGGGAGCGGTCGGCCTGGCGCGAGTTCGCCGGCGTGATCGGCGGGGTGCTCCAGCCGGAGATCAAGCCGGAGGTCAAGCCGTCCGGGTGAGCCGGATGCACCGGGTGGCGCAGTAGAGCTGCACTCCCGCGAACCCGTAGGTCAGCAGGTTGGCCAGCAGCATCGGCGGGAAGTCGGCGGGGGCGGCGGGCGCGTGGGAGTCGTGCGCCAGCAGCAGGCCCAGCGCGGCCGTCAGCGGCAGCATCACCCAGACCGCCACGCCCAGCGACCGGGTGACCAGGCGGGGATGGGTGATCCAGTAAGAGCCCCGGCTCAGGGCCAGCAGCGCCAGTCCGCCGTAGAGCCCGACGGTGAGCTGCACGATGTCGAGCAGCCGGGAGACGGTGCCGTACCAGCCGGGGAGCGTGGCCCAGGTGCTGAGGTCGGCGGGGTAGAACTCCCACACCAGGCTCCACGCGAACACGGTCGCCGGCACGCTGACGAACAGCAGCAGGGCCATCCGGCGCCCGGCGGTCGCGGTCAGCTCCGCCTGATAGCCGGGCGCGATCTCGCGGATCCGGCCGAACTCCTCCACCGCGAGCCGCTCGGCCTCGGCCCGGGTCAGGCCGTCGGACTCCAGCGCGTCGGCGGTGTCGATCAAGCTGTCGCGGGCCTCGACGACCAGGTCGTGCTTGGGCCCGTGCGGCCCGCGAAGGGCGCTGTGGAGCTCGCTCACGTAGTCGTCGATCCGCATGCGCACCAGTTTACGGACGGGCGCGCCGGTGTCTCATCGGGGTTTTCCCTGGTTTCTCGCAACTAGGCATTGATGAGTAGGAAATTTCCTACATATAGTGGCTGACATGTTCATCTCCCAGATCGTGACCGTGACCGTGCCCGTCGCCGACCAGGAACGGGCGCTGGCGTTCTACACCGAGGTCCTCGACTTCGAGGTCCGCACCGACAACCCGTTCCCGATGGGCCGCTGGCTGACCGTCGCCCCCAAGGGCGTGGACAGCACCCTCCTGCTCGCCTCCTGGTTCCCCGGGATGGCGCCGATCGGCGGCCTGGTCCTCGCCTCGCCCGACCTCGACGCGCTGGCCGCGCGGCTGGCCGAGCACGGCGTGGCCTTCGAGGGGCCGGCCGACCAGCCGTGGGGTCGCCAGCTGCTGTTCCAGGACCCCTTCGGCAACGGGTTCGTGGTCAGCCAGGCATGACGGCCGACCACGTCTTCACCGCGCTGGCGAGCCCGGCCAGGCGCGAGCTGCTGCGGCTGCTGCTCGACGAGGGGGCCCAGCCCGCCGGGCGGCTGGCGGAGCGCTTCGACATGAGCCGGCCCAGCGTGTCGGAGCATCTCAAGGTGCTCAAGGACGCGGGCCTGGTGGCCGAGAGCCGCAAGGGCCGCGAACGGCACTACCGGCTGGAGGCGGCCCCGCTCATGGACCTCCGCGACTGGCTCAGCCCGTACGAGCACTTCTGGCGGGACAGACTGGCCCGCCTCAGCGACCTGATCGACGAGATGGAAGACGACGATGCCTGAGCGGACACCCGGGAAGACCACCGACGAGACACGTGAGGAACGGCGCGCGATCCGGCTCGACCAGTTCATCGCGCATCCGCCCGCCAAGGTGTGGCGGGCGATCACCGAGCCGGACCTGGTGTCGCGCTGGCTCATGCCGGGCGACATCAAGGCGGAGGTGGGGCACCGCTTCACCTTCACCACCACGCCCAAGGAGCAGGTGGGCTTCGACGGCATCGTCCACTGCGAGGTGCTGGAGGCCGAGCCGCAGAAGCTGCTCAAGCTGAGCTGGCGGGGCGGCGACGCCGACTGGACCGTCACCTGGCGGCTGGAGCCGGAGGGCAGGGGCACCAGGCTCTTCCTCGACCACGAGGGCTTCGACCCCGACGACCCGCTGCAGCAGATGTCCCGCAAGATCATGAGCGGCGGTTGGCGCTCCGCCCACTTCAAGGCGATCGCCGAGGTGGCGGCGCGCCTCTGACGGCCTTGAACAGGCTCTAGCGGTCCGTGACCGGACGCGGCGCCTGCGCCCGGCGCCGGGCGAACCAGCGCAGCAGCGGCCCGCGCATGCTCATGTGCATGCCGGGCAGCGCGTACGTGCACTCCTTCAGCCGCACGCCCGCCGGGTGGGCGAGCCCGGCGAACCGGCAGGCCGACAGGTCCAGGCCCGACAGCGCCAAGTGCGCGGCGTCCACCTCGCGCAGCGAGGTCACCGTGGACCTGCCGTGCCCGGTCACGCTCGCCGGGCCGTGCAGGACCGCGCCTTCCAGGTCGGCCTGCGAGTCCGTCAGCCGCAGGGTGGTGGCGCCCGCCACCACCACCCGGCGCAGGTCGAGGCCGCAGGCCCGGACGGCCACGTCCAGCGTGCCGTCGGCGCGCGCCCGCGCCGCGGACAAGCGGCCGGTCGCCGAGAGGTAGGCGTCGGCCGCGAAGCGCGCCGCGTCGAACCCGGCGCTGCCGCTGACCTTGCGGAACGACAGCGTCCGGCCGAACCTGGCGCCGCGGAAGCTCGCGCCCGCGTCCAGCCGGGCGCCGTCGAAGGTGGTGTAGCCCTCGAACCGGGCACCCTCGCAGGACAGGCCGTGCTCGAAGACGACCTGGCTGAACAGGGCGTCCCGGGACATCACCGCGTGATCCAGTGAGATGCGCCCCCGCACGCGGACGCCGTGGAAGGACAACTCCCGGGCGAACCTCGCCCCGGCGAGCGACACGTTGCCCTCGAAGCCCGCGCCGAAGAAGGAGGCGAGCCGGTCGAAGGTGGCGCGGTCGAGCGACACGTCGCCCAGGAAGGTCACGCCCGCGAGCTTGACGTCGCCGGTGAACCGGGCCCGATCGAGCCTGGCCCGGCCGGGCCGGCTCCGGGTCGCCTCCATCACCCGCCGCATCAGGTCGCCGTTGACGGTGGTGCCGCGCAGGTCCAGCAGGCGCCCGGGCAGGATCGCGGTCAGTGCCACCGCGAGTTCGTCGTGGGGGAGATGAGCCAGGCAGAGACGGTATGGCCGGCGAGCGATCCCGGTGCAGCCGGCGGTGTGCGCGCAGGTGACCCAGTCCATACCCTGGTCATACCCGATGCCCCACATTGTCAAGGGTCGGTAATTTCATTTTCTAGCCACATCTATGTAGAAATATGTAAGCTCGCCAGGCCCTAAAGTGCCGGTCATGCGCGCTTTACCCCGGACAACTTGTGCCGCGTTCTCCGCGGCGGCCCTCACCGTCACCATCCTGGTGTCTCCCGCCGCGGCGGCCCCCGCCGGGCCCTGTGACACCCCGCCGGACCGGCAGATCGCCGAGGTTCAGGGGAGCGGCGACGCCACTCCGCTGGCCGGGCAGACCGTACGCGTCGAAGGCGTCGTCACCGGCGACTTCCAGCGCGGCGACCAGCTCAGCGGCTTCTTCCTGCAGGACCCGACCCCGGACTCCGACCCCGCGACCTCCGACGGGCTGTTCGCCTTCGCCCGCGACTCCCTCAAGGACGTCAAGGTCGGCGATCGCGTCCTGGTCACCGGCCGGGCGACGGAGTTCAACGGCTGGACCGAGCTGTCCCCGGTCACCGCCGTCGACGTGTGCGGCACCGGCTCGGTGGCCCCCCGGAGCTACCGGCTGCCCAGCGACCGGCTGGAAGCCGTCGAGAACGTGCTCCTCACCTTCCGCCAGTCGCTGACCGTCGGCGACCACTACAACCTGGGCCGCTTCGGCGAGGTCTCGGTCTCCTCCGGTGGCCGGCTGTTCCAGCCGACCGACCGCCCCGGCGTCGACGCCGCCTCGAACCAGCGGCGCTCGCTGCTCATCGACGACGGCTCCACCCGGCAGAACCCGGCCACCCTGCCGCCGATCGTCCGGGCCGGTGACACCGCCGTCGGCCTCACCGGAGTGCTCGGCTACGGCTTCGACCGCTACCGGCTGCAGCCCACCGAGCCCGTCAAGTACCTCAAGACCAACCCGCGACCGCCGCGGCCCGTCCCGGTGGCGGGCAACGTCAAGGTGGCCTCGTTCAACACGCTGAACTGGTTCACCACCCTCGGCTCGCGCGGCGCCACCACCGCCGAGGAGCAGCAGCGCCAGCTCACCAAGCTGGTGGCCGCGCTCAAGGGCCTCGACGCCGACGCGGTCGGGCTCATGGAGGTCGAGAACAACGGCCAGACTGCCCTGCAGGCGCTGGTCGACGCGGTCAACGCCGAAGTCGGCGCGGGTACGTACGCCGCGCTGAGCCACCCCTTCCCCGGCACCGACGCCATCCAGGTGGGCATCATCTACAAGCCGGGCAAGCTGACGCCAGTGGGCACCGCCCGGTCGTCGGAGGACCCGGTCTTCAGCCGGCCGCCGCTCCTCCAGACCTTCCGCAGGACGCGCGGCGGACAGCCGTTCACCATGGTCGTCAACCACCTCAAGTCCAAGGGCTCCTGCCCCTCCAGCGGCCCCGACACCGACCAGGGCGACGGCCAGGGCTGCTGGAACGCCACCCGCGTCCAGCAGGCCCAGGCGCTGCTCAAGCTCGTCAAGGACGTGCCCGGCCCGCTGGTGCTCGGCGACCTCAACGCCTACGGCGAGGAGGACCCCATCGACACGCTGGAGGCGGGCGGCATGACGAGCCTCACCAAGCGGTTCGTGCCGGCCCGGCAGCGCTACAGCTACCTGTTCGACGGGCTGGCGGGCGAGCTGGACCACATGTTCGCGGGCAGGCAGCTGCTCAAGCGCGTGACCAGCGCCGCGATCTGGCACCTCAACGCCGACGAGCCCCGCATCCTGGACTACAACACCGAGTTCAACCCGCCGGAGCTGTACAAGCCGGACGCCTACCGCTCCTCCGACCACGATCCGCTGGTGGTCGGGCTGAGCCTGCCGGGCCGCTGATCCGAGGGAGGCCGGGCCGCTGGGACGCGGCCCGGCCTCCCGCATGGAATGCTGGTGATGGGTACGTGGTTGTCAGGGTTGTCGCAACTACGGAAGACAGCGGACCGACGAAACGAGGAGCCACTTGTGGCGACCATCGAAGTAACCGAGAAGAACTTCAACGACATCGCCGACAAGGGGATCGTCCTGCTCGACTTCTGGGCGGAATGGTGTGGCCCCTGCAAGATGTTCGGCCCGATCTTCGAGAAGGCGTCGGAGGAGAACGAGGACATCACCTTCGGCAAGATCGACACCGACCAGGAGCAGGCGCTCGCCCAGGGCTTCGACATCAGGTCGATCCCGACGCTCATGGCCATCCGTGACGGCATCGTGGTCTTCTCCCAGCCGGGCGCCATCCCCGCGCCCGCGCTGACCGACCTCATCGGCCAGGTGCGCGCCCTCGACATGGACGAGATTAGGTCCGAGCTCGACAAGGAGCTGAAGAAGGCCCAGCAGGACTGACGACACACACGGAACAGCCCCGCCAGGTTTCCCGGGCGGGGCCGTCCTCTTGTCAGACGCTTTTCACGCTCTTCAGAGCTTGCGCCCGACTCCGGCGTAGCCGGGATTGCTCCTGATGCCGGTCTTCGGCCGCTCGTCGCCGGGCCGCCAGTCCTTCGGATAGACCAGGCCCGGCTCCAGCAGCTCGTAGCCTTCGAAGAAGCGCAGGATCTCCTCGTGCGTCCTGAGGTTCAGCGAGGCGGTGGCCTGGTTGTAGACCTGCAGAGCCTCCGGCGTGGTGTCCGGCTTCTCGTCGATGCCATGGCTGAGGATCAGGTGGCTCCCCGGCGCGCTGACGTCGCGCAGCTTCGCCACGATGTCGTACGCGCTGTCGTCCGGGATGAAGTGCAGGAGCGCGAGCATCATGAACGCCACCGGCCGGCCGAAGTCGATCATCGGCTCCAGGAGGGCGAGCAACTCCTCCGGCTTCCTGGCGTCCGCCTCCAGGAAGTCCACGTTCTGCCCCCTGGCCAGCAGGGCGCGGCCGTGGGTGCACACGACCGGGTCGTAGTCCACGTACACCACGCGGGCGCCGCCGGCGATCTCGTGCGTGTTGCCCTGGGTGGGCAGGCCCGCACCCAGGTCCACGATCTGGTCCACGCCGCTCGCGGTCACCGCCTGCACGGCCCGGCGCAGGAAACCGCGGTTCTGCTGAGCTGAGTCCTTGGTGTTGGGGAACAGCTTCATGATGCGCTCGGCCGCCTCGCGGTCGGCTGCGAAGTTGTCCTTACCATCAAGGTAATAGTCGTACATCCTCGCGACGTTGGGCACGCTCGAGTCGATGCCCTCAGGGGCGCTGTCCACCGCATACTCCCAAAATTTCGGCCTTTACCCGGTGATCATAGGAGATCACCGGGTTTGCCGGGTTCGGAATGCTTCAGTGGACCGCTGATTGTCAGCCGCGGTAAAGCTCGGCGACACGGAAGGCGAGATCCAGCGACTGACCGCGGTTGAGCCGCGGGTCGCAGGCCGTCTCGTAGCGCGTCGCCAGGTCACCCTCGACGATCTCGTGCCCGCCGCCGACGCACTCCGTCACGTCGTCGCCGGTGAACTCGATGTGGATGCCGCCCGGGTGGGTGCCGAGCGAGCGGTGCACCTCGAAGAAGCCGGCCACCTCGTCGAGCACGTCGTCGAGCCGCCGAGTCTTGTGCCCGCTCGGCGTCTCGAACGTGTTGCCGTGCATCGGGTCGCAGATCCAGGCGATCTGCGCGCCGGAGGCGGTGACCTCCTTGACCAGCGTCGGCAGGAACTCGCGGATCTTGGAGGAGCCCATCCGGGTGATGAACGTCAGCCGTCCCGGCACGTTGTCCGGGTTGAGCTTGTCGATCAGCGCCAGCGCCTCGTCGGGGGTGGTGGTCGGGCCGAGCTTGACGCCGATCGGGTTGCGGATGCGGGAGAAGAACTCCACGTGCGCCCCGTCGAGCTGGCGGGTGCGCTCGCCGATCCACACCATGTGCGCCGACACGTCGTACGGCAGGCCGGTGCGGGAGTCGACGCGGGTGAGCGCCTGGTCGTAGTCGAGGATCAGCGCCTCGTGCGAAGAGTAGTACTCCACCGAGTGGAACTCCTCGGGGTCCGCCCCGCACGCCCGCATGAACGCCAGCGCCTGGTCGATCTCCCTGGCGAGCTGCTCATAGCGGCGCCCGGCGGGGGACTCGGCGACGAAGTCCTGGTTCCAGGCGTGCACCTGGCGCAGATCGGCGTAGCCGCCCTTGGTGAAGGCCCGCGCCAGGTTGAGCGTCACGGCGGAGGAGTGGTAGGCCTTGAGCAGTCGCCACGGATCCGGGACGCGCGACTCGGGGGTGAAGTCGAAGCCGTTGACCATGTCGCCCCGGTAGGCGGGCAGCTCGATGCCGGCGCGCGTCTCGGTGTTCTTGGAGCGCGGCTTGGCGAACTGCCCGGCCAGGCGGCCGATCTTCACCACGGGCACCTTGCCCGCGTAGGTGAGGACGATCGCCATCTGCAGCAGCGTCTTGAGCTTGTTGCGCACATTGTCGGCGGTCGCTCCGGCGAACGTCTCGGCGCAGTCGCCGCCCTGCAGCACGAACGCCTCACCACGGACGACGGCCGCCAGCTGGTCCTTGAGCTGGTCGCACTCTCCGGCGAAGACCAGCGGCGGCAGGCCGCCGAGTTCGGTGACGACCTTCTGGAGCTCCGCGCGGTCGGGCCAGTCAGGTTGCTGGGCCGCCGGGAGGGCTCGCCAGGAATCGAGATTCAGCGAATTGCTCTGTGCGCTCACGACATACGAGGGTATTCCACTGGGTCATCATCACCGACCGCAATGTCCACGTTGTGAGAAGGCCGTCCCGCCGACGGCGGCACGACCACGTGCTCCGGCCGGACGCCGAGGCCGATGAAACGGCGGGTCACGCGGTTGAGCAGCGGGACCCGGGCCAGGTCGGGCCGGAACCGCGGCGGCTTGAACTGCTTCTTCAGCGCGGGGCGGATCAGCCTGTCCTGCACCACCCGCTGGGCCGCCTGCGTCACCCTGGTCGGCAGCATGCGGCGCTTCTGCAGCAGGTGGAGCGTGGACTCCGGGATCGGGGCCCCGGAGCGCAGCGAGCCCGCCAGCAGGTTGGCCGTGGCCACCGCGTCCTGCACCGCCAGGTTGATGCCGACGCCGAAGACCGGCGACATGGCGTGCGCCGCGTCGCCGATGCACAGGAAGCCGGGCCGATGCCAGCGGCGCAGCCGGTTCAGCGCGACCCTGAGCATGCTGATGTCGTCGTAGTCGCGGACCTGCCCGACCCTGTCGCCGAGGAAGGGCAGCAGCCTCGACACCGGCTCCCGGAACGCCTCGATGCCCTGGCTCCTCAGCCGGTCGAAGCCGCCCTTGGGGATCGCGTAGGCGAGCTGCCAGTAGCTCTCGCGGTTGATCGCGACCATCAGGTGGCCGCTGGAGACACGCAGGAACGTGTTCTCCGGATCGGTGTCCTCGCGCGGCATCCGGAACCACAGCACGTCCATCGGCGCGCCGAGCTCCTCGGGCACCAGCCCCGCGCGCTCGCGCAGCACCGAGCCGCGGCCGTCGGCGGCCACGGTCAGGTCCGCCCTGAGCTCGTGCTCGCCGGACGCGTCCCGGTAGCGCAGCCCGCGCACCGCGCCGCCCTCCCGGATGAGGTCGTACGCCTCCGCCTCCATCAGGAGGTGGAAGTTCGGGTAGGCGGCGGCCTTGGCCGTGATGAGGTCGAGGAAGTCCCACTGGGGGACGAACGCGACGTAGTTGTACGGCCCCGGCAGCTGCCGCAGGCTCGTCAGCCGCATCGGCCCCGCGTCCGTGATGAGGCTGAGCTCGTACGCCTTGCGGTGCGGAAGCTTCAGGAAGTCGTCGGCCAGGCCGAGCTCGTCGAGCACCTGCAGCGTCGACGGGTGGATCGTGTCGCCTCTGAAGTCACGCAGGAAGTCGGCGTGCTTCTCCAGCAGCGTCACCTCGACGCCGCTCCTGGCCAGAATGAGTGCGAGCACCGCGCCCGCCGGGCCTCCGCCCGCGATTACACATGTCATAATTCATCACCTGATGAGATTGTGTCATCTCCCACGGAAATTGCAAGTACCGCATCCGGAGAGGTCCGAACACCGAATCAACCGCGAACGCCCGGCTCACCACGAGCGGCCGGGGCCGGCGGACCAGGGAGCGGACATGAACGACAACCCCCACCCCCTCCCCGACCCCCACCCCACCGCCACCGGACCCGACGGCGTGCACGCCACAGCCGCCGGGCCTATCGGCGCGGACGACACCTTCGCTGGGCCCCACGATATGAACGACACCTGCGCTGAGGCCACTGATGTGAACGAGCTCCACAGCCTTGCCGGGGCCTACGCCGTGCACGCCCTGCCACCTGTCGACGTCGCGTCCTACGAGGAGCACCTTTCGGCTTGCCCGGCATGTCCGGCCGAGGTGCACCGACTGCGCGAAAGCGCCGCCCGGCTCGCCCTCACCGCCGCCACCACCCCACCCGCACGCCTCCGCCCCCGCATCCTGGCCGCCGCCCACCTGGTACGACCACCCCGCAGCGACGTCGGCATCCCCGTGGTGCGAGCGCCCACCGGTGACGCCGCTGCCCGGACGGTGACGGAGTGGGACGCCACCTTCGCGTACGTTCCAGGCTCCCAGCCACCCCGGACCTCACCCACCACCGGCACGGCGGGAGGCCCGCCGCCGCCCCAAGCTTCGTCCGAGGTCGCGGATGCGACCGGCTCACCGTCCGGGGCTGTGGGTGGAGGTATGACCGTGGCGGGTGTGCCGTTCCGTGGGTGGGATGGCCGACCCGAGCCCGATGCCGGACAGGTCGACGTGCCTTCTCTGCGTCGCAGGTGGCGGGGGAAGGCGATGGCCGGGGTCGCGGCGGTGTCGGTGGCGGCGGCGGTCGCGCTGGGGGTGCTGGGTTTCGACGCCCGCCGGGATCTGGGGGAGTTGCGGGCGCGCGACGCGGCCATCGCCGCCGTGCTCGCCGCGCCCGACGCGCAGACGGTACGGCAACCGGTGACGGCGGGCGGCACCGCCGTCTTCGTGGTCTCCCGCGAGCAGGGCCGCATGCTCTTCACTACGTCCGACCTGCCCGAACTCCCGGCGGCCGGCGCCTACCAGCTGTGGCTGATGGGCCCGGACGGCGCGCGCCCGGCGGGCTTCGTCAACCGGCGCGAGGACGGTCTCACCGCCCCCGTCCTGGCCCGGCCGCTCCCCGACGACGCGCACGTCGGGCTGACGATCGAGCCCGCCGGCGGCTCCGATCAGCCAACGACCCACCCCATCCTGCTGGCCGAACTGCCCAGGGCGTGAGCCGGCCTGCCGGCCCGGTTGCTCCGAGCGTGCGCTCGAGGGGCTCGCAGCGTATGGCGCCTGTCCGGTCTTCGCCGTCGGCTTGTGAGGCTCCGCAGTGCTAGTACTTCTCACTTCGGGCCAAGTGGACGACCTGCTCCGTTTGCCGCGCTACGGTGACCGTGAGTGGAGCGGCGAGCGCGCCTGATCGGGGCACGGTACGCCCGCCCAGCGCGATGGAGGATCCATGAAATACCGAGGACCGCTTCCAATGCGGACGGTGAATCGTGTCAACACCTGCGTGGGCGCGTTGCGCATGTCGCCACGCTGGGGCCGCCTGGCGAGCCGGCATCTCACGATCGTCACCTACACCGGACGACGCTCGGGACGCACCTTCAGCACGCCCGTCGGCTACCGGCGCGCGGACGGCGTCGTCACGATCGGTGTCCGCATGCCCGAGGCCAAGAACTGGTGGCGCAACTTCACCGGCGAGGGCGGCCCGATCTCGCTTCACCTGGACGGGGTCGACCAGCCGGGACACGCGGTCGCCCGGCGTGACGAGAAGGGCCGCGTCACCGTCACCGTGCGTCTGGACCGCTGACCCGGCGTCAACAGGGCTAGCCGGCCGGCTGGGCGAGCCGTGCCAGGCGGTCCAGGACGCCGGCGAGTGAGGGGATGGCCCGGTCGCGGATCCGCGCGTACTCCGACTCCGGATACTGCCGGGGCCCGTTCTCCACCAGCAGGATCAGGTAGAGGTAGGCGTGGTAGAGGTCGAGCCGGACTCGCGCGGCCGGGGTGAGGTTCACCGGGGTCACCTCACGGTAGCCCGCGAGCAGCGGATCGTCCTCGCGCAGCTCGCCGAAGATGGTCGGCGTGGCGAACTCGGCCAGCGGATCGCCCCAGAAGGCCCGTTCGTGGTCGATGATCGCCTGTATCTTGGGCGTTCCCGTCAGGTCCAGGAACACGTTGCCCGGCCAGATGTCGAAGTGGACCAGGTGCGGGGTGGTCACCTCGTCCAGCGCGGGCGCGGCCGCCGCCAGCACGGCGCGGATCCGCGCCGCCGGGGCCGGCAGCGGCGCCGGGTAGCGCACGGTGTCGCCGAGCAGCGCGTCGACCATGGCGAGGTACGCCTGCCGCCAGGTGGAGCCGGTGATCCCCGCGTGCGGATAGCCGAACACCTCGCCGGTCACCGCGTTGAGCCGGGCCAGGAGCCGGCCCAGCTCGTGGCGCAGCCCGTCCTCGGCGTCGGGCTTGACGGCGTTCCAGGAGACGCCGTCCAGCGCGCCGAGCATCAGGTAGTCGCCGCCCAGCACCGGATCGTCGAACCCGGCGCACAACAGCCGGGCCACCGGCACCCCTGCTCCCGCCGCCAGCTCGTAGGCCGACGCCTCCATCCGCAGCAGGTTGCGCTCGTAACTGAGCTGGTCCAGCTCGGGCGGCGGCGACAGCTTGCACACCACGTCGCGGCCGTCGTCCAGGCGCAGCCGCCAGACCGCGTTGGCGTAGCCGTCGGTCAGCTCGGTGTGCTCGGCAACCCCCGCGCCGAGGGCGCGGCGGGAGAGCGCGTCGAGCTCGGCGGGGGATAAACGACGTTTCGTCCTGCTGTTCACGAGATCTGATTGTGCGGCCGGGCAGCGCCGGACGTCCAGGTCACGCGGACTCGCGGTGCACCAGGTGGGTGTCGAGGATCATCACCGGCTGGCGCAGCTCCTCGCCGTGGATCCGGGCCACCAGCAGCAGCGCCATCTGGCGGCCCATCGCCTCGGTCGGCTGGTGGACCGTCGTCAGCGGCGGATCGGCGTGCAGCGCCGCCTTCGAGTCGTCGAAGCCGATCACCGCCACGTCCTCGGGGATGGCCCTGCCCGCGGCCTTGAGCACCCGCATCGCGCCCAGCGCCATCGGGTCGGAGGCGGCGAACACCGCGTCGAGGTCGGGATGCGCGGCCAGCAGCTCGGTCATCGCCGACGCGCCGCTCTCCTCGGAGAAGTCGCCGTAGGCCACCAGCTCGGGCCGGCCGGTGGGCAGCACCGCGTCGCGGTAGCCCGACAGCCGGTCCACGCCCACGCCCATGTCCTGCGGGCCGGCGATGGCGGCGATCTTGGAACGGCCGAGGCCCAGCAGGTGCTTGACCGCCTGCCGGGCCCCTGCCCTGTTGTCCATGTCCACGTAGCTGTAGGGGGTGAGGCCGATGGGCCTGCCGCCCAGCACGGTCGGCACGCCCATCGCCTCCAGCCTGCGCGGCAGCGGGTCGGCGCCGTGCAGCGACAGCAGCAGCACGCCGTCGACGTGCTGCCCCGTCAGGTAGTGCTCCAGCCTGACGTGCTCCTCGGGGGAACGTGCCATGGCCAGGATCAGCTGCAGGCCCGTCTCCGTCAGCGCCGAGCCGATGCCCCGGATGGTGCCGGCGAAGTAGGGCTCGTCGAACACCCGCAACTCCGACTCCGACACCACCAGGGCGACGGTGTCGGTGCGCCGGGTGACCAGCGCCCGCGCCGCCCTGTTGGGGACGTAGCCCAGCTCCTTGATCGCCTGCTGCACGGCCTCGCGGGCCCGTTCGCTGACGTTCGGTGAGCCGTTGATGACTCTCGACACGGTGCCCCGGCCCACGCCGGCCCGAGCTGCCACTGCCTCAAGAGTCGGTCGGTTCATGGGGCCTATTCTGCCGGATGATCTCGGCGTACCAGAGCGCGCTGTCCTTGAGCCGGCGTCGCTGGGTCTCGTAGTCGACGTGCACCAGCCCGAAACGCTTGCCGTACCCCCAGGCCCACTCGAAGTTGTCCATCAGCGACCAGGCGAAGTAACCCTCCAGCGGCACCCCGGAGTCGATCGCCTCCTTGCAGGCGCGCAGGTGGGCCTCAAGGTAGGCGCACCGCTCGGCGTCGTGCACCCGGTCGCCCTCCAGGACGTCGTCGAAGGCGGCGCCGTTCTCCGAGACCACCAGCGCGACCGGCGGGTACTCGCGCGCCACCATCCGCAGCACCTCGAGCAGGCCGCTCTCGTCGATCTCCCAGCCCATCGAGGTGACCGGCCGGCCGCCGTTGACGAACGACACATGCTCGCTGCCGACCCACGGCGAGGCCGTCTCGACCGGCGCGGCCGCCGCGGACGCCTTGCCGCCGCCGGACGAGCCGGAGACGGTGAAGCGGCTGTAGTAGTTCACCAGCAGCAGGTCGATCGGCGCGTTGATGGTCTTGAGGTCGCCGTCCTCGATGAACGACAGGTCCATCGCCAGGTCGTCGAGCACGTCCTGCGGATAGCGGCCGGTCAGCAGCGCGTCCAGGAAGAACCGGTTCTGCAGCCCGTCGATGCGGCGCGCCGCGTCCAGGTCCTGTTCGCTCGGGCCGGCCGGGGTGATCGCGTACAGGTTGACGCAGCCCCCCACCCGCCGCGCGCCCATGGACTGTACGGCCAGGCCATGGGCGAGGTTCAAGTGGTGCGCGGCCCGGATCGCGTTCTCGGGCTCGCGGCGTCCCGGAGCGTGCTCACCCGAGGCGTAACCCAGAAAGGCCGCGCACCACGGCTCATTGACGGTGCCCCATGTGTGCACCCTGTCGTGCAGCGCCTCGTGCACCGCCGCCGCGTAGTCGGCGAAGCGCAGCGCGGTGTCCCTGTTGGGCCAGCCGCCGGCGTCCTCCAGAGCCTGCGGCAGATCCCAGTGGTAGAGGGTCAGCCACGGGTCGATGCCGTGCGAGAGGAGCTCGTCGGTGAGGCGCTTGTAGAAGTCGAGCCCCTTCTGATTGATCTGTCCAGATCCGTCCGGCTGGATGCGCGGCCAGGACACCGAGAAGCGGTAGGCGCTCAGGCCCAGGTCCGCCATGATCCGGACGTCGTCCCGGTATCGGTGGTAGTGGTCGATGGTCACGTCCGCGTGCTCGCCGCCGACCACCCTGCCGGGGGTTCTGGTGAAGGTGTCCCAGATCGAGGTGCCGCGGCCGTCGGCCGCCACCGCCCCCTCGATCTGGTAGGCCGAGGTGGCCGCACCCCAGGAGAATCCGGTAGGGAAGCGCAGCTGGGAGCGGGTCTGCTCCTCCTGAGTCGTCACGCCTTGACCGCACCTTCCATCAGTCCGCCGACGATCTGGCGGCCGAATAGGACGAAAACCACGAACAGTGGGATGACCGAGGCGGCGGTGCCGGTGTACAGCATCACGTAGTCGGTGCCATGGGCCTGGTTGAGCGCCGCGATCGACGTCTGCACCACCGGGTTCTCCGGCAGCAGCACGATCAGCGGCCACATGAACTCGTTCCACGTCTGCATGAACACCAGCAGGGCGAGCACCGCCATGCCGGGCCGCAGCGCGGGCAGGATGACCATCCGGTAGATGCCCATCGTGGTGGCGCCGTCCACCCTGGCGGCCTCCACCAGCTCGTCGGGCACCGCCTGCGAGGCGTACTGCGTCATCATGAACACGCCGAACCCGTTCACCAGGAACGGCAGGATCACCGCCTGCAGCTGGCCGGTCCAGCCCAGCGTCACCATGAGTTCGTACAGCGGCACGACGCCCATCTGCTGCAGCGGCACCATCATCGTGACCAGGATCAGCCCCAGCATGATCTTGGAGCCGCGGAAGCGCAGCTTGGAGAAGGCGAAGCCGGCCAGCGTCGAGATGAGCACCACCGACACGGTGACCGTGACCGACACGATCGCCGAGTTGATCAGACCCGTGACGAAGTACGCGTCCTCGGTCGCCAGCAGTCGCCGGACGTTCTCGCCGAGCTCACCGCCGGGGAGCAGCGGCGGCGGCACGTCGAGGGCCTCCTCGTTGCTCCGGGTGGCCATGATGAACATGTAGTAGATGGGGAACGCCGACAACAGCAGTGCCAGCGCCAGCACGACCTTTGTGAGAGCCCCTGCGTCCCACATGCGGTTTCCGGACTGGACGGTCGTCATCGCGAACCCCCGATTCGACGTGTGAACCAGTAGTTGGCCGCGGTCCCGATCAGGATCAGCACGAACAGCAGCCAGGCGGCCGCCGAGGCGTAGCCCATCTCGTAATTGCGGAAGGCGGCCTCGACCACGAACATCGCCACCGTCTGGTACTGGCCGGTGGTGCCGCCCGTCATCTGCGGGTTGCCCTCGAACATCACCGGTTCGGTGAACAGCGTCAGGCCGCCGATGGTGGAGATGAAGACGACGAACACGATGGTGGGCCGCAGCATCGGGATCGTGATCTTCCAGAACTGGGTGCGGGCCGACGCGCCGTCGAGCGCCGCCGCCTCATAGAGATCCTTGGGGATCGTCTGCATGGCGGCCAGCAGGATGATGGCGTTGTAGCCGGTCCACCGCCAGTCGATCATGGTGGAGATCGCGATCCAGGACGACCACTTCTCGTTCTGCCAGGCGATCGGCTCGATGCCCACCAGGCCGAGCATCCAGTTGAACAGGCCGTAGTCGCGGGCGAAGAGCCCGCTGAAGATGACCGCCACCGCGACGACCGAGGTCACCAGCGGCAGCAGCACGCCCAGGCGCAGGAGCAGCCTGCCCCGCAGTCGCTTGTTCAGCGCGTTGGCCAGCATCAGCGCCAGCACGATCTGAGGGACGGTCGACATGACGAAGATGCCGACCGTGTTGATCACCGCGTTCCAGAACTCGGCGTCCACGATGAGCTCGGCGTAGTTCGCCAGGCCGGTGAAGCTCTTGTCCCCGGCCAGCTCCCAGTCGTGCAGGGAGAGCCAGAGCGTGTAGCCGAGCGGGAAGAGCCCGAAGATCGCAAAAAGCAGGAAATATGGTGACACCAGGAGATAGGGCACACCCCTGAGGTCGAAGCGCGCCATCCGCCGCTGCGGCGGTGTCCGCTTCCGGTGCGCCTGCCGCGGGGCGGGCGCCAGTTGGAGAGTCATGGAAGCCTTTCGAGCCAGGTCGGGAGGAGGTGGCGCCTTCCCAGGGGGAAGAGGGAGGCGCCACCCGTTCCTGAGGGCGGCGAGGGGTCAGCCCGCTGCCTTGACGCCCGCGGCCGTGAACTTGGACCAGGCCTCTTCGTAGGTAACCGCGCCTTGGTCCATGCCTTCGAGCACCTTCTCCACCGACGTCTTCACCTGAGCGTGCTTCTCGCCCAGGAACACCGGCTGCAGGTCCTTCACCGAGGCGGCGAAGATCTCACCGGTCGGCACGTCGTTGAAGTACTCGTTCTTCAGCCCGGCCACCTCAGGGTCCTGCTGGGCGGGGATGGAGCTCGGGAAGGCGCCCGCCTCCTTGAAGGCCGCGACGTGGCCGTCCTTGCCCGTGAGGTAGTTCAGCACCTGGGCGGCTTCCTTCGGGTGCTTGGTCTGCTTGGGGACGGCCAGCCAGGAGCCGCCCCAGTTGCCGGTGCCGCCGGGCACGGCGGCCACGTCCCAGTTGCCCTTGTTGCTCTCACCGGCCGCGCCGGAGATGACGCCGAGCATCCACGCCGGGCAGCCCATGGTGGCGAAGTCGCCGGCCTTGATGGCCTTGGTCCACGGCGGGGAGAAGGCCTGCAGCTTGGCCGTCAGCCCTTCCTTGCTGAACCGCTGCACCCAGTCGAAGGAGGTCTTGACGGCCGGGTTGGTCTCGAGGACGAGCTGGTTGCTCTTGTCGAAGTAGGAGACGTTGCCGTTCTTCGGCGCCTCCTGCGCCAGGATCACGTTGTAGATGGTGTTGGGGCCGTCCATCCACTTGGCGTCCTTGTTGGCCGCCTGGAACTTCTTGCCTGCCTCGAGGTAGGCGTCCCAGTCCGGCCACAGCTTGCCGACCTCCTCGCGGTCGGTGGGCAGGCCGGCCTTCTCGAACAGGTCCTTGCGGTAGCACATCGTCATGCCGCCGATGTCGGTGCCGAGCGCGAACAGCTTGCCGTCGGCGTTGACGCCCGCCTCCCACTTGGCGGCGGGGAAGTCCGCCTTGCGGTCCTGCAGGCCGTGCTCACCGAGGTCGGTGAAGAACTGCGGCCGGGCGGCCATGAGGCCCATCGCGCCCTCGTCGATGCCGACGATGTCGCCGGCGCCGCTGCCGGCCTGCAGGCGCTGCAGCAGCTGCGGCAGGTAGACGTCCTCGAACCTGTCGGTCAGGTTGGAGTACTTGACCTGGATGTTCGGGTGCTCGGCGTTCCATTTCTTGACGGCTTCGTCATAGCCGAAGTTCTCGCCGGCGCCGAAGGTGTGCACGTTGATCGTGACCGGTTCGGCCGCCGCCGTCGCGCCGGCCGAGGACGACGGCGTCGTCTCGCCACCGCACGCGGCCGTCATGGCGGCCAGCGCGGTGACCAGGACACCGGTCACGACGGAGCGCTTGTGGTTCGTCATTCCGTACCCCTTTTGGGTGTGGATCGTGGGAGGTGCAATCGCGACAGTCCCGCGATAGGAGGTCCTTTGGGAGCGCTCCCACAAGAGTGCCCGTACGGCGTGCGGGCGTCAACGTCCCGAAACTCAACCGTTACCTGTGGGCTAGTTTGGGCCCCCAGAAAGGGATTTTTCAGGCTATAGGCCCCATAAGGCCCTTTGGGAGCGCTCCCATCTCAACCGCACCGATTGTGCACCAGGGCGGGTCAGTCAGGCTCTCGCGGGGGCGAAAACGGCGGCACTCAACCGCAGCCGGCGGCGCGCTCCTTCAGCAGCTCACGCTCGCGCTCGTTGCGGGTCAGGCCGGCCGCCCGCTCGAACTCGGCGCGGGCCTCAGCCAGGCGCCCCACCTTGGCCAGCAGATCACCTCGTACGCTCGGCAGCAGGTGATAGCCCTTCAGCGCCGGATCGTCCACGATCTGCTCCACCAGCGCCAGCCCTGCGGCGGGACCGTAGGCCATGCTCAGCGCCACCGCGCGATTGAGCTCGACCACCGGCGAGCGCGAGATCCTCGCCAGCGACTCGTACAGCGCCGCGATGCGTGCCCAGTCGGTCTCCTCGGCGGTGAGCGCCCGCGCGTGGCAGGCGGCGATGGCGGCCTGCAGCGCGTACGGGCCCAGCTCGCCGCCGAGCTCCTCGGCCCGTCCGAGCGCGGTGAGGCCGCGCCCGATGAGCAGCCGGTCCCAGCGGGCCCGGTCCTGCTCCAGCAGCAGCACCGGCTCGCCGGCCGGGCCCACCCGCGCGGCCGAGCGCGAGGCCTGGATCTCCATCAGCGCCACCAGCCCGTGCACCTCGGGCTCCTTCGGCATCAGGCCGGCCAGCACCCGGCCGAGCCGCAACGCGTCCGCGCAGAGGCCGGGCCGCATCCAGTCGTCGCCGGCCGTCGCGGCATAGCCCTCGTTGAAGATCAGGTAGATGACCTCCAGCACCGACGAGAGCCGGCCGCCGAGCTCGTCGCCCTGCGGCACCTCGAACGGCACCCGCTGGGCGGCCAGGGTCCGCTTGGCCCGCACGATGCGCTGCGCGAGCGTCGGCTCCGGCACCAGGAACGCGCGGGCGATCTCCTCGGTGGACAGCCCGCCGAGCACCCGGAGCGTGAGCGCCACCCTGGCCTCGGTGGACAGCACCGGATGGCACGCGGTGAACACCAGCCGCAGCAGGTCGTCCTCGATCTCGCCGGCCTCGGGCAGGTGGTCCTCGTCGGCGAGCTCCGCCAGCTCCGCGCGGCCGATCTCGATCAGCTTGCGCTCGAACCGCTCCGCGCGGCGGATCATGTCGATGGCCCGCCGTTTGGACACGGTCATGAGCCAGGCGCCCGGGTTCTTCGGCACCCCGGACTCCGGCCACTGCTCCAGCGCCGCGACCAGCGCGTCCTGCGCCAGCTCCTCCGCGAGCCCGATGTCGCGCACCAGCCGGGTCAGCCCGGCGATGAGCCTGGCGGCCTCGATCCGCCACACCGCCTCGATCGCCTGATGGGTCTGAGAAGCGGTCATCGGCCTATGACAACAGCCCGGACCACCCGGCGCAAGTCGCGCGGGCGGGCACGGAGCAGGACGGATCGGGACGGATCAGGACGGCCGGTCGTCCTTGAGCCGCTCGTGCAGCGCCGCCTCGTGCCGCGCCTCCTCCGGGCTCAGGGACGGGTCGGGCGTGTCCGCCGGGTCGTACACCCGCCAGACGTCGAGCCCGATGCCGTCATGCCCCGGCGGCACGGGGACGCGCAGCGCCCACTCGATCGCCTCCTCCCGGGACTTGACCTGGATCAGCCAGAACCCGGCGATGAGCTCCTTGGCCTCGGCGAACGGGCCGTCGATCACCCGGGCCTTGCCGTCGCTGTAGGCGATCTGCGCGCCGTGCGAGCTGGCGTAGAGCCCTTCGCCCGCCAGCAGCACGCCGGCCTTCACCAGGGACTCGTTGTAAGCGCGCATGTCGGCGACGAGCTCCGGGCTGGGCAGCACGCCGGCCTCGGTCTCCTCGTTGGCCTTGCCCACGATCATGAACTTCACGGCGGGATCTCCTCCTCCGGACGGCCCTCTGTGAGCCTCCTCGTCGACGCGTCGAACCGGCGGCGGGCGGATCGACACGTGTACGGGGATCTTGTCGGAAAAGCCGGGAGCGCGCACCCTCGGCGAGGATGCGCGCTCCCATGGCGGGTGAACCCCGGCGGGGTCAGGTGCTCGCCATCAGGCGGCATACTCCGGGTAGCCGTAGCCGACGACCTGGGACTTCGGCCGGACCCGCTCCTCGACGGCGCCGTTGCCGGTGTTGCCCTCGATCGTGGAGATCGTGCCGTCCTGGTTGTCCTTGACGACGAAGCCGACATGCTGGATGGCGTTGATGCTCTTGCTGCCGTTCCAGGCGAAGAAGACGACGGCGCCGGGCTTGGGGACCGTGCCCCAGCGGCCGTTGTTGCTGAACCACTTGGCGTGCGTCACGGTGTAGGCGTCCCAGCCGACCTGGGGACGGGCGCCGGTCTGCTCGCCGACCCAGGAGACGAACATCGCGCACCAGGCGGCGTTCAGGTAGGCGGCGGGGTTGCCTCCGTCACGCCTGACGGTCTCCATGGCGCGGGGCGACTGGGCGTACCACTGCTGGAACTTGGTGCCGCCGCCCCGGGCGTTCTCCGAGGTGCCGACCTGCTGCCTGGCGAGCTCCAGGACCTGCGAGGCGGTCACGTTGATCTTGTTGGCGTCGTCCGGCCTGTTCTGCCGGGTCTGCTGGGTCTCCTGGGCGGTGGATCCCGGGTTGGCGTAGGCCGGGACCGCGGCGGTGCCGAGGGCGGTGGCGATGATGGCCGCGCCGAGTGCTGCGCGGAGGTGTTCGGTCTTCAGGGCACGAGCAAGACTGTGCTTCGCCATCGAGGGGGTTTACTCCTTGCTTCCATGCCGCTTACCGGGTTAGCTGACGGGTTCGGACGTGGAAGCTGCCCTACGACGCGCGATGGCGCCGATTCACCCCAAAGGACTGGGTCCCCGGTTCCGCCCTGAGGCGGATTCAGCGGTCACAGGACGGTCCTGTGAACGTGTAGTGCGATGGTTCGGCAACGAACGGACAAACCGGACGTATGCCGCGAATGCCCCACAAGGTAATACAAACGGCAAGAGGATTACAAGTCCATAAACCCCCAGCTAGGAGATTTGCCGGCGAGCGTCGGCCAGGAGCCCCATCATGGCAAGGCTTTCGTCAAGAGGCATGATCGCGCTCTCGGTCCGCCCTTCGGCCAAGGCGTCCCTGACCTCACGGATCTCCCCGGCGTAGCCGTTGTCGGCGGGATCGAGCTCGTGCACCTCCGGCTCCATCGACGGCCCGTTGAGCACGACCCGCCGCGGCGCCCAGAACGGGGTCTCGATGTCGGCACGCATCCCGGTGCCCACCACGCTGGCGGAGTTGGGATAGGAGGCGAGCAGCGAGCAGTCCACCAGGGCCCGCCTGCCGTCCGGGTAGACCAGCGTGCCGCCGGCCTCCGCGTCCACCCCCGAGGGCGCCAGTGAGCCCGACATGGTCAGGCTCGACGGCATGCCGAGGAAGAGCTGGGCCAGCCCGAGCGGGTAGATGCCCAGGTCCAGCAGCGCGCCCCCGCCGAGCTCCGGCGCCCACAGCCGGTGCGCGGGATCGTAGGGCAGCGCGAACCCGAAGGAGGCCTGCACCGAGCGGATCTCCCCGAACCGGGGGTCGGCGGCCAGCAGTTGGATGAGCGGGTTGAAGCGCATCCACATGGCCTCCATGAGGAAGACCCCGGCCTCGCGCGCCAGCCGTACCATCCGCTCGGCGTCGGCGATGGTGGCGGCCAGCGGCTTCTCGCACAGCACCGCCTTGCCCGCCGCGATCGCGGCCTCGGCCACCTCCAGGTGCTGGGCGTGCGGGGTAGCCACGTAGACGGCGTCGACCCCGGGATCGGCGCACAGCTCGGCGTAGGAGCCGTAGGCCGACTCCGCGCCCAGCGTCGCGGCCATCTCCTTGGCCCGGCCGAGGTCGCGGGAGCCGACGGCGGCCACCCGCATCCCCGGTTCGGCGGCGATCACCGCGCCCACGGTCCGCGCGATGCCACCGGTTGCCGCAATGCCCCAGTTCAGTAGTTTCACGCCGGAAGCGTACTGATTTACCCGCTCATGCGGTATCTGGGGGGTTCAGCCGAGCTGGTCGGGGTCGGCGCCGAGCCGCCTGCCACAGTTCAGCGCCCCGATGGCCGCCATGTCCTCATGGTCGAGGGTGAAGTCGAACACCGTGAAGTTCTCCTTGATCCGCGAGGGGGTGACGGACTTGGGGATGACCACGTTGCCCAGCTGGATGTGCCAGCGCAGCACGATCTGGGCGGGCGTGCGGCCGTGCTTCTCCGACAGCACCGCGAGCGCGGGCTCCTCCAGCAGGCCCTTGCCCTGGCCGAGCGGGCTCCACGCCTCGGTGAGGATGCCGTTCGTGTCGTGGAACTCGCGCATCTGCTTCTGCTGGAAGTACGGATGCAGCTCGATCTGGTTGATGCAGGGGATGACGTCGGTCTCGTCCATGAGCCGGGTGAGGGTCCCGACGGTGAAGTTGGACACCCCGATCGCCTTGGCCCGGCCGTCCCGGTAGATCTTCTCCACCTCACGCCAGGCCTGCACGTACCTGTCCTGCTTCGGCGCCGGCCAGTGGATGAGGTAGAGGTCGACGTAGTCCATGCCGAGCCTGGCCAGGCTCTCGTCGAAGGCCTGCGGCACCCGGTCGTGGTCGGAGTTCCACAGCTTGGTGGTGATGAACATCTTCTCGCGCGGGATCCCGGAGGAGCGGACCGCTCGCCCGACGCCCTCCTCGTTCCGGTAAAGCGTGGCGGTGTCGATGTGACGGTAGCCGATCTCCAGTGCGGTCGTCACCGCCCGCTCGGCCTCGTCGTCGGGCACCTGCCAGACGCCGAAGCCGAGTTGCGGGATTTCTACGCCGTCTCGATAAAGCCGTAGCGAGTTCATACCCTCCATTGTTCACGTCCCGTTTCTGACGGCTTAAGCAGGCCGGGCTAGCTTGAAGCGGTCCTGAACGGGCTTTCACAGGGCTGGGAGAACAAGTGGTCAAACAGGCGTCGGCCTGGGTGGAGTCCCCGCTCCAGATGCTGTGCGCCATCGAGGCCCACCATGCGGGGGTGCTGGGGCCGGCCACCGCGGTCGTGCCGCGCGCCAAGCTGCGGGCGCTGAAGGCGACCCGGCGGGAGCTGCGCCACCTCACTCTGCCCGAGGGCCTTGAGCTGGCCGAGCCGCGCGAGCGCATGCCGCACCGCCTGCGGGCCGTCGGCGACGCCTTCTCCGGCAAGGTGCAGCTGCGCTGGCTCACCTCGGTTCCCGGCCGCATCGTGGTCGTGGACGACGGGCTGGCCACGATCCGGCTGCTGGAGCTGCTGGCGGCGGGACCGTACCGGCCGCTGCTGCGCGCGCGAGCCGAGCCGGGAGTGCTCCGTGCGGCGCTGGGGCTGGCCGCGGCCGCCCGGCTGCGCCTCGGGCGCGTCACGGTGTTCACCGCGCTGCCCGTCTCCGACGACCTGGCGCGCGCCGTCGAGCGGGCGGGCGTCGAGCTCGTCCGGCACGACTTCGGCTGGCTGCGCGAGCAGCCGCTCGCCGAGCCGGGACCCGCCGAGCGTACCGTCGTCCTCGGCACCTCCCTGGTCAAGAACGGCCTGGTACGCCGTGACCGCTACCTGCGCTGGCTGATGGACCTGGCCGAGCAGGAGCCGCTCGCCTACTACCCGCACCGCCGGGAGGACCCGGTGGACCTGGCGCTGATCCGGGAGCGTCCCGGCATCACCGTGCACGAGCCCGGTGTGCCCGCCGAGCTGACCCTGCGCGGCCTCGACGCCGGCCAGCGGGTGGTCAGCCTGCCCTCCACCGCGATCTCCTCGCTGCGGGTGCTGCTCGGCCCGCGCGGCGTCACGGTGGAGCCGGTCGACGTGCCCGACGAATGGTGGACCAGCAGGGCGGCTCCCGCGCTGCGCTCGCATCTCACGCAAGTGACACAAGTGACAGGAGTGACGGGGTAGTGAGAGTGCTGGCGGTCGCCGACTCCGACTCGTATCTGAAATGGGCGGCCTGCCTGCTCGGCGACCTGCCGGCGGGCTGCGAGACCGAGCTCGTGGTGGTGCGCACCCCGATCGCCCCGTCACCGGCGCAGATCGCCGCCGCCGTCGGCGAGCGTCCCCCGCCGCCGGTGCTGTCGGCGCGGGCGGTGCGCCGCCTGGCCGAACGGTCCGGTCCCGACGTGATCCTGGTGGCCTGCACTGGGCCGGTCGTGGACGTGCTGGTGGCCGAGGTGCTGCAGGGGCTGCGGCCCCGCCCGGTGTTCGTCACCGGGCTGCCCGGCATCTCGGTGCCCGCCACCGAGAAGGCGTGGCTGTTCCGCAGCGGCTGCGACCTGTTCGTGGTGCACAGCGAGCGTGAGGTGACCGAGTTCGCCGCCATCGCCTCCCGGCTGGGCGGGGGAGGGGCGGTCGGGCTGGCCCGGCTGCCGTTCCTGCGCCCGGAAGCCGCGCGAGCCGGCGGGAACCGGGTGGTGTTCGCCACCCAGGCCAAGGTGCCGCGCGCCCGCGGCGACCGCGAGCGCATCCTGCGCTCCCTGGCCGAGCTGGCCGAGCGCCGGCCGGACCTGGACGTCGTGGTGAAACTGCGCGCCCTGGAGGACGAGCAGCAGACCCACCGTGAGCGCCACCACTACCAGCGGCTCTGGCGTGAGCTGGGCGAGCCGGGCAGGCTGCGGTTCGAGGCGGGCTCGATGCAGGACCAGCTCTCGCGCGCGGCCGGGTTCGTCACCGTCAGCTCCACGGCGGCGCTGGAGGCCATCGCCCAGGACGTGCCGCTGCTGGTGCTCAGCGACTTCGGCGTCAGCGCCCAGATGATCAACGTGGTGTTCGAGGGCAGCGGGCTGCTCGGCACGCTGGAGGAGCTGGCCGAGGGTGACTTCCGCAAGGCGGAGCCGGCGTGGTGCGCCGCCAACTACTTCCACCCCAGCGGGCGCGACGACTGGGCGGGGCTGCTGGCCGGGCTGGTGATCTCCCGGCCCCGGATGCCCGCCAGGTCGCTGCTCGACGGGGCCGAGCACGCCACCGCCCGCCGCCGCGCCCGCCTGCGGGTGGAGATCCCGCCGACCATGCTGCGCGCCGGCCGGCGGGTCCGCCGCTACCTGAAGGTGCGCACCTGAGAACGCTGCCCGAAGATCCTGAAGGCGAAGGCGCGCAGTTGAGAACGTGACGTCACAGGGCCGACCTGAGCCGCTTGCGAAAGCGGCTCATGGCCTTCGGCTTCGGCTCCGGCGGCGCCAGCAGCTCCAGGGCCTCCAGGCGCCTGCGCTTGAAGTAGCGCGGATCGAAGTCGATCGAGTCCGGGCGCAGGCCGGGGTAGGCGTCCGCCTGCATGCAGTAGCCGACCGCGCTCACCAGCGCCTGGATGTCCGTCTCCGCCGGCCGGTCGATGGCGCCGTCGGCCCCCAAGCGGGGGAGCAGGGCGTCGGCGATGGTGACCGGGATCCTGTTGCTGTTCTCGTACGGCGTCAGGCGCTCCAGGATCAGCTCCGTGCCGTGTGTGGCCACCTGGAGGCCGAAGTAGCGGCCGGCCGTGACCAGGGCGGTGGAGAAGCAGCCGACCACCAGCTCGGGGCGGAGCGCGGCGAAGCAGACCTCGGCCGGGACGCTCTCCCCGGCCACCAGCAGCCGCACGCCCAGCGGCGCGGCCGCGGCGCGCAGGAGCTGGGTGTGCCTGCGGCCCGCCGCCGGGTGCGGCTTGAACACGACGCTCTTGTGGCCGCGGGCCGCCAGGCCGCGCAGCATCGCCTCGTGCAGGTCCGCCTCCTCCTGCGGGGTGACGATCTCCAGCGCCGACAGATACTGGCCGAGGATCATCGCCTCGGCGGCGAGCATGTCCGGGGCCGTCGCGGCGACCTCGGCCACCACCGCCAGGAAGGCCGCCTCGGGGATCGTCGCGGCGGGGACGTCGTACTCGGTGAGCAGCAGCGGCGTCAGGCCGGGGACCAGGTCCAGGTGCAGCAGGCGGGTGATGCGCCGGAAGATCTCGGCCGGCAGCGGGTCGCGGGTGGGGCCGTAGCTCATCAGCCCGTCGGAGTAGACCGTGATGGGGCAGTCGCGCACCAGGCCCGCGATCGTGCGGGCCGGCGCGACCGCGATCGACTCCAGCACCAGCTCGTCCACCGTGCCGAGGCCGAGCCGGGCGTTGACGAGGCGCTCCAGCATCGGCACCTCGATCACCCTGGCCCGCCAGTCCGACGGGTGCAGCGGGTAGATCAGGTCGTTCCAGGAGTGCACCTCGTCGAAGCGGGAGCGCAGCACCGCGAAGCCGGGAGCGGCGTCCAGCGGCGTCGCCACCTCGGGGATCGCCGCGTTGTTCGACACCAGCAGCACCTTGCGGCCCGCGCCGAAACGGCCGTCGTCGATGGCCGCGGCCAGCGACATGGCGCCGAACAGGGTCGAGGCGTAGAAGACGGTCGTCATAGGTCCTCCTGGACATGGCGCTTGCGGGAATCGGCGGGCAGGCCGGGCAGCAGCGCCCGCAGCACCGCCTCGCGTTCGGCGGACATCCCCGACACCGCCTCGGCCACCATCGCGGGCGGCAGCGCCCCTGCCAGCTGGGCGCCGCGCTCCTCGAACCGGGCCCGCAGCTCCGGCGTGAACCGGTCGGCCAGCTCCAGATGGTGGGCCAGCAGCGCGCAGAAGTTCCGCACCGCCTTGGGCAGGAACTTCTCCTCCAGGTCCTTGAACACCAGCTCGAAGGCGTCGAAGAAGTGCAGCTGCCGCTCGTCGCCCACCTGCGTCAGCGAGCCGGAGACCTGCCGCCGGTAGAACACCCCGGCCAGTGACACCGCCGCGAACGACGCCGCCTGCGTGTGCAGGCGCCAGATCCACGGCCGGTCCTCCGCCGTGTGCAGCGAGCCGGGAAAGTGCAGCAGGTCGCCCAGCGAGCGGCGGTAGACCCCCGCCCACGCGTACGGGTAGTCCACCATGGTCCGCACCCCGGCGGGCAGGATCGCATCCCGGGGGTCGTGCACCGAGCCCCGCCGCGCCAGCGGGGCCCGGTGCACGACCCGCTTACGGCCCTCCACCTGTACGTGGTCGGTGCGTACGAAGTCGCAGCCGAGCCCGTCGACAGCCTCGACGAGCCGGGCCAGATAGCCGGGGGCGAGCCAGTCATCGCCGTCCATGAACGTGACGTACCGGCCGGACGCCGCCGACAGCCCGGTGTTGCGGGCGTCCGCCAGCCCCAGGGGCACCGGGTTGCGGAGCACCTCCAGGCCGGGCAGGCCGGCGCGGTAGTCGTCGGCGATGTCGCCGGTGGCGTCCACCGACCCGTCGTCCACCACGATGAACTCGAAGTCGTGCCGGGCGTTACGGCAGAGCGAGGCGAGCGCGTCCGCGATGTACCGCTCACCGTCGCGCACCGGCACGACGACCGAGAGAGTGATCAATATGGTCTCCACGCGGGACGCGCCCGCAAAGCCGGAGGGTCGGTCGGACAGATCGGACAGGCTGGATGGTCAGACGGTCACGCGGCGCAGGCGGGCCTTCGGCGCCTCCTCGCCCGGGAAGACGCGCTTGACGCCGTCGCCCATGGCCTGCTCGATGATGCGGATGTCGCGCACCAGGTGCTCCAGCCCGGCGGGCTCCAGGGAGGCCGCGTGGTCCGAGCCCCACATGGTGCGGTCGAGCGTGATGTGCCGCTCCACGCAGACCGCGCCCAGCGTGACCGCGGCCAGGGAGATCTGCAGGCCGCGCTCGTGCCCGGAGTAGCCGACCGGCACGCCGTAGCGCTCCTTGAGCGTGGTGATCGTGCGCAGGTTGGCCTCCTCCGGCGGCAGGGGGTAGGTGGACGTGGCGTGCATCATGATCAGATTGTCGGTGCCGAGGATCTTCACGGCCGCGTCGATCTCCGACAGCGTCGACATGCCGGTCGACAGGATGATCGGCTTGCCGGTGGCGGCCAGGGCGCGCAGCAGCTCGTGGTCCGAGACGCTGGCCGAGGCGACCTTGTGCACCGGTACGTCCATCTCCTCCAGGAACTCCACCGACGGCACGTCCCACGGCGAGGCGAACCAGTGCAGGCCCCGCTCGTCGCAGTACTTGGAGATCTGCCGGTACTCGTCGTGGCCGAACTCGGTACGCTCCTTGTACTCCAGGTAGGTCATCTCGCCCCACGGCGTCTGCCTGATCTGGTCACGCTGCTCGACCGGCACGCAGATCGACGGGGTGCGCTTCTGGAACTTGACCGCCTGGCAGCCCGCGTCGGCGGCCACGTCGATGAGCCGGCGCGCCAGGTCCAGGTCGCCGTTGTGGTTGATGCCGATCTCGCCGATCATGTACACCGGCTCGCCGTCGCCCACCGGGACGTCGCCGATCCGCACCGGGCCGAACCGGGGCCTGGTGGCCTCCGGCGCCGCCTCCTCGGGCACCGGCCGGGCCGCCACGACCCGGTCGCACAGCTCGCGCACCGCGCCCTCGCCGCCCGCCTTGGACAGCACGACCCGGGCGGCGGCCCGCACCCGCGGGTGCGCGTCCGGCACCGCGACCGGCCAGCCGACCTCGGCCATCGGGCCCAGGTCGTTGACGTCGTTGCCGACGTAGGCGACCCGGGCCGGGTCCAGCCCTTCGATGTTCAGCCAGTCGCGCAGCACGGTCCGCTTGTCCGCCAGACCCTGCAGCACGGGCACACCCAGCTTGCGCGCCCGCGCGGCCACCACCGGGTTGTGCTCGGTCGACATGACCAGCACCTTCACCCCGGCCCGCCGCAGCAGCGACACGCCCATCCCGTCGGAGCGGCTGACCAGCACCATCTCGCGGCCGTCGGAGTCGACGTAGGCGCGGTCGTCGGTGTGCACGCCGTCGAAGTCGGTGATGACGGCGTCGACGTCGATCGGCTCGGGCGCGTCCACGAACGGCGCGAGCGCCCGGACGATCTCCAGGTCCTCGGGGGTGTCCACCTCGACGGCGTGCCGGGACGGCACCGTCTGCACGGAGATCTCGCCGAAGAAGCGGTGGCCGTTCTCGCGCAGCCCCGCGGTGCGCATGACGTAGAACGCGCCCGTCTCCCGGAACTGCGCCTCAAGGTCCTGCCTGCGCGGGCGCCGCGACGGGTCGTGGTTGATCCCCTCGCCGGTCGTCGTCCACAGGAACTCGTGCGTCGGCATGCCGGAGAAGACCGCGTCGGCCTCGCCGTCCAGCACCTTGCGCACGGCCGCGGACAGGTCTTCCGGGTCGATGAACGCGCTCGTGCACTGCACCAGCACGACGACCTCGGGCTCCTCGCCGGGCGAGTCGAGCGAGTCGAGGGCGTGCAGCACCGCGGACTCGCTGGACGCGGTCGCGCCGCTCAGCTCCGCGGGCCGGTCCACGATCCGGGCTCCCGCCTGCGCGGCGGCTTCGGCGATGCCCGCGTGGTCGGTGCTGACCACGACCTCGTCCACCAGCTCGGCGCGCAGGCAGGCGCGCACCGCGCGGGCCACCAGCGGCACACCGCCCACAGGGGCGAGGTTCTTCAGGGGTACGCCCGCCGAACCTCCGCGGGCGGGAACTACGGCCAGGACTCGCAACGTGTCTCCTCAGTGCTCCGGGTTGCACCCAGAAGCTAGAGGGACCGGTTGAACTGGCAGCGTCCCCGTCATTAACTTTCCGGGGGGATCGGGTAGAGCGACTCTGGACGGGGTGTGACGGGTTCACACGGCCGGGAGCCGCAGCACGAAGCGGGCGTGGCCCGGGCAGTCCTCCACGCAGATCTGCCCCCGGTGCGCGATCGCGACGTCGCGGGCGATGGCCAGGCCCAGCCCGGTGCCGCCGGCGTCCCGGCTGCGGGCGGCGTCCAGGCGCGCGAAGCGCTCGAAGATGCGCTCCCGGTCCTCCACCGGGATGTACGAGCCGTCGTTCTCCACGGCCAGCACGGCCTGGTCGCCCTCCCGGGTCACGATCACCCGCACCTCGCTGTCCCCGTAGCGCTGGGCGTTGTCCAGCAGGTTCGTCAGCACCCTGGCGAGCTGCATCCTGACCCCCTGGACGGTCACGTCCGGCGACAGCTTCACCTGGACGGGGAGCTGGTCCGTGCGCGCGGCCAGCTCCTGGCGGACCAGCTCGGCCAGGTCCACCCGCTCCATGCCGGCCCGCGAGCCGATCTTGGCCAGCAGCAGCAGGTCGTCGATGATGGCCTCCAGCCGGTCGGTGTCGCGCAGGGCGCCGCGCACCAGGGCCTGCAGGTCGGTGTCGTCCGGGTAGAGCTGCGCGCTCTCCAGCTGGGCGCGCAGCCCGGCGACCGGGGTGCGCAGCTCGTGCGAGGCGTCCGAGGCGAACTGCCGCTGCTGCAGCGCCGCGCGCTCCATCCTGGCCAGGGTGCCGTTGACCGACCGGGCGAGCCGCGCCACCTCACCGTCGCCCGGCGGCTGCGTCACCCGGCGGCTCAGGTCGCTGGCGTTGGCGTCGTCAAGTTCGCCGCGCATGGTCGCCACCGGGCGAAGGGCCCGGCCTGTGGCGACCCAGGCCGCCCCGCCGGCCACCGCGACGAGCGCTGTGAGCTGGGCCGACACGATCACCTCTCTGGTTCGCGCGGACAGCGCGGACGGCGTGCGGCGACCGGCGCGGGCCACGATCCGGCTCAGGCGCCGCCGGGCGTCACCGGCCGCCAGGATCTTCGCCGCCACGGGAGCCGGCACCAGGGCGGCGGCTGCCGAGGTGATGAGGGTGACGCGTCCGCGCGGAGAGCGGGCCCACAGGCGTGACACGCCCCGAGATTACTAACCGGTGTCACCGCCGAATGCCGTGGGAAGGGAAAGTTTGGTCCATGCTGTCGTTGATCATCGCTGCAGCCAGACCGTCGTGTCGGGCGGGATCGCCCCGTCGGCCAGGGGGCCGCTCGACAGCAGCACCCGCCCGCCGAACTCGGTCCGCACCGGCTCCTCGCCGGTGTTGACCACCACGACCAGGCCGGGGGAGCGCTCGATGGCCAGCACGTCCTTGGGGGAGTCCAGCCAGGTCAGCGTGCCGCCGCCGAGCGCGGGGTGCCGCCTGCGGAGGTCGAGCGCGGCCCGGTAGAGGCTCAGCGTGGAGCCGGGGTCGTCCTCCTGCGCCTCGGCCGACAACTGCCGCCAGGAGCCGGGGATCGGCAGCCACGGGTCCTGCCAGCCGCATCCGGGCGAGCCGGTCCACGGCAGCGGCACCCGGCAGCCGTCACGGCTCTCCCCGCTGCGCCGGAACGCCGGGTCCTGCCGCAGCTCGTCGGGCAGGTCGAGCACGTCGGGCAGGCCGAGCTCCTCACCGTTGTAGAGGTAGGCGGAGCCGGGCAGGGCCAGCATGAGCAGCGTGGCCGCCCGGGCACGGGCCAGGCTGCCGTACCGGGTGACGTGGCGGGGTTTGTCGTGATTGGACAGCACCCAGGTGGTGGGCGCCCCCACCAGTTCGGCCTCGGCCAGCGCCTTGTCGATGACCGTACGGAAGGACTTGGCGTGGAAGTCGGCCATCATGAACTCGAACGAGAACGCCTGGTGCAGCTCGTCCGGGCCGACGTAGCGGGCCAGCCGCTCGGCCGAGGACACCCATGCCTCGGCGACCGCCATCCGCCCGCCCGGGTAGGAGTCGAGGATCGGCCGCCACTCGCGGTAGATGTCGTGCACGCCGTCCTGGTCGAAGTACGGCACCTGCTCGTCGCCGAGCATCTCGGCCTGGCGGCCCTCCTTCGGCCCCACGTCCGGCAGCCCGGCCGCCTTGATCATGCCGTGCGCCACGTCGATCCGGAACCCGTCGACGCCGCGGTCCAGCCAGAACCGCAGGATGTCCCGGAACTCGGCCCGGACCTCCGGGTTCTCCCAGTTGAGGTCCGGCTGCTCGGGCGCGAACAGGTGGAGATACCACTGCCCGTCCGCGACCTGGGTCCACGCCGATCCGCCGAAGATCGACTCCCAGTCGTTGGGCCGGTCGCGGAAGATGTAACGGTCGCGCAGCCCGGCCTGGAACCAGGGGTGCCGGTCGGAGGAGTGGTTCGGCACCAGGTCCACGATCACCCTGATGCCCAGCGCGTGCGCGTCCGCGACCAGCGCGTCGAAGTCGGCGAGCACGCCGAAGACGGGATCGACGTCGCGGTAGTCGGCCACGTCGTAGCCGCCGTCGGCCATCGGCGAGGTGTAGAAGGGGCTCAGCCAGATGGCGTCCACGCCGAGCCGGCTCAGGTAGCCGAGCTTGCCGCGCACCCCGGCCAGATCCCCTACGCCGTCGCCGTTCGCGTCGGCGAAACTGCGCGGGTAGACCTGGTACACGACGGCGTCCCGCCACCAGTCGTCGTTGTCGAGCATGGTGCTCCTTCTCCCATAATGTCCGAGATGTCCTGGTGCAGGATCGCGTGCCGGCCGCAACGGGTCAAGCGTAATTTGCGGCAAGTTGCAGAACCCTCTGACGCTGCTATTCGTGTGGTTCTGTCGTCCCCAGTGGTGAGGATCCGGTAACTCCCGTTTGCAACTTCTTCCAATTCTTGCAAAGAGTCGCTAACGTCCCGGACACATAAGCCGCGAAAGCGGTCAGCTTGGGTCTTTTTGGCGGTGGCGCCGTGCGGCGTCGCCGCTCCCTCCGTGACCTCAGGAGGTCTCATGCGTACGCGCGCTCTGAGTACGGCCGCTCTGGTGATTCTGGCTTTATCCGCCACGGCCTGCGGCGGCTCCGACCCGGCGGCGCCCTCGGCGGCGCCCAGCGGCTCCGCCCCCGCCACCGGCCAGGGCAGCGGCACGCTCGTCATCTGGGCCGACCCCAACCGGGTGAAGGCACTCCGGCCCTTCGCCGAGCAGTTCGGCACCGAGAACGGCGTGACCGTCGAGGTGAAGGAGATCAGCAAGGACAACCAGCAGACCTTCATCACCGCCTCCCAGCAGGGCAGCGGCCCGGACGTCATGATCGGCGCGCACGACTGGATCGGCAACCTGGTGCAGAACGGCGCCATCGACCCCGTCAACCTCACCGAGGCGCAGAAGGCCGCCTTCCCCGAGATCGCCATGAAGGCCGTCACCTTCGACGGCCAGACCTACGGCGCCCCCTACGCGGTGGAGAACATCGCCCTGATCCGCAACACCGACCTCGCCCCCGACGCCCCCGAGACCATCGAGGACCTGGTCGAGCAGGGTAAGAAACTCAAGGCAGACGGCAAGGTCAAGGAGGTGCTCTGCCTGCCCGTCACCCAGAAGGGCGACGCCTTCCACGCCTACCCGATCTTCGCCGCCGGCGGCGGCTCGCTGTTCGGCGCCACCCCCTCCGGCGACCCCGACCCCAAGCAGGTCAAGCTCGACTCGCCCGGCTCGGTCAAGGCGTTCGAGAAGCTGAGAGCCCTCGGCGAGAAGGGCGACGGCGCCCTCAAGACGTCGATCACCAACGAGAACTACATCGTCAACTTCGCCGCGAAGAAGTGCGCGTACCTCATCTCCGGCCCGTGGGCGATGACCGACGTGAAGAAGGGCGGCTTCGGCTACGACATCACGCCCGTCCCGTCCTTCGAGGGCGGCGAGCCCGCCACCCCGTTCGTCGGCGTGCAGACGTTCTTCGTCGCCGCCAAGGGCAAGAGCAAGGCCCTCGCCCAGGAGTTCGTCACCAACTACGTGACCGACAAGGACGTGGCGAAGGCGCTGTACGACGCCGACCCCCGGCCCCCGGCGCTGACCGAGGCGCTGGAAGAGGTCAAGGCGACCGACGCCGACGCCGGCAAGTTCATGGACGCCGGCAAGGACGGCGTGCCGATGCCCGCCATCCCCGAGATGCAGGCCGTCTGGCAGCCGTTCGGCATCGCGGAGGCGGCGGTCGTCAAGGGCGGCGACGCCGCCAAGGCCGCCGCGGCCGCGCAGAAGGCCATCGACGGCGCGCTCAAGAACTGACCCGGGAATGGCTCCGGACGCGCGCGAGACCGTGAGAAGCGGGCCGCGCCGCACCATCACCACCGCCTTCGTGGTGAGCAGGATCGTGGTCCTCGCCGTGGCGGCCGCGATCCTGCTCTACGCGGCGCCGCCGCTGCTCGCCGCCGAGTCCTGGGCAGGACTCGGCGTGCTCGCCGCCGCCACCGCCGTCATCGGCTACCTCTACCTGACCCCCCGGCACGTCCCGGCCAAGTACCTCGTCCCCGGCACCGTCTTCCTCATCGCCTTCCAGATCTTCCCCGTGCTCTACACGGTGAGCACCGCCTTCACCAACTTCGGCGACGGTCACCGGGGGGACAAACAGGCCGCCGTCACCGCCATCGAGACCGGCTCGGTACGGCAGGCGCCCGGTTCGCCCGAGTACGACCTCACCGTCGCCCTGCGCGGGCGGGAGCTGGTGTTCCTGCTCGCCGACCCGGACACCGGGCAGGTCCGGCTCGGCACCGCCGACGGCCTGTCGCCGCTGCCCGGCGCGCAGGTCGGGGTGACCGGCAAGGTGCTGCGAGCCCCCGGCGTCACCGTGCTCACCACCCCCCAGGCGGCCGCGCGCGGGCCGGAGATCTCCGCCCTGTCCGTGCCCACCCCCGACGGGGCAATCAAGGCCAACGGGCTGAGCCGCGCCGTCGAGGGCAAGGCCGCGCTCGTCTACGACGCCGGCTGCGACTGCGTGCGCGGCGACGGGGACACCTGGACGGCCGACGACCGCCAGGGCTACTTCGTCAACGCCGCGGGCGCGCACCTGGCCCAGGGATGGCAGGTCAACGTCGGGTTCGACAACTTCACCCGGGTGCTGGCCGACCCCACCATCTCCGGCTACTTCCTGGGCGTGTTCGGGTGGAACACGGCGTTCGCGCTGGCCTCCGTCGCCGGCACCTTCGTCCTCGGCATGGCCGTGGCGCTCGCCCTGCACCACCCCCGGATGCGCGGCACCACGGTCTACCGGATCGCGCTCATCCTGCCCTACGCCATGCCCTCGTTCGCGATGCTGCTGGTCTGGCGCGACCTGTTCAACCGCGACTTCGGCCTCATCAACCAGCTCCTCGGGCTGGACGTGGACTGGATGGGCCAACCGGCCACCGCCAGGCTCGCGGTGATCCTGGTCAACCTCTGGCTCGGCTTCCCGTACATGTTCCTCGTCACCACCGGCGCGCTGCAGGCGATCCCGCGCGAGCTGACCGAGGCCGCCTCCCTCGACGGCGCCACCCCCTGGCAGGGCTTTCGCCGGGTGACGCTGCCGCTGCTGCTGGTGGCGCTGACGCCGCTGCTCATCTCGTCGTTCGCGTTCAACTTCAACAACTTCAACGCCATCGCGCTCACCAGCGACGGCGGGCCGTTCCCGGCCGAGAACCCGCAGGTCGGAGCCACCGACCTGCTGATCACCTACACGTTCAGGCTGGCCTTCGGCACGGGCGGGGCGCAGTTCGGGTTCGCCGCCGCGATCTCGGTGTTCATCTTCGCCATCGTGGCCGTCATCTCGGCCGTGGCCTTCAGGCGGACGCGCAAGCAGGAGGAGGTGTACGCGTGAAGCTCGCCCTGAGACACGTGTTCGTGCTGGTCGTGTGCGCGTTCGCGGTGTTCCCCGTGCTGTTCGTGATCTCCGCGGCGATCAACCCGCTCGGCACCCTCGCCTCCACCGAGCTGCTGCCCACGGGGGCGAGCCTGGCCAACTTCGGCGACCTGTTCTCCTCCGACGTGTACCCCTTCGGCAGATGGTTCGCCAACTCGGTGCTCATCGCCCTGCTGTCGTCGTTCGCGAGCCTGCTGCTGTCGATGTGCGCCGCCTACGCCTTCAGCCGGATGCGCTTCGCCGGGCGGCGGGCCGGGCTGCTGGCGCTGCTGCTGATCCAGATGTTCCCGCAGTTCCTCGCCATCGTGACCATCTTCATGATCTTCACCAGGGTGACCGAGCTCTACCCCGCCTTCGGCTTCGACACCGTCTGGGGGCTCATGCTGCTCTACCTCGGCGGCGCGCTGGGCGTGAACACCTGGCTGATGAAGGGCTTCCTCGACACCGTGCCGAAGGAGCTCGACGAGGCCGCCACCGTCGACGGCGCCACGCACGCGCAGATCTTCTGGCGGATCATCATGCCGCTGGTCACGCCGATCCTGGCGGTCACCTCCCTGCTCGCCTTCATCGGGATCATGAGCGAGTTCCTCATGGCGAGCGTCTTCCTGCGCGACCCGGAGAGCAAGACGCTCGCGGTGGGCATGTACGGGATGATCGCGGGGGACCAGCGCAACGCCAACTTCGGCATGTTCGCCGCCGGCACGCTGCTCACCGCGATCCCGACCGTCGGCGTCTTCCTCTGGCTGCAGAAGTACATCGTCTCCGGGCTCACCGCCGGAGCCGTCAAAGGATAGGTTTCCATGCGCTTCCTGGACGATCCACACCACGACGGCTCGGCCCTGTACGTCTCATCGCAGACGCCTCGGCTCGGCGACACGGTGACCGTCCGGGTGCGGGCGCCGCGGGCCGCCGGGGTCACCGGCGTGCTCGTCCGCGTCGTACAGGATGGCGAGCCGCGTTACGCGCGCGCGGCCGTCGCCACCGGCGTCAGCCCCGGCGGGTACGGGCGCACCGACGTCTGGTGGCAGGCCGAGATCGTCGCCGCCAACCCCGTCACCCGCTACCGCTTCCTGCTGTCGACGCCCCGCGGCCGGCAGTGGCTCACCGCGGCCGGGCCGGTGACGCACGACCTGACCGACGCGAGCGACTTCCGGCTCGTGTGCCACGACCCGCCGCCGGCGTGGATGCGCGACTCGATCGTCTACCAGATCTTCCCCGACCGCTTCGGCCGGTCGGGCACCGAGCGCGAGCCACCCTCCTGGGCGCTGCCCAGCCGATGGGACCACGATCCGGTCATCCCCAGCGGCCCCGGCACCTCCCGGCAGCTCTACGGCGGCGACCTCGGCGGCATCGTCCCCCACCTGGATCACGTCCGGAGCCTCGGCGCCGACACCGTCTACCTGACCCCGGTCTTCCCCGCCCGCTCCAACCACCGCTACGACGCCGCCGCCTTCGACCGGATCGACCCCCTGCTCGGCGGCGACCAGGCGCTGCACCGGCTCGCCGGCGCCCTGCACGCGCGCGGCATGCGGCTGATCGGCGACATCGTCACCAACCACACCGGCGACGCGCACCCCTGGTTCACCGCCGCGATGTCCGACGCGCACGCGCCCGAGCGCGAGATGTACCACATCGACCCCGTCACCGGCGACTACGAGGCCTGGTGGGGCGTCAAGTCGCTGCCCAAGCTCGACTGGGGCAGCGAGCTCGTACGGACCCGCATGCGCGAGACGCTGACCCGGTGGGTGCCGCCGTTCGACGGCTGGCGCGTGGACGTCGCCAACATGACCGGCCGCCGCGCCGCCGCCGACCACACCCACGAGGCCGCCGCCCTGCTGAGGCGGGCGCTGCCGGCCACCGCCGCCCTCATCGCCGAGCACAGCCACGACGCCTCACCCGACCTCGACCGCGACGGCTGGCACGGCACCATGAACTACGGCGGCTTCACCCGCCCCGTGTGGGCCTGGCTGCGCGGCGACGACCTGGACCTGGACCACTTCCTCGGCGTCCCCGGCGGCGTGCCGCGCCACGACGGCCGCGACACCCTGGCGACGTTCCGCTCCTTCGCCTCGCACATGTCCTGGCGCTCGTACGTCCACTCCTGGCAGCTGCTCGACTCCCACGACACCTCACGCGTCCGCACCGTCACCGGCTCCCGCGAGCGCCACCTGATCGCGCTCGGGCTGCAGGCCACCCTGCCGGGCACGCCGATGGTGTTCGCCGGCAGCGAGTACGGCCTGACCGGCGTGAACGGTGAGCACTCGCGTACCCCGATGCCCTGGAACCGCCCCGCCGACCAGGACCTCGCCACCCTGGCGAGCTATCGCGACCTGCTCGGCCTGCGCCGCGCCGAGCCCGCGCTGCGCCACGGCGGCCTGCGCTGGCTGCATGCCGACGCCGACTGCCTGGTCTTCGCCCGCGAATGCGAACAGGACACGCTGCTGGTGTGCGCGCGCCGGGGGCCCGGCTCACCGCTGCGGTTCGAGGGGCGGATGGAGACGGTTTATAACTCTTCTGACAGGGACGTGCTGGCAGGCGCGGGACCGGCGTTGCTCGTGTGGCGTCCCGGCGGCTGATCACGCTACGGTGGCACAACCCATTCACTTTTGAACAAGATAGTGGTGTGCTCGATGAGGTTGCTGTCCGTGGCCGTCATGGTCTCGCTCCTGCCCGCCGCCGTGCCGCTCGGGGGCGTCGCGCACGCCGGCACCACCTACTACGTCGACTCCAAGGCGGGCGACGACGCGGCCGCGGGCACCAGCGCCACCACGCCGTGGAAGTCCCTGGAGGCGGTCAACGCGGCGGACCTCAAGCCGGGCGACATCGTCAGCGTCAAGCGCGGCAGCAGCTTCACCGGCCCGCTCACCCTGTCGGCAGACGGCACCGCGGCCAAGCCCATCGTCGTGCGGGCCTACGGCACCGGCAAGCCCGCCAAGATCACCGGCCGGACCTCGGCCTGCGTCGTCGTCAGCGGCGACCACTGGCACGTCAGCGGGCTGCGCGCCACCAACTGCCAGTGGGCCGGATTCGAGATCAGCGGTGACGGCAACGTGCTGTCCGACGTGCGAGCCGACCACAACGTCACCGGCGTGTCCATCACCCACACCGGCGCCCGCAACACCGTCAAGGACAGCGAGCTCATCGACAACAACCGGATGAGCGTCAATGACAAGGGCGGCGACGACGACTCCGGCGCCTTCGGCATCCTCCTCAACGGCGACGACAACCTCGTCGCCGACAACACGATCTCCGGCAGCCACGCCAAGAGCCACGACTACGGCATCGACGGCGCCGCCATCGAGATCTTCAGCGGCAACCGCAACCGGGTCCTGCGCAACACCTCGCACAACAACAACACCTTCAGCGAGCTCGGCGCCAAGAAGGGCGACACCGCCACCGGCAACCTGTTCGCCTTCAACGTCGTCACCTCCTCGCTCAAGATCGGCTCCTTCCTCGTCACCCGCGGCCCCGGGCACATCGTCGGGCCGGTCAAGGGCACCGTCGTCGTGCACAACTCCGTCTACATGCCGGCCAGGAAGACGATCGGCTGGTCCTGCCACGACGGCTGCTCCCCGTCCATCCTCAAGGTCCGCAACAACGTCATCGCCGTGGGCGGCGAGGCCGGCTACGAAGACGGCAAGGGAGCCGACGAGGCGGGCAACGTCTACCGGGCGCGCACCGCCAAGTTCACCCTCGGCTCCCGCTCCGTCATGGCCGACCCGCGCTTCGTCTCCCGCGGCGATCTGCGGCTGCGGCCCGGCTCCCCGGCGCGGGAGCGCGCGGTCCGGCTGACGCCCGCCTGGTTCGGCGGGGCGGCCTTCGCCAAGGACATCAACGGCAAGCCGCTGCCCTCGGCGCCGCACGCGGGCGCCTACCAGGGCTGACCCCGCCTCTCGGCGGGTGCTACGCAGACTGCCAGCGGGAGAGGATGGCCTCGTCGAGCTCGGTGCGCCAGGCCGGCTCCTCGGGGTCGGCGTAGGGCAGCCAGCGGTCGTAGTCCGGGGTGTCGGGGGAGACGTCGCGGGTGCCGTGGACGCGGGTGCCGTCGTCCAGGACGGCGGTGGTGGGGACACGCAGGGTGCCGCCCGGGAGCATGAGCACGGTCATGGGGCGTCCCTCCTCCTGGTGTCCCGTGAGGCAGCCAGCATAGCCGCCGGCGCCGGGCGCGGGTCGTGGTCAGCCGATCCCATACCGTTCGGACATCCAGTGGTAGACCTGGTGCGCGGTGTGCTCGTCGTCGCCGAGCAGGCGGATGAGACGGCTGGGGCGCCGGATGAGCACGCACGCGAAACTCTCCGCGAACAGTTCCGAGACGTCCTCCCGGTAAGGGGGAGCGAGGTGGGGGCGGCGCAGCGCGTGCAGCACGACCCACCACTTGTCGGCGGAGGGACGCCCGTCGCAGTCGTCGATGGCGTGGCCGAGCTCGTGGCCGCAGACACTCACGGAGGGTGACGGGACGCTGCCGATGGCGATGCGGCGCAGGGCCGGGTCGTAGACGCCGGCGCTACGCTCCCAGGTGCCCTGCTGCTGGGGGAGCGGGATGGCCCGGAGCTTCTCGAAGTCGGGCAGGTCGGGGACGGCGCCGGGGCCGACGACGAGGCCCCCGCTGAGGTGGTCGGCCAGGCGCAGGCCGAGCGCCCGGGGGACGGCTGCCAGGGTCATGATGGCCAGCAGTGATTCGGGCGGCGGGAAGGTGCCGGGCTCCCACATGCGCGTCAGCCGGTGCTCCAGGACACCGACATGCAGCCATCCTGGCCATCTTCTCCTGCGCCTCACCACACCGCGCTCTCTGCACGTCCGTCCCGCGGCCACCCTCCGTAGCCGGGATCAATGATTGCGTATTTGTCAGCGACGAGCGGCGGATCGCGCCAACGACATGCTTGAACCGAAAAATCTTCCGAAAATGACTCTGCCCGAGGTTGTCGATCCGCGGGTTCACCGTACGACGCTCGGATGGAACCTTCCCGGCGAAAGGAGACGAATCGATGGACTGGAAGATCGAGGTGATACCCGTTCCGGTGGCGGACGTGGAGAAGGCGAAGGCGTTCTACAGCGAACAGGTGGGATTCGTGGTGGACCATGACACGCGGACGACCGAGGAGACGCGGATCGTGCAGCTGACGCCGCCCGGTTCGGGCTGCTCGATCGTGATCGGCGCGCCCACCGGCATGGCGCCGGGCTCGCTGCAGGGGGTGCAGATCGTGGTGGACGACCTCGACGCCGCGCGGGCGCGGCTCGCCGAGGGCGGCGTCGAGGCCGGCACGATCAAGCACTACGACAAGGACGGCGGCCTGGCCGAGGGGCGGGGCGGCCGCTGGAACGCGTTCGTGTTCTTCAACGATCTGGACGGGAACGGCTGGGTCCTGCAGGAGCGGGGCTGAGGTCAGGGCTGAGGTCAGGGCTGAGGTCACGGGTACGGTCCGGCGGCGGCGGCCGCCGGATCGGGATCGGCATCTCGCTCGCTTGAGCGCGTCGAGGAAGGGAAGATGGTCGGGGGAATACCGCGCATAAGTGCTTGCCGTGCACTGGTCGACAAGTCCGGATATGTCCGTTCATGCTGGGAAATACCGCAGCATGTGTGACATGTCCGTGGAACATGCTGGAAACCTTTCCACGGCACTGTGAGAGCGTCTGGAAAGGGGGCGGCAATGCTGCTGCGACTGAGGGTGTCGCTGCCGGACCAGCCCGGAGGACTGGGCAGGGTGGCGAAGGTACTCGGCACCTTGGGCGCCGACATCTTGCAGGTGACCGTGCTCGAACGCGAGGCCGGCCGGGCGGTGGACGACTTCACCGTCTCCTGGCCCGGCGCGGCGAGCACCGGCGAGGTCCGCGACCGCTTCTCGGCGGTGCCCGGCGTGCGGGTCGAAGGCGTGTGGGCGACGCGCGAGGTGCCCGGTTCCGCCCCCGACTACGACCTGCTCATGCACGTGGCCGCCGAGCCGTCCCGCGGCCTGGCGACGCTGGTCGACGCGCTGCCGATGCTGTGCGGCGCCGAGTGGTCCGTCGCCTACTGCGACGGCGCCGTACGGCACGCCTCGCTGGCCGCCCCCGACTACATCGACCTGCCCGAGCCGCCGCCCAGGGCCGCCACCCTGGACACCGAGAAGCTGCGCCTGATGCTGCTGCCGGTGGTCACGCACGGGCTGCACGTGCTCGTGGCGCGCGCCGACGGGCCGGTGTTCCACCGCGCCGAGCTCGAACGCGCGGTGCGGATCGTGGACGTGGTCTCGACGCTGGCGGCCCGCGCGCGGACGCCTGTGATTGACCCGCAAAACTCCGGCTGATTAACGTGAGCGGTCTGAGCAGCGCATCGAGGAGCCGCCCGTGACCGTTCACGAAGCCCGCATCGGCCGCTACTACGAGGACTTCGTGATCGGCGACGTCTATCAGCATCCCCTGGGCCGCACCATCAGCGAGGCCGACAACACGTGGTTCACGCTGCTGACGATGAACACCAACCAGAACCACTTCAACGCCCACTTCGCCGCGCGGGCCCCGGTCGGCAGGATCATCGTCAACTCCGGGCTGACGGTCGCGATCGTGCTCGGGCTGTCAGTGACGGACGTGAGCCAGACGGCCATGATGAACCTCGGCTGGGAGGACATCAAGCTCACCCACCCGGTGTTCGTGGGCGACACGGTCTACGCCGAGTCCGTCGTCACGGCCAAGCGTGAGTCGAAGTCGCGCCCGTACGCGGGCATCGTCACCTGCCGCACCCGCGGGCTCAACCAGGACGGCGACGAGCTCATGTCGTGGACGCGGACCGTGATGGTCTACCGGCGCGACGCCCCGCACGACAAGGGCTACTTCCCGCAGGCCAAGACCGGTCCCCTGGAGGCGTGAGCGATGGACTTCGAGCTGAACGACGAGCAGCGGGCCTTCCGCGAGACCTTGCGCGCCTTCGTGGACAAGGAGATCATGCCCGTCGCCACCGAGTGGGAGCACTCCGGCCGCTACCCGACCGAGATCGTCGAGAAGATGAAGCTGATGGGGCTGTTCGGCTTGAGCGTGCCGGAGGAGTACGGCGGGCTGGGGGCCGACATGGTCTCCTTCGCCCTGGTCTTCGAGGAGATCGCCCGGGGCTGGATGGGGGTGGCAGGCACGATCGGCTCCCACTCACTGGCCTGCTGGATGATCGCCCGCCACGGCACCGACGAGCAGAAGCGCGCCCATCTGCCCGACCTGGCCACCGGCGCGCGCCGTACCGGGATCGCGCTCACCGAGCCCGGCGCGGGCACTGACCTGCAGGGCATCACGACGCGCGCCGTACGCGACGGCGAGCACTACGTCGTCACCGGGACCAAGACCTGGATCACCAACGCCCGTCACGCCGACCCGCTGCCCGTGCTGGTCAAGACCTCGATCACCGAGCCCGCCCACAAGGGCATGTCGGTGCTGCTCGTCGATCCCTCGGCCGAGGGGTTCGGGGTCAGCCGTGACCTGCCCAAGCTCGGCTACAAGGGCACCGAGACGTGTGAGGTGACGCTCGACGGCGTGCGGGTGCCCGTGGACGCGCTGCTCGGCGGGGTGGCGGGGCGGGGCATGCAGCAGGTGCTCGGCGGGCTGGAGATCGGCCGCGTCAACATCGCCGCCCGCGCCGTCGGCGTCGCCCAGGCGGCCTACGACGCGGCGCTCGCCTATGCCCGTGAGCGGATCGCGTTCGGCCGGCCGATCGCCGAGTTCCAGGCCATCCAGCTCAAGCTGGCCGACCTCGCCACCGAGATCCAGGCGGCCCGGCTGCTGACCTACTGGGCCGCCTCCCAGGCCGACGGCGGCAAGCGGGTCGACATGGAGGCGGGCATGGCCAAGTACTTCGCCTCCGAGGTGGCGTTGAAGGCGTCGCTGGAGGCCATGCGGATCCACGGCGGCTACGGCTACTCGCAGGAGTTCGTCGTCGAGCGGCTCTACCGGGACGCGCCGCTGATGGCGATCGGCGAGGGCACCAACGACGTGCAGCGCCTGGTCATCGCCCGAGCCCTCATCTCGGGCAAGGGCAGAGTGGGCTGGTGAGAGAGTGGGCTGGTGAGAGAGTGAGCTGGTGAGACGGTGCGGTCACCCCGGCCGGCATGCGCCTCCGTCCACGCATCGCTGACATCCGGGTATTTGCCGGATGAGTCAGGGTAGGTTGTGGCGGGTGCCGATCGTCCCTGCCGCTTCCACGCTGCCCGCATCCCCCCGCACCGGACAGACCCGGCTGGCGTGGCTCGACACGCTGCGCGGCATCGGGGCGCTGGCGGTGGTGGCCGAGCACCTGCTGCCGTGGTACATGCCCTGGGCACGGCCCTACTGGTTCAGCCTCGGCGTCTACGGCATCTTCGTGTTCTTCCTGGTCAGCGGCTACATCATTCCCGCCTCGCTGGAGCGGCACGGCGACGTGCGGGCGTTCTGGGTCAGCCGCGTCTTCCGGCTCTACCCGCTCTATCTCGCCGTCGCCGTCACGGTGCTGGCGCTGTCCTGGTGGGTGCCGGTGCGGCCGTCGGTGTCCCGCGACGGCGCGGCCGTCGCCGGGCACGCGACGATGCTGCTCGACGTGGCCGGGGTCGCGGGCGTGGCCGACACGATGTGGACGCTCTCCTACGAGATGGTCTTCTACCTGCTGGTCACCGCCCTGTTCATGCTCCGGCTGCACGACCGCAGCGGCCTGATCGCGATGCTGTTCGCCGCGGGTTCCGTCGTGGCGGGGCTGGTGATGAGCCGGGCGGTGCTCGGTGGCGGCTGGGTGGCCTACGCCTCGTGCGCGGTGTTCGCCGCCGGGCTGGTCTGCCTGATCACCGGCAAATTCCGCAGGACCGCCGGGTGCGCGCTCGGCGTGATGGCGCTGGCGATGCTGGTGCTCAACAGCCGGGTGCCGTGGCTGGGCGTGGCCGTGGTGGCGCTGATGTTCGCCGGGACCGCGATCTACCGGTGGGAGCGTGGCGAGGGCGGCCTGTGGCCGGTGGCGGTCACTGCGGTGCTGGTGGTGATCGCCCCGTTCTGGGCGATCATGTCCGGCTGGTGGTGGGTCGAGCCGGACGTGTGGATCACCACGATCGCGCTGGCGGCCGCCACCTTCGCGGGCGGCATGGCGCTGCGCGGACGGCGGGTGCCACGGCTGCCGGCCTGGCTCGGGCTGATCAGCTACTCGCTCTACCTGGTGCACCATCCGCTGCTGAAGTACTTCAGCGCGCTCACCGGCGACCTGCGCCGCTCGCCGGTGCCGTTGCAGATCGCCATGGCGGCACTGGCCATGGCCCTGGTGCTGGGGGTCAGCGCGCTGACGTACCGCTGGGTGGAGCTGCCCATGCAGTCGCTGGGCCGCCGCCTCGCCCGCCCCCGTTCCTAGCCGCCGGCTGCGCCGGTCGACGGCCCGTCGGCGGCGATGCCGGAGCGCCGCCCCGCCCCGCTGATCAGAACGTCCGGGCCAGCCGGCGGGCGCGGTCGTCGGCGAGTTTGCGCGCGTGGGCGTGGTCGCCGGTCAGCGTGGGGTGGTGGCGGATCTCCTGGACGTCGGTGATGCCGGCCCACCTCAGCCAGTCCCCGAAGTACGTGGACTGGAAGTCGTTGCCGAACCCGGGCCCCACCCCCGGACCCCACACCGAGCTGGTGTAGATGACGGTGGCCCGCTTGCCCGTCAGCAAGGGCCGGTAGCCCGTCTCGACGCTCAGGTCGAAGACCAGGCCCGGCTGGCTGAGCACGTCGATGAGCTGCTTGAGCTTGTACGGCACCCCCGCGTTCCACATGGGCACGCTGAAGAGATAGCGGTCGTAGCGGTCGAACCGCTCGAAGGCGCGCACGGCGGCGGCCCAGGGTTCGACCTGGTCGCCCGTGGGTTCGGCGCCGCCGATCACCGCCATCTTGGCCGCCACCGCGGCGGGCCCGAACTCGGGCAGCGTCCCGTCCCACAGATCGAAGCGATCGACCTCGGCGCCGGGGTGGGCGGCCAGGTACTCCTCGGTGAACGTCTCGGCGATCCCCAGCGAGATCGACTCCGCTCCCCGGGGGGAGGCGGAGATGTGCAGCAACCGGCTCATGACGCATTCCTTCCATTACGGACCGCGGTCCACTTGTCTGAGGTCGACAATATGGACTGCGGTCCGTTTGGTCAAGGAAGGTCAGCGCTGGGGTTTGTCGATCCGGGCGCCCTCGGTCGTGAAGATCATCAGACGGGTGTGGTCCACGGCGATCTTGGCCGCGTCACCGGCCCGCCACGCCGGGCGGTTGCCGAGCCGGACGATCAGGTCCGCGCGCCGGTGCCCGCCGCTGCCCGGATGCTGGCCGACCTGCTCCTGCGATTGCGCCTCCTCCTCGCGTGGCGAGAACAGCCGGCGCACCAGCCCGCCGAGGCCGCCCCGCCCGCTGACCAGGCCGCTGGAGGCCACGCGCCGGTCCGGCGGCTCGGGCACCGGCACGGCGGGCATGCCGCACTCGACGTAGGCCATCCACTCGTGACCGTGATACTCCAGCGCGCGCACCCGGCCGAAGAACGACGGCCCCTCGTACGACTCCGGTACCGGTGCCAGGCCGTCCGGCCGCATGCCGACCAGAACCTGGCTGCCGGTGTGCTGCGAGATGGCGTACGCGCGCGGATCGCTCCACGGGATGGTCAGCTGATGCGGGCCGAAGTCGAGCAGGATGAACTGGTTCTGCGGCGTGCGCACGGTCGCGGCCAGCAGGTTCAGCTGCTGGGAGTTGAGGAAGGCCGCCACGAAGGCGGTGGCTGGATCGTTGTAAATCTGGGCTGGGGTGCCCACGTCCTGCAGGACGCCCTTGTTGAGGATGGCGATCCGGTCGGCCAGCGTGAGCGCCTCGACCTGGTCGTGCGTCACGTAGATGGTGGTGACGCCGAGCGACCTGACCAGGGCGGAGATCTCCATCCGCAGCTCGGTCCGCATGCCCGCGTCCAGGTTCGACAGCGGCTCGTCCATCAGGAACAGCTTGGGCTGGCGGACGATGGCGCGGCCCATGGCCACCCGCTGGCGCTGGCCGCCGGACAGGGTGCCGGGGCGGCGGTCCAGGGTCTCGTCGATGTGCAGTGCCTTGGACAGCTCGATCACGCGCTCGCGGACCATCGCCGGGTCCGCCTTGGCGATCTCCAGAGGGAAGGCCATGTTGCCGCGCACGGTCCTGTGCGGATAGAGCGCGCCGTTCTGGAAGACCATGGCGACGTCACGATCGCGCGGCGGCAGATGGTTCGCCATCTCGCCGTCGAGCCAGAGTTCGCCTTCGGTGACGTCCTCCAATCCGGCAATCATTCGCAATAACGTAGATTTGCCGCATCCGGAAGGGCCTAGTAGGACGAGGAATTCGCCGTCCTGGGCCCTGAGACTCAATTGGTCGACCGCCAGGTGGCCGCCCGGATACACCTTGGTCACTTTGTCGAGAACGACCGAGCTCATGGGCCCACACCTTGCACGCGCGTCATCTGTAACTATGGCTGATCGGAGGGGTAGTACATCGCGCCTTAACGCCATGTGTCCACCCTTGACACAAAGGATCTCTATAGCAGGGGTTTCGGACGGGGGGTTTTGGTCGTTTGTGCCGCTGAATGTCCGAATAACTGTTCTCTGGAAATGCTTGCGTAAGCTTGCGGCAAGGGCTTTCAATGGTCGGGAACGAGCGGGGGCGAAGCATGGGCGCAGAGTGGCGCGACGCGGTGATCCACCAGGTGTACGTACGCAATTTCGCCGACGGAGACGGTGACGGCGTCGGCGACCTGATAGGTGTTCGTGATCGCCTGCCTCACCTGTCGGGGCTCGGCGTGGACGCCATCTGGCTGCAAGCGGCACGTCACCCGCTACGGCAGCCCTGCGGGCCGGGCGCCGTTCAGCGTGGCGGCCCAGCAGCACCCGACTCCACTGATCGGTGGAAACTAAAGTGGCAGCCATGAACGGTCACGCCCGCCTCGCCGACATCGCCGCCCAGGCCGGGGTGAGCGAGGCCACCGTCAGCCGCGTGCTCAACGGCAAGCCGGGCGTCTCCGCCGCCACCCGGCAGGCCGTGATGGCCGCGCTCGACCTCATGGGCTACGAACGGCCGCCCCGCCTGCGGCAGCGCAGCAACGGGCTGATCGGCCTGGTCACCCCCGAGCTGGACAACCCGATCTTCCCCGCGTTCGCGCAGGCCATCGAGCGGGCGCTGACCCAGCACGGCTACACACCGGTGCTGTGCACCCAGCTGCCCGGCGGCGCGCCCGAGGACGAGTTCACCGAACTGCTCGTGGACCGGGGCGTCAGCGGCATCGTGTTCGTCTCCGGCCTGCACGCCGACACCACCGCCCGGATGGACCGTTACACCCGCCTCACCGAGCGCGGCCTGCCGATCGTGCTGGTCGACGGCTACAGCGAGCGCATCGACGCCCCCTTCATCTCACCCGACGACCGGATGGCCGTCCGCCTCGCCGTGCAGCACCTCGTGGACCTCGGGCACGAGCGCATCGGGCTGGCGCTCGGCCCGCGCCGGTTCGTGCCGGTGATCCGCAAGATCGAGGGATATCGGCAGGCGATGGCGCAGCTGCTCGGCGCCACCGACGTCGACGACTTCATCTCTCACTCGCTGTTCTCCGTCGAAGGCGGCCAGGCCGCCGCCGCCCAGCTGCTGGCCGGCGGCTGCACCGGCATTGTGTGCGCGAGCGACCTCATGGCGCTCGGCGCGATCCGCGCCTGCCGGGAGAGGGGTCTGTCGGTGCCGGGGGAGGTGTCGGTGGTCGGCTTCGACGACTCGCCGCTCATCGCCTTCACCGACCCGCCGCTCACCACCGTGCGCAAGCCGATCGGCGCGATGGCGTCGGCGGCCGTGCAGACGCTGCTCGAAGAGATCAACGGCGCTCAGGCCAAGCACGTCGAGCTGATCTTCCAGCCCGAGCTGGTGGTCCGCGGTTCCACCGGCTCCGGGCCCCTGGTCAACCGCTGAGCCCCGGTCAGTCCAGGACGAGCCGGACCCCGGTGCTCAGCGCGGAGTCGTGCAGCTCCAGCTCGGCCGGCTCGGCGTTCTTCGGAAGCTCGAACAGCAGGGTGCCGGTGAAGGACTCGCCGGGGCCGATGCTGATCGGCTGGATCTGCGCGCCCTCCTTGTCGAGCAGCCGGGTGGCCCCGTGCGGGGTCTCCTCCCGGTCGAGGAGCAGCTGCTGGGCCGGGTAGAGGACCCGCGCCTCCGGGCCCTCGTTGGTGACCTTCAGGGCCACCCGGCAGGTCCGTGAGGAGACGGCCTTGCCGGGCTTGGCGCATTTCGTGCTCGTGACGGCGAAGTTGAGCTTGCCGTCCCGCACCGGGCCGTCGGCGTCGCCGACGGCCGGGCTGCGTGACAGCCAGGTGAGTACGGCCACCAGCAGCGCCAGGAACACCAGCGTGATCAGGAGCACGGCCATGCATCCGGTGAGGAAGCCCTTGGCCGGTTTGGCCGGCCTGACGGGCTGGAACCTCTGCGGCACACCCCGGCGCGGCGGCAGCGGCCCCTGCCCGGTCTGATGGGGTGGCGGAGCCTGCCCCCCTCGGGGTGGCAGCGGCACCGGTCCTGTCTTGTGGGATGGCGGAGCCTGCCCGCCGTGCGGCGGGAGGGGCACCGGCCCTGTCTTGTGAGCCGGCGGAACCTGCCCGCCCCGGGGTGGCAGGGGCACCGGTCCGGTCCGATGCGCCAGCGGCACCGGTCCCGTCCGGTGCGCGGGCGGCACCGCACCCGGCGGCGCCTGCCCGGGCGGGGGCGCCTGTCCGGCGGGCGGCTGGTGCGGGGGACGGGCCTGCGCCAGCGGCGGGAACTCCGCCGGGTTCCAGGTGCTGGTGAGGTGACGGGTCGCGGCGAGCTGCGCGGCGGGCTCGTCCGTCGCGCTCACCAGCTCCAGCAGCAGCTGCTTGGCCGTGGGCCGGCGGGCGGGGTCCGGGTGGATGGCGGCGGCCACCAGCCGGTCGAGCGGGGCGGGCAGGCCGCGCAGGTCGGGCGGCGCGGTGCGGGCGCGGGCCGCCATCACATAGGCGTCGCCCTCGCCGAACGGATGCCCGCCCAGCCCCGCGTACGCGATGAGCGACCCCCAGGCGAACACGTCGCCCGCCGGGCTGGTGCGGCCTTCGAAGACCTGCTCGGGCGCGATCCAGCCGGGGGTGCCCATCACCATGCCGGCGTTGGTGTGCCGGGAGCCGACGTGGGAGGAGCGTGCCAGGCCGAAGTCGATGACCCGCGGCCCGGCGAGCGTCAGCATCACGTTGGCGGGCTTGAGATCGCGGTGCACGAGACCGGCCGCGTGGATCGCGGTGAGCGCCGCCGCCACGCCCACGGCCGCCGAGTGCAGCATGGACGGCGACAGACTGCCCTGCTGGATGAGGTGGTCCTCCAGCGAGACGCCGTCGATGTACTCGGTGACGAGGTAGAGGACGCCGTCGTGCTCGCCGTGGTCCAGCACGCGGGCGGTGCAGAACGAGGCGACCTTGCGGGCGTTGGACACCTCCTCGTGGAAACGCGCGCGATAGACCGGGTCGGCGGTGTAGTCACGGCGGATCGCCTTGAGCGCCACCTGCCCGCCGTCGGCATCCCTCGCCAAATAGACGGTGCCCATGCCGCCCGACCCGAGCCGGCTCACCAGCTCGTACGGGCCGATCGTCGGCGGATCCTCTGGCGTCAGCGGAGTGCCAGCGGAGCGCCCCTGCTGCCCCAACGTCGCTGTCCTCTCGCCATCGCGGTCACGACTCAACCGGCCGATCCTCTGTCCGGCACGCTCTTTTCCACCCCAGACTCTAATGGGTGAACGCACACCCCGGTGGCGAGGTGACGGCCTCGGCCGGTTCCAGGGCGGCTCGCCGACGCCCGGCTCGACGATCAGTAGGCGGATCGGCGCCTGGAGCCGACCCGCTAGACCTCTGGGGACGTGAGCGGCAGGCGGACGGTGAAGGTCGACCCCCGGCCCGGACCAGGGGAAGTTGCCGTGATGACGCCGCCGTGGGCGTGGGCGATGCCGCGGGCGATGGTCAGGCCGATGCCGCTGCCGCCGGCGGGGGCCGGGCGTCCGGGGTGCTCGACGCGTTCGAACCGGGTGAAGATCCGGGTGAGGTCGTGCGCGGCGATGCCGACCCCGTCGTCCTGGACGGTGATCTCGGCATGCGGGGCCGGGCCCTCGCCGGTGCGCACGGTGACCGACACCCGGCCGCCGGGATCGCAGGCGCGCAGGGCGTTGCCCAGGAGGTTGACCAGCACCTGGGCGACGCGGCCGGAATCGAGCATGGCCATGACCGGCGGGCCTGGGGTCACGGCGAGAGTGACCTGGCCGTCGTCGAACTGGGGGCGCAGCCGTTCGGCGGTGCTCCTCGTCAGGGCGGTCACGTCGGTGAGGGAGTTTCGCAGGGTGAACGCGCCCTCTTCGACCCGGGAGAGGTTGGACAGGTCGTCCGTGAGGCGTCGCAGCCGGATGAGGTCGTCGCTGAGTGAGGCGAACATGGCGTCGTCGGGGGTGAAGATGCCGTCGGCCATGCCCTCGATCTGGCCGCTGAGGATGGTGATCGGGGTGCGCATCTCGTGGGCGATCTCGGAGACCAGGCGGGCTCGCCGCCGTTCGACGTCGGCGAGCGCCGCCGCCAGCCGGTTGACGTCCTCGACCAGGGCGGCGAGTCCCGGCTCCCGGGGGAGGGTGAGGACGTCGCCGTAGTGCCCGTCGGCGAGGCGGTGCGTGGCGGCGCTGACCTGGCGCAGCGGCCGCAGCAGGAACCGGGAGAACACCAGGGACAGGACGAGCGCCGCGATCACGCCGATGGCCAGCGCGGGCAGGACCGTCTCGGCGCTGATGATTCCCTGCCCGCCGCCGGCCAGTTTGAGCACCAGCGCTTCGATCTCGGTGAGCCCGGCGACGGGCACCTCCTGCCCGAACATGTCGGCGGCGACGTTGATCGCCACGAGCGTCACGACCAGGACCGCCATGTGGGACAGCACCAGGCGGATGGTCAGGGGCAGCGCCGGCAGCCGTCGTCCCGCGCCGCTCATCATCCCGGCCACGGCGGTCCTCAGGTGACCGGGCGGGCGGGTCATCCGGCGGGGCGGGCGAGGAAGCGGTAGCCGATCGCCCGCACCGTGCCGACGTACCGGGGTGCGCTCGCGTCGTCGCCGAGCGCGCGCCGCAGCGTGCGGATGTGCACGTCCACCACCCGTTCGTCGCCGAAGAAGTCACGTCCCCACACGTGGTCGATCAGCCCGCGGCGGGTGAACACCCGGCCCGGCGCGCGGGCCAGGGCCACCAGCAGGTCGAAGTCGAGCGCGGACAACTCCACCGTACGGCCGTCACCGGTGACCGTACGCGTGTCGGGGTCGATGACCAGGCCGTCGAAGCGCAGCGCCCGCTCCTCCGGGGTCTGCGCCGGGACTTCCGCGCGGCGCAGGATGGCGCGCGCCCGCAGGGCGAGTTCACGGGCGCTGAACGGCTTGGTGACGTAGTCGTCGCTGCCCGCGGTGAAGCCGATGACCCGGTCCACCTCCTCCGTCCGGGCGGTGAGCAGGATCACCGGGACCTGACTGCTCGCCCGGATCCGGCGCAGCACCTCGAACCCGTCCAGGCCGGGCAGCATCACGTCGAGCACGATCAGGTCAGGCTGCTCGCGGACGGCCGAGGCGAGGCCGGACGGGCCGTCCGGCGCCTCCAGGACCTCGAAGCCGTCCGCCTCCAGATAGCCGCGCAGCGTCATCCGGATCTTCGGCTCGTCGTCAACGACCAGAATGCGCTGTGTGCTCATGGTTCTCTCTGTCATCGGCCGTCGTGAGCCTGGCCGCTTGCCGATAGACGGTTTCGAAGGTGTCCAGGGTGAGCCCGATGTCATGGCGGGCGACGATCTCACGGCTGGCCTGTCCCATGCGCGCCCGGCCTTCGGGATCGTCCAGGATCGAGCCGAGGGCCGCGGCCAGGGCCGGGACGTCGCCGGGCGGGAAGAGCAGTCCGTTGTGTCCGGGGTGCACCAGATGGGGCAGCGCCGTGGCGTCGGCGGCGACGACGGGCTTTCCGGCGGCCATGGCCTCCATGGTAGCCAGGCTCTGCAGTTCGGCGGTGCCGGGCATGCAGAACACGTCGCAGCGGGCGTAGGCGTCCAGGACCTCCTGGTCGCTGACCAGGCCGTGGAAGGTGACGCGGTCGGCGACGCCGAGCGCGCGGGCCAGGTCCTCCAGGTCGCGGCGGCGGGAGCCGTCGCCCACGATCTCGGCCGTGACCGGGAGCCGCGCGGGCAGCAGCGGCAGGGCGCGCAGGAGTTGGTCCACGTTCTTCTCCGCGTCCAGCCGGCCCACGAAGAGCACCCGCAGTCCCTCGCCCCGGTTCGCCGCCGTGGGCTGTGCGAATCGGTGCAGGTCCAGGCCGCAGGACACCGGGAGGACGGCGCCACCGATGAGGCCGTGCTCCCGCATCAGCCCCACGGCTCGGGGAGTGGGGGCGGTGACGATCTCGGCGCGGTGGAAGACCCGTACGAAATCACGCCAGGCCAGCCGGCACGCGGCGTCGGCGAGCCGGCCGGGAAGGGGGGCGTAGCGGACGAGGTTCTCCGGCATGAAGTGGTTGGTCGCCACCACCGGGATCGCCGCGCGCCGAGCGGCGCCGATCAGCGTGCGGCCCACGGCGAAGTGGGACTGCACGTGGACGACGTCGGGCGCTATCCGGTCCAGCAGCTGGGCGGCCGAGCCGCGGATCCGCCACGGCAGGCAGACACGGAAGCTGGGATGGAAGGGGGTGCCCTGTGAGGCGAGCCGGTGCACGGTCGGACCGCCGGGCGTGACGCGTTCGGGACCGGCGCCCGTGGCGGGGCAGATCACGTGCACGTCGTAGCCTCGGCCGGCGAGCCCGGTGGCCAGGCGGTGGGCGAAGTTCGCGGCGCCGTTCACGTCGGGCGGATAGGTGTCCGCGCCGATGACGATACGCCGGATGTGACTTCCGGACATGGGATGCTCCTGTCGTACGTAACGGAAGAAGGTTGCGGGGTGGGGATGTCATGGGAGAGCCGGACGACCCCGCCGATCGCGACGGCGGCGAAGGCCAGCCCTAGAGCGGCGATCGGCAGGGTCAGGCCGGGGGCCTCGCCGAGCAGGCCGATGCCGATGGTGACGGCCACCAGCGGGTCCACGACCGTGAGGGTCGCCACCGTGCTCTCGGGCGGTCCGTCGGCGTAGGCGCGCTGCACGAGCCAGAAACCGGCCAGGACCGTCGCCGCCAGGCCGGCGAGCGAGCCGAGCAGGGGCGCGCTGATGCCGTGCGAGGCGAACTGCTCCGTCGCGGCCCTGATCATCACAGAGGTGCAGCCGTAGGCGGTGCCCCCGCCCATGCCCAGGACCAGGCACCGGGCCCGGCCCCGGAGCGGACGGGCGACCAGCAGGCAGCCGGCCACCACCGCGAGGACCAGCGCACCGGCCTGGATCTGCGCTGCCGTGGTGACCGGGCGGGTGACGGTGTTCAGCGCGGCGAGCACCGCGAAGGCGCCCGTCCCGACGACGATCGCCGCGAGCGCACGGCCGGTGCCCCACCGCAGTGGGGCACGTCGGATCCGCAGCGCCCACACCACGCTGATCACGATTCCGATCACCCCGGCCGGCTCGATCACGGTCACCGGGGCCAGTCGCAGCGCGTTGACCTGCATCACCGCCCCCGTCGCGAGCAGCGCCAGCCCCGCCAGCCAGCGGGGCCGCCGCACCGCGGCCGCCAAGGACGCGCCACCGGTCGACGCGCTGTGCTGTAGCCAGGTCCCGGCGGTGAAGCAGCAGGCGTTCAGGACCGCGAGGGCGATGGCGAGCCAGGTCATCTGCCCTCCCGGCTCGCCGGCACCAGGCCGGCCAGGATGTACAGCAGGCCCATCTCCAGGGCGAGGGTGACCCGCTCGGCCAGCCCCAGCCAGCCGCCGATCTCCTGTGCCAGCGCGGTCGGGGCCGCGGCTGTGGCGCACACATGCGCGCACATGAAGGCGAGGCAGCCCGCCACACTCGCCCAGGAGGTACGGCGCAGCGACCGCGCGGTCGTCTCCCAGCCGGGCCGCCGCCCCAGCCGCCGGGCGATCAGGAGCCCGGCGGCCGGGAGCGCCGCCACGGCTCCGCCCGCCGCGTACCGGTGTACGAGCCCGCTCACGGAGAGGGCGCCCGGCGCGTCGGTCTGGAAGATCGCTGCCAGCGCCAGTCCGCCGCACCACACGCTCAGCAGGACGACCGCCGGCGCGCCGATCGGCAGTCTGGACCGTACGAGCCCGGCGACCAGCGCCATCGAGCCCACCGAGAGACAGGCCACGGTCCCGGCGAAGATTCCGTACGCGCCGTCGCTCAGCGCGAAGTCGCTGAGCACCTGCCGGACGGTGTCCACCTGCCGCGCCCAGCCGAGGTGCAGGGCGGCGGTGCCGACCAGCGCCCCGGCCAGTCCGGCGTGAGCCGTGACCACGAGTTTTCGGGTGAGGGGAATGCCGTCCATACTTCGACAGCGAACCGGGTGATCATGTGGCTCGTACGACTCCGAGTGTGAAGCTTCCGTGAAGCAGGCGTCGGGTCGTGGCCGGGGCACGAGCGCCGGCCTTGCCTTGACCGAGCGCGAACCCCGTCCGAGCGGCGCGACGACCGTACGCGGCGCGGCAGCAGCCGGATGATCATTCGCGCGACCACGCGGTGCCCGACGCGCGATTGACCTGCGTGTCGTCCATGAACTGCCGGCGTCGGCGGGTGTTCGTCGTCCTGGTCCCGTCACATATCGAACTTGTGATCTAAAAATCCTAGGATAAAGGGCTCTGCCGAAGTTACGATCTTGCCGTTCGCCGGCCGTGTCGATCGGTCGGCTCTCCACGGGGCACTACGACCGCGCCCCATGACTGGACGGGAGATCGCCCTTGAGGCGTGCACTGGCAGCGTTGAGCATCGGGTTGAGCGTGCTGGGTTCCACTGTCGTCGCCACACCGGCGCACGCCGTGCGGATGGCGACGGTCCCGCTGGCGAGCACTATGACGACGGCTCAGCAGGTCGCGAGCTTCTGGCTCGCCGATGAAGCCGCCAACCTGAAGAACGCCACCCCGTACACCGTACGGACTGCGGTGGGCGCGGAACGCCTGTCCACGGACATCGTCCCGGACGGCCCTCCGCGCACCGTCGTCCCTCCGCTGGAGGGGCCGCCCCCGCAGGAGGGGAGGACGCCCACGACCTGGGGCAAGGTGTTCTTCATCGGCGGCGACGGCCTGCCGCACTGGTGTACCGGCACGTCCATGCAGTCGAAGTACCGTAACGTCGTCGCGACGGCGGCTCACTGCCTGTTCGACATCGAGGCCCCGATGGGCGCGCTCGGCAAGTGGGTCTTCGTCCCCGGCTACTCCGAGGGGACGACACCGTTCGGCCTGTACGTCGGGAAGCTGGGCACCTCGCACTACGACTTCGACGACATCCGGGACTTCGACCGCGACTACGCCTTCGTCAACGTGTACCACGGCGTCGTCCAGTCTTCCCCGGACGTGCTGACCAACGCCGGAGCCCTGGGCGCCAACGTCGGCGGCCAAGGGCTCGCGGTCAACCAGCCGGTCACGTCCACGGTCGATGTCTTGGGCTATCCCGCCGGTCCCAACCCCGACGGCAGCCGGCCCTACACGGGTGAGACCCTCGAACGGTCGACCGGGTCGACGTTCGCGACCAGGTTCACGGCCCTCCGCGCGGATCGGCCCGTCGGCGTGGACTCCCCGTTCACCGGCGAAGGCGCTCTCGGCTCCTCATGGCTGATCGATTACGCGAGCGACACCCGTACCGGCTATCTCAACGGCATCACGATGAGCGTTTCCGACACGGACGGCGATGACCGGTACGACACCGGCATCTCGCCCTACTTCGACAGCGAGTTGGTCGAGGTCTACCGGTACGCCATCGCACAGTGGACCGGCTTCGCCGTTCGATAGCCGCCGTCGCCACCGCGTCCGCCGGGGAGCGGCCGCGGTGGCACGGCAGTGCGCTGGTGCGGCGAGCAGGACGCCTCGGAGGGGCCGCGGCACGTCGAGTGGACGATCGATGAAGAGATCTCCTGAGGCCGAAACGGGGACGCGGCCCCACGGATGCGCCGTTGCCCCGCCAGGTCAACATCCTGGACGTGCCGCAGACGGCAGCTCTCGTCGGCCCGGCCCGGCAGAAGCGGGCCGCACAGTACGCCACGGCTCCGGCGGCTCATGACGGCGCCCAGGCATCGGCTCCACAGCCGGCTCGTCGTAATGCGGTCGCGCTGGAAGCGGATACCGAAGGTGGGCATCCTTCCGGAGGGAGTGAGGCTATGGCGAGGACCATCGCGAAGTGGGCCGGTGGGGTGGCGGCGGGACTCGCGGTCCTGCTGATCCTTCTGGCGTCGCCGATCGTGCTCGGTCGGCTCGCCGGCGTGACGGGTGTCGACTGGGCCCTGCTCGCCGACGTCGGTGATGCCTATGGCTCCGCCGTCGCGCTGCTCACCGCGGTGTCCTTCTTGGCGCTGGCCGTTTCGGTGGCCTTCCAGGCGCGGGCGGCGCGGATCTCGTCGGAGACCACCGTGCGGATGCTCCATGTCGAGATGATGCGTTTCGTGATGGAGGATCCGTCCCTCATGCAGGTGGACGGCGCGAAGTGGGACGGAACGGCGGAGGCGGCCGAGGAGATGCGGACGTGGGCGTACGCCAACATGCAGCTCGGGCTCTTCCGGTCGTTCTACGCGCTCAAGGAGTTGACGACCGCCGAGTTGCGAATGCAGATGGCCGTCAGGTTCAGGTCGCGAATCAGCCGGGAGCACTGGGAGTACAACCGGGCCTGGTTCCGGGCGAGCGAGCGCAACCGTCATGACCGGCGGTTCGGCGAGATCGTCGAGGAGGAGTACCACAAGGCCGTCCAGGCGGGCGAGGCGGTGGCGGAGCGTTCGCGCGTGTCCCGTGGCGGGCCGCCCTGGGTGCTCGTGGCGGGCGGGGTGGCGGCGGTCGTCGCGGTCGGGGCCGGGATGGTCCTCGGCAAGAAGCGCGGCGGCCGGGGCTGATCACGGACAGCGGTGCGAGGTTCTGGCCTGCGATTAAAACTGTACCGGCCGACCGGTACAGTTTCGGAGTGCCCAGAGCCAGCTCCAAAGACCGTCTGCTCGATGCCGCCGCCGAAGTGCTCCTGACCGAGGGGGTGGAGTCGCTCACCCTCGAAGCCGTCGCCAAGCGGGCCGGTGTCTCCAAGGGCGGCCTGTTCTACCACTTCCCGACCAAGCAGGCGCTGGTCACCGCCATGATCGAGCGTCTCACCGACGCCTTCGACGAGGCTCTCGCGCAGGCGGGCCGACATCCGGGCGACTACCTGCGCGCCTACATCAACGCCACGATCCCCGAACGGCACGTCGCGCAGGCCCCCGCCGACACGATCACCGTGGCGCTGCTGGCCGGGGTGCTGGTCGATCCGGCCGGGCTGCGACCCCTGCGGGAGCGCTACGCCGCCTGGCAGGCCAGGCTGGCCGACGACGGCATCGATCCCGCCGTCGCCACCGCCGTACGGCTGGCGGTGGACGGCTGGTGGGCCGCCCGGTTGCTCGGGCTGGGCGAGCCGGAGCCCGGCCTGCACGAACGGACCCGCCGCTATCTCCTGGAGTCGATCGACCGTGCTGCGCACCACTAAGGCCCTGATGCTCGTCACCGATCTGGGCTTCGTCGCCTATTTCAGCGTCACGGGCCTGGGCCTGATCCCACCGGAATGGGCGTTCGCCGATTACGCCGATCCGCTCATGGCCGACTGGAACTGGTCCTTCCTCTGGATCGACCTCCTGGCCAGCGCCACCGGTCTGACGAGCCTGTGGCTGCTGCGCCGGAGGCAGGCGGCGGGCCTGCCCCTCATGCTGGTCTCCCTGGTGCTGACCATGGCCTCGGGGCTGATGGCGATCGCGTTCTGGACCCTGCGCGGCGACTTCTCCCTGGCTTGGTGGATCCCGAACCTCTACCTCATGCTGTTCCCGATTCCGGGCATCGCCCGCCTGATCACGGCGGGCGGCACCGCAGGCGTCACGGCTCAGGGCGGCACACGGCGTTGAGCGCTACCGCAAGGAGGCCGCCTCCGAGGCCAGCTTCTCGATGCGGCCCCAGTCGCCGGAGGCCAGGGCGTCCGCCGGGGTGAGCCAGGAGCCGCCGACGCAGCCCACGTTCGGCAGCGCCAGATAGTCGGGGGCGGTGGTGAGCCGGATGCCGCCCGTCGGGCAGAAGCGCACGTCCGGCAGCGGGCCCTGCAGTGACTTGAGGTAGGCCACGCCGCCCGCCGCCTCCGCCGGGAAGAACTTCAGCTCCTTGATCCCGCGCTCGGCCAGCGCCATCGCCTCCGACGCGGTCGCCGCCCCCGGCAGGTACGGCAGGCCGCTCGCGTCCATGCCCTCCACCAGGGTCAGCGTCGTCCCCGGCGAGACCAGGAACTTCGCCCCGGCGTCCAGCGCCGCCGCGATGTCGTCGGTGGTCCGGATCGTGCCGGCGCCGATCCGGGCCTCCGGCACCTCGGCCGCGATCCTGGCGATGGCCTCCAGCGCGGGCGCCGTGCGCAGGGTCACCTCGATGACCGGCAGGCCGCCGGAGACGAGCGCCCGCGCCATCGGCACGGCGGTCTCCACGTCGTCGATCACCACGACGGGGATGACGGGGGCGAGATCGAGCAAACTCATGCGGTGTACTCCTCAGTGGCGCGCGGTCGTGAGATCAGTTCTTTGGCGGCACGCTGGGCGAGCCAGGCGGCGGCGCCGGTCAGCGCCGGCTGTGGCGCGACGATCAGCCCGGTGGCGATGCCCTCCAGATAGCTGGACATGTCGGGATTGGCGGCGAACCTGGCGCGGAAGTCGCTGGTGCGCACACGTTCCACGATACGGGGCAGGACCCCGCCGCCCAGGTAGACACCACCCCTGGCGCCGAGTGTCAGCGCCACGTTCCCGGCGAATCCGCCCAGCATTGCGCAGAACACCTCGACCGTCTCCGCGCAGAGCGAGTCGTCGAGCCGCGCCACGATGTCGGAGGACGTCAGCTCGGGGGCGGCGACGCCGTTGACCCGAGCCAGCGCCCGGTGCAGCCGGACCAGGCCGGGCCCGGACAGCACGTCCTCGGCCAGCACATGCTCCCGCCCGCCGGCCCGCAGTGCGCGGACGATCTCCAGCTCCCTGTCGTCCCTGGCGGGCAGCGTGACGTGGCCGCCTTCGCCGGGGATGGGCGTCCAGCCGTCCCCGGTGGGGACCAGGCCGCCGACGCCGAGCCCGGTGCCGGGCCCCAGCACGGCCTTGACCCCGTACGCCGGCTCCGGCCCGCCCAGCGACACCAGCTCGCCGCCGTTCAGGTGCGGCAGCGACAGGGCCAGCGCCTCGAAGTCGTTGAGCAGCGCCGCGAACGGCACATCGAGCTCGCGCACCGACCCGGCCCACGGCGAGTTCGTCAGCCGGTAGCGGTCTCCGTCGATCGGCCCCGCCACGGCCAAGCACGCCGCCCCGGGCCGCGCCCCGCCCGCATGCTCGGCGAGATACCCCTCCATGGCGTCGGCGAGAGTCCCGTACCGCGCCCCCGCCAGCACCGCGACCTGTGACGGCCGCGCCTCGGGCGACGTGACCAGCCCGAACCGGGCATTGGTCCCGCCGACGTCGGCCACCAGCCAGGGCAGGTCGAAAGCCGTCACCGGGAGGCTCCGGCGTGGCGCGCACCCACCGCCGCGCCCGTCTCCAGGTGGGAGGAGCCGGACTCGGCGGCGAAGCCCAGGCCGGGGCCGTGGTGCGGGGACTCGGCGCCGCTGACGCCGAAGATGCCCGCGCCCTGCTCGGCGTGCCCGGCCATCCGCCGGAAGGCGGTGAACAGCTCGCGGCCGGTGCCGACCCACTGCGCGTCGCTCAGCGGCCGGCCCCCGGGCGTCCGCTGAGCCAGCTCCTCGGCGGGGACCAGCAGGGACAGGCAGCCCGCCGCCGAGTCGAGCCGGATCACGTCGCCGTCCCGGACCAGCGCGATCGGGCCGCCGTCGGCCGCCTCGGGCGACAGGTGGATGGCCGCGGGCACCTTGCCGGAGGCGCCCGACATACGGCCGTCGGTGACGATCGCCACCCGCTGCCCCCGGTCCAGCAGCACCGACAGCGGCGAGGTGAGCTTGTGCAGCTCGGGCATGCCGTTGGCGCTGGGCCCCTGGTAGCGGATGACGGCGACGAAGTCCTGCCCGTCGAGCTCGCCCGCCTCGAAGGCGCGCAGCAGGTCGAGCTGGTCGTCGAAGACCTTGGCCGGGGCCTCGATCACCAGGTGCTCGGGCTTGACCGCCGACACCTTGCTGACGGCCGCGCCGAGGTTGCCGGACAGCATGTGGATGCCGCCGTCGGGGGAGAACGGGTCCTTCACGGGACGCAGCACGTCCAGATCCGCGCTGGTCCCGGCGACCGGCTCCCAGATCAGCTCTCCGTCGCTGAGGTGGGGAGCCGTGCGGTAGCGGTCCAGGCCGGGCCCGGCCACGGTGAGCACGTCGGCGTGCAGCAGGCCCTCGTCGAGCAGGTCGCCGATGAGCACCTGCATGCCGCCGGCGTCCCGGAAGTGGTTCACGTCGGCCTGGCCGTTGGGGTAGATCTTGGTGAGCGACGGCACGGCCTTCGACAGGCAGGCCAGGTCGTCCCAGGTCAGCACCATGCCGGCGGCGGCGGCCATGGCGACCAGGTGCAGCGTGTGGTTGGTCGATCCGCCGGTGGCCAGCAGCGCCACGCAGGCGTTCACGATGGCCTTCTCGTCGACGAGCTCGCCGATCGGGGTGTACTCGGCGCCGTGCGCGGTGATCTCCACGGCCCGGCGGCCCGCCGCCTCGGTCAGCGCGTGGCGCAGCTCGGTGTGCGGGTTGACGAAGGTGGAGCCCGGCAGGTGCAGGCCCATGACCTCCATGATCGCCTGGTTGGAGTTGGCGGTGCCGTAGAAGGTGCAGGTGCCGGCGGAGTGGTAGGAGGCGGACTCGGCCTCCAGCAGCTCGACCCGGCCGACCTTGCCCTCGGCGAAGAGCTGGCGGGTACGGGCCTTGACCTTGTTCGGCAGGCCCGAGGTCATCGGCCCGGCGGGCACGAAGATGGCGGGCAGGTGCCCGAAGTGCAGCGCGCCGATGAACAGGCCGGGCACGATCTTGTCGCAGACGCCCAGCAGCAGCGACGCGTCGAACATGTCGTGCGACAGCGCGATCGCGGTCGACATGGCGATCACGTCACGGCTGTAGAGGGACAGCTCCATGCCGGCGCGGCCCTGCGTGATGCCGTCGCACATGGCGGGCACCCCGCCGGCCACCTGCGCGACCCCGCCGGCCCGGCGCACGGCCGCCTTCAGCTCGGCCGGGTAGGTCTCGTACGGCTGGTGCGCGGAGAGCATGTCGTTGTAGCTGGTCACGATGGCCACGCCGGGCTTGGCCGTACCGCGCAGGGCGGGCTTGTCCTCGGCGGGGGCGGCGGCGAAGCCGTGCGCGAGGTTCGCGCAGCCCAGGTGAGCGCGGGCCGGGCCCTTGGCGCGGGCGGCCTCGCCGTCACGGCGGATCCGCTCCAGGTACGCGGCGCGGCTGGCGGCGCTGCGCTCGGCGATCCGATCGGTGATGTCCTGGATGACGGGGTTCACGCTTCCTCCTCATGCCACGCGCGACCGCTGCGGCCGAGCAGTTCGTGGGCGCCCGCGGGGCCTGTCGTGCCGGCGGGGTAGGGCTCGGGCAGTTCGGGGGACGCCTGCCAGGCGTCCAGGATGGGGTCGATCCAGCGCCAGGCGGCTTCGACCTCGTCGCGGCGCATGAACAGCGTCGGGTTGCCGGCCAGCACGTCGGTGAGCAGCCGCTCGTAGGCGTCGGGGACCCGGGTGGTGAACGTCTTGCCGAAGCTCAGGCTCATCGGCACCGGCTTGAGCATGATCTCGCCTGCTCCGGGCTCCTTGGCCATGATGTGCAGCTCGATGCCCTCCTCCGGCTGCAGGCGCAGCACCAGGCGGTTCGGCGCGCCGCCGGGGAAGATGGAGTGCGGCACGTCCTTGAACTGCACCACGATCTCCGAGCGCCGGTGCGGCATGCGCTTGCCGGTGCGCAGGTAGAACGGCACCCCGGCCCAGCGCCAGTTGCGGATCTCGGCGCGGATCGCGGTGAAGGTCTCCACCCGGCTCGACGCCTCGGTGGGCGGGGTGGAGCCGGGCTCGGCGAGGTAGCCGGGCATGCCGTCGGCCTGCGCGTACTGGCCGCGCACGGTGAAGCGGTCGACCTCGGTGCCGGTGATGGGGCGCAGCGACTGCAGCACCTTCACCTTCTCGTCGCGGATCGCCTCGCGGTCGTTGCGGGCGGGCGGCTCCATCGCGGTCAGGGTGAGGAGCTGCAGCAGATGGTTCTGCACCATGTCGCGCAGCGCGCCCGCATGGTCGTAGTAGCCGCGCCTGCCGGGCGTGCCGACGGTCTCTGCGACGGTGATCTGCACGTGGTCGATCCAGAGCGAGTTCCAGACCGGCTCCAGGAAGGCGTTGGCGAAGCGGAGCACGAGCAGGTTCTGCACGGTCTCCTTGCCCAGGTAGTGGTCGATGCGGAAGATCTGCTGCTCGTCGAAGATGGCGCCGACCTCGTCGTTGATCAGCTGCGCGCTGGGCAGGTCGCGGCCGAGCGGCTTCTCCAGCACCACGCGCGAGTTCGGCGTCACCAGCCCGGCCTGCTCCAGCTCGCGGCAGAACGGGCCGAACGTCATCGGCGGGCTGGCCAGGTAGAACACCCGGTCACGCGGCTCGTGCTCGCCCAGCATCCGCGACAGCGCGCTCCACCCGGTCCGGTCCTGCCCGCCCACGTCGACCGTGAGGTGGTGCAGGCGGCCCAGGAAGCGCTGCCACATGGCGTGATCGTCCACCGGGACCTGGTCGCGCACCTCGGCGTCCACCTTGCCGCGGAAGTCGGCGTCGGTGAGCCCGCCCCGGGACAGGGCGATGATGCGGGTTTCCGGAGCCAGCCGTCCGTCTCTGTCGCTGTGGAACAACGCGGGCAGCAGCTTGCGCATGGACAGGTCGCCGGTGCCGCCGAAGACGACGAGGTCGGCGGTGTGAGCGACCGGGGGAGACGTAAGCGGGGGCACGGCGAGAACTCCGATGATCTACCAAGTAGGGACAGAACGGACACTAGCCAGAGTTTGGGTCGTGCACAAGCAGAGTTTTGGTATTTGAGATGAAAAAGTCGAGACTTTTCATGACATAACCTCCTGTGGTTCACTTAACCGATGACTCGACGTACCGCTGCCGCCCTCGCCACGAGTGGCGAGGTGCTGCGCCTCATCCGCACCGGTGAGGCCGTGACGCGGTCCGACCTCGGCCGGGTGACCGGCCTGTCACGCCCGGCGGTGCAGGTGCGCGTCGGTGAGCTGCTGGAACGCGGCCTGGTCGTCGAGTGCGCCGACGCGCCGTCCACCGGCGGCAGGCCTCCCGTCCGGCTGGAGTTCAACGCCGGCGGCGGCGTCGTGCTGGTGGCCGCGCTCGGCGCGAGCCGCACCAGGGTGGCCGTCTGTGACCTGGCCGGGCGCGAGCTGGCCGGTCAGGACTTCGCGATCGACGTCGAGCAGGGCCCCGACGTGGTGCTGCCGCTGGTCATGGACACCTGGGACGAGCTGCTCGCCGACTGGCCGCGCGCCGTGGTCAAGGGCGTCGGGATGGGCGTGCCCGCCACTGTCGAGTTCGCACAGGGGCGCACCGAGAGCGCCCGGGTGATGGCCTCATGGACCGGGGTGGTGATCCCGCCGCTCATCCGCGCCCGCTTCCCCGTCCCCGTGCTCGTCGACAACGATGTGAACGTGCTGGCCATCGGCGAGCACCGGGGCGCCTACCCGGAGCTCGGCGACCTGATGTTCGTCAAGGTCTCCACCCGGATCGGCGCGGGCGTCATCGCGGGCGGTGAGATCCTGCGCGGCGCGCTCGGCGCGGCCGGCGAGATCGGGCACATCCCGGTGCGAGACGGCGGCGGGGTGCTGTGCCGCTGCGGCAACATCGACTGCGTCGACTCCGTGGCCAGCGGCACCGCGTTGCTGCGCGACCTGCGCGCCGCGGGCAAGGACGTCAAGACCATCGCCGACGTGACGGCGCTGGTGCGGGCCGGCGACGCCGAGACGATGGCGACGGTGCGTGAGGCCGGGCGCAGGATCGGCGAGGTGCTGGCCACCGCCGTCAACATCCTCAACCCGTCGGTCGTGGTGCTCGGCGGTGACATGGCGGAGGCGTTCGGGCCGCTGGTGTCGAGCATCCGCGAGGTCGTCTACCGCCGCTCCACCGCCCTGGCCACCAGGAGGCTGCGCATCGAGCCGAGCCGGCTGGGCGCGGCGGCGGGCATCAGCGGCTGCGCGGTGATGGTGCTGGACCACGTGCTGTCCCCGGACGCGGTCGACGCGGCCATGACCGGCCGCGCCGTACGCGAGATCAAGAAATCGGCGATGGCCTGAGATCCACGGGACTCAGCGGGGGCACTTGCCGCGCTTCTTGTCCTCTTTCCGGTCCGGCTTGGCATCGGCCTTGGCCGGCGACGGCACGCGGGACGGGCGTGCGGCGGGGCGCCGGAGGCCGGTGGGCGACGGCGAGGCGTCGACGTCCCGGCGGGGCAGCGGCCGCCGCGACGCCTCGGCGGACGGGACGCGGACGGGCGCGGACTCGATCGCGCCCAGCACGGCGGGCCGTTGGAAGCCGGACACGCTGGCGGGGGAGAGCGAGGCGCCGGGCAGGCTGCCGGTCGACAGGACCCCCGCGAGCACGAGCATGAGGGTGCCGGTCAGTGCGGCGGCGATCAGCAGGATCCGCCCGCGCCGTTCGGTCTGTCTCACAGGGGCCGATGATAGTCACGCCGGGCCGTACACGTGACAATTAGCCGCGAATCGTGATCAACAACCTTCAGCAGGTGCAGAGCAGGCCGTTCAGGGCGCTCTCCAGGCCGGAGACGCTGTTGGCCGGGGCGGGCCAGGGGAAGCGGATCAGCGACTCGTCCGCGCGCACGGTGGCCCCGAAGCGGTCGAGCTCCCACAGCCACACCTCCGCGGCCGGCCGGTCGAGCTGCCTGGACACGCCGTTCGCGAGCTGGGCCCGGTGCGCGGCGTTGACATGGGCGAGCACCCGTTCGGCGGTCTCCGCCAGCGGGTCCGGCTCGGCGTCCAGGTACTCGTCGGCGTCCAGCACCCCGGACTCCTGCCCGGTCAGGTAGATCACCTGGGCCACGTCCAGCCGCAGCAGCTGGGGGGCGCCCGGCCGGCCGTAGCCCTCCAGCGCGTCGAACAGGGCCTCGTCGGCGTCGTGCGCCGCGACGGCCACCGCCGCGGCGCGGGCCTCGTCCTCCGGTACGGCCTGCGCCCAGCCCTGCACCTCCAGCAGCCCGCGCGGGTGCTCCACCCGGCCGAGGCGGCGCATGGCGGTCAGGTGCACCGCCACCACGGCGTCGCCGCTCAGCCCGTGCAGCGGCTCCCCCTGCCGCACCAGCAGCACCGGCCGGCCCTGCTCGTCGACTCCGCCGCGCGCGGGCGACGGCGTGTCGTCCACAGAGAGCCTGACCACGCCGGCGGTCGCGGCGAGAGTACGGATCCGCTCCTGGATCGGCAGCATGGGGCCTCCTTGAGATCTCACTGGGCTTTAGGTTAGCCTCACCTAAGTAAGGAATACCTAACCACATTGAGGTGAACGTGCGCTACACCGGTCCCAAGGTGCGACTGTCACGCCGGGCGGGCGTGCCGCTGACGAAGAAGGCCGTGAGCTACTTCGAGCGGCGCCCCTACCCGCCGGGCGAGCACGGCCGCAAGACCAACCGCCGGGCCAGCGGCGACTACGCCCTGCGGCTGCTGGAGAAGCAGAAGCTGCGCTGGTACTACGACGTGTCGGAGCGCCAGCTCCGCCGCTACTGGGACCTGGCGGTGCGCAAGCAGGGCGCCTCGGGCGCGGAGCTCGTCACGATCCTGGAGACCCGGCTGGCCTCGCTCGTGCTGCGCTCCGGCCTGGCGCCGTCGATCTACGCGGCCCGGCAGTACATCGCGCACGGCCACATCGCGGTCGACGGCCGCAAGGTGGACATCCCCAGCTACCTCGTCAAGCCCGGACAGGTCATCACCGTGCGAGAGCGGTCACGCAGGATGCAGCCGTTCGTCGCCGCCGCCGAGGGCGTGCACGCCGACGAGCGCATCGCGCCCTACCTCTCGGTCGACCACGCGAACCTGACCGTCACGCTGGCGGCCAGGCCGGAGCGCGGCCAGATCGTCGTCCCGGTGGACGAGCAGCTCGTGGTCGAGTTCTACTCGCGTTAGCCCGCGCGGGCGCCCTGGACCGCTCAGGCCGAGGCGCGGCCCTTGGTGCGGGACGGGCGCCCCCTGCCGGCGCGCTGGCCGTTCGTTGTGCCGGCCGCTGTGTGCGCGCGCAGCTCGGCCACCTCCTTGCGCAGCGCGGCGAGCTCGTCCAGGATGCGCTGGGTGGAGGCGGCGGACACGTCCTCGATCTCCGCCTCCAGCTCGGCCCGCTCGGCGGCCGCCTCCTCGTCCATCGCGCTCACCACGACCGCCATGAACAGGTTCAGCACCACGAAGGTGCACACCAGGATGAAGACGGTGAAGAAGATCCAGGCGGAGGGGTGCCGGGTCATCACCTCCCTGGCGATGTTGCCCCAGTCGTCGCCCGTCATGGTCTGGAAGAGGGTGAACAGCGAGGTGGGCAGGCTGCCGAACCGGTCGGGCGCCGTCGCGCCGTACAGCTTGGTGGCCAGGACGGCGGCCACGTACAGGACCAGGGAGAGCAGCAGCACGATCGAGCTCATCCCGGGCATCGCGCGCAGCAGGGCGGAGATCACCTTGCGCAGGCTCGGCACCACCGACAGCAGCCGCAGCGCGCGCAGGATGCGCAGCGATCGCAGCACCGACAGCCCGCCCGTGGCGGGCGCGAGCGCGATGGCGACGATCACGGTGTCGAAGATGTTCCACGGGTCGCGCGGGAAGTCACGCCTCTCGACGTACACCTTGGCCGCGAGCTCCGCCACGAAGATGTAGAGCGCCACGTGATCGACGATGACGAGCAGCTCGCCGTGGCGTTCGACGACGTAGGGGAACGTCTCCAGACCCAGGGTGCCGGCGTTGACCAGGATGACGGCGATGATGAATCGCTGAAAGTGCCGGTGCGCCAGGACGGCACGGGTGCGTTCGCGCACGGGGGCGGGGCTCCTCGGGACGGTGGATGATCCCGTCCATGATGGCGCAAAATGATCAATGCATAGGAATCAACCTGAAGACCCGCAATTCGCGCCCAGATATGTCCGTATAGCGGTCATAGACCGGCCACTGCTCGATCAGGCCGGGCCAGACGGCCGCGCGCTCGGCGCCGGTCAGCAGCACCGCGGTGACCCCGAACTCCCGGCCGCCGAAGCCCACCCGGGCCTCGGGCGTTTTGAGGAGGTTGGCGCTCCACGCCGGGTGGCGGTCCTGGCCGAAGTTGCTGCCCACGACCAGCAGCGCGCCGTCCGGCTCCGGCCGGCAGACCAGCGGGACGCCGCGCGGCAGGCCGGTTTTGGCGCCGGTGCTCGTCAGGACCAGCGTGGGCAGCGGCCCGCCGCTGAGGAGTCTGCTCCCGGCCAGCCGGCGCAGGACCCGGTCGAACTTCGGCAGCACCCGTGGTCCCACCCTCATGAACCAGTCCGTTGCCGCGAACCACTGGAAGAACGGCGTGAATGACCGGATCATGGGCCGGGAGTGTAGCAATCCACGGCGCGACACGGCGCTGTGGTATAAAACCCACGAAATCCGCCATACGACAAGGGGTCCAGCGCAGATGTCCTATCCCAACTATGGGCCCTCGTACTACGGTCCCCCGCCGCAGACCCACCCCAACGGCACCACGATCCTGGTGCTCGGCATCCTGAGCCTGGTCATCTGCCAGATCATCGGGCCGTTCGCCTGGAACATGGGGACCAAGGCGCTGCGCGAGATCGACAACAGCGGCTACGTCTACGAGAACCGGGGCATGGTCCAGGCGGGGCGCATCTGCGGCATCATCAGCACCTGCATCATGCTCGGCATCATCGCCATCTACGGGCTGTTCTTCCTGGTCCTCGGCGGCGCGGCGCTGTCCGGCGGCCTGAACTGATCCCCGAGGCCCGACTCCAGCAGGTCGAACGCCCGGCCGGCCTGGGTCCTGAGGTCGGGCCCGATCGTCTCCCACGCCTCGCCCGCGAGCATTCTGCGCATGGCGTAGTCCGACAGCAGGCGGGTCGTGTTGAGCAGGTGCGCGGCCACCAGTCGCGGCGTGAGGTCGTCGTCGTCCGCGTCGGCGTCCTCGGCCAGCGCGGCCGCCAGGAGCGTCTCGCGCCGGAGGTGGAGCTCGCTCATCCGGGCGCGTAGCGCGGGGCTGCCGGCCACCATCCCGGCGAACACGTCACCGCCCTCGTTCAGCCCGTAACGCCAGTCGCGCGTCTTCAGCGCGTCGAGGAAGTCGCGCCGGAACGCCCGCACCACGCTCTCACCCGGCGCACGCCCCCGCGCCACCTCGACGGGCATGCTTTCCACCTGGTCCTGCCGGTCCAGGAAGAGGTCCTCCTTGGCGGGGAAGTAGTTGAACACCGTGTTCACCGACACGTCGGCCGCGCGCGCCACCTCGGCCACGGTCACGTTGTCGAACCCGCGTGACAGGAACAGGCCCATCGCCATGTCCGAGATGCGCTCTCTGGTCTCACGCTTCTTCCGCTCCCGCAGTCCTTCGTCCACCTCGCCATGCTATCAAGTTTGCAGTCACTCCAAAATTGTGGTTACTCTAATTTTGGAGGCGATCAAATGATCAAGGCGACAGGTCTGTCCAAGACCTTCAAAGGCGGCGTGGTGGCCGTCAAGAACGTGACCATGTCCGTGCGGCCCGGCGAGATCGTGGGCTTCCTCGGCCCCAACGGCGCCGGCAAGACCACCACCATGCGCATGCTCACGACCCTGCTCAGGCCCACCTCGGGCACTGCCACGGTGGCGGGCCACGACCTGCTGGCCGACCCGGCGGGGGTGCGGCACCGCATCGGCTACGTCTCGCAGGGCGGCAGTGTCGACCCGTGGGCGCCGTTCGGCGAGGAACTCGAGCTTCAGGCCATGCTGTACGGTCTCAGCCGCGCCCAGGCGTCGGCCAGAACGGCCGAGGTGCTGGCCATGCTGGACCTGAAGGGCATGGAGTCCACGCCCGGCGGTGCGCTCTCCGGCGGCCGGCGCCGGCGCGTCGACATCGCGTTCGCCCTGCCGCACCGGCCCGCGCTGCTGTTCCTGGACGAGCCGACGACCGGGCTCGACCCGCAGAGCAGGGCCAACCTGTGGGACCATATCCGCCGCCTGCGCGCCGAGCACGGCGTGACGGTCTTCCTCACCACCCACTACCTCGACGAGGCGGACGCGCTCTGCGACCGGCTGCTGATCATCGATCACGGCGAGATCGTCGCCGAAGGCACCCCGGCCGAGCTCAAGGCGGGCGGTCGCACACTCGACCAGGCGTTCCTGGACATCACCGGCAGGTCACTGCGCGAGGAGGCGGCCGTCTGATGGCCCGCGACACCTGGCTGCTGTTCCGCCACCACCTGCGAGCCACCCTGCGTCAGAAGACGGGCCTGATCTTCGGCGTCATCCAGCCACTGTTCTTCCTGGTGCTGTTCGGCCCCATCTTCGCCACGATCGGCACCTGGGAGACCCTGGTGCCCGGACTGATCATCCAGCTCGGCCTGATGAGCACCGGCATGGCCGGGTTCGGGGTGGTGTTCGACAAGCGCTCCGGGGCGCTGGAGCGGCTGCGCGTCACCCCGGCGAGCCGTCTGGCGCTGCTGCTCGGCCGGGTGCTCACCAACGCGGTCCAGCTCATGCTGCAGGTGGTCCTGCTGGTCGCGATCGGCTACGCCTTCGGCCTGCGCGCCCCCGTCGCGGGGCTGCTGGCCGGGCTGGCGCTGGTCGTGGTGTTCGGCGCGAGCCTCGCCGCGCTGTCGTACGCGATCGCGCTGACCATGAACGAGCAGCTGTTCGCGCCGGTGATGAGCACGGCGGTGATCCCGCTCCTCCTGCTGTCCGGCGCGTTCCTGCCGATGTCGATGGCGCCCGGCTGGCTCGACGCGCTCTCGTACCTCAGCCCGTTCAGGCACGTGCTGGAGGCGTTGCGCGAGCTGTTCAGCGGCCACTACGTCACCGGGACCGTCGTCGCCGGGGTGGCCGTGACCCTGGTGTTAGCCGTGGTCAGCCTCACCGTCGGCACCCGGGTGTACAACCGGGCGAGCGCCTGACGCTGCGGCACTCGCCCAGGCCGGCACCTGTCGCGGATGCCCGGCCGGCCCGCCGGCCGGTGCGTCAGCGGGCCGCCGGCTCCGGGGCCGGGGCCTCCTGGCCTGCGGCGGATCGGCGCTGGAGGGCGGCGAGGATCCCGGCGGGGTCCACCGTGCCGTAACCGTAGTCGTAGTCGAACCCGACCTCGCTGCGGTCCTCGGCGGTGCGGCGCAGCAGGGCGCGGAGCTGGGCGGGCGACAACCGGGAGGACGGCCAGCGGGTGCGGATGGCGGCGACGAGCCCGGCGGCCACCGGCGTCGCGGCCGAGGTGCCGGAGTCCGGCTTGTCGGAGCCCAGCGCCTTGGACCCGGCGAAGTGGGTGTAGGCGCACAGGTCCGGCTTGCGCGCGCTCAGCCGGCCGGGCCCCTGCGAGGAGTAGCCGACCCGGTGGCCGTTGACGTCGACCCCGCCGATCGACAGCGCGCGGGGGTGGGAGTTGGCGCCGGTGATGGGCCGGTTGGGGTAGGCGCAGCGGCGGTCCAGGCAGTCGCGCCCGCAGTTGCCCGCCGCGAACAGCACGTCGGCCCCCGCCTGGTCGAGGCTGGCGACCATCAGGTTGAACGGGTGGGCCGCGTTGTCGGAGTAGTTGCCCGGATGCCCCACCGGGAAGTCCCACTCGGGGGAGAACGACCCCCACGAGTTGCTGATCACCAGCGCCCGGGTCTCGGCCGGCTGCCCGGCGAGGACCGTGCGCAGGTGGGAGAAGGCGGCCACCGCGTCGGACAGCAGCCCGTCGAGCGCCGAGCCGCCGGGCCGGGTGGAGCGCAGCAGCGGGATGTCGATGAGCGTCGCCTGCGGGGCGCCGATGAGCGCGTCGAAGGCGCACATCGTGCCGTGGTCGACCTCGGCGTGGCCGGGCCGGCCGGACACACCGGCCGGGTTCCAGCTCAGCGCGGCGTCGAGGATGACGTCCCTGCCGAGCTGCCTGGCCACGTGGGCGGTGTTGATGCCGGTGTCGAGCACGGCCACCGGCACGCCGCCGCCGTGGAGCCCCTCGGCGTGCAGGCCGGGTACGTTGAGCAGCCGCTCCACGTCGTGCCAGGTGCCGACGGCCGCGTCGCCGCCGCAGGTGATCGTGGACTCCACGACGGGGTCGGCGAAGACGCCGACGACGTCGGGGCGCATCGTGGGCAGCAGCGTCATCCGCGCGGTGAGCTCGTCGTCGGAGATGGTGCCGCGCACCAGGACGGAGGCGTCCTCGGCGGCCAGCGAGAAGTCGAGCGGCTGGTTGAGCGAGAGCGGGTCGCCGCCTCCGCCGGCGGGCACCGGCCGGGGCAGGGCGACGGGGACGAAGGCGGTGTCGAGCTCGACCCCGGGCAGGCCGTCGGCGACATCGGCGGAGGTGGCGGTCATGCCGGGGTCGGCGACCGCCGCGACCAGATCGGGGGAGGGGCGAAGCTGGATGAGTACCCGCATGTTTACCACCGAGCGACTTTGGGGGAAGGAACCTTTCCAACATTCCTGCATTCCTCCCCGCCCCGTCCAGCGGCTCTTAAGGCAATTGACCTGCTAAAACGCCACAAATTCCAGCGAATTGCACAGTAATTATTTCGCGGAGCCCGCGCGTTTCCGGACCTTGCGGCCCGGGCCGTCGCTCAATACGGTGAGTCATCATGACGCTTCAGGAGCAGAAGGCGGTCAGCGACGGCGGCGGCACGAGCCCACACTGGCTGGCGGTGCGGCCCAGATTGATCCTCGCCAGCGCCTTCATGCTCTTCCTGGAGCTCGCGCTGATCAGGTGGACCGGGTCGAACATCGTCCATCTGAGCTATTTCACCAACTTCGTTCTCCTGGGCTCGTTCCTCGGCATCGGGCTGGGATTCCTGCGCGTCGGCAGATCCACCCGGCAGCCCTATTACTCGCCGGTCGTGCTGTTCGGCCTCGTGCTCATCGTGCTCACCTTCCCCGTGACGGTCGACCGCGCGTCCGAGGACGTCCTCTACTGGACCAGCCTCGGCACCACCGGCCCGCCCGCCTGGCTGATCCTGCCGGTGATCTTCTGCGCGGCGGCCGTGGTGCTCATGGGGCCCGCCGAGCTGGTCGGCCGGTGCTTTCCCGAGCTGCCCCGGCTGGAGGCCTACCGCTACGACCTGATTGGCAGCCTCACCGGCATCGCCGCGTTCACCGCGCTGTCGTTCCTCAGCGCCCCGCCGGTCTTCTGGGGTCTGATCGTCGCCATCGCCTACGGGCTGCTGCTGGTGCCCCGGCCCCGCGTGCCCTACCTCGCACTGGTCACCGTGCCCTCGCTCGCCGTCGTGGGCCTGCTGCTGGCCGAGACGCTCACCGCGGGCGCGATCTGGTCGCCCTACTACAAGGTCACCACCAGGGCGCTGGAGATCGTCGGCGTGCCGGTGACCGACATCTCGGTCAACGGCATCCCGCACCAGCAGGCCGCCCCCGCCGTCGCCCGCCTGCAGTGGGAGGGCCAGTACGGCCTGCCCTACGAGCGGGCCGTGGCGGCGCCGCAGGACGTGCTGATCGTGGGCGCGGGCAGCGGCACCGACGTGGCGATCGCGCTGTCCAAGGGCGCCCGCCGGGTCGACGCCGTCGAGATCGACCCCAAGCTCCGCGAGCTCGGCGGCTCCAAGCACCCCGACCGGCCCTACGACGACCCGCGCGTCACCACCCACGTCACCGACGGCCGCGCCTTCCTGGAGCACACCGACCGCCGCTACGACCTCATCCTGTTCGCGCTGCCCGACTCGCTCACCCTGGTGTCCGGAGCGAGCTCGCTGCGGCTGGAGAGCTACCTGTTCACCCCGGAGGCCATGCGGGCCGCCCGCGAGCACCTCAAGCCCGGCGGCGCCTTCTCCATGTACAACTACTACCGCGAGAGCTGGCTGGTCGACCGGCTCGCCAGTACGGTGCAGAGCGCCTTCGGGCACAAGCCGTGCGTGGACGTGGTCAGCGTCAGCGGCCAGCAGGCCGTCATCACGGCCGGCGCCACCCCGGCCGCCCAGCGCTGCGCCGGCGAGTGGGCGGGCGCAGCCGCCGGCACCCCGCCGCCCGCCGGTGACGACCGTCCCTTCCTCTACCTCAAGGACCGGACGATCCCGGCGATCTACCTCATCACGCTGGGTCTGATCCTCCTGGTCAGCCTGCTGGCCGTGCGCATGGTCGCCGGCCCCTACCGCCGGATGCGCCCCTACGCCGACCTGTTCCTGCTCGGAGTGGCGTTCCTGCTGCTGGAGACCAAGAGCGTCACCGGCTTCGCGCTGCTGTTCGGCACCACCTGGGTGGTCAACGCGATCGTCTTCGCCGGGGTGCTCGTGGCGGTGCTCGCCGCCGTGGAGGTGACCCGCCGCTGGCGCACCCCGCCGCTGCGCGTCATGTACGGCGTGCTGTTCGCGGGGCTGGTGCTGGCCTGGCTGGTGCCCAACGCGTGGCTGCTGTCGCTCCCGCTGCCGCTGCGCGCGGTGGTGGCCGTCACGGTCGCGTTCCTGCCGATCTTCGCGGCCAACGTGGTGTTCGCCAAGCGGTTCGCCGACTCGGCGGACGCCACCACCTCCTTCGGCGCCAACCTGCTGGGCGCGATGGTGGGCGGCTGCCTGGAGTATCTCGCGCTCGTGATCGGCTATCAGGCGCTGCTTGTTGTGGCGGCCCTGCTTTACCTCGGCGCGTTCGCCCTATTGCCGAGACGAGCCTTGGCCTGAACCTCCCGCTGGGCCGGGTTTGCCGGGCCGCGTACTGCTTGACCTGGCCTTTTGGGAATGTTGGCGGTAGTGTCGCTGTTGTAGACATCTGAGCGCCTGAGTCCGGCCCGGCGGTTTTCCTCCCCGGTGATCGAGCGACGTACGGCGACTTCCGTCCAGCACCTCTCCCGCAGTGTGGCCCGTGTGCCCCGCCGAGGTGCTCCGCTGTTACCCCTCGTGTGCGTACGGCCGCGTGCCGTGCCCGCGATGCCCCATATCCCAGGAGGATCTCGTATGACCATCTCCAGCACCCTGCGCAAGCTCCAGGCGAGCGCGCTGCTGGCCATGGCCACCACTGCCGCGGCCGTGGGCTTCTCCGGCCCTGCGCAGGCCGACGCCTTCCCCTACGGTCAGGACGTCTCCAACTACCAGCCCGAGCACGACTGGGCCACCAGTGGCGCCGAATTCGGCATCGTCAAGGCCAGTGAGGGCTTGGACTACAAGGACCCGACCTTCGCCCGCCACTGGAAGGAACTGGACAAGCACAAGGTCGTACGCGGCGCCTACCACTTCGGCCACCCCGCCAACGACCCCGTCGCCGAGGCCGACTACTTCCTGGCGGCCGTGAACAGCCAGCCGGCCAAGCCCGGTGACCTGCTCGCCCTCGACCTGGAGACCAGCGACGGCAAGTCCACCGCCCACGTCAACGCCTGGGCCAAGAAGTGGCTGGAGCGCGTCACGGCCAAGACCGGCGTCAAGCCGCTGTTCTACAGCAGCCAGTCCTTCGCCGACCAGTACGGCAAGGGCCTGGGCGGCTACCCGCTCTGGCTCGCCAACTACGGCAAGGCCAAGGGCACGGTCACCCCGCCGGCCGACTGGAAGTCCTGGGCCATCCACCAGTACTCCGACAACCCCGTGGACCAGAACGTGTCCGCGCTGACCATTAAGGACCTGCAGGCCCTGGGCCGCCAGGCGGCGTGATCCCCGGCAGCCTCAAGCCCGTCGCGCCCGCCCCCCGGTGTCGGGGGGCGGGCTTCCTTCTTCAGAGGCCGCAGGCTTCGTCGAGTGAGGTGGAACCGGCCTTCTGCGTCTTGCGGGTGGGCGTGGCCGTCGGCTTGGCGGCCGCCGTCCCCGGTGGCGTCGCGGTGGCCGTCGGAGCGCCGGGGGAGGCGGTCACGTCGGCGGTCCGCGCCCGGCGGGCCGGCTTCAGGGAGTCCTGGATCGCCTTGGCCGACGCCTTGCGGATCTTGGCCCAGTCGGGGTTGCCCGGCCAGTACTCGGGCGGCACGAACTGCAGGCTGCTGATCTTCGCGTCCTTGACCTTGAGCGCCAGGGGGACCAGAGGCTCCAGCAGTTCCTGCGGGATGTTGGTCTGCGCCAGCCGCTTGGTCGCCCTGGCGAGGTCGGTGAAGTTCGTCAGGATCTTCTGCGGCGTGGCCTGCTGCGCGAACGCGGCGATGACGCAGCGCTGGCGGCTCATGCGGTTGAAGTCGTCACTCTCCACACGGGACCGGCCGTACCACAGGGTCTCCTCGCCGGACAGCCGGCGGTTGCCCGCCTTGATGGTGCCCGCGGTGCCGTAGTGGCCGCCCCACTTGATGTCCCGCTCGACCCGGATCTGCAGGCCGCCGATCGCGTCCACCAGGTCGGCGAAGCCGTACATGTTCACCATGGCGTAATAGTCGATCTTGAGGCCGAGGGTGTGGCCGATGGCGTCCATGAGCGCTCGCGGGCCCTTGTTCTTGCCGCCGGCGAGGTCCGGGTGGTCGGTGGCGTACTGCCACACCTCGTTGAGCAGGCCGCCTTGCGGCAGCTCCGCCATGAAGCCGTTGGGGAACTGCTTGCGCAGCGGTGAGGACGGGGGGAAGCGCACATGCTGCAGGTTGCGCGGCAGGCTGTACAGCACCGTGGTGCCGGTAGGGATGTGCACGCTGGCCACGTTCATGCTGTCGGTGCGCACGCCGGTGCGGTTGCCCGCGGCGTCACCGCCGACCAGGAGGAAGTTCACCCGGTCCTTGCCGTTCCAGGGGTCCTCTTCCTTGATCGGCGCGATGTCCGGGTCGTCCTCGGCGCTGCGGAAGATGTTCTGCATCGCGCCACTGCCCGCCTGCACGGTGGTGGCCGCCAGGGCGAACGGTGCCATCACCGCCACGCACACCACGCCCACCACGATGCCGGAGACGATCTGGCCCTGCTGGTTCAGCCTGTTGGGGCCGAGCGTGATGTAGGAGGAGATCACCAGCGCGAACCAGCAGAGCGCGCCCAGCACCGCGAGGGCGGTCACCGTGGTGTGCACGCTGCTGCGCATGTAGATGCCCACGTTGTCGAGACTGAACAGCACGAACGCCAGCACGCCGAGCAGCACCACCGCGTAGGCGCTGATCAGGATGAGGCCCGTACGGCGACGCCCGGCCCGCAGGTGCGCGATGCCGGGCACGAAGACCGACAGCAGGGTCCAGCCGATGATGGCTCCGACGTCGGCCGGTCTGGCCGGGCCGGACGCGTTCTTTCCCGCGCCGGCCTTGCCGCTGCCGAGGCCGGCGGCGAAGCGGCTGAGCGCGCCGGGCAGGCCCGGTCCCGGCGACCTCCTGGGGGCGCTGCCGTCGCCCCTCTTGGCGGAGCCGGAGCCGGGCTTCTCGGCGGAGCCGCCGGAGGGCCTCCTGGCGGCGCCGGAGGACTGCTTGGGGGAGCCGGCAGGCTGCGAACCGCCCTCCGCGGACGACGACGGCTGGCGGCCGGTGGGGCGTGGGCGGCGAGGGGGACGGCGTTTCCTACCGCCGGGCACGGTGTTGTCCCCATCGCGCTTGCTCACACTGGCTCCTTCGCGCCCACCAGGCAGAACCCCGAAGGTTTGCCCCCGTTTGACAGCAAGATTGCCAGGATTCTAGTCCCCATATACGGACATCAAAGACATGTGTTCAAGCTGAGATGAACACCAGGTTGCCGTTACGACGTCGTGGAGGAGGCCGCCATCCACGTGTTGCACTGGTACGCCTGGCTCTTCAGCCAGCCCTGCCGGAACCACCTGTTGTTGTTCGCCCGCGAGCCGTGGTCACGGGGAAAACCCGGGTAGTCGCCCACCTGGCTGTAGAAGAAGAACAGCTGGTTGCGGTTGGTCGAGTTGACCGGATAGGTGCCGGCCACCGACCTCATCCACATGCCGCCGAAGCAGGTGGCCTGCAACTCCATCCGCCTGTTGAGCGCCAGCTTGCCGCTCTGGCTCGTCGAGTCGAGGGTCCGCGCCCACCACGAGTCCATCAGCCCGGTGATGTTCTGCACATGGTGGCCGTACTCGTGGGCCATCATGCTGATGATGCCGCCGTGCCAGGAGATGATCTGGCCGTACCCGCGGGCGTTGCCGTTGCCCTTGGCCATGGCCGTGGTGGAGGCGTAGATGGTGTTGTTGCGCGGGCAGTAGTACGGCACCATGCTCCCCGCCGCCGGGTAGTCGCCGCAGGCGCCCCTGCCGCGCCCGGCGACGATCGCGTAGTTCGGCGGGCTGAAGGGGATGCCCTGCTTCCGCAGGATCTGCCCCCAGGCCTGGTCCATGCACCTGCCGGTCCTGAGGATCAGCGACTTGAGCTGGCTGTGGCTGAAGATGCTCACGTTGCCCGCCCGGCAGCGCAGCCTCGGCAGCGCGCCCGCACGGTAGACCGTGTTGTTCTTCAGGCTCCGGTTGACGGTGACCTGAGCCGGCGGGTCCACCTCCTGCTCCCGATCGGGCTCCTCGTCCTGGGTGCGCGTCGGGCTGGGCCCAGTGCTCGGCTCGGTGCTCGGCTCGGTGCTGGGCTCACGGCTGGAGTCGGTGCTCGGCCTCTCGCTCGACGTCCGGTCCGGCCTCCGCGTCGGCTCGTCGTACGGCGACAGCGTCGGGATCGCGATCGGGGTCGTGGTCCGCGACTCCTTCGCGCCGCCGATCATCGCCGCGCCGATGACGATCAGGACGAACAACGCCGCGATCGAGCCGAACACGGTGCCGAGGACGGCCCCCACACCCATGCCCGGCTTCTTCCTCGGCGGCTGCGGCCACTGCCCGTACGGCCCTCGCCCCGGTGGGGGCGGAGGAGGCGGAGGCGGCGGCTGCTGCCACTGCGGCGACGGGGGAGGGGGCGGAGGCGGCTGCGGGTAAGGATGGCCCTGCGGAGGCGCGTAGGGGCCGCCCTGCGGCGGCTGCTGCGGGTACGGAGGCCCCTGGGGTGGCGGGTACGGAGCCCCTTGGGGTGGTTGCTGCGGGTACGGGTTGCCCTGCGGCGGCCGGGCCGGCGGGGAGGGGTACGGATTTCCCTGCGACGGGTAAGGATTACCCGGCGCCGGGGGTGGGTACGGGTTGTTCGCCGGACGGTCGCCGCCCGGTCGCTCAGGCGTGCCGTATCCCGGTGGGGGCCAAGGGCGCGAGGGTGGCCGCTGGGGCTGTCCTGGCCCCTGAGGCGGGGGAGGGTACTGCCCGTTGCCTGTCACCGTGTCGCCCCTTAATACGGTTCGTCCCGTAATGAGTGACCAAGTGAGTCACTCGTCGAGTCTTTGCCAAATTTGGGGCAGAAGCATACTCATTTATCACCCGTCACGGATGTAGCGGTACTCGGTTACAGTCCGAAATCATTCGAGGTGATCTCCGCTATGTCCCCCACCGCGCGGCGGGCGTTGTCCTAGCTTCTTTGACATGAACCTCCAGCAGCTCCGCTATGTGGTCGCGACTGCGGAGCACCGCACCATGACCGACGCGGCCAGGTCGCTCTACATCGCACAACCTGCGCTTTCGCGTGCGATCCGGGATCTGGAGCGAGAGCTGGGCATGACGCTCTTCGCTCGCTCCGGGCGCGGTGTAGTGGTGACCGCACAGGGCCGCCGGGTGGTGAAGCTGGCCAGGGAGGCGCTCGACGCGGTTCGCGAGATCGAGGGCCTGGGCAACCACGGCGGTCCCGCCGGGGAAGCCGAGCTTCGCATCGCCTCCACGCCCAGCCTCGAACCCGGCCTCGCAGGGCGGCTTCTGCCCGCCTACACCGCCGAGCACCCCGGCGTCCGCGTGCACATCGTGCGCTGTGACAGCCGTGATGCCGTGGTCAGTGCCATCAGGGACCAGCGGGCCGACCTCGGCCTGACGGACCTCCCGGTGCCCGGCGACCTCGTCACCCATCCCCTCGAACGCCAGGAGATCGTGCTGATCTCCCCTCCCGCCCTCGAACTGCCCAACCCCGTCCCGATGTGCCGTCTCGACGGCATGCGGCTGGCCCTGCCCGCGCGCGGCAGCGTCCGTCGCAGGGAACTGGAGGCGATGTTCGGCAGGTACGCGGTCAACCCCGTCGTGGTGCTCGAAACCGACGAGCGCAACGGCTGGCTGAACGCCGTACGCGCCGGCCAGGCCTCACTGCTGTGGTACCGCGGCATGGCCGAGCAGGCCGGCCGGGCCGGTCTCGTGGTCCGCTCGCTCGAACCCGCCGTGCGGCGCGTCATCGCCGTGGTGCACGCCCGCCGCCGCCTCCCGCTGATCGCCCAGGACTTCCTGGCGACGGCCGAGAAGGGCACCGCCGCCTAGCGCGGCCGATCGCCGGATCCCGCACCGGTCACCCGCGGGGCAGCCACACCACCACGCGCAGCCCGGGGGCAGCGTCCTCCAGGTGCACCGTGCCGCCGTGCGCGCGCACGGTCTCGCGGACGATCGCCAGCCCGAGCCCCGCGCCGCCCTCGTCACGGCCGCGGCCGGAGTCGAGCCTGGTGAAGCGGTTGAACACCCGCTCCCGATCCTCCTCGGGAACACCGGGGCCGTCGTCGGTCACCGTCAGCGTGCCGTCGCCGGTCAACGCCACCTCGATCTTCGACGTGGTGTGCCGGACGGCGTTGTCGATCAGGTTGGTCAGCACGCGGCTCAGGTCGAGCGCGTCACCGCTGACCACCAGCGGCTCGCAGGCGGTCAGCCGCACGTCGCCGTAACGGTCGGCGATCTGCCGGGTCACCTCGTCGAGGTCGACCGGCTCCGTCCGGGCGGGCACCCCGCCGCGCTCGTCCAGCCGGGCGAGCGCGAGCAGGTCCTCGGCGAGCTTGGACAGCCGCATGGTGTCCTCCAGGACGCCTTCGGCCGTCTCACGCCAGTCCTGGCCCTCGGGGTGCCCGAGGGCCACCTCGAGCTGCAGGCGGATGCTGGCCAGCGGGCTGCGCAGCTCGTGGGAGGCGTCGGAGACCAGCGCGCGCTGCCGCTGCTCGGCCTCCTCCAGCCTGGCCAGCATGTCGTTGAGTGTGGTGGCCAGGGAGTGCACCTCGTCCTTGGACTCGGGCACCGGCAGCCGGCGGGACCTGGCGGTGTGCGTGATCTCGGCGGCGCCTCTGCGCAGCGCGCTGATCGGGCGCAGCGTCCTGCCGATGATCAGCCAGCTCGCCGCGGCGAGCAGCACGATCAGCAGCGGCGTGCCGATCAGCAGCACCCGGCCGGCCGTGGCCAGGCTGGTCTGGATCTCCGCGACCGGCCTGGCCGCGATCACGGTCTGGCCGCGGTCGGCCCGCACCACGACCACGCGCAGCGGCCCGGGGATCGCGAACGGCCGGCCGTCCATGAACGAGACGCTGCCCTTGTGCAGCACCCGCTCCCGGGCGGCCGCGTCCAGCAGCGGCACCAGCCGGTCGGCTCCGTAGGTGACGTGCGTGATGCGCCCGCCCGCGTCGACGACCTGCACGATGGTGCCGTCGTTGGTGGTGATCGGGGTCGTCAGCGTGCCCGCGTCGGCGTGCACGCGCACCTTCTGGGCCTGCTGCCTGGTCGACTCGTCGACCGTGTCGATCAGCGCCCGGTCCAGCACGGTGAGCAGCACCGACGCCGAGACGGCCAGCGCCAGGGCGAGCACCGCGGCGGCCACCACGGTCAGCCGGAAGCGCAGCCCCTGCCGCCGCCACCAAGCCAGCGGGCTGTCAGCCACCGTCATCAGCCACCGTCACCGGCCAGGCGGTAGCCCGCGCCGCGGACGGTCTGCAGGGCGTTCCTGCCGAACGGGCCGTCGATCTTGCGGCGCAGGTAGCCGACGTACACCTCCACCACGTTCGGATCGGTGTCGAAGGTGTCCCACACGTGCTCCAGGATCTCCGCCTTGGACACCACCTCGTCACGCCTGCGCATCAGGAACTCCAGCAGCGCGAACTCCCGGGGGGTCAGCTCGATCGCCGTCTCGCCGCGCAGCACCCGGCGCCGCGCCGGGTCCAGCGACAGGTCCCCGGCGCCCAGCACGGCGGGCCGCCGCCCGGAGTCGCGCCGCAGCAGCGCGCGGAGCCTGGCCACCAGCACCACGTAGGAGAACGGCTTGGTCAGATAGTCGTCGGCGCCCAGGTCCAGGCCGTCGGCCATGTCGTACTCGCCGTCCTTGGCCGACAGCATGAGGATCGGCACCCAGTTCTCCTCGGCGCGCAACTGCTTGCACACGTTGTAGCCCGACAGCCTCGGCAGCATGATGTCCAGCACCACCACGTCGTACTCGCCGTGCCTGGCCTCGTGCAGCCCCTGCTCGCCGTCGTGGGCGAGGTCCACGGCGAAACCCTCGGCCTGCAGCCCCCGCTGGAGCGCGGCGGCCATCCGCCGCTCGTCCTCGACGACAAGTACTCTCATGTGGCGATTCTCCCGTTCTCCGCCTGAGACCTCGCTGAGAAGGCTGAGAGCGGCCTCAGGCTGTCTCAGGTCTGCCTAAGGATGCATGACGCAGGCTGCACGTATCGACATACCGTTAGGGAGTGAGATGCGTAAAGGCACGTTCATGAGGTGGGGGGTCCCGATCGCGGCGGCCGCCGTGATCGCCGGCGCGATCGGCGCCGGCCCGGTGGTCGCCGCGGTGAGCGGCGATCCGGTGCTGCCGGAGCGTTCGGCCCAGCAGCTGCTGGCCGACGCTGCGGCGGCGACGAGCAAGTCGGAGGGGCCGCCCCCGATGTCCGGCACCGTCCAGCAGACGGCGTCGCTCGGCCTGCCGGCGCTGCCGCAGACGGGCGGCGGCTCGCCGCTCAGCCTGCTGTCGGGGTCACATGAGGTGAAGGTCTGGTACGGCGCGCATGACAAGGTGCGCGTGGCGATGCCCACGCAGCTGGCCGAGACCAACCTGATCCTCAACGGCGACCAGATGTGGTACTGGGACAGCGGCACCAACACCGCCACCCGCCTGAAGCTCCCGGAGGGCGGTGAGCGACCGGACACTTCGGCCACGCCTCGCCCTGAGGACCTGACGCCGCAGGCGGCGGCGGAGATGGTGCTGGCCCAGGCCGGCGAGCACACGGCGATCAGCGTCTCCAACACCGCCGAGGTGGCGGGCCGCCCGGCCTACCAGCTCGTCCTCAAGCCGAAGGCCGCGGGCTCGCTGGTGCAGGAGGTGCGCCTGGCGCTCGACGGCGAGAACTACGTGCCGCTGCAGGTGCAGGTGTTCGCCAAGGGCTCGGCGGAGCCGGCCTTCCAGGTCGGTTTCACCCAGGTGACCTTCACCCCGCCCGCCGCCGAGAACTTCACCTTCACCCCGCCCGCCGGGGCGAAGGTGGAGGAGCAGAAGCTCGGCGCGCACAAGCAGGAGATGACCGACGAGCAGCGCGCGCAGGAGAAGGAGGCGCACAAGGCGGCAGGGGACGTCAAGGTCGTCGGTGAGGGCTGGACGACCGTCGCGGTGCTGCCCGGGTCGCTGGAGGACCTGGCCAAGCCGGCCGAGGGCGCGACCCCGGCCGGCGAGGACTCCCCGTTCGGCGACCGGGGCGAGGGCGACCCGGCCGCGCTGATCGACAGTGTGCTGAAGTCCGCCACCCCGGTGAGCGGCGAGTGGGGCTCGGGCAAGCTGATCAAGACCAAGCTTGCCACCGCCCTGCTGACCGACGACGGCCGGCTGCTGGTCGGCGCGGTCACCCAGGAGGAGATCATCAAGGCGGCGGGCGTCAAGTGACGACCGTCACTCTGGAAGCGGGGGCGCCCTTCGGGGCGTCCCCGCCCTCCGCCGCCATCGTCACCAGCGGCCTGACCAAGCGGTTCCGCGGTGGTCAGGTCGCCGTCGACGCGCTCGACCTGAGCGTCCCGCGCGGGTCCGTCTTCGGCTTCCTGGGCCCGAACGGCTCCGGCAAGACCACCACGATCCGCATGCTGCTCGGCCTGGTCGCGCCCACCGAAGGCGAGTGTTCGCTGCTGGGCCTGCCCCGCGCCGAGGCGCTGCCGAGGGTCGGGGCGCTGGTCGAGGGGCCCGCCTTCTACCCGTACCTGTCCGGTGAGGCCAACCTGCGCCGGCTCGACGCAGCCGACCCCACCGCGCCCGCCGAGACCGCCGCGCGGCGGATCGGGCAGGCGCTGGAGCGGGTGGGGCTCAGCGCGGCCGCAGGCAAGCGCTACCGTAACTTCTCGCTCGGCATGCGCCAGCGGCTGGCCATCGCCGCCGCCCTGCTCGGCCCGCGCGAGCTGCTCATCCTGGACGAGCCGACCAACGGGCTCGACCCGCAGGGCACCCGCGAGGTACGCGCGCTGGTCAAGGAGATCGCCGCCGCGGGCACCACGGTCTTCGTCTCCTCCCACCTGCTGGGCGAGGTCGAGCAGATGTGCACGCACGCCGCCATCATGCGCACCGGCAAGCTGGTCGCGCAGGGGACCATGGCCTCGCTCAGCGGCGGCCGCGCCACCCGGGTGCGGATCGACACCCCCGACCCCGCCGACGCCGCGCGGGTGCTCAACGAGCTCGGGCTGGAGGACGTGCGGATCGGCGACGACGTGAGCGCCGCCCTGGACGGGCACGCCCCGGAGAAGGTCAACGCCGCCCTCGTGGGCGAGGGGGTCGCCGTCCGCGGGTTCGCGGTCGTACGGCCGAGCCTGGAAGACGTGTTCGTCGGACTGACGGGAGAGGGTTTCGATGTCGACGGCTGACACCTCGGCCACCGAGGCGCGGACCCGGCGGCTGCCCGGACTGGTGCCCGTGGCGGAGACGCTGAGCAGCGCCGAACGCCGCCCGGCGGAGCCCGGTCCGCCGCCCCCGCCGCCCGCCCGCAGGCCGTGGGCGTTCTGGCGGCTGCTCGGCTCGGAGCTGGAGCTGACCTTCAAACGCCCCCGCAACCTGGTCATGCTGGCCGTGGTGGCCTGCGTGCCCGTCATCGTCGGCATCACGCTGAGGATCGTCGCGGGGGACGAGGCGATGGGCGGGATGATCGCGGACGTGGCGGGCAACAGCCTCATGCTGACGTTCGTCTCGTTCTCGTTCCTGGTGCTGCTGCTGATGCCGATCACCGTGAGCGTGGTGGCGGGCGACTCGATCGCGGGCGAGGCCGGCGCCGGCACGCTGCGCTATCTGCTGGCCGCGCCCGCCGGGCGCACCCGGCTGCTGGCCGTCAAGTACCTGAACGCGGTCGTGTACGGCTACGCCGTCACCGCCGTCGTCGCGCTGTCGGCGCTGGTCACGGGACTGATCTTGTTCCCCGCCGGGCCCGTGACATTGCTGTCCGGCAGCACCATCAGCATGGCCGAGGGCCTGACGCGGATCCTCATCAGCGTCGGCTACGTCGGCGCCGGCATGGCGGCGCTGGCCGCGGTCGCGCTGGCCCTGTCGGTGTTCACCGAGGTGCCCATCGGCGCCATCGCGGGCACCATGGTGCTGGTCATCGTCTGCCAGGTGCTGCGGGCGATCCCCCAGCTCAGCGCCCTGGAGCCCTACCTGCTGCCGAGCCGGTTCACCAGCTTCGACGCGGTGCTGCGCAGCCCGATCGACACCGGCGCGCTGATGAGCGGCCTGCTGACGTTCGGCGCCTACATCACCTTGTCGCTCACCATCGCCTGGGCGCACTTCTCCGGCAAGGACATCACTTCGTAGTGAGCCCGTACGGGGAAGTGTCCCCGTACGGGCCGGGAGGCGGGTCAGGCGGGGCGGCGGCGCAGGGCGAGGACGGCGACCACGACGCCGATGACGCCTACGGCGAGTCCCGCGCCGCCCAGCAGGCGGGCGGTGCCGTCAGAGGCGGCGGCGTTCGCGGCGGGGGTCACCGAGGGGGCTGCCGCGGAGGCGGCGGTGGTGGCCGGCGTCACGGCGCCCTCCTTCGACGCCGGGGTGAGCTTGAGCACCGGCGCCGGAAGCTCGGGCTCGGTGCCGTCGGCCTTGGGCGCTTCGGCCCAGTCGACCACCTCGCCGCCGGAGTAGGTCTGCTTGGTCGGGAAGACGAGCTGGTCCACGCCCTCGGGCAGCTTGCCCATGGACACCTCGAACTCCTGGAACTCGCCCTGGCCGATCTCGCCGCCGGACCAGACGACCTTGGTGACGGCCTCGGTGAGCTCGCCGTACTCGGTGGAGACCGGCTTGGGCAGCTTGCCTTCGGTGACCTTGACGGTCCAGCCCGGCACCGGCTTGACCGAGACGAACGCCAGCGGATGGTCGGCGGGGAAGGACACCTCGACCTTGACCGTCTTGGCGTCGTCGCGTTCGTTCGGCACCCGGAAGGCGACCTTGCTGAATCCGCCCTGCTCGGCGGTGCCCGGGTTGATGGTGACGTGGGCCAGCGCGGGGAGCGCGAGGCCGATGGTGAGAGCGGTGGTGGCGGCGAGCACGGTCGCGGCACGGCGCGTCAGGGACATGCGGGGACTCCACTTGGGTGATCAGGGGGAATGCAGGGGTGTCAGAAGCTCAGGCGGGCAGCGGAGGACCGCGCCTGGCGACGGAGTGACGGAGGAGCGGGGCGATGGGCACGGCGCGTACGCGCACGATCGGCGCGGCGGGCCGGATCGACGGCGGGACAGGCGGGCGCGGCAGCAGCACGAGCCGGCCGCCGAGGCGGCGCAGCATCGCCCACAGCGCGGCCTCGCCGCGCGCCAGCCAGCAGCCGGTGATGAGCGTGGCCGTCAGGTGGGCGACCAGCATGCCGAGCGCGTCGCCCAGCCCCTGGCCGTGCAGGTGCGCGACGACGTAGGCGCTGCCGTCGCCGCCGCCGAACAGCTCGTGCAGGCCGAGCTGGCCCACGACGAGCGCGGTGTTGATGACCGCCGTCGGTCGCTCCCGGCCGGACAGCGCCATGGCCAGCGCGAACACCGTGGCCAGGCCCAGCGCCGCCGCCCAGGGGGCGGGGCCGGCGCCACCGCCGAGCCAGTGCGCGAGCGCGGCGAGCGTCACGCAGACGGCGGCGAAGGCCGCCGTCCTGGTGAGTCTGAGTGGCAGGTGCGCGTGCATGGGTGTGCTCCATGCTCTCACGGGAAGGCCGCCGGCAAGCTGGGACTGCGCAATGCTGGGTGATATACAACGTTTGTCGCTAGGGTCAGTGCCGACCACGTTGACATAGAGGTGAGAACGTTGCGGCACTTAGCTGGTTTGCTCATCGGAGTTGTGGTGACCGCGGCCGTGCTGGGAGGCGGGGGCTGGGCCGTCCAGCAGTCTCTCGCCGGTGCCCAGGGCAATCCGGCGGGTGGGCAGCAACTGTGGATCGCCCTCGGTGCGATGGCCGCGGTGGGCCTGGTCGTGGGCCTGGTGGTGGCGGGCAGGGTGTCGCCGCTGGCCACGTTCGTCCCCTCGATGGTGCTGCTCGCCTGGACCGTCGTCTACGCGCTGGACATGAACCGGGCGCTGTCCCTCGTCCCGGACGCGCCGTCGATGCACGAGATCGTCAGGCAGGCCGCCACCGGCTCCAGGACCCTGCTCACCAGCGGCGTGTACGCCCTGCTCGGCGTGGCCCTGTTCATCCCCGTGCTGATGCCGTCACGCTGGTCGCGCGACCACGACGACGAGGACGACGAGTACGAGCAGACCTCCGACGAGGGCGGCTACTACTGACCCTCACCGCTCGCTCGTGTACGGGTGCGTGACCTCGTGTACAGGTGCGTGACCACGTCCTCGATGCTCGCGTGGCCGGGCGCCGAGGCCATCAGCTCGTCCAGCGTGCCGTCGAAGGCCAGCCGCCCGTGGTCGATCAGCATCACCCGGCGGCACAGGCGCTCGATGTCGCCCAGGTCGTGCGTGGTCAGCAGCACGGTGGTGCCCCGCTCGGCGTTCAGCCGGGCCAGGAACGCCCGGATGCTCGCCTTGCTGACCACGTCCAGCCCGATGCTGGGCTCGTCGAGCACCAGCACGTCCGGGTCGTGCAGCAGCGAGGCGGTCAGGTCGCCGCGCATCCGCTGCCCCAGGCTGAGCTGACGCACCGGAGTGCGCAGGAACGCGCCCAGATCCAGCGTCTCGGTCAGCTCCGCCAGCCTGGCCGCGAACACCTTGCGATCTACTTTGTAAAGGAGCCGGATCAGTTCAAAGCTGTCCTTGAGCGGCAGATCCCACCACAGCGTGGTGCGCTGCCCGAACACCACGCCGATGCGCCGGGCGAGCGTCGTGCGCCGCCGCGAGGGGTCCAGCCCCGCCACCCGCACCGTGCCCGAGCTGGGGGTGAGGATGCCGCACAGCATCTTGATCGTGGTGGACTTGCCGGCCCCGTTGGGGCCGAGGTAGCCGACGAACTCTCCCGGCGCGACGGTGAACGACAGGTCCTGTACGGCGTGCACGATCGTGCGCCTCACCTTGAAGGCACGGCCGGCGCGGTCAAGCTCGATCATGGTCAACTCCCCGTGGATCGATAGCGGCGGATGCCCTGCCGCCAGGCGAACCCGGCCAGCAGGGCGAGAACCAGGGCCGCGGCGGGCCCGAGGAAACGCAGGAACTCCGGCGTGCCGAACGGGTCGTCCCGGCCCAGCACGTACAGGCCCGGCTGCCAGTTGATGAAGGCCAGCGGCAGCACGTACGTCGCTCCGCGCACCAGGTCGTGGCCGTAGACGTTCAGCGGGTACTGGGTGAGCTGCTGGCCGCCGTAGGTGAAGGCGTTGGCCACCTCGGGCGCGTCGGTCAGCAGGAACTGCAGCGCGCCGGCCAGCGTCCAGAGCGCGGCGAAGATGACCACCCCGCAGCCGACCATGACGGGCACCATCCAGAGCCGCCGCCCGTCGAGGTCCAGCGCCCCGAGCGCGTGGCCGAGCACGGCCCCGGCCAGCACCACACGGCCGAACCGGGTCGGGACGAACCGGTCGGTGGCGATCTGGATCCAGGGGCTCACCGGCCGGATCAGGAAGGTGTCCATGGTGCCGGCCTTGATGTGCTGGCTGATCCGGTCGAGGTTGCTGACGAACAGGTCGCAGAGGGTGAAGGCGAGACCGGCGGCGCCGTACAGGAAGAGCACCTCGTCGCGGGAGAAGCCGCCGAGCGTGGTGGTGTTGGCGAAGACCACCAGGATCACCGCGAGGTCGAGCGCGCCGGTGACGCAGCCGAACACGACCATGAGCGCGAACGAGGCCGGGTAGGCGGCGGCCGCGCGGGTCCACGTCCAGGCCAGCAGGACGTACGTCCTAACCACCCTGGATCACCACCTTGTAGCGGATCGCGCGGGTGGCGAGCGCGCCCAGGCCGATCAGCGTCGCGGCCCAGAACGCCTGGAAGGCCAGGGTGTCCAGGACGGGCGCCTTGCCGAGGTAGAGGTCGGCGGGGGCCTGGACCATGGCCGCCCACGGCAGCGCCCTGGCCAGCTCGCCCAGCCAGCCGGGGAAGATCGTCAAGGGCAGCATCATGCCGCTGAAGAACGTGCTGAGCACCAGGGACAGCACGTTGACGCCGCGGTCGTCGGCGAGCCAGCAGACCGACAGCGCCACCAGATAGCGCCAGCCGAAGCTGGTCAGCACGGCGAGCAGGAGACCGGCGAGGAATCCCGCCCACTGCGTCGCGCCGGTGGGCGTCACGAGGCCGAACAGGACCGCGCCGAGCAGCATCGGCGGCAGGCCGCGGGCGAGGAGCAGGAAGGCCGCCCGCCCGAGGTCCTCGGCCAGTGACCAGGCCTGCAGCGGGGCGGGCCGGACGAGGTCGAGGGCGATGTCGCCGCTGCGGATGCGCTCGGGGATGGTCAGGCCGCCGCCGAAGAGCTGCATGGGGGCGATGAAGGCCTGGGTGATGAAGCAGAAGGTGACGGCGTCGGCGACGTCGTAGCCCGCCAGGCCGGGCCTGGCCTGCCACAGTGCGATGAGGATGTAGGCCCGCAGGACGCCGAACACGCTGTTGGTGAAGGCGCCGGCGAGCGCTCCGGTGAGGTAGGCGGCGTGTTTTCTGAAGCCGTACCGGACGAGCCGGGCGTAGAGCGGAATGACGTGACACCTCCGGACTGTGCGGGCGCGGTCACTGACCGTGTCCGGGCCCGCGCACGCGGGCGTGGCTGGAAAAGGCAGCCTGGAATTATCCGGTTTCCGCCCGGTGCGGCGCAACGCATATATGACGTGCCTACCGGCGGGTAGAGCGTCGTTCCGCTGGGAAGGGGATCATTGGAGGACCGTTATGCACCTGGACAGGGACGTCACCCCGGACTACCCGCTGAGCTGGCAGGCGCGCGCGCTCACCGGCCTCATGCACGGCACCTTCAAGCCCGCCTCCCACCTGCTGCTGCGTCACTCCCTCGCGCTCGACGCCGCCGCCCGGCTGGGCGAGCTGGTCAGGCTGGTGCCGGTGGGCATGCCCGAGCACGCGAGCGTGGCGCCGGCGGCCTTCGCCGCGTGCGGCGGCGAGTGGATCCGCGCCGGGCAGCGGTCCGACGAGGGCTACGAGGGCAGGGTGCTGCTCTACCTGCACGGCGGCGGCTACTTCTCCTGCTCGCCGAGGACGCACCGGCCCATCACCTGGCGGCTGTCGGTGGTGGCCCGCCGTCCGGTGCTGGCCCTGGACTACCGGCAGGGCCCGGCGCACAACCTCGCCGACTCGCTCGCCGACGCGCTGGACGCCTACGACTGCCTGCTGAAGCGTGGGCACGACGCCGCCGACGTGATCATCGCGGGCGACTCGGCGGGCGGTCATCTGACGCTGGCGACCCTGCTGGCGCTGCGTGACCGTGGCCTTCCCCTGCCTGTTGCGGCCATCTGCCTGTCGCCGTGGGCCGATCTGACGGACTTCCCCCGGCGTGCCAACCGCTGGCAGGACCCCATGCTCGCGGCGGGGCGGGTGCGCTGGCTGGCCCGCCGCTGGACCTCCGGCCTGGACCCGTGCGACCCGCTCGTGTCGCCGGTGCTCGGCGACTTCACCGGCCTGCCGCCGCTGATGATCGTCACCGGGTCGACCGAGGTGCTCAGGGACGAGGCGCACCGCGTCGCCGTCCGCGCCCGGGAGGGCGGGGTGCCGGTGACCTACGAGGAGTGGCCGCACATGCCGCACGTCTTCCCGATCCTGGCGGACGTGCTGCCGGAGGCGCGGCTGGCCTTCCGGCACATGGCCTCCTTCCTGGCCGTCGCGGCGGGGGTGGCGGGGCCGGTGACGGAGGGCGACGTCGCGGCCTGATCAGCGCATGCCGAACAGGAAGCGGGTCACCGGGGTGCGCCGGACCAGCACGTCGTAGGCGGCGAAGGTGAGGGCGAGCGAGGCGACGACGATGACCGCGAACTTCACCGCGACGGGCGCGCGCCAGCCGACGACGACGTAGGCGACGCCGACGACGACCGGCTGGTGCAGGATGTAGACGGGCAGCACAGCGCCGGCCAGATAGTCGTACATCCGGCGCGGGCGTCCATCCCGCTCGGCGGCTTCCCCAGTGGCTTCCCCAGTGGCTTCCTGAGTGGCTTCCTCTGTGGCGGGCGTGTGGCGGCGCCGGTCGAGCAGGCCGAGGATCGCGACCAGCCAGCACCAGCCGGCCGCGCCGTACAGGATGCGGGCGGTCGTCGCCAGCGGCGACAGGTCCATGAACGGGTCGGCGCCGGGTGTTTCGCCCGCGATGAGGAACAGCGGCGTCCCGGCCCCCGCCAGCGCGATCCCGAGCACCGCCGCCACCACCGCGTCGCGGCGCATCGCCTCGCGCAGCCGCGCGTCGGCCGCGAGCGCGAACCCGGACAGGAAGAACAGCAGGTACGCCCACCGGCTCCAGCCGCCGTAGTCCTCCTCCACCCCCAGCAGGGCGGAGACCAACGCGACGGGCGCGGCGGGCAGCAGCACCATGCCGCGCCGCCGGGCCGCCCAGCCCAGCCCGTCGCGGATCCGGCGGCCGAGACCGGGCGGCACCCGGCGGGCGAGCCCCGCGAGCAGCAGCGAATAGACCAGCAGCAGCACCACGAACCACAGGTGGCCGGTCTCGTAAGAGGCGCCCTGGAGGATGAAGGGGAACTCCGACGGCTCCAGCCGCACCTCGAAGAAGTGCGGCCAGAACCGCGCGTAGGAGTCGTGGTAGGCGGGGTCGGCCCTGAGCCGCAGCCACTGCGGGAACGGAAGCAGCACGAGCGTGGCGAACACCAGCGGGACGCCGAGCCGGCGTAACCGCTCCAGCGCGAACCCGCCCGCGCCCCTGCGGCGCAGCGAGTGCCACGCGCCGAGGCCGGACACCAGGAACAGCAGGGGCATCGCCCAGATGACGCAGAGCGCGGCGAAGATCGTGGTGAGCTCGGTGGTCTCGGCGTTGCGCACGTAGAAGTCGCCGTCGGTCTCGAACACCAGCGAGGAGTGGAAGAACACCAGGCCGACCACCACCAGGGCGCGCAGCGCGTCCAGCTCCGGGCGCCGCGCGCTCCGCGGAGGAGGATGCGCCGTCATCGTCTGCCTCCGATCCCTCTGACTGATCATTCTGCTGGCTGCCGGACAGGGGCGCCAGGTAAGCCGCGAATCGGGCAGAAGGCCACGGGCAGGGGAGATATTGCGGGCGCGTCAGCGGTTTCCCGGCGCGGAGCATGTAAGTTAGGTATACCTAACTAAGGAGTCGTCCGTATGGCTGAGAAGCCAAGGGATCACCATAGAGGCGTCGTGCTGCGTACCGAGCGCATCTCGCCGCACATGATCCGGGTCATCGTCGGGGGTGACGGCCTGCGCGACTTCGCCACCACCTCCGACTGCACCGACCACTACGTGAAAGTCGTCTTCCCGCACGAAGGGGTCGACTATCCCCGACCCTTCAGCGTCCAGCAGGTACGTGAGACCATGCCGCGCGAGCTGTGGCCCCGCCTGCGCACCTACACCGTCCGGGCGTGGGACCCGCACAGCCGTGAGCTGACGCTCGACTTCGTCTACCACGGTGACGAGGGCCTGGCCGGACCCTGGGCAGCCCGCGCCGTGCCGGGCGACGAGATCCTCATGCTCGGCCCCGGCGGCGGTTACGCCCCCGACCCCACCGCCGACTGGCACCTGCTCGTCGGCGACGAGAGCGCGCTGCCCGCCATCGCCGCCTCCCTGGAGGCGATGCCCGAAGGGGCCAGGGCGCACGCGTTCGTCGAGGTGGAGGGGCCCGCGGAGGAGATCAAGGTGCGGACGTACGGCGACGTGCACCTCACCTGGCTCTACCGCAACGGCCGCCGGGTCGGTGAGGCGCTGGTCGAAGCGGTGCGCGGGCTGGAGTTGCCGGGCGGCGACGTGCAGGCGTTCGTGCACGGGGAGGCGGGCTTCGTCAAGGAGCTCCGCCGCCTGCTGCGGGTGGAGGCCGGGGTGCCGATGGCGCGGCTGTCCATCTCCGGCTACTGGCGGCTCGGGGTGGACGACGAGGCCTGGCGGGCGGTCAAGAAGGACTGGAACCAGCAGGTCGAGACCGAAGAGGCCGCCGAACTCGGCTGACGCCCCTGCAGACCATCCCGTCACACCACTTACTCCCCCAAAAGGTACGAAAGCCTTACCTCCGATACCGCTTGTGAACGTCATGCGCCACCACCTGATCAGGAGGGCCACAGTGTGGCTTGCCGGGTTCCTGACAGGAGAGGCGAACGTGGATGGCGCGTGGTGCGAGCGACCTGCCCTCGGGCGTGCGGCCGCTGACGGTGGGCGACCCGGTCATGATCGGCCGGCACCTGCTGCTCGGCCGCCTCGGTGTCGGCGGCATGGGCATCGTCTATCTGGCCGAGCCTCCCGGAGGCGGCTTCGTCGCGCTCAAGACGCCGCACGCGCCGCACCTGAAGGATCCCACGCTCCGCGCCCGTTTCGCCGAGGAAGTGGCCTTCTCGCGCAGGATGGTGCCGTTCTGTACGGCCGCGGTCATCGAGGACGGCGTGGACGGGGACCGTCCCTACCTGGTGACGGAGTACCTCCCGGGCCCGGCGTTGTCCCAGGTCATCGCGGCCCGTGGCGCGCTGACCCCCGATCTCGCCTACGGGGTGGCCCTCGGCGCGGTGGCGGCGCTGGTCGCCGTGCACGACGCGGCCCTGGTACACCGGGACCTCAAGCCGGGCAACGTGCTCCTGTCCCCGCGTGGCCCCCGGGTGATCGACTTCGGCATCGCCCGTGACGTCGACACGCTCTTCGCGCACACACAGGCCGGGCAGGTCATGGGCAGCCACGGCTGGGTGGCGCCCGAGTGCCTGACCGGCGGCCCGGCGGTGCCCGCCTCCGACGTGTTCGCGTGGGGCTGCCTGGTCGCCTTCGCCGCCACCGGCCATCACCCTTTCGGCGGCGGCGAGCCCGATGAGCTCGCCAGGCGCATCCTGTTCGAGGAGCCGCGCGTGGCGAGCGTCCCCGGACTCCTTCGCCCCGCCGTGGTGGCGGCTCTGGCGAAGGACGCCGCCGACCGTCCCAAGGCGGCCGACCTCCTGCGCGCGCTGCTGGCGGGCGGCGGGGTGGGCGAGCCCGGGGACCTGCGCGCGGCGGTCGGCGGCGTGCTGGAGGAGATCTGGAGTGCCGTCCCGTACCCGGCGGGAGGGGGCCGGGTACGGGACGGCATTCCAGCGCCCGGCGGCCGGCGGGCACCGGATCGCGGTGCGGCCGGTGCCGCCGGTGCCGCCGGCGTGGTCGTGGACCGCCGGGCGGTCGAGGTCGTCGTGGATCGCGGGCCGGTCGTGGTGGCGCCCGTGGCGCCTGCGCGCACCGGGCGGGCTCGGCGGCGGAGGCGGGTCAGGAGCGGCGCGCATCTGGCGCATGCCGGTCTCGCCGCCCTGGCCACGGTGTCCATCGCGGCCGTCACCGTGTTCACGGCCACCGGAGGGGAAGGGCTGAGCATCGACGGCGGGGTCCGGCCGCCGGACGAACCGCGGGTCGTGTGGTTGCACGCCACGACCGGGTCGGCGAGACGCCCGCCGGCCTCCCGGACCGCCGACGCGCCCGCCGCCACCCCTACCGTCGCGGCTCCGACCGCCGCCGTCCCGACCCCCGGCGTCCGGGAGGCCGCCACCCCCACGGCCCCGGTGACGCGCACCCGGGGAACGGCTCCGTTCGCCGTGGTCGGCCCTCCACTGGAGCGGCACGCCACCAAGCCCCCTCCGGACGACGATCCCGTGGGCGTCCCCGGCGGTGAGGAGCCGGGCGCCTGCGTGAACCGGCCACGTACCAGGCGTGGCCGACCGGACTGCCCTCGGCCGTCGGTGTCCATCAGCACCATCCCGCAGGACGGCCCCGGCGAGTCACCGGGCCCGTCGGCGTCCGATCCGGCCACTCCGACGGCGACCGCCGCCCCCACCTCGTGACAGTCGGGTACCCGCCTCTTCTCTGAAGATCGCCGTCCCGAGCTCTCGCGACGGTCGGGTACCCGCCTCTTCCCGCGGTGACCGTCCTGAGCTCTGTTGGCGGTCGAGTACCCACCTTTTTGTGGGTACTTGTCGGTAAGTCCGGGTGGCCTGAAGCTTGGTCGCAGGGGCCGACGGATCCGGAGTGGGGAGGTGCGGTGCGTCAGGAGGCCGGCTGGGACTCGGCCAGCCTCTCCAGACGGCGATGGCCCCAGTCGGAGAGGGGCGCCAGCGCCTCGGAGAGCTCGCGGCCGAACGCGGTCAGGGAGTAGAAGGTCTTCAACGGCAACACGTCGTGCACCTCGCGGCGGACCAGCCCGTCGGCCTCCATCTCCCGCAGCGTCTGAGTCAGCACCTTCTCGGTGAGGCCCGGCAGCCGCCGGCGCAGCTCGCCGGGCCGGTGCGGACCGGACTCCAGGATCCAGAGCATGATCGATTTCCACTTGCCGTCGATCACGGCGATCGCGGCGGTCACGCCGCAGACGTTCGGATCCTGGGCACGGCTGCGTGTCATTTTCATCCTTTTGATCAGTGAGGAGCTGAGGCATGACCTCGCACATGGAACAGTCTGCCGTCACCGTGCTCGGTCTGGGTCCGATGGGCCGGGCCCTGGCCGCCGCCTTCCTGGACGCGGGCCTGCGGGTCACGCTCTGGAACCGGACGCCGGGCAAGGACCGGGAGCTGGCCGAGCGGGGCGCGGTCGCCGCCGGGTCGCCGGAGGAGGCGGTCGCCGCGAGCCGGTTGACCGTGGTCTGCGTGGTGAACTACGACGCGGCCGACGCCGTGCTGCGCCGCGCCGCCGTGGCCGAGGCGCTCAAGGGGCGCACGGTGGCGAACCTGACCGCCGACACCCCCGGCCGGGCCCGGGACAGCGCGGCCTGGGCGGCCGAGCACGGCATCGGATACCTGGACGGCGCGATCATGACGCCGACCACGACCATCGGCACACCGGACGCGGTGTTCCTGCACAGCGGCCCGGAGGAGCTCTACCGGGAGCACCGGCCGGTGCTGGACGCCCTGGGCGGCGCCCACACCCACCTCGGCGCCGACATCGGCCGGGCGGCGGCGTACGACATCGCCCTGCTGGACATCTTCTGGACCGCGATGACGGGCTATGCGCACGCGCTGGCCGTGGCGCGGGCCGAGGGGATCACCGCGCGGGAGCTGGCGCCGTTCGCGCAGGGCATCGGCGCGATCCTGCCGCCGATCTTCGCGCAGACCGCGGACGAAGTGGACAGCGGCCGGTTCTCCGGCGCGGACAACCCGATCACCTCGGCCGCGTCGTCCATGGCTCACATCGTGCACGCCTCCGAGGGCCATGGCATCGACGCGGGCGTGATGCGTGCGGCCGAGGGGCTGGTGCGCCGTGCCATCGGACGGGGGCACGGCACGGACGGGTTCATCCGGATCACCGACGTCCTGAACCGTTCCTAGTCAATGATCAGGAGTGGGTCTTGGACCCACGTCCCGGCATTGCGTGCATCCCGAACGGTTTTGGGTGCACTGGTCTCCCGCGTTCCTCGTGTGGTCCCCGTTCGAGTACGTGCATCATGTGCACGCTCCGTAGCGGGTGGGCGGGTTTCCTCACGTCCTCGGACACCTGGCTCGGCCTGGACGGTCCGATGCCCCACGCGATCGCTCTGGTCGTGTGAGGGCGGTGCCGTCCGTCGCCGGATCGGGTGCCCGAGGGCGCGTCGCCCGATCGCGATACCGGCGGCATCGTGACGGGACATTGTGCGGCGCGGGGAGACCAGTGGCTTTTGCCAGTGCTGGTTTCCCCACTGAGAGGTATAGGCGGGATCGACCGCAACGATGGACAGACCCGCTTCGGCGGCCATCGAGATCAGCCGGGCCTTGAGCTTGCCGGTGGGCATGCCGGAGATCAACTGACGGAACCGCTTCTTACGGCCGTGCTTCTCACGGGTCTTCTCGGCGGTGAAGTCGAGGTCTTCAAGCGCGATGGCAGCCACGCCGCAGCTCTTGGCCCAGTGCAGGACTCGGGTGATGGCGTGCCGGATTTGCGCGTCACGGTGATCGGCCGACCCGGACAGGTCGTAGGAGAACCGGTGCGGCTCACCGACCGGGTTGCCGTGCCGGTCGAGCCGGTAGGTGGCAAAGTGATCGGCGTTGGTGTCGACACCGACCATGCCGTTCGCGCGGGCGGTCTCCAGCGGGATGGTCGTGACGACCGGGCGTTGCCAGGATGCGGTCAGGTACCAGCGTCCCCGTGCCACGTCGAGGTGGATGCGGTAGGCCACGGCCCGGTTGCTGTCGATCCTGTCGCGCCACTCGTGTCCTCGATGCGCGAAGGTGACCTTGGAGGCGAGGATGTACCGGCCGTGCTCGCTGTTGGCCAAGTGCGCCAACGGGGCCGGGAGCTTGATGGAGACTTCGCCGTCCGGGGTGAGGCGGATCGTCTCGTTGCCGAAGCGTTTGCCCGACTCTCCATCGGCGGCGAGGAACCAGCGCTCAGCTTCCCACCGCTGCCGCCACTCATGCTCGGTGAGCTGGGCTTTGTCGAGGTTGTGGCGGGTGCCCAGCAGGCGCCTGCCGCCGCGCACCACATGCACGCGCCCATCTTCGCGATCGGTGCGGGCCCTTTCGAGGCGGTGCTGAAGGATGTGCAGGCGACGGGACTTGTGGAACCACTCGCCCTTCGAGCGGTAGCCGCCCGCAGCCCATTTGGTGCCCCTATCCCCGAGCGGCTGCGACAGCCGGTGCATCAGCATGCGCACACCGGCTTCGAGGGTTTCCATGTGGGCGAGCTGGCAACGGCGCGACAGAGCCCACTGATCGTGCGTGGCCTTCGTGATCGACCCGGCCCACCGGGACGAAGACTCGGAAGTCAGCCGCTGCTTACGGGCCGCCCATTTCTCCGAGTCGTGATCGCTTCCGTCCGCGCAGCGTGCCTTGAGGTCCAGCGACGCCAGCGTGCCCAGGTGATCACCGATCAGCCGCAACACCCGATCGTCGGCGATCGTGAGGTTCTTGAGACGGTCGCGTATCGCCACACCGGACGGGCCGAGGGCGACGAACGGCGCATCGATGGCGCGCAGCCGCTTCTTCTTCTTCGGCCTCTCACTCATCGGCAGCCGCCGCTTCCAGGGCCTTCTTCGCCCGCCTCTTCGCCGAGGGGCGACCGTACAGGCGGGCGCAGAACGAGGTCAGCACCTCAACCATGTCCCGCACGAGATCGTCTTCGACTTCACCGTCATCCAGGACGACAAGACGACGACCAGCGGCTTCGAGGGCGGCTTCGACGAGTTCGGTGTTCATCCGGCCCAGCCGGTCACGATGCTCGACCACCACGGTCGTCACCTTCGCATCGGCCAGCAGACGACGGGCCTTCGTGCGCCCGCCGTTCATACCGGACGCGACCTCGGACTCGACACGAACGACTGTGTGCCCCGCCGTCGCCGCCCACTGCGACAGTCGGGCGACCTGGCGGTCCAGATCCGCCTTCTGATCGTGGGAGGAGACGCGGGCATACAGACCCACACCTCCGGTCACCGGCGGCGAGGTGTTCGCGTCGATGTTGACCAGAATCGTGCGTGGCCCCACTCGCTCCGCAGGAACCGGCAACGTGCCCTCACGGAACCACCGGTACGCGGTGCGGGGAGCAATTCCCTGCGCTCGCGCCCATTCCGTCAGATTCACAAGCCAAGACACTACAACACTCTTCAACAGTTAAGGTCACTCATGAACACTCAACCAGCAACAGTTGCCAACCCCCGCTGAGCGGACGGCCAGCCACTGTTCTGGACCTACGATGAGTGGCCGCGCCGGCCAGGGGAAAGGCCGGCGCGGCCGTCGCCGGGGGAACCTACCCATGCCCTGGAGGTGGCCGGCGAGATCGGGGCGGGCTCAGTGGGCGAACTGCTCCTCCTCGGTGGAGCCCCTGAGCGCCGTCGTCGAGGAGTCGGGGGCGACGGCCGTGCTGACCAGGTCGAAGTAGCCGGTGCCGACCTCCCGCTGGTGACGGGTGGCGGTGTAGCCCTGCGCCTCGGCGGCGAACTCGGCCTCCTGCAGCTCCACGTACGCGCTCATGCCGTCGGTCGCGTACCCCTGGGCGAGGTTGAACATCGAGTAGTTCAGCGAGTGGAACCCGGCCAGCGTGATGAACTGGAACTTGTACCCCATGTGCCCCAGCTCCCGCTGGAACTTGGCGATGGTGGAGTCGTCCAGGTGCTGCTTCCAGTTGAAGGACGGTGAGCAGTTGTAGGCCAGCAGCTGGTCGGGATACTCCGCCTTGATCGCCTCGGCGAAGCGGCGGGCGACGTCGAGGTCCGGGGTGCCGGTCTCCATCCAGAGGAGCTCGGAGTGCGGGGCGTAGGCCAGGCCGCGGGCGACGCAGGCCTCCAGGCCGTTGCGGACGCGGTAGAAGCCCTCGGCGGTGCGCTCGCCGGTGGTGAACGCCTGGTCGCGGGGGTCCACGTCACTGGTCAGGAGCGTCGCGGCCTGGGCGTCGGTCCGCGCGATGATCAGTGAGGGAACTCCGGCGACGTCCGCGGCGAGGCGGGCGGCGTTCAGGGTCTTGACGTGCTGGCCGGTCGGGATGAGGACCTTGCCGCCGAGGTGGCCGCACTTCTTCTCGGAGGCGAGCTGGTCCTCCCAGTGCACGCCCGCCGCGCCGGCGGCGATCATGCCCTTCATGAGCTCGAAGGCGTTCAGCACGCCGCCGAAGCCGGCCTCGGCGTCGGCCACGATCGGGGCCAGCCAGTGCGGGCTGTCGGCGACGCCCTCCGACCAGGTGATCTGGTCGGCGCGCAGCAGCGCGTTGTTGATGCGGCGCACGACGGCGGGCACGGAGTTGGCCGGGTAGAGGCTCTGGTCCGGGTACGTCTGCCCGCCCAGGTTCGCGTCGGCGGCCACCTGCCAGCCAGACAGGTAGATGGCCTGCAGCCCCGCCTTCACCTGCTGCACGGCCTGGTTGCCGGTCAGCGCGCCCAGCGAGTGCACGTAGTCCTCGGTGTGCAGCAGGCGCCACAGCCGCTCGGCGCCGAGCCGGGCCAGCGTGTGCTCCTCCTGGACACTCCCGCGCAGTTTGATCACGTCTTCGGCGCTGTAGGTCCGCTCGATGCCCTCCCAGCGAGGGTCGTTGTCCCATTCGTCCTGCAGCTGCTCAGCAGGTCCCTTGAGGCGATCGTTCATCGGGTCACTCCTTTTCGTCCCCTGGGGCTCATGCCGAGTCTCTGCCCTGCCCCACACCTCCACATAGCCCATCAAGAAGAGAAAAATCGCAAGTCTTCATACTCTGTCAACTGCGACCGCGTGTTCACCGGAGAAGAAATCGGAAATTTTCCCGTTGGACTAGACCAATGTCAGCCGGGGAAAGCCGAGCCCCCCGCTCGGCCGGCGGAGATCCGCCACCCACCGGCGTAGCGGCTAGAAGATATGCGGATTTTCCGTCTAAGATGCCCGTATGGCGTCCTTGCTAGGCGAAGAACCGCTGTCTTTGACGCAAGAGCTCGATCTGATCGCGTTTGGGCAGCGTCTGCGTCACCTGCGGAAACAGCGTGGCCTCACCCTGTCCGACCTCGGCTCACGGGTCAGCAGGGCGCCCAGCCAGCTCTCGCTGCTGGAGAACGGCAAACGCGAGCCGAAGCTGTCGCTCCTCAAGTCGCTGGCCGCCGCACTCGGCGTCCCCGTGGAGGAGCTGCTGCGCAGGCAGCCGCCGAACCGGCGCGCCCAGCTGGAGATCGCCCTGGAAGAGGCGCAGCGCGACCCCATCTACGCCGGGCTCGGCCTGCCGCGGCTCAAGGTCTCCGCGCGCGTGCCCAACGACGTGCTGGAGCACCTGCTCGGTCTGTACGGCGAGCTGCGCGCCAGGCAGGCCAGGGGCACGGCCACCCCGGAGGAGGCCAGGGCGGCCAACGCCGAGCTGCGGCGCCGGCAGCGCGAGGTGGGCAACTACTTCCCCGACATCGAGAAGGCGGCCGGTGAAGCGCTGGCCGCGGTCGGCTACCGGGGCGGCGCCCTGTCCCAGAGCGTGATCCAGGGCCTGGTGACCCACTTCGGCTACACCGTCCACACCGCCCAGGACCTGCCCAGATCGGTGCGATCCATCACCGACCTCCGCAACAGCCGCATCTACGTCAAGCACGAGCAGCTCGGCATGCACACCCCGCGCACGATCCTGCTCCAGACGCTCGGCCACCTCGCGCTCGGCCACGGCAAGCCGCGCGACTTCGCCGACTTCCTGCGCCAGCGGACCGAGGCCAACTACTTCGCCGCCGCGGTCCTCGTACCGGAGAAGGCCGCCACCGTTTACCTGCAGGAGGCCAAGGCGGAGCGGGCGCTGTCGGTGGAGGACCTGCGCGACGTGTTCGCCGTCTCCTACGAGATGGCCGCGCACCGCTTCACCAACCTGGCCACCCACCACCTCGACCTGGTCTGCCACTTCGTGCGCAACGACGCGGGCGGCATCATCTACAAGGCCTACGAGAACGACGGCATCGTCTTCCCCGCCGACGAGCAGGGCGCGATCGAGGGGCAGCGGATGTGCCTGCAGTGGTCGGGGCGGCAGGTCTTCACCTCGCCCGACCGCTTCTCGGTCTTCTACCAGTACTCCGACTCGCCCACCGGCACCTTCTTCTGCGTGGCCCACGTGGACCCGTCCCGGGAGCGGGACTTCGCGATCACCCTGGGCGTGCCGTTCAAGGAGTCGCGCTGGTTCCGCGGCCGCGAGACCACCAACCGCACCAAGTCGAGCTGCCCCAACGGCGAATGCTGCCGCCGGCCGCCCACCGACCTGGCCGAACGCTGGGAGGGGTACGCCTGGCCGTCGGCCCGCGCGAACTCGCACGTGCTCGCCGCCCTGCCGCCCGGCTCGTTCCCCGGCGTGGACGAGGCGGACGTTTACACCTTCCTGGAGCGGCACGCGGCCCTGAGCTGACGACTAGCCGGGCTGAAAAGCGGGGATAAAGCCTGATGAACGGGGGTGGTCGTATGCTGCCTGAAGTTCATCGCTGGTTGCGGCGCCGCACATCCAGCGTCGCGGACTGGCCGGTCGGATCGCTGGTCGAGGCGAAGGGGAATCTCACCGTCAGCGTGGTGCTCCCGGCACGCGACGAACGGGAGACCGTGGGGGAGATCGTTCAGCTCATCCGGCGGGAGCTGGCCTGTCTCGTGGACGAGATTGTGGTGATCGACTCGCGCTCCACCGACGACACCGCGGCGGTGGCCGCGCGGGCGGGCGCCGCCGTGCACGCTCAGGACGACATCCTGCCGGAGTTGCCGCCCCTCGACGGCAAGGGGGAGGCGTTGTGGAAGTCGCTGGCGGTCACCACGGGTGACATCGTGGCCTTCGTAGACGCCGATATCCGGAAATTTCGCTCTTCGCTGGTGAGTGGGGTACTGGGGCCGCTGCTGACCGACTCCACCGTGGCCTACGCCAAGGGCTGCTACGACCGCCCGTTCGACGGCGCCCCCACCGGCGGCGGCCGGGTCACCGAGCTGGTCGCCCGCCCGCTGATCAACCTGCACTGGCCGCTGCTGTCCGGCTTCGTCCAGCCGCTCGCCGGCGAGTACGCGGGCCGCCGCTCGGCGCTGGAGCGGGTGCCCTTCCTCACCCGGTACGGGGTCGAACTCGGGCTGCTCATCGACCTGCTGGACCTGGCGGGGCTGGACGCGTTCGCCCAGGTGGACCTCGGCTCCCGCGAGCACGCCCCGCAGTCGACGGAGGCCCTGGGCGGCATGGCCGGGCAGATCATGCTGGCCGCCTGGTCCCGCCTGCGACGCCAGGGCAAGATCGACGCGTGGCATGTCCCCTCGCCCTGCCTCGACCAGTTCCGGCGGGCCTGCGTCGGCCACGAGATCGTCTCCAGCGACATCACGATCGCCGAACGCCCGCCGATGCTCACCCTCACCACCCGCTGAGCCGCCCGCTGAACTGCCCGCTAGGCCGCCCGCCTGGGCCGCCCGCCTGTTCTGCCCCTGGCTGTATTGTCCCTGCTGTTCGTTCCTGATTCGAGAAGGGGGTCGGCATGGCGTGCCGGATCAGTGAATTGGTGCTCGAATGCAGTGACCCGGAGCGGCTGGCCGCGTTCTGGTGTGAGGTGCTCGGCTTCGGCGTGATCGGGCGGGAGGAGGGGGCGGTCGAGATCGGGCCCGCCGAGGGGTTCGGCGGCCTCCAGCCGACGCTGGTGTTCAGCCCGTCCGAGGAGCCCAAGCGCCAGCAGCTGCGGCTGCACATCGACGTCAACCCCACCGATCGCGACCAGGACGCCGAGCTCGAACGACTGCTGGCCGCCGGGGCGACGCGCGCGGACGTCGGGCAGACAGGCGAGGAGCCCTGGCACGTCCTCGCCGACCCTGAGGGCAACGAGTTCTGCCTGCTCCGCCGCCGCCTTCCTTGACTTTCCGAGCGTACCTACTGGCCAGTAGGGTATTACCGTGTCGGAAATTTCAGGAAGTAACGGTATGAGCGGCTTCGGCCTCGATCTCGGCGAGGACGTCACCGAGGTGCGCGACTGGGTGCACGCCTTCGCCCGCGACGTCATCCGCCCGGCCGGCGCCGAATGGGACGAACGCGAGGAAACCCCCTGGCCCGTCATCCAGGAAGCCGCCAAGATCGGCCTTTACTCCTTGGACTTCTTCGCCACCCAGTGGTTCGAGCCGAGCGGGCTGGCGCTCCCGGTCGCGTTCGAGGAGCTGTTCTGAGGGGACGCGGGCATCGGCCTGTCGCTCGTCGGCACCGGCCTGGCCGCCGCCGCCCTGTCCGCCAACGGCGCCCCCGAGCAGATGGGGGAGTGGCTGCCGCAGATGTTCGGCACCGAGAACGACGTCAAACTGGGCGCCTTCTGCGCCTCCGAGCCCGACGCCGGCTCTGACATCGGCTCCATCCGCACCCGGGCCACCTACGACAACGGCGACTGGGTGCTCAACGGCGTCAAGACCTGGGTGACGAACGGCGGCATCGCCAACGTCCACGTCGTCGTCGCCTCGGTGGACCCCGGCCTCGGCACCCGGGGCCAGGCCACCTTCGTCATCCCGCCGGGCACGCCAGGTCTGTCCATGGGCCAGAAGTTCGCCAAGCACGGCATCCGCGCCTCCCACACGGCCGAGGTCGTCCTGGACCACGTCCGCGTGCCCGGCTCCTGCCTCCTCGGCGGCAAGGAGAAACTGGACGCCCGCCTGGCCAGGGTCCGCAACGGCGAACGGGCCGGCGAGCAGGGAGCCATGCGCACCTTCGAGACCACCCGCCCCACGGTCGCCGCCATGGCGGTGGGCATCTCCCGCGCGGCCTACGAGTACGCCAGGGACTACGCCCGCGAACGTGAGCAGTTCGGCCGCAAGATCGGCGAGAACCAGGCCATCGCCTTCCTCCTGGCCGACATGGCGACCCGCGTGGACACCGCACGCCTGCTCACCTGGCGCGCCGCCTGGATGGCCAGGCAGGGCAGACCCTTCGAACAGGCGGAGGGCTCGATGTCGAAACTGGTGGCGGGGGAGACAGCCGTCTGGGTGACGGAGCAGGCGATCCAGATCCTCGGCGGGGCCGGATACACCCGCGACCATCCGGTGGAGCGCTTCCACCGGGACGCCAAGATCTTCACCATCTTCGAGGGCACCAGCGAGATCCAGCGCCTGATCATCGGCCGCGCCGTCACCGGCCTGCAGGTCCGCTGACGCGACGCGACGCGACGCGACGCGACGCGACGGGGCCAGGACGGTGCCGGGTTCGCGACGAAAGACGTAGGGCCGTTACGGCGTTCCGCCGCGAGCGTTCCGTCATTCCGCGCTTCCTTCCCGAACCGCTGATCCTTACCGTGGTCAATCGACGACCATGCCCATGACCGGTGAGGACCCAAGGTGAGCAGGCAGCCGCCGACCGCGATGAGACCCACGGGCCGCTCCGCCGTCGCCACGCGCAGGCCGGAGGCCGGGCGCATGCGGGTGATGGGCATCGTGAACGCGACTCCCGACTCGTTCTGGCCGGGCAGCAGGTACGAGACGACGGAGCGGGCGATCGCCGCCGGCAGGCGCGCCTTCGAGGCGGGCGCCTGGGCGGTGGACGTCGGCGGCGAGTCCACCCGGCCCGGCGCCGAGCCGGTCTCCGTGGACGAGGAGCTCGACCGGGTCAGACCCGTCATATCGGCCCTGGCCACCGTGGGCAGGGTGTCGGTCGACACCCGTCACCCCGAGGTGGCCGAGGTGGCCGTACACGAAGGCGCGTCCTTGATCAACGACGTGTCGGGCACGCTGCACGCCGTGGCCGCCCGGCTCGGGGCCGGCTACATCGGCATGCACGCGCACACCGTGCCCGTCCTGCGCGACGTGTTCCCCGTCTACGACGATGTCCACTCCGAGGTCGCCGCCTACCTTCGGTCGCTCGCGGCGACCGCCCGGGCCGACGGGGTCGAGGAGATGTGGATCGATCCCGGCATCGGCTTCGGCAAGGACACCGAGGACACCGTCACCCTCCTGCGGCGGCTGCCCGAGCTCTGCTCCCTCGGCGTCCCCGTCGCGCTCGGCGTCAGCCGCAAGTCCTTCATCGGCAAGGTGACCGGCCGGGACGTCGGCGACCGGCTGGCCGGCTCGCTCGCCATGGTCGGACCGGCGTGGTCGGCGGGCGTCGACCTCATCAGGGTGCACGACGTCCCGGAGACCCTCGACACGATCGCCCTGCTCGACGCGGTGTGGGGCCGCGCCGCCGACAGGTGACCCGCGTCACGGGAGAGCGGCGCGCAGACATTCTCCGGTACGTGAATCGCGCGCGTCGAGAAGGCCCGGTGGAGTGCCCTCGTACATCACCCGGCCCCCGGCGCCGCCCCCTCCGGGACCGAGGTCGATGATCCAGTCGGCGTTCTTGACCACGTCCAGGTCGTGCTCGACGACCACGACGGAGTTCCCGCCGTCCACCAGGTTGTCGATGACGGCCAGGAGATGCGAGATGTCTGACATGTGCAGGCCGGTGGTGGGCTCGTCCAGCACGTAGACGGAGCCCCGCTCACCCAGCCGGGTGGCGAGCTTGAGGCGCTGGCACTCGCCGCCGGACAGGGTGTTGAGCGGCTGGCCGAGCCGCAGGTAGCCGAGGCCGACGTCGACCAGCGAGCCGAGGGTCCGTGCGATGCGCTGCTCGGTGAAGAACGCGGACGCCTCGGCGGCGCTCAGCGCGAGGACCTCGCTGATGTCGAGCCCCCGCAGCCTGTGGCCGAGGACCTCCTCGGTGAAGCGCCTGCCGGAGCAGGTCTCGCAGAGCGTGACCATGGGGTCCAGGAAGGCGAGGTCGGTGTAGATGACGCCCTCGCCCTGGCAGGCGGGGCAGGCGCCGGCGGAGTTGAAGCTGAACAGCGAGGCGCTGACCTGGTTGGCCCTGGCGAAGAGCCGGCGGATGTCGTCCAGGACGCCGGTGTACGTCGCCGGGTTGGCGCGCCGGTTGGTGGTGACCGCGGACTGGTCGATGATCACCGCACCGGGGTGCTGGGCGCGGAAGACCTGATGGACCAGGGTGCTCTTGCCCGAGCCGGCGACTCCGGTGACGACCGTGAGGACCCCGGTCGGGATCCGTACGGTGATGTTCCTGAGGTTGTGCAGGCAGGCGCCGGCGATCGTCAGGTGGCCGGTGGGGGTGCGGAACTCCCGCTTCATGGGGAGCCGGTCGCGCATGCAGAGGCCGGTGCGGGTGCCGGCGGCCTGGAGGCCCTGGACGTCGCCCTGGTAGACGATCTCGCCGCCGTGCTGCCCGGCGCCGGGACCGAGGTCGATGACGTGGTCGGCGATCTCGATGACGTCGCGGTCGTGCTCCACCACCAGCACCGTGTTGCCCTTGTCGCGCAGTCGCCGCATGAGGGTGGTGAGCCTGCTGACGTCGTGCGGGTGCAGGCCGATCGTCGGCTCGTCGAAGATGTAGGCCACCTCGACCAGGGAGCTGTTGAGGTGGCGGATCATCTTGACGCGCTGGGACTCCCCGCCGGACAGGGTGGCGGTCTCCCGGCTGAGCGTCAGGTAGTCCAGGCCGAGCTCGATCAGGTGGCCGAGCCGTTCGAGAAGGTTGTCGCGCAGGGTCGTCACCCGCGGCGAGGTGATGTCGCGGACGGCGGCGGCCAGGTCGCCGATCTCCAGGGCGGCGAGTTCGGCGATGTTGCGCCCGTCGATCCGGCAGGCGAGCGCGTCCTTGTTGAGCCGCCGGCCGTCGCAGGTGGGGCAGGCCGAGACCGAGACGACGCGCTCCAGCGCGGCGCGGTTCTTCGCGCTCATCTCCTCGGGACTCTTACGGATGTACAGCCGGTCGAACTTCGGGATCAGGCCCTCGAACGTGGCGGTGATCTGCCCGCCCTTCCAGTCCAGCGGCACCGATCCTTCCGCGCCGCGCAGGAGGGTGTCCCACTCGGCCTCGGTGTAGTCGCGCAGCTTGCGGTCGTTGTCGAACAGCCCGGAGTTGGCGTACAGCTTCCAGAACCAGCCGCCCACGGCGAACGCGGGATGCCCGATGGCGCCTTCGTTGAGCGAGCGCGAGGTGTCGAGCAGCTTGTCCAGGTCGAGCTGGACCCTTCTGCCGAGCCCTTCGCAGTCCAGGCACATGCCGGCGGGGTCGTTGAAGGAGAAGGCGTTGGAGTGGCCGGCGCCCGGCTCGCCGATCCGGGAGAACAGCAGGCGGAGCAGGGCGTACAGGTCGGTGATGGTGCCGACGGTGGAGCGGGAGTTGCCGCCGAGGCGTTTCTGGTCGACCACGATCGCGGTGGACAGGCCCTCGATGACGTCCGCGTCCGGCCGGCCGTAGCGGGGCAGGCGGTTGCGGGCGAAGGCGGTGAACGTCTCGTTGAGCTGCCGCTGGGATTCGGCCGCGATGGTGTCGAAGACCAGCGACGACTTCCCCGAGCCGGACACCCCGGTGAACACGGTGATCACGTGCTTGGGCACCTGGACCGAGATGTTCTTGAGGTTGTTCTCCCGTGCGCCGACGATCGTGATCATGCTTCCCCGTCCCTGCTCCTGGCCTGTCCGGGCACGGTAGAGGAGAACCAGGTCGGTTGCTTTCCGCATTCGACGGGCGCGCGCCTGCCTAGGGTGGGGCGTATGCCTGTGCGTACGTGGGTGGTCGTGGTGTTCACCGATGAGGAGGGGGGCTCGCCGGCCGGTTCCGGGGTGCTCGTCGCCGATGGGCAGGTGCTGACCAGCGCGCACGTGGTCCCGGAGGACGGCGTCTGCTGGGTGGCCTTCCCCCTGTCGGACGACGGCCTGACCCTGTTCCGCGCGGAGTGCGCCGGCAGGCGCGACGAGATCGGGGCCGACGTGGCGCTCCTCGCCCTGACCGGGCCGTGGCCGCCGGACGTGGAGCCGGCCCCGCTGGCCCGCGTGAAGGACACGGCCCTGAAGGACACGCCCTGGACGGCGTACGGATTCCCCGACGGCAGCCCGTTCGCCACCCAGGCGGGAGGCACGGTCGGCGCGCAGGCCGGTTACGGCTGGGTGGCGTTGCGCACCGAGTCCCGCCACCCGCTCGCCCGGGGCTTCAGCGGCTCCGGGCTGTGGTCCGAGCGCCACCAGGCCGTCGTCGGGATTCTCGGCCGGTACGAGTCCACCCAGGGCGACGGCCTGGCCCTCACCCTGCACACGGTCGACCGCCTGCTGCCGGGGGCGAGGCTGGGGTACCGCGCGGAGCGGGCGGGGGAGTTGGCCATGACCGCCTGGGGGTGGTCGCTGACCGATGATCCCGAGGCGGGGCGGCACTGGCGGCCACGGGCTCGCGGGGTCTCCCGCGACAGCGAGCGCGGTCACCGCTTCACCGGCCGCGCCGAGGTGCTGAGCCGCGTCGTCGCCTGGCTGGACAGCGAGCGGCCCGCCTACAGCGCGCTCGTGGTGACCGGTTCGCCCGGCGTGGGGAAATCGGCGGTCCTCGGCCGGGTCGTCACCACCGCCGATCCGGCCCTCCGCGCCGAGTTGCCCGGCTCCGACACCGCCGTCCGGGCCACGCCGGGCTCGGTCGGCTGCGCCGTGCACGCCAAGGGCAAGACCGCGCTGGACGTCGCCGCCGAGATCGCCCGAGCAGCGGGGGTGCCCCGGCCGGAGCGGCTGGAGGACCTGGTCACGGCGCTGAGCGCCGGGTCCAGGCTCAACCTGATCATCGACGCGCTCGACGAGGCCGGCACGCCCGCCCAGGCGCGCGAGCTCATCACCGGCCTGGTGGTGCCGCTGGCGGAGACCTGCCCGGCCGTGCAGATCGTCGTGGGGTGCCGCCGCCGCGATGACGAGGGCGATCTGCTGCTCCGCTTCGGGCGGGCCGGTGAGCTTCTCGACCTGGACGATCCCGCGCTGTTCCGCGAGGCCGACCTCGCCACGTACGCGCTGGCCACCCTCCGATCCGCCCGCTCGGACGGCAACCCGTACCTGGAGGACGGCCCGGCCCGCCCGATCGCCGACCGGATCGCGGCGCTGTCGGCGGGCAACTTCCTGGTCGCCGGGCTCATGGCCCGCGCGCACGGACTGCACGACACCGTCGCCGTCGGCCCCGGCGAGCTGTCCTTCAGCCCCACCGTCGACGGCGCGCTGCGCGACTACCTGGCCAAGCTGGGTCCCGAGGCCGGCGACCTGCTGACCGCGCTGGCCTTCGCGCGGTCGCCGGGCCTGAGCGTCGAGCTGTGGCAGACGGCGATCCGGGCGCTGTACGGACGGACGCCCGGCCGGGAGGCACTGCTCAGGTTCGCCGGATCCTCGGCCGCCAACTTCCTGGTGGAGTCCGGACGGGTGTACCGGCTCTTCCACCAGGCGCTCAACGACACGTTGCTGGCCGCCAGGGCCGAGTTCCACCCGCGCGAGGACGACGAACGGGCCCTCGCCAGGGCGTTCCTCGCGTACGGCGTCCGCACCGGCTGGGCGTCCGCCCCGGACTACCTGAAGCGCTCGCTGCCCCAGCACGCGGCCGACGGGGGAGTGCTGGACGAGTTGCTCGCCGTGGACGACCTCCCGCTGCACGCCGACCTGATGCGGCTGATCCCGCTCGCGCGCGGCGCGGTCACCCCGGAGGGCAAGCGGCGCGCCCGCCTGCTGCGCAGCGCCCCGCAGGCGGTGGCCGCGGACCCGGACGAGCGGCTGGGGGTGCTGAGCATCGCCGAGGCCCTGGACGGTCTCGGGGACGCCTACCAGCGGATGCCGCACCCCTCGCCGTACCGGGCGAGGTGGGCGCGGGTCGAACCCCGGCTGATGGAGACGGTCCTCACCGGCCATGACGCCCCGGTCAGCGGCGCCTGCGCCGTGACCGTCGACGACCGCACCCTCCTGGCCACCGCCGGCGAGGACGCGACCGTGCGCCTGTGGGATCCCGCCACGGGCACGCAGGTGCGCACCCTCACCGGGCACACGGCGAGCGTCACCGCCGTCCTCGCGTTCACCCTCGCGGGCCGCACGGTGCTGGCCACCGCCGGCATGGACAGGACCGTGCGGACCTGGGACCCCGCCACGGGCGCCCACCTGCGGACCTACCGGGGGCACACCTACGGGGTCACCGGCCTGTGCACGCTGACGGCGGACGGCCGCACCCTGCTGGTCTCCACCAGCGACGACCGGACGGCCCGGATCTGGGACCCGGCCACCGGCCGCTGCCTGCGCATGCTGTCCGGGCACGCCCGTGAGGTCACCGCTGTCTGCGCCGTCACCCTCGGCGGCCGCGAGCTGCCGGCCACCGCGAGCCAGGACAGGACCATCCGCCTGTGGGATCCGGACACCGGCGCCTGCCTGCACACCTTCGCCGGTCACACCGAGGGGACCAGAGGCCACTCGCACCGCGTCACCGGCCTGTGCGCCCTCACCGTGGACGGCCGTGCCCTGCTCGCCTCCACCAGCCGCGACAGGACCATCCGGCTGTGGGACCTGGCCACCGGCTCCTGCCTGCACACCCTGACCGGGCACACCAGTGAGGTGACCTTCGCCTGCCCCGTCACCGTGGACGGGCGCACGCTGCTGGTCACCACGGGAGGCGACAGGTTCGTCCGGATCTGGGATCCGGCGACGGGACAGCCGGTCGGCAGCCTGGGCGGCCACACCGACGCGGTCACCTCCGTCTGCGCCCTCACCGCCGACGGGCACCCGCTGCTGGCCACGACCGGCCGCGACCGCACCGTGCACCTGTGGGCCGCGGACGCCGCCACCCTGCGCCGCCCGCACCGGACGCTCCCGTACGGAGTCACCGGCCTCTGCCCGACCAGCGTCGACGACCGGCCCGCGCTGGTGACGACGGGCCGCGACAGCACGGTCTACCTGTGGGATCCGGAGACGGGCGAGCACCTGCGCAGCCTCACCGGGCACACGCTCACGGTGAGCGCCGCCTGCGCCCTCGGCGGCTTGCTGGCGACCACCGGCGAGGACCGGACCGTACGGCTGTGGGATCCGGCCACCGGCGCGTGCCTGCACGTCCTGACCGGGCACGACAAGGGCGTCACCGCCGCGTGCGCCGTCCAGGGGATGCTGGTGACGACGGGCCGCGACCAGACCGTACGGGTCTGGGACCCGGCCACCGCGACCCTCCTGCGCACCCTGACCGGCCACACCGCCGCCGTCACCGCGGCCTGCGCCATCGGCGCGAGCCTGCTCGCCACCGCGAGCCGCGACACCACGGTCCGCCTGTGGGACCCCGCGACCGGCGTGGAGCGTGGCGTCTTCGTCGCGCACGAGCGGGCGGCGGTCACCGGCCTGTGCGCCCTTCGGTACGACCACCGCCCGCTCCTGGTCACCACGAGCCGCGATCGGACGGCCAGACTGTGGGACCCGGCCTCGGGCGAGCACCTGCTCACCTTCCGCGGGCACACCGACACGGTCAGCGCCGTCTGCCCGGTGGCCGTGGACGGCCGCGCGCTGCTCGCCACCTCCAGCTACGACCGCACGGTCCGCCTGTGGGACCCCGCGACGGGCTCGTGCCTGCGAGTCGTGCCCGTCCAGCACGAGGCTCTAGCGTTGAGCGCGATCCCCGGAGGCGTGGCGGTCGGCCTGACCGCGGGCGTGCTCGCCGTCCGGCTGTCATCGTGAGCTGGGTCGTAGTGGGAGGAACGTCGTAGTGAGAGGAAGCATGTGACGAACGTCGTCAGGTATCAGGTGGACGAGCACACCACCGTGGCCTTCGAGATCGACCCTCCGCCGGGCTACCAGCCCGCCGGGGCCAAGGCGGTCGCCGGCTCGGTCCAGGAGGCGCTGGAGCCGGCCATCGAGGCCGCCCGCGTGGTGCTGGCCAAGATCAAGGAAGTGAAGCCGGACGAGGTGCAGGTGAAGTTCGGGATCAAGGTGAGCGGGACCACCAGCTGGATGGTCGCCAAGGCGTCGACGGAGGGCAACTTCGAGGTCACCCTCACCTGGAAGTCCTAGACGAGCGCCGCCGGCCTGGCGAGGCCGGCGGCGGACGTCAGGCCACTTCGCAGGCCGAGCCGCCGAGGGCGAAGGAGGCCGGTTCGGCGGTGTTGCCGTTGTGGGTGGCCTGGAAGCCGAAGGTGGCCGAGCCGCCCGGCGGGATGGTGGCGTTGTAGCCGGCGTCCCGCGCGGTCACGTTGCCGCTGGACGGTGAGACGCCGGCGTTCCAGGCGGAGGTGACGGTCTGCCCGGACGGCAGGGTGAAGGCCAGCGACCAGGTGCCGACCGTGGCCGTGCCGGTGTTGGTGATCGTCACCGCGGCGGTGAACCCCGTGTTCCAGGAGTTCATCGTGTACGTGACCCGGCAGGGGCCGGAAGGCGTCGGGGTCACGGTCGGGGTCACGGTGGGGGAGCTCGTGGGGCCGCCGCCGTCGTCGAGGCCGAGGAACTCGATGGCCAGGGCTGCCATGCCGCCGCCCGGGATGTTGTGGCCGACGCCGTCCAGGCTGATCGCCTCCACAACGGTGCCGTACCGGGTGCGCGTCCAGTTCGACCGGGGGCGGTCGGTGGAGGTGGGGGTCTGGCCGAGGCCGTGGACGTTGGTCCACTGCTTGATCTCCTCGGTGAAGTTCGGGTAGCGCAGGGTGTCGTCCTGGGTGCCGTGCCACACCTGCATGCGCGGCCGGGGGCCGCTGTAGCCCGGGTACGCGGCCCGTACGAGGTCGCCCCACTGCTGGGGCGTCCTGATCAGGGTGCCGTTGGCACAGGAGCTGTTCCAGCCGGAGCCGTCGGTGGTGGCGAAGCAGCCGAACGGCACACCCGCGAACGCGGCGCCCGCCTTGAACACGTCGGGGTAGGCGCCCAGCAGCACGTTGGTCATCATGGCGCCGGAGGACGAGCCGGTGACGTAAACCCGGTCCGGGTCGCCGTTGTTACGCTGCTGGACGTACCTGACCATGGAGACGATCCCCACGGGATCGCTGCCGCCGTCGTGCCTGAGCGCCTGCGGCGAGGAGACGTCGAAGCACGAGCCGCTCCGGGTCGCCGACGGATAGATGACGACGAAACCGTACCGGTCGGCGAGGGAGGCGAACTCGGTGCCGGAGTGGAAGGCGGGGCCGGAGCCGGTGCAGTAGTGCACGGCCACCAGGATCGGCGGCCGGGCCCGCACGTTGCCGGGCACGTACAGGTGCATGCGCAGGTTGGTGGGGTTGGCGCCGAAGTTCGTCACCTCGGTCAGCGCGGCCGGGCGGGCGGGGGACGCGGTGATCAGCCCGGCGACGATCAGCGTCACGGCGACGGCCAGGGCGCCGAGGACTCTGCTCCTGATCCTCATCCGCTCTCCTCTTCTCTTGGACCGCGAGGGTTTCCGAAACATTCCGGAGTCTGACAGAAATGTTTCGGTCGGCAAGCCGCCGGTCGGGCGCCGCCGACGGGCTCGCCCGGGATCTGCGACGATGCCCCCTTCGCCGGGCGGGGTTCGTGAAACTTTCCGCCGGTGTCTAGAGTCGCCTGCGACGGGCGGCGGAGAACGGAGAGACCATGGATGCTGGTCGGGTGCGAGGCTGCGTGCTCGGAGGCGCGATCGGGGACGCCCTCGGCGCGCCGATCGAGTTCGAGTCACTGGCCAGGATCCGCGCCCTGCACGGCCGCGCGGGAGTGACCGGCCCGGTCGCGGACTGGCGGGGGAAGATCGGGCTGGTCACCGACGACACCCAGCTGACGCTCTTCACCCTGGAGGGCATCATCCGCGCCGACGTGCGCGCCACGCTCAAAGGCTTCTGTCACGCGCCCTCCGTGCTGCGCTCGGCCTACCTGCGCTGGCTGGACACCCAGAGGTACGACGCGCCGCCGCCCGGCCAGGGCGTGCATCACCGTACGGGATGGCTGCGTGAGCAGGGATGGCTCTACTCCCGCCGCGCCCCCGGCAACGCCTGCCTGTCCGGGCTCCGTGTCGAACCGGACCACTACGGATCTCCCGGCCTGCCGGGGCAGATCAACCCGCGCTCCAAAGGCTGCGGCACGGTCATGCGGTCGGCGCCGTTCGGGCTGATGGGCGGCTCACCACGGCAGGCCTTCGAGCTGGCCGCCGAATGCGCGCAGATCACCCACGGGCACCCCACCGGCCAGCTGGCGGCCGGCGCCTTCGCCGTGCTGATCCACCACCTGGTGCACGACGCGCCGCTGGCCGACGCGGTGACGGGCGCCCTGGAGGTCCTGGCCGCCTACCCGGCGCACGAGGAGACCACGGCGGCGCTCCGGGCCGCGACGGCCCTCGCCCGCCAGGGCGACCCGAGCCCGGAGAAGCTGGAGACCCTCGGCGGAGGCTGGGTCGCCGAGGAGGCGCTCGCCATCGCCGTCTACTGCGCGTCGGCCCAGCCCGACGGCGAGCGCGCGCTGCTCCTGGCGGTCAACCATTCGGGCGACAGCGACTCCACGGGCGCGATGTGCGGCAACATCCTGGGTGCCGTCCACGGCGAACCGGTGCTGCCCGGCGAGTGGCTGAACACCCTGGAGGGACGCGCCACCATCACCGAACTGGCCGACGACTTCGTCACCCAGCTGACCCAGGGCCGCCGGACCACCGGGCGCACGGACTGGCTTGCCAAGTATCCGGGCGCCTGACCTGGTCTCAGCGTGCCCTGCCTGGGTGCTGTCTTAAAGTGTGGATGGAAGGCTCCCCGGCAGTGGTCTACTGCCGCATCACCTTGGTGGGCAGGACCCCGAATCCAGCCCGCACCAGCAGACGCCGGGCGTACGGTCGCCCTCGATTCCGCAGGCATTCGCGATGGTCCGGCTGTCGTCCCAGGCGTTTTACCGCGTCCTGCTTTCCCGGGCGCCACGTGTCCGGCTCCGTGGGAAATCCGTGATCCGTTTAGATTCGGATTGGGGAAAAATCAGCCAATTATCGCGACCGTAACTTGCTGTAGTCGAACGACTTCGATGGATTGAGTGCGAGAACTATCGAGCAAAACGGCTGAGTGCCGACCTTTACTCCTCCGGGGCGGGTATGTCCATCGTTCCTGCATAGTGTGAAAGGGATTCCAGCGCCATACTGCCGTCAACCGGCAACGTCGTGGTGTTTCAAGTACGGGCCCCTGTCCGGAGTTCAGAGAAGGATCTCGTGATGAAACTTACGAATATTCTCGCTGCCAGCGCCATGGCGGCGACAGCCCTCGTCACCCCTATGGCGACAACGGCTCAGTCCGCTGCCGCCGGCATCCCGGCCCAGGTGTCCACCACGCAGACCGTGTCCGACGTGCACCCCTGCAAGTACCACAAGAGGCCGAAGAAGTGCCGCGCCCGCGGGCACGGTGGCGGACATGGCAAAGAAGGCAAGATCAAGATCGACATTCGGATCGATAATCAGAAACCCGACAAGGAAGGCCCGAAGCCGGGAGAGCCCAAGCCCGGAGAGCCGAAGCCGGGAGAGCCGAAGCCTGGCGAGCCCAAGCCTGGCGAGCCGAAGCCGGGAGAGCCCAAGCCGGGAGAGCCGAAGCCGGGAGGGCCCAAGCCTGGCGAGCCGAAGCCAGGAGAGCCGAAGCCGGGCGGCATCGACGTTAGGTAGGCCCAATCAGGTCTCTAGGAGAGCGGCGCCAACAGAGAGGTCGAAAAGTAGAAGAGAAAAATCTAAAGTCTTGGACATAAAGAAGCCGTGGCATCCGAAGGTGAAAGGCGAGGGCGGTGAATTGGCCGCAACGCCCGCCGGTCGTCGAATGCGGCCCGCTCCACCGGGTGTCGTCTCGCCGGTGGGTGATCTACGGCGCCGCTCCGGGGATGAGGTCGTCGCCCTTGAGGGCGATCAGGCCACGCCGGCACACGGCCCAGCGCACGTCGTCGCTGCCGCCGTCGCGCAGGACCACGCTCGCGTAGATCGACTCGGGGCAGGAGATGCCATGCTGATTGCAGCCGCCTCTTGCGCCTACGCCGGCCGGATCGTTGTACCAATCACGGCCTTGAGGCGGAAGGGTCACCAGCACCTCGGATCTCATGTCGCCACCGTATGGACGTCGAGCCTCCGTGACAATGCCTGCCAGGTAACGGGCAGGCCCGCCGTCCTGTCCCCGTTCCGCTGATCAGGCAGCCGTCGGTCCAGAGGCATGCACGGGACCTGCACATTCGTCTGCTTGGCTGTGGGCATGACCGACAGTCGCTCCCGCCCCGACCCGATCGCCTATCTCGACCAGGTCGCCGCGAGCCCGCCGGGCCGGGCGTACAAGCGGCACGTTCTGGACCTGCTCGACCTCCGGCCCGGGCAGCGGGTGCTCGACCTCGGCTGCGGCCCGGGGACGGACCTCGCCGCCATGGCCGGCCTGGTCGCGCCGGACGGCCTGGTCGTCGGGGTCGACCGGGATCCGGTGATGCTCGCCGAAGCCCGCGCTCGTACGGCGCGGCACCGGCTGATCGAGATCCGTGGCGGCGACGTGCACGAGCCGCCGTTGCCGGACGGCAGCGTCGACCGGGCCCGCACCGACCGGGTGCTGCAGCACGTGGAGGATCCGTCGCGAGTGCTGGCCGAGTTCCGGCGGGTGGCCCGGCCCGGCGGGCGGATCGTCCTGGCCGAGCCGGACTGGGAGGGGTTGCTGATCGACTCCCGCGAGCCGGCCGTCGGCAGGGAGCTGACCCGGTTCATCGCGACGGAGAGGGTCCGCAACGGGACCGTGGGTCGTGGCCTGACGCGGCTGTGCGCGGAGGCGGGGCTCGGTGTGCGGGCCGTGGTGACGGTGGCGCCGGTCTACCGCGACTTCGACACCGCCGACCAGGTCTTCGGCCTGCGCCGCAACGTGGCCCGGGCCATCGATGCCGGTTATCTGGACGCCGACGCCGAGCGGTGGATCGAGGGCGTAGCCGCCGGGCCGTTCCTGGCCACCGCGCTGCTGTTCCTGGTGGCGGCGGAGGTCCTGACCTGACGGGAGGTTACGAATGGGGCGGATGTATTGATCGGGGAGGGATCGGGCTGTTAGACAAGGGCAGCGGTTCTCGCCCTGAGGAACGGTGGTTCCACCCGTGCAGCAGTCCGTTCTCACCACAGTCATGCTTCCCGCCGCACTCGCGCTGATCATGTTCGGGCTGGGGCTGTCGCTCACGCCGCAGGACTTCGCGCGGATCGCCACCCGCCCCAAGGCCGTGGTCATCGCCCTGGTCGCCCAGCTGCTCGTCCTGCCGGTCGTCTGTTTCGGGCTCGTCGTGCTGTTCGGGCTGGAGCCGCTGCTCGCCGCCGGCATGATGCTGCTCGCGGCCTCGCCCGGCGGGACGACCGCGAACCTCTACAGTCACCTGTTCGGCGGCGACGTGGCGCTGAACGTCAGCCTCACGGCGGTGAACTCGGTGCTGGCCGCGTTCACCCTGCCTGTCGTGGTCAACCTGTCGCTGGACCACTTCGTCGGATCGGGGCGGGACATCGGGCTGCAGGCCGACAAGGTGGTGCAGGTCTTCGCCATCGTGCTGGTTCCGGTCGCGATCGGCATGATCGTACGGCGCTTAGGCGCGAGGTTCGCGGACCGGATGGACAATCCGGTCAGAATCCTGTCGGCGATCGTCCTGGCCGCCGTGATCGTCGGGGCGATCGTGCAGGAACGGGAGCGGCTGGGCGGCTACCTCGCCTCCGTCGGCCTGGTGGCGTTGCTGTTCAGCGCGATCAGTCTCACCATCGGTTACTGGCTGCCGCGCCTGTTCAAGGTGGAGCGGCGGCAGGCGATCGCGTCCGGCATGGAGATCGGCATCCACAACAGCACGCTGGCCATCACGATCGCGCTCAGCCCGTCGCTGCTGGCCAACTCGACGATGGCCGTGCCACCGGCGGTCTACGGCGTGCTCATGTTCGGCACCACGCTGGTCTTCGGCTACCTCGTCCGCCGCCGCGTGACCGAGCCCGACGATCGGCTGCCGGCCGCCGGCTGAACGGACGAGTTCACAGGCCGAGCAGCGCCGCGGTCCTCGACCGTTCGGGTGCGCCGATGGCCGTGAACAGCGCGTGGGCCTGTTCCCAATGCGCCCTTCCCTCGCTCGGCACGGCATGACCGAGCGTCACCAGGATGCGCGCGTACTCCAGCCGCTGCCCGGATCGCCGCGCGAGGTCCAGGGCGTGCTCGCACGCTTCCACGCACTGCTCGCCGTCGCCCGCCGCCAGGTGGACGGCGGCGAGTAGGCCGTGCAGCCGTGGCAGATCCAGGGGAGTGAGCGTGAGTCCCGGCTCCAGCAACCGGTCCAGCTCTTGACGCGCGTCCGCCGCCCGGCCCTGGCGGTGGTGGAACTCAGCGCGGCCCAGCAGCACCTGGTCCAGGTCCGTCCCGGTGTTCTCGCTGAGCTCCAGCGCGGCGTCCAGGCGGGCGAGCGCGGCGTCCGCCCTGCCGAGCTCCAGCTCCGCTCCCGCCATGCCGGTGAGCGAGGCGATCTGGCACCGCTTGTTCTCGACCTCCCCGGCGATGGCCAGGCCCCGGCCGAAGGCGTCGATCGCCTGCTCGTAACGGCCCGCGTCACGATGCGTCCAGCCGAACGTCTCGTACGTCACCGCCTCGGCGTACCGCAGACCGGCGGCCTGAGCCACGGCCAGCGCCTCGTCAAGGGCTTCCAGCGCCTCGGGGAGACGGGCCTGTTTCCAGCGTACGAGGGCGAGATTGACCAGGGTCAGCGTCCGGAGATGCCGGTCGCCGGACTCGTCGGTCAGGGGGAGGCAGGCCCGCAGGCATTCCTCGGCGCGGTTCAGCCGGGCGAGCATGAGGTGGGCCGAGGCCAGGTTGTTCAGTCCGCGTGCTTCGCCACGTTTGGACCCCAGCGCGTGATGGATCTCCACGGCCCGCTGGTATCGCGGGATGGCCTTGTGCGGCTCTCCCAGCTGTTTGCACACCACGCCGCAGCCTTGCAGTGCCATGGCCTCACCCTGCGGCCACGCCGCCCGCTGGGACAGCTCCAGCGCGCGTTCGTAATGATCCATGGCGCTCGTGAGATCGGTCATGCGCCATCGGGCCAGCCCGATCGAATGGCACATCGCGGCCTGCCCCCGGAGGTCCCGCTCCTTCTCGGCGGCGGCCAGCGCGATCTCCGCGAGACGGAGCCAGTCGCCACGCGTACGCCGGTGATGCAGGACGTCTTTCATGGCCTCGACCAGCAGCCACGCGTACGGCCGTGGCCCGTGCGCGGCGGCGTGCGACACGGCGGCCACGAGGTTGTCCCACTCGGTGTCGAGCCAGTCGAGGGCGTCCGGCGCGGTGCCGAAGGTCGTCGGGGTCACCTCCGGCCGCGCATGATCGTAGGCGAGCTCCGGGACCTCGAAGCCGGCCACTTCGACCGCGCCGATGACCGTACGCAGGTAGTAGTCGAGCAGCCGCCGGACGGCGGCCTCCCGCTCGGTCGCGGAGTCCTCCTCGAGGCTGCGTTGCGCGGCGTACTCCACCACCAGGTCATGAGCGGCGAAACGCTGCGGGCCGGTCTCACTGATCAGGTGGATCCGCGCCGCGGCGCCGAGCAGGTCCTCCGCCCGCTCGCGGCTCGTTCCCGTCAGGGCGGCCGCCGCGGCCGCGGAGATGTGGCCGCCTCCCGCCACGCCGAGCAGGCGGAACATCCGCCGCGCCGCCGGCGGCAGCGCCCGGTGCGACAGATCGAGAGCAGCCTGTACGGCGACGCTCTCGTGGCCCTCCACGCGTAACCTCACCAGCCGCCCACGGTCGGCGAGCTGGCGGACGTAATGGGCGATCATCCGGTGCTCGTGGTCGCCGATCCAGGACACCGCGATGGACAGCGCCAGCGGCAGCCGGCCGCAGAGCGTCATGAGTTCCTCCGCGGCGTCCGGCTCCCGGCGCAGCCGGTCCTCGCCGATGCCCTGGGAGAGCAGCCGGCGCGTCTCCTCACGGTCCAGCACGTCCAGCGTGAGGCGCTCGACCCCGTCCAGAGCCGTCAGGCTTCCCAGCCGGTAACGGCTCGTCACGACGGCATGGCAGCCGGGGTCACCGGGCAGCAACGCGCGCACCTGCGCCGGCTCGGCGACGTCGTCCAGGACCACCAGCACGCGCCGCCCCGCCAGAAGCGAGCGATAGAGGGCGATCTGAGCGTCCAGCTCGACCGGTATGTCCTTCGCCGCCACACCGAACCCTTGCAGCAGCAGCTGCAGCGCCTCGGACAACGACATCGGCTCCCGCTGGTCGAAGCCCCGCATGTCGAGGAACACCTGCCCGTCAGGAAAGCGTTCGCTCACGGAATGCGCCCAGTGAATCGCCAGCGCGGTCTTCCCCACACCGGCGGGGCCGACCACGAGCGTCACCCGGCCGGCGTCCAGTCGCCGCAGCGCCGCCGCGCGGCCGACGAAGCGGCTGCTCGCGGGCGGCAGCTGGCGGGGCACCGGCGCCGGCCCGGCGCTCTCCGCCGCCGGTTCCCCCGCCAGCATCCGCTGGTGCAGCCGCTGCAGCTCGGGGCTCGGATCCACCCCGAGATCGCGTACGAGCCGAGCCCGGAAATCCTGGTACACCTCCAGCGCGTCGGGAAGACGGCCGTCGTCGTGGAGCGCCCGCATGAGCAGGGCGTGTGGCCGCTCCCGCAGCGGCTGCTCGGTGAGGAGCCGCGTGAGTCCCGGGATGGCCGCCCGGCCCCGCCCCATGCCCAGCAGCGCCGCCGCGCGCCCCTCGGCCGCCTCGCATCTGAGCTCCTCGAGCCGGTATCGCTCCACCTGCGCGGCAGGGCCGGTCAGATCGGTGAAGGGGTCGCCGCGCCACAGCGCGAGAGCCTGGTCGTACAGGTCCGTCGCGTCCGGATGGCGGCCGTCCTCCATCGCCCGGCGGGCGCTTTCCACCAGAGAGGCGAGCTCCTCGGCGTCCACCGCCGCTCCCGCGTGGAGCAGGTATCCCGGGCTTCGGGTGAGGATGACGTCCCGCCCATGAGGGCCGAGCGCCCGCCGGAGCTCCGCGATCAGGGCGCGCAGCCGTGCCGGGGCCGAAGGCGGCAGGTCGTCGCCCCAGAGGTGGTCGGCCAGCCGCCCCGCGGACACCACGCGACCGGCGTCCAGGAGCAGGGCCGCGAGCAGCGCCCGCTGCCTGCCGGTCAGATGCGCGGTCCGGCCGTTCACGACGATCTCCAGAGGGCCCAGAAGGAGGAACCGGACATCAGGCGAGGACACCGACCAGACGGTAGTCCACCCACCCCTTGAAGATCAATTTCCCGTGCCGCATCCATGCGGGATCCATGCGCACGCCTGCCACAGTGCCCGAAATCCCATCTCAAGAGATTGGCTGATGCGCGGATGAGGCCACGACTCAAAGGCATCGCCTGGGAGCGGGTCGGGGATGAGCTGCGGCTGGTGTACGACCCACGCGACCAGCTGATTCTGACCGACCCCGACGGGACGGTGGAGAAGCTCATCGGCCTGCTCAGCGAGGGCGGCAGGACCGTCGCCGAGCTCGCGGACGAGCTGTCGCTGGACGAGGCCGACGTACGGGGCGCCGTCGCGGCGTTCGACGCCGAGCGGCTGCTGGAGGACGGCGACCGGCTCGGCCTGCTGGAGCCCGCCGACGCCGAACGGTATTTCAGCAACCTGGCCTTCTTCGAGTCGTTCAGCGGCCTCGACCACAGCCGCGAGGACCTGCAGCGCCGCCTCCGCGCAGCACACGTCCTGGTGCTCGGCACGGGGGGCCTCAACTCCAACACCATCCCGCACCTCGCCGGGCTCGGCGTGGGCGCGATGACGCTGCTCGACCGGGACACCGTGGAACCGCGCAACTTCGCCCGGCAGTACCTCTACCGCCAGGACGACATCGGCGCGCGCAAGGTCGAACGCGCCGCGGCGTGGGTCAGGGCCTTCGATCCGGCCATCGAGGTCGAGGCGATCGACGCCGACGTCGCGGGACCGGAGCAGCTCGCCGCCCTGATCCGCCGCATCGGGCCCGACGTGGTGGCCTCGGGCATCGATCGGCCGAACCGGATCGACCTCTGGGTGAACGAGGCCTGCGTGCGCCATGGCGTGCCGTTCGTCCGTGGCGGCATATCGGTCACCACCGGGACGGTCTGGTCGGTGAACCCGGGCGTCAGCGCGTGCCGCGCCTGCGTACCGGCCGACCCCTCCAACCCGGACGACTTCCCCGACCCGGACGACCCAACCCTCGCGAGCGCCATCGCCGCCAACCGCCTGTTCGTCAGCAGACCGACGGTCAACCGCGGCATCGGGCCGGTCGCCGGCCTGCTGGGGGCCTTCGGCGCCTTCGAGGTGCTGCGCTACCTGACCGGCTTCGAGCCACCGGCGTACGCCGGTCGGCCACTCACCATCGACTTCGCGCACGGCTGTGCGACGAGTCAGGACGAGTGGCCACGTGACCCCGACTGTCCGATATGCGGAGGGAGGTGATCCATATGAAGATCGAGATCAAGCGAGTCGAGAACACCCGGCTCACGGGGCTCATCCACCCCGATTCCTGAGAATCGGCCGAAGGGCCGCACTCCTGCCGATCGGGGTGCGGCCCTTTCCCGCCTGTCCCTGCCCTGCTCCGCAGGGGTCCGATTCCTCCCCGCCTGAAGGCGGGGGTTCCTTGGAGATTTCCGATGACCGCATTCCTGGACGAGGAGCTGCGCGAGCGGGCCGCACGGCTGACGGTGTCCTTCGACGGTGAGGCGTGGATCCTCGGTCGTGCCGAGTCGGGCGTCTTCGTCGCGGTGCCGGAACCGGGCGCGGTCTTCGTGACCACGCTCCAGGAGACCGGCTCGCTGGCCGAGGCCACCGCCCGGGCCGGCGAGATCGCGGGCGAACCGGTGGACGGCACCGACTTCATCGACGGCCTCACCGCCGCGGGGCTGCTCGACCCGCCGGCCGAGGTGACCGGTGGTCGCGGGCAAATCAGATGGATCGAAGGGGTCAGCCCGCGAACCGCCGCCCGGTTGTTCGGGCCCGCCGCCTGGTCGTGCTACGGGGCCGCCGCCGTGGTCGTGGTGGCTCTCATGCTGCTGCGCCCCGAACTGCGTCCCTCCTGGGACGACGCCTGGCTGTTGCCCAGCCCCGGCCTGTCCGCGTTCACCTGGCTGCTGTTCGGCATCGCGTTCGGTGCTCTGCACGAGTCGTGGCACTGGCTCGCCGGACGCGCGATCGGCGTACCGGCGATCTTCCGGGTCAGCTATCGGGGCGTGTACGTCGTGTACGAGACGGACCTCACCCAGATCGTCACGGTGCCGCGCGACCGCCGCTACGGGGTCTACCTGGCGGGCATGGCCATCGACACCGTCGTCGTGGCCACGGCCCTGGGCCTGCGCCTGCTCGATCCGCCCGCCGCCGTCGACGACGTCCTGGCCGCCGTGGTGCTCTTCCAGCTCCTCGGCATCGTCTGGCAGTGGGCCGCGCTGCCGCTGCGCAGCGACTCGTACGCGCTGCTCGCGAACGCGCTGCGCTGCCACAACCTCTACCGGACGACCTGGCTGACCGCCAAGGCCAAGCTGTTCCGGCTCACCCCGGACGAGGCCACCGAGCTGTCCGAGATGAGCGCGCGTGATCTCCAGGTCGCCCGGTGGTTCGTGGTGCCGTACGTCGCCGGGATCGCCGCCATGGCCTGGATACTCGTCACGGGCGTGCTGCCGCTGGCCGTCTCACTGGGAGGCTGGGCGCTGACCCAGTTCGGCGCCGGCCCGATCGGCTCGGCGGGCTTCTGGGAGGCGCTCGCCGTGGCCGTGTACATAGCCGTACAACTCGGCCTCCCCCCACTGCTCGCCCTCCGCGAGCGCCGCCTGCGCCGGGCCGGCGAACTCCTCTGAGGCCACCCTCCGAACCTTCTGAGATCCGTAGGGAAGCTGAAGCTCTGTCAGCGGTGTTCCGCCCTGGTCAAGCGGTGGATGTTGATCGATGGTGCCACGTCATCCTCCCAGCTTGTCAGCTGGCAATGGACGGAGAGCATAGCCGCACCGCATCGAGATCCACGAGTACCTCATAGCAGTCCTCCGCGAATCGCGGGAGCGCCTCCGCAGCCGGATCGAAGAGTCGCGCGAACAGGTGCATTGTCCCATCGGGCTCGTTCACGCCGTCCGGGCTGTCAACTTCACTCACCCGCCGAAAACCATCGCCGAGCTCTCACCATAGGCAACTGGTCAAGACTGGCATGCTGTTTTCATCACAAAAGGCTGGCTCCTCTGCCGCCCCCGGGCGCGGCCCGTCGTTGCTGTATGGGCTCGTTACCGCCTCCTAGGCGAAGATACAGATGCACGCACCCGCCGTGGATAAGACGATGGATTATTTGTTCACGCGAGCGGCCGTTGCGATTCATGAGCCTTATTCAATTGGATGCACTCGCCGAAGTTGTGCATTGATCCTGTGACCCGACGTCCCCTGATGGCCTAAAGCGGGTGAATGCGGATGATATCAACATGAAGCTGACATAAATAATTGCGAACTAAATGACTGAGCTTTCAGTCGTAGTTGATGTAAGCAAATACCGGAGGCGGTCTAGCTGCCCCGGCTTCCCCTGGAGGAACGCCATGTCGTCCACCATATTGAGGGCCACCGTCTACCGGATCACCGGCGTCAGGCCAACCATGGAGGGCATGTTCGACGCCACTACCTCCGGTCGCCTGACCGGGCCGGGCGTCGATTTCCACCCGTTCGAGATAGCCGGCGCTCCGGCCCTTCTCTACTACAGCCAGCGGCCCACCACTGAACCTGACTGGTGTCCAAGGCTGTCCCAGCTCACGGGGCTGCCCCTCGTCCTCCTCAAGCAGGAGGCGGAGGCAGTGCTCGTCGTCGCCGTCGACGGTCACATCTACGCACTTGGCTTCGGCCAGGGTTATTTGTCCATCTCCGACATAAAGGAGCGCAGCTTCGGTCTTCGCTGCGCGCTACGCACCGTCGACCCGGGCCAGGTCCGGGATGTCGTCCGCCGGACAATCGGCGGCTTCTCCCGCCAGGACTCGACGATGGCCCCGGGCGGGATTCCTATCGGCGTCGTCGGTGTGCGCGGCTACACCGAGCTGGTCAAGAGGCTCGGCGGCCTGATCAAAGCATCTGATCTGGGCCTCAACCACCGTGAGTCGATTTCCGTCGAAGGCGGCGACGGGCTTCGACTCCCGATCCCCCTGGAGCAGACGAGGTTCCTGGCACTGCTGCGGCGCCTCAACGAAATCCGCGACCGACAGGTGCGTCCCGAATTCGAGTCGCTCGAGGCCATCCGACCGGTGAGCGACGAGGTGCTGTCCCAGCGACTAGACGCGCTGCTGGACGAAGGGCTACGAGAGAGCGGCGACATCCGGGTGCAACTCGTCATTCCGGCGGATCTCGGCGAGCGTCGCCATAGTTGTCGCTCCTACCTCATCAAAGTCGGCAGCGCGGCCATTGTCAGAGATGAGCTTGACCTGGCTGACCTGCGGTGGCGCTGCAAAGTCCAGTACAGCAGCACGCCTGTCGCCGCACTCCGGAAGGGGCGCATCGCCATGTGCTCCGACAGCGAAGGCACGCAGTCGATCGGCCACACCTCGGCGATCCGTTGGATCGAGGCCACCGTGTCAATCGGGCCGCGTTTCTACCAGCTCAGTGACGGCGAATGGTACGAATGCGGCACTGTCTATCTAGATTCGATCAAACGTCGATTGAGCGACTTGATCGTGGAGCAGCCAGAGCTCGCCATGTTGCCGTGGCATCCGGACGAGACCGAAGAGGATTACAACAAGCGGATGCAGCGCCACTTCGGCCCGGCCAAGTACGTCTGCCTCGACCGGAACCTCTTCCAGACGCCCCAGCACAGCAGGGGCAGGGGAATGGAGGCATGTGATGGATTCACCGACCGGCACACTCTGGTCCACGTGAAGGCGGCCGCCAGCTCCGAACCGCTAGGACATCAGTTCAACCAGGCGCTCATCTCAACCCAGGCCCTGTTCGAGGAGGCGGAGGCGCGAGCCAAGTTCAGTGCCAAGGTGTCGATGCTCAGCGGCGGTCGGCTCACGGTGCCGGAGGACTTCAAGCCCAAGAAGGTCACGCTGGCAATCCTCCTCAAGGGTAAAAAACTGACCCCCGACTCGCTTTACCCGTTCGCGCAGGTGGCGCTCGTGAACCTCGCTGACACGCTCATGCGGCAGTACGGAGTGACGGTCGAGGTCGCCGCCATCCCAGTCGAGTCGGGTTACGACACGGAGGCCGCATAACAGAGGGTTTCGGCGGACGCGACGTTCCCCTGTGCAGGCCCACAGGGGCTTCGATCAGTAGTTCGATCAGGCTCCCGATGAAGCGACGCGAACGGAGGTCTCAGAATGACCGATGAGCTACAGGGCCCTACGAACCAACGCTATCTCGTGCTTGGAGGAACAACTTGGCCACGCCCGGCTTCATGGCATAGCACGTCGGCTGACCCTCCCACCAGTAGAACGGGTACCTGCGACCCGATGCCTGATATGAGCGGTGCAGCCCACTGATAGCACCCGCAATGGAGTGTGACCCGGAGAAAACATCGTCGGTGAGTCGGCAAATGTCGTCTACGCTGAGTTGCCGGCCGGGGTGGTCGATGAGCAGGTCGAAGAAGATCTTTGTCTTGTCCTCGATTGGCTGGTAGAAGGCTTGAGCAGCCGTGGTTCTGGCGTCTCCACGGAACAGTAACGGAACGGGAAAGGGAACGAGGGAGAACGCGACCGTATCCCTCCGTGCCGAGGACGCTCACCGTCCGTCTGATCCCTCGGCATTTCATGCTGCACGAGGTCGGCAAGGCTGAGACGCTTCCCTTGCGTTGCACTGGTTAGATGGCAAGCGCCACCAGGAATCATCGCGGTCGCAGAAACCTTGCTCGGAGTCACTATCACGTACGTGTTCCAGGCTCGTGCGGCGAGGAAAGCCCACCAGGCCGCGCGAGGAGAAAGACTCTGCAGAGTGATTGGCCGCATACAGCGTCTTCGCCGGCGCGTTGACCGACTTCCGGAAGAGTCAGAATGACCGGTGGCATCGCGAGCAGGAAAACCTTAAGCCAGGCGTTCATATCAGCACGGGACAATTCATACCCAAAGCGAGCTGAGATGCCACCTCGGCCCTCTTTGGACTGCGCCTTGCGGCGGCGAACTGGACACTCAGCGAACTCGCATCTGCCGCGCTGAAACTTACAGAGGAAATCCCATCGGCCGCCGATGGGCCAGACAGAAGAGACCAGGACGTAAGGCCCGCCGCGCCCCACTGAACTTCACAGAGACGCAGCCGCCCAGGTAAGAGGAACCAACAGCCAGCAGGCCGAGACAGGCGCGTCGGTGTGGTTGCGACCGTCCGCGTATCAGGCGGAGTTAACACCCTTCTCGGCGTAAGCGGCGCGGCAGCCACGATCTCGCACCGACTACCGCGGCCTCCACGTGACAGCCGCACACACCCAGGCCGAACCGGTGGAATGAGAACCTGCCCAATGCCCGCTGTGAGCCGGGTGCGGGTCCGGGCGCACACCTGCGTCTGCCAGAGCCCGATCTTCGAGTTGCGCACAGCAGGCGGTCTGTGGCGGCGGATCCTGCGGGGCCAGGCGCGCTGACCAGGCGCTACCGCCTGGCGCTCGAAGAAGGCGCTGGCCGTCGGATCCTGGGCAGTAGACATGCCAATCGTCGCCGCGGGAGCGCCCCGCACTGGTTAGCGCACCGCCACCTTGGAGACTGCCGTCCCGACACCGGAGTCCCAGCCGGTCACCACTCTAGGGTCGGCGCCCAGCGCCCGGTTCACCGGCACGGTCACCGTCGTGGTGCCCTTGCGGGGCACCGTGACCACGCGGCTGCCCGCCGTGCCCTGGTCATCGCGTACGAACAGGTGCGCCCGGCCGACGGCGCCCGCGCGCAGTGTCACCTTCACCGTGTCCTGTCCGCGCGTCGCGGACACCACCCGGCCGCTGTGCGACGCCGTCGCCTCGGGTCCGCCCGCGAGCGGGACGTGTACGCGGATCGCCTGTTCCAGCGACTGCGGGGAGTCCAGGCTGGACAGTGCGGTGTCTGGGATGACCGGGTCCGCCGGGGTGGTCGGCCGGTCCGGGGGAGGCCGGTAGCCGGGCAGGGTCGCGACGCCCCACCGGTACGGGTCTCCCTGCACACCGCCCCACGTCGACCAGCCGATCCGGGTCTGGCCGGTTTTGTCCTGCGTGTCGGAGTCGTACACCAGGATGTTGAGCCCGAGGTGCGCGGGGTCGACGGCCGAGGGCAGGAGCTCCATCGGGACGGCCATCTCCACGGCGTACCCTCCCGCGTGGACCTTCGAGGCCACCCGCATCCCCGGCGCGGTCTCCTCGCCCGGCCCCTGGCGGTTGTCGGCGTCGCGCAGGAAGCACGGCGGGCCCTCGGCCGTCACCGGCAGCACCGCCGCCTTGAACGTGGTGGAGGTGTTCTCGGAGGTGCCGCGCGGGTCGACGGTGACCTCCACCGCGTCGGTGCGCCAGTGCCGCTTGCAGTCGGCGGCGGGCAGGCGGGTGCCGAGCACGTCGTCCTTGACCTCGACCAGCAGGTACAGCGTGTCGTCGTGCCAGGTGACCTTGGCCGTGCCCGAGCAGTCGGCCGCCGACGAGCACGCGCTGCCCTCCCACAGCCGGGAGACGTCCAGGGCGGGGCCGGAGTGGTCCCCGTCCTGCCCGTCGACGGCGGGTGCGGAGGCGGCGCGCGGGACGGCGGTCGCCGGGACCAGCTCCAGCGCGGCCCTGCTCACGCTGGAGTCGTCCGTGGTGATGGTGTACGGGTAGTCGCCGCCCTCGTTCGAGGTCTTCAGCGAGGTGTCGGTGTTGGTGACGGTGAACGGCACCGTCGTCGACTCCCCGGCCGCGAGGTCGTTGTAGGGGGCTTCCGTGCGGTCGGCGGTGAAGCCTTCGGGCAGGTCCAGGCGTACGGTGCCGGAGCGGGCGGCGTCGCCGACGTTGCCGACCACGACGCCGACCTGCCGGGAGCCGCCGGACGGCAGGGTGAGGACGGGCGTGACCAGGCCGCGCAGCTGCGGCACGCCGACCTCGGCGGCCCACTTCTCGTACTGGGCGACCTGGGGGAGCGGCTGCTGCGCTCCGCGCACGGCCGGGCTGAGCTCGACCTGCCGGTCGGTGTAGCCGCGTCCGCGCTCGGTGATGAGCGTGGCCGCGACGCGGGCCCGGCCGCCGCCGTCTTCCGGCGGCGTCGCGGTGAGCGGCGCCGTCACGGTGAACCTTGCCGAGCCGGTCCGCCCGGGCGCGAGCCGGCCCAGGTCCCCCGACCCGCTGACCCGCCAGCCTTCGGGTACGCGCAGCGCCACGGACGAGCGGCCCAACGGCTCGCGCGGCGGCGCGGTCGCGGTGACCTTGACGGAGAACGCCGTCCCCGGGCGGACGTCGAACGTGCTGGGGCGCAGGCCGAACAGGGTGCCGAGCGGCACCGTGCTGGCGGGCCGGGTCAGCGCGCCGTCGAGGACCGCCGTGGGCGCGGCCGCGGCCGGGGTGCCCGGCTGGGGGAACGGCACCCGCGCGTCCACCTGCGTGAAGAAGTCGCAGCCGAGCTGGGCCGGGTCGGTGGGCACGTCGGGGAAGCCGGCCCAGCCCTGGGAGGCGTACGTGCGCTGGGCGTCGCGCTCGACGGCGGCCCACGTCGCGCCCCGGGCGGAGGCGCGCCCGCTCCACACGCCGTACACGTTCTCGGCCGGGTTCGCGGGGCGGAACGTCGCGGCGCAGTCCTGGCCGGTCCGCGAGGCCCCGCGCGCGCCGCCGGTGAGCAGGCGGGCGGGCGCGAAGGGGCGCAGGCCCTCGCGGGTGATCTGCTCGGGGAACGCCTGGGGATCGGCCGCCGCGTAGAAGGCCTCGACGGCCAGCCGGGCGGCCTGCTGGTGATTGCCGTGGTTGCCGGGCGTGGGGGCCGTGCCCATCGTCAGCAGCACCTCCGGCCGGGTCTGCCGGACGATCCGGACGACCTTCTCCAGGGTGTCGCCGCCCCAGACCTGGTCGGTCAGCGGCGCGCTCACCGTGTAGTAGAAGTCCACGTCGTCGAGGTTGAACACCTCGCGCACGCCCGCCTCGGCGACCGCCGCCCGCTCCTCGGCCTCGCGCAGCAGGCCCAGCGCGGGGCCCTCCTCGGGACCGACGGCGTTCCCGCCGCCCTCGCCCCTGGTCACGGTGACGACGCCGGTGTGGACGTCGTGGTCCTCGCGCCACTGGCCGAGCGTGGACAGACTGAACGCCTCGTCGTCGGGATGGGCGCCGACGAACAGCGCGTCGAGGTCGACAGGCGCGCCACCAGGCCCGCCGGCCCGAGCCGGGGCGGCGGGAAGGACGGCGAGCAGGGCGGCGGTCACCACCGCCAGACTGGTGCGCATGGAACCTCCGGGAGGTCAGTCGCGGACCGCTCCCTGGAGCAGCCCGCGGACGAAATGGCGCTGGAGGAACAGGTAGAAGACCACCACCGGGGTGGCGACGATGACCGAGCCGGCCGCGAGCAGGGTGAAGCCGCCGGTGTGCTGGCCCTGGAAGAAGGCCAGCCCCAGCGGCGCGGTCCGCAGCGACTCGCTGGTCACCATGATCAGCGGGATGAGGAACTCGTTCCACGTCCACATGAACACCAGGAGCGTCAGCGTGACGACGGCGGGCCGGGCCGGCGGCAGCAGCACCTGCCACAGGACACGCCAGCTCGACGCCCCGTCGATGCGGGCCGCCTCGGCGATCGCCCGGTTGGACGCGCGGAAGTACGCCCGCATCCAGAAGGTGCCGAACGCCACCGACAGCGCCACCTGCGGCAGCGACACCGCCCAGAACGTGTCGATCAGGCCCAGCGAACGCAGGTCGAAGTACAGCGGGACCGCGATGGCCTCGCTCGGCATCATGATCCCGAGCATGAACAGATAGAACAGGACCGACTGCCCGCGAAAGCGCATGGTGCCGAACGCGTACCCGCTCATGACCGACAGCACGACGCTGACGACCACGACGAACACCGACACCATCAGGCTGCTGCGCAGATAGGTGCCGAACCGGCCGATCTCCCACGCCGCCGCGAGATTGCCCAGCCCGGACGTCGTCCCGCTGTCGGAGGGGCCGAGCGCGGCCGCCAGGATCGTCACGATGGGCACGAGCGCGAACGCGGCGAACACTGACAGGATGACGTAGTTGGCCACCCGCTCGCCACGCGAGATCACGTTATCCCCCTGTCCGCGAACCGGTTGACGCCGAACGAGATCGCGAAGATGACGACGGTGAGCGTGACGCCGATGGCCGCCGCCGAGCCGATCTGGCTCAGCCCGAACGCCCGGTGGTAGACCTCGTACGACGGCACCGAGGTCGAGGTGCCGGGACCGCCCCGCGTGGTGACGTACACCAGGTCGAACGTGCGCAGCGCGGCGATCACGGTCAGCGTCAGCGCGACCGCGATCTCGCCCCGCACCGACGGCAGCGTGACCGCGAAGAACTCCCGGACGGCCCCGGCCCCGTCGAGCCGTGCGGCCTCGTACAGCTCCATCGGGACGCGGCTCATCCCGGCCAGCAGCAGCACCGTCACCAGCCCCGTCTCGAACCAGGTGCCGACCACTCCGACCGCGGGCAACGCGAAGGCGTGCTCGCCCAGCCAGCCGCGGGTCAGCGAGTCGAGGCCGAGCGCGCCGAGCAGCGCGTTGAGCGTCCCGTCGGGCGCGTAGACGCGCCGCCAGGCGATCGCCACCACGACCATGGCGATCACCTGGGGCAGGAACACCACGGTCCGGAAGAACCCGAGCCCGCGCACCTTGGCGTGGTTGAGGATCGCGGCCAGCACCAGCCCGATGACCAGCGGCCCGGCCGCGTAGAAGACGATCAGGACCAGGGCGTGGCCGAACGCGTCCCGCAGCCCCTGGTCGGCGACGATCGCCACGTAGTTGTCCAGCCCCACCCACCGCCCGAGCGACAATCCGTCCCAGTCGTAGAGCGACAGCTGCACCGCCCGCCCGATCGGGTAGAGCAGGAACGCCGCGTAGACGACGAACGCCGGCAGCAGGTAGAGGTAGGCGACGCGGCGCGGCTCCCCGGGCGGTCGCGACACCGTCATCCGTTGCTCTCGGCGAAGGTCTTGTAGTCCTTCTCCAGCGTCGCCAGGAAGTCCTCCGGCGTGGTCTTCTTCGCCAGCAGGTCCTGCAGCGCCGCGCCCAGCGTGTCGGCGAACGTCGGGGTGGCGTAGTCCAGGTACGGCACCAGCCCGTTCCCGGCGGTCACCGTGCCGAACGCGGCGAAGACGTCGCGCTGCGGTCCCGCCGGCACGCTCTGCTTCGCCGTGTCGGCGACCGGCAGGTTGCCGGTGTCGGTGAGCACCTTCATCGCGTCCGCGTCGGTGACGAAGTCGATGTACGCCGCCGCGGCGTCGGGGTGGGGGCTCTTGGCGGTGATGGCGAACGGCAGGCCGGTGCCTCCGGTGGCGATCGGCGGAGCGCCGGCGGCGGCGCCGGGCGGCAGGATGAAGCCCAGGTCCTCGCCCAGCGTCTTGTGCAGGTCGGCGAGCAGCCAGGTGCCCGCGATCAGGTAGACGCCCTCGCCGTCGCGGAACGCCTGCCACGCCGGGTCGTACCCCTGGCCGTTGAAGCCCTTGTTGAAGTAGCCCTGGTCGGCCCAGTCGACGAGCCGCCGGGCCGCCTCGGTGTTCTCCGGGGTGTTCCAGGAGGCGCCCTTGCGGCCGAAGGCCAGCGTGCGGATCTGGTCGGCGGGGACCACCCGGCTCTGCACGGTGCCGAACACGTGCACGGCCGGCCACTTGTCCAGGTTGCCCAGTTGCATCGGCACCTCACCGGCCGCCTTGGCCTTGGCCAGCCCGGCCTGGAAGTCCGCCCAGGTCGCCGGTGGCCGCAGCCCGAGCTTGTCCAGCTTGGCGGCGTTGTAGAAGATGCCGACGACCTCGCCGACCTGCGGCAGGCCGTACAGGCCGCCCTCGCCGAAGATCTTGCCGTCGGCGCTGTAGCGGGAGTAGCGCAGCACCGACTCCGGGTAGCGGTCCTGCCAGCCGTACGCCCGCGCGTAGGCGTCCAGCGGGCGGAGCTGGCCGGCCTTGACGAAGGCGCCCATCGCCGAGCGGCCGTTGTTGGCCTGGACCACGTCCGGCGGCTCGTTGCCGCTGAGCGCCAGGCGCAGAGTCGTGTTGAGGTCGTCGAAGGAGCGGGACACCCGGTTGAGCGTGATGTTGGGGTATTTCGCCTCGAACGCGGTGTTGAGCCGTTTCATCTGGGCGGCCTGCCCGCCGCGTACCTCCTGGTCCCACACGGTCAGGGTCACCTCGCCCAGGGCCGCCGCGTCGGTGCGCACGGCGCTCGGCTGCGCGGAGGGGGCCGCGGGCGGAGCGGAGGAGCCGGGCGCGCACGCGGCCGCGCCGAGAATCAGGGTCGCGGCGGTCAGTACGGCGAGTGTCCGGGTCGAGGCGAGCATCGAGGCGAGCATGGTGCTACTCCTTCTGCGCAGGCACGCGAGGCGTGTTCGGGCCCCCGTTCTCGGGCTCGTCGGGCTCATCAGGGGTCTCGGCCGCCTGCTGCGGCGTCCCCCCGACGTCGGCGTACCGGGCGATGGTGGCGACCGCGCGGCGTACGGCGCCCACCGGGACGGTGGGCACCAGCCGGTCGAGGAAGGCGTAACGGCGGGCCAGCGAGCTCCCGTAGGCGCCGCCGCGGTCGGCCGCGCTGCGTGCCTCGTGCCACCAGTCGGCGATGTCCCCCCAGCCGGGCGCGGCCAGCGAGCCGCCGAACTGCTGCACCGCCAGTGCGGCGCAGAGCCCGGCGAACGCCAGCCGGTCGGTCAGCGGCCAGCGGCACAGGGTGCCGAGCACGATGCCCGCGCCGAAGACGTCGCCCGCGCCGGTCGGGTCGAGCGCCGTCACCCGCGGCGCGGGGATGAACGCCTCCTCGCCGGTCGTGGAGTCGATGGCCATGGCGCCGTTCGCCCCGTCGGTCACCACGGCCAGCGGCACCCGGTCGGCGATCGCGTACAGCGCGTCGCGAGGGGTGTCGGTGCGGGTGTAGGCCATCGCCTCGCTCGCGTTGGGCAGGAACGCGTGGCAGACGGACAGCTGGTCGAGCAGGGAGCGCGGCCAGGCGCCCGACGGGTCCCAGCCGACGTCCGCGAAGATGAGCGCGCCGTCGCGGTGCGCCGGCTCGGCCCAGTTGCACGGGGAGCCGGGCGAGCCGAGCGGCTCCTCGGGCGAGAGCGTCACGATCGCGGCCCTGGAGCGGGGCGGGGCGCCGATCATCTCGGCGGCCGGCAGCGGCGCGGGATGGCCGTGCGTCACCATGCTGCGGTCGCGGTCGACCGCCATGGACACCGTCACCGGCGAATGCCAGTGCTCGAAGCGCCGCGACCGCGACAGGTCGACCGCTTCCTGCTCCTCCAGGGTGCGCCAGCAGAAGTCGCCGTAGTCGTCGTCGCCGAACGCGGCGGCCAGCGACGTGCGCAGGCCCAGCCGGCTCGTCGCGATGGCCAGGTTGGCGATGCCGCCAGGGCACGAGCCCATCCCGTCGGCCCAGATCTCCGTCCCGGCGGCGGGCATCGCGGGCAGACCGGTGAAGACGATGTCGAGGAAGACGGTGCCCGCCAGGAACACGTCGAACTGCGGCCCCTCCGGGGTCCGCTCGTGGGCGAGAGGGTCGTACGCCTGGGCAGCCACGGGATTGGATCCTCCTCGACACAGCGAGATGTGCGCAATCTTGCACGTTTACTCGCACAGTTCAAGTCTCTCGTGAGAGTTTGTGAAGCAAGATGCTCGCATGTGCGCGAATTTGCCTGATACACTCGCGCCGTGCTTCAGCGCCTCAGGCATGCCGAGATCATGCGCCGGGTGCGCCTGTCCGGCGCCACCAGCGTTCGAGATCTCGCCAGCCAGCTCGGCGTGAGCCCGTCGACCATCCGCAGGGACCTTGAGGTGCTCGACCGCGACGGCACCCTGCGGCGCGTCCGTGGCGGCGCCCTGGCCGACGCCGACACCGACCGGCCCTTCGCCGAGGTGGCGGCGGTCGACGAGCAGGACAAGGAGGCGGTGGCCGCCCGCGCCGCGCGGCTGGTCGGCGACGGAGACGTGGTCCTGCTCGACATCGGGACGACGACGATGCGGCTGGCCCGCCGGCTCCGCGGCCGCCGCGTCACGGTCGTCACCTCCAGCCTCGCCGTCCTCGACGCGCTCCGCGCCGACCCGGTGGTCGAGCTGCTGCTGCTCGGCGGCATGGTCCGCAGGCCCTACCACTCGCTGGTCGGCGTGCTGACCGAGGCCGCGCTGAGCCAGGTGGTCGCCGACCGGGTGTTCCTGGGGGCGAGCGGCGTGCGGCCCGACGGGCAGCTCGTCGACACCACGCTCGCCGAGGTGCCGCTGAAACGCGCCATGATCGCGGCGGCCGGGCAGGTCGTGCTGCTCGTGGACCGGCACAAGTTCCCCGGCACCGGGGCCCTGCGCGTGTGCGGCCCCGAGGACATCGACGTGATCGTCACCAACGAGGGCGCCGACGAGACCACCCTGCGCAGCTGCGCCGGCGCGGGCGCCGAAGTGCTTCTCACGTGAAGGGGGCCGGATGAGACTGGCCGTCCTCGGCGGCGGGGGCTTCCGGGTCCCGCTCGTCTACGGTGCGCTCCTGCGCGACACGGGCAAGCCGCGGGTGGAGGAGGTGATCCTCCACGACGTGTCCATCGACCGGCTGGAGGCCATCCGGCACGTCCTGCGCCGCCTCGCCGCGGGGCATGACGACCCGCCCCGGGTCTCGATCACCACCGACCTCGACACCGCGCTGCGCGACGCCGCCTTCGTCTTCTCCGCCATCCGCGTCGGCGGCCTGGCGGGCCGCACCGCCGACGAGCGGGTCGCGCTGGAGCTCGGCCTGCTCGGCCAGGAGACGACCGGCCCCGGCGGCATCGCCTACGGCCTGCGCACCGTCCCGGTCGCGACGCACGTGGCCGAGCGGGTGGCCGCCGTCGCCCCGCAGGCCTGGGTCATCAACTTCACCAACCCGGCCGGCATGATCACCGAGGCGATGCGGCGGGTGCTCGGCGACCGCGTGATCGGCATCTGCGACTCGCCGGTCGGCCTGATCCGGCGGGCCGCCACCGCGCTCGGCCTCGACCCGGGCCGCGTGTCGCCCGACTACGTGGGGCTCAACCACCTGGGCTGGCTGCGCGGCCTCACCCACCAGGGCCACGACGTGCTCCCCGGCCTGCTCGCCGACGACGTGGCGCTCCGCGAGGTCGAGGAGGCCCGCGTCTTCGGCGCCGACTGGGTGCGCACGCTGGGCGCGATCCCCAACGAATACCTGTACTACTACTACTTCACCCGGGAGTCGATCGCCGCGATCTCCGGCCGGACCCGCGGCGAGTCCCTGCTGGGGCAGCAGGAGCGGTTCTACGAGGCCGTACGGGCCCGCCCGGACGACGCCCTCGCCTCGTGGCGGGCGGCACGCGAAGAACGCGACGCGACGTACATGGCGGAGACCCGCGACGTCGCCGACGCCGGCGAGCGCGACGCCGCGGACCTGGCGGCGGGCGGCTACGAGGGCATCGCGCTCGCCCTGATGGCCGCCATCGCCCGCGGCGGGTCCACCACCATGATCCTCAACGTGCGCAACGGCACCGCGGTGGCCGGGCTGCCGGCGGAGGCCGTGGTGGAGATCCCGTGCGCGGTCGACGGCACCGGCGTCCGGCCGCTGGCCACCCGCCCGCTCCCCGGCCGCTTCCTCGGCCTGATGCAGCAGGTGAAGGCCGTGGAACAGACGGCCATCGAGGCCGCTCTCTCGGGCTCGGCCCGGCTGGCCGTCGAGGCGTTCGCGCTGCACCCGCTGGTCGACTCGGTCACCACGGCGCGCAGGCTGCTGGACGGCTACCGGGCCCGCCTCCCGGAGCTCGCCGCCGTCCTGCCCGGCTCCGCCTGACGAGATCCGAACGCATCCGTCCACTCGGCAGGCCTGCCGGAGTATCGTCCGGTTGAGACGCGTGCCACCCAGATGATTTCCGGAGGTCGGGTTGGTCCAGGAGGAGATCCGCCGGCGTAACGTCGGCGCGCTGCTCCGGCACGTACACCTGGGCGGTTCGGTGTCCCGCACGGAGCTGGCCGAGCGGATGAAGCTGAACCGCAGCACCATCCTGGCCCTGACCGCGGAGCTCACCTCGGCGGGGCTGGTCCGCGAGGAGCTGCCCGCGGACACCGGCCGGGCGGGACGGCCGTCGCTGGTGGTCCGGCCCGAGCCCGGCCGGGTGTACGTGCTGGCCTTCGACGTCGCGGTGGACCGGCTGGTCGCCGCCCGGGTCACGCTGGGCGGGACCATGCTGGACCGCAGGGAAGCGGTCCGCCTGCGCGCCGGGGCCGACCTCGACCGCGTGGTCGAGGTGCTCGCCCGGTTCGGCCGCCAGCTGCATGAGTCGGCGCCGCCCGATTCCGTGTGCGTCGGCGTCGGCGCGTCCTACTGCGGCATGATCCGGCCCGGCGACGGCCTGGTGCGGTTCGGGCCCGACATGGGCTGGGTGGACCAGGCGTTCGGCGCCGAGCTCGACCGCCGGCTGGGGCTCGGCCTGCCGGTGTCGGTGGGCAACGAGGCCCACCTCGGCGCCTTGGCCGAGCAGCAGCGTGGCGCGGGCGCGGGTTTCCAGAACCTGATCTACCTGCACGGCGACGTCGGGGTGGGCGGCGGCATCATCGTCGGCGGCGACCTGCTCGACGGTGAGAGCGGCTACGGCTGCGAGCTCGGGCACATGGTGGTGAACCCGTACGACGGACGCCCCTGCGGCTGCGGCTCGCATGGCTGCCTGGAGGCGGAGGCCGGCGAGCGGGCCCTGCTCGACGCCGCCGGCCGGCCCGCCGACCTGTTCGGCCGCGACGCCGTGCGGGCCGTGGTGGACGACGCCGACCGCGGCGACCCCGCCGCCCAGGAGGCGCTGCGCCGCATCGGCGACTGGCTCGGCATCGGGGTGGCGAACCTGTGCAACCTCTTCAACCCCGGCATGGTGATCTTCGGTGGCATGCTGCGGGACATGTACCCGGGCGCGGCGGCCCAGGTGCGCGCCCGGATAGCCGCCAACGTGCTGCCCGTCGCCCGCGAGCGGGTCCGGCTGCGCACCTCGGCGCTGGGCGACGACGCCACCCTGGTCGGCGCCGCCGAGCTGGGCTTCGCCGAGCTGCTGGCCGACCCGCTGGGCGTACTCACCCGTACGGGGGCATAGGGCTCGCGCGGCGAGCGGTCCAAGGGAGGCAACCCCCAGCTGAGAGAGCGGGTCAAGGGCGACTCCGAGAGGCTCCGCGCGTCCGTACGGCGCCGTACAGGCGTGCCGTCACCACCGCCGTGCCCGCGATCGCGGCGGTCACCAGCCACAGCATGAACGTCGGATAGAGGTAGACCACCTGAATCCACATGATGTCGCCGCCCCGGGCGAGCACCCGGAAGATCGGGGCGATGGACGCGCACAGCGCGAGCGGCGTCAGGTAGGGCAGGAGCCGCCACCGCTGCAGGCCCGTACGACGGGTGGCCCACCGCCGGGAGCGGGCCACGCCGCGCAGGGCGAGGCCGGCGGTCGCCAGGGTGAGCAGGACGAACAGGAGGTCGGTGGCGAGGTAGTGCGGCGCGGAGGGGATCTCCGGGGTGCCGCCCTCGATCATGGTGACGATGCCGTCCATGAGGGCGCCGGCGTCGGCGAAGGCCATGCCGGTGTTCGCCATGACGGCGACGCCGTACCCGGAGCCCGGCATCAGCAGCTGGCCGGCCGTGGAGGTGAACAGGTCGCCGCCGTGCTCGATGACGGGGGTGCCGCGTTCGGTCTCGCCGACGAACCAGCCGAGGGCGTAGGTCCCGCTCTGTTCGGAGGGGGTACGCATCTCCTTGACCCCGGCGGGGGAGAGGATGCCCTCGTTCTGCGCGATCAGCCACCTGGCCATGTCGCCGGCGCTGCTGAGGACCCCGCCGGAGCCGTTGCCGAACCCGGCCGGCTCCGGCAGGGCGATCGCCTGGCCGAGGACGTACAGGTGGCCTCGGGCTTCGGCGGGCAGGTCGCGGTCGGTGTCGATGGTGCTGCTGTGCCGCATGCCGAGCGGCGTGAACACGTGCGCGCGCAGGTAGGCCGCGAACGGCTCGCCGCTCACCACCTCGACCAGCCGGGCGGCGACCTGGTAGTTGGTGTTGTGGTAGCTGAAGGCGGTCCCCGGCTCCGTGGCCAGTCGTGCCCCCTTGAGCCGTGCCACGGCGCCTTCGAGCGTGTCGGGCTGGGGCAGGCTCTTCTCGTGGAAGGTCGAGTCGGCCATGCCGGACGTCTGGTGGAGCAGCTGCCGTACGGTGATCCGGGCGGCCCGGGGATCGGCCATGGCGAACTCCGGCAGATACGCACGCACCGGCCTGTCGAGGTCGACGTCACCCCGCTCGACCAGCTGCATGACGGCGAGCGAGGTGAACGACTTGCTGACCGACGCCACGGCCATGGGCGTGTCCGCCGTCACCGGTTCGCCGGACGAGGTCTCGCCGTACCCCGCGACGTGGACGACCCGTGTCCCCTTGGTGATCGCGAGCGCGACGCCGGGCAGTCCGGTCGCCTCCCGGTAGCTCTCGACGAAGGCGTCCACCGACGCGGGGGTGACGGCGGGCGCGGGGGCGGGGAGGAGGGCCAGGAAGATCCCGGCGAGGGTGGTTCTGAGCACCAGCCGACGCTAGTGACGACCCGCCTCCCGGCACCATTGCGGCGCTCCTCCGCGTTCTTTACGGGAAACCCCCACCGGAGGCGTCGGAGACCGCGGTCTTCTCGGACTCCCAGCGCAGCAGGTCTCCCGGCTGGCAGTCGAGCACCTCGCAGAGCGCTTCCAGCGTCGTGAAGCGCACGGCCTTGGCGCGGCCGTTCTTGAGCACCGCCAGGTTGGCGGGCGTGATCCCGACGCGCTCCGCGAGCTCGCCCACCGACATCTTCCGCTTGGCCAGCATCACGTCGATGTCCACGGCGATCGGCATCAGATCACCTCTTCGAGCTCGGCCTGCAGTTGCGCCGCCTCAACGTCGCGCGCGACGGCCTGCGCGAGCAGCATCCGCAGCACCAGCACGACGAGCGCGACTCCCATGATCGCCAAGGAGGCCCCGCAGATCAGCAGCACGATGCCCGGCGCGACGGCCTCGCCCGGCGCCAGGACGACCGCGAGCGCGAACATCAGGACGGCGGCCGCCACGACCGCGCCGATCACGATGTGCACGTACCTGAAGGCGGCGTGGGAGAACACGGTGCCGCGCCGCACCATCGTCACCAGCCGCCACACGCAGACCAGGACGACCTGGACCGTCACGATGCCCAGCAGCGTGATCGTCAGGAACGGGACGCGCAGGTGCGCGACCTCGGGGCCGAGCTCCTCCAGATCCTTCGCCAGCAGCGGCACCATCACCGCCTGCACGAACACCGACCCGGCGCCCAACGCCGCGAGCACGGCGCGCAGCGCGAGCACTGTCAGCTTTCCCATCGCCTCTCCTCCGATCGAGCAACGATGGAAATGTATCGATATTCGATAGCTATGGCAAGGAGGCGTCCGCCGTCGCCGGGCCGGGCCCGGCGACGTTCCCGCACTCCTCGTCACCGTGTGTGGTCGATGCACTACATTGTTGCTCCGAAAGTCAGCCGATCTGCGAGGAGACCGTTCCCGTGCCGGAGAGCGACGACAAGGGGCCGGGCAAGCTCGCCAAGGTCCTGCTGTGGCTGGGCGCGCTGCTCACCGCGGTCGTCACCGCCTGGCTGACCGACGCGTTCAGCCTTCTCGTCCGGCCGGCCGACCTGATCGGCGCGGGACAGCCGCCGATCCTGGCCACGGTGCTCAACGGCACCGGCGGCGAACAGGACCTGGCCGTGACCGCCCTGCCCACCGCGCCCGGTGACCGCGCGGCTTTCCTGGGCGGCCGCTTCGGCGACCGGGCGTTCGGCGACGTGGTGGCCCGGCTGGGCGGCGCCCGGGTGGGCCGGACCAAGGTGCGCGTGATCTTCGAGTCCCGGCGCGACCTCGTCCGCGTCACCGATGTCCGGGTGAAGGAGGTGGCCCCGGAGCAGCCGGTCGTCACCGGCGCCTTCATCGAACACCCCCGTCAGGGCGGGACGGACAACCCGCAGCTCACCGTCAGCCTCGACTCCCCGGACGCGTTCTTCGCCCGCGTCGGCGAGCCCGGCCGCCCCTTCTTCGGCCCGCACAGCCTGCCGCTGAAGCGGGGAGAGCAGACCGAGCTCAGCCTCCAGATCGAGGCGCGCAAGCACAGCCACACCTTCCTGCTGGAGGTCGAATACGTGGAAGCCGGCAGCGGGCAACGGCGGACCTTCACCGTCGAAGACCCCGACGGACGGCCGTTCCGGGTCACCGGCGCCCCGGCGGCCTACACCGGCTACGGAACGATCTACCAGAACACCGGCGCCGGTCTGCGGGCCGTCACCGGGCGGGCCGCCTGCGAGCTCTTCCGGCCGGAGCGGGCATGCGCCTCCGCGCGCTGATCGCCGCCCTGCTCGCCACCCTGTGCGTGCTCGCCGGCGCCGCCGGGAGCGGGGTCGCCCCGCAGGCACGCCCCGCGTTCACCGTCGCCTGGAGCGCCGAGCTGGGCGACCTCGGCATCGACGGCGCTCACCTCAGCGTGCCCGTGGCCACGATCGGCGGCCGGTCCCTGCTGGCGCTGCCGTCGATGCGAGCCTCCGCGATCCAGCTCCATGACGCGGCGACGGGCGCGGTCGTCCGCGCCTTCCCGTTCGCCCGGCCGTACGAACATACGGGTTTCGTGGGTGAGCTGCTCGCCGTGCGCACCCGCGAGGGCCTCAGGGAGCGGATCACCGTTCACGATCCCGTCACCGGCCGGACGACGTGGTCGCGGCTGCTCCCGTACGCGGACGTGGCGACCCGCTCCTACTTGAGCAGATCGGTCATCACCCCCACCGGCATCGCATGGGCGGCGAACGACGGCCTGCACGGGCTCGACCCCGCGTCGGGCCGCGACGCCTGGACGGTGCCGTGGCCGGGCGAGTGCCGCGACCGCCAGCTGTTCGCATCCGAGCTCGCGGTCATCGCCGCGCATTGCGAGGACGGGACGCTGACCTTGCACGGCGTCGACATGCGCGCCGGGCGTCTCATCTGGACGCATCGGGTCCGAGGCTCTCGCGAGAACCTCGCGGACGCGAAGATCTCCACCACCCGCCTGATCGTCGCCAGGGAGCCGGGGAACGTCACCGTTCTGGACGCGTACGGCCGCCGGGTCGCCCGGTCGCGGATCACGTACCCGGACGTCACGTCGCCGACCGCGGTCGGCGACGCCGGGCTGACCCTGCTGATCCGCAGCGTGGGCGGCGTCCGGGAGATGACCGCGACCCGCCCCCGTGACGGGCGGGTGATCTGGCACGCCTCTCTCCGGCCGCGCACCACGCCGGGCACCCCCGAGGGATACGCGGGCGACGCCGACACCCTGACGGCCGGCCACGCCATGGGCTCCATGGCCACCGAGCTCGCACCCCTCATGATGGAGGTCATCTCACTGCGGGACGGCACGCGCGACGTGCTGCCCCTGCCCGTGGGCGGGCGCGCGGGCATGGTCGTCGCGGGCACGTCACGCGACGTGCTGGTGTACGAGAGGCACCCCGGCGGCGACCGGGTGACGGCCTACACCTTCCACGACGGACCGGGCGCGTCCTCGCCGCTGGCCGTGCCACCGGACCGCTGGCCCGACGCGTGCGCGCTGCTCGACCCCGCCGCGCTGCCGGGATACGTGCCGGTCCCGGCCACCGTGGAGCATCTGCGGGTGCGCTGGCCGAAGCCGAACGTGTGCGAGTTCGTACCGTCCGACGACGCGGGGGCGCTGGTGCGGGTGGCGGTCACCTGGGTCGCCGCGACGGACGCGGACGCCGCGCGACTCGCCCGCACGACCCTCGCCGCGGACGCGGGCGCCCTGCGGCTCGGGGAGGGGGCGTACCTGCGATCCGACGTGGGCAACGACGATCGGCGTACGTTCGCGTGGGTCACCGGCGGGCGGGTGCTGGCCGAGGTCCAGGCCACGGGGGACTCGGCGCTGACCCGTCGCGCCGCCCTCGCGGTGGCCGCCCGTCTGCGCGGCCCCTGACCCTGCGTGAGGCCGGTGCTCAGGCGCCTATCCTTGGGTCCCATGAGTGACGTACTGAAGGGGCGAGGTTGCGCATGGGAGTTCGAGGACGGGGGGCTGCGCATCACGCCTGAGCCGGGTAAGGCGTCGAAACTGAGCATGGAGCTCGGTGAGCGGTTCGTGCCGTACGACGCGCTGGCCGATGTCGTGCTGGAGCCTGGCGCGCGCGGCAGAGTGGTGCTGCGGGTGGTTCCCCGGGAGGGGGCCGATCCGGTCACCACCGTGGCGGCGGGACAGCTCCAGGACTCGCTCGATCCGTACCGGCTGGTGCTGCCCGCCGCCACGGAGACGCTGGCCGGCCAGTACGCCGACCAGATGCGCGCGGCCCTGTCCGAGCGCGGTCCGGCCGAGCGTTTCCTGATCGCCGGTCCTTCGGTGCCGCGTGGGTTCAAGGCATGGGACGGCGAGGCCGCCTTCGACGGGCAGGCCGTCAGCTTCACCTGGCTCTCGCCCGGAGCTTCCCCGGCCAAGCTCGCGGCGGGTGACCGGCGTTACCCGGTCACCGAGATCGAGGGTGTCGATTGGCACGCGCTGGAGGCCGCCACTGGGTCGTTGCGGCTGCGTATCCGTGGGCACCAGGCTCTCTCCAACCCCAACAACGATCCCGCCTCCGTGGTGTTCGGCCTCGGCTGGGGCGCCACGCATCACTCCCTGCCCTTCGCCGCCGCCGTGCTGGCCGCCGTACAAGCTGCTGCTTCTTGAGCTGACCGAGGGCTGGGCGGTTCATGGGGCTTGCTGGAAAGCGTTGCGGTAGGCGCTCGGCGAGACACCATGGTGTTTCGTGAACTGAGCCCGCAGGACATTGCTGGAAGGGAAGCCGGCCCGCGCCGTGATGGCCTGAATGGACAGGTCGGTCGTTTCCAGCAGTTCTCTCGCGCGGTCGAGTCGTTGGGCGGCCAGCCAGGCGTAGGGGGTCGTGCCGGTGGCGGCCCGGAACCGGCGGGCGAAGGTGCGGGAGCTCATCAGAGCCTGTCTGGCCAGGTCGTTGACGGTCATGGGCTGGTGCAGGCGGGTGCGGGCCCAGGCGAGCAGGTCGGCCAGGCGGTCGGCCTCGTCGCCGGTGCCGGTCAGGGGGGCGGCGTCCGAGGGGCTGGGCAGATACTGGGGGTGCCCGCTCCCGTGCCGAGGCGCGACCATTCCCTCCCTGGCCACCGCGTTGGAGACGGCCGGGCCGTGTTCGCGGCGCAACAGATGGAGGCACATGTCGATGCCCGCCGCTCCACCGGCGCCGGTGATCACCTGGCCTTCGTCGACGTACAGGACGTCAGGCTCCACGGTGATGGCCGGATGGCGTCGTACCAGCTGGGCGGCGAGGTACCAGTTGGTGGTGGCGCGGCGGCCGTCGAGCAGGCCGGTTCCGGCCAGCAGGAACGAGCCGGTGCAGTAAGCCGCGATGACGGCCCCGCTGCGGTGGGCATCGACGATCGCCTCTTCGACCGGGGCGGGCAGGGTGAGCGGCCCGTCCTCGGCGGGCAGCACGATGATCAGGTCGGCGTTCGCCATCGCCTCGGGCCCATGCTCGACCTGCAGGCACAGGCCGAGGTCGGTGCGCAGGGTGCCCACTCGGTCGGCGCAGATGGCAAGGTCGAACCGGGGCAGACCCATGCCGCTTCGATCGGCGAAGATGTTGCTGACCGCGCTCAGACCGAACGAACTGACCCCCGGCGAGGCGTACGCGAGCACCCTCCGGAAAGGCGTCCGCGCTTTTCCGGTGAACCGTGCGGGCGGCCCTTCATCGTTCCACTGCCGTAAGACGGCTCTTCTCGCAGGGGATCGCCATTGCACTTCTTGCAGGTCGCTCATGGTGTCCTCCAGAAGGCGAATGCCGGGCTCGGCTCACGCGTGGGCTCACTACGATCAATGCGCCGCGTCATGGTCGGCCCGCTCACTTTGACAGGAAGAAATGGCGCGCCGCGAGGCTTGTAAGTCATGGCTTAACGGTGCCGTTCGGCGGCATGCCGCCGAGTACGTGGGGGAGCGGATGCACAGAATTCACTTCACGACCGCCGACTTGGCACGGGTGCGGGTGGCGTCGACGCTGGGGCCCATGGGCGAGGCCCTGTTCAGCCTGACCACGTTACGCGGGCGGAGTGAGAAGACGCTGTTCGGCGCGTGGCGGCGACGGGTGCGCGGGGCTCTGGACGCGCGGTTCGCGGTCCTGGCCGCCATCGCGCCCGCGCGACCGCCGAGATTCGACATGGCCATCCTCGCCGCGCCGGGCCGCGACCTGGCCGAGAGCGCCGAGGCCTTCCTGTCCAGCCCCCGGCCCGCCGTCCAGGCGGAGCTGGACCACTACGCCGGCCATCATGCTCGCGTGCCGGCCGCGCTGGCCGGGCTCGTCGACAGCCTCGCCGTCCGGCGGGAACTGCTGGCCACGGTGGAGGCGTACCACCACGCCGCCGTCGGCCCGCATTGGACAGGCATTCGCGCCCACCTTGACGCCGAACGCGCCCGGAGCGGCACGATCCTGCTCGACCAGGGCGTCGACGGTCTGCTGTCCAGCCTGCACCCGAGCATCCGGTGGACGTCGCCGACCCTCCACGTCCGCTGCAGCGACCACCTCGACGCCGACCTCTTCCTCGACGGACAGGGGCTCCTGCTGGTGCCGTCGTTCTTCGTACGAACCCCCACCGTCATGTACGACGCGACCGATCCCGCCGACTGCATGCTGCTCTACCCGGTCACGGTCGGCCCCGACCAGGCCACGGGCATCTGGGCGGGTGGCGCATCGAAGGGAGCGCTGGCCAACCTCCTCGGGCGCACCCGCGCATCGGTGCTCACCGCCATCGCCGACGGCGTGGTCACCACCGGCGCCCTGGCCCGCCGCCTGGACGTCTCCTCGGCGGCGGTCAGCCAGCACACGGCCGTGCTCCGCGAAGCGGGGCTGATCACGACGCGCAGGCATCACAGCAGCGTCCTGCACAACCCCACACAGGTCGGCCTGACCCTCCTCGACCGGCGCGAAACTGGGTGAGGATCGCGGCCCACATCAGCCCGTTCGGGGGGTCTGTGGACGGGCCGGCCCACGACCATGGGAGGAACAGCTCGGCCAGGACGCTGATCCCGCCGAGCACGACCAGCCCCGCTGATCGCCGGCTCATTGATCCGTCCTCCAGAGCACCGGTCGCGGTTTGATCTCTATACCGCACATTCTGCAGGGATCTGCGTACGATCGGCCGCGTGGCCGAAGAGATCCTGGGACTTGTCTGGCTGCTGGGTATCCTTCTGGCGCTCCTGAGCATCCCCGCGCTGGCGGGCGGATCCGTGGTGCTGGCGATGCTGTCGGCGCCCCGTGACCGTCGCACGCCCGTGAAGGGTGGCCGCCTGCTGTGGGGAGCGGTTCTCGCCCTGCTCGGTCTCTCGGTGATGGCGCGCGTCGCCTGGGCCACGCGCGCGGAGCGCTCCTACGGGGAGCTCGAACCGGCCCTGTACATGCTGGCAGGCGTGGTGGGTGGCTTGCTGCTCCTCCTCGGCCTGGGGCCGTTCGTGTCGTGGACGCTGACACTCCCCGCCCGGTTCGCCGCGCGGCTGCCGCGTCCGTCCCGGTTGCCGGCTCGCTGGCTCGCCGCTCATCAGCCCGGTACGGCAGGCGGGGTCGCGATGACGATGGTGGCCACCGGTGCGGCCACCGCGGTAATGATCACCGCGGTGGCCCAGATAGCGCAGGACAGGGCCTACTACCATCCCCAAGCTCCGTACGGAGCCCTCGTCGTGGAGGTGGCCTCCGACGAGGAGGCGAAAGCCGTCCGCGCGATCCTCCGGCAGGAGATTCCCTCGGCCCCCATCGTCCAGAGCGAGGATACGGTCAAGGGACAACTCACCTACTATTACGACGACATGTCGTGGATGGATCTCCACATCGGTGACCAGGCTCTGCTCAGGTACCTGACAGGTGACCCGTCCACGCCGTATGACGAGGGCACGGCCGTACTCGTCACCTCTGAACACGTCGGCGTCACCCCGATGAGCATCACGTACAGCCTGGGCGGCTCTTCGGGTGGGACGTTGAGCAGAACCATCCCCGCGATCACGGTCGAACCAGCGGACCCGCGTAGGTCGGACCTCTTCGTCCCCGCGAAGGTCGTCCGAGACCTCGGCGTCGGCCTGGAGCCGAATCGACTGATCATCGACCCCGCCTTTCACCGCACGTCGGTCGCCGAACAGGACCGCCTCGACCGCCGCCTGGGCGACGGCATGACCGGCTACGTGGAGCGGGGGTTCGAGGCTTCGACCGGCTGGCTGTTCATCTTCGGGCCGATGATTCTGGTGGCCCTCGCCGGCGCGCTGGCCGCGACGGGCTCGGTGGCCGACAGCCTGCGGTGGAGGCGCGTGCTGCTGCGCGTCACCGGCGGTTCGGGCGTCAGGTTGAGGTCGTACGCCGCGTGCCGCACGTGGCTGGCCGCGACTTGCGGAACGGCGCTGGGGGTGGCTGCGGGTTCCGTCACGGGGCTGCTGCTGGCATTGCCCAGAACCGCCCAGAGCGGCTGGGACTCGTTGCCGCGTGTGGCCTTCGACATCCCATGGCTGCCGGTCGCCGCCCTGGCCGTGGGCTTCCCGGTGCTCGCCGCGGCGCTCGCGGCACTCCTCCCGGTCGGATCACGGCCGCCGATCACGGGCGGGTACGGTCGTCCACCTTCACGTTCAGCGTAGGAAGATCTCGTCCAGGTGCCACTCCAGGGCATCGCGGTGCGGGCGATCACGGCTCTGCTGGGGGAGCGCGATCCGCTCCCCGGCGCGTTCGTAGAACTGGCGGCCGTTGCCGAACTCCTTCCGGGCGGGGAGAAGGAGGTGTCGCGAAGTAGTACGCACCCGATCACCGGATCGCCGGCCGGGGCGATCGGCTGCTCGCGGTAGCGGCCGACCCGGCTGATGGGCCGGCGGCGCGCAGGAGCCGAATCCCAGAACTTCCCAAAAAGGGATCTTTACCTAGGCTGGTCTGACCAGTAGCCTCAGTGCACTCAGTAGCGCTCTCGCTCCCCGTACGACCTCAGCCCCATACCCCCACACCCCACCCCCACGGGGTGAGCCCACGGGCACGGGCGGCCCCCTTGCCCGGCACCACACTGGAATGAGGGATCAATGAAGCCACGCCTCGTCGCACTACTGGCCGGAGCACTGATGCTCACCGTCCCCGGAAGCGCCTCCGCACACGCCGCCGCGGCGAACACCCCCGGACTTCCCGGCCCTCACAACGCGATCACCGACGTGCCCGGCATCAAGGTCGGGCAGGTCCAGTCGGCCAGGGCGCCCTATCTCACCGGCACCACCGTGATCTACACCCCGACGATGTCGGTGACCGGCGTCGACCAGAGCGGCGGCGCGCCCGCCACGAAGGAGACGGACCTGCTCGACCCGCTCAACTCCAACCCCGGCGTGAACGCGGTGATGCTCGGCGGCAGCAGCATGTACGGGCTGTCCGCCACGGACGGCATCATCCGCTGGCTGGAGGAGCGCGGCGAGGGCGTCAGGGTCGGCTCGGGAGTCGCGCCGATCGTCCCGGCCGCCGACATCTACGACCTCGGCAGGGGCGGCGACTTCAAGGCCCGCACCACGCCCGAGTGGGGCTACCTCGCCGCACAGGCCGCCAAGGAGGGGCCGGTACGGCAGGGCGTCGTCGGCGGCGGCACCGGTGCCCGCGCCGGCGGGCTGAAGGGCGGCGTCGGCACCGCCAGCATGGTCCTCAGCGACGGCACCATGGTCGGCGCCATCGTGGTGGTGAACTCGGCCGGCTCGCCGGTCGACCCGCGGGACTGCTCGCTGTTCGCGGCCCGGTACGAGGTGGCGGGCGAGTTCCGCGGCCTGGAGACGCCGAAGGCGAAGGAGTGCCGGCAGGAAGCCAAGACGGACGCCCCGTCGTTGAACACCACGATCGCCGTGGTGGCCACGAACGCGCCGCTGGAGAAGGCCGCCGCCGCGCGGATGGCCGGCAACACCCAGGACGGTCTGGCCCGCGCGATCAACCCGATCCATACGCTGGGCGACGGCGACACGATCTTCGGCATGTCGACCGGCACCGGCACCCCGCTGCGGGTCAACAACCCGGCCGACTCGCGCCGGCTCAACGAGATCTTCAACGCCGCCACCGACACGCTGACCCGGGCCACCGGCCACGCGATGCTGAACGCCACGTCCGCCGGTACGACCCTGAGCTACTGCGACCGGTACCCGTCGGCCTGCAAGAAGGTGAAGCCGCTGCCGCAGAACAAGCAGGGCGAGGCGCCGGAGGTGACCCAGGCGTCGCTGGTCGCCACCGCGGAGAAGTTCCGCAACGCGCCCGCCGTGCCCGAGTAGCCAACCCTGGAGCAGGTCGTGCCGGTGGTCCGGCACGATCTGCTCCACGTACGGGCGCTCACGAACCGAAATCGCCGACACAACGGGTCGCTTCCATCGGCGGCATGTCAGGAGTGACGTACCGGAGCCGGGTTCGCGGCTGCGTGCTGGGCGGGGCGATCGGCGACGCGCTCGGCGGGGCGATCGAGTTCGACTCCATCGGCGGTGTCCGTTCCCATCACGGCGGGGCCGGGGTCACCGGCATGGTGGCCGACGCGGGCGGCCGCGAGGGGTTGATCACCGACGACACCCAGATGACGCTCTTCACGCTCGAAGGGCTGATCCGGGCCGGGCTGAGGGAAGCCACCCGGGGGGTTCGCGGACACGCCGTCGGTGGTGCGGTTCGCGTACCCACCGGCTACTACGCGGCCGGCGCCTTCGCCGCCATCGTCCACCAGGTGGCGGACGATCTGACCCTGTACGAGGCGGTCCACGAGACGCTCCGCCTGCTGGACTCGTACCCCGGGCACGAGGAGACCAGCGTGGCCCTGCGGGCGGCGGACGAGCTGGTCGGGAAGGGAGAGCCGAGCCCGGAGCGGGTGGAGAGCCTCGGCGGGGGATGGGTGGCCGAGGAGGCGCTGGCCATCGCCGTCTACTGCGCGCTCGCGTACGAGAAAGACTTCCCGGCGGCGCTGCTGCTGGCCGTCAACCACTCCGGCGACAGCGACTCCACCGGCTCGATGGCCGGCAACCTGCTCGGCGCGGTGCACGGCGAGGACGTTCTGCCGGAGAGCTGGCTGGACGTCCTGGAAGGCCGCGGCACCATCGCCGAGTTGGCTGACGACTTCGCCGGCCGCGGGCGCACCGACCCGGCCAAGTATCCGCCCGGCTAGAACCCGTACAGGGCCGGACGCGTCCTCAGCCGGAACCCGGCGGCGAGTGTGGAGCAGATCACCGAGGCCGCCGGGATCGCCCGTACGACCGTGCACCGCCGCTTCGCCTCACGCGACGCGCTCGTGGACGCGATGGCCGCCTGGGCGATGCGGCGGTTCGCCGAGGCCGTTGAGCCGGCCTGGACGACCACGACCACGGCTCCGGCGCTGGTCACGCTGCATCAAGCGACCGCCAACGTACTTCGCGTCAAGATCGTCTGGGGATACGCGATGAGCCTGGCCGCTTCGGCACCTTGCTGCACCGTTTCGGCGATTGGCTAGTGGTTCGCCTTCAGCGTAGGAGCGGCTGAGCATGCATTGGCACGCGTACCAATGGGTCGATGCGGGAGCAGACCGGGGCGATGAGGCCGTGCGGCGGACGTTGCCGCCTGAGCGTGTGACGTCGGTGCTGTCGCCGGTGCGGGCTGGTGTCCGGCGGGCCGGGCCGGGGTCGGGGATGGCGGCGACCTTTGGGGAGGTGTGGCTGGTGGTGGTCTGGCTGGCCGGTGCGTACGGCAAGATCCGCGAGGAGTTGCCACTGCCGGGGGTCCTGCTGGAAGAGCGGCTGGAAGCCGCCCTCGACCTGCTGCCCCGTGGCGTGGACGTGCGATGGGGCGAGTGGCTGCACGACGGCCGGTTCGTCACGATCGGCGTGGCGTGCTGCCCGAACCGGCACGTCCCCCATCCCTGCCCGATGCGCCGCCCCGCCCGTTAGCGACCAGGCGACCAGGCGGCCTGGCACGTCGTCCCGCGCGTCGCCGGCCTGGTTCTTCGACAGCACGATCGGCCTTGGAGGTCGGCACGGCCATGATGGAATGCACGGCGTTCACCTGAAACCCCTGCGCGAGGGCTACGTCCCGATCGATTGGCCCGACCTGTCGCCCAGATGCGACTCGGTCAGGGTCCGGGCCCACACCTGCGACTGCGTGCTGACCACGTACGAGTTGTGCTCGGCAGGCGGCCTGGCCCACGTCCGCCGAACCGTGCGGTCGGCCAAGAGCGCCCGGGTCAGTGAGAGCCCTTGGCTGCGGGCCGCCGAAGCGCCCCGGCTGTGGGAGGGGCTGCTCGACGGCCGCGCCCGATGAACCGCGTGCGGGCCGATGGCACAGATGGTGGCAGACGACGGTGTCGTGAACGTCGTCCAGCCATGCGCGATGAGCTGTCAGCGGCCGGTGGAGCCGTCGATCTGCTCGCGGAGGATGTCGGCGTGGCCCGCGTGCCGGGCGGTCTCATCGATCATGTGCACCAGGGTCCACCGCATCGTCGGCGCCGGTCCCCGGCGCGGAGGCCGTGGGCCGGGGCGGGTGAGGTCGGTGCAGGCGTCGATGACCTGGTTCGCTCGTACGATGGCCTGCCGGTAGCCGGCGAGCACGCTCTCGATCGTGTCCTCGGGGGACGGACGCATGGTCTGGCCCCAGTCATCGGCTTCCTCGCCCAGGAAGTAGAACCGCTCGACGAAGGTCAGATGCTTGACCAGTCCCAGAAGGCTGGTGCCAGAAGGCACTCCGCCGGTCCGGACCTGCGGTTCCGGCACGCCCGCCGCCTTGTTCGCGATCGCGTCCCGGAGGTGGTCGAGGAATCCCCGCAGGGTGGCCTTCTCATCGGCGCCGGTCCGTGGGGGGCCGGTGTCCCTGGCCCGTGGCCTGGGCTGCCGCGTCCTGCCTGGTTGCATCGTGTCGCTCCGTATCGCTTCGTGTGGTCAGGCGGTCATCAGGGGTTCCGGCGGAGGACGAGGACGTTGTCGGTGACCGTGGCGGCCTCGCCGGCGGGTCCGGTCGCCCGGCGTCGGGGCATGTCGGCGCGCAGGACCGGCCACTGCTCGGGGTCGAGGTCCAGTTCGGCGGCGATCTCGGTGGGTGTGGGGTAGTGGGTGTCGGGGTCCTGGTTCCAGGACCAGGGTGCGGTGGAGCCGTGGTCGACGATCAGCAGCAGGCCGCCGGGGCGCAGGGCATGGGCGGCGGTGCGCAGTACTTGGCTGCGGGGCAACGTGAACGGGGTGTGGAAGTACTGCGCGGAGACGAGGTCGAACTCTCCGCCGGGGAAGCTTCGGGCCAGGTCGTGCTGTTCAGTGGCGACCTGGTCTCCGAGGCCGAGCTCGCGGGCGTGCTCCCGCACCTGTTCGACGGCGGTGGTGGAGATGTCCACGGCGGTGACCTGCCAGCCGTGCCGGGCGAGCCAGATGGTGTCGCCGCCCGCGCCGCAGCCCAGATCCAGAGCCGCGCCGGGAGGCAGGTGCTCGACGGTCTCGACGAGCAGCGGGTTGGCGCGCTCGCCCCACGCGCGCCGGGCTGCGTAGTGCTTCTCCCAGAACGACTCGGCCCCGTCGCCTGCGGCATCCCTGTGATCCTGATTTCGGGTGGTGTCCATGCGGACATCGTGGCCACGATGATTCCTGGCTTGCAAGAAAAGTTGCGGATCCGCAAGATAGCGTCATGAGCAGAACTGAACAGGATGTGCTGGCCGGGGTCGGGCCACGCCTTCGGGCCCTGCGCCGGGCTCGGGGAGTGACGTTGACGGGCCTGTCCGCGGAGACCGGCATCACGTCGAGCACGCTGTCGCGGCTGGAGAACGGGAAACTCCGGCCCACGCTGGAGCAGCTGCTCCCGTTGGCACGGGCGCACGGAGTCCCGATCGAGGACCTGGTGGAGGCGCCGCTCACCGGCGACCCCCGCATCCACCTGCGGCCGATGCGGCGTTTCGGGCTGACCGTGGTGCCGCTGACCAGGCGCGCCGGGGGGATCCAGGCTTACAAGGTGATCTACCCGCCCGCCTCCCGGGCGCGGACGACGGGCCTGCAGACCCACGAGGGATACGAGTGGTTCTACGTCCTCAACGGTCACATCCAGTTCGTGCTCGGCGACCAGGAGTTCCGGCTCGGCCCCGGCGAGGCGGCCGAGTTCGACACCCGGGTGCCGCACCGAATTGGCAGCGCCGGAGAGAAGCCCGCGGAACTGCTCACGTTGTTCGGCCCACAGGGAGAGCGCGCCCACCTGTCGACGGGCAGGGACTGACCAGCCGCACCGGCGGCTCTGGTCACCAGGCGCGCGTGCGGCCGACCCACACGTTCCGGGCGCGGAGGCGGGTGTCCGCGGTGGGTTCTCAATTTCTCAGAGGATCGTGATGGAGTCGACGTGCGGCGGCCTGTTCGGGAATTTCATAATGGTCCAGCGCTTTATGCGGACCTTGGCGCCGTTGTAGTCGAGGTATTTGATGTCGTTGTTTCCGGTGGAGATCTGATCGACCCACAAGCGGACGGACATCGTCCCCTTGTTCGCGTAGCAACGCACGCGAGTGGCCGGCCAGGAGTCGTGTCCCGTCAATTTCAGGTTGAGCTGTCAGCGGCCGGTGGAGCCGCCGATCTGCTCGCGGATGATGTCGGTGCGGCGGACCCGTTCACCGCGACTTTCGCTGTCCGGCCGTCGGCATCGATGTGGCGCTTCGGCTAAATGTGATCAGTTGCAGTGATGCCCCTGATGCCCTGGCTCATCAATTGACAGCGACTATCGATTATATCGCAAATATGCCTCATGGCGCGGCGGGGATCGCACGCCCCCTCTCGTACGCTGGGCAAGTCGGAAATCGAACGATCAGGAGGCGAAATGGTGCAACAAGTCCAACTCGACCAGCAAACCTGCCCGGGTATGTACAGTCAGTGGATCTCCTATCCGCTGAGCGCGAGCGCGCTGGGGATAGGCTTCCAGAATCACGATTATGCGCAGAACTTCTGGGTATCTCAGATGTTCATCTCAGCCGATGGGTCGTATGCTTTCTGGCAGGTGAACAACACAAGCCTGACGGACACCTATTGGTGGCCGTACATCACCATTGATGTTTCAGAAGACTTCGACACCAGGAAAGCGGTCTCTGAACCCACGATGCGGACGCAACAAATAGTCAAGTGATCCTTCTTCGCCTCCGCACCCGCGCCAGGGGCGGCGCGTTCCCGGTTGGCGAGACGGTCACATAAGGGCGCCCCGGTGCGGAGATGACAAACCCGGCCCCTCCTGATCGCCGATCGTCCAGGCAAGTCGATCAGGAACAGGGGCCGCGTTTGCCTATCGTCGCGGACGAGGCGGTGAGAGCTGCTGCATTCACCGCGCGAGCAGCGGGAGCGCCGGGAAGGTGTGGTCCTGCCACAGCAGTCGCGAGGTCTCTTCCGGGTAGGCGGTGACCAGCGACGGCGTGTCGAAGAGCTGGGCGAGGCGGTGGCCGGCGTCGTACGGAGGCCAGCCCGGGTCGCCGTGCGCGGCGAACGCCGTCCACGCCCTGCGGATCTGCGCGGACAGCTCCTCCGCCGCAGGGGAGGGCGGGTCGCCGATCAGCATGGCGGGCTGACCGCTGCTCAGGTTGCCGAAGACGAGCGGCACGTCCAGGCCGTGGCAGGCGCCGAGGGCACCGCCCAATCCCGGGGCGGACCAGGTCAGCTCGTAGAGGTGGGCCTGGCCGCCGCCGGCGACCTGCGCGTCGGCGAGGTGAAGGCTCGGCATGCGGAACAACCAGTCCGCGTTGACCAGCTCGTACAGCTCCTCTTCGGCCGCGCCCGGGAATGCCTCCCGGTACCGGCGTGCGCCGTCCGGGCCGGGGGCGAGCATGTGCAGAGCGGTCTCGGTCTGCTCGTGTGTGACCTGGCCGAGCACGCCGTCGATCAGGCTGAACAGCCGGTGCTCGTCACGCGTGTGCCCGACGAGCAGTCCGACGTCCCGGGCGGCCCCGGCGGCCAGCGCCTGCCAAGGCGTCACCGGCAGGACGTCACCGTCGACAACCGGCGCGAACGGGATCGGCCGGTGGGTGATCTGCCCCCAGCGCTCCCGCCACTGGACCGTCCTGGCGAAGATCGCGTCGCCCGCGGCGGGCAGCCGGGCCGGGGCCACCGCCGACAGACCGGACACCGTGGGCCGTACCCCCAGCTCGGCGGCGCAGGCGGCGGCGATGTCGGCGGCCAGCTCGGGGGAGAAGAACGTCCCCGGCACGCTCTGCGCGACCGCCCGGCTGAAGAGCCCCGCGGCACGCGGCATGGCGAGCAGCGCGGCGACCGATCCGCCGCCCGCCGACTGCCCGAAGACCGTGACCCGGTCCGGATCGCCGCCGAACACCCGGATGGTGTCCCGTACCCACTGCAAGGCCGCGACCTGGTCGAGCAGCCCCCGGTTGGCCGGGGCTCCGTCGATCTGCGCGAAACCCTCGATGCCGAGACGGTAGTTGAGGGTCACGACCACGACCCCGCTCCCGGCCAGGTGGCCGGCGTCGTACTCCGGGAGGCCGGCGTCGCCCATGGCGTAACCGCCGCCGGGAATCCACACCATCACCGGGAGCCCTGCCCCCGGATCCGGTTCCGGTGTCCAGACGTTGATCGTCAACCAGTCGCCCCCGGCGGTGTCCTGGGACACCCCGAGCACGCCGGACTGCGGGGGCGGCGGGCCGTACGCGACCGCCGGGCGCACACCGTCCCAGCTGCGCACCGGCTGCGGCGCGGCGAAACGGAGGGCGCCGACCGGCGGCTCGGCGAACGGGATCCCCCGGAAGACGGTCAGACCCGCCTCCCGGCCGCCGTGGAGGACGCCGGCGGTTGTGCGGACTTCCGGCTCGGACTCGGACGGCTTGCTGGACGAGGTGACGGCCACGCTGCGTTTCCTCTCCGGTCCGGCTCGGCCGAGCATCCCAGTGCGCGTCAGCCGCGAGCAACGCATTTAGGCAGCAGCGTTCGTGCCGCGCCACGAAGAAAGCGACGCCTATTGACGCCCAGCCCGTCGCCGCAACACCCCTCCGTAGACGATCCTGGCCCTAATCATCACAATCCGGAGGAGCGACCGATGCTGGTACTGCATGGCGGCACGATCATCGACGGGACGGGCGGCGACCCGGTGACGGGGTCGGGGCTGCGGCTCGACGGCGATCGGATCGCGGGCTTCGGCACCGACGGCGGCACGGTCACCCTCGATGCCGACGGCTTGACCGTGCTGCCTGGACTGATCGACCTGCACTCCCACCTCGGCCTGGTCGACTTCGGCGAGGTGGGGACGCCGCCCGCGTTGCTCGCGGCGGCGGCCTTCGCCAACCTGGAGTTGTGCCTGGACGCCGGGTTCACCACGGTGCGCGAGCTCGGCGGGCTGGACGGTGGCATGGTGGGGGCGCTGCGGCAGGGGCTCGTCCGAGGGCCGCGCCTGCTGCCTTCCGGGCCGTTGCTGTGCCAGAGCGGCGGGCACGGCGACCTGGGGCCCTCGTTCCTGCCGCACAGCCACGACGTGCCCAGCATCCCCGGCCTGATCCAGCGCAGCCAGGTCTGCGACGGCCCCGACGAGGTGCGCAAGGCCGCGCGGATGGCGTTCCGGCACGGCGCGACGCAGCTCAAGATGTGCGTCTCCGGGGGAGTGGTGTCGCACAACGACGCGATGGAGGACACGCAGTTCAGCGTCGCCGAGATGCGGGCGGCGGTGGAGGAGGCGCGGGCCAGGGGAACGTACGTGACCGCGCACGCGCACAATGCCGACGCCATTCGGATGGGGCTCGAAGCCGGGATCGAGTGTTTCGAGCACGCCACCTACCTCACGGAGGAGGTGGCGGCGCAGGTGGCCGCCGCGGGCGCCGCGCTGGACTTCACCGTCTCGATCTGCGAGCTGCTGCGCGAGCAGGCCCCCGAATGGGGAGTGCCGGAGACCGGGCTGCCCAAGCTGGAGGGCGCGGCGAAGGCCGCCGGAGAGTCGCTCCTGATGGCCCGGGAGCACGGCATTCTCGTCGGCTCCGGCTCCGACCTGCTGGGCAGGGGGCAGAACCGGCGCGGCCTGGAGGTCGCCCACCGCGCGCGGCTCGTCGGCGCCATGGCGGCCATCGTCACCGCGACCGCGTCCAACGCCCGCATCCTCCGCCTCGATGACGAGATCGGCACCCTGCAGGCGGGCAAGCGCGCGGATGTGATCGCGGTGAGCGGCGATCCGCTGGCCGAGCCGGAGCTCTTCGACGACCCCGCCCGGGTGGTGCTGGTGATCCAGGACGGGCGGATCGTCAAGGACACGCTCAACCTGGCCGGAAAGAGCCCCGTCGGCGGGTCGTGAAGCAAAAACGATGGACACTCACAGTAATCGTCAAGTTACAGTGTGTGACAAGCGGCCGTGCTCACGGCCCGACATGCACCGGAGATGCCCATGCGACGTATCATCCCCAAGGTCGCCGCGCTCGTAGCGATCGCGATGCTCGCCCTCGCCGCCCCCGCCCAGGCCCAGCGCGCCGCAGCCGCTACGGAGGCCTACTTCGAGTTCACCGACATCACCCGTTCGACGGCCGTCCTCAGGCTCACCGACCCCGCCAAGATCAGGCACGCTCGGGAACTGGTGAGCGGCGCCACCACCGACAGACCCCACGTCCTGGGCAGGATCATCAAGCGCCCCGCCCCCTACAACCCCCGGTGGTCCTACCACTACAGCCCCGAGACGGTCGACTTCTTCGACATGGCCATCGAGGTGTGCGACGCCACCATGCCCTACGTCGAAGACCACCTGGACGAGGCGGGCGGCGCCTTCCTGCCCGGTCTGGTGTGGTGCCCCTGGAGCTCACGCCTGGTGCGCGAGGTCCCCGCACCGTAAGGCCCTGACGTGAGCCCGGGCCAGTGTGTCCGGGCTCACACGGGACGTCTCGGCACGCTGGATTCGGGCAAGCGCGCGGACGTGATCCGGTGGCTGAGCTGGAGTCCTTCGACGACATCCCGAGTGGTTGTGGTGATCCAGAGTGGCCAGATCGTCCAAGAGGCACTTCTGGAACTGGGCGGAATGGGGCTGATCGGTGGTCTCGTCGAGGATTTGATGGTTTGCTGTTAAGGCAGTTGCGAAGGGGTGTCAAGCGACGGGGTTTCGGGGCAACCGCAGGGGGCCTGACCCCGCTTCGCCATGGGCACTCTGAGTAATGGCATGGTAACCGTACGCCACGTATGGCCGCGCTCGCGGCCCGAACACGCACGGGAGATGCAATGCGACGTATCACCTCCAAGATCGCCGCCCTCGCGGCGATGGCAATGCTCGCCTTGATCGCACCCGCCTTACCCGCCCAAGCCCAGCAGACAGCCGCTGCGGAGGCCTACTTCGAGTTCACCGACGTCACCGGTTCGACCGCTGTCTTCCAGCTCACCGACCCCGTCAAGATCCAGCACGCCAGAGACCTGGTGAACGGCACCACCACCGAAAGAGCCCATGTCATAGGCACGATCGCCAAGACCACCGCTCCTTACAACCCGCAGTGGTCCTATCACTTCGTGCCCGAGACGGTCGACTTCTTCGACCTCGCCGCCGAGGTGTGCGACGCCACGATCCCCTACGTCGAAGAGCACCTGGACGAGGCGGGCGGCGCCTTCCTGCCCGACCTGCGGTGGTGCCCCTGGAGCTCACGCCTGGTGCGCGAGGTCCCCGCACCGTAGGACGTTGAGTGAGCCCGGGCCGGTGGCCCGCGGCCCGGGCTCCCGCGTATCGCCCGCTCAAAGAATCTCGACGGACAGTGTCCGGCCCCGGCGCAGCCGCGTGAGCCACGACGGCGACGACCTGCCCGGCCCGAGCCGGTAGACCTCCAGCAGCCAGTCGGCCAGCCTGTCCCGGTCGATGACGATCAGGTCCTGCTCGCGGGCCGTCTCAGCCGCCTGCGTGCTCAGGTAGTGGGAGATCACCAGCACCCCCCGATGCTCTCTGTACGGCGCGGCGCGCAGGGCCCCCACGAAGTCGCGCACGCCACCCGGCCCCAGCGGGCGGGTGTAGTACTTGCACTGCACCGCGTACGGCCTGCCGTCCGGCGCGACCCCCAGGACGTCGACACCCCGATCCCCGGCCCCGCCGACCACCCGCACCTTGCGGAACCCGTCGCGGCGCAGCAGCTCCGCCGTCAACTCCTCGAAGCGCCGCGGGTCGAGCCGATCCAGCCCGGCGCGCAGCAGCGCGTCCCGCCGGTAGCCCGCCCCCAGGCGGCGCACCACGACGACGGCCGCGACCAGCAGAGCGGCCAGTGAGACCAGGGCGGCGGCCAAGGGCACCCACGACGACCTGAGGAAGTCGAGCACCCAGGGCAGCGCGAAGACGGCCGCGATCGGCAGGGCGAGCCACCCCGGATGCACCTGCCCGCGGCGTCTCCTGCGGGTGGGACGTCCGCGTGCTGATGTCCGGCGCCTCGCCATCGCGACCTCCAGGAAGAAGGGAAGACACTCGCGAGTGTGAACGGCGGGACCGACAGAATCCACCGCCTCGCGGGCTGGACCTGTGTCCGGCCCGACGCAGCTGAGCAGAGCGGGGTGTACGGCTCCCGGGCAGGTTCTGTGCGCCGGATGAAGGGCTGTGCTCGGAAGACGGCCCGCCGAGTGAACCGGGCCGGTGATAGGGCCGATTCCTTTTTCGGAGATCCGCCGTCATATGGGCAAGGAATCCGACATCACGCCCGAACGGAGCACCACCCCATGCCCGCGACCACCACCGACACGGTCATCTCCCGCGACGGCACCGAGATCGCCTTCGAGCGGCTCGGCGCCGGTCCCGCCGTCATCCTGGTCTCCTCGGCACTCGCCGACCGGAAGGACACCGCCAAGCTCGCCACACTGCTCGCCGCCCACTTCACCGTGATCAACTACGACAGGCGGGGGCGAGGGGCGAGTGGCGACAACTACGACAGGCGAGGGCGGAGGGCGAGTGGCGACGCCGCTGAGCATGTCGTGGAGCGCGAGGTCCAGGACCTCGCGGCGCTCATGGACCACGTCGGCGGCTCGGCGTCGCTGTTCGGCAGCTCCTCCGGTGCGGTGCTCGCCCTCCGCGCCGCCGCTGCGGGGCTGAGCGTCGACCGGCTGGCCCTGTACGAGCCTCCGTTCGCGGTCAGCGGGGACGGTTTCGCACCACCCGAGGACTTCGGCCGGCACATCGACGCGCTGCTCGCCCGGGGAAGGCGCGGCGAGGCGGTCAAGTACTTCATGACCCAGGCACAGGGCATGCCGGCGTTCGTGGTGACGATGATGCGACTGATGCCCGGCGTGTGGTCCGGCCTCACGAAGCTGGCGCACACGCTGCCGTACGACATCGCCGTCATGGGCGGCACCCAGCAGGGCAGGCCGCTGGAGGCGGCCGAGTGGGCGGGCGCCACCGCGCCCGCCCTGGTGCTGACCGGCGGCAAGAGCCCGGCGGGGTTCCACGACGCCGCGCGGGCGCTCGCCGAGGCGCTGCCCGGCGCCACGCACCGCACCCTGCCCGGACTCGACCACGGCGCCGTGATGATGGCGCCGAAGAAGCTCGAGCCCACGCTCACCGAGTTCCTCGGGCCCTGGCGCGCGTAGCGGCCCGGCCCGGCAACGACCGAGATGACGGGACGGCCCGGGTCGCCTGATCGGGGCCCGGCCGCCTGATCGGGGCCCGGCGCCGGTCGGCGGCGTGCGTACCCGGATCAGGAGGTGGCGCGCGCTACCGCGATCACGCTGGAGCCGCGCTGCCCGGCCTCGTAGAACATGTACCCGACGCCGCGGTCTGTCCCGAATGCGGGAGCCGCGGACCGCGCCGAATCGGGAGCCCCGGTCAGCGGGGTGTGGAACACGCCGAGGTGCACCTCCCTGTCGAAGGAGTCGCCCACCTCGGTGAGGTACATCTTGCCGGAGTTGCCGTGATACACCACGTACGTGGTGTTGTTGCGGCGTAACAGGTGAGGCCCGCTCAGGTCGGTCAGCCCGTCGCCGGCCGGGGAGACGAGCGGCTGGGGGTCGAACCGCCAGGTCCGCGCGTCGGCCGACCAGCCCCAGAAGATCTTGCGCGTGCCGCCCTGGTTGCCCATGTAGACCATCGCGTAGCGGGAGCCCAGCGCGGCGATCGAGTGGTCGAAGACCCGCGCGTAGGAGGCCTCGGAGATGCCGGGCACCATCGAGGTGTCGAGCACCACGCCGTGATAGGTGAAGGTGATGCCGTCGGCGGACGTGGCCAGGCGGGTCGTGCTGTTCTCGCCGTGGAAGTACATGTACCAGCTCCTGTCGGCCGCGTGCCAGAGCACGTGCGGGGAGGAGACGTGGCTGACCTTGTAGTGGCCGGCCCAGGTCGGGCCGATGATCGGGTTGGCCGGGTACTCGGTGAACGGCCCGGCGAGCGAGTCGCCGTACGCCAGGCAGATGCCGCCGGGTTTGTCGTGCGGCGCGTAATAGAGGTAGTACCTGGCGCGTGCGCCGGAGATGCGGTCGTAGGTGCCGCGCACGCAGGGGAAGATCAGCTCGCCGGTCGGGTTGTACCGCAGGGCCGCGGAGTTCAGCGGCCGGCCGAGGTAGGCGTAGGAAGGGAAGCCCGCGGGACCGGCGGCCAGCGCCGTCGCCGGGGCGGAGAGCGCGGTGAGGCCGGCCGCGGTGAAGGTGGTGCCGAGGGCGGCGCGGAGGACGGTGCGGCGGTCGAGGACCGGTTCGGACATGCTCTGCCCTTTCGTCGTCACACCGCGAAGGTGTGGCTGTGATCACAGAGCATCGATCAGCGAAAATCGCCCGTCAACCTGATAATACGAATTACCTCAGCGGGAACGTGTGCCCGGCCGATCAGTCTCGCAAGCCGATGGCGCTCTCCCAGAACCAGTTCCAGCGGATCTCGTCCCGGAAGCGAGCCGCGCCCGCCTCGTACAGGACACCGATCGCGCCGTTGCCGATGAGCGTCATGTCGGAGTATCCGGCGTGGTCGCCGTCGATCCGCACGCCTGCCTCGCCGGCGGTGTCGTCGTGGTCACGCCAGGTCGCGCCCTCGTCGAAGGTGGAGCGTACGTTCATGCCCACGGGGTTGTTGCCGGTCTTCGGGGTCGCGGGAGCCGACAGCAGGATGCGGCTGTAGGGGCCGCCGTCCCAGCGCTGGCGGAGCAGCGCGGGGTGGGTGGGCGGCGCGGTGATGCCGGGGTCCGCCCGGAACTCGCCGTCGAAGGACTCCCCGCCGTCCGTGCTGACGCCCCGGGCCAGCCCGTGCACGGAGGTCTGGTCCGGCACCGCGCCGTTGCGGGCGATCACCAGGATGCCGCCGTCGGCCCGCTCGACCAGAGTCTGCTCGCCCAACTGCAGCACGGACTTGTCGTACGTCGCCGTCGCGCCGATCCGCCAGGTGCCGCCGTGGTCGTCGCTGTAGATCAGCCGTACGCTCTGCCGCGCGCCCACGGCGTAGTAGACCGGCACCACCAGGCGTCCCGCGTGCGGGCCGCGGGTCAGCTGGATCCCGTGCCCCGGCCCGGTGGCGAACCAGTCGCCGTCGCCCGCCGGCGCCTTGATGACGCCCGACAGGTTCTTCGGCGCCGACCAGGTGCGCCCGTCGTCATGGCTGACCTGGACCCACGGAGTGCGCGGGGTGGTCCGGGTCGCGGTCGGCTCGGACGTGGTGAACAGGAACACCGGCCCGGCCGAGTCCGCGACCAGGGTGGCGTTGCCCTGCAGGACCGCCCCCTGGGTGCTGGCCAGGACCGTCCGGCTCGCCTGCCAGGTGACGCCGTCGTCGGTGGAGCGCCGCATGACGACGTCGAACGCGCCATGGTCGGCGCAGTTGTTCCGGTTACGCCGCTCGGCGAACGCGAGCAGCACGTCGTTGCCCGTCCTGACCACGGCGGGGAGCCTGAAGCAGGTCGTCACCCGCGCCCCGGTGCCCGGATCCGTCGTCGTGTACTGCTTCCACAGGGTCTGCCGGTGGAAGGTGTACGTGGGCGGTTCCGCCAGTGCGGGCGACGTGCCGATCGCCAGGAGGACGACGAGCGCCGCCCCGAAAAGCCGTAATCCAGCCATGCGCGCTCCCTCGTCCCCGTCATGATGGCACCTAGATCGTTAGTTGGACATACGCGCGGCGATCTGGCGGGTGATGGACGGGTCGGTGATCGAGGTGTCGGCGGCCAGCAGGAACGCCTTGGACAGGATGACCGAGAGCATCCCGCCGTCCTCCTCGAACGGCAGGAGCACCGGGTCGCCGACGCCACGCGGGACGATGCACAGGTAGGCGTCGTCGGGGTCCATGAGGATGTTGCCCGACCCCAGGTGGATCTTGTAGGTGCGCAGGTCGCCGCGGACGCGCAGGAAGCGGTCGGTGACCTCGGCCCGGTCGGCGAGGGCCAGCCGGGGCAGCAGCCGCAGGAGTGCGTCGCGGCGGACCCGGGCGGTTTCGGACAGGTCGCCGAAGCCGTAGGACCGCCAGTAGTCGCCCTGCCCTTCGGGGTCCAGGCCGGTGGAGGTGACGCCCACGGCCAGGTCCGCGTCGCGGAGCACCTCCGACAGCACCAGCGGCGGCACCTCGGCCAGCGGGACGCGCCGGTCGTGCTCGTCGGTGAAGTGGAGGTCGCCGCTGACGCAGATGGAGACGGTGCCGTAGCCGTCGCGATCGCCGGACTCCGCGTCCAGATGGAAGTCCCAGCGCGCGGTCAGGCCGCCGGGCATCTCCTTCACGGCCTCGGCCTGACTGGAGCCGTACTCCCAGCCCCAGTGCCCGAGCGACATGCCGGTCCAGCCGCGGCCCGTCAGCAACGCCTTGGCCTGGCCGTAACGCAGCAGGTGGCCGGCGAAGCGGCGCGAGTGGTCGTGCGTCAGCTCCTCGGCGGGGGTGAGCAGATACACCTCGCGGAAGGCCTGCTTGAACGGCTGGCGCGGGCCGTGGTCCATCAGGTGGTCGCGCCAGCCGCGGACCTCGTCGGCGGTGTGCGAGATGGGATGCCACAGCAGGACGGGCGTGTCCGGGAACGGCTGGATCCGCCGCCCGGCGGGGTCGGTCAGCTCCCACGAGCCGTTCACCCGGACCGGGAGGCCGGCCGGCCCCTGGAGGATCTCCCAGATCAGCGCCCGGCCGAAGGAGCCGGTGACCGGGTGGTCCAGGTAGTGGCGGCAGACGTCCGCCCAGCGCCAGATCCGCTCGGTGGCCAGCGCGCCCTCGACGCGGAAGCGCTCGGCGGGCAGCGCCTTCTTCAGCTCCTTGGCCGTGCTCCTGAGCTCCGCCAGCACGTCGGCGTGCTCCTCGCGGACCCGCTTGGGGATGGACGTACGGGCGCTGTAGGAGATGACGTCGTCCAGCGACAGAGTCAGGCCTCGCTCGGTGCGGGTGCCGTCGGGACCCAGCCCGAAGTCGGGCACGGTGCGTTCCAGCAACTGCTCCGGAGACAGCCCGGTCTGTACGGCCACCGCCTCCAGGGTGCGGTTCACCCCGGCGAGGATGCTCTTCTTACGAACCTTGGCCTGCACCCGAGCCAGCTGGGCCACCACGTCAGGACCGCCGCGCCGGGCCAGCACGCCGATGGCGGCGTTGGCCAGCAGCTCGCTCCGCGCGTTGGCCCCCGAGCCGCCGATGCCGGTCCCGGTCGCCACCGCCACGTCGCCGAGCAGCGCGGTCACCCACGGCTCGTCGACCGGCTCGCAGGCCCACAGCATGCCGCGCAGCAAGGTCGCGGTGCGTTCGTGCAGGTAGGTGACGACGGTCCACTCGTAGTCGTCGCGCCGGCGCCGCTCCACCCGCTCCCGGTAGGCCGGAATCAGCCCCAGGATCTGCCTGGCCAGGGCGACCGCCTCGGGGGTGCGCAGCGCGGCGGCCCTGCTCAGCCAGGCGGGGCTCGGCCGCGCGGTGGTGGCCGTGGTCCAGTGCCGCAGCACCGGCAGGATGCCGGGCGCACCGAGCCGCTCGGCGTAGTCGGTGCGCAGCACAGTGGCGAAGTCGTCCAGCCCGGCGACCAGGATCTGCGCCGCGGCCACCGGATCGCTCTGCTCGGCCAGCACGTCGTCGATGAAGCGCTTGGCCGGCCATCTCGCCGTCCATGCGGCGTTGTCCAGTCGTGCTTTGGCCTGGCGCAGCAGATCGAGATGCGGGGCGCGATCGGCGGCCGGCAGTCGTTTGAGCGCGGCGACGGGCATCTTGAACATCTCGTCGCGCTCCTGCCCGCCGGCCAGTGGGGTGGCCGCCGCCCGCCACAGCAGCGCGATCTCGTCCGGCGCCCAGCCGAGTCGGCGCCGCGCCAGCGCGGTGGGCACGGCGATCAGGACCGGGCAGTAGCCGTAGGGAGTGACTCCGTCCCACAGGATCCGCATGCGTAGTTGCGCCCACAGCCCCATGGCCCGCCACCGGGCGTCATCCCAGCTCTCGGTCAGCTTCCCCACGGGGGTGTCGGCCAGCTGGGGCGCGGGCCACCGCCACTCGTAGGCATAGACCGCGTCAAGCTGCGCGAACACCTCCAAAGTCGCCTCCGGCAAGCCCTCCACCCAGTCGGGCAACTCCTCGACCACGCCCACGCCGGCCTCCCGCCGTACATCGATCTTCGCGTACGGCGATATTCATAGCGGGCCGGCCCGACAGTTCTCCGCGAGAGCACGGAACCGGGCCGGTCACAGGCGCGAGGACCGGACGCCGGTGCTCCGGGGAGAGCCGGACCTGCAGCGCCGTTCGAGCAGGTCCGGTCATGCCGGAGGGTTGGGCAAGGTCGCCATGGATCCGCCGGATCCCCGTTAGCGAGCGGTCGGTGTCGTCCTGCCGGACGCCAGCGCCGCCTGGACGATGCGGATCGCCTCCCCCGGAAGGAGGCCGACGCTGGCGATCACGGCCGCGTAGTCGGCGGCGGCCCGGCGCGCGCGTTCGAGCCCCTCCTCACCGGCGGCCGAGACGAACGAGCCCGCCCGTCCGCGCGTCTCGATCAACCCCGCCTCCTCCAGCTCCCGGTAGGCCCTGCCGACCGTGTTGACGGCCAGGCCGAGGTCGGCCGCGAGATGCCGGATCGTCGGCAGCCGGGCGCCCACGGCCAGCTCGCGGTCCTGGATCTGCCTGGCCAGCTGGGCGCGTAGCTGCTCGAACGGCGGAACGGGTGAGGCCGTGTCGATGACGATCATCGGACGTCCATGGCCTGCCGGGCCACCGTCGCGATCGGCGGAGTCCTCGCGGGGACGAGGAAGAGCGCGACCAGCCACAGGATCATGAGGCCGAGCGCGGCGACCTTCCACCAGCCGGGCGCCGAGCCGAACAGCAACACCATGGGCAGCACCCACGCCACCGTCGTCCTGTTGAGGTCGCGGGCGTCCTCGACGCGCATGACGACGTCCGCCATCAGCGATGTCTCGTCCTCGGCGACGATCGGGCGCAGCAGCACGTCGCGCAGCCGCAGGACGAGGCCCGCGGCGACTCCGGCCAGCCCGACCAGCGTGATGAGGGCCGCGTACCCGACGGTGGAGTCCCGGATGGTCAGGGCGCTCACCGCCAGCGCCGCCGCGCCGGTGAGGGTGGCGGCGGTGAAGAGGGCGTGCGGCAGGCCGAGCAGGGCTCGCCAGCCGGGCTGGACCGGATGGGCGGCCCGCCGGGACAGCGCCGCGCCGGCGCGCCGGTCGACGCGCCGCACCCACCAGTCGGACAGCGACTGGACCAGCAGCAGCCCGGCCACCGCCGCGATCAGGATCAGCAACGGCATCGGCTGGCGCGCCTCGGACCCGCCGGGGGCGGAGGGGGTGAGCCCGCCGTAGACCTGTGCGAGCGCGGCGACGATGATCAATACCGCGAGGAGGACGTGGTCGGCGAGGCGGGCACGCCGCCGCGCCGTCAGCCGCGCGGTCAGCAACGGTGTCGGCCGGTCGTCGGTCAGGTCGTGCTGGGCCAGCCACGCGCTCGCCCACCGCTCCGCCGCACGCGCCGGCGGGACGGCGTCCGGTAATGCTCTGTCCGGCATGACGCCTCCATTTGTCGCAAGCTTTGTCTCAATAGAGTGAGTCAAAGCTTGCGACAAAGTCAAGCCGCCTACCGGAGGTAACTGGCGCCGTTGAGGTCGATGATCGTGCCGCTGGCCCATTCGGCCAGGGGAGAGGCGAGGTAGACGACCGCCGCGGCGATCTCCTCGGGCCGTGCCACCCGGCCGTACGGGCTCTGCGCCCGGATCGCCTCCCCGCGAGGCGGCTTGAGGTGCTCGTTGGTCATGTCCGTCGCCACGAAGCCCGGCGCCACCGTCCCCACCGCGATGCCGCGCGGGGCCAGCGCCACCGCCAGGGACTGGCCGAGCGCGTTGAGGCCGGCCTTGCTCGCGCCGTAGGCCGGGCTGTCCGGCTCGCCGCGGAAGGCGCCGCGCGAGGACACGTTGATGATCCGTCCACCGGACGGCATGTGCTGGAGCGCGCACCAGATGACGTTGGCGGCCCCGGTCAGGTTGACGTCGAGCGTCCGCCGCCAGTTCGCCTGCCACTCCTCGTAGGACAGCTCGGTCACCGGGTGGTGCAGGAAGACGCCGGCGTTGTTGACCAGCACGTCGATCCCGTCCAGGGCACTCGCCGCCGCGTCCACCATGCGCCGCACCTCGTCGGGGGCCGCCAGGTCGGCCCGCACGATGGCGTGCCCGGCGCCGGGGAGCTCGCCGAGCAGGCTCTCGGCCGGCTCGGGCGAGTCCCGGTGGTGGATCGCGACCCGGTCGCCCTCAGCGGCGAACGCGGTCGCGACCGCCCTGCCGATCCCTCTCGACGCCCCCGTCACCAGCACCGCACGTCCACTCATGCGGGCACACTAGGGCACTACCAGCGGTCGTGCACCTGCGGACGGATCAGCTCGTTATAGACATCCTGTACGGCCTGCGTCGTCGACGCGGGAAGCGGCTCCAGCGCGGCGGCCGAGGCGTTGGCCTTGGCCTGGCCCGGGTTGCGGGCGCCGGGGATGACGACGGAGACGCCGGGCCGGTCGAGGATCCAGCGCAGCGCGAACTGCGCCATCGTCGCCCCCTCCGGCACCAGCGGCGCCAGGCGGCGGACCGCCTCCAGGCCGGTGGCGAAGTCCACGCCGGAGAAGGTCTCGCCGACGTCGAACGCCTCACCGTGCCGGTTGTAGGTGCGGTGGTCGTCGGGTGCGAACGTCGTCCGCTCGTCGTACCGGCCGGACAGCAGCCCGCTGGCCAGCGGGACGCGCGCGATGATGCCGACGCCCGCCTCGCGGGCGGCGGGCAGCACCCGCTCCAGCGGCTTGAGCCGGAAGGCGTTGAGGATGATCTGCACGGACGCGACGCCGGGGCGGGCGATGGCGGTCAGCGCTTCCTCGCAGGTCTCCACGCTGACGCCGTACGCGGCGATCTTCTCCTCGGCGACCAGGGTGTCGAGCGCGTCGAACACCGCGTCGGTCGAGTAGACGGCGGTGGGCGGGCAGTGCAGCTGGACCAGGTCGATGGTGTCGACGCCGAGGTTCTGGCGGGATCGCTCGTTCCAGGCGCGGAAGTTCGCCATGACGTAGTTGTCCGGCAGTTGCTCCACGCGGCGGCCCATCTTGGTGGCCACGGTGAGCTCCGGTCGTCCCTTGGCGAAGCGGCCGACGATCTGCTCGCTGCGGCCGTCGCCGTAGACGTCGGCGGTGTCGATGAACGTCACGCCCTCGTCGACCGCCGCCGACAGCGTGGCGACGGCGTCGTCCTCGCTCACGTCGCCCCAGTCGGCGCCGAGCTGCCAGGCGCCGAGTCCGACCACGCCGACCTGGCGTCCAGTGCGTCCCAATACGCGGTGTTCCATAGGCCGTAACTCTTCCACATGGCCGTGGACGCTCAACACGGCAAGGTGCAAGGTTCGGGAAAGCGGGATTGTCGGGAGGCGTCGGTAGGGTCCGCGCCATGGCTGACGCAGTGGCGCAGGAGAACGCGCCGACGACCCCCGGGACCGCGACGGTGTCCGACAGGCCCTGGCCGGAGCTGGTCAGGCTCGTCCGGGCGGGTGACACCCAGGGGACCGTCCGGCTCGTGGCCGGACTGGACGAGGCGGGGCGCAGGGCCGTCGCCGCCGAGCTGCCCGCGTACATCACGGCGCGGAGACGGAGGAGGGCCGGCTGGTGGGAATGGCGGCGGGAGTTCTCGCCGCTGCTCATGGCCGGGGTCGGCTGCTTGGGCGGTGCCGCGGCGGTGACCGGCTGGCTGTTCCGGCGCGAGTTCAGGTGGCGGCAGGAGGATGCGCGTGACGCCCGGTGGGCGCTGGAGCTGCTGCGGGACCGGCCCGAGCAGTGGCGGGCGGACGCGGCGAGCCGGATGGTCGCGGGGCTGCGCACGGACGACGCCCAGCAGTGGGACATCGTCGCCGCCCTGGTGCGGGAGACCGGGATCGAGCCGCCCGCCGGCGACCTGTTCGCGACCGGCTGGCTGCGCAGGCTCGATCCGGTCACGGCAGGCGCGGATCCGCTGTTCCCCCATCTCGCTCCGCGCCTGTTCGAGATCGACGGCCTCGCGGAGGCCTTCTCCGGACAGCAGATCTGGGGCGTCCACCAGCTGGTGGAGGACGGGCTGCTGCAGCGGGCCGATGTCATCGACGGCCTCGTGGGGCGGCTCCTGCGCGACGGGCCGGCCGCGGTGGTGCCGCTCGCGGACCTGCACGAGCGGCTCGGGCTCGGCCTGGAGGAGGTGACGCCACGGGTCAGGGACTACGTCCGGCTGCTGCCGGTGGCTCCCGTCGCGGTGGCGAGCCTGGCGCTGGCCCAGGTCCAGCGGGTGGAGGCGGCCGGGCTGCTGGCGGACGAGCTGTTCGCGGAGGCGGTCGACGGGCTGGCGTTCCGGCCGGAGAAGAAGCTGCTGCGGGCCACCGTCACGTGGATCGGGGAGGCCGTGGGCAGGATGCCCGGCCGCGCCGACGCCGGGCTCGGCGCGCTGGCGGTGATCCTCGGGCAGGACGTGCTGGATCTCCAGGAGCGCGCGACCCGGCTGGCCGTACGGCTCGCCGCGCGGGCGGGCGGGCCGGGACGCGAGGTGATCATCGAGGCGGCGGGCGGACTGCCCGCCGACCTGCGCGAGAAGATCTCCACGGCGTACGGCGAGCCGATCGCGGAGGAGCCGGCCGAGGCGCAGCCCTTGATGGCCAGGCCCGGCCCCGGGCTTGCGCCGCCGATCGCCTCGCCCGAGGAGCTCGCGCGGCAGGTCGCCGCCATCAGGTGGCCGCTGGAGGTGTACGAGTTCGAGCGCGTCCTCGCCGGTCTCGTCGAGTGGGCGGACCGGGAGCCGCAGGCGCTTCGCGAGGCGCTGCGGCCGTGGGCGCGGCGGATCGACCCGGGGAGCCTCGGCTTCTACGGCCGGCAGTCCATGGAGCGGACGTACGAGCTGCTGCACCGGGTCGTCTACGCGTTCGCCGAGCCGGAGGAGAGCGCGAAGCTCTCGGGGCAGTTCGCCGCGAGCGACGTGCGGGTGGACGGGTCGGGGCCGCTCGACCGGCTGTTCCAGCAGCGGGCACGCGAGCTCGTGGCGCGCTTCGAGTCGGGGGGCGGCTGTCCCGTCCTGCTGGCCGCGCCGACGTCGGGCACCGGGCACGTCGACCCGGTCGTCCTGCTCGACCGGCTGGCGCGGCTGGAGGCCGCCGGGGTGGAGGCGCTGCCGGTCGATCTCGCGCAGGCGATGCTCCGGCTGCCCCGGGAGATCGCCCCGGCGGTCGTCGCGCGGGCCGGCACGCTGACCTCGGACGCGGGGCGTGCCTGCGCCGCGTGGCTGCGGGGCGGTCGGCCGGCCGATCCCGACATGACGTGCTGGGTGCACCGGCGGCCTGGCTATCACGGGAACGACTTCGCGGAGGTCCGCGCCGAGCCGAGCCGCCCTCCGGCAGAGCTGCCCGCCCCGCTTGGCGAGCTGTTGACGCCGGGCGGCGGGCACTTCTACTCCCTGGCGTGGTGGCCGCTGGTGCTGCCGTCGCACCGCGAGGTCGTGGCGGCGCACCTGATGTCCTATCTGCCGGCGTCCCTGGAGAGCAACGATCGCCAGGTCAGGGTGCTGGCCGACCTGGCGCATGGCGAAGGGCCGGTCGGTCCCGCGATGGCGTGGGCGCTCGCCTGCGGCATGGGCCACCGCAACGCGGCGGACCGGGCGGCGGCCGTCGACGCCCTGGTGACGCTCGCGGCCCGCGGCGAGGCGCCGGTCGCGGCGCTGGGCGAGGCGGTGGCGGAGCTGGTCGCGGAGGAGGTCGTCAAGCTCAACCGGGTGATCTCCGCGCTGGACGAGGCGACCCAGGCAGGCGCCCACACGGCGGTCTGGGCGGTGATCGCGGACCTGCTGCCCAGCCTGCTGCCCGCCGAGGGGGAGCGGCCCCGCAGCGGCCTGGCCGACCTGATGGCGGCCGGCGCGAGGGCAGCCAGGCTCGCCGGCGCGCGCGGCGACCTCCCCGCGCTCGCGGCGGTGGCCGCGCGCAAGGGATCGAGCCGGCTCGCGCAGGAAGCGCGGAGGTTACGAGCCCTGCTCACCTACGACGGGTGAGTCCGGCCCCGTTCCGCCGTGGCCGGAATAGGGCGCGGGAGGGCGCTGTTGAGGAGGCCAAGTTTAAAATTAAACTTCTTTGCGAAGGGAACGTCATGGAGATCGTCTTCATGTTCGTCATGGTAGGCCTCGTCGGCACCCTCCTCACCGGCGCCACGGCGGCCCTCGTGCTGACCGGCATCAGGGACCACCAGTGGCCGGTGCTCCGGCGCCGACGGGTCGTCTACCGCGGCTTCGTGCCCCGCTGACCCGGCGCCCCTACGCGGACTCGCGGATCACCAGCTCGGTGGGAAGTATCACCGGCTCCACCTGACCGGCGCCGTCGATGAGCGCCAGCAGCAGATCCATCGTCCGATTGGCCATCTCCGCCAGCGGCTGCCTGATCGTGGTCAGCGGCGGAAGGGTGGAGGTGGCCACCGAGGAGTCGTCGAAACCGCCCACCGCCACGTCGCCCGGCACCGAGCGGCCCGCGGCGCGCAGCGCGGTCAGCGCGCCGGCGGCCATCAGGTCGGAGGCGACGAACACCGCGTCGAGGTCCGGGGAGCGCTCCAGCAGCTCGGCCATGGCGCGCTCGCCGCTGGCCTGGGTCCAGTCGCCGTGCGCGATGAGCTTGCTGGACGCCTTGCGGCGCAGCACGTCGGCGAAGCCTTCGAGCCGCTGGATGCCGCCCGGCGTGTCCATCGGCCCGGTGATCATGGCGATGCGGCGGCGGCCCTGGCTCACCAGGTATTCGGTCATCTGCCGGGCGCCGAGCCGATCGTCGGCGCCCGCGTACGGGATCACGCTCTCGCGGCCGATGACGGCGCCGCAGGAGACCGCGGGGGTGACGGAGCCGAGCGCGCTGACCAGCGGGTCGCCCGCGTGGGTGGAGACGAGCAGGACCCCGTCGGCGTGGCCGCCGCGCACGTAACGCACCACGCGCTCGCGGTCGCCCTCGTCGCCCGCCAGCATCATCACCAGGGACAGGTCGCGCTCGGCGAGCCGGCGGATGGCGACCCTGATCAGGGTGCTGTAGTTGGGGTCCTCGAAGAGCTTCTCGTGCGGCTCCGACAGCACCATGACGATCGAGCCGGTCCGCTGGGTGACCAGGCTGCGGGCGGCGCGGTTGACGACGTAGCCCGTCTCCGAGATCGCCCGTTCGATGGCGACGCGGGCCGCGGGGCTGACGTAGCGGTCGCCGTTGAGCAGCCGGGACACCGTGCCGCGGGAGACTCCTGCGGCGGCGGCGACGTCATGGATCGTTGGGCGTTTCATTTCACGGCTCCGGAGGACAGGTCGGTCCTCCAGTATCGCTGCATGGTGAGGAACAGCGCGATCAGCGGGATGATCGACAGCAGCGTCCCGGTGAGGATCAGGTTGTACAGCGACGGCTGGTTGGCCCCGGCGGCGAGCAGCGTGTAGAGCCCGACCGTGAGCGGGAACTTGCCGTCGTCGCCCAGCATGATGAACGGCAGCAGGAAGTTGTTCCAGATGGCCACGAACTGGAACAGGAAGATCGTCACCAGCCCCGGCACCATCAGCGGCAGCGCCACCCGAGCCAGCAGCCGCCCCTCGCTCGCCCCGTCGATCCGGCCGGCCTCCAGCAGCGAGTCCGGGATGGCGGCGGTGGCGTAGATCCGGGCCAGGTAGATGCTGTACGGATGCAGGATCTGCGGCAGCAGGACCGCCCAGTAGGTGTCGGCCAGGCCGATCTCGGAGAACAGCAGATACTGCGGGATGGCCAGCACCACGGCGGGCACCAGGATGCCGCCGATGAGCAGGTTGAAGATCAGCGTACGGCCCGGGAAACGGTACTTGGCCAGCGCGTACCCCGAGATCGCCGAGACCGCGGTGGACAGCAGCGCGCCGCCGCCCGCGTACACCAGCGTGTTCCCCAGCCACAGCCAGAACACCCCGTCGCGGTAGGCGAACAGCTCCGTCACGTTGCCCAGGAAGCCGGTGCCGAACGCCAGCGTGGGCGTGGTGAACAGCTCGCCCGGCGACTTGGTCGAGGCGATCAGCACCCAGCCCACCGGGAACAGGCAGTAGAGCGCCCCCAGCAGGAGCAGCGCCGTGGGCACGAGCCCTGCGCCCCGGCGCGCCCGATCGTCCGTGCCCCGGCGTGCTCGACTGCCGGCGCCCCGGTGTTGTGCGATGGCGGCCATCAGCCCTCCCCGAAGGCGCGGTCGCGGACCACGCGCAGGAAACCGAACGACAGGACGAGCGAGATCGCCGCGATGACGATCGAGGTGGCGGCGGCCGAGTACAGGTCACCGGTGACGAAGGCGTCGCGGTAGACCTTCATCAGCGGGCTCCACGTCGAGCTGATCGTGTTGCTGAACGGCCGCAGCGCGGTCGGCTCGGTGAACACCTGGATCGTCGCGATGATCGAGAAGACGGTCGTCAGGATGATCGCCGGCACCAGGATCGGGATCTTGATGCGCAGCGCGATCTGCAGCTCCGAGGCCCCGTCCAGCCGCGCGGCCTCGTAGTAGTCGCGCGGGATCGCGCGCAGCGTGGTGTAGAGCACCAGCATGTTGAACCCGGTCCCGCCCCACACCGCCACGTTCGCCATCGAGTACGTGACCGTGGTCGCGCCGAGCAGGTCCACGTCCAGGACCGCCCGGATCGGGCTGAGCGAGGGAAGGTACAGGAACCCCCACATCAGCGACGCGGCCACACCCGGCACCGCGTACGGCAGGAAGATGGCGATCCGGCTGAACCGGGCCAGCCGCACCCGCGCCGAGTCCAGCAGCAGCGCGAACAGCAGAGCCAGGCCCAGCATCACGACCAGCACCAGCGCGCCGTACCCGAGCACCCGCAGCCACCCGGCCCACAACTCGCCGTCGGCCACGGCGGCGGCGAAGTTGTCGAAGCCGACGAACACCTCGCGCCGCGCCCCCGCGCCCAGGCCCAGCCCGGACACCTGGGTGCGGCGCATCGCCAGATAGACCGTGTAGCCGATGGGCAGCGCCAGGAACAGCACGAACAGGACCAGGGCGGGGGTGAGGATGACGTACGGGGCGAGCGGGACGCGCCTCTTGGGGGTGGGCGTCATGACGCGAGCGTGAACCCGGACTTGCGCATGTCGGCGACGGTGGCCTCGTGCATGGCCCCGACCGCGTCCGAGAACGACGTCCCGTCCTGCAGCGCCTTGTCGAAGCCGTCCTTGAAGGCGTTGTACGTGACGCTCACGTTCGGGCCGAAGGTGAAGCCGCGCGCCCCGGCCGAGACCGTCGCCGCCTGCTGCCAGAAGTCGGGCTGGTTGGCGAAGTACTCGGGCGCCGTGCCGAGCGCCGACTGCGCCTTGGCGGCGGCCGGATAGATCGCCGCCTCCTTCACCAGCAGGTCGAGCGCCTTCGCGTCGGTGTTGAGCCAGGTGGCGAACCGGGCGGCGGCGGCCTTGTGCGGCGTCTTGGCGGCGACCGCCACCGAGGAGCCGCCCCAGAAGCCGCTGAAGCTCTCACCGGCGTTCCACTGGGGGAGCGGGGCGACGGCCCACTTGCCCTTGGCCTTGGGCGCGTTGCTCGACAGCACGCCCGGCGCCCACACGGCGGACGGCCAGGTCAGCAGCTTGCCGTCGTTGAGCGCCTTGTTCCACTCGGGGGTGAAGAACGGCGTGTCGTCGATGGCGCCCTCCTTCACCAGGCCGCCCCAGAAGTCGGCGACCTTCCTGGTGGGCTCGTCGGCGATGTTCACCTTCCAGGATTCGCCGCTGATCGACCACCACTGCGCGCCGGCCTGCTGGGCCAGCCCGGTGAAGGCGCCAGGGTCCTTGCTGGAGAAGGTGCCCAGGTGCGCCTTGGGATCCTTCTTCCGCAGGGCGCGGGCGGCGTCGCCGTACTCCTGCCAGGTCTTCGGCACCTCCAGGCCGTACTCGTCGAACAGGTCCTGGCGGTAGAAGAGCATCATCGGGCCGCTGTCCTGCGGCACCGCGTAGACCGCGTCGGTGCCGAGGGTGACCAGCCCCCAGACGCCCTCGCCGAACTCGCCCTTGATCGCCGCGGTCTCCGCCTTGAGGTCGGCCACGGCGTCGGCGGCGATGAACGACGGCAGGTGCTGGTACTCCGCCTGGACCAGGTCGGGCGGGTTGCCCGCCTTGGCCGCGGTGAGGAACTTGGCCGCTGCGTCGTCGCCGCCCGCCTGCTTGCTGACGGTGACCTGGATGTCGGGGTGGTCCTTGTTCCAGACCGCCACGATCTTGTCCATGTTCGGGGCCCAGGTCCAGTAGGTGAGCTTGACCGGTCCCTGCGGGGCCGCCGGGCTCTGCGACGCCGCCTCGGAACCACCGGCGGGCTCGCTGGAGCCGCACCCGCCGATCGTCAGGGTGGCCGTGAGCGTGGCGGCCAGGATGGCTCCGAGGCGTGTGGCACGCATGCATACCTCCAGAAGTCTCTGTGAACGTGCACAGAGTGGAACAGTGCCGCATCTCCGGTCAATGGTCGTTACGTTCTCGTTAACCCGGGGAAATTCGGCCGGATGTTCTCAGCCGAGGCGTGGGACGCTACTGTGCACGTTCACAGAGTTTTCTCAAGGGGGATGGATGTACCCGGAGCGTCCGGCCGGTATCGCCTTCGGCGGGGATTACAGCCCTGAACAGTGGCCACGCGAGGTGCACGAGGAGGACGCGGCGCTGATGCGCGAGGCCGGGGTCAGCCTGGTCAGCCTCGGCATGTTCACCTGGGCGCTGATGGAGCCGGAGCCGGGCCGCTACGAGTTCGGCTGGCTGGACGACGTCATCGACCGGCTGCACGCCGCCGGCGTCTCGGTGAACCTCGCCACCCCCACCGCCGCGCCGCCCGCCTGGTTCGTCGCCGAGCACCCCGACGCGCTGCCGGTGACCAGGGACGGCACCCGCATCGGCTTCGGCGGCAGGCAGAGCGCCTGCTCCAGCGCGCCGGCCTTCCGCGCCGCCACCGCCGCCCTGGTGCGCGCGCTCGCCGAGCACTACCGCGGCCATCCCGCCGTGGTCATGTGGCACGTGCACAACGAGTACGGGGCGCCGCTCGGCGAGTGCTACTGCGAGCACAGCGTCCGGGCCTGGCGCGACTGGCTGCGCCACACCTACCTGGACCTGGCCGCCCTCAACGACGCCTGGGGCACCGCCTTCTGGGGACAGCGCTACACCGACTGGTCGCAGATCGACGCCCCCCGGTTCAACCACACCGCGGTCAACCCCGCCCAGCGGCTCGACTACGCCCGCTTCAGCGACGGCCAGCACCGCGAGCACTACATCCTCCAGCGCGACCTGCTCAAGGAGATCACCCCCGGCCTGCCGGTGACGACCAACTTCGCCGGGACGGTCAACTGCAAGTCCACGGACCTGTGGCAGTGGGCCCGAGAGCTCGACGTCGTCGCCAACGACCACTATCTGCGGGCCGAGCAGCCGGACAACCACATCGACCTGGCCATGTCCGCCGACCTGGCCCGCTCGGTGGCGGGCGGCAAGCCGTGGATGCTCATGGAGCACTCCGCCGGCGCGGTCAACTGGCAGCCGCGCAACCTCGCCAAGCGGCCCGGCGAGATGCGCCGCAACAGCCTCGCGCACGTCGCCCGCGGCTCGGACAGCGTGCTGTTCTTCCAGTTCAGGGCATCGCGGTACGGCGCGGAGAAGTTCCACTCCGGGATGGTGCCGCATGCCGGCACCGGCTCACGGCAGTGGCACGAGGTCCTGGAACTGGGGGCCGACCTGCGCAGGCTCGCCGGCGTCCGGGGCAGCGAGGTGACGGCGGACGTGGCGATCGTGTGGGACTGGGAGTCCTACTGGGCGCTGGAGCTGGACTGGCGGCCGTCGGTGGACCTGACGTTCCGGGAGCGGGTGGACGCCTTCTACGAGGCGCTGTGGCGGGAGCACGTCACCGTGGATTTCGTACACCCTTCCGCCGATATTTCGGGATATCGGGTGGTCGTCGCGCCGAGTGCCTACCTGCTGACCGACGCCGCCGCCAAGAACCTGCACCGGTACGTCGAAGCGGGCGGGCACCTGCTGGTGTCGTACTTCTCCGGCATCGTGGACGAGCACGACGCCATCCACCCCGGCGCCCACCCCGGCGCGCTGCGCGAGTTGCTCGGCCTGTCCATCGAGGAGTTCCATCCGCTGCGCGAGCACGAGACGGTGACGACCACCGCCGCCGAGGGCCGGATCTGGTCCGAGCGGATCCACCTGGCGGGCGCGCGGGCCGTGCAGCGCTTCACCGGCGGCCCCGACGCCGGGCACCCCGCCGTCACCCGCCACGACCTGGGCGGCGGCGCCGCCTGGTACCTCGCCACGGCCCCGGTCACCGGCCTGCGCGAGCTGCTGTGCGAGGTGCTCGACCGCGCGGGAGCGACCCGGCCGCGCGACCTGCCCGACACCCTGGAGCTGGTACGGCGTGGCCGTCACCTGTTCCTGATCAACCACGGCGACGAGCCGGTCACGGTGGAGGGCGTGACCGGCACCGGAGTGCTGGACGACGCGCGCCACGAGGGGACGGTCACCGTCGCGCCCGGCGGCGTGGCGGTCATCCTGGAGGACCGGCCATGACCGTCACTCCTTCGCCGGGCCGTACAGCTCCTCCAGGCACTCGCGCGCGAGCTGGAGCTCCTCGTGCACCTCGACGACCAGCACGGGGACGGTGGCGCCGGGCGCGCTGACCGGGCCGTCGTCGTCGCGGTCGCCCCGGACGGGCGGCTCGACGCCGAGCAGCCGCAGGCGGCGGCAGATCGCCTCGCGCACCTCCGGCTGGTCCCAGCCGATCTCGCCGGTGAAGACCAGCGCGTCGATCCGGCCGAGCGAGGTGGCGACGGCGGCGATCTCGCGGCTCACCCGATGGCAGAACACGGCCAGCGCCAGTGCCGCCCGCTCGTCGCCGTCCCGTTGGGCGGCGACCAGGTCGCGGGTGTCGCCCGAGCGCCCGCCCGACAGGCCGAGCAGCCCCGAGCCACGTTCGAGCCCCTCGCGCAGCTCCTCCCGCGTCAGCCGGCCCTCCTCCAGCAGCCACAGCAGCATGCCGGGGTCCACGCCGCCCGACCGCTTGCTCATCGGCACGCCGTCCAGCGGGGTGAAGCCCATCGAGGTGTCCAGGCTGCGCCCGCCCGACACCGCGCACACCGACGAGCCGCCGCCCAGGTGCGCGAGCACCAGCTCCAGCTCGGCGGCGGGGCGGCCGAGCAGCTCCGCGGCCCGCTCCAGCGCCCAGGCGTAGGACAGGCCATGGAAGCCGTAGCGGCGCAGGCCCCACTTCTCACGCCAGGGGCCGGGCAGCGCGTAGACGGCGGCGGCGTCCGGCAGACCGGCGTGGAAGGCGGTGTCAGGGCAGAGCACGTGCGGGACCGCGGGCAGCAGCTCGCGGGCCGCCTCCAGCAGCGCCAGCGCGGGCGGCAGGTGCAGCGGCGCGAGGTCGGTGACGCCGCGCAGCGCCCGCACGACGGCGTCGTCGGCGACCGCCGGGGCGCGGACGAGGTCGCCGCCGTGCACCAGCCGGTGCGCGACGGCCGCCACGTCGCGGTCCAGGTGGCGGCCGAGGAACTCCGACAGCTCGGCACGTGCCGCGGCCGGTTCCATGGCCCGCTCGGCGTGCGCGCTGTCGACCACGCTGCCGCCGTCCACCAGATCAAGGCGCAGGCTGGACGAGCCGGCGTTGACCGTGAGCACCGCCGTCGACTCGCCTGCCGCCCACTCCTGACCCATGTCACTCCCTTGTGCCGTGCCCGCCCTCCCCGCGATACCCGTCAGAGATGTGGCGACACGTTCACCCGCTGACGTCTTTACAGCGTGCGCAGGAGGTCCATGATGGGGACGCGGACGGTGCCGGAAGGGGCGCGATGATCGAGTTCGGCTATGCCAGGACCCCCTATGGGCAGATCCACTACGCCGAGTGCGGCAGCGGGGACCCCGTGCTGCTGCTGCACCAGACGCCCCGGTCGTGGGACGAGTACCGCGAGGTGCTGCCGCTGCTGGGCGGCTCGCGCCGGGTGGTCGCGATGGACACGCTCGGATTCGGGGCCTCGGCGGCGCCCGCCGCGCACACCATCGAGGACTACGCGCAGGGCGTGCTCGCCCTGATGGACGCGCTCGGCCTGGACTCCGCCGCGGTCGCCGGCCACCACACCGGCGGCGTGATCGCGATCGAGGTCGCGGCCCGCGCCCCGGAGCGGGTCACCCGGCTGGTGCTGTCGTCCACGCCGATGGTCGACGCCGCGTCCAGGGAGCGGCGGCGGCGCGGCGGCCGGCCGGTCGACAACGCCACCGAGCGGGAGGACGGCGCGCACCTGACCGAGCTGTGGGCGAGCCGGGCCGCCTTCTACCCGCCCGGCCGCCCCGACCTGCTGGCCCGCTACGTGCGCGACGCGCTCACCGTCTGGCCGGGCGTCGGGCTCGGCCACCAGGCGGTCGGCGCCTACCTGATGGAGGAGCGCCTCGGCCTGATCCGCTGCCCGGTGCTCTGCGTCGGCGCCACGGGCGACCCGTTCGGCTTCCCCGAGCTGCACCGGCTGGCCGACCCGCTGAACGCGGCCATCGCCGTCATCGAGGGCGGCATGATCCCGCTGGAGCTGCGGGCCGACGAGTTCGCCCGGGTGGTGGCGGAGTTCCTGGACCGGCCGGGCCGCCCGGATCACCGTGCCCAGCAAGCAGATCACAGGTTTTGATCTCCGTCGCCAAGGAAGTGGTAGTGCCTGAGTGATGATGGTGGGAGGCGTTGGGCGTGGAGCAGGTGCCGGATTCGGACAGGGAAACGGGCAAGGAACGTGCCGACCGCAACTTCACCGAGCTGCTGCAGGGCGCCAGGGTGGCCGTGACCGGGGTCCAGGTGCTGTTCGCCTTCCTGCTGACCGTGCCCTTCTCCCAGGAGTTCGTGAAGCTGCGCGAGTTCGACCGATGGCTGTTCTACGTGGCGCTGGTGAGCGCCGCGATCGCGTCCATCTGCTACATCGCCCCCGCGAACCAGCACCGGATGCTGTTCAGGCAAGGGCTGAAGGAGAAGCTGGTCCGCCGCTCCAACTACTACGGCATCATCGGCGCGCTCGCGCTGGCCCTGTCGATGACCGCGGCCACCATGCTCGTGGTCGACTTCCTGTTCCACTCCACGCTGGCGTTGGTCACCGCCGGTGGGCTCGCCCTGCTGGTGGCGTGGGCCTGGTTCGCCCAGCCGGCGCTCAACCGCCTCAGCCGCCCCGACGACGTGCCCACGCCCGAGCAAGAGGAGGGCCGGCGAGGAGAGCCCGGCACAGCGGACTGAGCGCGTGTCAGTCGGGCTCGTCGTCCCGCCGGTAGGCGGCGCGGGCCACCACGTAGGCGGCCACCGAGATGGTGATGATCTGGGCCACGCCCGCTATGATCAGCGGGCCGGCGGTGGCCCAGGTGGGGCGGTGCAGCCACATCGCCAGCAGGACCAGCAGCACGCTCAGCACCTGCGGCTTGGTCGCCACGTGCATGCGGTCCAGCAGGGTGCGGAAGCGGATCAGCCCCACCCCGGCGGACAGCGCGAGCCCGGCGCCCGCGAGCAGGCAACCGGCGGCGGCCACGTCCAGCACGCTCACCGGGCGCCGCCGGGGAAGTAGCGGGCGATCGCCACCGAGCCGACGAACCCGAGCAGCGACAGCACCAGGAGGATCGGCAGGTCCGAGTAGTCGTCGGTGACCACCGCGTACGCGCCCACGGCGCACATGGACAGCGACGTCAGCACGTCCAGGGCGACCGCCAGGTCCAGCATCGAGGGCCCGCGCCCCGCCCGGTACAGCGTGGCGGCGGCGCCGCAGGCCAGCAGCCCGAGCGTCACCAGGCCGACGACCGTCATCGCAGCTCCTCCCGATCGGCGCGGGTGCCGAAGGCCGACACGATGCGCGACTCCAGCCCGCTCACGTCCCGCTGGGCGAGCGTGGTCAGGTCCCCGGTACGGCCGAGGACGTGCAGCACCAGCTCCCGGCGGTCCGGGTGCACCTCCAGGACGAGGCTGCCGGGCACGGTGGACACCGCCACCATGATCATCATGACCATGGACTCCGACGACGTCCGCAGCCGCACCCGGACGATCCCCGACGGGGGCGAGCCGGTGCGCAGCACCCAGAACACCACCCGCGCGGTGGAGCTCACCAGGTCGGCGGTGAACCACAGCAGGAACGACGCGGCCTTGAGCGGCCGGATCCTGATGCCGGGATCGAGCACGGGCAGCGGCAGCAGCCACGTGGTGATCGCCCCGGTCAGCAGCCCGCCCAGCACGGTCCCCACCGACACCTCGCCCCACAGCATCACCCAGATCAGGGCCAGCCACCCGACCAGCGCCGGCGGCACCGGCCTGCCGAACGGCCGCGGCACGAACCCCTTCACCCGCCACCCCCCAGGACGGCGGAGATGTACGGCCCCCGGGCCATGAGCTCCGCGGCGGCCCGCGCCGCGAGCGCCGACAGCGGCCCGGCCAGCACCGTGAACGTCAGGCCGAGCACCACCAGCGCCGCCGTGGCGCCGAGCAGGGGAGCGGGCATCGCCGTCGTGGTGACGGTCGCATCCGCCCCGGTGGCCTCGTCGCTCTCCACCACGGTGCCCGCCCGGCTTACCTGCGGCGCCCGCCAGAAGGCCTTGTTCCAGACCTTCGCGACGGCGTACAGGGTGAGCAGGCTGGTGACGAGGCCGGCCGCGACCAGGGTCAGCGCGAGCGGGCTGCCCTCGGCGAGCCCCGCCTGGACGAGCGTCAGCTTGCCCAGGAAGCCCGACATGGGCGGGATGCCGGACAGGTTCATGGCCGGGACGAAGAACAGCACCGCGATCAGCGGCGTGGCCCGCATCAGGCCGCCGAGCCGGTCCACCGACGTGGTGCCGGTGCGCCGCTCGATCAGCCCGGTCACCAGGAACAGGCCCGTCTGCACGGTGATGTGGTGCACCACGTAGAAGACCGCCCCGGCCAGGCCCTGCACGGTGGACAGCGCGACCCCGAAGACCATGAAGCCGATGTGGCTGACCAGGGTGAAGGAGAGCATCCGCTTGATGTCGGTCTGCGCGACCGCGCCGAGCACCCCCACCAGCATCGTGGCCAGCGCCGCCCACATGAGCAGCGTCGCGACAGGCCCGCCGGGGAACAGCAGCGCCTCCAGCCGGATGATGGAGTAGACGCCCACCTTGGTCAGCAGGCCGGCGAAGACCGCGGTGGCCGGGGCGGGCGCCGTCGGGTAGGAGTCGGGCAGCCACGCCGACAGCGGGAAGATCGCCGCCTTGATCGCGAAGGTCAGCAGCAACGTCAGCTCGATCAGCAGCCTGACGTGCACGTCCAGAAGGGCGAACCGGACGGCGAGCTGCGCGATCGACAGGGTGCCCGTGGCGGCGTAGACGATGGCCAGGGTGAACAGGAACAGCATCGAGGAGGCCAGCGCCATCACCGTGTAGGTGGCCCCCGCCCGGATCCTGGACAGCGTGCCGCCGAAGGTGAGCAGCACGTACGACCCGCTCAGCAGCATCTCGAACGCCACGAACAGGTTGAACAGGTCACCCGACAGGAACGCGTCCGCCACCCCCGCGATCATGATCAGGAACGCCGGATGGAAGATCGCCATCGGGGCGTCGTGCTCCTGGTCGGCGTAGGCGTTGACCACCGAGTACGCCATGACGCAGAGCGTCACGGACGAGGAAACGACGAGCATCAGCGCCGACAGCCGGTCGGCCACCAGGCAGATGCCGACCGGGGCGGCCCACCCGCCGAGATCGGTGGCCATCGGCCCGTGCGCGTCGGCCTCGACCAGCAGCGCGAACGACACCAGGACGGTGACGGCCAGCGTCGCGACGCTGATGAGCGCCTGCAGGCGGCGCAACCGGCCGCCGATCGCCAGCTTCACCCCCGCCGCCAGCAGCGGCAGCAGCACCGGCACGGAGATCAGGCTCTCCACTAGTCGTCGCCCTCCGTCTCGGCGTCGAGGGCCAGCGCCTGGCGCTCCCGGTCGGCCCGGATGGCGTGCCGCATCTGCCTGCGCGCCTCCCGCTGGCGGATGCGCAGCCTCCGCCGCTGCGCCTTCTCCTGCGCGTCCTGAACCCCCTGGGCGCGCTCGGCGTGCTCGGCGCTCCCCGCGGACAGCCGGGCCAGCTCGGCGCGCTGCTCGGCCACCAGCCGCCGATACTCCTCCCGCCTGGCCCGCACCGCGTCGATCAGCTCGCCCCGCCGGGCGCGCAGCCGCACCCGGCGGTCCTCGGTGTCGTCCTGGACCTCGTCGCTGCCGGTGAGCTGCCACAGGCGGTGCACCATGGCCAGCAGGAACGCCGAGACCCCCAGCGTGAGGACGATCGCGGTGAGCACCATGGCCTGCGGCAGCGGGTCGGCCATCAGCGCCGGGTCGAACCGGCCGAGCAGCGGCGGGGCGCCCGCGTCGCCGCCCGCGGTGACGATCAGCAGGTTGATCCCGTTCCCCAGCACGATGACGCCCGCCAGGACGCGGGCCAGGCTCCGCTCCAGCAGCAGCGTCACCCCGGTGGCGATCAGCGTCCCGGAGGCGGCCAGCGGCGCCAGCGCGATCGTCGTCACCGCTCCTCCATCTGCCGGTCCAGCTCGGCCCCCAGGGCGCGCAGCACGTCCTGCACCATCCCCACCACCGACACGTACACGCCGAGGTCGAACAGCAGGCTCGTGCTCAGGTGCAGCGTCCCCACCAGCGGGATCGTCACGTCGGCGGCCAGCATGCGCAGTGCCGCCCCGCCGAACAGCAGCCCGGCCAGGCCCGTGCACGTGGTCAGCGTCAGCCCGGCCCCGAGCAGCACCCCCGCGTGCACCGGCAGCGCCCTGGCCAGCTCGTAACGGCCGCCCGCCAGATAGCGGACGGTGATGGCCAGGCCCGCCACGATGCCGCCCGCGAACCCGCCGCCCACGCCGCTGTGCCCGACGAACAGCAGGAACACCGACAGCACCAGCACCGTGTGGAAGGTGAGCCGGGCGGCGACCTCGAAGGCCAGCGCCCGCTCCGCCAGAGGCAGCACCGAGGCCAGCCACGGCGTGCGCGCCGGCTCCACGTCCTCGTCCCGCTCGATCGCGTACGACCGGCGCCGCAGGAAGACCAGACTGGTGACGCCCAGCGTGAGCACCACGATCACCGTGCTCTCGCCGAAGGTGTCCCAGGCCCGGATGTCCAGCAGCAGCGCGCTGACGATGTTGTCGGAGTGGCCGCTGCCGGCGACGCCGGCCATGAGGGCGCCGACGGGCGCCTGGGTCCGCGCGTTCATCGCCAGCATGCCCGCACCCATCGCGACCACCCCCACCACGACCCCGAGCGTCAGCCGGAACCAGAACGGCAGCCTGCCCGTCACCGGCCGCATCGGCAGCCGGCGCAGCACCAGCACGAACACCACCAGGCTCAGCGTCTCGGCGAGGAACTGGGTCAGCGCCAGGTCGGGGGAGCCGTGGGCGAGGTACAGCAGCGCGGTGCCGTACCCGGTGAGACCGGCGAAGACGGCCAGCACCACGTACGCGCGCGCCCGCAGCGCCAGCGCGACCCCGGCCGCGATCAGCACGGCGAGCACCGCCTGCTCCGGCCGCTCCCAGGCGACGACGGGCGCCACCAGGCCGGTCAGCGGGTCGTACAGGAGGGAGAAGACGCCGACGGCGGCCAGGGAGGCGAGCGTGATCAGCACGTAGTCCGGCACCGAGCCGCGCTGGGTGATGCCGGTGACCTGCAGCGCGACCAGGTCCAGCCGTCGCAACGCGGTCCAGAACACCACCCCGGAGTCGGTCACGTACAGCGCCGAGCCGAGCCTGGCCACCGGCTCCCGCGCCAGGAACAGCAGCCCGCCCGCCACGAAGATCAGCAGTGACAGCAGGAGCGGCACCGGCGCGCCGCTCCACAACGCCAGATGGGTGACGTGCCCCGGATCGCGGAAGCCGCCCGTGTACGCCGCCATGGCCGCGCCGTACACGCCGGCCAGCGGGGCCAGGACCAGCCCGAGCGCCGACAGCAGCGCCGGGGGAGCGAACATGGCGGCCCCGACGCGGTGCGCCGGGGTGGGGTCCAGGCCCGGTTTGGCGGCGAACGCCCCCCACAGGAAACGCAGCGTGTACGCGACGGTCAACGCCGACCCCAGCACCACCGCCGCCAGGGCGAACAGGCCGGCCAGGTCCCCGGTCAGCAGTGACTCCAGCGCCGCCTCCTTGGCGACGAACCCCGCCAGCGGAGGCAGGCCCGCCATCGAGGCCCCGGCCAGCACCGCCACCGCGCACACCCACGGCATCGCCCGCCCCACGGCGCTGAGCGAGCGCAGATCCCGCCCGCCCGCCGCGTGGTCCACGACCCCGACCACCAGGAACAGCGCCGCCTTGAACAGCGCGTGCGCCAGCAGCATGGCCACCCCCGCCAGCGCCGCGGCCTCGGTGCCGGCCCCGAACAGGATGGTCAGGAAGCCGAGCTGACTGACCGTGCCATAGGCCAGCAGCCGCTTGAGGTCCGTCTCGCGCAGCGCCCGCCAGCCGCCCAGCGCCATCGTCACCGCGCCGAGCAGCACGGCCGGCGCCCGCCACGCCACCAGGTCACCGAACGCGGGCCCGAGCCTGGCCAGCAGGTACACGCCCGCCTTCACCATCGCCGCCGCGTGCAGGTAGGCCGAGACGGGCGTCGGCGCCGCCATCGCGGCCGGCAGCCAGGAGCTGAACGGGAAGATCGCCGACTTGGCCAGCGCCCCCGCCAGCACCAGCGCCAGCGGGACGGCCAGACCGCCCGCGGGCGGCCGGGCGACGATCTCGGAGATCCGGTACGTTCCCGCCGCCTCGCCGATCGCGACGAAGCCCGCCAGCATCGCCAGCCCGCCGAGCGTGGTGACGACCAGCGCCTGCATGCCGCCGCGCCTGCTCGCCCGGCTCTGCGGGTCTTGACCGATCAGCAGGTACGACGCGACCGTGGTCAGCTCCCAGAACACGTACAGCAGGAGCAGGTCGTCGGCCGTGACCAGGCCCAGCATCGCCCCCGCGAACGCCGACATGACCGCGCCGAAGCGGCCCAGCCCCGGGTCGTCACGGTCCAGATAGCGCGAGCTGTAGACCAGGACGAGCGCGCCGACGCCGGTGACCAGCGCCATCATCAGCACCCCGAGCTCGTCCGCGCGGAACGACAACGACATGTCGAGCGCCGGCGCCCAGGCGTGCGCCGACACCCGCGGCAGGCCCGCCGCCACCGCCCACACCGTGTAGCCGAACCCGGCGGCGGGCGCCAGCGCCAGCACTAGGAGGGCGTCCCGGCCCAGGCGCCTGGTGAGCCAGGGAGCGCAGATGGCGGCGGCCGCGTGCAGGATGAGCAGCGACTCCATGGTCTCCCCGGGGCGGACTGGCGCGTCCCCCCAGCCTGCCGAGCCGGGCCCCCGCCGCTACGCAGGCGCGGCGCGCATTGACCCGAACCTCACCGATCCCTCACCGATCCGTCACCAGGGCATCATCAAGGGCGTATGGGGGTACGGACGAGACGACTCCGAGGAAGTGGTCCCATGTCCCAGCCCACCGTGCGCATCCTCACCACCACCGACCACGAGGTCATCCGCAGGTGGGCGGAGGAGCGCGGCGCCCTGCCCGCCACCATGCCGGGGACCGAGTGCGACGACCGGCGCTGCGTGCTCAGGTTCGACTTCCCCGGCTGCGGCGGGGAGGACCTCAAGGAAATCTCCTGGGACGACTGGTTCGCCCTGTTCGACCGGCGTGGCCTCCGCTTCGTCTACCACGAGGGCAGCAGGGACGACCAGCACGGCAACTACTTCCGGTTGCGCGAGCCCGGCTGAGCCTCAGCCCGATGACCGTGCGCCGACCTCGTCCGACAGGCGGCGCAGCGAGTCCTCCAGCATCCCCTGCACCTCGTCCGCCCGGCTGCGCGAGGTCTTCTCCACGGGCTCGTCGAGCAGCGAGATGTGCACCGTCACCTCGCTCGTGCCGCTCTCGGAGTCGGACACCTGCAGCCAGCCGGCGTAGCCGGGATGGTCACGCCCGCCCCACTCCACCCGGAGCTGATCTGCCGAGACGTCGAACAGGCCCTCGTGCCTGCCGTCGCCCGGCACCACGTCGCCGCCCGCCTCCAGCGTGTTCGGGCCGCTGTCGCGCACCCACAGCCCGTGCGGCAGCCATCGGTTGAGCCGCTCGATGTCCGACGCGACGCCGAACACCACCTCGCTCCCGGCCGGCATGCCCTTGGTCGCCTCGTACTCGGCCATCAGACCACCCCCTCGGCTGGCCTGCCCGGACACCCCGACCGCAAACCGCCGTCCTGTGGGACAGTGAGCCCCATGCCCGACAAGCTTCCCCGAACGGTTCCCGAGGCGGTGGCCGCGGAGCAGGCCGGCCGGTCGCTGCGTTACCTGCACTTCTGGGGGCACCGCCCGGCTCGCGACGGCGGCCCCGGCCGCGGCTGCCTCAGCCAGTGGTGGCCGGCCGACTTCACCGAGGACGGCCGCGTCTACCACTCCGCCGAGCACTACATGATGGCGCACAAGGCCCTGCTGTTCGGCGACGAGGCGACCGCCGCCGAGATCGTCGCGACAGCCCACCCCAACGCGGTCAAGAAGCTGGGCCGCCGGGTGGCGGGCTTCGACGAGGACACCTGGGTCGCGCACCGCTACGAGATCGTGGTGCGCGCGAACCTCGCCAAGTTCGGGCAGCACCCGGAGCTCAAGGAGTTCCTGCTGGGCACCGCCGCGTGCGTCCTGGTCGAGGCCAGCCCGGTCGACCGGATCTGGGGCATCGGCCTGGCGGCGGACGATCCCGCCGCCGCCTCCCCGGCAACCTGGCGAGGGCTGAACCTGCTCGGTTTCGCCCTCATGGACGCCCGCGACCGCCTGCTTTGATCGTGTCAATAAAGGCCGCGAACCCCGTCCTTCAGGCCGGGGATAGGCCGCGCGGCAAACAGGCACGTGAGTTGCTGAGACGGGCCGGACGGCTGCTCGCCGACGCGCAGGCCCTGCGACAGGAGTACGACGGCGCGCTGCACGCGGTGCACACCGCCCTGAACGTGATCCGCGAGCGGCAGGCCAGGGCCGAGCTCGCCGGCATCCCCCTGTCCAGGCTCAGGGACGTCACCGGGGGGCGGCTGCGGCTCGGGACGCTGGAGAAGGCGGGATACGCCACGGTGCTCGACGTGCTGAACGCGACGCCGTACGAGCTGCAGCGCCTGCCCGGCGTCGGCCCGCACACGCAGCGGCAGGCGCACGCGGCCGCCCGGCAGATCGCCGGCGCGGCGCAGGAGGTCGCCACCGTCCACATCGACGTCGAGCGGCAGGACGATCCCGGCACCACCGCGCTGCTCGTCGCCCTGCACCGGCTGGTGGACGCCGGACCCGAGCTGACCCGCGCCCGCCGCACGGCCGCGACGGCCGAGGAGCGGCTCGGCGGGCTGATCCCGCGAGCCCGCCCGGCGGGCAGCTGGTGGCGCGGGCTCCTGTCCGGCCGCGCCCGCCGCGACGAGGCGGCCGCAGCCGCCGCAGAGCTCGCCACCCTGCTCGACGGCGACGGCGACGGCGACGGCGACGGCGGCAGCGGCGAGGGCGATGGCGATGGCGGCGGCCATGGCGATGGCGGCGGCGAAGCAGGGATGCGGCTGCTCATCGCGCAGGCCACCACCGACCTGCTGCGGCCTCCCGCCGACGAGGTCGCCGCCTGGATCGACTTCGAACTGCGCGCGGCCGACTACTACAACCTGCTGGCCGAGCTCGCGGCCGTGGAGCCGCACGACCGCGTCGCCGCCGAAGGGTTCCTGCCCGACGAACTGGCCGACCGCGTCCGGGCGCAGGCGCTCGACGACACCTGCCGACGCGTGTCGCTGCGCGGCTACCAGGCCTTCGGCGCCCGCTTCGCGCTCGCCCAGCGACGGGTGATCCTCGGTGACGAGATGGGGCTCGGCAAGACCATCCAGGCCATCGCCGCACTGGCCCACCTCGCGGCGGACGGCGCCACCCACTTCCTGGTCGTCTGCCCGGCCAGCGTGCTGGTCAACTGGGTACGCGAGGTGGAGGCCCGCAGCACGCTGCGGGCCTACCGGCTGCACGGCGCGGAGCGCGCCATGGCGCGGGCGGAGTGGGCCGAGCGCGGCGGCGTCGCGGTGATCACCTTCGACGGGCTCCGCGGGCTGGACGGCGCGCCGCCGCTCGGCATGCTCGTCGTGGACGAGGCGCACTACGTCAAGAACAGCGAGACCCGCCGGTCCCGGGCCGTCGCCGGCTGGTGCGACCGCGCCGAACGGGTGCTGTTCATGACCGGCACGCCGATGGAGAACCGCGTCGAGGAGTTCCGCACCCTCGTCGGCTACCTCCAGCCCGACCGGCTCGCCGACGTCGACGGCAGCGACGCCGCCGCCGGCGCCCAGGCGTTCCGGCGCGCCGTGGCCCCCGTGTACCTGCGGCGCAACCAGGAGGACGTGCTCACCGAGCTGCCCGATCTGGTGCGCGTGGACGAATGGGAGACGTTCAGCGCCGCCGACGAGGGCGCCTACCGCGAGGCGGTGGCGGCGGGCCGGTTCATGGACATGCGGCGGGCCGCCTACGCGGTGCCGGAGAAGTCCGCCAAGCTGGAACGCCTGCGCGAGCTCGTCGAGGAGGCCGCCGACAACGGGCTCAAGGTGGTCGTCTTCTCCTACTTCCGCGCCGTGCTGGACGTCGTCGGGCAAGCGCTCGGTCCTCGCGTTCTCGGCCAGATCTCCGGCAGCGTGCCGCCCGAGCGCCGCCAGCAGGTGGTGGACGCGTTCACGGCGACGTCCGGGCACGCGGTGCTGCTGGCCCAGATCCAGGCGGGCGGGGTCGGGCTCAACCTCCAGGCGGCCTCCGTGGTGATCATCTGCGAGCCGCAGGTCAAGCCGACCACCGAGAGCCAGGCCGTGGCCCGCGCCCACCGCATGGGGCAGGTACGGCGCGTGCAGGTGCATCGGCTGCTGTCGCCGGACAGCGTGGACGAGCGGATGCTGCGCATCCTGCAGGCCAAGAGCACGCTGTTCGACGCCTACGCCAGGCGCAGCGCCCTCGCCGAGTCGACGCCCGACGCGGTGGACGTGTCGGAGCGGGACCTGGCCCGCCAGATCGTCGAGGAGGAGCAGCGACGCCTCGCCGTCGGCCCCGCGAGCCCCGGAGGCGCGGCGAGCCCCGAAGACGGCTCACCGCCCGGCTGAAGCTGAGGGCCCACGGCCCGGCTGGAGCTGAGGGCCCACGGCCCGGCTAAAGCTGGTTGCTCCATGGTGGGTTGGCGCCGGCCACGGTGCAGGTGAGCGCCGCGACGCGGGCCGCGAACACCGCCGCCCGCGCGGCCGTCTCCAGGTCGAGCCCGTCGAGCCGCCCGCCGAGCAGGCCGAGCCCGCCCAGCCGGTGCAGGAACCCGGCGGTGAACGCGTCACCCGCGCCCACCGTGTCCACCACGGTGACCCGGGGCGCGTCCACCTCCATCCGGTCGCCGTCCAGCGAGACCAGCGCCCCGGCCGCGCCCCTGGTGACCACGATCAGCCGTGCCCCGGCCGCGTGCCAGGTGTCGCAGACCCGCTCCACCGGCTCGCCGGGCCGCAGCACGCGCAGGTCGTCGTCGCTCAGTTTGAGGATGTCGGCCAGGCCGCACCACCGGGTGACCGCGTACGCCTCACGGGCGGCCAGGCTGGGCCGTACGTTCGGGTCGATCGAGATCGTCGCGTGCGCGCGCGCCGCGGCCGCGAACGCCTCCACCGCGCCCCGCCCCGGCTCCCGCACCAGCGCCAGCGAGCCCGTGTGCAGGCAGGACACGCCGGTGAGATCGAGCGCGGCGAGCTCCGCCGGGGTCCACTGCCAGTCGGCGGTCCCTTCGGCGTGGAAGCCGTAGGTGGCCTGCCCGCTCGCGTCCAGCGAGGCGACCGCGAGGGTGCTCGGCTCGGCGGCGTCCACGCACGTGCTCAGGTCCACCTTCGAGGCCGTCAGATGGTCGCGGAAGAGCGAGCCGAACACGTCGCCGGACAGCCGGCCGAGGAACCGTGTCGCGGTGCCGAGCCGGGCCAGGGCGACAGCCGTGTTCGCCGGCCCCCCGCCCGGCAGCACCCGCAACGCCAGCTCCACCGGCCCGCCCGGCGCCGCAGGCCGCTCCCTGGGTGCGGGCGCGGGGTGTTCGCCGCGCGCGTGTTCTCCCGGCGCGCGGTCCGCGAAAGCGTCCGCCACGCACTCACCCAAGACCGCGATCATCAGTCTGCCTTTCCGGCGTGTTGCCGATTCGTTACGCCACCAGGGCATTGACGTTTCCCGGCTCGGAGTCCATCATCGCAGCACAGCGAATGTCAACGTTGACATATGTCAACGATGACATTGGATCCCCCCTGATAGGAAGCCACCATGAACTCTAGGCTCTCAGCCGGTCTGCTGGCCGCAACGCTCCTGGTAACGGGGTGTGGCGGCGGCGGCCAGGACACCTCCTCCACCACGACCGCCACCGCCAAGGTCGGCCTGATCACCAAGACCGAGACGAACCCGTTCTTCGTCAAGATGAAGGAAGGCGCGCAGAAGGCGGCCCAGGCGGAGGGCATGGAGCTGATGAGCGCCGCCGGCAAGTTCGACGGCGACAACGCCTCCCAGATCACCGCCATCGAGAACATGGTCGCCGCCGGTGTGAAGGGCATCCTCATCACCCCGAGCGACACCAAGGCCATCGTCCCGGCCATCAAGAAGGCCAGGGACGCCGGAGTCCTGGTGATCGCCCTGGACACCCCGACCGACCCGCAGGACGCCACCGACGCGCTGTTCGCCACCGACAACCTCAAGGCCGGCGAGCTCATCGGCCAGTACGCCAAGGCCGCGATGGCGGGCAAGCCGGCGAAGATCGCCACCCTCGACCTGGCGCCGGGCGTCACCGTCGGCCAGCTCAGGCACGACGGCTTCCTCAAGGGCTTCGGCATCAGCGAGGGCGACCCGTCCATCGTCTGCTCCCAGGACACCCAGGGCGACCAGTCCAAGGGCCAGACCGCGATGGAGAACTGCCTGCAGAAGGACCCCGACATCAACGTCGTCTACACCATCAACGAGCCCGCCGCCCTCGGCGCCCACACCGCGCTCAAGGCCAAGGGCCGTGACAAGGACGTGCTCGTCGTCTCCGTCGACGGCGGCTGCACCGGCGTCAAGGCGGTGCAGAGCGGGCAGATCGCCGCCACCTCGCAGCAGTACCCGCTGAAGATGGCCGAGAGCGGCGTCAAGGCCGTCTCCTCCTTCGCCAAGACCGGCCAGAAGTCCTCCGGCTACACCGACACCGGCGTCACCCTCATCACGGACAAGGACGCCGCCGGTATTGAGGCCGAGGACACCGCGTTCGGCCTGGCGAACTGCTGGGGCTGACATGTCGGCCATCGAAGCGACGCTGCCTCGCCGCCTGCTGTCCACCCCCATCGTCGGACCGCTGGCCGCCCTCCTGGTGGCCTGCGTGTTCTTCTCGCTCAACACCGAGCAGTTCCTCAGCGGCGGCAACTTCTCCCTCATCATCCAGCAGGTCATGGTCGTCGGCACGCTCGCCATCGGCCAGACCCTGATCATCCTGACCGCCGGCATCGACCTGTCCAACGGCGCCATCATGGCCTTCGGCGGGATCGTGATGACCAAGCTGGCCGTGGACGGCGTGCTGCCGCCGCTGCTCGCCATCGCCGCCGGGCTGGCCGCCTGCGCCGTCTTCGGGCTGGCGAACGGCCTGCTGGTGAGCCGGATCTCGCTGCCGCCGTTCATCGTCACGCTCGGCATGCTCAACGTGGTCTTCGCGCTCACCCACATCTACTCCCAGGACCAGACGGTCACCGAACTGCCCGCCGTGATGACGTTCCTGGGCGAGACCTTCCAGCTGGGCGGCACCAACGTCACCTACGGCTCGCTCCTGGCGATCCTGCTGTTCCTGCTGTTCGCCTACCTGCTCGGGCAGACGGCGTGGGGCCGCCACGTGTACGCGCTCGGCAACAGCCCTGACGTGGCGCGGCTCACCGGCATCCGCACCCAGCGGCTGACGATCAGCGTCTACACGATCGCCGGGCTCGTGTACGGCATCGCCGCGCTGCTGCTGGTGTCCAGGACCGGCGTCGGCGACCCGCAGGCGGGGCAGACCGACAACCTGGACAGCATCACCGCGGTCGTGCTCGGCGGGACGAGCCTGTTCGGCGGGCGCGGCCTGGTTCTCGGCACGCTGGTCGGCGCGCTCATCGTCGGGGTCTTCCGCAACGGCCTTCAGCTCATGGGCGTACCGTCGATCTACCAGACGCTCATCACCGGCATCCTGGTGATCCTCGCCGTGACCGTGGACCAGCTCTCCCGCAGGAGGACCCGATGACGACCCCCGTCCTCCAGGCCCGTGGCCTGGTCAAGCGCTACGGCCACGTGACGGCGCTCGACGGCGCCGACTTCGACCTGATGCCCGGCGAGGTCCTGGCCGTCATCGGCGACAACGGCGCCGGCAAGACCAGTCTGATCAAGGCGCTGACCGGCGCCGTGCAGCCGGACGAGGGCGAGATCCTGCTCGACGGCCGCCCCGTCCGCTTCCGCGGCCCGCTCGACGCCCGCAAGCACGGCATCGAGACCGTCTACCAGGATCTGGCCGTGGCCGCCTCGCTGGACATCGCCACCAACATGTTCCTCGGCAGGGAGCTGCGCAAGCCCGGCCCGCTCGGCACGATCTTCCGCCTGCTCGACAAGAAACGCATGCGGGAGGAGTCCGCCAAGCACATGGCGGACCTCAAGATCGGGCTGCGCTCGCTGACCCAGGCGGTCGAGACCCTGTCCGGCGGCCAGCGCCAGGGCGTCGCCGTGGCCAGGGCCGTCGCCTGGGCCACGCACGTCATCGTGATGGACGAGCCCACGGCCGCGCTCGGTGTCAAGGAGTCCGGCCAGGTCCTCGACATGATCAGGCGGGTCCGTGACCGTGGCCTGCCCGTGGTGCTGATCAGCCACAACATGCCGCACGTGTTCGAGCTCGCCGACCGCATCCACGTCCAGCGGCTCGGCCGCCGGGTCGCCCAGCTCAAACCGGCCGACTACGACATGGCCGAGGTGGTCGCCATCATGACCGGTGCCCTGCAGGCGAAACAGGGCGAATCGGTGCTGGCGGACAAGGACGTCGGCCAGTCGTGAGCCACTAGCATGGTCGAAATGCGGCGCCCCACCATGACAGACGTCGCCCGCGAGGTCGGGGTGACGGCCAAGACCGTCTCGCGGGTGCTCAACGACGAGGGCCCGGTCGCCGTGGAAACCCGCGAACGCGTCATGGCGGCCGTGCGCAAGCTCGGCTACCAGCCCAACCTGATGGCGCGCAACATGCGCGTCGGCGCCAGGGACGCGGCGATCGGCCTGGTCATCCCGGAGATGGGCAACCCCTTCTTCGGCACCGTCGCGGGCGGCATCGAAAGCGCCGTCCGCGCCCGCGGCCTCACCCTCATCGTCGGCTCCAGCAGCGAGACCCCCGAGCTGGAGCAGTCCCTCATCGCCACCTTCCTGGCGCGCCGGGTCAGCGCCCTCATGATCGTCCCCTCGGCCGCCGGCGACCACCGCCACCTGCGCTCCGAACGCGTCGCCGGCCTCCCCATCGTCTTCCTCGACCGCCCCGCCGTCGGCCTCACGGCCGACAGCGTGGTCAGCGCCAACCGCGAGGGCGCCCGCTCCGGCGTCGCCCACCTCATCTCCTACGGCCACCGCCGGATCGGCTTCGTCGGCGACGTCCCGCCCGCCCTCTACACCCGCCGCGAACGCTTCCAGGGTTACCGGGACGCGCTGGAGGCGGCGGGCCTGCCCTTCGACCGTGCCCTCGTCGACACCGGCCACGACGCCGACGCCGCCGCCCAGGCCACCTTGCGCCTGCTCGCCCTCGCCGACCCTCCGACGGCCCTGTTCGCGGGCAACAACCTCGCCGCCATGGGCGCCGTGGTGGCGCTGGCCAGGTCGGGCCGCAAGGAGGTGGCGCTGGTCGGCTTCGACGACCTGCCGCTGGCGGAGGTGCTGGACCCGCCCCTGACGGTCGTCGCCCAGGACCCGGAGGCGATCGGCGTGGCGGCGGCCGAGCGTGTCCTGTCGCGCCTGGACGGCGACCGATCGCGAGCCCACCGGTTGCTGGTCCCCACCCGGCTGGTCGTCAGAGGCTCGGGCGAACAGCCCCCACGGGGGTGAGCGTCACAGCGGCGCCGGCGGGCTGACCACCTGGCGGTGGACGATCACGTCGAACCACCGCGACCGGGATCGCCCGGCATGTGATGCGGCTCCCGCAGCTTGCGCGGCGGGAGCCCTACCGTACGGCGCAGCCGCGACCGAGCTCGGCCGGCTAGGGGCGCAGGCCCTCGAACAGGTCCACCTCGTGGTCCGGCGTCTTGACCCGGCTCAGGACGCGGGTGAAGGCCTCATGGGAGAACGCCTGCCGCTGGGCCTCCGGCGGCATCTGCAGCAGGGAGATGCTGTCGCCCTGGCTCGCGTGCGACTGCAGCGCCTTGAACTTGTGCTCGATGAAGGGCGTCACGTCCACCACAGTGGTCACCAGCTCGTCGGGGGTGCCGAAGTCGTCGCCGGGCTCGAAGTCGATGCCCGTGCCGCTTTCCCGCATGAGCTCGACCATGCGCTTGATCGCCGACTTGGGGATCGCGGTGTAGTAGAACTTGGCCGGGATGCCGGTGGCCTCGACGGCCGCGACCGTGATGCGGTGCGCTTGGACGTGGTCGGGGTGGTTGTAGCCGCTGCCGCCGGTCTCGTCGTAGGTGACCACGACGTCCGGGCGGTAGCGCTCCATCAGCTCCGCCAGGCGCCCGGCGGAGAGGTCGAGGGGGACGTTGGCGAACGCGTCGGGGTGCTTGTTGGCGTCCCAGCCGTCCATGCCGGAGTCGCGGTAGCCGAGCAGCTCCAGGTGGTCGATGCCGAGGTGCTGCACCGACTGGCGCAGCTCACTGAGCCTGAGCTCGGCGACTTTGGCGTCGTCGTGGCCTGGGTCGCCGGGCTTGACGCCGCCCGGCCCGTCGCCCTGCTCGCCGTTGGTGCAGGTGACCAGCACCGTGCGAATCCCCTCGCCGGCATAGCGGGCGAGGACTCCGCCGGTGCTGAGGCACTCGTCGTCGGGGTGGGCGTGCACGGCCATCAAGGTGAGTTGCCGATCCATGCTCGGAGACACTACTCGCCGCCTGTGACAAACGCGGACGAGGCCTGGCGCATGAGGTCGCCCGCCCGGAGACGGGCCGCCGTGGCGGCGGCGCTGTCGCCGATGGCCTCGGCCAGCGTCCCCTGCTTGAGCCAGTTGAACGGGCTGCAGGGCCGTACGTTGATCCGCTCGCTGACGAGGACCCGCGCCAGGTCGTGCCGGCCGCCCCTGAGCGCCGACTCCAGCAGGGTCTTCTGCACGGCGTCCCGCTGCGCGTGGCTGCCGCCGAACTCGTTGACCCGGTGCCTGATCGGGTAGAGCAGGTCCACCACCTGCTGGTGGTCGCCCCGGCCGAACGCCACCAGCGCCTTGCACACCGGCAGGCCGACCCGGGCGGTCATGGCGTGGTTGCTGACACCCGGCAGGGCTTGACCGAGGTACGCCTCCCGGCCGGCGATGAGCTTGTCGGCGTCGCCGATGCGGTCCGCGCCCACGTACGACATGACGGCGTGCGCGTCGTTGAAGGCGTAGAACGGCTCGTGCACCCGGGCGGGCCAGGCGTCGGCGAGCGCCTGCCACCGCTCGTGCCGGATGTCGCCCTCCAGGTAGAGCCGCCACAGCAGGGCGGCGGCGTCCAGCAGCTCCATCGACGACCGGCCGGCGGCCAGCACCGCGTCGTAGATCGCCAGGGCCCGCGCGTGGTCGCCGGCCTCCAGCGCGTACAGGGCGTAGTGCCACCAGTTGTGCACGTTGAAGAACGTGCCGGTGGACCAGTCGCCGACCCGGGCGTCCAGGTAGCGGATGCCCTCGCCGAACCTGCCCTGCATCTCGTAGGTGTGCACGACCGCGTGGATGCCCCACACGTCGCGCGCGTTCAGCTCGACGGCCCGCAGCCCGACCTCTTCCGAGCGGTCGTAGTGCCCGGCCTCCTCCAGCCCGAACGCGTACATGCCGAGCACGTGCCCGTAGTGCCTGTCGTCCTCGTGCCAGGCGCTGAGCGCGCCGCCGATCCGGTCGCGCAGCGAGCGCGCGTCACCGACGAAGAAGTCGATCTGGTGCCCGGCGGCCAGCGCGAGCGCGTCGCGCGGGTGCTGCTCGGTGATCCGCGCGAGCTGCGAGCCGCAGGTCGCGAAGTCGCCGTCGAGCAGCGCCTGCACCGCTTCCACATGCGCCCGCTCGCGGGGGAGCAGCGCGGCGTGGTCGATCCTGGCCCGGAAGGCGGCGAAGCTCCGCCTGGCCTGGCGCGCGTCCTCGGCCTCGGTGGTGAGGAGTCCGAGATAGGCGCTCAGGACGTTGCCCATCGGCGAATCCGGCGCCTCGGCCAGCACCGCGCCCGCCTCGTCCTCGACCTCCATCCGGAAGTGCAACAGATGGTCGATCGCCTGATCGTAGTGGCCGGCGGCGCTCCCGCCCGTGCCGCTCAGTGTGAGTCCATGCTGGTCGTTGGTCATCTTCCCAGCTTAGGAAGGGTGCGCGGAGCTGTCTGCGTAAAAAGGCGCTACCGCGCCCAGCGGCTCACCACGGCCCTGCCCATGGCGGGATCGTCGCAGAAGGCCCCGTCGACGCCGAGCTCCAGCAGCCGCGACAGCCACCCCGGCACGTCACCGGTGGCGCGGTCGTAGTGCGGGCTGCCGGGGTCGCCGAGCCGGAAGTCGGCGGGCAGCTGGGAGTTCTCGTTGCGCACGGTCCAGACGTGGACGGCCAGCCCCTCGCGGTGCGCGTCCGCCACCAGCGTGGTCGCCTTCCCCAGTCTGCCGTCCGGGCCGGCGGGCAGCACGCGCCGGGTGTCGACGCCGATCCCCTGCGCGTACCCGGCCACCTCGCGCAGCCCCTCCGGGGTGACGAGGTCGTCGTAGGCGCGGGTCCCGCCCGCGGCGATCCAGTCGAACGGCGCGCCGCCCGCCGCGACGAGTTGGATCAGCGGCAGGGCGGTCCGGCCGCTGAGCGCGCGCAGATTCGCCGTCTCGAAGGACTGGATGTACGCCTTCCGCACGCGATGCCGGTCGAGCACGTCGAGCAGCGGCTCCTCCAGGGGCAGGCCGAGGGCGGCGAAGTGCGTCGGATGCTTGGTCTCGGGGTAGACGCCCACGTCGTGCTCCTGCGCGAGCCGTACGACCTCCTCGAACGTGGGGATCAGGGCCAGTCCGTCGAAGGCCGTGTTGCCGGGCCGCAGGCCGGGCACCCGCTCCCTGGCCCGCAGCGTCCTGAGCTCGGCGAGCGTGAAGTCCTCGGTGAACCAGCCGGTGACGGCCCGGCCGTCGATCGTCCTGGTGGCGTGCCGGTCGGCGAACTCGGGCCGGTCGGCCACGTCGGTGGTGCCGGAGATCTCGTTCTCGTGCCTGGCCACCAGCACGTGGTCCCTGGTGGAGACGAGGTCGGGCTCGATGTAGTCGGCGCCCATGGCGATGGCCGCCTCGTACGACAGCAGCGTGTGCTCGGGCCGGTGCGCGCTGGCCCCCCGGTGCGCGATGACGACAGGGGAGGCGGGAGACGGGATCACCACGAAGAAGACCGTACAGCTTCACCGAAACACCCGGCGGGCCCAGATCGTTCTCGGCGAGCACGGCTACGGCCAGACGTCGCCCGGATCGCAAAGGAGGCCGGGCTGAGCAGCACGCGGCTGATCTCCTACCCCTTCGCGGGCAAGGATGGAGCCGGCTCTCCGCGCCCCTGCGCGAACAGGAGCCGCCGCACCCTGCGGTGACTCAGAACGCGTAGCGGACGCGGCAGAAAGGCAGGCGGTCGGCGATCAGGCCGGTGAGGGCGGCGACGTAGCGGCCCTTGTGGCCGGTGTGGTAGCGCACGTTCCAGCCGCCCGTCTGCGAGCGCTTCGGCTGCTGCAGGTCGGGCCGCCAGAGCACCTCCTCGGCCCGGGGATGCCAGCCGAGGTTCACCTCGTGCAGCCGGTCGTTGTGGGTCAGGAAGATGACCTCGGCGGCGAGCTGCTCGCGGGCGGCCGGCGACAGCGCGTCGCCGAGCCGGTCCAGCAGGTGCGCCCAGTCCTCCAGCCAGCCGTCACGCACCACGACCGGGCTGAAGTTCACGTGCACCTCGTAACCGGCCGCCACGAAGTCGTCGATCGCGGCGATCCGCTCGTCGATCGGCGAGGTGCGGATGTCGAGCAGCTTGGCGTCGGCGGCGGGCATCAGGCTGAAACGGATCCTGGTGCGGCCCCGCGGATCCCAGTCGAGCAAATCCCGGTTGACGTACTTGGTGGCGAAGCTCGCCTTGGCGTTCGGCAGGCCGCGGAACAGCTCGACCAGGTCGCGGACGTTGCGGGAGATGGTGGCGTCCACGGAGCAGTCGGAGTTCTCGCCGATGTCGTACACCCAGGCGTGCGGGTCGACCTGGTTCGGCTCCGGCTTGACGCCCTGGCGGCCCGCGTGCCGGCCCAGATAGCCGGTGATCTGGTCGATGTTGGCGAACACCGTGATCGGGTTGCTGTACCCCTTGCGGCGCGGGACGTAACAGTAGGCGCAGGCCATCGCGCAGCCGTTGGCGGTGGAGGGCGCGATGAAGTCGCTGGAGCGGCCGTTGGGGCGCGCGGTCAGCGACTTCTTGACGCCGAGCACCAGCGCCTCCGTCTTGATGCGCACCCAGCGCGCGACGTTCGCCTCGTCGCCGTACAGCTCGGGGATCCGCTGGTGGCTGTCCACCTCCACCCGCTCGGCGGCCGGATAACGGTCGAGGATCTCCCGGCCACGGGCCAGTTCGGCCGCCGCGGGCTCCAGGTAGATCCGCCGGACGTCCAGAAGCTCTTGAGTGTTCCGCACACTGGTCCAACACCGGTCGCCACGCGAGTCTTCCCAGGTCAGCGGGCTGATCAAGGGGGCAGGCGTAGGCCGTCCTGGCGGCCAGCGTCCACGTCCGCACGGCGGTCCCGCAGCGGCGGCACGTCTCCCGCTTGTACACCCACCGCTCGTCCGGCGCCTGCGGATCGCTGACCACCTGGCCCGCGTCCCGCCCCAGGGCGAGATGGCGCACAGCCACGTCCCACAGCCGCGCCGCGGTCTCCGTCCCGACGTCCCGCGCGCCGGGGTCGAGCCCCGCGAGGAACAGCAGCTCCGCCCGCCACGCGTTGCCGAGCCCCGCCCACACGCGCTGATCCAGCACGGCCGCCCCCACCGGCCCCGGGAAACCGGCCAGCCGCAGCGCCGCCTCCTCACGATCGGCCTCCGCACGCAGCGGGTCGGGCCCCAGCGACGCCCTCAGCGCGGCGACGTCCTGCCGGCCCAGCACCTCGCAGCGGGAGGGCGCGATGAGATCGAACGCCACCTCGTCCGTCGCCAGCCGCAGCCGGACGCCGCGCCGCGGCTCCGCCCCAGGATCGTCATGGCGCAGGAACAGCCCGCGCATGCCCAGATGCACGTGGATCGTCGCCGCGCCGTCGAAGTGGTAGAGCAGGTGCTTCCCGAATGCCTCCACGCGCGCGACGACCCGCCTGTCGTACGGTCCGGCGTCGAACCTGTCCTGCGGACTCCCGGCCCGCACCGGCCGGCCCGCGAGCGCCTCGTGCTGCTCGCGCGCGTAACGATGGATGAGATGCCCTTCCGGCATACACCGGCACGTACCCCTTCCACCCCGCCTCATGAGGCCACCCCGCCGACAGACCCACCCGTCACGCCCACGAGCCCGTCATGCACCGGGCGCCGGGCCGGGTCAGAACGCCTCGCGGAGCTCTCGCTTGAGCACCTTGCCGCTGGCGTTCTTGGGCAGCGCCTCCACGAACTCCACCCGCTTCGGCGTCTTGAACGGCGCCAGGCGCTCACGCAGGAACGCGTTGAGCTCCCCGGCGGTCAGGGTCGCGTCCGCGCGCAGCACGACGGCGGCCGTCACCGCCTCGATCCATCGCTCGTCCGGCATCCCGAACACCGCCGCCTCCGCGACCGCCGGATGCTGGTAGATGGCCTCCTCCACCTCCCGGCTCGCCACGTTCTCGCCACCGGACTTGATCATGTCCTTCTTCCTGTCGACCACCGACAGGTAACCGTCGGCGTCCATCACGCCCAGGTCGCCGCTGTGGAACCAGCCGCCCCTGAACGCCTCCGCCGTCCTGTCCGGGTCGTTCCAGTAGCCGAGCATGGCGTGCGGACTGCGGTGCACGATCTCGCCCACCACCCCCGGCGGCACCGGCTCGCCGAGGTCGTCGACGATCCTCGTCTCGACGTTCAGCGCCGGCCGACCGGCCGAGCCGAGCCTGGTCAGCTGCTCGTCCGGCCCCAGGATCGTGGCCACCGGCGCCATCTCCGTCTGGCCGTAGAAGTTGAACAGCCGCACCTCCGGCAACCTGGCCGCGATCTCCTTCAGCACCTCCACCGGCATGATCGAGGCGCCGTAGTAGCCCTTGCGGAGCGAGGACAGGTCCCGCCGGTCGAAGTCGGGATGGCGCAGCAGGCCGATCCAGACCGTCGGCGGGCAGAACAGCTTCGTCGCGCCCTCCGCCTCGATCGCCGCCAGGATCGCGGCCGGGTCCGCGCCGGGCAGCACGATGTTGGTGGCGCCCAGATAGATCCCCGGGGTCAGGAAGCAGTGCAGTTGCGCGCAGTGGTAGAGCGGCAGCGCGTGCACCTCCACGTCCGCGCCGCTCATCTCACCGTCGACGACGCAGGTCACGTACTGAGAGACGAGGCTCCTGCTGGACAGCGTGGCGCCCTTGGGGCGGGACTCGGTGCCGCTGGTGTACATGAGCTGGATCGGGTCGTCGTCGCCGATCTCCACTTGCGGCTCGGCGTCGTCGTCGTGCGCCATCCAGTCTGCGACCGGCTCCCAGCCCTCGGCCCGCCCGATCACCCCGCGCACCGTCACGCGGTCGCTCACCGCCCGCGCCGCGACCGGCGCCAGCGCCTCCTCCACCAGCATCCCGGTCGCGCCGGAATGCTCCAGGATGTACGCCACCTCGTCGGCACCCAGCATGAAGTTGATCGGCACGGAGATCGCGCCGAGCCGGGCCAGGGCGAAGTAGGTCACCACGAAGGCGTGGTGGTTGTGCGACAGGACGGCGAACCGGTCGCCCTTGCCCACCCCGCGCTCGGCCAGGGCGTTGGCGGTGCGGTTCACCACCTGGTCCAGGTCAGCGTAGCTCTGGCGCAGATCGCCGTACACGATCGCGGTCTTGGCGGGGAATCGGGCGGCGGTACGCCGCAAGAGGTCACCGATGGCATGCTGGCGAGTGGTCATCCAGGCACATCCTCACTAGGCCGAACCATGTTCGGTGATCCTAGTCTCCTCGCCGCGCGCTTCCCAGAGCTCGTTTGCGGGTACGCAGGTGCACGTTCATGGCCGGATGGCCGGGGCGCGCGAGCAGGCGCAGCGCCTGGCGGACGGATCCGGCGCGGGGAAGGCACTCCACGAAGTCCCGCCACACCTTGAGATCGGATCGCCACGCGTCGAGATAGCGGGAGCACAGGTCGGGCCGGATGAGCATGAGCCGCCCCAGCGAGGCCCGCAGCGCCTCCTCCACGCGCCGCCGCTCGCCGTGGCCGAGGTTCGCCCCGGGGAGGCGGTCGAGGATGCCGAGGATGAACCGGCGCCGTCTGGCCAGGAACTCCGTCCAGTGCGGGTCGTGCGCCTCGTCGATGGTCCGGCCCTCGTCCAGCAGCCAGAAGATGCCCTCGGCGAGCACGTCGCCGAACTCCTCCTTCCTCGCCCGGTCGGGGCTGCGGAAAGGATCGTAGGGTGCCTGCCTCACCTGACCGGTCACGGCCAACGGCCGCAGCCCGTCCGATTCGAGCATGTAAAACCAGTCTTCATTATAAATATCGGGGAAAAAGGAGATATTTCGGCTTATCTCCACGGCGAGTGCGCCGCCCCCGATGAAACTCTCCTGTTCTCCGCCAACGGCACGATAAGCGTGGCATACGACGGAATTATCGGGAAATCCGCCAATTGACAGCCCGACCGCGTCGAAGTCGTCGAGCAGCCCGGCCGCCTGCCGGAGATCGTCGGGCGCGCCGACCTCGATGTCGTCGTCCAGGAAGACGATCCGCTCCCAGCCCAGCACTCTCGCCAGGGCGAGCGCCAGGTTGCGCTTGGCCGCCGTGTCGGTGCCCCGGCGGAAGACGGCCGGCAGGACGGACGACGTCTCGAAGCGAGGCAGGATCAGCGACTCCACGCTCGTGAGGTCGATGGCGATGATCTCCGCCTCGGGGTCCGCCAGGGCGCGCACCCGCGCCGCGTCGGTCCATCTTCCGCTGCAGAGCGCCACCAGGGGGCACCCCAGCTCCACCGACAGCCGGACGGCGTGCTTGAGATACAGGCTGGGGCGGGCGGTCGGCACCACGATCGCGTCGATCCTGGCGTGGCTCGCGGGCGCGCCGGCGGACGGCAGCAGGTGCCGGTGGGAGGCGTGATGATCGCTCGACATCAGGGAAACACTTCTTGAGCTCCAGGGCGGCGGCCAGGACGGTGACGGGACTGCGCTATTCAGGCCATTCGATGAGTCTCGACGCCTCGGCCGACCAGTCGGGCGTGATGACGAGACCGTTGAGCACGGAGACCCGGCTGAGGATCGCGTAGGACCGCTGATCGCCGAAACGCCTAATGAGGAATTCGGCGTTCCGGTCCCTGAACCGGCTGTCGGTAAGCGCTCGTACCACACCCAGGGTGCCGCGCCCGTACATGCCATTGCAAATGGTGAGGGTGCGTTTCCTGTTGAACGGATTGGGGCCCCGATAGAACAGCGCCACGTCCTCGTGCAGTTGCCCGTCCGACAGCTTGGGGCCGTAGCGCTCGGTCCCGGCCGAGAAGTACGCGCCCGCTTCGCCGTTCCAGTCGTTGACCTGCTTCACCGGCAGGCCGAGCTGGTAGAAGACGTCCGTGGTGACGTCGTTCCAGTCGACCCCGCCGAGGAGCACCAGATGCGTGGTGAGATCGTCCGGCTCCAGCTCCTTCGCCGTGTGCCGTCTCACCTCGCTCGCCGGGTTGCACGCGCGGATGTGGCCGTGCAGCTCGAACAGGGCGTCCAGGTCGGCGTAGGTGTAGAGCTCGATGTAGTCGGGGTCGTCCGGGTCGACGTACGGCATCCGCGCTAACAGCTCCGGGGGGAGCCGCCCGCAGACGATGGTGATGGGCTTGCCGTCGCCGAACTGCCAGGGGTCCGCGGCCGGCTGGACCGGCTCCGCGCCGGCCTGGCCGAGCGCGGTGGCGCGCAGGCTGAGCAGTTCCAGCAGAAGCCCGTCGCGGAGCTGGAGCTCCTCGTCGGTCAGGTCGCCCTCGTCCAGCGGGGTGAGCTCGCCGTCCCGGATCGAGCGGGGCGTGCAGAAGAGGGTGGCGTAGGCGTGCAGGCGCGCGGCCGGGGGCACCTTCGGCGCGGTCGACGACTCCCACGACGAGATGAGCGGCACGCTGACGTCCAGCGCACGGGCCAGCTGCGGCTGGGTGATCCGCATGTCAGGCCACCGGCTGACCCGCAGCGAGCGGAGCCGCTGCCCTAGGGCTTGACCGGAACTCGCCATGAGGACACCCCCATCTGACTTCAGTGCCTTCAGTGAATCTCTACTGATGCTGCGAGGCGCAGCCTATATCCCCAGGCCAGCCCTGGAACAGTGGATTCGCGCTACAACAAAGTCATCATTGTAGGCCAGATGCGTCCGCATTGCCCAGGATTAACCAAACCTCAGTCCGGGCATGAAAACTTTAGGAGCTGTTGTAGCTCTGCTAAAGGTTAACTAAATCTTCATCGCGGCGCGTCAACCACTGGGACTCGACATGCTCGTAACCACACTCTTGTCCGCCGACATGACGACGGGCATCGCCAGCCCCGAAGGCGTCGCCGCCGCGCGCGGCGTCCTCTACCTCTGCGCCCTGCTCGCCATCTGGGCGCTCGTCCTCGCCGTCCGCCAGGTGGCCAGGGTCGTCACCACCCTGCTCCGCATCCTGCTCGTGGTCACCGCCATCGCCGCGCTCGGCGCGGCGGCCGTCGCGATCATCGGGCAGGTCGCGCTCAGCATCGGGCTCTCCTGACCGGCCACCGGTCAGGAGAGCCCGGCCAGGCGGCGGTAGGAGTCGAGCCGTTCGTCCAGGTCGTAGGTGTTCATCGTCACCAGCACCTCGTCGGCCCCCGTCACCTCCACCAGATCGCGCAGCCGCATGCCGGCCTCGTCCTCGGTGCCGTGGATCTGCCCCTTGCGCGACTCCTCGAACAGCGCCCGCTCCCGCTCGGTCATCTCCATCCGGACCACCTCCTGCGCGGGCAGCAGCGGGGGGAAGACGCCGCGGGTCCGCGAGTGCGCCGTCGACCACGCCTCCGGCACCTGCAGCAGCGCCGCGCGCTCCGCCGTCTCGCCGACCGCGATGTTCGCCGCCACCATCACGTACGGCGCGGCCGCCCACACCGAAGGCCGGAAGGCGGTCCGGTAGCGGCCGATCGCCTCCCGGAGCCGGTCGCCGCCTCCGCCGATCACCAGCGGCAGGCCGTGCTCGGCGGCCACGTCCGCGCCCGCCCCCATGGCCAGCACGAACACCTCGGGGCGCAGGCCCTCGGCGGGCACCGCGTGCACGCCCTCCCGCCCGCCGGTGAAGAAGCCGAGCAGCTCCGCCAGCTGGTCGCCGAAGCGGTCGGCGGCGTCCTTGTCGTGGCCGAGGGCCCTGCGGATGCCGCCGGTGAAGCCCACCGAGCGGCCCAGTCCCATGTCGACGCGGCCGGGGTGCAGCGACTCCAGGACGCCGAACTGCTCGGCGACCACCAGCGGGCGGTGGTTGGGCAGCATCACGCCGCCGGTGCCGACCCGGATGCGATCGGTGGCCCCCGCGACGGAGGCGGCCAGCACGGTCGGGGCCGAGCCCGCCACGCCCGGCACGCTGTGGTGCTCGGCGACCCAGAACCGGTGGTAGCCGAGCTCCTCGGCCTGCCGCGCGAACCGCACGGTCTCGCGCAGCGCGGCCGCCGGGTGGTGCCCCTGCCGGACGAGTGAGCGGTCGAGGATCGAGAGCCTGGTCACGTATCTGTGCAACACGGATCAGACGGAAATGTTCCTACTTGCTGTAGAGGCCGAAGGACCAGCGGACGGGGCGGTTGGTGGTCTCCCCGATCACGCTGATCCTGACGGTGACGACCATGCGCTCACCCTTGGGCACGGCGGGGAACTCGGTCATCGCCATCGGGAACGGGCCCTTCTTCCATTCGGCGCAGGTGGTGCTCTGCGACGCGCCGCCCAGGCCCGTGGACGTGTGCACGAGCAGCCGCGAGGCCAGGTCACCGCCGCAGATCTGCTCGAAGGCGAGCTTGCGCCCGGTGCCCGCGATCTCGAAGCGCGCCGTGGTGTCCCGCGGCCAGACGCCGGTCTTCGAGGTCATCAGCTCCCAGCCGTCCAGCCGCCGGGGCAGGTCCTTGACCGGGCCCGGCTCGACCGGCTGGGCGGGTGGCGTCCACTCGTACACGGCCAGGGACCAGTCTCCGCGCTCCGCCTTCACCGGCTCGCAGGGCCCGCCCGAGCGGGCCCGCACGCAGGCCGTGCCTCGTGTCGTCGTGTCGAAGGTGACCGTCACCTCCCCGGCGGTCGCGGGCACGGGCAGCGGGTGGAGCTGCATGGCCTTCGTGCACCCTCTGAAGCCGATCGGCGTGGTTCGCGCGCCGGCCGACACCCGTAGCGGGCCGGCGTCCGCCCCTTCGCAGACGCCCGCCACGTCCAGCGGCCTGCCGGAGAACGGGACCGTGACGACGGCCTTGTCGTCACCGGCCGCCTCGATGGCCGTCGTCGCGACGCGCCGGTACTCGGTGCCGTCCGGGGCGGTGAAGCGCTCGGGCAGCTTCGCGACGGCACCGGTGGCGATGGTGGCCTTCTGCGGCTGCTCGGCCGCGCCGGGCACCAGCCAGGCGCCGAACAGCACCGCCGCCGTCACGCTCGCCGCCGCGCCACCCGCCACCCGCCTGCGCCGGCGGATCCTGCGGATGTGCGCGCCGACCTGCTCGGGGCGTGCCGGGTTCGCCGGCGACGGGCCCTCGGCCCGCTCACGCAGGACGTCCCGCAGATCTTGTACGGTCATCGCCGCAGCTCCTTCACGATCGTCTCGTCCACCCGCAGTTTGGCCAGCGCCTTGGCCGTCTGGCTCTTGACCGTGCCGGTGCCGCAGCCCACCAGCCGGGCCACCTCCGCCACCGGCAGGTCCTCGTAGAAGCGCAGCACGATCACCGCCCGCTGCTTGGCGGGCAGCCTCCCCACGGCGTCCCAGAGCTCGTCATCGGGCAGCGCGTCGACGCTGGGTGTGTCGGGCAGGCAGTCACTCGGCAGCTCACGGCGCCACCTGCGGCGCCACCAGGACGTGTACGTGGTCACCAGCACCCGGCGGACGTAGGACTCGGGCTCGTCCACGCCCGGCCAGGCGAACCACGCCTTGGCCAGCGACTCCTGCAGCAGGTCCTCGGCGATCGCCCAGTCGTGGGTGAGGAGATAGGCCGTGCGTAACAGCCGGTCGGACCTCGCGATCACGAAGTCCTGAAATATCGCCCTGTCTGCCAATGGATCGCCTTTCCCGTCAGAGCTCGCGACGGTACAGACGCATCCAGGCCGGTTCCGGGTTGCCCGAGAGGCGGGAAAGGGCGGGAAGCGCGCCGCCCCGCGCACCGGTCAGCCGGCTCCCGTGCGGTCCACGGCCCTGGTCACGGTGAACGGGGCGAGTTCGCCGAGTCCCCGGACCGACAGGCGGTCGACGCAGCGCAGCGTGAAGGCCCGGTCTCCGTCGAGCTCCTTGGCCAGCTCCGGGTCGGCGAGGATCGTGTCGGGCCGGGCGAGCGCGGTGAGCCTGCTGGCGAGGTTGACCGTGGTGCCGAACACGTCGCCCATCCGCCAGATGACCGGCCCGGCCGCCAGGCCCACCCGCAGCTCGGGCATGCCCTTGTCCCTGGCGTGCGCCTCCAGGAGCAGCAGCCCGATCTCCGCCGCCGTGTGCGACGTGTCGGCCACGAACAGCACCGAGTCGCCGAGCGTCTTGATCACCCGGCCGCCGTTGGAAGTCACCACGTCGGCGGAGCGCGCCTCGAACGTGTCGACCAGGGTGGCCAGCTCGGTCTCGGTGATCTGCCTGCTCAGCCGGGTGAACCCGACCAGGTCGGCGAAGCCGACGGCCAGCCGTACCGTGCTCATGTCCTGCACGGCCAGCCGCCCGGCGGCGGCGGCGAGCTGGCGCTGCCAGGAGTAGACCAGCAGCCGCGCGAGGTCCGGCACCACCAGCTCGGCCCGCCTGCGCCAGGCCCTGGGCCGCTCGGCCAGCGGCACGCCGGCCTGGTCCAGCGCCTCCAGGCCGATCTCGGCCTGCGACTCGGCCAGCCGCGTCGCGGCCCTGCCGAGGGAGCGGGCGATCTGCAGCACGTGCTCCTCGTCGTAGACGCCGGAGCTGACCAAGCCGAGCAGCGTCTTGAGCGCCACCACGTCGGACTCGGTGAACTCCACGGCTTCGTCGGCCACGTTGGCGAACCCGAGCGCCCGCCAGAACCGCCTGGCCCGGTAGACCGGCACGCCCGCCATCTCGGCGACCTGGTGGCTGGTGTAGCGGCGAGGCTCGCGTAGGAACGCCTCCGCCACGTCGCTGGTCTCCTCCTCGGCCACGGGTGCAAGATAACACTCCCACCAGGCGTTCAGCACAGACACGACTCTTGTGACGTAAGGGATTTCTCCGGCGGAGGGCGGAGGACGCGCGTCGGCCGGGCGGCTACTCCAGCAGGGTCCGCAGCGCGGGCCGCTCCTCCTCGGGCACGTAGCCGACGTAGTAGTCGTACATCGCCTGCCGGGACAGCCGCGCCGCCAGCTGGCCCGCACCGGCGCGGATCGCCGCCAGCACGTCCTCGTGGTGGCGGATCGTCTGCCGCATGAGCGCCTCCCGGTCGGCCGCCGCCGCGAGCTTCTCGGCGATCAGGTCGAGGACGATCGACCTGACCACGTCCGTACAGATCTGGATGAGCTTGTTGCGGCTGGCCCGCGCCACCGCGTCGTGGAAGGCCACGTCGGCGGCGCTGAACTCGTCGTAGCCGGCGGAGACGGACGCGGTGACCGCCGCGCGCATGCGCTCGATCGCGCTCTCCATCTCCGTCAGCTCCTCGCCGGTGCGCAGCCGCGCGGCCAGCAGGTTGGCCGAGGCGTCCAGCACCATCCGGAACTGCACCAGCTCGCCCAGCGACAGCTCGTCCACCCGGGCCAGCGTGGTCATCGACTTGTGTAATGCGGCGGGGGAGAAGGGCAGCACCTCGGCGCCGTGCGGATCGCCGGGGCGGGACCTGACCAGCCCGCGGGCCTGCAGCACGCGCAGCGCCTCGCGGACGGTGGAGCGGCTCACGGCGAACTGCGCCATCAGCTCACGCTCGCTGGGCAGCCGCTCCCCGGGCTGCAGCGAGCCGGACTCGACGGCCTCCTCGATCTGCTCCACGATCCGCTCGTACGCGCGAACGGTTCGCACCGGCTCGAACCGTGGACCACCCATGAAAGCCCCCTTGACCTCAGCCCTCGGGGGCTGGCAAGGTGCAGCCTACTGGTCAGACCAGTGCACTAGCCAGGAGGCTGAAAGACATGAGGCGAGTCGGGACATGGATCGCCGTGGGCGGTCTCCTGCTGAGCATGAGCGCCTGCGGCGGCGGGGGTGGCGGAAGCTCGGAGAGCACTGGTGAGCAGCCCGCCAAAGCGGAGGCGCTCTCCGTCGGATTCGTGGCCGAGCCCGCCAATCTGGACTTCACGGCGACCGAGGGCGCGGCCATCCCGCAGGCGCTGCTGGTCAACGTCTACGAGGGTCTGGTCAAGCTGGACCAGGACGGCAAGATCCAGCCGCTGCTCGCCGAGAAGTGGGAGGTGTCGGAGGACCGCAAGACCTACACCTTCACCCTGCGCGAAGGCGTCACCTTCACCAACGGCGCCCCCTTCACCGCCGACGACGTGGTCTTCTCGCTCGACCGGGTCGAGTCCGACTGGAAGCTGAAGATCAAGTCGCAGCTCGACATGGTCGAGGACGTCGAGAAGAAGGACGACACCACCGCCGTCGTCACCCTCGACCGGCCCAGCAACGGCTTCCTCTACACCATGGCCACCCGGCTCGGCGCGATGTTCAGCCGCACCGGCGTCGCGGACCTGGCCAACCAGCCCGTCGGCACCGGCCCCTACAAGCTGGGCGAGTGGCGGCGCGGCGACTCCATCCGGCTGGACGCCAACACCTCCTACTGGGGCACGAAACCGGCGATCCCCGGCGTGACGCTCAAGTACTTCAAGGACGCCACGGCGATGAACAACGCGCTGCTGACCGGCGGCATCGACGTCATCTCCAGCGTCCAGGCGCCCGAGTCGCTGCAGCAGTTCGCCGACCCCGGCCGCTTCGAGACGATCGAGGGCAGCACCAACGGCGAGGTGGTGCTGTCGATGAACAACGCCCGCCCGCCGTTCGACGACAAGAAGGTGCGCCAGGCCGTCCGGCACGCCATCGACCACCAGGCGCTGCTCGACACCGCCTGGGCCGGGCGCGGGCAGCTCATCGGCTCGATGGTCCCGCCCACCGACCCCTGGTACGAGGACCGCACCGGCGACTACCCCTACGACGTGGCCAAGGCCAAGGAGTTGCTCGGCGGCAAGACGTACACCGTCAAGATGCGCATCCCCAACCTCCCCTACGCCGTGGCCGCCGCGCAGGTGGTCAAGTCGCAGCTCGCCCAGGTGGGCATCACCGCCGACATCGAGCCGCTGGAGTTCCCCGCCCGCTGGCTCGACCTGGTCTTCACCAAGGGCGACTACGACCTGTCGATCATCAACCACGTCGAGCCGCGCGACATGAGCATCTTCGCCAACAAGACCTACTACTTCGGCTACGACAACCCGGAGTACGGCAAGCTGCTCGCCGCCGCCGACCAGGGCAGCGAGCAGCAGCAGATCGACGACCTCAAGCAGGCCGCCAAGCTGCTGTCCGAGGACGCCGCCGCCGACTGGCTGTTCGGCTTCCCGAACCTGATCGTGGCCAAGAAGGGCATCACCGGGCTGCCGAAGAACGCCATCTCCGAGTCCTTCGACTTCACCGGGCTCGCCAAGCAGTGATCCTCTACCTCCTGAGACGGCTGGTGGTGTTCGTCGCGAGCACCGCCGTCGCCGGGGTGCTGGTGTTCGCCTTCATGGCCGTGCTCCCCGGCGATCCCGCCGAGGTCGCGCTGGGCGTCAACGCGACGCCCGACGCCGTGGCGGCGCTGCGTGAGCAGTTCGGCACCGACCGGCCCGCCGTCACGCAGTTCTTCGACTGGTTCGGCGGGCTCGTCACCGGCGACTTCGGCACCTCCTACGTGACCAGCTCGCCGATCGGGCCGCAGATCGCCGACCGCCTCGGCGTCACCTCGGTGCTGGTGCTCGGCGGCATGGTCATCGCGCTGGTCTTCGCCGTGCCGGCGGGGACGTTCGCGGCGGTGCACCACCGTAACCCGCTCGGCGCCGCCATCAGCGCCTTCAGCCAGGTCGGCATCGCCGTCCCGGCCTTCCTGGCGGGCATCCTGCTGGTGTTCGTCTTCGCCGTGCAGGCACAGGCGCTGCCGTCCGGCGGCTACGTGCCCATCGCCGACGACCCCGTCGAGTGGCTGCGCAGCCTGCTGCTGCCCTGGCTGTCGCTCGGCCTCATCCAGGGAGCCGTGCTGACCCGATACGTCCGCTCGGCGGTGCTGGACGTGATGCGCGAGGACTACCTGCGCACCGCCCGCGCCAAGGGTAGGGGCCGGATGGGCGCCCTGTGGCGGCACGGCCTGCGCAACGCCTCCATCCCCGTGATCACGGTGCTCGGCCTGCAACTGGCCACGCTGCTCATCGGCGCGGTCGTGGTCGAGCGCGTCTTCGTCATCCCCGGCCTGGGCGACCTGCTGCTGAACGGCGTCGCGGGCCGTGACCTGCTGCTCGTCCAGGGCGTCGTCATGGTGCTGGTGGCAGCCGTCCTGCTGATCAACTTCCTGGTGGACGTGGCCTACGCCGCGCTCGACCCGCGGCTGCGGGGGGCACGATGAAGGGCCGGATCAACGCGGGCCTGATCACCGGCGGCGTCCTGGTCGGCCTCGTGGTGCTGCTGGCGCTGCTGTCGTTCGTGTGGACGCCGCACGACCCCGTGCTCGTCGACGCGGCCGGCAAGCTGCGCGACCCCGGCGGCGGCTACCTGCTCGGCGCCGACAAGTTCGGCCGCGACACCTTCAGCCAGCTCATGGTGGGCGCCCGCACCACCCTCTACGTCGGCGTGGTGGCCGTCGGCATCGCCGCCGTCATCGGCACGCCGCTCGGCGTCATCGCCGGGATGACGTCGAGCTCCGGCAGGCTCGGCTGGCTGTCCGAGCTGATCATGCGGGTCAACGACCTCGTCTTCGCCTTCCCCGCGTTGCTGCTGGCCATCATGCTCGGCGCCGTCTACGGGGCCGGCACGTTCACCGCCATGATCGCCATCGGCGTGGCCACGGTGCCCGCCTTCGCCCGCGTGTCCAGGGCCGCCACGATGCAGGTCATGGTGACCGACTACATCCTCGCCGCGCGGGCGGCCGGGCGGCGGCGCACCGCCGTGGCGCTGCGTCACGTGCTGCCGAACATCTCCTCGGTGCTGATCGTCCAGGCGTCGGTGTCGTTCGCCATCGCGATCCTGGCCGAGGCGGCGCTGTCGTTCCTCGGCTTCGGCACCCGCCCGCCGATCCCGTCGTGGGGCCGGATGCTCCAGGAGTCGCAGGAGCTGCTGTTCTCCACGCCCCGCCTGGCGCTGTGGCCCGGGATGGCGATCGCGCTGGCGGTGCTCGGCTTCAACCTGCTCGGCGACGGCCTGCGCGACTATCTGGACCCCAAGCTCAGGAGGATCGAGGAGCGGTGAGCGACCGAGTGAGCACGTTGAGCGTTGAGAGGCTCACCGTCCGGGCCGGCTCGATCGAGCTGGTCCGGGACGTGTCGTTCGAGATCGGCCCCGGTGAGCGGGTCGGGCTGATCGGCGAGTCCGGCTCCGGCAAGTCGCTGACCGCGCTGTCGCTCATGGGCCTGCTGCCCGAGGGCGTGCGCGCCGCCGGCCGGGCCCGCGTACGCGACCGCGACCTGGTGGGCGTTCCCGAGCGGCGGCTGAAGGACCTGCGCGGCCAGGACGTGTCCATGGTGTTCCAGGAGCCGATGACCGCGCTCAACCCGCTCATGCGGGTCGGCGCGCAGGTCGCCGAGGTCATGACCCTGCACGGCAGGCCCGCCGGTCAGGCCCGCGCCCGCGCCGTCGAGCTGCTCGGCCGGGTACGCCTGCCGCAGCCGGAACAGGTGGCCCGCGCCTACCCCCACCAGCTCTCCGGCGGCCAGCGCCAGCGCGTCATGCTCGCCATCGCCCTGGCCAACGAGCCCGGCCTGCTCATCTGCGACGAGCCCACCACCGCGCTCGACGTGACCGTGCAGAAGCAGATGCTCGACCTGATCGCCGAGGTGGCGCCGGCCCTGCTGTTCATCACCCACGACCTGGCCGTGGTCGCCTCGGTGTGCGAGCGGGTCCTGGTCATGTACGGCGGGCGCGTGGTGGAGAGCGGCCCGATCCGCGAGGTCTTCGGCAACCCCCGGCACCGCTACACCGAAGGACTGCTGGCCGCCTCCAAGCTGACACCGCGCGGCACCAGGCTGCCCACCATCGCCGGCAACGTCCCCCCGGCGGGACACTTCCCCGGCGGCTGCGTCTTCAGAAACCGCTGCCCGCACGCCACCGCGACCTGCGAGCGGGAGCCCGCGCTGACAGGAGAGGGCCATGCCCACGCATGCTGGCACCCCGCTGATCGAGGCTGAGGACCTCAGCCGCGTCTACCACCGGCCGCGCACCTCGCTCACCAAGCCGGCGCAGGCGGTGCACGCCCTGCGCCGGGTGTCGCTGACCGTGCGCCGAGGCGAGCGGTTCGGCATCGTCGGCGAGTCCGGCTCCGGCAAGTCCACCCTGCTGCGCCTGCTGTGCGCGCTCGACCAGCCCACCAGCGGCTCCATCCGCTTCGACGGCCAGGAGATCACCGGCAGACCGGAGCGGCGGCTGCGCTTCCTGCGGCAGAGCCTGCAGATCGTCTTCCAGGACCCGATGAGCTCGCTCGACCCCCGCATGCGGGTGCGTGACCTCGTCGCCGAGCCGCTCGTCGCCCTCGGCGAGCCTGTCGGCGGGCGGGTCGCCGAGCTGCTCGACCAGGTGGGGCTGCCCGCCTCCGCCGCCGACCGCTACCCCCACCAGTTCTCCGGCGGGCAGCGCCAGCGCATCGCCATCGCCCGCGCGCTCGCCCCCCGCCCCAAGGTGCTGGTCGCCGACGAGCCGGTCAGCGCATTGGACGTGTCCGTACGCGGGCAGATACTCAACCTGCTGGCCGACCTGGTCGACGAGCTGGGCCTCACCCTCGTCTTCGTCTCGCACGACCTGTCCGTCGTACGGCATGTCTGCGAGACGGTGGCGGTGATGCACGGCGGCGAGATCGTGGAGACCGGAGCCGTCGACGACATCTGGGCCGAGCCGCGCCACGCCTACACGCGCACGCTGCTGCGGGCCGTACCCACGCTGGAGGGATTTCTGTGATCGAGGTGGACGCCCGCGGGGTGGTCGAGTTCACTCAGGCGCTGGTCCGCGTGCCGAGCACCAACGACCCGGCGCGCGGGCGCAGCGAGCAGGCCGCCGCCGACCTGGTCGCCGCCAAGATGCGCGAGTGGGGCTGGGCGCCGAGCGTGTACGAGGCCGCCCCCGGCCGGCCGAACGTGGTTGCCGTCGTCGAAGGCGGCGGCGGGGACGGGCCGACGCTGATGTTCGAGGGCCACACCGACGTCGTCACCGAAGGCGACCTGTCCACCTGGACGGTGGACCCGTTCGGCGGCGAGATCCGCGACGGCAGGCTGTGGGGGCGGGGCAGCGCCGACATGAAGTCCGGCCTGGCCGCCACCCTCTACGCCACCCGGGCGCTGCAACTGGCTGGACCGTTCCCGGGGCGGATCAAGGTGTGCGCGCTGGCCGACGAGGAAGGTCTCATGCTGGGGGCCCACCACTTCGTCGCCGAAGGGCTCGGCGCCGACGTGGACGGCGCGATCGTGGCCGAGCCCGAGGCCGGAGAGATCTGCGCCGTCGCCAAGGGGGCGCTGCGGCTGCGGGTCGACCTCACCGGCAAGATGGCGCACGGCGCGATGCCGCAGCACGGCCGCAATCCCATCCAGGCGGTGGGCGCCCTGCTGACCGGGCTGCGTGCGCTGGAGCGGGACCTGCAGGAGCGCCACCCCGCCCACGAGCACCTCGGCGAGGTGTACGTGACCCCCACCGTGGTCCGCGCCGGCACCGAGGAGCAGGTCAACGTCATCCCCGCGACCGCCTCCGTCTTCGTCGACGTACGCACCGTCCCCGGCCTGGAGCACCAGGCGGTCGCCGACCGTGTCGCCGCCCTGGCCGCCTGGGACGGGATCACCGCCGAGGTGTCCGTCCTGGTCGACCGGCCGCCCGTGGACGTCCCCGTCGACGACCCGGTGGTCGCCGCGCTCGCCGCCGCCCACCGCGACGTCACCGGCGCCGAGCCCGTCTACGGCGGCGTCCCCGGCTCCACCGACGGCACTGTGCTCACCCACTGGGGCGGCATCCCCTCCGTCGTCTACGGGCCCGGCGGCAAGTGGATCGCCCACCAGTCGGACGAGTACGTCGAGGTGGCCGAGATCGTCCAGTGCACCCGCGTCTTCGCCGAAGCGGCCCGCCGTTTCCTCACCCGGAGCCGGTGATGAGCGGCCCGGACGGCTCTTCGCTCCCCGGCCCCGCCAACTCGCTGCAGGACGTCGCGGGTCTCCGCGTCGGCCACGCCCAGCGGACCGGTGACGGCTACCTCACCGGCACCACCGTCGTCCTGGCCCCGCCCGGCGGCATGGTCGCCGGGGTGGACGTGCGCGGCGCGGCCCCCGGCACCCGCGAGACCGAGCTCCTGGACCCACGCAACCTGGTCGAGCGCGTGCACGCCATCGTCCTGTCGGGCGGCAGCGCCTACGGGCTGAGCGCGGCCTGCGGCGTCATGGACCGGCTCGCGGACGGCGGCGTCGGCTTCCCGGTGGAGGGCGGCGTCGTCCCCATCGTCCCGGCCGCCGTCATCTACGACCTCGGCAGAGGCACCCGCTTCCGCGCCACCCCGGACGCCGCCTTCGGCCACGCCGCCTACGACGCGGCCACGTCCTCTCCAGACCCTCTCGGCCAGGCCTCTCCAGCGGACGGCCGGGCGGCGGCCCGGGCGAAGAAGAGCGGTGGCGCCGCGGGCGGATCCAGCGGAGCGGCGGCCCGGGCGAATGAGGGCGGTGGCGCTCTAGGGGGATCCATCGGGGCCGGCACCGGCGCCATGGCGGGCGGGCTCGCCGGGGGGATCGGGGGCGCGAGCGTCGTGCTGCCCTCGGGAGTGACCGTGGCCGCGCTCGCGGTGGTCAACGCCGCCGGGTCCGTCCTGGATCCGGGGACCGGGGTCCTGTCCGGTGCCCGTTACGGGCTTCCCGGCGAGTTCGACCACCTGGGGGAGCCGTCGGCGGAGGAGGTCGCCGCCTGGCGGCCCGCCGGGGTGACCTCGCTCAACACCACCATCGGCGTCGTCGCCACCGACCTGACCCTCACCAAGGCCCAGTGCGGCAAGCTCGCCGGCGTCGCGCACGACGGGCTCGCCCGAGCCATCCGCCCCGCGCACACGATGGTCGACGGCGACACCGTCTTCGCCGTCTCCACCTGCGCCCTGCCCCCGCCACAACCCGGCCGGACCCTGTACGGATCCCGCCCCGCCGCCGTGAACGGGCCTGGACCCCGTGGGGAGCTCCGGGACGGCGCCGTACGTCGAGCGCCCTGGGACGGTGCGGCGCCCGAGGGGGCGCACCTGCACGACCTGCTCGCCGCCGGGGCCGACGTGTTCAGCCGGGCCGTGGCGCACGCGGTGCTGGCCGCGACCGGGCGGGCGGGCGCGCCCGCGTATCTCGACGTGTTCCCGAGCGCCCTTCGGCGAACGCCATGACCCGATCGCCATGACCCGCATGCCATGACCCGCATGCCATGACCCGATCGCCAGGACAAAGGGGGAAACAGTGACTTACGCAGGCTCGTGGCCGTCCGGCCTTCCGGTGGGGGAGGGGTGGGCCGACGCCCCGGCGTACGCTGACGTGATCTTCCCGTACGACGGCTCCGTCGTGATGAGCGCGCCCGTCGGGGACGCGGCGCTGGCGGCGCGGGCCGTGGAGGAGGCGCTCGCGGTCGCGCCCGCGATGGCCGCGCTGCCGTCGCACGCGCGCCGCGCCGCGCTGACGAGCGCGCACGACGCGGTCGCCGAGCGGCGCGAGGAGTTCGAGCGGCTGCTCGTGCTGGAGACCGGCAAGCCGCTGGTGGACTGCCGGGTCGAGGTGGCGCGCACGCTTGTCACCCTGGCCACCGCCGCCGAGGAGGTGGCGAGGTTGCACGGTGAGACGGTGCCGCTGGACCTGATGCCGTCGGGAGAGGGGCTGATCGGGTTCTGGACGCGGCGGCCCATCGGCGTGGTGGCCGGGATCACCGGCTTCAACTATCCGCTGCTGCTGGCCGCGCACAAGATCGCTCCGGCGCTGGCGGCCGGCTGCCCGGTCATCGTCAAGCCGGCTCCCGCGACGCCGCTGGCGACGCTCTGGCTGGTGCATCTGCTGCGCTCGGCGGGCGTGCTGCCCGCCGCCGCGGTGCAGCTCGTCACCGGGGACGTGGAGGTCGGCCGCACGCTGGTGGAGGACCGGCGGATCGGCGCCGTGTCGTTCACCGGCTCGGCCGCCGCTGGGCACGCCATCGCCCGCGCCGCCGCCCCCACCAAGGTGCTGCTGGAGCTGGGCTCGAACGCCGCCCTCGTGGTCGCCGCCGACGCAGATCTGGAGGCCGCCGCCGACGCCGTGGTGCGCGGCGGCTACTACGCCTCGGGGCAGGCGTGCATCTCGGTGCAGCGGGTGCTGGTCGAGGAGGCGGTGCACGAGGAGTTCCTCGGGCTGCTCGCCGCGCGCATGAAGGACGTCGCCGTGGGCGATCCGCGCTCGCCCGGGACGCGGGTGGCGCCGCTCATCGACCCGGCGGCGACGGACCGGGTGCTGGACTGGATCGGATCCTCTGGCGCCAGGCTCGTCACCGGCGGCGTGCGTGACGGCCGGGCCATCGCGCCGACCGTGCTGGCCGACGTGCCCGGCGGGGCCGCCGCCTGGGACGAGGAGATCTTCGGTCCTGTGGTGTGCGTACGGCCGGTGCCCGACCTGGACGCCGCCTTCGCCACGGTCAACGCCTCCCGGTACGGCCTGCACGCATCGGTCTTCACCCGCTCCCTGGCCACGGCGTTCGCGGCGATCGAGCGCATCGAGGCCGGGGGAGTGGTGGTGAACGAGGTGCCGGGCTTCCGCGCCGACAACATGCCCTACGGCGGCGTCAAGGACTCCGGCATCGGCCGGGAGGGCCCGCGGTTCGCCATCGAGGAGTTCACCGTCACGCGAATGGCGATCATCCGGCCCTGAAGGGGCGCGTTTCTGCCCTCGTCAAACCCGGAGAAAGGTAAAGAATGGAGGGCTGAATCCCTTGCGTGACAGGGGATTCCGTGAGGGAGTCAAGCCCTTCACTTGCATCGTTCTATGCCGTTCACTTACCTTTGAGTCATCCGCGGTACACGCCAGGGTCTTTCACATGCCCGCGTGACCGTTTCAATCGCCGAGACCGCGTCTGACCTGTGCCTCTGTTCGATCACAGGTCTGCCGCGGCCGCCGAATCCGCGAAACTCGCGAAACCGGGGACCCACGTATTTCTGGGGTGAATCGGTTGCTCTCTCCTGAGGCATCCGTAGGGCACTTCCACGCCCGAACCCGTCAGCTAACCCGGTAGGCGGCATGGAAGTAAGGAGCACCCCCAGAATGGCAAAGAACATCCTCAAGCGCGCTTATAGCCGGTCCAACATCGTCACCTTCGCTCTTGGACTGAGCGTCGCCGCCGGCGCCACCCTGGGCGGCACCGCCGCCATGGCGGCGGAGCACCCGTCGCAGCAGAAGGCGGTCCCCGCTGCCGAGACCGGCAAGGTCAGCACGCAGACCCTGCTGCGGGTCGCCGAGTCCCAGATCGGTGTGAAGGAGAACGCGGCAGGCGGCGGCACGCCGTACCACAGCTGGTACATGTCCTCCCCGCGCGCGACCGAGACGCTGGCCCGCGACGGCGGCGGCCGGCCGCAGCTGTACGCCAACGCCCCGTGGTGCGCGATGTTCGTCTCCTGGGTCGGCGAGAAGGCCGGCGCCCGGACCTCGGTCGGCTGGGACGCCTACACCGTCACCTACGCCGACTGGTTCAAGGCCAACCAGCGCTGGGGCACCGTCGCCAAGCCCGGCTCCGTGGTCTTCTACGACTGGAACGGCGCCAAGACCACCAGCGCCATCGACCACGTCGGCCTGGTCAAGAAGGACAACGGCGACGGCACGATCACCACGATCGAGGGCAACACCGGCAACGGCAAGGTCGAGGAGCGGGTCCGTCCCACGTCGCAGGTCGTCGGATACGGCTACCCCGAGTTCGCGGCCTGACGCGGGCACAGCACCGGAAAAGCGCTTGAGTAGGCTGCCGGACATGGCGAGCCCGGCGCGGGCACGCCGTGACCTGGACGGGCCCCGGCCGGGGCCCTGACCGGGAGCACTGTTCGCTTGACAGGAAGGCGCTCATGCACCTCGTTCGTTGCTCTCGTTCCTCCCGCTGGGCGGTGCGCGCCGCGGGCGGCGACCGCGCGCTGCCCGCCGGCTTCTCGCTCGGCGACGCGCTCTCCGCCGACCTCGATCACTTCCGTACGCTGCTCGAAGCGGCTTCCGAGCCGATCGACGAGGTGACGCCCGCCGCGCCCGTCGATCCCGACACCGAGGTGTGGGCGGCCGGCGTCACCTACCGGCAGTCCCGCGAGGCCAGGGTCGAGGAGAGCACCGAGCCTGACATCTACCAGCGGGTCTACGACGCCGAGCGCCCCGAGCTGTTCTTCAAGTCGATCGGTCGGCGGGTGCGCGGGCATGACGAGGCCATCGGTGTGCGGCCCGACTCCACCTGGGATGTCCCCGAGCCGGAGCTGGCCGTGGTGGTCACGGCCAGCGGCGAGATCGCCGGCTACACCGTCTGCGACGACGTCAGCTCCCGCTCCATCGAGGGGGAGAACCCGCTTTACCTCCCGCAGGCCAAGATGTTCGCCGGCGCCACCGCGCTCGGTCCCGGCATCCGCCCCGCCTGGGAGGTCCCCGACCCGTACGCCCTGGAGATCGAGATGACGATCTTCCGTGGCGGCGAGGTCACCTGGGAGGGCACGGCCGCCACCTCGCAGCTGCACCGCCGCCTCGACGACCTGGTCGGCTACCTGTTCCGGGCCGACCGTCACCCTCGGGGCGTGATCCTGTCCACCGGCACCGGCCTGGTGCCCGGCCAGGACTTCACCCTGACGCCGGGCGACCGGGTGCGGATCCGGGTCGACGAGGTCGGGACGCTCGCCAACGACGTGTTGCCCGCCATGGAGATCCGCTGACGGCTCACCGGGGCGGGTCGAAGCGGCCGTCTACGGCGGTCCAGCCGCCGTCCACGTAGAGCACCGAGCCGGTGACGAAGCCGGCGGCGTCACCGGCCAGGTAGACCACCGCGCCGGCCATCTCCTCGGCGGTGGCCCAGCGGCCCAGCGCGCTCTTGGCCGCGTACGCGTCGTACCAGGCGGGGTCGTCCTTGATCTGCTGGGTCAGGGGCGTCTCCACCACGCCCGGCGCGATCGCGTTGACCCGCACCCCGTGCGGGCCGAACTCGGCCGCCGCGGTGCGCAGCAGTTGCACGAGCCCGGCCTTCGTCGCCGAATAGACGCTCTGGCCGGGCTCGGTCACGCTGGCGCGGATGGACGCGAAGCCGATGATCGAGCCCCCGCCCCGCGCCACCATGCCCGCGCCGAAGGCCCGCAGCACCTCGAACGAGGCGCGCAGGTTGAGGTGCACGACCCGGTCGAACTCCTCGCTGGAGTAGTCCAGCAGCCGCTTGCGCACGTTGGTGGCGGCGGTGAACACCAGGACGTCGGCGGGGATCTCGTCGGCGCACGCCCGGACCGCCTCGGTGTCCAGCACGTCGAGCAGCCGCGCCGTGCCGCCGCACTGCCCGGCGGTGTCCTGTGCGGCCGCCAGGTCCTTGTCCGCGCACACCACCGAGGCGCCGTGCGCGGCCAGGGCGAGAGCCGCCTCCCTGCCGATGCCGCTCCCGGCGCCGATGACCACCGCACGCCGCCCGTCCAGGCGGAACAACCGCTCGTATGCCGTCATGGGAAGCACCTTAACGACTGGTCTGACCAGTGCACCAGGTGCCCTGGCATGCGGTTTCCCGTCGATGACGGTCAGAGGGCAGCGAGGCGGGCCAGGATCTCCCGCAGCAGGGACGGGCTGGTGGCGAAGTTGAGCCGGGCGAACGCGGCGCAGTCGACATCGGTGCCCTGGGCGAACTCCGCCCCCTCGCTGAGCTTGACCCGCGCCCTGTTGAGCACGTGCTCGGCCGGTGCGCCGGCGCCGATCGGCGTGCCGGTGAAGTCGAACCAGCTCAGATAGGTCGCCTCCGGCGAGTGATAGCGCAGGTCCCACGGCAGCGCCGCGGCCCACTCGGCGACGAGGCCCCGGTTGTGCTCCAGGGTGCGCATCAGCTCCGCGGACCAGGCGTCACCCTCGCGCCAGGCCGCCACGGTGGCGACCCGGCTCAGCGTGCTCGGCGTGCCGAAGTAGTCCAGCGGGGCCTCGGCCAGCGACCGGTGCACCCGTTCGGCCCCGACGTGCGCGACGGCGCAGCGAAGCCCGGCGATGTTGAACGCCTTGGTGGCCGAGGTGGTGGTGATCGTGCGCGCCGCGGTCTCGTCGCCCAGCGAGGCGAACGGGATGTGCCGGGCGGGCCGGAACGTCAGGTCGGCGTGGATCTCGTCCGCCAGGACCACCAGGTCCAGCTCCGCGGCCACCTCGGCGAGCAGCGCCAGCTCGGCGCCGGTGAACACCCTGCCGGTGGGGTTGTGCGGGTTGACCAGCACCAGCATCCGGCAGCCCTGGGCGCGCAGCCGGTCGGCCAGGCCGTCGCCGTCGAAGTCCCAGCCCGCCTCCCGCCACCGCATCGGCAGCGGCACGACGCGCCGCCCCGACCTGACGATGCTCGCCAGGAACGGCGGATAGGCGGGCACGTGGATCGCGACGGCGTCGCCGGGCCGGGTCGCGTGCTCGATCATCACCTGCAGGACCTGGATGAGATCGGTGAACACGCGAGTCCGTCCCGGCTCCGGCCGCCAGCCGTGCCGGGTGGCCATCCGGTCCTCGAACGCCTCGACCACCGGATCCCCGTCCGGCCAGAACGGGTACCCGAAGTCCTGCCGTTCGGTGACCCGCAGGATGCTCTCCCGCACGGCGGGCGGGACCCCGAAATCCATGTCGGCGACCCAGGAACCGAGGGTGCCGGGCGGCAGCGAGCCCCATTTGACGCCATGGCCCGCGCGCAGCCGATCGACGTCCACGCGCTGGAAGGCGGTCATGCCCTGGCCTCCGCCCCGGCCAGGATGGCGTCCCGGATGATCTCCATCTGGCCGTGGTGCTGGGCGAGTTCCTCGTACACGTGCAGCAGCGCCGCGCCCTGGGTCAGTTCGCGGTCGGGGCCCAGGAAGCCGGGTGGCGGAGTGCCGCGCAGCGGGCCGGCGGGGACGGCGGCGCGCGCGTCCTCGGCCAGGGCGGCGCGCACCGCCGCCGCCCGGTCCAGCAGCGGGCGCACCGGCCCGGAGGCGGTGAACTCCGTGTCGCGGTCGCGCGCCACCTCACGCCCCGCCACCAGGGCGCCGGCCCAGTACGAGACCACGCCGAGGCAGTGGGTGAGCAGCGCGTACGGGCTGTTCGCGCCGGGGAGCGGCGGCCGGACGTTGGCGAGCTCGTCACCGAGCCCTGCCACGATGCCGATCATGCCGTCCAGGGCCCGGCGGGTGAAATAGAGGTAGTCGTCGTCAGTGATCAATGCGAGCTCCGGGGACGAGCGGCGACCTCCCGCGAGAGCGTCACCGGCTTGACAGGTGACGCCACCATTGCGCCCGCCCGCGTCACCTGTCAAGGTGGTGACATGGGTTTCGTGTTCGTCAGCGGCGACCTCGCCCTCGACCTGGCCGGGACGCTCAAGTGGCGGCGGAGCGACCCCGAGGAGCTGCTGGCCACGCCCGCCGATCTGGCCCGGTGGACGGTCGAGGCCGGGGTTCTCAGCGAGGAGCCGCCGGTGGACGCCGCCGGGCTGCGGCGGACGGTGGCGCTGCGCGAGGTCGTCTACCGGCTGGCGCGCCACGCGATGGACGGCCGGCCCTGGCCGGAGGACGACCTGCACGAGCTCAACCGGGCGGCGGAAGGCCCGGCGCCCCGGACGACGCTCACCCCCTCGGGCATGATCCGCGCCGGCGACGTCACGGCGGTCGCCGCCGAGGTGGCCAGGGCGGCCATCGCGCTCCTGGCCGGCCTCGATCGGTCGCGCATCCGCGAGTGCGGCCACCCCGACTGCACCCGGATCTTCATCGACCGGTCCCGGGGCGGCAACCGGCAGTGGTGCGGCATGGAGGAATGCGGCAATCGCGTCAAGGCGGCCAATTACCGCTCCCGGAAGACCAGGGCCATGACCGCCGACCGATAGGCATGCGCGTGCGTGCTACGCCGTGGCGGTGTTCCGGCCTGCCAGCCAGTCGTCGCGAAGCAGCTCGTACTCCACGTCGCCCTGCTCGGAGCCCTCGATGGTCTCCGGCCAGTCCTCGAAGAAGGTACGGACATGGCGCAGGCCGCACTTGGCCATGACGCGGCGGGAGCGGGTGTTGACGGTCATCGTGCGGGCGAAGACGCGGCGGGCGCCGAGTTCGGTGAAGGCCCTGTCGATGAGGGCGAGGGACCCCTCGGTGGCGTAGCCCCGGCCCCAGACCCGCTGGTGCAGCCGATAGCCCAGCTCCAGCTCGTCGGCCGGGACGCCTTCGGGGGCCCGCAGGTGGAACCAGCCGGCGAACTCGCCGGTCGAGCGAACGATCGCGGCGAAGAAACCCGACGCGACGAACCTGGGCAGCGTCTCGCCGACGATCACCGCGCGGGGGATCGGCCGGCCGCCGTTGATCAGGCGGGTCACGGCGGGGTCGTTGTGCAGGTCGTACAGGGCGTCGGCGTCGGCGTCGGTGAAGCGACGCAGGATCAGGCGGTCGGTCTCGAGAACGGGGCGCACCGGTCGAACGGTAGCCGGTGGCCCCGCCCCGGCTCGACCTGTTTTCGCGCGAACGGCAGATGGCAGGAGCGCCGGTGAGGTGCGCTCCTGCCAAGTCCTGCCGATCCGTCAGCGCTTGACCTGGAACTCCCCGCTGAGTGGGCCCAGCGTGAGCAGGTACGTGCCCGGCTCGCCGCGCCGCACGGTGAAGCGGATCCGCGTGTCCCGGTCCGTGCCCAGCTCGACGCTCCGCCGCTGGTCCACCTCCCCGTTCACGCGCAGCACCGCGTCGTAGGAGCCGGCCCGCTCGCCGACGTTCTTGACCCTGGCCTCGATCCGCACGGATCGGCCGGGCCGGACGGCGGACGGCCTGATCTCGAGCTCGCTCACCGCGAACCTCGGCTCGGGGCCGGGGACCCGGTCGTGGAGGAAGACGTCCGAGCGCCGGTTGGTGTCGCCCTCCACGAGGTTGGCCGCGCTGCTGGAGTACGCGACGTACCGGCCGTCGCCGCTGATCGACGGCGAGTCGGACCAGCCGTCGGCCTCCACCCCCTTCGGGCCGAGGGTGATCCGCTCGGTGGTGCGGGAGTCGAGATCACGGACGAACACGTCGTACCCGGTGCCCGTGTCGCCCTCGACGAGGTCGGACGCCTCGCTGTAGAAGGCGACCGTGCGCCCGTCGGCGCTGAGGGAGGGGGCGAAGAACATGCCGTGGGCCTCGCCGCCGGCCGGAGTTGCCGACACCAGCTCGTTCACGCCGGTCTCCAGGGTGTGCGCGTACAGGTGGCCGAGTCCGACGCCGTTGCTGAAGACGACCACGCGCCCGTCCGCGCTGATCTGCGGGCCGACGGTCTGGGTCGCCGGGTGCGGCGCGGTGACCAGCTTGGTGGTCCCCGTCCGCAGCTCGCGGACGAAGACGTCGGCCACGCCGTTGGTGTCGCCCGGCACCAGGTTGGTGGCGTCGCTCTGGAAGGCGACGAAGCGGCCGTCGGCGCTGATCGTCTCCTCGCGGGAGTTGGCGTCGGCCTGCGCGCCGTCCTGCCCGACGGAGATCCGCTCGTTCTTCCCGGTCTGCCGGTCGTAGAGGAAGACGTCCGTCATGCCGTTGGTGTCTCCCGGCACCAGGTTCGTGGCGTCGCTGTTGTAGATCGCGAAGCGGCCGTCGGCGGTGAAGGCGGGCGGGTAGGAGGAGGCGTCGGCCTGGGCGCCGTCGTGCCCCACGGAGATCCGCTCGGTCCTGCCGGCCTGCCGGTCGTGCACGAAGCTGTCGGTCTGGCCGTTGGTGTCGCCGGGCACCAGGTTCGTGGAGTTGCTGTTGAAGCCGACGTACCGGCCGTCGGCGCTGACCGTCGGCGACAGGTGGAAACCGTCGCCCTGCCCGCCTTCCGACGACACCGAGACCCGCGTGGTCGTCAGGGTGCGCACGTCGGTCGCGAAGATGTCGAGCTGGCCGTTGGTGTCGCCGTCGGCGAGGTTGCCCGTTGGGCTGGCGAAGACCACCACGCCGCCGTCGTCGCTCAGCTCCGGCCACCACGCCTCGTCGTTGCCCTGCCGTCCGTCGGAGCCCAGGGAGACCCGCCCGGTGGCCGGCGGCCTCGGGAGGGACAGGTCCGCCGTCCCGTGCGCCCGCCGGCCGTCCACGCTGACGTCCACCGGGTCGGACCTGGACACGCCGGCGGCGAAGGCGCTGACCCGGTAGTCGCCCTCGGGCACGTTCTCGATCCGGTAGCGGCCGTGGCGGTCGGTCCGCGCGGTCAGCGGATCGGGCACGTCGAGCACCCTGACCGTGGCGCCGGGCACCGACGAGCCGGTCGGGCCGTAGACCACCTGGCCCGAGACCGTGCCCCAGCGGGTGCGTGCCAGCCCCGGCCGCACCTCGGCGAACCGGTCCGCCCGGACCCGCACGCCCACCGTCCGCGCGTGGTAGCCGAACCGGGACAGCTTCAGGTCGTGCTCGCCCGCGGGCAGACGCATCTCGAACCGGCCGTCCTCGTCGCTCGTGACGCTCCTGCCGTCCGCGCGGGTGACCGTCACCCCGGCGAGCGGCTCACGGTCACGCTCGTCGATCACGGTTCCCCGGACGCCGCTCGTCAGCGCCGCCTCGGTGACCGCGGCGTAGGCGTCGATCCGGCCGTGGCCGTGCCGCGGGTTCGGCAGCTCGCCGTAGCGCTCGTCGTGGAAGGAGGTGCCGATGAGGGTCTCCAGGGCCTCCTCCACGGTGAGCCCGGGGCGGGCCTGGAGCATCAGCGCGACCGTGCCGGACACGTGCGGCGTCGCCATCGAGGTGCCGTCGTAGTAGGCGTACCCGCCATCGGGCACGGTGGAGAGCACGCCGACGCCCGGCGCGGAGACGTCCGGCACGACGTAGGTCTCCGGCCAGTCGGCCGGCGCGCCGGCCCAGTCGGTGCGGTTGACCGTGCCGCCGCAGGAGAAGTCGGCCACGTCGTCGTTGACGTCGGTCGCGCCGACGGCCACGGCCTCGTACACGTTGGCCGGGCTCGACGAGGCACCAGGGGGGCAGTTGTTGCCGATGGCGAAGGAAGGGAAGGCGCCGGCGCGGACGATGTTCCTGGCCGGTTCGATGAACTCCGAGCCGTAGCCCATCCCGCCCAGCGACATGCTGATGACGTCCGCGGGCTCGCCCGCCGCGGTGCCGTCGGCGGTGTACGGCGCGAGCGCCCACTGCATGCCGGCGATCACCTGGGCCAGCGTTCCGCTGCCGCCCGGGGTGACCAGGCCGACCATCATCCTGGCGCCGGGGGCGACGCCGATCTGGGTGCCGGAGGCGTTCCCGCCGACGATCGTGCCCGCCACATGGGTGCCGTGGGTGGCGCTGTCATGCGGGCCGGACGGCACCGGCTTGCCGTCGGGGCCGAACTCGAGCCAGCCGCCCGGATGGCGGGGGTCCGACGCGTCGTCGGTGACGAGCTTGCCCGCGAGGTCGGGGTGGGTGATGTCGATGCCGCTGTCGAGCATCGCCACCAGCACGCCCTCACCGGTGAGCCCGGTCTCGGTCTGCAGCCGGTCGGCGCCGATCTTCGTCAGGCCCCAGGTGAACGGCTCGGCGGCGGCCTTCGCGCCGGTCGGCGACTTCGGCGTCTCCGGGACGGTCAGCCGGAAGTTGGGGATGATCCGCTCGACCAGGTCGAGCGCCGCCAGGTCCTCCAGCGTCGCGGGCGTGGCCCGTACCAGCACCATGTTCTTGATCCAGAAGGTGTTGACCACCTGGTCGCCGCGGGACTCGACCAGGTCGGTCACGGGGCTTTGCGCGGACTCGGCCGTGCGGGTCAGCGCCGTGCGCATCTCGGCCGGCGCGGCCTTCGTCGTGGGTGGGACCTGGTGGGGGCGCAGGATGACGGCGGCCTCGATCCGCGCGCCGGCGGCCCGCATCTGGCCGGTGAGCGCGCTGTCGATCTTCGGGTTCGCGGGCGGGTCCACGGCGGCCGCCACCGGGTTCGCGGGCGTCAGCGCGGCCAGCAGTCCGAGTGCCAGCAGCGCGGCTGGTAACAGGCGTCGCCCGAATGGCCGGCGGGGGGACAGCGGCATGACACTCCTTCGTTCAGGTGACCACAGGGGTCGATGATGCAGATGAACGCTGACATCTCCGGATATTTCCTGACAAGGTGTGTCGGGGGCGAGTTCCTGCCAGGTGGCGGATGTACGACAGGAGGCCGGGATGCTGGAAGCGATCGGGTTGAGCCGTCAGGACGAGGCCGTGTACGACGCGCTCGTCCGCCGGACGCAGGCGACGGTGTCGGAGATCGTCCACGACTGCCACTTGCCGGAGTCGGCCGCCAGGAAGACGCTGCAGTCGCTCGTCACGCTCGGCCTGGCCACCCGCTCGACCGCCCGCCCCACCCGCTACGTGGCCGTCTCGCCGGACAGCAGCCTGGAGGCGATCGTCCGCGAGCGCGAGCGCGCCCTGCACGACGTGCGCTCACACGTCCGCTCCCTGATGGACATCTACCGGGCCAACACCCGTTTCGCCCACCCCGGCGAGCTGATCGAGGTGATCTCCGGGCGCGACGAGGTCAACCACCGCTGGGTGCAGATGCAGCAGAACACCCGTGCGCAGATGCGCGGCTTCGACCGGCCGCCGTACGCCGCCCCGCAGGAGCACACCGAGCCCAACCGGACCGAGCTCAGCCTGCTCCGGCGGGGCGTGAAGTACCGGGTCATCTACGACACCAGCGTGCTGGAACTGCCCGGCTGGCTGGACGACGTCACGACCGGGATGCGGCAGGGCGAGCAGGCCAGGATCGCCGCGAACCTGCCGATGAAGCTCGCCATCTCCGATGACCGGCTGGCCATCATCCCGCTGCTGCGGGCCGGGGACGACGCGGTCGCCGCGTCGTACCTGATCCACCCGTCACCGCTGCTGGACGCGCTGCTCGCACTCTTCGAGGCGCTGTGGGAGCGCAGCGTCCCGGTCCGGCTGACCGAGCACGGCGCCGGCGGCCCGGACACGGCGGAGCCGTCGGAGGACGAGGCGAGGCTGCTGACGCTGCTGGCCTCGGGGGCGACGGACAAGGCCGCGAGCCGGGCGCTGGGGTGGAGCGAGCGGACCGTCCAGCGGCACATCACCCGGCTGATGAGGCGGCTCGGGGCGCAGACGAGGTTCCAGATCGCGATGGAGGCCACCCGGCGCGGCTGGCTGTGACGCCGGATCCCGGCCTGATGGGCTCTGCCGAAACGGTGGCCGCTCCGGACGTCAGCGCCAGCCGACCGCGTCGAGCACCGCGGCGGCCACCGCCACCGCGGGGCGATCCGCCGCCTCGACCACGACGTCCTCGACCGAGGCGGCGTCCAGGATCCGGTCGAGCTCGCCCGAGCGCTCGACGTGCCAGCGCAGGCCGGCCTCGTCGCCCTCGTGACGGCGGGTGAGCCGGCGGTGCACGGCGGGCAGGGCGACCCGGAGCCGGCAGACGGTGAGCTCGGCGGCGAGCGTCTCCTCGTAGCGCCGGCGCTCCGCGCGGCTCTCCACGACCCCCGCCAGGACCAGCCGGGAGACCCCGGCCTCCAGGTAGTTGCGGGCGACGTCGCGCAGGTTGCGCAGGGTCATCGCGGTGTTGAACGGGTCGCCCGGCGGGGACGGCCACGAGCGGCGGAGCCAGTCGAGGTCCACCACCGCGTTGGGGATCCCCGCGTCGGCGAGCAGGCCGCCGAGGGCGTCGGCCGTCGCCGTCTTGCCCGACCCCACCGTGCCGGTGATCAGCAGGGCGCGCGGCGGCTCAGAGGTGATCACACGATCATTCTGGCCCAGCGGCGCAACGCCTTTTACCTCCGGCCGCGCACCACGATGGACTGGCCACGGACGTATACGGGCTCGCCGATGCCGACCAGGTGGTAGAGCCGGTCGGCCGCCTTCATCGGCAGGCGGACGCAGCCGTGCGACGCCGGCCACAGCGGCACCTTGGTCGAGCCGTGCATCGCCACCCCGCCGACGAAGTACAGCGAGTTGTACATCGAGCCGAGCGGCCCGGTCGTCCAGCCGGGAGCCCGCGTGGTGACACGGAAGTCGCCCACCGGGGTCGTCGCCGTCCGGCAGTAGCCGCCGTTGCAGAAGCGCACGCCGGCGCCGCTGGACATGTGGGTGATCAGCACCGGGCGGCGGCTCCGGTAGACGATGAGCATCTGCCGGCGCAGGTCGATCTCGACCCGGTCGCCGGCACCCCTCGGCACCAGGGGCCGTGGTCTGCGCGGATGCTCCAGCGCCCGCCACACGGCGTGGTCGACCTTCGCGCGCGGGCGGATGCCGTGGAGCTTCTGGAACCCCCAGACGGCGGCCGTGGTCTGGTCGTCGTACACGCCACTCACCCGGCCCCAGAGATAGCCCTCCTCGCGCAGCAGCCGCTGAAGCCGCTTGACGCTGTCGCCACGGTCGCCGGGGCGCAGGACGATCTCCAGCGGCGTGGTGTCGGCGACGGCGATGCCTGGAACGACCGGGAGCCCCAGGCAGAGGGCGAGAATCAAAGGTCGGTGAACGTTGATCACAAGCGGTTCGTTACCCGAATCACCAAATGGCCACCCCATGAAAACTGATTTTTCCGCCAAGGCCCGTGTGGCGACTTTGTCGGGTGAAATTGGGTCATAGGGCATATGTTCAATCGGTGGCCGCCGGAAATGGCGAGACTTTGAGTGCACATTACATTTATGCAAGATAAAGCGGATGATCGACAGGGGTATGTCTGGCGCAGTGGCGAGGCGTTCGAGTCGGCGCCCGCTTCCAGGTCGATAAACCCATGAACGGAACGATCGCCCATGAAGAATGAAAGTCGAGTGCATCGCGCGCTCTTCTCCAAGCGAGCCGTCACCCTCGCACTCGCGACGGCGGCGGCGAGCGTCATGCTCCTCCCGGCCGCGCAGTCGGCCAGCGCCGGCGAGCTGCGGGTGGCCGGCGCGGCCGTCCAGATGACCACGCTCGGCGAGAAGCCGACCGTGGGCTGCAAGCACCGCGGTTGCGGTCACCGCTGGTGGGGGTGCCGTCACCACCACTGCCACCACCACGGTCATCACCATGGCCACCACCATGGCCACAAGCACGACGACCACCACAACAGGGGGCCCCAGGGGCCGGTGGGTCCGCCCGGACCGCAGGGTCCTGCAGGTCCGACCGTGGAAGTCCCCGATGACGATAAGGACCACGAGGACGACGGGGATCACAAGGACGACAGGGATCACAAGGACCACAAGGACCACAAGGACCACAAGGACCACGGGGTCCACAGGGGCCACAAGGACCACAAGGGCGACGACAAGAATCGGTGGTGGGCGGGCGACCGCGAGCACGACACGTGGTGGGCCGACGAAGATGGCGGTCGTGGCTGGCCTGAGCGCCGCGGTGACGACGACGAGTACTGAGCCAGGTCGAGAGGCCGGCTGGCGATAAATCTCAAGGCGAATGCCGCATCCGTCCGCGGGTGCGGCATTTAGCCGATTGTAGAGGGATATATCCGATAAATGTTGACGGCTGCTTTTCGCTGTGCCTAAACTCATCATGGAATGAATTCCATGGAGGTGGGTCATGCGCAGGACTCCGGCCGCCGTCGGCAGCGCGTTGTTCTTCGCCGCCGCTCCCGGGACCGTCGCGGTCCTGATCCCCTGGTGGATCACCGGCTGGCAGCCTCGCGCGCCGTTTCCTGTGGCGCTGATGCTCCCGATCCGGCTGGTGGGAGCGCTGCTGATCCTCGCCGGGGCCGTGGTCCTGGTGCACGCGTTCGTCCGGTTCGTGGTCGAGGGCTTCGGCACCCCGGTTCCGGTGGCTCCGCCGGAGCGGCTGGTCGTCGGTGGTTTCTACCGGTACGTACGCAATCCCATGTACGTGGCGATCTTTTCGATGATCATCGGCCAGGCCATGCTGCTCGGCCGGTCCGAACTCCTCGGGTACGCCGCGGTGGTCGCCGTCGTGGTGACGGCCTTCGTCCGCTGGCGCGAGGAGCCGCTGCTGCGTCGCAGGTTCGGCGCCGAGTACGACGCCTACCGGGCGGCCGTGCCTGGCTGGCTCCCGCGCCTGCGCCCCCACGACCCCTGACCCCGCGCCTGCGCCTATCGCGCCTGCCCATCGCGCCTGCCTGAGCCCGCGACTCCCTGAGCTCGCGCACTCCGGCCCCGCATGCTCCCTGCTCTGAAGAAACTGGAGCCCCATGTCCTCGGGGGTTTGACGACAAGTCACTATATGTGGTCAGCTCGTAACTTCTGTTGCTGATGGGTTGATTTACACCGCTTCGGGGGAACTTCTTCATGCCTTTCAGGCACGCCCTCGTACGCGTGCTCACGTCCGCGTCGCTGGCAGCCGTCGTCCTGGCACCGCTGCCCTCCACCGCCGCCGCCCGTACGACCGCTGATGCCCGTACGGCAGGCGAAGCGCGTACGACCGGCGAGGCACGGGCGACCGGCGAAGCGCGTACGGTCAGGGACGCGCGTGCGACCGCCGTCGACGTCAAGCCGGTGCCTCCGGTGCCCCAGCCGGGCCCCGCGCAGGTCGACGTCCCGATGGAGCCGTCGTCGGCCACCGTCGCGGCCGGGGACGATGACCGCCGGGTCGGACCCGAGGCGCCCGAGGTGACCACGCCCGCGGGCCCCGCGCTGGTCCAGCGGATCGAGGCCGAGGCGAGCGAGCGGGCAGGCGGGCCGGACCCGGACCCGCGAGCCGTGCTGCCGGACACCTCCCAGGCCGCCCCGCTCAAGCTGAGCACCCCGCTGGCGGGGCTGTTCAACCAAGTCCGGCTGCCGGCCGGCCCGCTGACCTACCGCCTGTGCGTGGAGAGCGCCGAGGTGCCCGTCTCCTGCTCGGGAGGTCAGCCGCTGATCAAGCCGGTCGCCGCCGACGTCACCGGCGACGGCGTCGCCGACCTCGCGGCCAGGCTGCTGCCCGCGACCGACCGGCAGAAGATCGCCGGGCTCGACTTCGCGGTCAAGCGCCTCCCCGGCCGTCCCGAACTCCAGGCGCGCGTATGGGCGGAGTACGACGAGCGTTTCTCGGTCGGCTTCGACGGCATGCGCGAGGGCTCGGCGCTGTCCGCCTCGGACCGGGGCACGTTCACCCTCGATCTGGCGGGCAAGCGGGTCAAGGCCGACGTCGAGCGCACCGAGCCCGGCGCGTCCGCCGCCGTCGTGGCGGGGCTGACCGGGCGCACCCTGGTGAGCCTGCGGCAGACGCCCGCCACCGAGACCCTCACGATCGACGCCACCCTCGACGCGACCAGGCTGGATCTCACCGCCTCGGCGCCCGCGCGGCTGGACGCGCTGGTGGTGACCGGCGACCGGCTGACCAGGGCGGTGCTGGACCGCATGCCCACACGCGCGCGGGTGACGATGGAACGCGGGGACGGCGACACCGAGATCCGCCTGACCGCTGCCGCCGCCATCGGCCAGGCCGAGGTGCACGACCAGTCCTACGCCGACGGGCGGCTGTCCAAGCTGGCGAGCGTGACGCTGGAGGACGTGCCGCCCGCCTTCACCGCCAGGTACGGCTCCTCCGGCGGGAAGCAGACGCTGGCCCTCGACACCCGGCTGCACCGAGCGGGCACGGTCCGGGCCCTCTACTTCGACCGGGCGGCGGCCAGGACCGTGCTGCGGGCCGAGCTGAGCGGCCTGCCCGCCCGGCTGCGCCTGACGAGCGACCCGGCGCAGCACCGGGTGCGGCACTCGACCAGCTCGCCCGTCGGCCGGTTCGCGATGGTGGCGCAGCGCGGCGAGGGCGCGATCTCCACCCCGCGCGGCGGCCACGTCACCATGATCAAGAACGGGTCCGCCGTCGGCGTCTCGGTGCTGCTGTCCGGACTGTCCGGCTTCGACGTCACGTACGGCGCCGAACCGCACGCCCGCCTGACCGCAGCCGCGAGCGGCCGGTCCTTCGTCGGCGCCGCCAGCATCGACGGCACCCACCTGGCCAGGCTGGAGATCTCCAACACGCCCGCCCGGGTCGACGTGACGCTCGACCCCGCCGCCAGGAAGGCCGTCTACCGGGCCAGCGGCGACATCGGCCAGTTGCAGGCCGCCTACGCCAACACCCGCCAGGGCCCCACGATCGAGACCACCGTCCGCGGCGTGCGGGGCGACGTCAGCGCCTCGTGGGCGCTGGGAGAGCGGTCGACGGTCGCGTTCACCAGCTCCTCCCCGTTGCCGAAGGTCCAGATCTACGCGAACAGGAAGTACGTCACCGCGCCCGGCGGCGAGGACGTCCAGGCCACCATGGACGGCGTCGGCAAGCGCGCCGAGCTGGTGGCGGACACCGCGGCCAGGACGCTGACCTGGACCGCGGACGCCCCCGTCCGGTCGGTGACCGCACTCGCCCGCGTCAAGCTGCAGGGCCGCGAGGTCAGGGCCGCCGCCCGGGTCACCGGCGTGCCCGCCAGGTTCGACGCCTCCTGGAACCCGGGCGACTACCACTTCCGCGGCCTGTCGGGCCCGGTCGGCACGGCGGCGCTGGCCTTCACCAACCACGATGGCGCCAAGGCGCCGGTGGGCCCCCATCTCGCGGCCCACTACGACGAGGCCACCGGGGACCTGGACGCCAGCGTGCGGATCAAGGGCCTGTCGACGGTCCGGCTCAGCCCCGCGGGCGACGGGTTCACCGCCGACTTCCGCGCGGCCGGGCAGCGCGTCGCGATCGACGCCGACGTCACCCGGGGCGATCTGCGCTTCGGCATGCTCGGCACACTCGGGCCGATCCTGGAGAAGGGCAGCCGCCTCACCGTCACGGCCGCCGGCTCGACTCTCAGCTACGCGGGCACCCGCCTCGACGTACGGGCCCGCGCCTGGCTCGGCAAGGCGGGCGCGCTGCGGCGGATGCCCGCGGCCCCCGTGGTGGAGGGCGGGCTCTCGCTGGTGGACGGCGGCTGCGCGGCGGGATCGCAGGGATGCGCGCCCGGTCCGTTCTGCACGGCCAGAGGCTGCTACGGGATCCAGGGATACCTCGACGTGACCGGGTTGCCGGAGCGGGTCACGGTCGACCTGGCGGCCAGGACGTTCACCTTCGACGGCTACCGGCCGGGCAGCCGGGGCCTCGGCGTCTACCTGGCCAGCACCGTCCTGGCCCCGGTGCCGATCAAGGCCACCGCCAGGCTCACCGGCCTGCCCTTGAAGATCACCCGGATGTCGCTCGGCCCGTTCGAGGTGACCGGGGGCGATACCGTGCGCGCCTTCTACCGCATCGAACCGGCGGCCACGCTCGGCTCCCTGTCCGTGCACGCCCAGGCGGGCGACCTGCGCGGGCGGCTCACGGTCGAGCCGGTGCCCGCCGTGGTCGCCGTACACGGAAGCTACGGCGCGAAGACCCGCGTCCGCGTGCAGAACTCCGCGGCCGTCGACCGGCTCACCGCGAAGGTCACCCTGCCCGGGGCGGGCACCGGCGAACTGCGGCTGAAGGACGTGCCGGCCACCTTCGGCGTGGACGCCGACGCGGCCGGCGGCGGGGTGCGCGTGCCCGCGCTCACCTACAAGGCCGTGGGAGGCGTGAGCACGCTGGACGGCTACCTGGGCGTGGAAGGCGGCCTCGTGGACCGGTCGGGCAGGCTCGGGGCCGTGTCGGTCGCCGTGACCGACCTGGCCGCGGACACCACCGTCAGGCTGAAGCCCGACCTGTCGCTCGACCTGGTGTCGAAGCCGGTGCCCACCGGGCGCATCGAGCTGCACGCCGGGCTGACCGTCGACCCGGTCGCGCGCCAGCCGATCACGCTGTCCAAGGAGGTGCCCAACACCAAGGGATTCCTCTCCTATCACGTGGGCGGCGCCTTCGCGCTCGGCAAGAGCACGATCGAGGATCTGTCACTGTCGGTGCGGCGGGTGTCCTGGCTCAAGATCCGGCCGGGCCGGATCCCGTTCGGCCTGAAGGGGCCGCGCGTGGCCGGCTACCTGACGCCCGGCTTCGAGGGGGACTACGCCCGGCTCGACATCGGCGCGGAGGGCGTGAAGCTGCGCCCCGACGTCACCCTCGGCCTCAAGCTGACCAAGGACGTCGGCGGCGACGTGTTCAGTGAGTCGGTGCGGATCGGCCCCACCACCTCGCTCGCCCTGCGCCGCTACGACCAGCGGATGCGGCGCATCGGCGCCAAGCACGAGGTCAGCGCGGCCGGGGTACGGCTGGCCTGCCTGGCGGTCAACGCCAAGCCGGGCTTCGCCGGGAAGGGCAAGGCGAACTCGATCACCCTGCGCGGCTCCGGCGGCCCGCAGATGGTCTCGCTGCTCGACGCGGGCGGCCGGGTGCCGGACTACGCCGTCGACCTGCTGACGCACTTCATGTCGCCGTTCCCCGGGGCGGACTGGAAGGTCGCGGGGGCGCGGGCGGGCGGGTGCGACGAACCGGCCTGACCATCACCGGAAGGGCTCGCCCAGCCGGACCAGGCGCCGCCCGTCCTGTTCGAGCACCTCCCGAACCGTCCACAGCCGCTCGGCGACGACGGTGCCGTCCATGGTCATGTAACCGCCGACCCGGACCAGGGGACGCCCGCCGTCGTTGCGGATCAGCTGCGCCCGCGTCTCGGTGTCGTCGCCGAAGTCCAGGAGGAAGTCGTCGTCATAGGCGGGGGCGTCCAGGACCATGCCGGGGGAGAGGTGGGTGCTGGTCGTCTGCACCAGATACGCGTCCATACCGCCCACTACCCGAAATCCGCGCGATACTGCCTTCGAGGGGGTGGGATGGCACCGACGCCAGCCAATACGGTGAAATATCACCATCCTCTACTGGCTGGAGTTATCAGTGCCTCTGTTCGACCTGCCGCTTGAGCAGCTTCGCGACTACCGCCCCGAGCGCGACGAGCCCGCCGACTTCGACGACTTCTGGTCCCGTACGCTCATCGAAGCGCGAGAGTTCCCCCTGGACGCGACCTTCACTCCGTACGAGGCTCCGTACACCAACGTCGAGGTGTACGACGTCTCCTTCGCCGGGTGGGGCGGGCATCGGATCAACGGCTGGTTCCTGACGCCGAGCGGCGCGGAGGGGCCGCTGCCCTGCGTCATGCACTACATCGGCTACAGCGGCGGGCGCGGGTTCCCGCACGACCACCTCATCTGGCCGGCGGCCGGTCACGCCGTGTTCGTCATGGAGACGCGCGGCCACGGCGGCGCCAACACGCAGAGCCCCGGCGCGACCGGCGACCCCCACGGCAACGACTCCCCGCAGGCGCCGGGCATGATGACCCGCGGCATCCTGGACCCCGACGACTACTACTACCGGCGGGTCTTCACCGACGCCGTGCGGGCCGTCGAGGCCGCCGCCGGGCACCCCGCCGTGGACGCGGAGCGCATCATCGTCTCCGGCGGCAGCCAGGGCGGTGGCATCGCCCAGGCGACCGCCGTGCTGCACCCCGGTGTGCGGGCCGCGCTCATCGACGTGCCGTTCCTGACGCACTTCCGGCGGGCCCTGGAGATCACCGACAAGGACCCGTACCAGGAGCTCGTCCGGTTCCTGGCGACCCGCAGGGACGCCGCCGACCAGGTCTTCACCACGTTGTCGTATTTCGACGGCGTCAACTTCGCCGCCCGGGGCCGGGTGCCCGCGCTGTACTCGGTGGCGCTGATGGACTTCATCTGCCCGCCCTCCACGGTCTTCGCCGCCTACAACCACTGGCAGGGAGCCAAGGAGATCACGATCTGGCCGTGGAACGGCCATGAGGGCGGGAGCGGCTACCAGCGTGAGGAGCAGCTGCGTTACCTGCACAAGCTGCTCGCGGCCGGCTGACCGCAGCCTGGCCGGCCGCCGGTCCGGTGCGGAGCCGGGCACCGGACCGGCGCTGGCGGGTCAGGCCGGGCGTTCGGTGACCAGGAAGGAGACGGCGCCCTGGTCGTCGGCGCCCGCGTCGAGGGACTTGTCGTCCAGCACCGTCGCGGCCACCGGGTCGAGGTAGACGCGGGCGCCTTCCGCCTCCACGACCTCGTCGGCCGGCTCGGGAGCCGTGGCCAGCGAGAGAGTCAGCGAATTGGCGCCCTCCCCCTGGGACGAGATGCGGATGCCACTCTGCGTCGGCTCGGGCGCCGCCGCGGTCAGGTCTCGGATGGCCTGTGCTGCGTTGGCTGTCAGGGTGAGCACTAGGGCTCCTCCTCGCGTTCGACGTACATGAATTGCCTGCCATTCCCCTGTCTGCCGAGCCCAACCGTCCGCCGCGAAATTCTTTGCCGATCCGTCGGCGGTCACCGGCGTGGCACGGCGGGCATAGGCGTACCGGTTGTGATTACTGTACGTGACTGACCTGCCGCTGATGGTAGGCAAGCTTATTCGGGGGACAGTCATGACAATTCAGCGTTCGTATCTCCTTCCGCTCGCGCTCGCCGTGGCCACGGCGACGGCGGGCTGCGGCCAGGCCACCACCGGGGCCGGGATGGCGCCGGCCGCGTCGCCGCAGGGCTCGGCGGCAAGTCAGGTCGCGCCGTCCGACCAGGACAGGATCTGGATGAAGAAGATCCACCGGGACTACCTGGCCGAGAAGCTGGCGGGCGGCCTGGCCGAGCGCAAGGGCGCCACCGCCGCCGTCAGGGAGCTGGGCGCGAAGCTGGTCACCGCGCACACCGAGCTCGACGCCGAGCTCACCCAGGCCGCGGCCCGGCTGGGGGTCGAGCTGCCGGCCGCGCCGTCGGGGGACCAGGAGAAGGCCGGCAAGGCGCTGGAGGAGGTCTCGGGGAAGGACTTCGACAAGGCGTTCCTCACCGCGATGCGCAAGCGGCACGCGACCGCGATGGGTCAGACGCGGGCGGAGATCAAGAAGGGGAGTTCGCCCGAGGTGAAGGCGATGGCCAAGAGCGCGCTCCAGGTCATGCGACACCATTCACTCCTGACCAAGAAGGCGCTGGAGGAGAGCTGACGTCGCTTTTGTAGGAATTTTGGTGAAATGCCGATAAAGGGCAAAGTCCGAACAATGGGTGTGCGCTTGTGGATGTCTGGGGTATTCGTCCGTCTTGAGCCACCTGTCGGCAGGTGAATCGGCCGGCGGGGACAACGATTCGGGGGATCGTCGTGTCTACGCAAACAGAGATCCGCAGCCTGCTCGACTGTCGTGTCGTGGGCTCGGACGGCCAGCAGATCGGCAAGGTCGGACAGGTATACCTCAGCGACCGCACGGGCGAACCCGAGTGGGTGACGGTGAAGACCGGGTTCTTCGGCACGAAGGAGAGCTTCGTGCCGCTGACCGGCGCACACCGCAGCTCGGGCATGCTCCGCGTGCCCTTCGACAAGGAGAAGATCAAGGGCGCGCCCGCCATCGACGACTCGGACGACCGCCTGACCCTGGAGGAAGAGGCCGGCCTCTACCGCTACTACGGCATGCAGCCGTCGAGCGTCCCGCCCCAGCGCCAGGAGGGCCAGGGGAGAGGCCCGGCCACCGGGACGGCGCGACCGGAGACGGCGCGACCGGAGACGGCGCGACCGGAGACGGCGCGACCGGAGGCAGGGCGACCGGAGGCAGGGCGGCAGGACGCGGGACGGCAGGAGATGGGACGGCCGGAGGCGCCGCGGCCCGAGGCGCCCCGGCCGGGTCCGGGAACCGGAGCCGCCGCCGGTACGGGCGCCGCCGCAGGGATGACCGGTGCCACCGGCCGGGAGCCCGGAGAGGCACGCGACCGCGACGACGACATCGACATGATCCGCTCGGAAGAGCACATGCGCGTCGGGAAGGAGAGAAGGGAGTCCGGGCACGTACGGCTGCGTAAGTACGTCGAGAGCGAGAACGTCGAGGAGACCATCCCGCTCGAGCGCGACGAGGTGGTGATCGAGCGCGAGCCCATCGTCGGCGGCCAGCCGGTTCACGGACACGAGTTCGGCGAAGAGGAAGAGGAGACGTTCACCCTGTACGAGGAGCGCCCTGTCGTCGGCACCGAGAGCACGCCCGTCGAGCGGGTGCGGATGCGCAAGGAGAGGGTCAGCAGGGACGAGACGGTGCACGGGAAAGTCCGCAAGGAGCGGTTCGAGGTCGACCAGGACGGCGAGACGCTGGACGAGGGCGACCAGTCGGAGCGCGACCGGCCTCTGCGCGACCAGCCTCGCCGCGACGAGCGTCGCCGCGACCGCTGACGGCCGGCGCGAACCGCGCGGCTCGCGCGGCGGGAGCGCGGCACCCGCCCCACCGGGTGTCAAGGATGTGCATCCGCGCTCCCGCTGCTCGGTGCGCCGGGATATTTCCTGGAAATTTGACTATCACCAATTGTCCCATCAATAAGGATGTTTCTCCTTTGTCAAAAAAAGTCAATTTCCTTGTCAAAGACATGATGCTTATGCGACATGTGGCATTTTACTGAGGTTATGCGCGCTTGGGCGTCGCATATAGTTCTACCTCGTTCAGCATCGCGCAGGAGCGGCCGATTTCCGGGTCGCAGTTCCCTGTGGCATCCAGTTCGATCTTGACGTGGCGGCCTTTGACGGGCGTGGCCAGAGCCTGGTGCCGCAGCGCGTAGTCGGTGCGGCCGGTCACCCGCACGACCGGGGAGCCCCAGGAGCGGCCGTCCCGCGAGACGAACACGCGGGCGCTCGCGGCGTGCCCCCGGCGCAGGCTGAGCCCGATCCGGGTGAAGGCGCGCACCCGGTTCAGGTGCAGGACGTACCGGCCGGGCCCGGCGGCGACGGCACTGGACCAGTAACCGGTGCTGCCGTCGAAGGCGCCGCCGGGACGGGCGCGCGGGCGGCGCGGGCTGGTCCACGTCATCGTGGTGTTCACTGTGAGTTTCCCGGACCGGTGCAGCGCCGCCAGATCCAGCCTGCCGGCGCCGGGGGGCGGGATGTCCAGATGGCGGCGTTTGATGGCGTACCAGCTGCCGTGCTCGAACAGGCCGCTCGCCGGGCAGGCCGTCTCGTTGAGCGAGCCGTCCCGGCGGGCGCCCGGCAACTTGCAGTTGTCGAAGACCTGCAGCAGCCGGTACGGCCCGACCGCCGCGATGCCGGTGTAGCCGGACGTGCCGTGCGCGTCGTAGACCCCGTCCCGGTTGTGGTAGGTCACCCGCTGCCGGTCCCACCGGCCGCCCAGCCCGTCGAAGGACAGGGCGACCCAGACGTCGGGGCGGCCCGCGCTCAGCACCAGGACGCCGCTCGGCATCAGCAGCAGCCGCGGGGCCACGCCGCGCACCAGGCAGTCCTGGCCGGGCAGCCGCAGGTCCTGCGGGGGAGACCAGGTCACGCCCGCGTCGGTGGAGCGGCTGTAGGCCAGGGTGGCGTAGGCGCCGCCGCCCTCGCGGCGCAGCACCGCCAGCAGGCTGCCGTCGGCCACCTGCTCGATCGCGGCCTCGTTGTAGGCGTACCGGCCGTCCGGCCGGCCGATCACGCCGCGCCGGGTGAAACTCCTGCCGCCGTCCGCGCTGCCGTACACCTCGGACTGGTCCAGGCCGGCGTCGGCGTAGCGGCCGTACACCGTCACCAGGATCGTGCCGTCGGCCAGCTGGATCGGCCGGCCGTGCGCGACGCCGCCGCCCGCGAGCTCCTCCGGGGTGCCGAAGACGGCCTCGGCGCGGGCCCAGCTCTCGCCGCCGTCGGCCGAGGTGAGGATGCCCAGGCTCGCCGTGTGCGCGCTCACGCCGGTCAGGTAGTACTCCGTGGCGAACAGGCGGCCGTCGTGCAGCTGGACGGGCGCCTCACGGAGCGGTGTCCGGGCCGGCGGGCCGAAGGTGCGGCCGTCGTCGCCGGAGGTGGTCGCGGCGCTGACGTACGGCATGACCACGTCGATGTTCTTGGAGTAGGTGACGATGGTGTGGCGTCGAGGTGAGCCGTCCGGGCCGACCGTGTCGATGGCCGCCGCGTTCGGGAAACCCGCGTAGTCCCGCCGCTGCTCGGCGGTGGGTTCGGGCTCCCGCGGCGGCGGGCTGGGATAGATCCAGGACACCGCGCCGGCGCCGGTCGGCTCGTCCTCCGGCAGCGGGCAGTACGCGACGCCCGCCGCCGCGGGGGACGCGGGCAGTGGCCACAGCAGGCACGCGACCGCCATGGCGGTCATCGACACAGTGCGAGCGGGCTTCGTGGCTGTAGCCGGAAGGTCGGCTTTAGCGAACCTCAGGGAACGTCCACCTATCCTTTGCGCCATATCGCGGACTGTAGATCATGAATGGTCCGCCGAGCCGCATTCACCTTCCGAGTCCTGCCGAAACGGCGGACTGACGCGGCGGGAGCGGCGGGCGTGCCGCCTCGTGACGGACGGGGACGCACAGGTCGGGCGAGGGGCCCCGGCGCGTCCCATACGTAAAGTGGCAGTTGACAGAAAGGGGGCACCTGGCAGGATCGGGGTGCACGCAATTAGTCAGGGTTTACACATAGCACCCCGGCGAGGGCCTTGGTGGGAGGTGGCATCCAGATGAACGTTCATCCGCATCACCACCCCGTGGATGCCGCCACGACGTCAAGGCCGACCGCACTGAGATCACCGTTTGGTAGGAGCCCCGTCATGCACCTCCAGCCCGACCTCGCCCGGCGAGCGTCCCAAGAACCCGCTTCCACTCCGCATCACGCACCGGCCGAAGAGGCCTACCGCCACCCTTACGGCGGCGACCGGCGCCAGACGCCCCGCAGGGCGCGCCTCGCCGTGCTCGACGTCCAGGACGAGACCATGCCTCCGCCGCAGGAGCCGGAGCCCCACGTCAACCAGCGCCTGCAGCAGATCCGTGAGATATCCAACCGGGCCATCGGCTCGATAGACGACCTGCTCCAGCGCACCGCCTGATCGAGGGACCAGCGGGGGGACCCGCGGCGGAGGCGAATCTCCGCCAGGGAACCGCACAAGAGACTTCAGCCAAGAGGAGTGTCATGCAGGGTCAATCGCGACTGGCGCCGGCAGTGCGCGACGTCGGAGCACACCGCCCCCGGGCGATCGCAGGCGAAGTACGGCCGCAGAGCGTCGCCGAGGTGAGCGCCCTCGTACGGTGCGCCGCCGCGGACGGCCGCCGTCTCTTCCCGTACAGCACGGGCCGCAACTGGGGCATGGGATCAGGAGTCCCCGCCACCGATGAGAACATCGTCGTCGACCTCGGCGGCATGAACCGCATCCGCAGCCTGGACCTCGAGAACGGCTTCGCCGTCGTCGAGCCGGGTGTGACCCAGGCCCAGCTGGCCGAGGAACTGCGCGAGACGCCGTGGCTGCTGAACGTCACCGCATCCTGCGCCGACACCTCCGTGCTCGGCAACGCTCTGGAACGTGGCGACGGCTCGGTACGCTCCCGCGTGCACGACGTGGTCGGCCTCGAGGCCGTCATGCCCGACGGCAGCGTGATCACCACCGGCGGCCTGGACACCTGGGGCCGCTACCGCGGCCGCGTCGCGGGTCCCGACCTGACCGGCGCGTTCGTCCAGCACAACCTCGGCATCGTCACCGCGATGGCCATCGCGCTGGTGCCCCGGCCGCAGGCCTTCGGACTGGTCTGGGCCCGCATCCCGCGCGACCAGGCCGAGCGGGCCGTCAGCGCCATGGGAGCGTTCCTACGGCGTGGCAACCCGGCAGAAGGCCTGATCCGGGTTCGCGAACTCGCCCTGGTGCCCAGCCGCGGCGAATGGACGCTGCCGGCCGGGGTGGACCCCGAGCTGTTCACCATCGTCGGACCGCTGATCGGCAGCGGGGAGACGGTGCGCCTGGCCGAGGAACTGCTCCGCAAGGCGCTCCTGGAAGTGGAGGGCGCCGAGAACCTGCAGGTCCTGGACGCCACCGCCGTCAGGCCCGACGACCCGCTGTACAACCGGGCGCTCATGGCCCAGGGCATCCCCACCTGCACCGGCGTGCACAAGGCGCTCGGCCTCAGCTCCTGCGACCAGGTCGACAGCGGGCGGATGGGCTTCCTCGCCCTGCTGCCGCAGCTGCCGATGGACGCCCGCTCGACCGAGAACATCCTGCAGGTGCTGCGGGCCGCCGTGGAGGTCAACGGCACCGCCGGCCTGCTGGAGTGGAACCTGGTCAGCAGAAACCTCGCCAACGGCGTCCTCCAGATCTTCTTCGACCGTGACGTGCCGGACGCCCCGGCGCGCGCCCACCGGCTCCGCCAGGAGGCGGGCGGCCTGCTGCGCGGCTACGGCTGCGTCATCTACCGCTCCGACATCGACAACTCCGCCGCGGACGTCTACGCGCAGAGCAGCCCCGGCACGATCAGCATGCTCCACCGGCTCAAGGGCGCCTTCGACCCGGGCGGCGTGATCTCGCCCGGACGCTACAGCATCAGCGCCTGAATCGACTCCTCTCTCCCCCCGGCCTGCTGGCGCCGGTACTCGACCGCGCCAGCAGGCGGACCACATAGAGCTCTCATGGAGGTGGCCACGTGCGTTCGTCCCCAGCGGCCGTGCAGCCAGGTTCGGTCCCTGGTCCCGACGCCCCCCGGCGCGCGACATTGCTACGGCTGGTCGCTGCCGGCGTCATGTTCACGGTCATGGCCGACACCACGGCCACCACTCTCGCCGTCGGCCTGATGCGCAACAGCGCCGCCGGCAACGGCATGCCGCTCAACGACCTGGTCTGGCTGACGAGCGCGGCCTTCGTGCCGATCGCCTCGCTGCTGGCCACGGCAGGCCGGTGGGCCGACCTGTTCGGGCGCAGGCGGGTGCTGGTCATCGGACTGCTGGTGTTCATCATCGGTGGGATCGCGACCCTTACCGTACCCTCCTGGCCGGGCGTGCTGGTGGCCCGGGCGATCCAGGGCGCGGGCGCCGCGGCGATGATCCCCGCGAGCCTCGCCGTCCTGCTCGGCGAACTACCGGAACAGCAGCGGCGCGGCGCCATCGCGCTGTGGAGCTCCGCCTCCGGCGTCGGCTGCCTGCTCATGCAGGCGGCGGGCGGCTGGCTGGCGGCCGGATTCGGCTGGCGCGCCCTGTTCGCGCCGGTCGTCGTGACCGGCGTGCTCCTGCTCGTGGCCTGCGCCTGGCTGCCCCGAAGCACCGACCGTCCCGCCGTGCGCGCCAGCCGGCCCGACATGCTCGGCGGCTGGCTGCTCGCCGCCTCGATCGCGACCATCGTGCTCGCCATCTCCAAGATGACGACATGGGGGATGGACGCGGCCTGGCTGGCCTGCGCCAGCCTCGTCCTGCTCCTCGCCGCACTGGCGCAGGCCCGCCGCCACCGCGTGCCCGCCATCGACCTGACCCTGTGGCGCCGGCCCGGGTTCGCCTGGGGCTGGGTGGCCACCTGGGGATTCGGCGTCCTGTCGTACGGCCTGCTGACCCTCCAGCCGCTCTACCTGCTCCAGCTCGGCTTCCCCATGGTGGAGGTGGCCCTGTGGCTGACCCCGACCTCGGTGGCCGTGGCCGTCACCGCCTGGCTCGGGGGCAAGGTCGTACGCAAGATCGGCCCGTACGGACTGATCTATCTCGGCGCGGCGGTGTGCGGCGGCTCCTGCGTGGTGGCACTGGCGCAGACCTCGCCGACCCTGTGGGGCCTGGCGGCCAGCGTCGGCGTCGGTATCGGCGTGGGCGCGCTGGCCCCCGGCACCTCGATGGCCACCACCTTGACGGCGCAGCCGCATCAGTACGCCTCCGCGGTCGGCGCGGCGGTCATGTCCCGAATGGTCGGCGGAGCCGTCGGCGTCGCAGCCGTGTCGGTCCTCATCGACCACCCGTTCATGACCGGGCCACTGGGCGGGCTCGCCAGCGCGCTCGCCATCTGCGTGGCCGTCTCCGTGCTCGTCGGCGCCCTGGCCCTGGTCAAGATGCTCCGGATGCCGCACGCCACCGGCGAGGTCATGGTCCTGGTGCCGCGCCGGATGCTGCTGGAGCTACGCACCACCCTCGCCACCGTCGCGGCCGAGGCGGACGCGCTGCTGCCCGCGCAGCAGACCGGAGAGAGCCCCGCAACCAGTCCCACCACCGCCATTCCACAGCAGCGGCGAGCCACCGCCCCCGCCCCCGCCATGAGGGCCACCGCCGGCTCGCCCACCCGTCCCCTCGGGGGCACGCTTGTTCGATCACCAGAAGGGCTCTCATCATGGCAGTGACATCCTGCGACGTAGCGATCGTCGGCGCCGGCCTCGGCGGCTGCTTCCTGGCGCTCCTGCTGGGCCGCAGCGGCAGACACGTCGTCGTCGTCGAGCAGGGACCGTCCGTCCCGACCGCAGGCGCCGACTTCGTCAAACGCCCCGGCATGCAGGTGCTGGCCCGGCACGGGCTCGTGAGCCTGGTCGAACGGCACGCGCTCAAACGCGACATCGTCCGCTACTACCACGACGGCGAGCCGATCCAGGAATGCCGTTACCCCGACGGCTTCCTCATCCGCCCCTACCGCGAGCTGGTCGAGGTCATCTACTCCTCCTGCGCCATGCAGGGCGTGGAGTTCTGGTTCGACTCCCAGATCGACCACCTGGCCCGCGACGGCGACCGCGTCGAGCACCTGTCGCTCGCCGACGGCCGCGAGCTCCAGGCGAACGTCGTCATCGGCGCCGACGGCACCCGCTCGGCCGTACGCCAGGCGCTCGGCATCGAGAAGGAGAGCACGTCGTACCCGCACCTGCTGCGGGTCGCCACCGTGCCGCTGACCGCCAGCGTCGCCCAGCTCAACCGGCTCTACTTCAACTCCGACGGCTGGTTCAGCTACCTGTACCCGGTCAACCACGACCAGGCCCGGGTCTTCGTCGGCCTGCCCGCCGACGCCGACCGCGAGGTGTTCGGAGCCGGCGCGCCGGCGCTGCTCGACGCGCTCGGCGGGCTCGTCACCGACAACGCCGACGCCTACACCGTGCTGGGCTCCGCCTCCTGGCAGTCGATCCCCATCGCCGCCCTGCGCGTGGCCGCCTACCACAAGGGCAACGCCGCCCTGCTGGGCTCCGCCGCGTTCGCCACCCACCCGATGACCGGCATGGGCATGAGCTACACCCTGCACGACGCGGAGATCCTCGCCGAGATCATCTGCGCCGCCGAGGGCGACCAGGACCTGCTGGACAAGATGCTCGAGACGGGGTACGAGCCCCGCAGGCACAGGCACGGCGAGCTCATCGACTACGGCGACGCGCTGTCCGGCACCTTCCACGACAGGACGTCCTACCTGCGGGCCTTCCGCCAGGACCTGCACGTCTTCGGCGACACCGAGCCGATCGGGGAGGAGTTCGTCAAGGTGATGGGCTGAACCGATGACCTGTCCAGGGTGAGTCCTTGGGGCTCCTCGGCTCGCACTGGACGGTCCGCGGCAGGTCGCGGCGGGACCGCGGCCTGTCGCGGTCTTTTTCTGCCCGGACGCTCCGCCGGATGGTAGGGCGGGCACTACCACGAATATGGGTGATAGCGGCAGTCCGCCCACGCCGCCGGCTCAACGATGCTTGGCTTGGACCCCGTCGAGCATCGGAGCGATTTTGGCAGACAGCACGATCGAACGCGCGCCCGTGAGCCCGGAGAGGAGAGGCAGTGACTTCTCCCAGCTCTCCCGCCGCATCGTCCAGGAGGGGCTGCTCGATCGCCGGCCCGTCTACTACACGGTCAGGATCGCCACGGTCGTGACCTGTTTCGTCGGCGGCTGGGTGGCCTTCGCCCTCGTCGGCGACTCCTGGTGGCAGATCCTCGTCGCGGCCTTCCTCGCCGTCGTGTTCGCCCAGATGGGGCTGCTGGCCCACGACCTGGCGCACGGGCAGGTGTTCCGCTCCCGCCGCCCCAGCCGGATCGCCGGCCACCTGGTGGGCAACCTCGGCATCGGCCTCGGCTACGGCTGGTGGACCGACAAGCACACCCGCCACCACGCCAACCCCAACCACGAGGACCACGACCCCGACGTGGCGCCCGACGTGCTCATCTGGTCCGCCAAGCAGGCCGAGGTCAGCACCGGCCTGCCGCGCCTCATCGGCCGCTGGCAGGCGTTCCTGTTCTTCCCGCTGCTCACGCTGGAAGGCCTCAACCTGCACGTCTCCAGCCTGCGCTCGCTGCGCAAGCCCACCCTCAAGCACCGGCGCACCGAGGCGGTGACGCTCATCGTCCACGACCTCGCCTACCTCGGTGCCGTCTTCGCCGTGCTGCCGATCGGCAAGGCGCTGGTCTTCCTCGCCGTCCACCAGGCCTTGTTCGGCGTCTACCTCGGCTGCACCTTCGCCCCCAACCACAAGGGCATGCCGGTGCTCACCGGCGAGGACCAGCTGGACTTCCTGCGCCGCCAGGTCCTCACCTCCCGCAACGTCCGCGGCGGCCACCTGATCAACACGGCGCTGGGCGGGCTCAACTACCAGATCGAGCACCACCTGTTCCCCAGCATGCCGACCCCCAACCTGCGCAAGGCGCAGCCCATCGTGCGCGAACACTGCGCGGCACTCGGCGTCGAGTACGTCGAGACCGGGCTCATCGCCTCCTGGGCACAGGCCATGCGCTCCCTGCACGAGGCCGGCCGCTCGCTGCGCGGCGGCCGCTCACCCGCCCCCGTCGGCTGACCGTACGGACACCACCGTCAGCTGCGGACGCTCGCACTCCTCCTCCACGACGAAACCCGCGTCGGTGAGGATCGTCCGTAACGCCAGCCGCACGGCGGTGAGCAGGGTGTCGTGCCTGCCCCGGTGCTCGGCGGGCGGCTCGTCGGGCGCGCCCCAGCGGACCAGGACGCCGCGGCCGGGCTCGTGCCAGACGCCGAGCCCGCCGTCGGCCGGTATGAGGGACGGCTCGACGGTGAATCCCGCGCCGGCGAGCTTCTGGCGGACGAGGTGCTCCAGCTCAGGCCCCTCGATCGCGGCGGTGTCCATCCCTTTCCGCTGCCCGATCACGACCGCCACGAACCTCCCCGCCCCGGGGTAGGGTTCATCGCCGTGCGGGAGGAGGCGGGAATGCTGATCGAGCGAGCCAGGCGGATCGCCCGGCAGTGGGTGCTCGACGAGGGCGCCCGCCTGCCGGGCTTCGCGGGCGCCCTCCTCACCGGCTCCGCCCTGTGGGCCCGCCCGGACGCGACCCTGCCCGACAGCTCCGACGTGGACGTCCTCGTCGTCCTGAACGCCCCCTCGCCCCCACCCACCGCCGGCGGCAAGTTCCTGTACGACGGCGTCCTGCTGGAGGTGTCCTTCCTCTCCTGGCAGGACCTCGTCCCAACGGCGAACCCCGAAGGACGCGCCCCCGGTCCGACGGCGGAGGCCGTACGGCGGGAGCCTGGTCCGACGGCGGATCTGGGCGAGCAGGCCGAGGCGGTGCTGGGGCACTATCACCTCGCGGGCGCCTTCCATCGGCCCGGGGTGCTCGCCGACCCGACAGGGCGGCTCACCGCGATTCAGCGTGTCGTGGCGCGGCACTTCGCCGACCGGCGCTGGGTTCTGGAACGCTGCACGCACGCGGAGAACAGGGCGCGCGGCTGGATCACCGGCATGGACGATCGGGCGTCGCTGCCCGAGCAGGTCGCCGCGTGGCTGTTCGGCACCGGGGTGACGACGCACGTCCTGCTGGTGGCGGGCCTGCGCAACCCGACCGTCCGCCGCCGGTACGAGGCCGTGCGCGAGCTGCTCGTCGAACGCGGTCTGGCCGGCCACCACGAGCACCTGCTCGACCTGCTGGGCTGCGCCGAGCTGAGCCCGGAGCGGGTGCGGCATCACCTGCACGGCCTGGAGCGGGTCTTCGACCTGGCCAAGCGGGTGCGGGCCCCGTCCTACCGCTTCGCCTCCGACATCACCGAACAGGCCGAGCCCATCGCCATCGGCGGCGGCCACGACCTCGTCGACAAGGGACTGCACCGGGAGGCCGTCTTCTGGCTGGTCGCGACCCATGCTCGCTGCCTGGCCAAACTGTCCGCCGCCGGTCACCCCGCTCCGGCGGACGGCCTCACCGAACTGCTCGCCGACCTCGGCGCCGAGACTTCCGCGGACCGCCGCCGCCGTGGTGACCGGGTCATGGCCGCCCTGCCCGGCCTCCGCCACCTCGCCGAGTCCCTCGCCCCGCCCTGATCCCTCACCCTGGTCCCCAGGCGCCGCCCACCCGCCGACCGCCTCAGACCGCGCTCTGGTCGCGGACCTCCAGACCCAGGGCGGTGGCTATGATCGTCGCCTGGTAGGGGTCGATGACGGCCTTGTTGAGCTTGACCGTGTGCGGGTCGAGGCCTCCCAGGTCGCTGCCGCGCAGGTCGCAGCCCGTGAGGTCGGCGCTGTGCAGCCATGCCCCCGACAGGTCGCACCGCCGGACCTCGGCGCCCTCCAGCCTGGCCCCCGTCAGGTCGGCCTCCCGCAGTCGCACCCCGTGCAGGGCGCTGCCGCGCAGGTCGGCACCGGGCAGCCCGACGAAGGACCAGTCGCCGCCGTCGACCTTGAACAGCCCGTAGGAGCAGCCGTCGAACATGCTCCCGGTCAGCTTGCACCCCTTGAACGTCGCGTCGAAGAACGAGCAGCGGGAGAAGGTGCAGTTGAGGAAGAGGGCGTCCTCGTGCTCGGACACGTTGAAGCGCACATTGCGGAACGTGCACTCCTCGAAGGCCGAGCCGCGGTCGATCAGCTCGGTCATGTCCACGTCGACGAACAGCACCCGCCGGTAGGTCTCCCCGGTCAGGTCGCGCCCGTCCCAGTCGGCGGACCTGACCGTGGTCTCGGTCGGGGGTGCCGGGATGCCGTGCTTGCGATCGGCCATGTGCCCTCCATGCGATGCCTCGTCGACGCCATGAAAGGACGTCTGGGAGAGCCTGCCACCCGCCACCGACAGAACGGCCGCCGCGCTCCAGCCTGCCCCTGCCCGCCGGGTACGAGCCGAAGCGCTGGGAAAGAGGTCAGGCCCGCTTCGCGATGGCCTCGATCATGGGCTGCACGGCCTTTGCCGCCAAGGGCCCGAACGCCGCCAGGATGAGCACGTACGCCGCCGCCAGCGGACCGAGGTCCGGGTGGACTCCGGCCGCCACCGCCAGACCGGCGATGACGATGTTGAACTCGCCTCGGGGGATCAGCGCGATGCCGGCCCGGGCCTGACCGGCCTTCGCGATCCCGGCCCGCCTGGCCGCGTAGACGCCGGTCATCAGCTTGGTGATCATGCTGATCAGGGCCAGCAGGGCGGCCAGCCCGGCGACCGGGAGGATCTTCGCCGGGTCGGTCTGCAGGCCGAAGAAGACGAAGAACACGGCCGCGAACAGGTCCCGCAGCGGCGACAGCAGCGCCTGCGCGTCGTGCGCGAGCTGGCCCGACAGCGCGATCCCGACCAGGAAGGCGCCGACGGCGGCCGACACCTGCAGCTGCTGCGCGATCCCGGCGACCAGCAGGGCCAGCCCGACTATCTTCAGCAGCAGCACTTCGTTGTTGGGGCTGGACACGAACGCCTCGATGAAGCGCCCGAACTTGAGCGCGACGACCAGCACCACGCTCACCGTGCCCAGCGCGATCGCCACGGTCACCGCGCCGCTCACCAGGCTGAGCCCGGCGAGCATGGCGGTCAGGACCGGCAGGTAGACCGCCATCGTGAGGTCTTCGAACACCAGCAGCGACAGGACTGTGGGGGTCTCGCGGTTACCGATCCATCCAAGGTCGGACAGCACCTTGGCGGTGATGCCGGAGGAGGTGGCGTAGGTGACGCCCGCCATGGCGACGGCCGCGACCGGCCCCCACCCGAGGAGTAAGGCGCAGATGGCGCCGGGCGCCGCGTTGATCACCAGGTCGACGATGCCCGCACGGGCGTTGCTCTTGAGGCTGGTCACCAACTCGTCGGCGTTGTACTCCAGGCCGAGCGTGAGCAGCAGCAGGACGACGCCCATCTCCGCGCCCACGGAGATGAACTCCTCGCTGGTGGCCAGCGGAAGCACGCCGCCGGTGCCGAACGCGAGGCCGGCGATCAGATAGAGAGGGATGGGCGAGATGCCGGCGCGCAGGGCCAGCGCGCCCAGAATCCCCAAACCGAGAAGTACCGCTCCGACCTCAAGGAAAAGTATTGCCGTGTGATGCACCCGCGGCCCTAACCTTCAGCCAGGATGTCTGCGACTTCGGAGGTGCTGTCGGCGCTGCCCACGACGACCACGATGTCGCCCGCGGCGAACACGAACTCCGGCCCCGGGCTGGCGAACACCCGCCCGGCGCGGACGATCGCGACGATCGAGGCGTTCGTCCGGGTCCGTACGCGCGCGTCACCCATGGGCCGGTCGGCGTACGGGGAGGTGGGCGGAATCGGCAGCTGGAGGCTGACCAGCCCCTCGACCTGCTGGTGCGCCTGGTTGAGCCGCTGCACGATGCGCGGGGCGCCGAGCAGCTCGACCAGTGCGTCGGCCTCTTCGTCGTTGAGCTTGACGACCTCGCACGCCCGATCGGGGTCCTCGCGGTCGTAGATCACCAGGTCCCGGCGGCCGGTGCGATGCGACACGACGCCGATCCTCTTACCCGACTGGGTGGTGAAATCGTGGCGCAGGCCTATCCCTGGCAGCGCCGTCTGCTCGACCTCCACCGCTGAATCCCCACCCATCTCATTTGCGAACAAGCCCGCTAACCCTACCAATCCTCCCTGATGACCGCGTTGTGGAGAAGGAGCAGGCAGCGTCAGGAGGAATCTACCTTCGGCCCGCCAACACCCCACGGGAGGAAAGGAGTATGGAAAGCGGGACAATGGTGTGACCAGCAACCCGCACCGGGGGGAGTCCTTCACCATGTCGCCCTTAACTGACCCCCTGGCGGTCGCCCCCATCCGCCTGGTGCTGGTCGAGGACCACGACATGGTGGCCGAGGCCATCGGCATGGCGCTCGGTCACGCCCCCGGCATCGAGGTCGTGGCCAGGTCCGGCTCGATCGCCGGGGCGGTGACCGACGCCCGCCGCTGGCGGCCCGATGTGGTGGTGCTGGATCGCCGCCTGCCGGACGGCGACGGGATCTCGGCGATCGGCACCATCTCGGCGGCGGCTCCGGAGGCCCGGGTGCTGGTGCTGACGGGGGAGGCGTCCGCCTCGGTGGCCGTGCGCGTGGTGGAGGCCGGGGGCGCCGGTCTGGTGGAGAAGTCGTCGGGGCTGCAGGAGCTGGAGTCGGCGGTGCGCGAGGTGGCGGCCGGCGGGGTGGTGTTCGCGCCGGGCCTGCTGCCAGGGGTGCTGGACCGGCTGACCGGTCGCGCGTGGACCGCGGGTGCGGCGCTGACCGGACGGGAACGGGAGACGTTGCTGCTGCTGGCGGAGGGCGTGAGCACCGACCAGATCAGTGAGCGGCTCGGGGTGGCGCGTAACACGGCGCGCAATCATGTCCAGCGGGTGCTGGAGAAGCTCGGCGCCCGGTCGAAGCTGGAGGCGGTGGCGATCGCCAGGCGCGAGGGCCTGCTCGACTAGTGCACATGCACCAGGCGCTCTGGCACGCCTGCGTCTCGTGACCCGGTCTTGGTTGTCCGAGAGTGGAAAGATGGGCAGCCATACTGAGTCGTTCACGGTGGAGCGCCATCTGACCGAGGAGATGGGCAGCATCACCGTGGCACGCCAGATCGTGCGCGACGCCCTGGACGCCTGGGACTACGCCGGGCAGCACGAGGACGTGCTGCTGGTGGTCTCGGAGCTGGTGACCAACGCGCTCATGCACGGGGCGGGCGCTCCCGTGCTGCGGATGACCAAGGAAGCGACGCACATCCGGATCGAGGTCGGCGACTCCAGCGAGGAGGCGCCGAAGGCACGCGAGCCCGGCCCCGCCGACGGTTGGGGCATGCACGTCATCGGACGACTCTCCTCCCGCTGGGGGACATCACACCGCGAAGGCGGAAAGGTGGTCTGGTGTGAGCTCGCGACACCGTTCGCTGCCTTCGCTCCTGATCCGGGCGGCCTCAGAGCCTGACTCCAGGGCGTTGGCGCATCGCGGCGCCGGCGTGCGAAGCTGCCGTATGCCCGAGTACGAGCACGTCGACCTGGACCTGCTGCTTCAGGGTGTGGTCGACTACGCCATCTTCATGCTGGACCCGGCCGGTCACGTGGTGAGCTGGAACACCGGCGCGCAGCGGATCAAGGGGTACGACGCCGAGGAGATCATCGGGAGTCACTTCTCGGTGTTCTACCCTCCTCGGGAGGTGGCGGCGGGCGCGCCCGAACGTGACCTGGCCACGGCGGTCGCGGAGGGGCGGCTGGAGGACGAGGGCTGGCGGGTGCGCAAGGACGGCACCCGGTTCTGGGCCAACGTGGTCATTACCGCGCTGCACGACGCCGAGGGCCGGCTGCGTGGATTCGGCGAGGTCGTCCGGGACATGACCGAGCGGCGCGTGCGGGAGTGGTCCATCCGCGACAGTGAGGATCGCTTCCGGCTGCTCGTCCAGAACGTCCTCGACTACGCCATCTTCATGCTGGACCCGGCCGGTCACGTGGTGAGCTGGAACACCGGCGCGCAGCGGATCAAGGGGTACGACGCCGAGGAGATCATCGGGAGTCACTTCTCGGTGTTCTACCCTCCCCGGGAGGTGGCGGCGGGCAAGCCGGATCGCGAGCTGGCCACGGCGGTCGCGGAGGGGCGGCTGGAGGATGAGGGCTGGCGGGTGCGCAAGGACGGCACCCGGTTCTGGGCCAACGTGGTCATCACCGCGCTGCACGACGCCGAGGGGCGGCTGCGCGGATTCGGCAAGGTGACCCGCGACATGACCGAGCGGCGCACCGTCGAACGCGCGCTGGACGAGCGCGGCCAGCTGCTGGCGCATCTGGTGCGGGCCCAGGAGATGGAGCGGCGGCGCATCGCCTGGGACGTGCACGACGACACCATCCAGTCCATGGTCGCCGTCGGCATGCGCCTGCAACTGCTCGCCACCAAGGTGCCCGGCGAGCACGCCGCCGCGCTGCTGCGGCTCAACGAGACGGTCAACGCCTCCATCGGCCGCCTGCGCAATCTCACCTTCCGGCTGCACCCGCCGGGCATCGACAGCGACGGCATGGTGCAGGGCCTGGCCAGCTATCTCGACCAGGTGGTGGCCGGGGCGGGGCTGACCTACGAGCTGACCCACGACCTCGACGCCGAGCCGCCGTCCGAGACGGCGATCACCGTCTTCCGCATCTGCCAGGAAGCTCTCACCAACGTCCGCAAGCACGCCAGGGCGAGCGTGGTGAAGGTCTCGCTCACCTCGGCCGACCAGGGGGTACGCGTCCGGGTGGTAGACGACGGCGTCGGCTTCGACCAGCCGGCGGACAGCCAGGTCAAGCACGGACACTTCGGCCTCGTCGAGATGCGCCAGCGCGCCGAGGTCGCCGGCGGCTGGTGGAGCCTGCACAGCGAGCCCGGCGCCGGCGCCACCGTCGAGTTCTGGGTGCCGGCCGTGCCGCTCGAGGCGCCATGAGCGAGCGGCGCGAGCGGCTCACCGTGCTCATCGGCGACGACGAGCCGCTGATCCGCGAGGTGCTGAGCGAGGTGCTGGCGGCCGAGCCCGACCTGGACGTGGTCGCGACCGCGAGCCACGCCGACGAGGCCATCGAGCTCGCGGTCCGGCACACCCCGGCCGTCGCCATCCTCGACGTCCGGATGCCGGGCGGCGGAGCCTGGGCGGCGCGCGAGATCCGCCGGCTGTCCCCGCGCACCCGCGTCATGGCCTTCTCCGCGTACGGCGACTCGGGGTCGGTCGACGAGATGCGGCGCGTCGGCGTACAGGAGTATCTGCTCAAGGGCCTGCCCAACACCGACATCGTGGCCGCGGTACGGCGGGTCGCGGCGGTGTGATCAGCCGATCAGCTCCAGCGCCTGCCTGGCGATCTCCCACTCCTCGTCGGTGGGGACGACGAGCACGGCGACCTCCGAGCCGGGCGGCGAGACGGCCCGTTCGTCAGCGCGCGCGGCCTCGTTGCGCTGCCGGTCCAGGGTGATGCCGAGCCTGTCGAGCCCGGCCAGCGCGGAGGCCCGGGTGGCGGCGTCGTTCTCACCGACGCCGCCGGCGAACACGACCGCGTCCACCCGGCCGAGCACCGCGTAGTACGCGCCCACGTACTTGCGGATGCGCCGGCAGTAGACGTCCAGGGCGAGCCGCGCGTCGGCGTCGCCGTCCGCGGCGCGGCGGCGCGCCTCCCGCATGTCGCCGGTGCCCGCGAGCCCGAGCAGGCCGCCGCGGTGGCCGAGCGCCTCCTCCACCTCCCGCGCGTCCAGGCCGGCGACCCTGGCCAGATAGCCGCACAGGGCCGGGTCGACGTCCCCCGACCGGGTGCCCATGACCAGCCCCTCCAGCGGCGTCATGCCCATCGAGGTGTCGACGCTGCGGCCGCCCTCGACCGCGGTGGCGCTGGCGCCGTTGCCGAGGTGCAGCACGATGAGGTTGACCTCCTGCGGGTCGCGGCCCAGGAAGGCGGCGGCCCGGCGGGACACGTACGCGCACGAGGTGCCGTGGAAGCCGAAGCGCCGCACGCCGAGCCGCTCGCGCCACTCGCGCGGCACCGCGTAAGTGTAGGCCTCCGGCGGCAGCGACAGCTGGAAGGACGTGTCGAACACGGCCACCTGCGGCACGCCGGGGAAGGCCTCCTGCGCCATCCGGATGCCGGTGACGTTCACCTGGTTGTGCAGTGGGGCCAGCGGCGCCAGCTCCTCGACGGCGGCGATCACCTGCTCGTCCACCAGCACCGCCTCGCGGAACCGGGTTCCGCCGTGCACCACCCGGTGCCCCACCGCGACCGGGTCGAGCGCGGGTCCCGCCGTCCGGAACGCCTCCAGCACCGCGCGCAGCCCCTCCGCGTGGTCCGCGAACCGCCCCTTCCTCTCGTACGGCGCGCCGTCGGCGAGGTGGTGGGCCAGCAGGCCCTCGTCCTCGCCGATGCGCTCGACCAGCCCCCTGGCCGGCCGGGCCCGTGAGGCGGCGTCGATGAGCTCGTACTTGATGGAGGAGGAGCCGGTGTTCAGGACGAGTATGTGTTCGGCCATGTCCACCCACTGATCTCGGGGGCGTCCTCGCCGTGGATGCGGGTGTAGGCGCGGGCCTGCAACCGGGCGTCGGACATGCGCTGGCGCAGGTGGGCGGCCTTGCTGCCGAGGCCGCTGACCCGGTCGATCACGTCCATGGCCAGATGGAAGCGGTCGATGTCGTTCAGCATGGCCATGTCGAAGGGCGTCGTGGTGGTGCCCTCCTCCTTGTAACCGCGTACATGCAGGTTGGCGTGGCCGTGCCGGCGGTAGGTGAGCTGGTGGATGAGCGTGGGATAGCCGTGGAAGTCGAAGATGATCGGCCGGTCCGTCGTGAACAGCGTGTCGAACTCGTTGTCGGGCATGCCGTGCGGGTGCTCCGAGGAGGGCTGCAGGCGCATCAGGTCGACCACGTTGATCACGCGGACCTTCAGCTCGGGCAGTTCCTCACGCAGGATGGCGGCGGCGGCCAGGGTCTCCAGCGTCGGCACGTCCCCGGCGCAGGCCAGCACGACGTCGGGCTCGACGCCGTCGTCGGTGGAGGCCCAGGGCAGGATGCCCAGGCCGCGGGTGCAGTGCGCGATCGCCTCGTCCATGGTGAACAGGTCGAGGACGGGCTGCTTGCCCGCCACGATGACGTTGACGTAGTCGCGTGAGCGAAGGCAGTGGTCGGAGACCGACAGCAGGGTGTTGGCGTCCGGCGGCAGGTAAACGCGCACCACCGAGGCCTTCTTGTTCACCACCACGTCCAGGAAGCCCGGGTCCTGGTGGCTGAAGCCGTTGTGGTCCTGCCGCCACACGTGCGACGACAGGAGATAGGTGAGCGAGGCCACCGGCCGCCGCCAGGAGATCTTCTGCGATGACTCCAGCCACTTGGCGTGCTGGTTGAACATCGAGTCGATGATGTGGATGAAGGCCTCGTAACAGTTGAACAGGCCGTGCCGGCCGGTCAGCAGATAGCCCTCCAGCCAGCCCTGGCACAGGTGCTCGCTGAGCACCTCCATCACCCGGCCGCCGGGGGCCAGATGCTCGTCGGTGGGCAGCCGCTCGGCGTTCCAGGCGCGGTCGGTGGTATCGAAGACCGCGCTGAGCCGGTTCGAGGCCGTCTCGTCGGGGCCCATCAGCCGGAAGGTGCGCGGATTCGCGGCGATCACGTCGCGCAGCAGCGTGCCCAGCACCTTGGTCGGCTCGCTGGACTGACCTGCGGGCGACTTGACCTCGACGGCGTGCGCGCGGAAGTCCGGCAGGCGCAGCGGCGACAGCAGCTCGCCGCCGTTGGCGTGCGGGTTCGCGCTCATCCTGCGGGCGCCCTCCGGCACCGTCTCCAGGATCGCGGGAACCGGGCGGCCCCGCTCGTCGAACAGCTCCTCCGGCCGGTAGGAGCGCATCCACTCCTCCAGCAGCGCCAGGTGCTCGGGGTTGTCGCGGACCTTGGCCAGAGGCACCTGATGGGAGCGCCAGGTGCCCTCCACCGGCAGGCCGTCGACCTCGCGAGGGCCGGTCCAGCCCTTCGGCGTACGCAGGATGATCATGGGCAGGCGGGCGTCGTCACCGGCTCGGTAGGCGGCTATCTCGCCGAACACCTCGTCCAGGGTGCCCGCCATCTCCGCGTGGTCGGGGCCCACCAGGTGCGGCCGGTAACCGTACCCCTCCAGGAGCTTGAACAGATCTGCCTCGGGGATGCGCGCCAGGACGGTCGGATTGGCGATCTTGTAGCCGTTCAGCGCCAGGATCGGCAGCACCACCCCGTCACGCTCGCGGTCCAGCAGCTTGTTGGAGTGCCAGCTCGCCGCCAGCGGGCCCGTCTCCGCCTCGCCGTCGCCGATCACGCACGACACCACCAGGTCGGGGTTGTCGAAGGCGGCGCCGTAGGCGTGGGCCAGGGCGTAACCGAGCTCGCCGCCCTCATGGATGGAGCCGGGCGTCTCGGGTGCGACATGGCTGGGGATGCCGCCGGGGAAGGAGAACTGGCGGAACAGCCGCCGCATGCCCGGCTCGTCCTGGCTGACGTCGGGGTAGCGCTCGCTGTAGGAGCCCTCCAGCCAGGAGTGCGCCACCGCCGCCGGGCCGCCGTGGCCGGGACCGGCGATGTAGATCATGTCCTGGTCGCGCTCACGGATGACCCGGTTGAGGTGGGCGAAGCAGAAGTTCAGGCCAGGGGTGGTGCCCCAGTGCCCCAGCAGGCGCGGCTTGATGTGCTCCGGCCGCAGCGGCTCGGTCAGCAGCGGGTTGTCCAGCAGGTAGATCTGCCCTACGGACAAATAATTGGCCGCACGCCAGTAGGCGTCGATATGTTCCATGATGTGCACCTCCCCGCTCGACGCCCGGATAGACCTGGCGGGTTCCGCGGGGTCGGTCCGCAGACCGGGGGCGGCTACCGCCCGGCCCGCCCGGCTGGTTAAGGTGCGGCTATGGCCCTGCGCAGCTCGATTTGGTATTCCGGCGACGACAGAAACTCCTACATGCACCGTGCCTGGATGCGGCGCGGCCTGCCTCGCGAGGCGTTCGACGGTGAGCGGCCGCACATCGCGATCGCCAACACCGCCTCCGACCTGACCCCCTGCAACTCCCACCTGAACGAGGTGGGAAAGAGCGTCGAGCAGGGCATCTGGGCCGCCGGCGGCATCCCGCTCAACCTGCCGGTGGTGTCCCTCGGCGAGACGAACGTCAGGCCGACCGCCATGCTCTGGCGCAACCTCGCCGCCATGGCCACCGAGGAGATGCTGCGCGCCAACCCGATCGACGGCGTGGTGCTGCTCGGCGGCTGCGACAAGACCATCCCGTCGCTGCTCATGGCCGCCGCCTCCGTGGACCTGCCCGCCGTGGTGATGCCCGGCGGCCCGATGCTGACCGGCACCTTCCGCGGCACCCCGCTCGGCTGCGGCACCGACGTGTGGCGGCTCAGCGAGGAGGTACGCGCCGGCACGCTCTCCCGCGAGGCGTTCCTCGACTCCGAGTCCGCGATGATCCGCAGCCGCGGCCACTGCAACACGATGGGCACCGCCTCCACCATGGCCTGCATGGCCGAGGCCCTCGGCATGACCCTGCCCGGGACGTCCGGCACCCCGGCCCCCGACAGCCGGCTGCTCGAACGCTCCCACGAGACCGGCCGCCTCGCCGTCGAGATGGTGCGCGAGGGACGCCGCCCGAGCCAGGTGATGACCCGCGGCTCCTTCCTCAACGCCATCGTCACCCTGGCCGCGACCGGCGGCTCCACCAACGCCGTCATCCACCTGCTGGCCATCGCCGGCCGCCTCGGCGTCGAGCTCGACCTGGACGACTTCGACCGCACCGGATCCGGTGTGCCGCTCCTGGTCGACCTCCTGCCGGCCGGACGGCACCTGATGGACGACATGTTCCGGGCGGGCGGGCTGCTCGCCGTGTTCAAGGAGATCGCCGACCTGCTCGACCCGACGGCGGTGACCGTCACCGGCCGCCCTCTCGTCGACTACCTCGCCGAGGCGGACATCTGGGACGAGAGCGTCATCAGGCGCCGCGCCGACCCGCTGCTGCCCGACGCGGGCATCGCCGTACTGCGCGGCAACCTCGCCCCCAACGGCGCGGTCATCAAGCCCGCCGCCGCCTCGCCCGAGCTGCTGCGCCACCGGGGCAGGGCCGTCGTCTTCGACAGCGTCGAGGACGTCTACGCCCGGCTCGACTCCCCGGATCTCGACGTCGACGAGACCTCGGTGCTCGTCCTGCGCGGCTGCGGGCCCAAGGGCTATCCCGGCATGCCGGAGGTCGGCAACCTGCCGCTGCCCGCCAAGCTGCTGGCCAAGGGCGTGCGCGACATGGTACGGATCAGCGACGCGCGGATGAGCGGCACCGCCTACGGCACGGTCGTGCTGCACACCTCGCCCGAGGCCGCGGCCGGCGGGCCGCTCGCCAGGGTGCGCACCGGCGACCAGATCGTGCTCGACGTGGCGGCCAGACGGCTCGACGTCGACGTGCCGGAGGCCGAGTTCGCCGCCAGGAAGCCCGCCATGGAGGGCCACGCCGAGCCCGTCCGCGGCTGGCAGCGCCTCTACATCGACCATGTCACACAGGCCGACCGGGGTGCCGACCTCGACTTCCTCATCGGGTCCAGCGGAGACGCGCCCGGCCGCGAGTCCCACTGACCGCGCGCCCTGGCGGACACGCCGCTCCGCCATGCGCGGAATCAGGCATGCCGGGTACGAGGTTACGGGACTATGTGATCGCAGTTTGACGGCGCGAGGAGGAAACGTGAGCAGCGACATCACCCAGAGCCAGGAGTGGGCGGCGCTCGGCAAGCACCACGGTGAGCTGGCGGGCAGACACCTGAGGGAGCTGTTCGCGGAGGACCCGGAGCGGGCCGCCCGGATGACGGTCACCGCCGGCGACCTCTACCTCGACTACGCCAAACACCGCGCCACCGGCGAGACCATCGGCCTGCTCGTGGCCCTCGCCGAGCGCGCCGGGCTGCGCGACCGCATCGAGGCGATGTACACCGGCGAGCACATCAACGTCAGCGAGGACCGCGCGGTGCTGCACACCGCGCTGCGCGCCCCCGCCGACGCCGGCCTCGTCGTCGACGGGCAGGACGTGAGCCGCGACGTGCACGCCGTCCTCGACAAGATGAGCGCCTTCGCCGACCGGGTCCGCTCGAAGGAGTGGCAGGGCGCCACCGGACAGCCGATCTCCACCGTCGTCAACATCGGCATCGGCGGCTCCGACCTCGGCCCCGCCATGGCCTACGAGGCGCTGCGCGACTACGCCGACGCCGGGATCCAGGCCAGGTTCGTCTCCAACATCGACCCCGCCGACATCACCGGCTGCCTCGCCGACCTCGACCCGGCGACCACGCTGATCGTGGTCAGCTCCAAGACCTTCACCACCCTGGAGACCCTCACCAACGCCAAGGTCGCCCGCCAGTGGCTGACCGGCGCGCTCGGCGAGGACGCCGTCGCCAAGCACTTCGTGGCCGTGTCCACCAACGCCGCCAAGGTCGCCGAGTTCGGCATCGACACCGACAACATGTTCGGCTTCTGGGACTGGGTCGGCGGCCGCTACTCCTACGACGGCGCCATCGGGCTCTCCCTGATGATCGCCATCGGGCCGGTTCGGTTCCGCGAGATGCTGGCCGGCTTCCACACCATGGACCAGCACTTCCGCACCGCGCCCTTCGAGGCCAACATGCCGGTGCTGCTCGGCCTGCTCGGCATCTGGTACACCGACTTCTTCGACGCCCAGACCCGCGCCGTCCTGCCCTACAGCCAGCGCCTGCACCGTTTCCCCGCCTACCTCCAGCAGCTCACCATGGAGTCCAACGGCAAGTCCGTGCGCGCCGACGGCACCCCCGTCACCGTCGACACCGGCGCCATCTACTGGGGCGAGCCGGGCACCAACGGCCAGCACGCCTTCTACCAGCTCCTGCACCAGGGCACCCGCCTGGTGCCGGCCGACTTCATCGGCTTCGCCGAGCCGCACGAGGACCGCGAGGGCATGCACGACCTGCTGATGGCCAACATGCTCGCGCAGACCTCGGCGCTGGCGTTCGGCAAGACGGCCGAGGAGATCGCCGCCGAGGGCACGCCCGCCGACGTGGCGCCGCACAAGGTGATGCCCGGAAACCGGCCCACCTCCACCATCCTCGCCCCCAAGCTGACCCCCTCCACCCTCGGCCAGCTGGTGGCGCTGTACGAGCACATCGTGTTCGTCGAGGGGACGATCTGGGGCGTCGACTCCTTCGACCAGTGGGGGGTCGAGCTCGGCAAGAAGATGGCGATGGACCTGGCACCCGCGCTCACCTCCCAGGAGTCACCGACGGCCTTCCCCGACCCGTCCACCGAGCACCTCGTCCGCCACTACCGCGAGCTACGCGGCAGGCGCCCCTGACCCCGTGGTCCAGTAGGCACGCGGGCCCGCGCCGCGTCACCGACCTGGATCGCTCTCGGGCCTTTTACCAGGCACTCGGCTACACCGTCGTCGGAACCGTTCCTGACACCCCGTTCGGCAGCCTGACCATGCTCCAGTTGCCGGACGACCCGTTCGTCACCATCGAGCTCGTGCACGACCCCGCCCGGCTCGTCACCGAGACCGGTGGCCTCAACCACCTCGCCGTCAAGACGGACGACCTGTACGCCACCATCGCCACCCTGGCAGCCCACGGCATCCAGGCCGATCCGGCGCGGCCGACCGCCGGTCCTGATGATCCGCTGGTCACCATGGTGCGCGACCCCGACGGCTATCTGATCGAGCTCGTCCAATGGCCCGAGGGACACGCCGACGGGCTCACCGCCGACGACTTCGACAGCGGGTGACCGGCCGCTCTGGTCGGCCGGCTGGTTCGGGACCCCTTACCTCCCACAGCGCTTGAGCCGGGCAGCTTGGGCAGGGCGCAGGGCCTGACCAGCCATGGTCAGGATGAGGAGTTCGGTGTCGGTCAGCTCGGGGGACGTCCCATGCGCGGTTCATGGCGGTGGCGCCACCGGGATTCGCCGGATCGGCCGCCGCCGGGTGACCATGGGGGAATGGACATCAAGGAACTGGTCGAGCAGGCCAAGGATTCCGCCACGGTGAAGCGCGTCTTCGGCGATCCCATACAGCATGGGGACATCCTGGTGATCCCTGTCGCCAGGGTCGCCCACGGCGGCGGCGGGGGCAGCGGTGAGGGGCGCAAGCCCGCGGGGGAGACGGGCAGCGGCGGAGGGGGCGGCTACGGTGTCGGCGCGACGCCCGCCGGGGTGTTCGTCGTCAAGAACGGCGACGTCCGCTGGCACCCCGCCGTCGACGTCAACCGCATCGTCCTCGGCGGCCAGATCGTCGGCATTGTCCTGCTCCTAACCCTGCGCTCCATCTTCAAGCGCAGCCGCCACAAGCGCTGACCCCCCACTCCACCATTCCAAGCTCCCCCAAGGCCCTTACGCTCCGCCCTGGCGCCTTGGTCCCCTGCCTTGGCCCTGAGCTTCGGCTTGACCTTCGGCCGTTTCCCCCTGGCCTTGGCCTCCGGGGCCCTGGCTCCGGTCCCTGGCTTCCGGCTCCGGGATCTGGCCCTCGGCTTTCCGGTCTGGGGGTTCGCGCCCTGCCTTCGGCTTTCCGGTCCCCACCGCCGGCCTGCGGCCTCTCAGCTTTCGGTCCTGGCCCTGGTTCTTCAGCTTTCGGTCGGCCGCCCGCTGCCGTTCCTCAAGCCGCGAGCCCAGCCCCAAGGGGGCTTGGGTGGGGGCCTAAAGTTGAGGGATGAGTTCTTTGGCGCAGGTTGTGGCTTTCGGGGGCGTTGTGTTGCTTGGGGCGATGTCGCCTGGGCCTGACTTCGCCGTGGTCGTGCGGCGGTCCGCCACGTCTGGGCGGGCGCACGGGATGGTGGCGGCGGTGGGGATCTCGGTCGGGGTGTTCGCCTGGGTGGTGGCGGCGGCGACCGGGGTCGCGGCGTTGCTGGCCGCCTCGGCGGTGGCGTTCACCGTGGTGAAGATCGTGGGTGCTGTCTATCTGCTCTATCTGGGCGGTAAGGCGTTGCGCTCGGCCTTGCGTGGTGACGGGGGGCTGCGGTTGGACGTGGCGGGCCCCGGGGGGAGGAGTCCGTGGGCCGCGTTCGCCGAGGGGCTGCTGACCAACGTGCTCAACCCCAAGGCCGCGCTGTTCTTCGTGGCGCTGGTGCCGCAGTTCGTGTCGCCGGGGGCGGCGTTGGCGGACACGCTGGTGCTGTCGCTGATCGCGCTGGCGGGGACCGTGGTGTGGTTCCTGACCGTGGCCAACGTGGTGGGCGCCCTGCGCGCGGTGTTCGCCAAGCGTGCCGTCCGCCGCGCCGTCGACGGGCTCACCGGCGTCGCCCTGGTGGCGCTGGGCGTGAACCTGGCCGCCTCCGGCCGCCCCTGAGCCTGCGCCGGGGTTCCGCCCGCGGGAGCGGAGGGGCGCTGAGCCCGTGGCAGGGGTCACGACAGCAGCGGTCAGGACAGCCGAGGTCAGGACAACAGCCGGGGTCAGGACACTGTGACGCCCAGGAGGTGGCCGAGGCCGAAGGTCACCGTGGCCGCGCCCACGCCGAGCGCGAGCTGCCGCAGGCCGCCCAGCCACCAGGGGCGGGCGGTCATGCCGGCCACCATCGCCCCGAAGACGAACAGGCCCACCACGCTCAGCACCACCGCCGCCACCAGCCCGGACGCCCCGAACAGGAACGGCACCAGCGGCACCAGCGCCCCCGCCGCGAACGCGCAGAACGACGCCGCGGCGGCCTGCAGCGGGGACGGCAGGTCGTCCAGGTCCACGCCGAGCTCTTCGCGCACGTGCACCCGCAGCGCCTGCTCGGGGTCGGCCGACAGGCCCGCCGCGACCTTCTCCGCCAGGTCGGCTTCGAGGCCGCGGGCGCGGTAGAGAGCGGCGAGCTCGGCCTGCTCGCCCTCGGGGTTGCGGGCCAGCTCGCCGCGTTCGACGGCGATCTCGGCGCGCATCAGCTCGGTCTGCGACTTCACCGAGGTGTACTCGCCCGCCGCCATCGAGCAGGCCCCCGCCGCCAGGCCGGCGAACCCGGCCAGGACGGCTCCCCGCCCGGCCCCCGCGGCCCCCACCACTCCGGCGATCAGCGCGAAGTTGGAGACGAGTCCGTCCATCGCCCCGAACACCGCCGGCCGCAGCCAGCCGCCGGTCACGTCCCGATGGCTGTGATGCTTCTCCGGCGAGTGTGTCCGCTCAAGCTCGATGGTCATGAAAACCCCTCCTTACAACAGCTATTCGTCCGACATTTAGACATAAATGCCAATGATCCGCAACGAAGGAGAGGCTTGCCTGACGTGCGGATCCACCGCCCGGCCAGGCATGATCTCGAATGTGGTGTCGAAAAACGCTAGTCTGGAGGCAGTCCCCAGAAGGGGCCGCGCAGACCGGCGGCGGTGAAGTGGGCGGCGGCCGACGAGGGATCCCGGCGGACGTGGCCGCGCTCCAGACGCCCGTCGTACCAACCGCGCGCCAGCCGCCACACCGTGGGCAGGTCCATCACGTAACCGCGCTCGCGCCCGGTGCGCTTCAGCCAGGCGTCGACGCAGCCGGTGGAGCAGAACAGGCGCTGGTGCCCGCAGGTGCGCACGACGTCGTCCCACATGTGCGCGACGGGGACGAGAAAGTGGGCGACCTGATCGCCCGGTGGAGGGGTGTCGCGGCGGGCGACCCAGGCGTGCGGGGCGTCACAGGCCGGGCAGCGGGTGGCCACCAGCACGTCCGGCTCGTCCCGGAGCAGGTGCGGGATCGCGAAGGAGTCCCACGCGCAGCCGCCCCACCACAGGGTCCGCGAGCCCATGACGGAGAACCCGAGCGGCACCGAGGAGAAGGGGTGCGCCATGACGATGTCACCGGTGGCGGTGTCGATCACCAGGGCGCGGGTCCGGTGCAGGAGCTCCAGCGCCTGCCGTACCTCCCGGTTGTCGAACCCGGTGCGGGCCGCGAGCTCGGCCGCGCCCGGTGCGCGGCCGATGCGGGCGAAACCGCCGTAGACGGCCAGGCGGACCTCTTCGGCCCGCTCTGTCTCGGACATGTCGGCTTCCTCTCGCGGGGGCGGCGTACGGGAGCTGCGGGTGTCCGCGTCCGCCGAACCCGGCGCACGACTCCCGCAGACGGATCCTGACAGATCCTGTACGTGAACCGCGCGTCGAGGAAGGTCAGCCTCCTGGCTTCGCGAACGCCGGGACGGGCGCGACCGTGGCGGCCGGGCCGCGGATCAGCTGCCGGCAGTCGGCGATCGCGGCGGTCAGCAGCTCGCGCAGCAGCGTGTCCGGATCGGGGATGCACGCCTGGACGATGCCCACCACCGACAGCTGCACCGCGTTGGGCGCGGCGTAGCGGCGGAAGCCCTTCTCGGTGATCCGCGCCGCCCGGCTGAACCTGCGTGCCTGGGCGGCCGCCTGCGGAACCTGGTCCATCGCCTCCTGGCTCCGCTCGCTCAGCTGACCTGGCGGCAGGCCGTCGAGCCGGGCCAGCATCTCCTCGGCCGCCAGGATGGACACCGCCAGGGCGAGCTGACGCTCGGCGGCGGCCACCGGCAGCGCCGTGGTCGCGCAGCGCAACGCGAGCCGGGCGTCGACCCGCAGGTCGTCGCTGGACAGGCCGATGATGGAGGGGACGAGCCCGATGAGCCGGCTCCGGTTCTCGTCCGCGGTGTTGTCGTTGACCAGGCGGGCGAGTGCGGCCAGCAACGGGTGGGTGCAGGCCGGGTGGTCGCTCCACCGCTCTCCGGCCAGGTAGGACGCGAGCTCCATGAAGCAGGCGCCGCGTTTCGGGTTGCGGTGCTTGCCACGAGAGAGAACCGGCATGTGATCAAGGTGGTTGTCCACGGGTGCTCCACTGGTTCGCGGGATCGCCGTCTTTCCAGTCTGCGCTGTCGTGCGCGTCAATACCAGTGATCGGATGTCTTTTCCGTCCGTTGTGCATAACCCCTTGGGGGTTATAGTGGGGTTACTCAACGCTGGAGGTGTGCGATGCCGAAGATCAACGTGTATCTGCCGGACGAGCTGGCGGAGGCGGTCAAGGAGGCGGGCGTGCCGGTGTCGGCCGTCTGCCAGCGGGCTCTGGAGCAGGCGGTGCGCAGGGTGACCGCCATCAGGGAGACCGTGCTGACCGATCTCGACCTCGAGGTGCCCACCGGGGCGCTGGTCCACCTGACGGACAGGACGCGTACGGTGCTCAAACTCGCCGTCGACCGGGCCGGCGCGGACGGCGCCGCGGCCGTCGGCACCGGGCACCTGCTGGCCGGCATGCTCGACGAGGGCGGCAACCTCGCCCTGCACGTGCTGCGCGCCATGGACATCGAGCTCGACCAGGTACGACGCGACCTCGTGCAGCGGACGCCCGCGGCCCCCGGCGAGGCCGGGCAGGCGCGGCGCTTCAGCGCGACGGCGGCCAACGCGCTGGAGTTCGCCGTCACGGAGTCGACCTCGCTCGGTCACAACTACGTCGGCTGCGAGCACCTCCTGCTCGGCCTCGTCGCCGAGCCTGACGGGACCGCCGGGCAGGTCCTGCGCGGGCTGGGCGCCGACCCCCGGCTGACGAGACGCGCCGTGGTGGCGGCCCTGGCGGGGTACGTCCACCTGCGCGGGCAGGCTCAGCAGGCGGCGCAACCGGCGGACGTGGCCCAGTTGCTGGCCACCACGGTGCGCGACCAGCTTCAGCCTCTTCTTCAGCGCATCGCCCGCCTGGAAGAACGCGCCGGCCTCGGCCCCGAGGCCTGAGGGGCCACCCTCATGAGGAGCTCTCGGACGCGGATGGCGGTGTTCCGCTACGCCGTGGTGGCGATACTCGTGGCCGGCGTGGTGATCGGAGCCCTGTGGTGACGTCCGGCCCGCAGCGGGGACCATGCGGGTCGCCTCCGGCCAGGTGATCGGGCATCGGCCCCCTAATCCATCCGGTTCGGGCATCTGCGCGGGGAAGTCAACAGGGGCCGGCTCGTGCTAGGTTGCCCACGTTTCCTGACATGAGCGCCGCGGTCGGGCGGGGTCATATCCGACACGCGGGCTCCTTCTCCGTATGGGGGCCAACGGTGAGGTGGGCGCTGTTCCTGCTGGTCGCGTCGGCGTTGTGGTGGGCGGTGCCCGCGGGCGCCGCGGCGGCGACGCTCGCCGACAGCCCCCCGGCCGCCGGCACGTCGGAGGTCTCCGAGAGCGCCGCCCCCGGCCGGGTGGCGTTCGTGGGGGTGCCCGGCCTGCACTGGGACGACGTCGACCCGGGGCTCACCCCCAACCTGTGGCGGCTGGCCGGGCAGAGCGACCTCGGCTCGGTCTCGGTGAAGACCCTCGGCACCGTGGCCTGCCCGTTCGACGGCTGGATGACCGTCTCGGCGGGCATCCGCTCCGCCTACGGCCAGACCTGCGGCCTGCCGCCCGTCCCCGAGAAGCTGGGCGAGGGCGCGACGGTGCCCGGCTTCGCTGATCTTCTCGCCAAGCGTGACGGCGGCTACGTGGGCACGCTCGGCTCCGCCGTGCACGCCGCGGGCCAGTGCACCACGGCCGTCGGCAGAGGCGCCGCGCTCGCGCTGGCCGACCGCGACGGCAAGGTGGACGTTTACGCCGAGGAGCCGGCCGCGCTGACCGACTGGACGCGCTGCCAGGTGCTGGCCGTGGACGTCGACGAGCTGATCACTCCGTACCTCGTGGACGGCAAGCTGGCCAAGGAGCCGGAGGTGCTGCCGGCCGACGCGCGCCGGGAGGCGGTGCGCGCCGCCGACGCCGAGGTGGGCGCGGTGCTGGCCAAGCTGCCCGCCGACACCCAGGTGGTGCTGGCCGGGACCGGCGACCACGGGTCGGTGCCGCACCTGCGGGTGGCGATGTGGAAGCGCGCCGAGGCGACGGGCGCCTACCTCGGCACCCGTTCCACCCGCCGCGACGACATCGTCATCCTCACCGACATTACGCCCACCGTGCTGACCGCGGCGGGCATCGCGATCCCGCCCACGATCATCGGCCTGCCGTGGGAGGCGGGGGAGCGAGCCTCCCTGGAGACGGCGGTGGCCGAGCTGCGCGACGCGGACCTGATGGGCACCAGCGTGCGCAGCACGACCGGCCTGTTCTTCACCGGTTTCGCGATCACGCAGGTGGCCTTCTACTCGATCGCCTACTACGTGCTGTCCCGGCGCAGGAAGGCCACCGCGGTCGGGGTGGTGGCGCTCGGTATCGCCTCGATCCCGGTGTCGACCTACCTGGTCAACCTGCTGCCGTGGGTGCGCGGTGACCAGCCGGTGGCGCTGCTGGTCGGCGGGGTGATCGCCATCGCCGTGGTGATCATGGGCGTGGCCGTGGCGGGTCCGTGGCGGCGCAGCGCGCTCGGGCCGCCCGCGGTGGTGGCGGCGATCACCGGGGCGGTGCTCGTCGCCGACCTGCTGACGGGGACGACGCTGCAGTTCAACAGCCTCATGGGCTACACCGCCGTGGTGGGCGGGCGCTACTACGGGCTGGCCAACATCCCGTTCGCGCTGCTGGCCACCGCGGTGCTGATGACGACCGCCGTGGCCGCCGACCATCTGGTCCGCGTCGGGCGCCGGCGGGTGGCGGTCGGCCTGGTGGCCGGGCTCGGCGTGGCCGCGATGCTGCTGGCGGGCTGGCCGGGGATCGGCAGCGACTTCGGCGGGGTGATCGCGTTCGTGCCGGGCATCGCGGTGACGGCGCTGCTGGTGGCCGGTCAGCGGGTGTCGGTGGTGAAGTTCGTCGGGTTCTGCGCGCTGGGCGGGCTGGCCGTGTCGGTGATCGCGGTGCTCGACTTCCAGCGGCCGCTGGCCCAGCAGACGCATCTGGGCCGGTTCGTCGGTCAGGTGATCGACGGGACCTTCCTGCCGATGATCTTCCGCAAGCTGGGCGCGATGCTCAGCACGATGCTCTCGCCGAACCTCATGCCGATCGTGATCGCCGGCCTGGCGTTCCTGATCTTCGCGATCATGCGGCCCGGCAAGATCAGCGCCGGGGTGGTGCCGCTGGCGTTCGCCCGGGCCCCCATGCTGCGGGCCGGGTTGATCGGCGCGCTGGTCAGCGGTGTGGTCGGCATGCTGGTCAACGACTCGGGCACCGCCGTGCTGTCCATGGTGGTGGCGCTGGCGGTGCCGCTGGTCCTCTACGCCGGGATCAACTCCGCGCCGGAGGAGGCGCCGGTGGCCGGAGACGTGGAGGACGACGCCGCGAACGAGAGCGACGGGCACGCCGGAGTGGTGGCGGGCAAGGCATAGGCGGGGAGTAGGGCGGGGCGGCTCGCGTACGGGGGCTGAAATTATCTTTTAGTTCACGCTCAAGCCTTGAAACTTATATCCATGGGCGATTGAGTTCGGTCGTGCAGACCCTCCGTTTACTGGCCGCCGCTGCGCTCGTGTTAGGGCCCATGTCCCTGACCGCAGCCCCCGCGCAGGCCGATCCCCCACCCCCCCGCCGAGGACGCGCCCAAGGCGTCGTCCTACCCGCCCCCCTCGGTGATGCTCACCGCGGCCGAGCCCGGCGACGGCCTGGACACGGTCAAGAAGACCAGGCCGGTCGCCCCGGGCATCTCCCTGACCTCGTTCGACCGGTTCGACGCGCTCGGCTGGCTGAGGGCCGACGCCCTCACCGCCGACCTCGGCGGCGGCGCCCGCGCCGACTACGTCTTCTCCGGTGAGGTGTCCAAGACCGAGCCCCTGTCCGGGCCCGCCAGACGCTCGCGTGCCGTCGCGGCCGTCAACGGCGACTTCTTCGACATCAACAACTCCGGCGCCGCCCAGGGCGTCGGCGTCCAGAACGGCAGCCTCGTCCAGTCACCCGTCGCCGGCCACGAGAACGCGGTCGCGATCACCGGTGACGGCGTCGGCCGGGTGCTGAAGATGTACTTCGAGGGCACCGCCACCCCGGACGGCGGCTCGCCGGTCAAGCTGACCCAGTTCAACCAGATCGTGCAGAAGGACGGCGTCGGGCTGTTCACCCCGCTGTGGGGCTCCTACACCAGGGCCCGCGCCGTCGAGGGCGCCACCGCCGTCACCGAGGTCGAGCTCGTCGACGGGAAGGTCGCCGCCGTGCGGCAGGCGGCCGGCAGCGGCCCGATCCCGGCCGGGACCACGATCCTGCTCGGCCGCGACGCCGGGGCGACCGCCCTGGCCGCGCTCCGGCCGGGCGACGCGGTCGAGGTCGCGTACCAGCCGAAGGCCTCCGACGGCAGCCAGGTCAAGGCCGCGGTCGGCGGCAACTACGTGCTGGTCAAGGACGGCCAGGCGCAGCACTCCACCGACCAGGCCGCGCATCCGCGCACCGCCGTCGGCTTCTCCGCCGACGGCACCGAGATGTACCTGCTCACCGTGGACGGCCGTCAGGCCGACAGCCGCGGCGTCACCCTCGACCAGCTCGCCGCCATGATGATCGAGCTGGGCGCCGCCAACGCGCTCAACCTCGACGGCGGCGGCTCCTCCACCATGCTCGCCCGCGAGCCCGGCCAGGCCGACGCCCAGGTGGAGAACAGCCCGTCCGACGGCGGCGAGCGGCACGTCCCCAACGGCCTCGCGCTCTACGCGCCCGAGGGCAGCGGCACGCTCAAGGGCTTCTGGCTGGAGACCGCGAGCGATCCGGCCAAGGCGCCCGGCGCCGCCCCGGTCGGTGGCGGGCGTCCCGACCGCGTCTTCCCCGGGCTCACCCGCCGGCTCACCGCCGCCGGATACGACGAGACGTACGGACCGGCGAGCGGCACACCCCGCTGGCGCTCGACCCCGGCCGTGCACGGCGTCATCCGCGACGGGAAGTTCCACGCCCTGGTGCCCGGCACGGCGGAGGTCACCGCCTCCAAGGGCAGGGCCAAGGGCAGCCTGGAGCTGACCGTGCTGCAACCGCTGCAGCGGCTCGGCGCCACCGCCGACCGCGTCGGCCTGCCCGGCGCCGACGGCACGGCCGCCTTCGGCGTCGTGGGTTACGACCGCAACGGCAACTCCGCGCCCATCGAGCCGGACGACCTCACCCTCGACTACGACCGCGACCTGTTCGAGGTGACCCCGGCCGAGCAGGGCCACTTCACCGTCAAGGCCAAGCGGGACACCGGGTCCGGGCTCATCACCGCCAAGGTCGGCAAGCTGAGCACGGCCGTGCCCGTCACGGTCGGCTTCGAGGACCGGCCCGTCGCCGGCTTCGACGACGCCGCCTCGTGGACCTTCGCCGCCGCGCGCGCCACCGGCTCGCTGTCGGCCGCGCCGGGGCGGGACGGCGGCGGGCTCAAGCTCGCCTACGACTTCACCCGGTCCACGGCCACCCGCGCCGCCTACGCGAGCCCGCCGCAGCAGATCGTGGTGGAGGGGCAGCCGCAGGCGTTCGGGATGTGGATCCACTCCACCGGCAAGGGGGAGTGGCCCAGCCTGGAGTTCTACGACGCCACCGGGCAGTCGCAGGTCCTGCGTGGGCCGTACCTGACGTGGACCGGCTGGAAGTACGTCGAGTTCACGGTGCCGGCGGGTGTCAGTTACCCGCTCAAGCTGCGGCGCTTCTACGTGGCGGAGACCAAGGCCGACGCGAGCTACACCAACGAGATCCTGATCGACGGGCTGGTCGCCAAGGTGTCCCCGTCGGTCGAGACGCCGCAGCCGGTGAAGGTGGCCGACCCGGTGGTCAGGTCCCAGGTGGCGGACATGCCGTGGCGGTTCGCGGTGATGTCCGACGCCCAGTTCGTGGCCCGCGACCCCGACAGCGACATCGTGCGCAACGCCCGCCGCACCCTGCGGGAGATCAAGGCGGCCGAGCCGGACTTCTTGCTGATCAACGGTGACCTGGTGGACGAGGCGTCGCCGGAGGACTTCGCGCTGGCGAAGAAGATCCTCGACGAGGAACTCGGCGGTGAGCTGAAATATCACTACATCCCGGGTAACCATGAGGTGATGGGCGGCAAGATCGACAACTTCAAGGCCGCCTTCGGCGACACGTACCGGAGCTTCGATCACAAGGGCACCCGGTTCATCACGCTCGACACCTCCAGGCTCAACCTGCGAGGCGGCGGCTTCGAGCAGATCGCGCTGCTGCGCGCGCAACTGGACAAGGCGGCCGAGGACCGCTCGGTCGGCTCGGTCGCGGTGCTGTTCCACGTGCCGCCGCGCGACCCGACGCCCGGCAAGGCCAGCCAGCTCGGCGACCGTAAGGAGGCCGCGCTGGTCGAGGGCTGGCTGGCGGACTTCCAGCGGGAGACCGGCAAGGGCACCGCCTACATCGGCGCGCACGTCGGCACGTTCGACGCCGCCCGCGTGGACGCGGTGCCGTACTTCATCAACGGCAACTCCGGCAAGAACCCCGCCACCGCGCCCGACGACGGCGGCTTCACCGGCTGGTCGCTGTGGGGCGTGGACCCCGTGACGGACCAGGAGGCCGCGCACGTCAGGCGGAACTGGTTCGTCGACGCGCCCACCTGGATCGGCGCCCAGGTCCGCCCGCATGTGGACGACCTCACGCTGACCGCGCCCGCCACGGTCGCGATCGGCGCCCCGGCGCGGGTGAGCGCCACCGTCCGGCAGGGCACGCGGGTGGTCCCCGTGGCCCATCCGGTGTCGGCGCGCTGGTCGGGCTCGCCCAACCTGCACGTCGGCCCCCGGTCTACGGCCAAGCCGTGGCACGTCGCCGTGCTCGACCCAGCCACCGGCACGCTGACGGCCCTGCGCAGGGGGAACGTCACCGTGGCGGTGACGGTCAGCGGCGAGACCACGCAGGCCGGCGTCGCCCTCACGGCCAGAGCGGCGGCCTGACAGCGGAGGGACGGGCGCGGCTTTCGTGCCCGTCCCTCACGTTCGTCCGCCTCGGTGGCGGGCACGGTCTGGTTTTCGCCACTGAGGGTAGGACGTTGCTGTATGACCGACGAGATCAAGGACCGGACGGGCGCACATGGCCGCTGACCTCACCGTCCCGCCCGGCCTGCACCGGATCATCGAGGACCTGCCGTTGATCGACCACCACGCGCACGGCGTCAGCGGCCACGACCTGTCGCGGGTCGAGTTCGAGCAGCTGATCACCGAGTCGGACCGGCCGGTGCCGGAGTGGATGACGCAGTTCGACTCCCAGCTGGGCTACGCCATCCTCCGCCACTGCGCCCCAGTGCTCGGCCTCGAACCGCACACCTCGCCCGAGGCCTATCTGGCCCGCCGCGCCAGGCTCGGCGCCGACGAGGTGAACCGGCGGCTGCTCACCGCCTCGGGCGTCGGCCACTACCTGATCGAGACCGGCCACCGGGCCGAGGAGATCCTCGGCCCGTCCGCGATGGCCGACGTCACCGGCGTCCCGGTGGAGGAGGTCGTGCGCCTGGAGGCCGTCGCCGAGCAGGTCGCCGCCACGGGCGTGACGGCCGCCGGGTTCGCCACACGCTTCGCCGAGGTGCTGTGGGAGCGCACCCGGTCGGCGCGGGGGCTCAAGACCATCGTCGCCTACCGCCACGGCCTCGACTTCGACCCCGCGCCGCCCGAGCCCGCCGAGGTGACCGAGGCGGCCGGACGCTGGCTGGCCGCCGGCGGCGCCCGCCTGAACGACCCGGTGCTGCTGCGCCACCTCATCTGGGCCGGGCTGGAGCGGGGGCTGCCGCTGCAGTTCCACATCGGCTACGGCGACCCCGACCTGGACCTGCGCCGCTCCGACCCGCTGCTGCTGCGCGGCCTGATCGAGCTGGCCGAGCCGGCGGGCGTGCCCCTGATGCTGCTGCACTGCTACCCCTTCCACCGGCACGCCGGCTACCTCGCGCAGGCGTACCCGCACGTCTACTTCGACGTCGGCCTGGCCCTGCACCACACCGGCGCCAGGAGCGACGCGCTGGTGGCCGAGTGCCTGGAGGTCGCGCCGTTCGCCAAGCTGCTGTTCTCCTCCGACGCGTGGGGGCCGGCCGAGCTGCACCACCTAGGGGCGGTGCTGTGGCGGCAGGCGATGGCCCGCGTGCTCGGCGGCTTCGTCGCCGACGGCGAGTGGTCGTCGGAGCAGGCGGTGCGGGTGGTCACCATGGTCGGCGGCTGCAACGCGCGGCGCGTCTACGGTCTGGGGGTCCCCGCGTGACGGGCGCACACCACCGCGACGTCCTGCTGCGCGAGGTGCTGCGCGCCGAGTTGCACGCCGCCCAGGAGCTCAGGCGGGAGCTGCACGCCCAGCCGAGACTGTCGGGCAAGGAGGGGCCGACGCTCAAACGCGTGCTCGAAGCGCTCCCGGACGGGCACGTCGAGTACGTCGCCGGCACCGGCGCCATGCTCCGGGTGGGCGGCGGCGGCCCGGCCGTGGGCGTGCGCGGCGAACTGGACGCGCTGCCCCTGGTCGAGCGCACCGGCGTATCGTGGGCGGCCGTCAACGGCGCCATGCACGCCTGCGGCCACGACGTCCACCTGGCCGCCGTGGTGGCGCTCGCCCGCACGGTCGACAGGGTCGCGTGCATCCTGGAGGCGCACAGGACGCGGCACGGCGACCTGGAAGCGGTGGCGGACGGCACAGATCGGGTCGCGCCGCTGGTCGTGGTGCTGCAGCCGCGCGAGGAGAGCTTCCCGTCCGGGGCCAGGGACATCGTCGAGGCGGGCGCGCTCCAGCGCCTTCAGGTGAACGCCATGGTCGGCGCGCACGTGCAGCCCGTGCTGGACGCCGGCGTGATCGCCTGCACGCCCGGCGCGGTCAACGCCTCCGCCGACGAGTTCCGGGTGACGATCAGGGGCAGGGACGGGCACGCCGCCTACCCGCATCTGGCCCGCGATCCGGTGGTCGCCATGGCGCAGGTCATCGTCGCCGCGCAGCAGCTCGTCAGCCGGGTGACCGACCCGATGGTGCCGACCGTGGTGACGTTCGGCACGGTGCACGCGGGCACCGCGCCCAACGCCATCCCCGGTGAGGCGGTGGCCAGGGGGACCCTGCGGACGCTGTCGCGGAGCTGGCGGGAGGCGCTGCACGCGCGCTTCGCCGAGCAGGTGCGGGAGGTGGCCGGCGCGCACGGCTGCGAGGCCGAGGTGCGGGTCTTCCCGGGCGAGCCGGTGCTCGTCAACGACACGGCGCTCGCCGTACGGACCGGGGAGCTGCTGCGGGAGCAGGGGCACACGGTCAGCGAGGAGCTGCGCTCCTGCGGCGGGGACGACTTCGCGCAGTACGGCGCGGTGGTGCCGTCGCTGATGATGTTCGTCGGCGTCGACACCGAGGCGGGGCTGCACAGCCCCGACTTCCTGCCCGACGACTCCAGCGTGGCCGCCGTCGCCGAGAGCCTGCTCGCGGGCTATCTCGCCGCGTCCGAGGACCAGCCGTAACTCTGGATCACTGCGGATCGTCCAGAAGTACGCACAGGCCTCATTGCTGACGAAACCCTGCCGAACCTCTAGGCTCTTGCGGCGATGGAATGCGAAGACTTCACCCCTGGTTCCGGCCGACTCGCCCCTCGGGCGGCCCTGCGCTCCGACGCCCCCAGCCTCGACCTGAACGGCACCTGGCGCTTCCGCCTGTCGCCCACGGCCGGTGCCGCTGAGGACTTCGCCGAGCCCGGCTACGACGACTCCACCTGGGCCGAGCTGCCCGTGCCGGCGCACTGGCCGCTGCACGGGCACGGCGCGCCCGCCTACACCAATGTCGCCTACCCCTTCCCGATCGACCCGCCGCACGTCCCCACGGAGAACCCGACCGGCGACCACCGCCGCGTCTTCGACCTGCCGGACGACTGGACCGGCGGCCGGCTGCGTTTCGAAGGCGTCGAGTCGTACGCCAAGGTCTGGCTGAACGGGCACCTCCTGGGCTTCACCACCGGCAGCCGGCTGCCCGCCGAGTTCGACGCGGGACCGTGGCTGAAGCCGGGGCGCAACGTGCTGGCCGTGCGGGTGCACCAGTGGTCGGCCGCCAGTTACCTGGAGGACCAGGACATGTGGTGGCTGCCCGGCATCTTCCGGGAGGTGACGCTCACCCGGTCGAGCGCCGACGTGTTCGTGCACGCGGGCTTCGCCGGGGGGCGTGGCACGCTCAGCTTCGACGGCGACGGCCTGCTCAGCGTTCCCGAGCTCGGGATCAGCGGCCTGGAGCCCGGCGTCGAGGTCACCGCCGACGTGGAGCCCTGGACCGCCGAGACGCCCCGGCTGTACGAAGGCGTGTTCGTCACGCCCGAGGAGAGCGTGCGGATGCGGATCGGGTTCCGGACGATCAGCATCGAGGACGGGGTGCTGCTCGCCAACGGGCGGCCGCTGCTGTTCAAGGGGGTCAACCGGCACGAGTTCCACCCCGCGTACGGGCGCGCGGTGCCGTACGCGACGATGGTCGAGGACGTGCTGCTGATGAAGCGGCACAACGTCAACGCCGTCCGGACCAGCCACTACCCGCCGCACCCCGACTTCCTGCACCTGTGCGACGAGCTCGGGCTGTGGGTGATCGACGAGTGCGACCTGGAGACGCACGGCTTCACCCAGGTCGGCTGGCGGCACAACCCCAGCGACGACCCCCGCTGGGAGGAGGCGTACCTCGACCGGATGCGCCGCACGGTCGAACGCGACAAAAACCACCCGAGCGTCGTCATGTGGTCCCTCGGCAACGAGGCGGGCGTGGGCCGCAACCTCGCCGCCATGGCCGCCTGGACCCGCGAGCGCGACCCGTCGCGGCCCATCCACTACGAGGGCGACTGGTCGTGCCCGGACGTGGACGTGTACTCGCGGATGTACGCCTCGCACGCCGAGGTCGAGGCCATCGGGAAGGGCGTCGAGGACCCGCTGGACGATCCGGCGCTGGACGCGCGGCGGCGGGGGATGCCGTTCCTGCAGTGCGAGTACGCCCACGCGATGGGGAACGGGCCCGGCGGGCTCGCGGAGTATCAGGAGCTGTTCGAGCGGTATCCGCGGCTGGCGGGCGGCTTCATCTGGGAGTGGATCGACCACGGGCTGGCCCACCCGTCCCTCGGGTACGCCTACGGCGGGGACTACGGGGAGCCGGTCCACGACGGGAACTTCGTCATCGACGGGCTGGTGTTCCCCGACCGGACGCCGTCGCCCGGGCTGCTGGACCTCAAGAAGGTGTACGAGCCGGTCCGCTTCGGGTTCCCGGACGGGGCGGTGGTGGTGTCCAGTTTGTATGGATTCCGCGATCTGTCCCACCTGGCCTTCTCCGCTGTCGTTGAGGTGGATGGGGTGGAGGTCGGCGGGTTTCCGCTGGAGGTGGCTTCTGGTGGGGGTGAGGTGAAGCTGCCCGACCTGCCGGAGGGCGACGGCGAGCGGTGGCTGACCGTGCGGGCGGTGCTGGCTCGTGATGAGGCGTGGGCCTCGGCGGGACATGAGGTGGCCTGGGGGCAGGTGCGGCTGCCTTCGGGTGGGGTGCCGTCTTCGGGTGGGGTGCTGTCCTCGGGTGGGGTGCTGTACGAGCGCGCCGAGGATGCCCGTACAACGTCCTGCCGCGTCGGCGCTGTTGGGGAGGTCGCGGTCGGGGGTGGGGTTTTCGACGCGGCCAGTGGGCGGCTGGTGCGGTTGTTCGGGGTCGAGGTCGACGGGCCTGCCCTGGAGCTCTGGCGGGCGCCGATCGACAACGACCGGTACAGCGGCGCGGAGGCCCGGTGGCGGCTGCTCGGCCTGGATCGGCTCACCCACCGGGTGGACGCGGTCGAGGCGGGGGACGGGGTGGACGGGATGGTCGTGCGCACCCGGGTGGCACCGGCGGCGACCGACCTCGGGATGCGGGTCACGTACCGGTGGATCGCCGTGGGCGAAGGGCTGGAGCTCGTCGTGGACGTCGAGCCCGACGGCGAGTGGAGCGAGCCGATCCCCCGGCTAGGTGTCGCCATGTCCCTGCCGGGCCGGTTCGACCGGGTCACCTGGTTCGGTCGAGGACCGGGGGAGGCGTACCCGGACACCGGGATGGCCGCCAGGGTCGGCCGCTGGAGCGCGAGCGTCGACGAGCTGCAGACGCCGTACGTGTACCCGCAGGAGAACGGACAGCGGGCCGACGTCCGCTGGGCGGAGCTCACCGGGGGCGACGGCCCCGGTGTCAGGGTGACGGGCGGCCCGGAGTTCGGGCTGACCGTCCGCCGCTGGAGCACCGCCGACCTCGACCGCGCCACCCACCTGCCGGACCTGGTGCCGAGGGATCGCGTGCACGTCAACCTGGACCTCGCCCAGCACGGCGTGGGCACCGCCGCGTGCGGCCCCGGCACGCTGCCGCAGTACGAGCTGACGGCTCGGGCGGCGACGCTCCGGCTCCGCTTCGACCCGGTGTAGGCCTCGGCTGAGAAGGCCGCCGGGTTCCCTCCAAGGGACCGGCGGCCGGTCGGCGCCTGCCCAGGGGCTCAGTCAGCGGTGAGGGCGAGCTTCCCCTGCCGGGGTCCTCGCGTGGCGGCGTCGTGCGCCTTGGCCGCCTGCGTCATCGGGAACACCTCCTGGACCGGAACACGGAAGCGTCCTTCCGCGGAGAGCGTGGCCGCCCGGGTGAGGCCGTGGCGTCCGTCGGGTTCGCCGCCGAGTTCGCCGCGCGAGATCCGTACACCGAGCTTGGGGGCGGTGAAGTCGGCGATCGTGAGGACCGAGGCCGTCGTGCCGGTCAGTGCGATGAGCTCGGGCAGCGAGCCGGCGCCGGCGACGTCCAGCGCGAGATCGGCCCGCTCGCCGAGAGCGCGGACGCGCTCGGCCAGCCCCGGCCCGTAGGTGGTGGGGATCGCGCCCAGGCCGGCGAGGAACGCCTGGCTCTCCGGACGTGCCGTGCCGATGACGCGGGCGCCGCGGGCGACCGCCAGTTGCACGGCGACGCTTCCGACACCGCCTGCGGCGCCGTCGATCAGGAGCGTCGTTCCCGCGCGCACGCCGAGCACGTCGAGCGCCCGGGTGGCCGTCTCGACACTCGTGCCGGCGGCGCCGGCTTCCGCCCAGGACATCGACGGCGGCTTCGAGCTCCAGAAGGTCAGGACGGCGAACTCCGCGCTCGCGCCGCCGAGCCGGGAGACGTCGACCGTGCCGAAGACCTCGTCGCCGACCCGGAACCCGGTCACTCCCGCACCGACCTCGTCGATCACTCCGGCCGCGTCCACACCCGGAATGTGCGGCAGGGGAAGCTGCGCGCCCGACGGCGACCGGCCGGCACGCAGCGCGAGGTCGACCGGTGCGACCCCGGCCGCCCTGACGGCGATGCGTACCTGGCCAGGACCTGCGTGCGGCTCGGGGAACGGCCCGAAGGTGAGCACTTCGGGAGGACCGAACCGGTCGAACTGAACGGCGAACATGATGACCTTCTTCACCTGGCTGGCAAGAGCGCTACTACGCTAAACAGACAAACGGAACGGGTGCTTCGGATCGCGGGAAAGTGAGAGGGGCGGCGACCACGGTGACTCGGAAACCTCGCGTTGACGCGGAACACAACCGGCGGCACATCGTGGCGGTCGCGCATGCCGCCTTCGCCGCGGAAGGGCTGGAACTGCCCATGCGCGAGATCGCCCGGCGGGCCGGCCTGGGCGTCGCGACGCTCTACCGGCATTTCCCGTCACGGCCGGACCTCATCGGCGCCGTGCTCACCGAGCAGGTGACCGACTGCGGCGCGGCGATGCGGGCCGCCCTGGCCGACCCCGACCCCTGGCGCGCGCTGAGCGGACTCATCCGCCGATTCGCCGAGCACCAGGTCCGGGAGCGGGGGTTGAACGAGGCGGTGCTCGGCTCGCACGCCGCCGGACTCCCGTTCGCCGAACAGCGCCGCGCACACGCGCGTGGGCTGCAACGGCTCGTCGAGAGCGCACGGCGTACGAAAGCCGTCCGGCCCGAGCTGTCGGTCGAGGACGTACGGGTCGGGCTGTGGGCCATCGCCTCGTTCCGGACGCTTCCCCCAGAAAGGGCCGGCACGGCGGTTCCGAGACTGGCGAACCTGCTCCTCGCCGCTCTGTCAGGACCGGGCTCAGACACTCTCCAATCCCGAAATCGGGAGGATCAGGCAAGCTCTTAGGAGCATCGTTCTAACGTTCATGCAGGTCAAGCTGGTCAAATAGGAGAGAAGTGATTCCCACAGAGTGTTAGTGGCCTCCATGAATGGACAGGTGTACGTACGATGAAGATCGCCATTGTCGCCGGTGCCAGCTCCGGCATCGGGCAGAGCGCCGCCATCCAGATCGCCCAGCGCGGGGACGGGGTGATCCTGACCTACAACGGCAACCAGGCCGGCGCGCGCGACACGGTCGCGATGATCGAGAAGGCGGGTGGGCAGGCCGTCGCGCTGCCTCTGGACGTCGGCAGGAGCGAGACCTTCCCGGCCTTCCGCGAGAGCGTCGTCGCGGCGCTGCGCGACGTGTGGCGAAGGGACACGTTCGACTATCTGGTCAACAACGCCGGATTCGGCCGGATGGCGCTGTTCGAGGACACCACCGAGGAACTCTTCGACGAGTTCATGCGGGTCCTGCTCAAAGGGCCGTACTTCCTGACCCAGACCCTGCTGCCGCTGCTGGCCGACGGCGGCGCCATCGTCAACACCACCAGTAACGCGGCGCTGCCCTCCGGCCTGGAGGAGGGCTATTCGGCCTACGGGACGATGAAGGGCGGCGTGACCGTGCTCACCCGTTACATGGCCAAGGAGTTCAGCAAGCGCGGCATCCGCGTCAACTCCGTCGCCCCCGGCGCCACCCGGACGCGGATCGGGGACAACGCCTTCGAGCGCTACCCGGAGGTGATCCCGGCCATCGCCGCGAAGACCGCCCTCGGCCGCCTGGGCGAGCCGGACGACGTCGGCATGGTGATCGCGATGCTCCTCTCGGAGGAAGGCCGCTGGATCACCGCCCAGAATCTCGAAGCCTCCGGCGGCTACGGCCTCTGATTCCGTTTCAATAAGTCGAAGAAGCGTAAATGGGGCTGGCGATGGAATGGCACGCCGCCGAGGCGGCAATGCGCTGAAGTGTGTACGGATGACTCCGAACGCGTCGCAAGCCTACCGTGGATAGTGCATGATGCTCACAAGGAAAGGTGGCTTAGTTTCATATCATAAGTGGAGGTTTGGGCTATGTTGCGCACATATGCCAAAGGCGTCGGGCTGGTCAGAATTATGCCTGCGCTGCTGGGCATGCTGTTGCTTCCGGGGTGCGCGGACTGGGCTCCCAGGGTCGTGGAGGCCGACCAGGTCGCCCTCGACGAGGTTCTCAGTATCGGCACGGTGGTGGCGCGGACCACGGACGACCAGATGTCGGACGAGGACATTCAACGGATAGACGTCCTGATCACGGACGTCGGAGCCTCGTCTTTCGCCGAGGCGCTCGACAGGGCGGAGGCGCGCCTCGCGAAGCATGGCTGGAAGACCACCTTCAAGAACGCCGACTCCATGAAGATGAGCTCGGGCAAGTGGGAGCACACGGAGTTGGTGGCCCGCCGATTCGCGGGTGCCGATTCCTTCTTCCTCGAAGTGCAGCAGCAGTTGGAGAAAGGCCTCAAGGCCGATCCGTCGAAGTGGGAGAAATATCTCCTCGTGCACGTGTCGAAAGCGGACGGGTGAATACCGAGGTGAAGAGGAACAACGGATATGCGCAGCAGTGCCCTCGCCCCGCAGAATGCTCGTGAGGCTCTGGAGTGCATATCCGTTGGGAATTCCGTCCATATGACCGAGATCCCGGCACGGGCTCTCAAACGATCATGATGACGCCGGCTTCGGGAGCCGGCCGAGGATCCAGGTGCAGAGCTCTTCGGTGATCAGCGTGTGCCCTTCGTTCTGGGAGGCGCACAGGAACTCGTCCAGCTCGCTCTCCGACGCGGGCAGGCTGCTGATGTCCGCGTACACATCGTCCTGTCCGAGGTCGCGGATCGCCACGGCGCTGACCGCGGGGACGAAGCAGACAGAGCGGTAGTACACCTCGGCCTGGCCATGCTTGTTCAGGGCATCGGCCAGAATGCCGAAGGACTCCAGAGTGCCGCCCGGTGCGCCGTCCAGCTCGGCGAGCCCGTTGGTCTGGACGTTCTTGGCGCCGAGGATGCTCTTGAGCACGGCCACCTGCTGCTCGTCCCCGGTGGACTGGGTGTAGAGCACGGTGCCGTTGAAGAGCAGGCCGGTGCACTTGAGCGCCTCGACGCCGGCGGAAACCCCGTTGCCGGTGCCGTTCCCCGCGCCATTGGCGACGCCGATCTTCTTCGGGATCACCGGCCACGAGCCGACCTCGCTCAGCCGGGCGAGGAAGTCGTCACGCAGCGCGTCCTGCCGCGCGTCGCCGGCGACCTCGGAGATGTGGCTGCACAGCAGCTGGCGCGCGGCCGGGCTGTTGATCTGACGGGAGAAGGTGGGATTGCCCTTCCTGATGAAGTGCGCGAACGCCTGCAGGGAGATCGGGATCCACGCGCCCCGATGCGGACTGTCGTAGGAGACGTAGACGGCCGTCTGGTGGTCGAGTCCCTCGTGCTCCATCTTGGCCAGGGCGTAGCGGGTGACCAGGCCGCCCATGCTGAAGCCGCCGACGGTGAGCGGCGTGTTCCCGTGCCGTTCGGTGATGGTCTGGGTGATGGCGGCGATCGCGGCCTGCGCGTTGTCCAGGATCGAGGCGCTGCGCTCGGCGAAGCCGAGAAGGACGACGTCGTGACCCCGGCCGCGCAGCTCGCCGATCAGGGGGTACGCCTGCCGCTCCAGATAGTGCCAGGACTCGTCCAGGTCGGACGGGCCCATGTTGAAGCCGTCGGCCAGGATGACCGGATTGACCAGGTTCTGGTGGCCTTCTCCGTAGTACACCCAGGCGGTGCCGCCCGGAAGCTCCCACACCCTGTCCGGCGTGGGCGCCGGTGCGGGGGCCTCCAGCGGTGCGATCAGACTGATCGGCCCGATGGCCTGCTCCGCCTGTGTTACTTGCTCTACGCTCATCCGTTTCCCTCTCCGGTGCGTCCAGGTGGCCGGGCGGTCTTGCCTGGTCACTGCGATGATGACGGTCCGTGAGAGGGCGAACGCCGATCGACATGGCGGAGAAGGGTAGGGATTCCCCTATGCGTCGTAAATTGATCGTTTAGCCTCGCAGGTCGGACAGGTCCTCATCGGTGAGACTGAGATCGTTCGCCGCGAGGTTCTCCTCCAGGTGATCGAGACGGCCGGTGCCCGGAATCGCCAGCACCGACGGCGAGGTCGCCAGCAGTGAGGCGAGCGCGACCTGCGCGGTGGTCGCGCCCAGGCGTGCCGCGACCTTGCCGAGCCGTGCGGTGTCGAGCGGCTCGACACCACCGCCGAGCGGGAAGTACGGTACGTACGCGATGCCCGCCTTCTCACATGGGGCCAGCAGCCCCGGACCATCGGTGTGCCGGTTCTGCACCGCCGTGACGGGCGCGACCGCCTGGGCCTCGGCGAGCTGGGCGGCGTCGACGTTGCTCACGCCCAGATGCCGGATCAGCCCCTGCGCGCGGAGCTCGGCCAGCACCGCGAACCGCTCGGCGATCGACTCGCCGCCCGGCCCGGTCATTCCGCCGACCCGCAGATAGACCAGATCGAGCCGATCCAGGCCGAGGGCGCGCAGATCCGTCTCGACCAGGCCGCGCAACTGATCTGGCGCCGCCTGCCCGGTCGGTACCCCGTCCGGCCCGGGCAGCGGCCCGACCTTCGTCGCGATCACCAGGCCGGCACGGTAAGGGGCCAGCGCCGTACGGATCAGCTCGTTGGCCCGAACGTCGCCCCTGCTGTAGAAGCCGGCCGTGTCGATGTGGTCCACGCCCAGCTCCACGGCGCGCCGCAGCACCGCTATGCCGCTCTGCGGCGCACGCGGCGGGCCGCCGAAGGTGCCAGTCGCCAGCCGCATCGCGCCGAAACCGAGCCGGTTGATGGTCAGGTCTCCGCCGAGGGAGAAGGTTCTGCTCGTCATGACGCTCATGGTGTCCGCCGCCACGACCCCCGGCGAGCTCGTGGCAGCATGCTGCCAGACTGGAAGGATGCGGAACGAGCAGGTGTTCTCGGTGCGTGGGGACGCGGAGCTGATCGCGCGTGCCGGTCATCTCTTCGCGTCCGCGCGGACCGAGTTCCTGTGCGCCGCCCGAGACCTCCAGACCTGGTCGCAGCCCCAGGCCAGAGCCGCGATCAGGAGCCGGATGCACGCTTCGGGCTTCACCTCCCGCAAGCTGCTGAGCCCGGTCGCGCTCGCCGACGAGGAGGCCCGCGCGCACCTGCGGCAGGTGCGCGACAGGGGAGGCCTCGTCCGGATCAGCGGCTCACGGCTGCCGTACGAGACCATCCTCATCGACCGGCGGGTGATGATCCTGGCCGGCATGGAGGGCCCCACCGGCCGCGAGTACACCGTGACCACGTCGCCGAACCTGGTCAACGGCGTCCACTCCCTGTTCCAGGCGATCTGGGACACCGCCGCCGACCTCGACGCCTACCTGCGGAGCGACGTCCCGGACCTCGATGCCGACGGGCGCCTGATCCTCGAAGCCCTCGCCTCGGGACGCACCGACGCGTCGGCGGCCAAACGGCTCGGCCTGTCGCTGCGCACCTACCGGCGGCGCGTGGCCGAGCTCATGGCCAAGCTCGATGCCGACTCCCGCTTCCAGGCCGGGCTGCGCGCGGGCGAGCTGGGCCTACCCCGCTGAGGCCGCGGTCTGCCTGTTGAGCGCCGCACCGGGGGGTCTGACCAGCGGAGTCGGACCGGGCAAGGGCGAATGGTTGATCTCGCCGACCAACATCAAATATCGTTGAAGCGTCAATACTTGAAGAAATCAAGATCTGAAGGTCCGTCACTCGACGAGCCCGGCCACGCTGGCCGGCTCCGCGACCGGTGGACGATCGACCGCAACGACGCCGTCGACCGCCGCACATCAAACGGAAGGAAGCCGCACATGAAACTCAAGAAGCGAGTCGTCGTAGTCGCGACCCTCGTCGCCTCCGGCGTCGGCCTGTTCGCCGCCCCGGCGCAGGCGGCCACGCTGGTCAGCACCTTTGCCAACAGCGAGGCCGGCGGACTCTTCTGCCACGCCGTGGAGGGTGTCTTCGAGGAAAGGCAGGCCGAAGCCGCAGGCCACCCCGGGGACTGGTACTACTGTGAGCAGTCGCCCGCCAAATGGTCCCTGTACAAGCGCTGAGTCACCCCTGATCTGCTGACCGGCAAAGGCTATGATCCCGCTCTTCCGTCACCCCTTGCCGGTCGGTGCGCAACCCACCATGTTGTGGGCGGCGCGGTCACCTGACCTGGGGGACCGCGCCGCCCGCCTCGGTTTCATTGGGCCGACTACCCACGATCCCCCGAACCGGCAGCCGCGTAGCATCTCCACCACGTGCCCAGCCATGGCAGCCGGTCCACGCTTGCCGATCTCCTCCAGCGGCCGCATTTCCCGATGTCCTTGCCCCAGGGAGGCGTCGTACGGCTCGGCATGGTTTCTGCCGAGGAATCGGATGCGTTCCTCTCCGACGATCAGCTCGTCGCGGGCCGCGGGGAGGAGCGTCGCCTCGTACTCGTCGGGTGCGACATCGCCGCCACGATCGAAGCGGCCTTCGCCGGGGCGTTCACTCTGCGCTGGTCGGCGATCGCCACGTGCACGCCGACCAGCGCGCCCAGGCCACAGCGGCCGGCGAGCCGCATCACCGGCGCCAGCCCGGCGTACGCGATCACATGTCCCACATCGAAGATCGCATGGGTCTTGGAAGCGTCGGAATTCCCACCATCCCAAATCAAAGGGAAACCTGTTCCTCGTTCAAGGCTTTTGAGTCAGAGATAGCTCGGTGGATCGAGGCGGCTGAGCTACCACGAGCTCGGCCGGATCGGGATGCCTTCGAATGGGTTTCCATGACGACGACCCCGAAGCGACGGTGTGACCTATCCTGTTTATGTGGGTGCTCCGATCTGGCTGGATTACGGAGATAAGTTCGCCTCGATCGTGGGTGCAGCCTCGGGAGTCATCGGATTGGCGGTCGCCGTATTCGGCGGGCGCGAAGCACTGTTCGCTGGGGGCGAAGCAGGGATCACCCAACCGGGCCGGCGATGGTTGCGAGTGGCCGCGGTGTTGGGGGCGGTCGCCCTGCTGATGGTTACGCTGCGCGGGCTCGGCCTGCTGCCGCGGCCGTGGCAGTGGCCGGCATCATCAGCCGCGCTGGCGGTGAGCGGCCTGGCATGTGTGGCCGCGTTCGTCTCCTATGTGGCCTTCCGGCGGGAGAACATTCCTCTTCCTACGGCCATTCGGTCCTTGCTGACCGAGCAGTGGCAGGACGCCCGTCGGCATCAGTACGAGTATTTCGTCGGGGACGCTCCGCCGCTTCCGGAGATCTATGTCGAACAGAAGGCCGAGAGCGTGCAGCCTGTGGCCGGCGCTGTGTCGAGCGTTGCCCAGCTGTACACGATCCGGCAGATGATCTACGGCTTTCGCAACACCCTTGTCGTCGCCGAGCCGGGGATCGGCAAGTCCACAGCCGTGGCCCTGGTGTTGCGGGAGCAGTGCCGATGGTGGCTCGACGCCCGCCGTTCGGACCACTTGAGCGGGGCGCCGTATGGGAGCGTCGTTCCGATCCTGGTCCCGGCGGAGTTGCTGGCGGACATGACCGTCCCGGAGGCGATGGCTGCGCATTGCCGGCAGGTGACCGGTTGCTCGATGACCGCCCAGCTGTTTGACCGGCGTCCCGATCACGCCGACGCGTGGCTGGTGGTGGTGGATGGGATCGACCAGGTGCTCAGCACGAAGCGGCGATCCCGGGTGCTGTCCCGGCTCGGTGACAGCGTCTCGAACAACCTGCCTCATCACCGCTTCATGATCACGACACGGCCGTTGATGCTGGGCGACCTCGGCAATCTCGAGGGTGAGCACCTCACCCGCTTCACGCTGCGCAGATTTGACCACCACGATCTTCAGGCGTTCGCCGAGCGCTGGGTCGACCACCGAAGCCGGATCTACTCGCCGCAGATGGAAGCCGAGCCGATCACCATTGAGAGATTCTTGGCCAGCGTGTCGTCCTCCCGGCTGTCGGCGATCGCCCGGGTCCCGCTCATCGCCACCATCACTGCGCTGATCCTGGAGGCCGACCAGGACGGCGCGCTCCCGACCAGCCGCGCGGGACTGTACGAGCGGTTCATCCAGCATCTGCTGAACTCCCGGCAGGTGAGTGGCGAGGAGCGGGACCGGCTTGTCGCGGAGTTCACCCGACACGGCGAACAAGGTACGCAAGCCTGGATCTGGCTCAGAGACAACCTACGGAACCTGCTCGAGGGCACCGCGGACATCTTCCTGTCCGGATCGGGAGGCCGGGTCACGACCGCAGCTGTGCTGTGGGTGAAGGGCCACGCGCCGCCGGGATTGTTCGAGGAGCTTGCGGGCTGGGAGACCTCGCTGCGCGGCGTCCTGACCGCCACCAGCCTGGTCGTGCCCAGAACAGGCGGGCTGCAGTTCGTGCATCCGAGCTTCGCCGAATATTTCGCCGCAGGACCCCGGTCACGCGACTTCGACCAGAGCACCTGGCTGGCCGACGCACGCAGCCCCGACAGCCGCAACCTCGCGCTGTTCACCCTCGCCCGCAGCGCCTATTCAGTCGACCCTCTGGTGCGGATACTGCTGGAGCGCGGCGGCACCGACGCCTGTATCGCAGGTGAAATCGTCGCAGACGGGATTACCGTGGGCACGGCCCTGCGTCGCGAAGTGATCAACACCATGTTCGAGCAGCTGGCCCGGGATGATCGAAGCGCTCCCGAGGCCCTTACCGTGCTCATCAATTTGACCTCGGACCGGTACGTCAACGATCGGCTGGCCGGACTCGCCGAAGATCCGCGCCATCCGATATGGGTACGAGCGTTCACCGCCGACGCCCTGTGCAGTGTCAGCGCCGAAGGCGCACGCCTGCTGCGAGCCGTACTCGACAGCGCATCCGTGCCCGGCAGCACGTCCGGGGACGACGTGCGACGCTGGCTGCTCGAACGGCTCGCCGCCCGAGGATGGACGACCGAGCAAGACCGGACCCAACTGGCCGCACTGGCCCCCGCCAACGTCGGAGGCACCAGCGCGAGCGCGATGGCCGCACAGTGGTACCGGCAGATCGCACAAGACTCAGACGCCGACCCCGGCCACCGTCTGCGCGCGCTGCTCGCCCTGGCCGAGGGCGGCTACACCGAGGCACTCGGCCCGCTCGAAAGTGTCCTCGTCCACCCTGCGCTGACCCCGCAGGCCCGGCTGGACGGAACACGCGTGATCCTGCAACTCGACCTCGACGAGCAGGCCGAGGTCCTGCGCCACATCTCCCGCCACTCCAGTCACGAGCTGGAGATCCGGGTCCCGGTCCTGGCCGCCATGGCCGGAGCACGCGACACCGAGGCACGGCGACTCCTCGATTCGCTCGCCGTCCAGGGAGGAGAGGCGTTCACGGCACGGTTCCCGGCCCTCGACGCGTGGTCACAGGAGACTGGGATCCGTAGCTCCGAAAAGGACGCCGACAGCGGCCCCAGGGGCTGGGAAGGCGTTCCGCCTCGCAACATCTACTTCACCGGCCGCAGTGACGAACTGGAGGGGTTGAGGCAGGCCTTCGCAACCTCGCCGACCCAGGTGGTGTACGGGTTGGGAGGAGCCGGCAAGACCCAGCTGGCGATCGAATACGCTTATCGCCACCGCGCCGACTATGACGTGATCTGGTGGATCCCCGCCGACCAGCTCCCACCGCTGCACGCCGCCCTGGCCGCCCTGGCCCCGCATCTCCGATTGCCCCCTGCCTTCGACGTGGGAACGCCAGCGGGCATCTCCGCCGTACTCGCCGCACTCCACCGGGGGGAACCCTACTCCCGATGGTTATTGATCTTCGACTACGCCGATGATCCCGATCAGCTCCACCCTTACCTTCCCCAAGGTCCAGGACATGTGCTCATCACATCCCGGAATCCACGATGGGAACTGCTTCCGGTCCAGCCGCTGGATGTCTTCGTCAGAGACGAAAGCCTGAAGTTCTTACACAGACGGCTGCCCGGGATCACCGACGGAATCGCTGATGAGATCGCCAACGAACTGAGCGACCTTCCGATTTCGCTGGAGAATGCCGCAGCGCTCATGGCGGAGACCGGATCATCTCCAGAAAGCTATCTGAAGCAACTCCATGGCGAAATCGCTGGTGCCCTCGAGCGGGGTAGGCCGCTGGAATATCCGGCGTCGCTGTTTGCTAGCCATAAGGCGTCAGTGGACCGACTGCTACAGGAGGACCCGGAGGCGGTGGTGGTGTTGAACCACTGCGCTCTTTTCGGTCCCGACCCTATCCCCTACGACGCCCTGAGCATGCCGGACGAATCATCTGCACCAGCACTGAGCAGGGTCAGTAAAAATCCCGTTCGCCTGCTCTCGGTTCTTGACCGGCTATCGCGATATGGTCTCATCGCCATTAATCACAGGCTGCGTACGGTTCAGCTCCCCCGGCTCGTCGGCGCGCTGATCCGGACCGAACTGCCGTCCGAAGAACTGAAGCGCATACGGCACGGCGTGCACCTCATGCTCGCCAACGCCGCCCCGGATGATCCCGAGGATCCCGCCAGTTGGCCGTGCTACGCCGAACTGGTCCCCCACATCGCTCCGACCGGCCCCGAGCAGTGCGCGGACCCGAGAACGCGGGATCTCATGACGAAGATCGCCCGATACCTCGCCAACACCGGCGATCACGCCTCATGCCTGAGCATCATCTCCACCACCATCGACACGTGGGAGCACGATCTCGACCCCACCCATTCACATCTGAGGCAGGCGCGCAGCCTCCAGGCGATCGCCCTTCGAGCCGGTCGCGACTACACCGGGGCCCGCAAGGTCAGCCGCGCTGCCTTCGAGGCAGCCGAGGACCAGGAGATCCATTACAGGCTGGCCGCCGCCCAAGACTTCGCCATTGACCTGAGGCTCACCGGGCTTTTCTCGGCTGCGCTCGAACTGGACCAGGACGCAGCCGCACACCTCCGGGAACTACGGGGCGTGACACACGACACAACCCTCCACGCGCAGTACCGCCTGGCCCTCGACCACGAACTCACCGGCGACTACAGACGCGCGCATGATCTGTACATGGGCATCCGTCGCAAGGCCTTCACCGCACCCGCATCACGGTACAGTCGCCTGTCGCTCCTGGCCCTGAACGGCGCCGCGCGCACCCTGCGATTCGCTGGCGGCTACGCTGCGGCTGTCGGACTTGCCGCCGACGCCCACGCGCTGGCCGAGTCGTTCGCTCCCACCAGCAATCTTGACAAGCTCCTCATCCACAAAGACCTCGTTATCGGCGTGCGCATGGCCGGCATCCGTCACGTGCTGCAACCCGGTGACCCCCTCAAGACGCTCGCCAAGCTGACCGCCGACTTGCGCGACGTCGTCACATCCGGGCATCCCCATGAACTGGCCGGATCGATAAGCCTTGCCAACGCCCTGCGTAGGAGCGGAGACCTGGACCAAGCGGCCGAGCACGTCGAAGGAGCCCTCGACGGATACCAGGCCAGCTTGGGGGGCAACCACCCCTTCACCCATTGCTGCGCGAGCAACCTGGCCATCATCCACCGCCTGCGTGGAAACGCCACTGCAGCGCGCAAGCGCGGCCTGTCCGCGCTTCAGGGACTGCAAGAGACACTCGGCCCTCGTCACCCATACACTTTGATCTGCGCGGTGAACCTCGCGAGCGACCACTCCAGCCTGGGAGATAACGAACGAGCGGTTGACCTCGGCCGGGCGACCCTTCACGCTCTCCGCACGACCCTGGGGGAGGATCATCCACTAACGCTGGCCTGCGCGCTCAACCTCTCCCTCGATCTCGGCCGGGCAATTGACTGCCAAGCCTCCGACGACCTGTACGCCCAGACGCTGGACCTGTACCGGCGCTCCCTACCTGCTGATCACCCCGACACACAGGCCGCGAACCAGCGCCGGCGGCTGAATCCCGACATCGAACTCTCCCCACTCATAGATCTTTGAGAGGGTCTTTGACCTGAGTGGATGCGCACCTCCACCTGAGAGGTCCTGACAAGATGATCCAGGACCGCGTCAGCCAGTGGAGGTGAGTGCGGGGGAGTTCGCTGCGATCATCGGCATATGACGATCGCTGCGATCTACGCCGAGTTCGCCGCGCGCGAGGCGCGCGGCATATCGCCCGCGTACGAGCGCCTGGCCTCCGCGGTGACGCGGGATCACGAACTCCTGGCCTTACTCGCCGCGCTTCCGCCGGCCAAGCGGCAGCCGAACCTGCTGTTCGGAGTGGTCCGGTTGCTCGGCGGGCCGGTCGAGGACCCGGCCGCGTTCCACGATTACACGGTGGCCAACTGGCCGGTGATCGAGGCGGAGGTGCGCACCCGGATCACCCAGACGAACGAGGCCGGACGGTGCGCCGTCCTGCTGCCGCTGCTCGCCGCGCTGCCGCAGCCGCTCGCGCTGCTGGAGGTCGGCGCGTCCGCCGGGCTGTGCCTCTACCCCGACCGGTACGCCTACCGCTACGGCGATCATCAGGTCGGCTCCGGTGATCCCGTCCTGGCCTGCACGGCCACCCATATGCTGCCGCCGACCGGCCTGCCCCAGGTGGTGTGGCGGGCCGGCCTGGACCTGAACCCCCTCGATGTGACCGACCCCGCGGATCTCGCCTGGCTCGACGCCCTCATCTGGCCGGAACACACCCATCGCCGCGCCCGGCTGCGGGCGGCGGCGGCCGTCGTCGCAGCCGACCCGCCGCTGCTCGTACGGGGAGACCTGGTGGACGACCTGCCGGCACTGGCCGCGCAGGCCCCACCCGACGCGACGCTGGTGGTGTTCCACAGCTCGGTGCTTCACCACGTGCCACTATCGCGACGGGTAGCGTTCGCCGAGGTGCTACGCGGACTATCCGGACATTGGATCGCGAACGAGGGGCTGGACGTGCTGGCCTACGACACGCTTCCGATGCCGCCGGGCGAGGCGCTGTACAACGTGCTCGCCCTGGACGGGATCCCGCTCGCCTGGACCCGATCGCACGGGCAGGCGATCACTTGGTTCGCATGATGCGCTTGGACGACCGTTACCCATCCGAAGGAAGAGTATGGATGCACGATCCGAGGCGGGCAGTCGCCTCACCGCCATGGGCACACAACTGCTCGAAGTGCATATCTGGCTCCGCGAGATGCTGGAAGACCTCCAGGACAGCGTCGACGACTACTTCTACGGAAAAGGGCTGCCGCCCCGGGACCTGCGTGCCCACTGCCTTTCCTTCTGCACGGCGTTGACGCGCCACCACACCGGCGAGGACAAGGGCGCGTTCCCGGCGATCGCCGAGGATTTCCCGGAGCTGCGCAAGGTCCTTTCCGACCTGCGCGCCGACCATAACCAGCTGGACTGGCTGCTGGGGAACCTACAGAAACTGCTCGAGTCCCTCCCCGAGAAACCGGACCCGGCCACGGCCGCCAAGGTGCGCGAGGAGGTGGTGGCGCTGTCGGCGGTCATGCGGACGCACTTCATCTACGAGGAGAAGAAGCTGATCTCCGTGCTCAACTCGATGGACGTGCCCGAGTGGCGCGAGAACCGCCCCGACTTCCTGCTGGTCGACGACGAGAACGGATCTCCGACATCTTCTCAGTGAGGTGCTCCTGCCGGTCGTCCCGGGGTGCGGGCCACTCATTCCGCCGTCCTGGCGCTATGGGTTGCCTCGTGATGGATTGAGCGACAGAGTTGACCGGGTGGCACGGTCTGCGGGCAACCCTCTCCGGAGGGCACGCTTCTCCATCACGGTGTTGATCGCGTTGTGCGGAGTCTTCGTCTCGGGCTGCGGGACATGGATGTTCCCGAGCGAGTTACGGCTCGACGCGGGAGTCACCCGAGAGCTTCGCGGCGCCGGGAAGATCCTGGAAGAAGTCGATTGGACGGACACCTGGAGTGACGTCGACATCTTCGGGAAGATCTTCATGGTCGATGGTGGCGAGTCCGATGTCGTCGCCGCAGTGGCCGATGTGGCCGATCGCCTGAAAGAGCTCGAGTGGCAGATCATCGGGCATCCCGATGGCGAATTTGAGATGACATCCGGCCGCTGGAAAGACGTGATAGTGATAGTCACAAGTTACGACGCATTTATTTTCGATGATGCCGAGAACGCGTATGCCGGGCTGGCCCTGGCGAATGCCGCGAAGCGAAGTGAGTCACGCTCGCTGGTTATTGTGGCCGCCCGTCCTGACGACAGGTGAAGTTGCGAAGTGAGCGATCGCCGGTTCTGCAGGCGTGCTGCGGCGCGGTCCTCGACAGGAAACGACCCTCGCCTCAAGGGGGACGGCCGTGTCCTGCCTCAGCTCGCATCCGAGCTGAGGCAGGAGTCAGGCCGAGCCCCTGAGGGCAGCGGGCGTCGCGTCAGTCCGTGACAGTGAGCACCGTGCCGGCGCCCACTGTCAGCCCGCCCTCGCGGATGGCGAAGCCGAGCCCCGGCTCCAGGGCCACCGCCTTGCCCAGCTGGATCGGCACCTCGATGGTGTCGCCCGGCTTGGCGGGCTCGGTCAGCAGCAGCTCGCCCGGCACGTCCGTCGTGCGCAGGTAGAACTGCGGCCGGTAGCCGGACGCGACCGGCTTGCGCCGCCCGCCTTCGTCCGCCGTGAGCAGGTAGACCCGGGCGGTGAACGACCGGTGACCGCGCTGACTGCCCGGAGCGGCCAGCACCATCCCGCGTCGCACCTCCCGGCGCTGCACGCCGCGCAGCAGGACGGCGGCGTTGTCGCCGGCCTCGCCGCGCTCCATCGTGCGGCCGAACGTCTCCACGCCGGTCACGACCGCGGTGACGCCGGTGCCGAAGCCGACGGCCTCCACCGTGTCGCCGACCTTGACCGCGCCGCGCTCGATGGCCCCGGTGACGACCGTGCCACGACCGGTGATCGTGAGCACGTTCTCCACCGGCATCAGGAACGGCGCGTCGACGTACCGCACCGGCACCGGGATGTGGTCGTCCACCGCCTGGAGCAGCGCCTCGATCGACGCCGTCCAGACCGGGTCGCCCTCCAGGGCGCGCAGCCCGGAGACGCGGACCATCGGGGTGCCGGAGTAGCCGTGCTCGTCGAGCAGGTCCTGCAGCTCCAGCTCGACCAGGTCGATGAGCTCCGGGTCCGCGCCGTCGGCCTTGTTGACGGCGACGACCAGGTGCTCGACGCCGACCCGCCTGGCGAGCAGCACGTGCTCCCTGGTCTGCGGCATGATGCCGTCCCGCGCGGACACGACGAGGATGGCCCCGTCGAGCTGCGCCGCCCCCGTGATCATGTTCTTCACGTAGTCGGCGTGGCCCGGCATGTCCACGTGCGCGTAGTGCCGGCCGGCGGTCTCGTACTCGACGTGCGAGATGTTGATCGTGATGCCCCTGGAGGCCTCCTCCGGGGTGCGGTCGATCCGCTCGAACGGCGTGTACGTCGCCTGCCCGCGCTCGGCGAGCACCTTCGTGATCGCCGCGGTCAGCGTGGTCTTGCCGTGGTCGACGTGGCCCATCGTGCCGATGTTGAGGTGCGGCTTGCTGCGCACATAGGCCTGCTTGGCCATGATCCCTTCCTTACGACTCCTGGATGCGTGGTGACCCGTGACAGGGCCGCTACCTCCCCCCGCCGGGTCACTCTCAGGACTTACGGGAAGAGGTCAGCGCTCCAGGCCGTCGCAGGCATGCCCGAACGCGCCCGCGATGGCGGGCGTCGTCAGCAGAGCGTGCCGGATCATGAAGACCATAGTGACGATCTGAGCAATCGCCGGCAACGGATTATTCCGTTTGGCCGGGCGGACAACTCGGACGGGCGCGTTCGTCCTGCAGACCGAAGCAGGCGGGGCGGCGCTCGCCTAGCGTTCGCCTATGCCCCGCCTCTCGCTGGACGACCTCTTCCGGATCACCGTGCCGTCCGACCCCCAGCTGCGGCCCGACGGGGGTGCCGTCGCCTACACGGTGACCGGTTCCCGGAAGGATCCGGACGAGAACCGTACGGAGATCTGGCTCGCGGGCCCCGGCACGGAGCCGCGGCGGCTCGCGGAGGGATTCTGCCCGCGCTGGTCGCCGGACGGGCGGGCGCTGGCGTACCTGAAGCCCGTGGACGGCGTCCCGCAGATCCACCTGCTGCCCATGGACGGCGGCGAGCCCGCCGCGCTCACCGCCGCGCCGCTCGGCGCGGGCGCGCCGGTGTGGTCGCCTGACGGCACTCTCATCGCGTACGCCGGCGCGCACGGCGAGGTCGAGCCGCACGCGCCCGTGGTGACGGACCGCCTGGACTACAAGGCGGACGGCGCCGGACTGCTGCGCGGCGTCCGCACCCATCTGTTCGTGATCCCGGCGACCCCACGCGAGAGCGCGCCCGGGAAAGAAGCCGGCTCCGAAGGCCGGGCAGGGGTTGAAGGAGCGGGCGGCGCGGGTGAGGGTGGGGCGGTGCGGCTCACCGAGGGGGACTTCCACGTCGGCCCGCCCTCATGGTCGCCCGACGGCCGGCAGCTCGCCTTCACGGCCGGGATGGAGCCCGACGGCGACGTTAACCTGTCCAGCTCCGTCTACACCGTCGAGCTGACCGGAGGCGAGCCCAAGCGCCTGTCCGCCGACGGGGTGGTCTGCACCGGCGCGTGGTGGCTGGGCGAGCGACTGGTGGTCGCCGGGCTGCTCAGCCTGGTCGGGCACACCAGGCTGTTCACCCTCGAACCGGACGGGCTGGTGGAGCTGGAGACCGGGCTCGACCGCAACGTCATGACCGGCGGCCCCGGCTACCCGGGCGCCCCGCCGCAGCTCCGCGGCGACGACCTGCTGTTCACCGCGAGGGACGCGGGCTGCACGCACCTCTACTCGATGCCCGTGACGCGTCCGGGTGAGGCGGCCAAGCTGATAGGCGGGGACGTCTCGATCTCCGGCATGAGCGCCGCCGCCGGACAGATCGCCTATGTCGCCACGACCCCGCACACCGCCGGAGACGTCCACCTGACAGACGTGGAGGGGCCGATCGCCGCGTACGGCCTCGACGGGGTCGAGCTGTACGTGCCGCGCCGCCGTACGTTCACCGCGCCCGACGGCACCCCCGTCGAAGGGTTCGTGCTGCGCGACGAGACGCTGGAAGGGCCGTCCCCGCTGCTGCTGGACGTGCACGGCGGCCCGCACAACGCGTGGGCGCCCGTCTTCGACGGCGCCCACCTCTACCACCAGGTGCTCGCCGCCCGCGGCTGGACCGTCCTGACCGTCAACCCGAGGGCCAGCGACGGGTACGGCGAGGCCTTCTACACGGCGGCCGTGGGCGCCTGGGGACTGGCCGACACCGACGACTTCCTGGCGCCGCTGGACGACCTGGTCGCCGAAGGGGTCGCCGACCCCGACCGGCTGGCCGTCACCGGCTACAGCTACGGCGGCTACATGACCTGCTGGCTCACCACCAGGACCGGCAGGTTCAAGGCCGCGGTCCCGGGCGGGGCCGTGACCGACCTGACCAGCATGAGCGGCACCTCGGACATGGGCCATCTGCTGACGAAGCACGAATGCGGGGGTGATGTCGCCGCGCAGTCCCCGTTCACCCAGGTGGCGGACGTGACCACCCCCACCCTCATCCTGCACGGCGAGAACGACGACCGCTGCCCGGTGGGCCAGGCCGAGCAGTGGTTCGCCGCGCTGCGCGAGCAGGGCGTGCCCGTGCGGCTCGTCCGCTACCCGGGTGCGTCCCATCTGTTCCTGCTCAACGGACGCCCCTCACACCGACTGGACTACAACGAGAGGATCATCGCGTGGCTGGAACAATGGGTCACCGGCTCGCCGAGCTGATCGCCGAGTACGAGGTGCCGGGAGCGGCCCTCGCCTACCTGCACGACGGTCAGGTCCACGAGTTCGCCGCCGGCGTGCTCAACACCGACACCGGCGTGGAGACCACCACCGACTCGCTCTTCCAGATCGGGTCGGTCACCAAGGTGTGGACCGCCACCATGCTGATGCAGTCGGTCGAGCGGGGCGAGCTGACCCTGGACACGACGGTGGCCGAGGTGCTGCCCGAGTTCAAGGTCGCCGACCCCGAGGTCACCAAGACCGTCACCATCAGGCACCTGCTGTCGCACACCAGCGGCATCGACGGCGACCTGTTCCTGGAGACCGGCCGCGGCGACGACTGCGTGGAGAAGTACGTCGCGGCCTGCGCCGACCTGGCGCAGAACCATCCCCTGGGCGTCACCCAGTCCTACTGCAACTCCGGCTTCACCGTCGCCGGGCGCATCCTGGAGAAGCTGACCGGCAAGACCTGGGACGAGGTGCTGCGCGAGCGGATCATCGAGCCGCTCGGCCTCACCCACACCGCCACCCTGCCGGAGGACGTGCTGCGCTTCCGCGCGGCCATGGGCCACGTCGAAGGCGGTAAGACCGCCCCGGTCTGGGGCCTCATGCGCTCGGCCGGGCCCGCCGGGCTCATCTGCGCCCGCCCCGCCGACGTGGTCGCCTTCGCCCGTGCCCACCTCGAAGGCGGCCTGCTGGACGACCCTCAGGCCATGTGGGAGCCGCAGGCCGACGTCCCCAACCCGCACACGCTCGGTAAGCAGTGGGGCGTCGGCTGGATCCTCGACGAGTGGGACGGCCGGCGGGTCGTCTCGCACGGCGGCAACACCATCGGCCAGCACGCGATGCTGTGGCTGGTGCCCGACACGGGCACGATCGTCTGCGTGACGGCCAACGGCGGCCACAGCGGTGCCTTCACCAAGGCGGTCGCCACCGAGCTGTTCGCCGAGCTCGACGGCCTGACCGTACCGCCCACGCTCGGCCCGCCGCAGACGCCGGTCCAGGTCGACGTGGCCCGCTACGCGGGTGTCTACGAGCGGGCCGGATCGCGCATGACGTTCACCGAGCGCGCAGGTGAGGAAGGCGGGCTGCGGCTGCTCATGGAGCCGACCGGCCCGCTCGCGGCCCTGCAGGGGCCGGAGGAGATCGACTTCGTGCCCGTCGACGAGGTCACCTTCGTCGGGCGCAGGAAGGGCGACCCCGACTGGCTGTCCGCCGTGTTCTACCAGCTTGAGGACGGCGCCCCGTACGTGCATCTGGGCGCGCGCGCCACTCCCAAGAGGGGATGACGTGCGGCAGATCTTCGACGACGCGGGCGCGCGCGGCTTCGTGCACGCCCGCGACGTCGACGGCGACGCCGAGGTCGGGCTCGACCCCGACGAGCCGGTGGTGCTCGCCTCGGTGTTCAAGATCCCGGTGGTGCTGGAGTACGCCAGGCAGGCCGCGGCCGGGGAGCTGGAGCGCACCGAGCGGCTGACGGTGACGGCGGCGGACAAGGACGGCGGCATCGGCACCTCGGGCTGCGCCGACGACGTCTCGCTCACGCTCCGGGACCTCGCCCACTTCACGCTGACGATGAGCGACAACGCCGCCACCGACGTGCTGCTGCGCCGGGTCGGCCTGGACCGGGTGCACGCCACCCTCACCGAGCTCGGGCTGCGGCGCACCAGGCTGATCGGCGGCTGCGCCGAGCTGTTCGCGCAGGTGGAGGCCGAGCTGGGCACCGTGGAGGTGGACGGGATGGCGCGCGAGCTGATCGAGCCGCTGGCCGTGCGCGACCCCGGGCGCACCACCTCCAGCACGCCCCGCGAGACCACCACGCTGCTCGCCCGCATCTGGCGGGACGAGGCTGGGCCCGCCGAGGCGTGCGCCGAGGTGCGCAAGATCATGGGCGAGCAGGTCTGGCCGCACCGGCTCTCCTCCGGATTCCCCTCGGAGGTGCGGGTCTCCGGCAAGACCGGCACGCTGTGGGGGATCCGCAACGAGGCCGGCGTGGTGGAGTATCCGGACGGCGGGCGGTACGCCGTCGCGGTGTTCCTGCGCACCCATGACCTCGGCGGACGCAATCCGGCGGCCGACGCGGCGATCGGGCGGGCCGCCCGCCTGGCGGTGGACCGGCTGCGGGCCGGATGACGCTGTACGACGCCTATGGTGAGTGGATGAGCAGCCGTCCACGCGCCAGCCTGGGAAGGATCCTGCACGACCTGGGCAGCACGGTCCTCGACGTGGCCGCCTCACCCGGCGACCTGGACGCCGAGGTCACCGGGGTGCACATCTACGACCCGCTCGACGAGCTGCTGGTGCCGCCGGGCGGGATCGTGCTGGCCGTCGGCATCCACCGCGCCGAGGACATCGGCGCCCTGCTGCGGTCCGCCGGCCAGGCCGCCGGCATCGTGGTGAAGGTGCCCGTCGACGTCGACGAGTTCGTCCGCGCGGCGGTCGCGGAGACCGGGGTGGCGGTGCTCGGCCTGACCAGGGCCGCCTCCTGGGCGCAGGTCGCCGCCCTGCTGCGCTCGCTGCTGGCCGAGGGCGAGCTGGCCGAGCCGGGGGAGGAGCCGCACGGCGACCTGTTCTCGCTGGCCAACGCCCTCTGCGCGCTGCTCGACGCGCCGGTCACCATCGAGGACAGGTCCTCGCGGGTGCTGGCCTACTCCGGGCGTCAGGACGAGGCCGACGCCGGCCGGATCGAGACCGTGCTGGGCCGCCAGGTGCCCGAGCGCTACCAGCGCATGCTGGACGAGCGCGGCCTGCTCAAGGAGCTCTACCAGAGCCGCGAGCCGGTCTACATGGAGCTGCCCGGCGACCTCACCAACAGGACCGCCATCGTCGTGCGGTCGGGCGACGAGATCCTCGGCTCCATCTGGGCCGCCGTCCACGAGCCGCTGACCGAGCAGCGGCACCGCGCGCTCGCCGACGCCGCGAAGGTCGTCGCGCTGCGGTTGCTGCGCGAGCGGGCCGGGGCGGACACCCAGCGGCGGTTGCGCGCCGACCTGCTGTCCACCGTGCTCGCGGGCGGCTCGGGCGCGGCCGAGGCGGCGGGCCGGCTCGGCGTCGCCACCCAGCGGCTGTGCGTGCTGGCCGCCCAGCTGACCGACACGCCCGAGGCCGACCCGGCGCGCGGCGAGAGCGACCGGCAGCGTTTCTGCGACGCGCTCGCCCTGCACGTGGCCACCATCCACCCCAAGGCGGCCGCCGCGCTCGTCGGCTCCGTCGCCTACGCGGTGCTGCCGATCACCTCCGGCGATGGCGACGGCGGCGCGGACGAGGAGGCGCGGGCCGTGCGCATCGCCCAGGACTTCCTGGCCAGGGTCGGCCCCCGCCACCCGGCCAACATCGGGGTCGGACGGCTGGCCGCCAGCCTCGGGCAGGTGGCCAGGTCGCGTGCCGACGCCGACCGGGCGCTGCGCGTGCTGCGCGCCCGGGGCACCTCGGGCGAGGCGGCCGGCTACACCACCGTCCACTTCGAGTCGCTGCTGCTGCAGGTCGCCGACGTCGCCGGCGCCGAGGAGCAGACGCCCACCGGCCCCTACCAGCGGCTGCTCGCCCACGACCAGGAGCACGGCAGCGAGCTGGTCGCCACGCTGCGGGCCTACCTCGACGCGTTCGGCGACGTCAACCTCGCCTCCGCCCGCGTCCACGTCCACGCCAACACCTTCCGCTACCGGCTCAAGCGGCTCGTCGAGATCAGCGGGCTCGACCTGGCCGACCCCGACGCGAGACTCACCGTGACGCTGCAGATGCGGATCTTCGGGCCCTAGCACCAGATCGGTCGGACATTTCGTCACTGGGCACGAAGAACGCGGCGCAGCCAGCGGACAAGGTGGGGCATCACCTCCCAGTTCCCGGAGTTCCCATGAAAAAAGCAGCAGCGGCCCTCTCCCTGGCCCTGTTCGCCACGGCCTGCGGCGGTGCGGACGCCCCCGCGGACGCCCCCGCGGCCGGGCCGGTCTCCACCAGTGGCACCTTCACCTACGCGATCGCCGCGGACCCCGGCGCGCTCGACCCCGCCACGGGAGTGCTGTCGATCACCAACACGGTGCTCTCCCTCGCCTACGACAGCCTGGTCCACACCGCCGCCGACGGATCGCCGGTCCCCGGGATCGCCGAGAAGTGGGAGGTGAAGCCGGACTCGGTCATGTTCACCATGCGCAAGGACGTCACCTGCTCCGACGGTTCCCCGCTCACCGCCTCCAACGTGGCCGACACCGTCAACCACATCGCCGACCCGGACACCAAGTCGCCCATCTACGGCGTGCTCGTGCCCACCGGCATGAAGGCCGAGGCCGACGACGCCGCCGGGACCGTCACCCTCTCCACGCCCGAGCCGTTCTCGTTCATCCTGCAGAGCACCCAGTCGATCTTCATCGTCTGCGGCGAGGGACTCAAGGACCGCTCCAAACTGACCCGCGGTACCTCGGGCTCCGGCCCGTTCGTGCTGACCGAAGCGGCGCCGGGCAACCAGTACACCTTCAAGGCCCGCAGGGACTACGCCTGGGGCCGTGACGGCGCCACCGGCAAGGACCTGCCCGAGAAGGTCGTGCTCAAGGTCGTGCCGAACGAGCAGACGGCGGCCAACCTGCTCGTCGCCGGCAGCATCAACGCCGCCCAGTTCTACGGCCCCGACCGCACTCGCCTGGAAGCCACGCCCGGCATCAACAAGGTCCTGCCGCCCGTCGGCAACGGCCAGTTCTTCTTCCACCAGGGCGACGACCGGCCCGCCAAGGACCCCGCCGTCCGCAAGGCGCTCACCCAGGCCCTCAATCTCCAGGAGCTGTCCGGCATCGCCTCCAGCGGCACCGGACGACCCGCGACCGGTCTGGTCCTCGACCCCCGCCCCTGCAAGGGCGACACGGTGACCGGCCACGTCCCCGCGTTCGACGCCGCGGCGGCCACCGCCGCACTCGACGCCGCCGGCTGGAAGGTCGGCGCCGACGGGATCAGGGCCAAGGACGGCAAGAAGCTGAGCCTGCGCCTGCTCTACGCGACCACCAGAGGGCCGGGCGTGCAGGCCGCGACCGAGTACATGGCGGCCGCCTGGAAGAAGATCGGCGTCGAGGTGAAGCTCGTCGGCCTGCTCGACACCAAGCTCGCCGAGTCGCTCAACGTCACCCAGGACTGGGACGTGTTCTGGCTGCCGATCACGGTCACGCTGCCCACCCAGCTCGTCGGCTTCCTGTCCGGACCGGCCGCCCCCAAGGGCGCCAACTTCGCGCACCTGAAGAACGACCGCTACGAGAAGCTGGTGACCGAGGCGCAGAAGACGCCCGGTGACGCGGGCTGCAAGCTGTGGCTGGAGTCGGAGTCGGCGCTGTTCGAGAACGCCGACCTGGTCCCCGTCGTGGAGAACACCCTGCTGCTGGCCTCCAAGAACGCCACCTTCGAGATGGTGGGCGGCCTGTTCGCCGCCTCCACCATCCGGCTCACCCAGGGAAGCTGAGTGGCCGCGACCATCCTCACGGGCCCCACGAGCCGTCCGGTCCTCCGGCGGCTCGTGCGGTTCGCGGTCTCGCTCGTGGTGCTGGTGCTCGCCTCGTTCGCGATGATCCACCTGATCCCCGGCGACCCCGTGCGGGCCTCGCTCGGCCCGGCCGCGCCGATCGAGCTGGTCGAGGCCCGCCAGGCGGCGCTCGGCCTGGACCAGCCGATCCTCACCCAGCTCACCACCTACGTCTCCGGGCTGCTCACCGGCGACATGGGCACCTCGTTCCTCACCGGGGAGCCGGTCGTCGAGGTGATCGCCGTCAGGCTGCCCAACACGCTGGCGCTCGCCCTGCTCGCCACCGTCATCGCGCTGCTGGCCGCGATCCCGCTCGGCATGTGGGCCGCCGTACGGACCGAGAACGGCCGCAACCGCGGCACCGAGGCCGGCTTCGGCACGGCCACCAGCGCCGTCGTGGCCGTGCCCGAGTTCCTGTACGCCATCGCGCTGGTCACCGTGTTCGCCATCAGCCTCAAGCTCTTCCCGCCGGCCGGGAAGGACGGGCCGGAGTCGTACGTGCTGCCCGTGCTGGCGCTGGCCGTCGGGCCGATCGGGATGATCGCCCGCATCGCGCGGGTGGAGACGCTGCGCGTTCTCGGCACCGACTACGTGCGGCTGGCCAGGGCCAAACGGCTGCCCGCCGGCCGGCTGCATCTGCGGCACGTCCTGCCCAACACGCTCACCGCCACCCTCACCCTGGGCGGCCTGCTGCTGAGCTCCCTGATCGCCGGCAGCGTGCTGGTGGAGTACGTCTTCGCCTGGCCCGGCCTGGGCATGAAGATCGTCGAGGCGATCACGCAGAAGGACTACCCGGTGGCCCAGGGCGTCATCCTCGTCTACGGAGCGATCGTGCTGCTCGTGAACCTGCTGGTCGACGTCGTCCTCGGCATGAGCGACCCGACCTCCGCCATCAAGGAGTCGTGATGTTCCGCACTCCCTCGGCGATCGCGGGCACCGTTCTGGTCGGCCTGATGGTGGTGCTGGCCGTGATCGGGCCACCCATCTGGGGCGAGCAGGCGGCCCTCATCGACGCGGGCTCCATCCTGCAGGGCTCCTCGGCCGCGCACCCGCTCGGCACCGACAACCTGGGCCGCGACCTGCTCGCCCGGGTGCTGGTCGCGGGCCGGTTCTCGCTGCTGCTGGCGCTGGCGGCCGCTGCCATCGGCGCCGTGGCGGGCATCGTGCTCGGCGCGCTGCCGTCGGTGCTGCCCACCAGGCTCGGCCGGTTCGTCACCGGCACGGTCAACGCGCTGGTGGCCTTCCCCGGGCTGCTGCTGGCCATGTTCACGGCGGTCGTCGCCGGGCTCGGTGCCCGTGGCGCGGTGCTCGGCATCGGCGTGGCCATCGCGCCCGGCTTCGCCCGGCTCACCCAGACGCTCGCCGCCTCCGTGGCCGGCGCCGACTACGTCTCCGCCGCCCGCATGCTGGGCGTGCCCCGCCGCCGCATCCTCCTGCGGCACGTGCTGCCCAACATCGCCGAGCCGCTCATCCTCCATCTCACCCAGGCGCTCGGCGGCGCGCTGCTCGGCCTGGCCGGCATGTCGTTCCTCGGGCTCGGCGTGCAGCCGCCGTCGTACGACTGGGGGCGGCTGCTGTTCGACGGGTTCGGCCGGATCTACGTCACCCCCGAGGTGGCGATCGGGCCCGCCGTCGCCGTCGCGCTCGCGGGCATCGGGTTCAACCTCCTCGGCGACACCCTGGCCAGGAGGGCAGCCCGCACGACCGTACCCGGAAAAACGTCTACCACCCCCGTGGCGGCGGACCCGGGGGAGCCCGACGAGGACGCCGTACTGGAGGTGAAGGACCTGACCGTCACCTTCCCCGGCGGCGTCACCCCGGTCCGGCAACTCTCGCTGAGCGTACGGCCCGGCGAGATCGTCGGGGTGGTCGGCGAGTCCGGCAGCGGCAAGTCGCTGACCGCGGCCGCCATCGGCGGGCTCGTCCCCTACCCGGGAACCGTCGCCTACGGCCGCCTGCGGCTGTGCGGCAAGGACGTCACCGAGCTCAGCCGCAAGGAGCTCGGCACCTCGCTCGCCATGGTGTTCCAGGACCCGATGGCCTCACTCAACCCGGCGCTCAAGGTCGGCGGCCAGCTCGCCGAGGTGGCCGTCGTCCACCAGGGCGCCGGCCGTGAAGAGGCGCGCAAGCGCGCCGTCGACCGGCTCGGCCACGTGCACCTGCCCGAGCCGGCAGAGCAGGCCAAGAAGCATCCGCATGAGCTGTCCGGCGGCATGCGCCAGCGCGCGGTGATCGCGATGGGCCTCATGGGCACCCCCAGGTTGATCATCGCGGATGAGCCGACGACCGCGCTCGACGTCACGGTGCAGCGGCAGATCCTGCGGCTGCTGCGCGAGGTGACCGAGGAGACCGGCGCGGCGGGCCTGTTCATCTCCCACGACATCGCCGTCGTCGGCGAGCTGTGCGACCGGGTCGTGGTCATGTACGCGGGCCGGGTGGTCGAGGAACTGCCCGTGAACCGGCTCGCCACCGGCGCCGCCCACCCGTACACGCGGGCGCTCATCACCTCGCTGCCGGACATGGACACCGACCGGACCCGCCCGCTCGCCAGCATCCCCGGCCGCCAGCCCGGCCCGGCGGAGGTCGGCGACGGCTGCGCTTTCGCCCCCCGCTGCCCGCTGGCGACCGCCCGCTGCTCGGCCGACCGTCCCCTTCTGTCCGTGTACGGCGACGCGCACCAGGTCGCCTGCTGGGAGGCCAAGTGAAGATCGAGGACCTGTCCGTGCGCTTCGGCGCGTTCACCGCGGTCGACTCCGTCACGCTGGAGGTCCCGCCCGGCCGGATCGTCGGGCTGGTGGGCGAGTCGGGCAGCGGCAAGTCGTCGCTGGCCAAGGCGGTGAGCGGCCTGGTGCCGTACTCCGGGACCATCACCGGGGTGTCCAGGGTGCAGATGGTCTTCCAGGACCCGTACGCCTCACTCGACCCGCGGATGAAGGTCGGCGAGTCGGTGGCGGAGGGGCTGCTGCGGCTGCCGGCGCGGGCCCGCGTCACCGAGGTGGCGCGGCTGCTCGACCTGGTGTCGCTGCCGGGCGAGGTGGCGGGCCGCTATCCGCGCGAGCTGTCCGGCGGGCAGCGGCAGCGGGTCGCCATCGCGCGCGCCCTCGGGGCCGAGCCCGACCTGCTGGTCGCCGACGAGATCACCAGCGCGCTGGACGTGTCGGTGCAGGGGGCGGTGCTCAACCTGGTGCGGTCGCTGCGGGATCGGCTCGGGCTGCCGATCCTGTTCATCTCGCACAACCTGGCCGTGGTGCGCTACGTGTGCGACGAGGTCGCGGTCATGCATCGCGGCCGCATCGTAGAACACGGGCCCACCCTGGACGTGGTCTCCGCGCCGGCCGATCCCTACACCCGCATGCTGCTGGAGGCGGTGCCCCGGCTGCACCGCTGACGGACGGCGCATCCCGCGTGGCGGTCGACGACCATGCCCCCTGCGGCCGGAAGCCGCAGGGGGCATGTCCTTTCAGAGGGCGATCCACTCCTTGGACGTGGTGACCTCGTCCAGGATGTCCGGGATCGGGTCCACGCCGATGCCCGGTCCCGTGGGCACCGCCAGGTGGCCGTCCGACAGCTCGAACGGCTCGGTGATGTCCGTGGCGTAGTAGCGACGCGAGCCGGACGTGTCGCCCGGCAGGGTGAAGCCGGGCAGGGCCGCCAGCGCCACGTTCGCCGCCCGGCCGAGGCCCGTCTCCAGCATGCCGCCGCACCACACCGCGATCCCGTTGGCCCGGCACAGGTCGTGGATGCGCCTGGCCTCCAGGTAGCCGCCGATCCGGCCCGGTTTGATGTTGACGATCGAGCACGAACCGAGCGCGATCGCGGCCGCCGCGTGCTCGGCCGACTCGATGGACTCGTCCAGGCAGATCGGGGTGCGCAGCAGTTTGGCGAGCTTGGCATGCTGGACGAAGTCGTCGTTGGCCAGCGGCTGCTCGATGAGCAGCAGGTCGAAGTCGTCCAGCCTGGCCAGTTGGCGGGCGTCGACGAGCGTGTACGCGGCGTTGGCGTCCACCTGCAGCAGGACGTCGTCGCCGAACCGCTCGCGCACCGCCCTGACCGGGGCCACGTCCCAGCCGGGCTGGATCTTCAGCTTGATCCGGACATAGCCCTCGTCCAGGTAGCCCGCGACCGCGTCGAGGAGCTGCGGGACGGAGTCCATGATGCCGACCGAGACGCCGCACGGCACCCGGTCCCTGGTCGCGCCCAGGAACCGGCCGAACGACTCGCCGGCCGTCTTGAGCTGGGCGTCGAGCACGGCCGTCTCCACCGCCGCCTTGGCCATCCGGTGGCCCTTGACGTGCTCCATCGCGCGGCCCGCGGACTCGGCGTCCACGGTGGCCGGCAGCGCGGGGAGCAGGAAGCGGCGGATCACCTCCGCCGCGCCGTCCACGTACTCGGAGGAGTAGAGCGGCTCCGACATCGCCACGCACTCGCCCCAGCCCTCGGCGTCCGCCGTCACGACCCGGACCAGCAGCACGTCGCGGACCGTCTCGGTGCCGAACGAGGTGCGGAACGGCGCGACGAGCGGCATCGCGATCCGGCGCAGCTCAACTCCTGTGATCTTCACGCACTCTCCACTACATAGAACGACTTGTCGTGAAATCCGGTGATTTTTCGTCCAGCTGCCAGCATGCCGCCCAAGACGTCCCGTACGGCATGCCGCCACGCCTTCGCCGTTCCCGGGTCCGCGCGGCGCAACCCCTCGACGTCCACCGGCACGGCCACCAGCACGGTCGCGGCGCCCTCGTGCGGCCGGTACACCGGGCGACCCTTCTCATCGGCCAGCGCCACCACCGCCCCCTCGGGCAGGGCGACCGGCACGGCGCCGCGCCGTACCAGAGACTCGACGTGCGGCGCGGTGAGCGGCCAGACGGCGAGCACCCGGTCGGACTCGTCACCCTGGTTGATCGCGTCGTCCATGACCCCGTAGAAGGCGGGCAGGTACTCCTCCGGCCTGGCGCCGAGCTTGGCCAGGTTGAAGTGCGCGTTGCGGCGCACCAGCGGATCGAACGTCCAGGTGATCCGCTCCAGCCCGCGATCGAGCGCCCAGCGCCGCTGGTGCAGCTTCAACGCCAGCCCCGCACCGGGGACCCCTGACACGCCCGTGATGTGCGAGTGCAGTGCCGAACCCGCCGCGAAGAACGCCACGGACGCCCCCACCAGGCGGTCGCCGACGAAGGCGCCCGACACGTAGTTGCCCGCGTGCGCCAGAGCCAGCATCAGCTCCACGGTGATCGGCTGCCCGCCCGGATCGAACTGCCAGATGTCCTCGAACAGCGCCATGACCTGCTCGAACTCCCCGATCTCGTGGAGCTCCCTGATGGCGATCAATGCCGTCGTCCCTCTCGGTGCATCGGATGTCATCGCGACGGTACGCGACGGCGCGCGCGAGGGATTCGTGCCAGACCACCAAGAGGGCGACGGTCTTCGTCGGGGCGTCCTACGCCCCCGGCTCACGCCGTCCCGGCCGGACCGCGGCCTGCCGGCGGACACGGCGACGCGTTCGGCGAACCCGCCGTCATGGTGGACGCCGAGCATCCGCCAGCCGGGGCAGCGCCGGCGGCTGCCCGCGTGACAGCACCACCCCATCGTCGCCGGCCGCCGGCTCGGGCACGTCGAGCACTTCCAGCACACCCGGCCGCAGGTAGACCGGCGCACGCATCAGATCACCGTTCCTCAGGGTCGACGGCTACTTGCCGGGGGTCAGGGTGCAGACCATGAAGGGGGCGAACTCGCCGGGGCCGACGGGCACGTCGGAGTCGAAGGTGATCGTGCCGTCCGCGTTCGGCTTACGGGTGATGCGGGCGGGCCCGGTCACCACCAGGGCGTCGCCCTCGAAGCCGCCGTGGTACTTGCTGGCCTCGTGGTCGTAGGGGCCGAGACTGTTGAAGAAGTGCGTGCGGTAGCGGCCGGTGGCGGCGTCGTAGTCGAAGAACTCGTGACCGGCGTCCACCACCTTCATGCCGGCGACCTCGAAGCTGCTCTCCCAGCGGTGGATGAGGAAGAAGCCGCCCTCCATCCACTCGTAGCTCTCCCAGCCGCCGATCGGGGTCGCCGGGCCCATCGGGCTCTCGACCGTGGACCCGGTCAGGATCCAGTCGCCGACCAGGAAGTTCAGCCGCTCAAGCTCGGGAGCGGGGGTCGGCATCTGGAAGTCGGTGCTTTCGGACATCGGTGATCTCCTTCGATTCCTGTCGTTCCGTGAGCCTGAAGCATCCTCCGGCGCGACACTGCCGGACACCCGTGGTGATCACGTTTGCGCCACGTATGATCTACGTGGTCTGTACGGGTAGGGCATGATGTCGAAGTGACCCCAGCACGGCAGGCCGAGGTGTCCGAGCGGGAGGCGCAGGTGCTGGCGGCCCTGCGCGAGCACGGCTCGAACGCACAGATCGCGGGCCGCCTGCACCTCTCGGTACGCACGGTGGAAGGCCATGTGTCATCCCTGCTGCGCAAGTACGGGCTGACCGACCGGCGGGAGCTGGCGGCGATGGCCGGCGCGGCCGGCCCGGGCGTGCCGCCACCTGCGGAGGTGGCAGGGGTTCCGGACACCCGCACCACGTTCGTCGGCAGGGGCGTCGAGGTCGAGCTGGTCTCCACCGCGTTGCGGCAGGAGCGGCTGGTGACGTTGCTGGGTCCGGGCGGGGTGGGCAAGAGCCGGCTGGCGGCGGTGGTGGCGTCGTCGTACCCGTCCGGCGGGGCGTTCGTCGATCTCGTCCCGGTGCGGGACGGGTTCGTGGCGCAGACGGTGGCCGCGGCGCTGGGGGTGGCCGAAAGCTCCCAGCGGCCGTTGGAGGAGGCCATCGTGGAGCGGCTCCATCCGGGCCGCTCGCTGCTGGTGCTGGACAACTGCGAGCATCTCCTCGACGCGGTGGCGGCGTTCGCCGAGCGGCTGCTGTCGGCCTGTCCCCAGGCGCGGATTCTGACCACCACCAGGGAGCGGCTCCGCGCGCCGGGTGAGCGGACGATCCCGGTCGGGCCGCTGTCGCTGGGCGGTGCGGCCGAGGCGTTGTTCCGCGATCGGGCCACCTCGGCCGATCCCGGCTGGTCGGCGGAGCCGGCGACCGTATCGGACGTGTGCGCCCGGCTGGACGGGCTGCCGCTGGCCATCGAACTGGCCGCGGCACGCAGCGTCAGCCTCGGCACGGCCGGGCTGCTGACCGCGATGGGCGACTATTTACGCCTGCTGGCCGGCAACCGGGGCCCTGACGTGCGGCATCGCTCCTTACGCGCGGTCCTGGCCTGGAGCCATGACCTGCTGGACGAGGCGGAGCAGACGCTGTTCCGACGACTGGCGATCTTCGTCGGCGGCTTCGACGTGGCCGCTGTCGTGTCGGTGACCTCGCAGGCTCCGGAGGCGGTCGCCGATCTGCTCGGCCGGCTGGCCGACAAGAGCCTGGTCGCCCACCAGAGGGCCAGCGGCAGATGGCGGCTGGCGGCTACGGTGCGGGCCTTCGCCCAGGATCGGCTGCGGGCCGGCGGGGAGTATGAGGAGGTCCGGCGACGGCATCTGGACTGGGCGGCCGCCACCGCGACGGCGCTGGAGGAACGGCTGGACGGCCAGTGGCGGGAGGAGTTCGACGCCGTCGTGGACGATCTTCGCGGCGCGCTGGTCAACGCCCCGCCCGGTCCCGACGCCGGGTCGCATCGGCTGACCCGCTCGCTGGGCCACCTCGCCTACGCGCGGCGCTTCCTGGCCGAGTCCAGGTGCCACTACCAGCACGCCGCCGGGCGCGCGCCCACCCCCGCACAGGCGGCGGCGGATCTACGGAGCGCCGCCGACTGCGCCCGCACCGGCGGCGCGTCCGGCACCGAGGTGGTCGACCTGCTGCTCGCCTCGGCCGAGCACGCTCGCGCCGCCGGTGACGGCAACGCCCAGGCGATCGTCCTGGCACGGGTGGTGGAGTTCGCCAGACGCAGTCCGGCGCTGTTCCCCATCGCGATCCCGGCCGAGCGGCTGCGTGAGCTCCTGGAGGAGGCGGCGGCCTGCGGTGACCGGAGCGACCCCGTGGTGGCGGCTCGCCTGGCGTCGGCGCGGTCATGGACGACCAGCAGCACCTCGTACGCCGCCGACCTCCCCTCGGCGCGGACCGCGGTGGACGCCGCTCGCAGCACCGGCGACCCCGTTCTGATCAGCGCCGCGCTCGACGCGCTCGCCTGGGCGGAGTGGTGTGTGGGAGCTCCGGAGATCTACCGGCTCTGTAACGCGGAGCGGCTGCGCCTGGTCACGACGATGAACCGGAACGACCCGTACACAGGACCGGAGATCCTGGACGCGCTCTTCACCGCGGCGCGAAGCCCACTCCGGACCGGAGACCTGCAGGCGGCGCTCTCCGTGGGCCGCATGAGCCTGTCGGACGACCTGCTGGACAGCAGGTCCTACGGCGCCGCCTGGATCCACATTCCCCCTCTCATGCTGGTCGGAGACTTCGAGGAGGCGCTGCGGTACGCGACCATGATGTGGGACGGCTGGCAACGGGCCGGCCGGCCCGCCGATGGCCGGCTCGTCGCCTCGGTGGCCGGCGCCGCACTCGCCCATGGGCTCCGCGGTGACCTGTCCGACTTCCGGATGTGGCGCGGGCGCGTCCACGAGATCGCCGGTGTCACCCCCGACTTCGCCTCGAAGCTCCCTTCGCCGGTGTTCGCCGACATCCGCATGGCGCTGCACACCGGGGCCGTGACCGGCGCCGCCTCCCTGCTGACCCGCGCGTTCGGCGACCACAGGGGCGGCTATTTCGCGACATATTGTCACGCCCTCGGCGCCGAACTGGCCGTGGTCGCCGGACTCGCCGACGCCGCCGACCGGCTCCGCCAAGCGGCGTCGACGGGCGAGCGGAACGACTGGGCCGCCGCCTGCCTCGCCCGCGCCACCTGGCGTCTGCACGGCGATCCCGACGCGCTCGCCGCCTCCGTCGAAGGCTGGGAACGCATCGGCGCCCGCTTCGAACGCGCCTGCACCCTGATGCTCCTGCCCGACCGGGCCGCCGAAGGCCGCGCCGAGCTGACCGCCCTCGGCGTGCCCGGCGACCTTCCCCACGTCTCCTGATCCATCTCTCAGTGGTCGAGGACGCGCAGTGTGTGCGGGCTCGTCGTCAGCACCGTGGCCGCCTCGCCGGTGCAGGCCGCCACGTCCGCGAGCCGCGCCCCGAACAGATCGGGTACGTAGATCGCCGGCTCGACGCAGAGCGTCATCCCGGCCGCCAGCACGGTGTCGTCGCCGGGACGCAGACGCGGGCCCTCGTCATGGCCGAGGCCGACGCCCCGGCCGGCGCACGGGGCCGCGAACCGGCCGTAGCCGCTGCCGTCGATCACGTCCGCGACCGCCGCGGCCACCTCGTCGGCCGGGACGCCGGGCCGTACCGAGCGCAGGGCCGCGTGATGCGCGGCGAGCACCACCGAGTACATGGCCTCGAAGTCCTCCGGCGGCTCGGCGACGGCGAAGACGCGCGCCACCTCGGCGCAGTAACCGTCCCACCGGCCGCACAGCGACACCAGCAGCGCGTCACCCGGATTGATCACCCGCCCACCCGGCAGGTGGCCGGGCCGGGCGGTGTGCTCGCCCGCGGCCACCCGCACCGACAGGACCTCCTCGCACCCGGTCTCCAGCAGCAGCGCCCGCAGCCTGGCCGCCATGGCCCGCTCGGTGGCGCCGAACCAGGCCAGCTCGCCCGCCCCGTCCAGCACCGCCTCCGCCGCCCGCGCCGCCCGGCTCACCGCGTCGACCTCTCCCGGCAGTTTGCGCAGCCTGAGCGGCTCCAGCACGGCGGCGGCCGGCACCAGCTCCGCCTCGATCGCCAGCCCGAACAGCTCCCGGACCCGCATCTCCGGATCGACGCCCACCCGCCGCGCGTCATCGGGCACGTACGGCGCGGGATCGCCCGCTTCGGCCACCTCGTCCATGGTCACCACCAGGAAGCCCGCCCCCCGCCCGCCCAGGAACCGGAAGTCGGGCGAGGGCCGCAGCACCAGCGCGTCCACCCCGTCCCGCGCCATGGCCGCCCGGACGGCGACCAGCCGGTCCCGCACGGCCCGCGCGCCCGGATCCGGATACGTGGCGTCGGTGGTCATGGCAGGCCGTTCACGCGGTCCCGGCCGGGGACGGCTCGTGCAGCCAGCAGGCGACCGGGCCGAACTCCGGCTCCTTGACCCGGCACACGTCCATGACCTGCGGGCAGCGCGGGTTGAACCGGCAGCCCTGCGGCGGATCCGCCGGATCCGGCACGTCGCCCGGCAACTCGGCGGGCAGCACGCCCATCCCGTCGGGCTTCGGGATGGCTCCCAGCAGCGCCCGCGTGTAGGGGTGGCGAGGGTCGGCCCACACCTCGGCGGTGTCGCCCACCTCGACGATCCGGCCCAGGTACATGACCGCGATCCGGTCGGCGATCAGCCGCACCACCGACAGGTCGTGGCTGATGAACAGCAGCCCCGCGCCGGAGTCCACGGCCAGGTCCCGCATCAGGGTGGCGACCTGCGCCTGGGCGGAGGCGTCCAGCGCGGAGATCGGCTCGTCCCCGATCAGCAGCCGCGGCCTGGCCGCCAGCGCCCTGGCGATCGCGATGCGCTGCCGCTGGCCGCCGGAGAACTCGTGCGGGTGCCGGCCGGCGAAGTCGCGCGGCAGGCCGACGCGCTCCAGCAGGTCGGCCGGCTCGGTGGCGGTGTCGCCCGCGGTGCGCAGGCCGTCGGCGATCTGGTCGCCCACCCGGCGGCGCGGGTTCAGGGACGCGTACGGGTCCTGGAAGACCATCTGGATGCCGGTCAGCTTCCTGCGCCGCAGCCCGAGCGGCGTCACCGGCTCGCCGTCGAAGGCGATCCGGCCCTCGGTGACGGGGTTGAGGCCGCAGACGGCGCGGGCCAGCGTGGACTTGCCGCAGCCGGACTCGCCGACGAGGCCGACGACCTCGCCCGCGTTCACCTCCAGGCTCACGCCCGCCACCGCCCTGACGACGGGACGGCCGGGGGAGCGGTGCTCGACGACCAGGTCATCGATGGTCAGCAGGCTCATCGAACCCCCTCATCAGTGACAGTGCCGGTGGTGGCGGTATCCGGGAGTGAGGCGAGCAGGGAGCGGGTGTAGGGGTGCGAGGGCTCACGCAGCACCCGGCCACGCGGGCCGCTCTCCACGACCAGGCCGTCCTTCATCACGCTCACCTCGTCCGCGACGGCGGACATCACCCCGAGGTCGTGCGTGACGAGCAGCACGGCCAGGCCGAGCTCGTCGCACAGCCCGCGCAGCAGCCGCAGCACGCCCGCCTGCACGGTCACGTCCAGCGCGGTCGTCGGCTCGTCGGCGATCAGCACCTTCGGCGAGCAGGCCAGCGCGATCGCGATGGCGATGCGCTGCCGCATGCCGCCGGAGAACTGGTGCGGGAAGCGCCCGTACGCCTCCTCCGCGCCGGGGATGCGCACCTTGGCGAGCAGCTCCACCGCCCTGGCCCGAGCCTCCTTCTTGCCGAGGCCCAGGTGGTGGCGCATGTGCTCGGTGAGTTGCCGGCCGATGGTGAGCATCGGGTGCAGGCTCGTCGCGGGATCCTGGAACACCATGGCGACCTCGCCGCCGCGTACCCGGTTGAGCTCCTTGCTCGCGAGCGTGAGCAGCTCGCGCCCGCCGAGCGCGATGCTGCCGGTGGCGCGCGCGCCGTGCGGCAGCAGCCCGAGCACGGCCAGGCCGGTCATGGTCTTGCCCGACCCGCTCTCGCCGGCCAGGCCGTGCACCTTGCCCTCCTGGAGTGACAGGTCGACGCCGCGCAGGATGTCCTTGCCGCCGATGGTCACCTTCAGGTCGGTGATGGCCAGCGTCACAGCGCACGCTCCTTGATCGCCCGGGCGGTACGCGGGTCGAGCGCGTCACGCAGCGTGTCGCCGAGGAAGTTGAACGCCAGCACCACCGTCAGGATCGCCAGGCCGGGGAACGTCGCCACCCACCAGCTGTCGAAGACCTCGACGCCCGACGACACCATCGCGCCCCACTCAGGGGACGGCGGCTTGGCGCCCAGCCCCAGGAACGACAGGCCCGACAGCAGCAGCAGCGCGGTGCCGATGTCCAGGGTGGCGAGCACGAGGATCGGGCCGGTCACGTTCGGCAGCACGTCGACGCGGAGCGACCGCCAGGCGGAGAAGCCGAGCAGCCGCCCGCTGAGCACGAACTCGCGCTCCCGCACCCCCAGCACCAGCCCCCGGGTGACGCGGGCGTACGCGGGCCAGGCCACGACGAGCACGGCCAGCACGGCGTTGGTCAGGCTGGGCCCGAGCGCCGCGGCCACCACCATGGCCAGGATGACCGTCGGGAAGGCGAACACGAGGTCCGCCAGCCGCATGATCGTCTCATCCACCCATCGGCCGAAATATCCGGCACAGGCGCCGAGCAGGCCGCCGATCACCAGCGACAGCGCCACCAGCACCACGGTCAGCGGAATCGACACCCGCGCGCCGTACATGACCCTGCTCAGGATGTCGCGCCCGAGCTGGTCGGTCCCGAACCAGTGCCCGGGACCGGGCGCGGCGAGCCGCGGCAGGTCCTGGGCGAGCGGGTCGTGCGGAGCCAGGACCGGCGCGGCCAGCGCGATCACCAGCCAGCCGAGCGCGATCACCACGCCGGCCACCGCCAGCGGTTGCCGCCACGCCTCGGGCAGCCGCCTCAGCAGGCCCTTGCGGGCCAGAGGATCCCGTTTCACTGCAGCCTCACTCGGGGATCGATCACGCCGTACAGCACGTCCACGATCAGGTTGATGGCGAGATAGACCACGCCCACCACCAGGCCGACGCCCATCACCGCGGGCAGGTCCAGGCTGGTGGCGCTCTTGTAGGCGTACTGGCCGATGCCGGGCCAGGCGAAGATCGCCTCCACCAGTACGGTGCCGGACAGCAGGCTGCCGAACGCCAGGCCCGCCACCGTGATGATCGGCACCAGCGCCGAGCGCAACACATAACGGAACAGGATCACCCTGCCGGGCAGCCCCTTGGCCCTGGCCGCGCGCACGTAGTCCTGGCCCAGTACCTCCAGCACCGCCGACCGGGTGAAGCGGGTGAGCAGCCCGATCGTGTAGAGCGCCAGCACCAGGGCGGGCGTGATCAGGTGGCCGACGGCGGAGGTGAAGATGTCCCACCGGCCCGCCAGCAGCGCGTCCACCGTCTGCAGCCCGGTCACGCCCGGCGGCGCGCCCAGCGCCGGATCGACCCGGCCGCTGCCCGGCGTGATCTGCAGCCGGTAGAAGAACACGTAGAAGGCCACCAGCGCCAGCCAGAACGTCGGCACCGAGATGCCGACCAGGCTCAGCACGCGCAGCACGTGGTCCGAGAGCCGGTCCCGGCGCAGCGCGGCCACCACGCCGAACGCCACACCGAGGATCAGTGAGATGACGATGGCCACGCCCGCCAGCTCCAGCGTCGCGGGCACGTACTCGGCCAGGTCCTCGCTGACCGGGCGGTGGCTCTGCTGGCTCATTCCGAGGTCACCCTGCAGGACGCCGCCGAGGTGCAGCACGTACTGCTCCCACAGGGGCTTGTCCAGGCCGTGCTCGGCGCGCCACTGCGCGACGATGGCCGGATCGCCGAGGGCCCGCTGGCCCAGGTTCGCCGCCACCGGGTCGCCCGGGACCAGCTTCGTCAGCACGAACGTCACCAGCGTGATCCCCCACGCCAGCAGGACGGCCATGAGGATCCGCCGGATCAGGAACCTGGCCAGTGGCGGCACCTCACGCCGCCGCCTGACCGGGCGCGGCGCCGCCGCGACCGCCACGCCCTTCTCGGGTGCGTCCTTGTCGGGCGCCTGCTTGTCGGGCACGTGCTCGTCGGGCACTGTGCGCTACTTCGCGCCCAGGTCGGCCACGTCGACCGTCCAGACCGGGTGGTACTCCAGGCCCGTCACCGAGGCGGCCGTCACGATGTTCTGGCTCGGCTGGATGAGCGGGATGAACGGCCCGGCGGCGTTGAGCTTGGTCTGCACGTCGAAGTAGGCCTCCTTGCGGGCCTCGTCCCCGATCGCGGCGCCCGCCTTCTCGCCTGCGGCCTCGATGTCCTTGGCCGCGCCGCTCTGCCACCCGGCCCGCTTGCCGACCGTCTGGCCAGGCAGGAACGCGAGGTAGTCGTTCGGGTCCGGGTAGTCAGGGCCCCAGTACCACAGGCCCATCTCTTCCTTGCCGTTGCGGTAGTTGTCCAGCGCCGTGGTCACCGGGGCCGGCTGCAGGTCCACCGTGATGCCGACCTCCTTGAGGTTGGCCTGGATCCGCTCGGCCAGCGGCTGGAAGGACAGGCCGTTGACGGTCAGCTCCGTGGGGTACTCCAGCTTGACCGTCGGGTTCGCCAGCCCGCTCGCCGCCAGCGCCGCTTTGGCGCCCTCGACGTCGCGCTTGACCGCCTGGTCCGCGGGCAGCGCGCCGAGCAGCTGCGACGGGATCACGCCCGGCGCCTGCGTCGAGCCCTCACCGGCCAGCTCCAGCAGGCCCGCGTAGTCGACGCCCTTGCGCACGGCCTCCACGAACTTCGGGTTCGGCGTGGTCTTGCTGACCGCGGAGTCCTGGTTGGCCAGCAGGAAGATGACGTTCGCCGAGGCGGTCTTGTTCACCTGCAGGGTCGCGGGCATGTTCGTGACCTGGTCGCCGGAGAGGTTCAGCGCCACCTGGCTGTCGCCGCGCTGCACGTTCAGCTTCTGCGTGGCCGCCTCGACGTTGCGGATCACGACCTTCTCGTAGGCCGGCTTGGTCCCGTGGTACTTCGGGTTCGCCTTGAGCACGACCTGGCTGCTCACGTTGAAGGACTCGATCAGGTACGGCCCGGACCCGGCGGAGTTCGCGTTGAGGTACTGCTCGGCCTTGTCCTGCGGGTCGGTCGTCGCGCCGTTCTGCTTGGCGACGTCGCTGTTGAGGATGCCGAGCGCGGGGTTCGGCAGGATGTACGGCAGCGCCGCGTTGGCCTTCCCGGACGTCAGGGTGATCGTCGAGTCGTCGGTCTTGGCGATCTCCACCCCGTCCAGCAGGAACGACGGGGTGCCCTTCATGTCGCGCACCCGGGTCAGCGAGAAGACCACGTCGTCCGCGGTGACGGCGGAGCCGTCGGCGAAGGTCGAGCCCTGCTTGAGCTTGAGGGTCAGGACCTTGCCGTCCTCGGACAGCTCGTAAGACTCCGCGAGCGCGGGCACCGGCTTCGTCACGTCGCCGCCGTCGAAGGTGAGCAACGTCTCATACGTCGCCTTGCCCACGATCAGACCGGTCGGCTCGTACGTGCGTCCGGGGTCGGCCGTCTTGAGGTCGAAGGACGTGTCGATGACGAGGGTCTTGCCGCCGCTCTGCGCGGCGGGGGCCTGTGCGCCGCCGCTTCCGCAGGCGGCGAGGGCGAGTGCACCGGCGAGCAGCACAGCCGCCGTCTGCGAGCGGGTCGCCATGGTGAGTCCTCCAGATGGACGGTTGGAACGAAGATGTCCAGGATTGTCCGGCAGAATGTCCAGGCTCCGTACGGTCCCCAAGACGGATATAAAGGGCCAGGAGGTAACTGTGAGTGAAATTTCCAGAAATGGTGGCAGCGGTGGCGGTCAGTCTGGACGGATCGGCATCGGTCTCGAACTGGACGCCACCCATTTGAAGATCCTCGAGGTCCTGCGCGAGAACGGCAGGATCTCGGTCGCGGCACTGGCCGAGCGGGTGGGCATCTCACGGGCGAACGCCTACACCCGGTTCGAGGCGCTGCGCGCGGACGGGGCGATCAAGCGGTTCACCGCCGAGATCGACCCCGTCAGGACGGGGCTCGGCATCACCGCACTGATCTTCGTGACGGTACGGCAGCAGATGTGGAAGCAGTTCAGGGCCGAGCTGGCGCGGATGCCGGAGGTCGAGTACTGCGCGATCACCACGGGGCAGCACGACGCGATGATCCTGGTCAGGATGGGCGACGTCGCCGCGGTGCACGCCATGGTGACCGACCGGCTCGCCAACATCCCGGCGGTGAAGGCCACCGAGACCGTGTTCATCCTGGACGAGGTGCTCAAACGGCCGTACGTGCTGCCGAGCGACGGCGAGAAGGCCAGACCCGCCCGGCGCCCCGCCCAGGAGACGCCGGGCGGCGAGGTGCCACTCGGCAAGATGCGCTTCGTCGGCGCGGCCGAAGGCAGGGCGGCCCTGCAGAAGGACACCTGACAAGAGGGTCCAGGCGGTGCTGCAGACAGTGCTTCAGGCGGTGCTTCAGACAGTTTCAGACGGTTTCAGGCGGTGCTCAGGTTTTCAGGCGGTGGGTTCTGCAGTGGTGACGACCTCGGTGCACACGCTCACGTGCCGGGTGTCGTCGCCCTCGAACCGGAACTCCTCCACCAGGCGCAGCCTGCCGTCGTCCTCCGTCTCGACGCGGCTGTCGCTCTGGCCGCCCGCCTGGCCGCCGGCCTTCAGCGCGTGCACGTACGAGATCGTGACCTGGTCGCCGTCCCGGGTGCCGACGAAGCGGCCGTGGATCACGGTGTCGCCGGTGTAACTGCCCCACACGACGCCGTCGGCCTCCCAGTAGAGGAACTCGGTGGGCCGCTCCGGGTCCACCACGCTCGCCGTCGAGCTCACCATCACGAATCTGCGGCCGTTGAGAAGGTTCACGGTCCCTATGCTCGCGAGGTCTCGCGGGGGCGCGGTGCGCCGCTGGACGGATCGTCGCGCACCCCCCGACCCGGCCGGCGATCCGTCCAGCAGGCCCCGCCGGGCCGCCCGCACGCGAGCACGACGGTCCATCGGCGCTCCTGGCCTCGGCGCGTAACGCCAGCCGTGCGTCCGCCTTCTTGGGTCGGCCCGCGGCGCGTCCACCAGTACTTCGGCTCCGGCGCGTAACGCCAAGACTTCGTAGTGTGATAGTCATGTGACTCTACGTGGTTCATCAGGTTGGGGGAGATCTTCATGCTGACGTACCTGTTCTCGATCGTCGCGGCGGTGGGCGTGGTGGCGGTCGCCGCCCTGTCGTTCAGGCTCGCGGGCAAGGGCAGCGACGACGGCGCCGCGGACGGGCCCTCGGCCGGCCACGCGGGCGCCATGCTGTCGGCGCTGTTCCTGGTGGTCTTCGCCATCGCCATCATCGTGCCGTGGACCACGGCCGACGCGGCCCGGCAGAACACGCACGCCGAGAGCCGGGCCGTGATCGACGCCTACTGGGCGGCCGCCGACCTCCCCGCCGACGGCGTCGCCCCGATCCGCACCGGACTGCGCGACTACGCGTCGTTCGTGGTCAGAGACGAGTGGCCCGTCATGGCGGAAGGGAAGATGGAGGAGGCCGGAGCCGAGCGGCTCGACAAGCTGCGCGCTGACGTGCTCAAGCTCAAGGCCGACACCGACGGTGAGCTGGAGGCCAGAGGGGTCGTGCTCGACCATCTCGGCGTCGTCGCGGCGACCCGCGCCCAGCGCGCCGCCGACGCCGCCGCGACGCCTCCGGAGGGCCTGCTGTGGCTGACCATCCTCACCGGCCTGGCGGTCATCGTCTTCCCGTTCCTCGCCGGCGCCCGGCCGCGCGGGGCGGCGCTGCTCCCGCTCATCGCGATGGCGGCCATGCTGGGCTTCGGCGTCCACCTCACCTGGGAGATCGCCCACGCCTTCGCCGGGCCGCTGGCCGTGGGTCCCGAGGCGTTCAGCGGCGCGCTGCAGGAGCTCACCCGGATCGCCGGGGGAGTGTGACCGTGGCTGCCAGGCACAAGCCGCTGCCGGCCGCTGCCGGACCCACCGTCGCCGGGTCAGCTGATGTCGCGCCGGCCGCTGTCGGGTCCACCGTCGTCGGGCCGGCCGCTGTCAGGCGTGCCGTTGTCGGGCCTGCTGTCGTGGCGCTTGTCGCTGTCGCGCTCGCTGTGGCCTGCGCGAGCGCGCCGGCAGCGGCCGAACCGCGCCCGCCCCAGGTCCCGAACATCCCCGACGTACGCGTCTCCGCGCCGGGGGTGTCGAAGCACGGGGTGAAACTGCCAGGGGTGTCGATCGAGCGCAAGGCGGAGCCGCGGGTGTCGGTGCCCGGCGTGTCCATCCTGGACGACCCTCGGCCCAGAAGGATGCGCCCGAGGCCGGAGGTGTCGACGCGCGGCATCAAGGTCTACGACGACGCGGTCTGCGTGGACGGGCCCACGGGCAGTGTCCTGGTCGGACGGTGCGGTCCGATGAGGGCGCCCGTCAAGACCCCGCGTGCGCCGGTCCCCACGCGGGGGCCGGTCCTGATGGTGCCTGACCTGGTCCGGCCGACCCCCTCGCCGACCCCCTCGCCGACGCCCACCCCGTCGGTGAAGGACGTCCGCGCGTACGCGCCGCATCCGGTCACGCCGCTCAAGCGCCCCAACCCGCTGGCCACCGTGCTGATCATGGTCGTGCTGACGACGGTGATCGCCTCGACCACCGCCGTCGCGTTCGGCGCCGTCCGCTGATGCGGCTACCGGGTGGGCCGGAGATTGTCTGATGCGGCTGCCCGGTGGCACTTTGATGCGGCTTCCGGGTGGGGCCGGGGATGCTCTGATGCGCTTGCTGGGTGGAGTCGGGGACCACCTAATTTGGTTGCCGGGCGGGCCGGAGGTTGTCAAGCTGGCCGGCATGAACCCGCCCTACCGGCAGATCCGTGCCGCCTACGACGAGGAGTCCATCACCGTTTACCAGGCCTACGACCCGGCCCTCGCCGACCCGGCCGTCGCCGCGCAGCGGTTCGTCGCGCCGTTCAAGCGGGAGCGGATGACCTGGATCAAACCGTCGTTCCTGTGGATGATGTACCGCTGTGGCTGGGCCACCAAGCCAGGCCAGACCCGCGTCCTGGCGATCGCCCTCACCCATGAGGGCTTCGCCTGGGCACTGGCGCACTCGTGCCTCAGCCACCCTGACGCAAGCTCCAGTTCAAGCCCAAGCCCAGTCGCTAACCCCGGCCCCAGCCCCAGCTTTAGTCCAGGCCCAGGTCCAAGCGCCGGTCCCCACTCCCGACCGGCGGGAGGCGCCGGAGGCCTCGGCTCCAGCGCTCACCCGGCTGGAGCCGCCGTGACGCGCGCCGATGATCGTGCCGGTCGGGTGGGCCAGGAGATCGGCCGCAGGGAGTGGGCCGAGCGGCTGCGGCGCAGTCCCGTGCGCATCCAGTGGGATCCGGAGCGAGACCCGCACCACAACGCGCTGCCGTACCGGTCGATCCAGATCGGCCTGTCCGGCGAGGCGGTCACCCGCTACATCGAGGAGTGGACCCTGTCCATCACCGATGTCACCGAACGCGTCCATGACCTCCACACCGCCCTGCGCGCCGGGCAGGACATCGCTCCCCGGCTTCCGGTGGAGCGGGCCTACGCACTGTCCGACGATCTGGCTCGGACGATCGGCGCCACCCGCCCCTGAGCTCTCAGCCGCTCGTCGGCGAACCGGGCCGAGGCCAGGGGATCGGCGCCGTGTCCGGGCGAGGCTCAGAAGGCGCCAGCCCGCAGAAGGTCCAGCTCGTGGCGGAGGCTTTCCCGGAAGTCCTCCGCCGACAACCCGTTCGGGTACGTCGCGGCGGGCAACGTCAGCCCGTCCACGAACGCGTGCGACCGACGGGCGTGCCCATCCAGTCCGGAGGGGCGCTCACGCCTCGCGCGACCGCCCGGTCTGCAGCCACCTACGGGAGAAGACCTCCTCAAGAAGGGCGTTCTCCAGGAGGACCACGACGACGGTGCCGACCAGCGTGACGAGGCCGACCGTCCGGGCGTAGTCGCTGGGAGCCTGCTCTGATCGTCCGCCTGGACGCTCAGTCCGCGAACGCGGCCACGTACGACGCCACACACGGCTCCGGCGTGGCGAGTGACGTCACGACGTGGCCGTCGACGGGCACCGGCGGGTCGAGCGGCACCTGCAGCACCCGCTCGGAGCGGGACCCGGCGAGTTGCTCGGCGGGTAGCAGCGTCCAGCCCTCGGGGTCCCGGCCCACCTCGAACAGCACGTTGAGCAGGTCCCCGGCGGGCGGCCGCAGCGGCGCCCGGGGCAGGGCGGCGAGGATCGCGTCGTGCATCGGCGGGTCACTGTCACGGGCGGGGAGCCGCAGGCCGTACGGGTCGAGGTCGTGCAGGCTGACCGCGGGCTTGCCGGCGGCGGGGTGCCCGCCGGACAGCACCGCGTGCAGCGGCTCGGACCAGGCGCGCACCACCGTCATCGACGTGGACGTGAGCGCGCCGCGGACCAGCGCCAGATCCAGCTCGCCATCGCGTACGGCGTCGAGGCGCGCGGTCACCGGCAGGTCGATGAGTCTCGGCTCGGCGGGGCGTTCGCTGTCTCGCAGGCGAGTCAGCGCGCGGTCGAGCCGTTGGGTGACGCAGGACGCCACCCCGACCCGCAGGGCGGCTGCCGGTTCCCCGGCGACCACCCGTACGCGGGCCGCCGCGGCCAGGGTCTCCCGGGCCGCGGCGAGCACTCGTTCGCCTGCCGGAGTGAGCCGTACCCTGCGTGACGTGCGGTGGAGCAGGCGCACGCCGAGGTCGCGTTCGAGCCGGGTGATCTGCTGGCTCACCGCCGGCTGCACGATCTGCAGCCGTTGCGCCGCGCGGCCGAAGTGCAACTCCTCGGCGACGGTCACGAAGTACTGCAGCGCCCTTAGTTCCATATGTCCTGATCTATCACATTATGTGATCGCTGCCGATGGGTTCTGATCATTGTTCGCGCTGGTCAATCCGGCTGTGATGGATACGAGCCCATCTGAACGGAGAACAGAAGTGAACACATCGACCCTCGGCATCATCGGCACCGGAATGGTCGGCGCAGGGGTCGCCCGCCGGGCCGTGGACGCCGGCCTCGACGTCGTCCTGAGCAACTCGCGCGGCCCGGAGACACTGGCCGGTCTCGTCGCCGAGCTCGGCCCGCGGGCCCGCGCGGCCACCCCGGCCGAGGCGGCGCGCGCCGCCGACCTGGTCCTCGCGTCCCTGCCGTTGGCCGCCCACGAGCGGCTGCCCCGCTCGGAGCTCGCCGGCAAGACCGTGATCGACCCGATGAACTACGCGCCGAAGCCCGGATGGAGAATTCCGGAACTCGACAGCGACGAGCTGACCTCCAGCGAGCTGGTGCAGCGCCACGTCGCCGGCGCCCGCGTGGTCAAGGCGCTGCACAACATCGGCCCCAGGCAACTGCTGGACCTGTGCCGGCCGGCCGGCGCCCCCGACCGCAGTGCGCTGCCACTGTCCGGCGACGACCCGGCCGCCAATGAGGAGGTGACCGACCTTCTGGACGTCCTCGGCTTCGACGCGGTGGACCTCGGCACGCTGGCGGAGAGCTGGCGCAGCGAGCCCAACACCCCGCTGTACGCCTTTCCGTACGTGGGGCAGCCGCCGTCCGGCCTGACCGTGCCGGAATTGGTGGCCTGGGTCCAGGGAGCACCCGGCGTGCCGGTACCCGCCGCCCTGGTCAAGGACCTGGCCGCCGCTGCGGTGCGCGGGCCTGCCGGTTTCCAGATGTAGCGGACGGACGGCGATTCGCGGCCGGGCTCGGTCTGATCCAGCAGAAACTGCTAAGCCTGGGCGGGCGTCGCATGCCGGAGCTGGGACAGGACGGCCTCGGCGGTCTCGGCGGGCATTTCGGCGTGCGGATAGTGGCCGGCGCCCTCGACCAAGTGGACGCGGGCGGGGCCGGCCAGCTTGGCGGCGCTCAGCGCGGCGTCCGCCGCCGGGTCGGCGAAGTCGGCGTCCCGGGTGCCCATGATGACCAGGGCCGGCTGGGTGACCTCGGCGTAACGGTTCTGGACGCCGGACAGGGAGATCTCGATCTGTGCCCGCAGCGGGGCCAGGCGGCCCGGCCGGCGGAGGGATTTCCTGAGGCCGGCCAGGTAGTGGCCGAAGTCGGCCGGCTTGGCGGTCGGATAGGACGAGCGGACGAACAGGGCCCACAGCGCCGCGCTGCGGCCGACGAGCCGGGAGGCGGCCTTCATCCAGGTCCTGATCGGCGCCTCACCGGAGAAGGTGCCGATGAGCACCAGAGCGCTGACCGCCCGCGGGGCTTCGGCCGCGGCCCAGACGGCTGACGAGCAGCCGATGGAGTGGGCGATCACCGTCGCGGGGGCGTCGCCGTTCAGGTGGCGGATGAGGCCGAGCAGGTCCGCTCCGACGGAGGCCGTCGCGTAGTCGGGCCAGCCGGAGCTGGAGGCTCCGTACCCGCGCACGTCCATGGTTGCGACCCGGTAACCGGCGGCGGCCAGGCGCGGGGTGAGGAGGCGGAAGGTGGCGGCGGTATCGCCCATGCCATGGACCAGGACCAGCAGGGGAGCGTCGGCGGGGCCGGTCTGCTCGTAGGCGATCCGGCCTTCCGGCGTCTTCATGATGGGCATGGCTCAACGCTCCAAAACGAGATCAGTGCTCTCTTCGGAAGAGTGAACCACGGCCGCGGACGTTGGTCAAGAGCGCTGCTCACAGAGGAGGGCGGCGCTCTGCCCTGCGGTGCGACGGTCAGGTGTGGTGCGGTGTCTGGCGGCCGGTCAGGTCGTGGGTCTGGCCGCGTTCCAGATAGACCACCCGGTCACCGACCCCCGCCTGCTCGGCGTACTGGCGGAAGTCGTGCAGAGGTGAGGCGAACACGCCGTAGTCGTCGTAGTGGATCGGCACCACCGTGCCGGGGTTCATCAGGTCCACCCAGCGGGCGCCCTGCTCGCCGTTCATGGTGACCGTCATCAGGCCGAGCAGTTTGGTACCTCCCAGGTGCACGAGCGCCACGTCGATGTCCGGGAAGTGGCGCGGGATCGCCTCCAGCCAGGGGTCCATCAGCGTGTCGCCGCTGACGAGCAGCCGCAGGTCCACCTGCCCCGCCGGGTCGCGGAACTCCAGCATGCTCCCCATGACCGGCGGCAGCAACGTCTCGACGATGCCGGGCGCGTGGCGGGCCGGCAGGGATGTGATCTTCAGTATGCCGCCGGGCCCGCGCAGCTCGTGCGCGCGCCAGGTGCCCAGCCCCAGCGCCTGCCCGAACCCCTGGTGGCCGAGCCGGCGCGCGGCGTGCGGGGTGGTCAGGATCGGCGTGTCCCGGTCCAGGCCCCTGCGGGTGACGCGGTCCCAGTGGTCGCCGTGCATGTGCGACAGCACCACGGCGTCCAGCGCAGGGAGCTCGTCGATCCGCATCGCGGGCTCGGTCAGGCGGCGCGAGCTGAGCCCGTAGCCGAGATAGGCGCGCTGCCCTCGGTGCAGGAAGTTCGGGTCGGTGAGCAGGGTGAACCCGTTGTACCGGATCAGCACGGTCGCGTTGCCGATGAACGTCAGGCTTCCATGGCCGGCCATGGTGGCCTCCCTTGGTTCGGCCTTTTTCCCGCCCCTGCCACGAGGGCCCCGCGTCAAACTCCTCCCGTTCCGGCCTGTTTCGGGGCGATGCCTCGCAGGCAGGTGGCGACCAGGTGGTCGGCGAAGCCGGGGGGAAACCCGATCTCCGCCGCCGGGGTGCCGTGGAACAGGTGGGGGAGGATGAGCTCGTGGCAGGCGCCCACGATCATGGTGGCCGCGGCGTCCGGGTCGGCTTCCGGGGCAAGCCGGCCGAGGGCCTGCTCGGCACGGAGGTAGGCGGTCAGCGCGGCGCGCAGGTGCGGCCCCTGCGCGACCGGCATGCTCAGCTCGGCGAAGCGGTGCAGGATCCTGGGGTGCGCGACCAGCCCGGCGAAGGCGGGCAGGATCGCCAGGTGCAGCGCCAGCCCGTAGGTGACGTACGCGCGCAGGTTGTCTTCCAGTGTCCCCGAGCCCGCTGCGGTGGGCAGCGGCGGGAGGCCATCCTCGACCGAGCGGACGTGCGCCTGCAACGCCAGCGCGATCAGCTCCTCCTTGTCGGCGAAGTGGTTGTAGAGCACCCCGTCGGCGACCTGGGCCTCCCTGGCGATCGCCCGTACGGTGAGGCCGGCCGCGCCGTGCCGGGAGAGCAGCCGCCCCGCCGCCGCCACCAGATGGGCGGACAGGGTCTCGCCGTCGCGGGCGGTCGCGGGCTTGCGCGGGGTCACGGCCGACCGGCCGTGATCAGGTAGGCGCCGCCGCGCAGCCGTACGGCGCCGTCCCGCTCGTACGGTGCCAGGGCGGGAACGAGCGCGGCCGTCGCGCGAGCGGCGGCGGCGGGCTCCGCGTGGCTGAGATGGAAGCGGGTGGGACCCCAGGCGGCGAGGAAGTCGGCGGCGTCCTGGGCGTCCCGGCCCCAGATCTGCTCCGCCTCGACGGGGGTGGCCGCGACGTCGGTGTATCCCGCGGCGGTGAAGATCTCATGGATCCGCGCGGGGTCGGACAGCGAGGCCGGGGAGGTGCCGTCGGGGGAGGCGGGGGGCGGCGGCAGATGCTCGGCCATGGCGGCGAACACGCGGCCGAGGTCGTTGCCGGCCAGGGCGCGCATGCACAGGAACGCCACCCGCCCGCCGGGGCGCAGCGCGCGGCCGATGTTGGCGAAGGCGGCCACCGGATCGGCGAAGAACATGATCCCGAAGCGGCTGATCGCCAGGTCGTACGACTCCGCGGGGAAGGGGTGGACCTGCGCGTCGCCCTGCTGGAAGTCGACGTTGGCGACGCCTTCCGCCGCCGCGAGGGCGCGGGCCCTGCTCAGCATGGGGGAGGACAGGTCGACGCCGGTGGCGCCGCCGGCCCTGCGGGCGGCCAGCCTGGTCACCTGGCCGTTGCCGCACCCGATGTCGAGGACCTGGTCGCCGTCGCCGGCGAACCGGAGCAGGTGGTCGTTGAAGCCGGCGTTGAGCGCGTCGTAGCGGTCGTGGTGATCCGCCCAGTGGGTGCCTTCGTAACCGTTCCACGCCTCGGACTGGTGGGTGTTGACGATCGTCACGCTGGTCTCCCTAAGGTATGAACGTACGTTCATGAACGTACGTTCATGACGCGCTCGGGTCAAGAGCGTGGCCGGAGGGTGAAGTGATCAATATCCTGTTACGGCACTGCCTCCGGGGCAGGGAGCACCAAGGAGGCAGCATGGCCATCGCCGCGTACACCGTGACCGGACCGCATGCCGAGCACGGCGAGGGGCCGGTGTGGTGTGCGCGCTGGGGCGGGTTGCGGTGGATGGACATGCTGGCCGGCGACGTGCTGGCCCTCGACCCCGACGGCACCGTGCGGCGCAGGCGCGTGGGCGTGCTCGCGGCCCTCATCCGGCCGCGCGTCACCGGCGGGTTCGTGGTCGCGACCGAGCGGGAGCTCCTGCTGTCCGACCACGACGACCTCGACGCGCCGCTGCGGTCGCTCGGGGAGGCGTGGCGCGACGAGTCCATCCGGATGAACGAGGGCGGCTGCGACCCCGACGGCCGCCTCTACGTCGGCTCGATGGCCTACGACCAGAGCCCCGACAAGGGGGCACTGTACGTGGCCGCGCCGGACGGGACGCTGGAGGTGGTGCTGCCCGCCGTCGGCGTCTCCAACGGGCTGGACTTCAGCCCGGGAGGGGAGCTGGCCTACTACGCCGACACCGTGACCGGGCGGGTCGACGTGCTCGACTACGACCGGGAGCGGGGACTGAGCGGTCGCAGGCCGTTCGTGCGGGTGGATCCGGACCAGGGCGCGCCCGACGGGCTGACCGTCGACGCCGAGGGCGGGGTCTGGGTGGCGCTCTGGGAGGGCTCGGCGGTGCACCGCTACACCCCGGAGGGCAAGCTCGACGCGATCGTCCCGGTGCCGGTGCGCAAGGTCACCGCGGTCGCCTTCGGCGGCGATGACCTGGACCGGCTGTTCATCACGACCTCCGCGATCGGCGCCGACCGGACCCGGGAGCCCGACGCGGGAGCCGTCTTCGCCGCTGACCCCGGAGTCCACGGCCGCCCGGTCCTCCCCACCACCCTCTGACCGCCGCCAACCGTTACGGCAGCTTCTCCAGGCGGGCGAGTTGGGTGGTGCGGGAGCGTTCGACGTCGGTGGCGAGGGCCAGGGCGCGCGGGTCGGCGCCGGAGCCGCGCTCGCCGCGGGTCACCAGGACGGACTGGTCCAGGTGGTCGCGCAGGAAGCGCAGGAACAGCCCGTCGAACGCCTTCCCGTCGGCCGAGCGCATGGCGTCCAGCTCCGACGCGGTCACCATGCCCGGCATGTCATGACCTTCATGGACATTGACGTCGGATAACCCCGCCGCCCGCCGCAGCTCGGTCAGGCGGGCCAGCTCGGCGCGGTGCGCGGTGGCGAGGGACGACGCCAGCCGGCCCACCGCCGGGTCGGCGGCCTGCCGCGCGGCCAGGTCCAGCATGGGCAGGGTGCGCTCGATCATCGGGATCATGAGCTGCACCCACGCGGCGTCGGTCCCGTTGAAGCCCCCGGCGGGGGAGGAGACGGTGGGGGCCGGGGTGGGGTGGCCTCCGGGGACGGGGACCTCGCCTTGGCCGCATCCGGCGACAGCGAGCAGGAGGACGAGCAGCAGGCCGGTTCGCTTCATCTCAGGTCGTTGTCCTCGTCGGGGGGTGTCCGCGGGGGCGGCTGGTACTGGTCGTAGCCGCGCGGGCCGCACGGCAAACCGTCGCCGGCGCAGCGGGGAAGACAGCGAGGCCCACCGCTGTTCGCAGGGAGGTGGACGAGATCGACGTGGTGGTGATCGGGGCAGGGCAGGCGGGCCTGTCCAGCGCCTACTATCTGCGCAGGTTCGGTTACGAGCCGCTGGTGCTGGACGCCGCCGACGGGCCCGGCGGGGCGTGGCGGCACCGGTCGCCGACGTTGACCATGGACAAGGTGCACGGCATCTTCGACCTGCCCGGCGTCAGGCGCGACCCGGACGACGGGCGGTCCGGCGGCCTGCCCGCCGCCGAGGTCGTGCCCGCCTATTACGGCGACTACGAGCGGCGGCTCGACCTGCCCGTCCTGCGCCCCGTCAAGGTCACGGCCGTCGCGGGCGAGCGGCTCGCCGGCCCGGAGGACGGGAGCCGGCTGATCGTGACGGCGGACGCGGGGGAGTGGGCCGCCCGCGCCGTCGTCAACGCCACCGGCACCTGGACCCGCCCCTACTGGCCGTACTATCCGGGTGCGCGCGACTTCCGGGGCAGGCAGCTCCACTACGCGTCCTACCGGGGCCCGGCGGAGTTCGCCGGGCGCCGCGTGATCGTGGTGGGCGGCGGGCACTCGGCCGCGCACGTGCTCTCGGAGCTCGCCGGCGTGGCCGCGAGCACGCTCTGGGTGACCCGTGGCCTGCCGGCCTTCCGCGGCGACGACTTCGACGAGGAAGCCAGGCGCGCGGCCGTCGCCCTGGTCGAGGAGCGCGTCCGTGCCGGGCTCGTGCCGCAGAGTGTCGTCAGCGTCACCGGGCTCGGCCACACCCCCGTGGTGCTGGACGCCCTGGCCAAGGGGGCGATGGAGCGGCTGCCGATGTTCGAGCGGATCACCGGGCACGGCGTGCGCTGGGCGGACGGGCGGAGCCACGAGGCCGACACGATCGTGTGGGCCACCGGCTTCCGCTCCGCCCTGGACCATCTGGCTCCGCTGCGCCTGCGCGAGCCCGGCGGAGGGATCATGGTCGACGGCACCCAGGCCGTCAAGGAGCCGCGGCTGCAGCTCGTCGGCTACGGTCCGTCGGCCAGCACCATCGGCGCCAACCGGGCGGGCCGCACGGCCGCCGAGAACGTCCGCCGCTTCGTGACCGGCGGCCTGATCCGTCGCTGAAGGCGGGCCGGGCCGCACGAACCATACTGACCATGGTCACAGGGGTGAAATATCTCGACACGTCCTGTGACGGTGGTCTAGCGTCCTCTGCGAAGGATCTTTCCGGAGCCGGAGGTGTCACGCATGGAGGTTCCCGGCTACACCGAGGTCCGGGAGCTCGGACGCGGTGCCACCGGTCACGTGATGCTGGCCGTCCGCGACTCCGACGGTGAGCCCGTCGCGATCAAGCACCTGTCCGCAGCGTTACGCGAGGACGGCGACTTCCTGGAGCGCTTCCGCGCCGAAGCGGCGGTGATCGGCGAGCTCGACAGCCCGCACACGGCCCGCCTGCTGGACTACGTCGAGGACCCCGGCGACGCCGCCATCGTGATGGAGCTCGTCGACGGCATCCCGCTGCGCCGCCTGCTGCGCCAGGAGGGCGGCACCGGACCCCAGGCCGCCTTGAGCGTGCTCAAGGGCGCGCTGCTCGGGCTGGCCGAGGCGCACCGGCGCGGCATCGTGCACCGTGACTTCAAGCCGGAGAACGTCATCATCACCGAGGAGGGCGGCAGCAAGCTGGTCGACTTCGGTGTCGCCGCCCACGCGGGCGAGCAGGCGCCCCTGATCGGCACCCCTTCCTACATGGCGCCCGAGCAGTGGGACGGCGCACCGGCGGGGCCGGCCGCCGACATCTACGCGGCGGCCGTGGTGTTCTACGAATGCCTCACCGGGCGGCGCCCGTTCGCCGCCGGCGAGGTCGCGGCCCTGGCCTACCAGCACCAGCACGCCGCGCCCGACCTGGACGGCATCGACGAGGAGATCCGCGGGCTGGTCCGGCAGGGCCTGGCCAAGGACCCCGCCGACCGGCCCGAGTCGGCCGAGGCGTTCCTGGCCGAGCTGGAGGAGACCGCCGCGGAGGCGTACGGCCGGCGCTGGGACGTGCGCGGGCGCGCCAGGCTCGCCGCGCTGACCGTGCCGTTCCTCATGACCCGGCCGCTCGCGGAGCCCGTGCCCGAGGTCGGCACGACCTTGTTCCAGTCCACGTTCGCGCCCGCCACCAAGATCGCACTGACCGGTGGGCTGGTGCTGGCGACGGCGGTGGCCGTGGTCTCGGTGTTCCTGATCTGGAACGAGAGTCCGCAGCGGGTGAGCGGCGCGTCCCCGCCGGCCGCGCTCAGGACCTCGCGCCCGCCGACCCCGGACCTGACCTCGCCGCCTCCGACCGGATCCGGTACGGCCACCCCGCCTGCGACCTCGACCGGCGGCTCCCCGACCAGTGGTGACCCGGCCCCGACCACGGGGCCCACGCGGGCACCCGACACCGGCCGCACCCCGGCGCGTGAACCCGGCCGGACGAGGGCGCCCGCCACGTCGGACCCGCCACGCGAGCCCACGAGCCGCCCGACCACGAGCCGCCCGACGACAAGCGCCACGAGCCGGCCCACCAGCCGCCCCACCACCAGCCGCCCCACCAGGACGCCCGCCGAGCCGACGCCGGACCGGCCCACGCGGACGCCCGAGGAGCCGGAACCCACCGGCCCGTCCGACCCCGGCACGGACCCGCCGCCCGCCAGGGCCCACGAGCCGCTCATCTCGGTGTCGGTCAAGGTGTCGCTCGACGTGCCCGTGCTGGGCGGCAGGGGAGACGGCCTGCTGGACGCCGACGTCGGCCTCGGCGTGGGCACCGGCCCGCTGGGCGTCGACGTCGGCCTCGGCGTGGGCACCGGCCTGCTGGGGCTCGTGGTCGTACCGGGGTCCGTGCTGCTCGGACGCCACCTGGTGTTCCGCAGGACCCGCCGCCCCCGCGACCCGGAGCCGGGCGACGAGTGAACGGTCGGTCACACACGATAGAGCGATAAATCATACATTCACATGCCGACACGCAAGATCCTCTACTATCTTGCAGAGGGCGTTCCCGGTCTGGGTTACTGGCCGACCGAATCTCGCCCTGCGGCTATGGGCAAAGGAGAAGCGTGGCGGTTGCGTCTTCCGCCGACCGGCGGCGCGGCCCGCTCCGAGCTCGCACCACAGCTGCCTTCACGGGGCTGACGGCCGGGTTCGTCGTGGCGTTATCGCTGGTCATGCCGGCTACGGCGGGACATGCGGACCCCAAGCCCTCGGTCAAGCAGCTGGAGAAGGAGCTGGCCGAGCTCGGCAAGGAGTCGGACAAGCTGATCGAGGACTACTACCACGGCCGCCGCGAGCAGCAGAAGGCGGAGAAAGCCGAAAAGGCCGCCCGCGAGAAGCTGGAGGCGGCCCAGAAGGTGTACGACAGCGAGTCGACCCAGCTGAGAGCCATGGCCGTCTCCGAGTACATCGGCGGCCGGCCCAGCCACCTCACCCTGATCGCGGACTCCGGGCAGTACACCTCCACGATGAGCAGGATGGCGCTCAGCGAGTTCCTCGTCTCGCAGCAGGAGGCGAGGCTGAGCGGCTTCGCCCGGGTCAGGGACGAGCACGAGCGGGCCCAGCGGGAGGCGGCCGACCGCGCCAAGGAGCTCGACGCCACCGCCGACGACATCGACGAGCGCCGGAAGAAGGCCGAGAAGCTCATCGAGAAGATCAAGGACAAGATCGACCAGCTGCACAAGGCGCCGGGACGCCGCTCCGACGGCACCTTCCTCCCCCAGCTGCCCGGCGGCTCCGACAACATCACGCCCAGAATGCGCCTGGTCAAGACGCTCATCGAGAAACGCTTCGACGTCCCGTTCGGGATCGGCTGCTACCGGGCCATCCAGGACGGCGGGCAGCACCCGCTCGGCAGGGCCTGCGACTTCATGCTCAGCCGCGGAGGCATGATGCCCACGGCGGCGGAGATCGAGCGCGGCCACGAGATCTCCGAGTGGGCGATCAAGAACGCCCGCAGGCTGGGCATCATGTACGTCATCTACCGGCAGCGGATCTGGCACGTCAGCACCGGCGGCTGGCGCGTGATGACCGACCGCGGCGGCACCACCGCCAACCACTACGACCACCCGCACATCTCGGTCTACTGAACGCCGCGTGCGGGAGCGCGGTCTTTACCGAGGTCGGACCGAGAGGAGACGTTCGCCTCGTTACGCTGGCGTGACGCTACGGAACACACGATCCGCGGGGAACGATCGAAGCGTGGCCAAGCTGCTGGCGGTGAACGTCGGCCTGCCGCAGGACATCGCCTGGCACGGCAGGACCGTGCGTACCGCTGTGTGGAAAGAGCCCGTCACCGGCCCACGTCTGGTGCGCCGGCTCAACATCGACGGTGACGGCCAGGGAGACCTCCAGGGCCACGGCGGCGAGCACCGCGCCGTGCTGGTCTACCAGCTCGACTCCTACCGCTACTGGCAGGAACGGCTCGGCCGGGACGACTTCGTCTTCGGCCAGTTCGGCGAGAACTTCACCGTCGACGGGCTGCCGGACGACGAGGTGTGCGTCGGGGACCGCTATCGGATCGGCGAGGCCACGTTCGAGGTCAGCCAGCCGCGCGTCACCTGCTACCGGGTGGGCCTGCGGATGGGCGAGCCGAGGCTGCCCGCCCTGCTGGTATCTCACGGACGTCCCGGCTTCTACCTGCGGGTCCTCACCGAGGGGCGGGTCGAGGCCGGGGACGAGATCGTCAAGATCGAGTCGGGCCCGCAGGGGATGACCGTCGCGGAGATCGACGCGCTGCTGTACCTCCCCGGCCACTCGCGCGAGCGGCTGGCATGGGCGCTGCGCATCCCCGCACTCAGCCCGGGCTGGCAGGCCTCCTTGCGGGCCCTCCACGACCAGGACGCCGCTCCGGCCGGCAACGCGGGACTGGTCCCGGCGGCCGCCGCCGGGCCGCCCGCCGCGTGGAGCGGGTTCCGGCCGCTGCGGGTCACCCGCCTGGACGTGGAGAGCGAGAGCGTGTTCTCGCTGACGCTGGCCGCTCCCGACGGAACCGCGCTGCCGGTGGCCCTGCCCGGCCAGTTCCTCACGGTCCGGGTGCGCCCGGACGGCGGCGGCCCGCCACTGGTCCGCAGCTACTCGCTGTCCGGCCCGCCGGGGGCCGGCCGGTATCGCCTCAGCGTCAAGCGGGAGCCCCATGGCGCCGCCAGCGGCTACCTCCGGGCCCACGTGCGTGTCGGCGACGTCCTCGACGTCGCGGCCCCGCGCGGGGCGTTCACCCTGGAGGCCGGCGAGAGCCCGGTCCTGCTGATCTCGGCGGGTATCGGCGTCACCCCCATGCTCGCCATGCTGCACGCGCTCGCCGGCGAGCGCTCCACCCGCGAGGTGTGGTGGCTGTACGGGGCCCGCGACGGCACGGAGCACCCCTTCGCCCAGGAGAGCAGCACCCTGCTGGCCCGGCTTCCGCACGCGCGCGGGCACGTCTGCTACAGCCGTCCGACGGCCGCCGACCGGCCGGGCGTCGACTACCAGACGCACGGCCGGCTCTCCGGCGGCCTGCTCCGCCGCCTCGGCGTGCCACGGGGCGCCGACGTCTATCTGTGCGGCCCGTCCGCGTTCATGAGCGAGCTGCCCGCCGCCCTGGCGGAGGCCGGCCTGGCTCCCGCCCGGATCCACACGGAGATCTTCGGAGCGGGCTCGGGGTTCAGTCCCGGCCTGGCCGACGTCCCGGCCCGGCCCGTGCACGCACCGGCGGGCCCGCCGGGCACGGGCCCGACGGTCACTTTCGCGCGCAGCGGGCTCACCGTGCCCTGGGACCCCGCCTACGCGAGCCTGCTGGAGCTCGCGGAGGCCTGCGACGTGCCGACCCGCTGGTCCTGCCGCACCGGCGTCTGCCACAACTGCGAGAGCGGCCTGCTGTCCGGATCCGTCGGCTACGCACCCGAACCGGTCGACGCCCCGGCCCCGGGCAACCTCCTGATCTGCTGCTCACAACCACGCGGCGAGCTCGTCCTGGACCTGTGACCCCCGTTCGCCGGCGCGCGACAAGCTCAAGAGGGAGGGGAGAAACAGGCCCGCAAATCATCGGGCGGCGCCCCAGCTGGTGTTGAATCGTTTTAACAAGCCGCGGCGTTCGCTAACGTATGCGTTAGCGACGGTGCCGCCGAGCATCGAGGATGACGTTGTCCGGAGGGGGAGGCCATGGGCTCGGGTGCTCGACGGCGGCGGGTGACGATCGTCGACGTGGCCAGCCATGCCGAGGTCTCCACCACCGCGGTGTCGAAGGTCCTCCGTAACGCCTACGGCGTCAGCCCCGCGATGCGCGAGCGCGTCAAGGCGGCGATCGACGAGCTCGGCTACCGTCCCCAGGCCGCGGCCCGCGCCATGCGCGGCAGGACGTTCACCATCGGCGTCCTGCTGCCCCACATCCGGAACCCCTTCTTCGCCGACATCCTCGACGGGTTCCAGGAGCAGGTCCGCAAGGCCGACTACCAGGCGATCATGATTCAGGGCGGCGAGAACACGCAGGCCGAAGGCCGCGCCATCAACGCGCTGGTCGACAGGCAGGTGGACGGCATTCTCATGGTCGTGCCGCTCTCCTCCAGGACGGGCCTGGAGGAGATCGCCAAGGACGTGCCGACCGTCGTCCTCGGCAGGCACGAGCGGTCGTCGGTCTTCGACTCGGTCTTCGACGACGACGAACTCGGCGCCGAGCTCGCGGTGGAGCACCTGATCGCCCTCGGGCACCGCCGGATCGCGCACATCGGCCAGAAGGACAACAGCCGGGGTCGTCCGGTGGATCTGCTCCATGCGATCCGGGCGGAGACGTACCGGCGCGTCATGCGCGACCACGGGCTCGGCGAGGAGATCGACGTCGTCGCCACCTCCTACACCGAGGAGGGCGGCTACATGGGCGCGCGCGAACTGCTGAGCCGCCCCGCGCGCCCTACGGCGATCTTCGCCGGCGCGGACCTCGCCGCGCTGGGGGCGATGGCGGCGGCGCACGAGGCCGGGCTGTCGGTGCCCGGCGACCTCTCGATAGCCGGCTACGACAACACCAGGATGGCGGCCCTGCCCAACATCGCCCTGACCACCGTCGAGCAGGACGGCGTGCTCATGGGCCGCACCTCCGGGCGCCTCCTTCTGGAGCGGGTCGAGGGTCGTACGTCGTCGGTGCGTTTCTCCGTGACCCCGTCGCTGGTCACGCGGAGGTCCACCGCCGCCTGGGGCGGGGTCTGAGCCGCAGGGCTCGCACACGGTGACGACAGGTCCTGTGAACTGCGCAAACGATGGGTAACGTTACCCATAAAGACATGATTTGGCGGATGTGGTTGAGGTGATCTCCCACTACCACGCCCGATAACGGTTGAGGATCGTTACCCGTTATCAGCCTTGACGGGCTGTCGTGTGACGCCTACGTTAACTCGCAATCGGGCCTTAAAACGATTCGATCGGACCTTGGAGAGCGTTATGAACACCTCTCACCGCGCGCTGGGAATGGGCCTCGCCGTTCTCACCATGGCTGCCCTGACCTCCTGCGGCTCTGACAGCGAACCGGCGACCGGCGGCTCCGTGACCCTGACGTTCCTCGTGGACAACAGCCAGGCCACCATGGACACCGCCAAGGCGCTCGCGGACGCGTTCATGCAGGCCAATCCCACCATCAAGGTCGAAACGGAGAGTCGTCCGGGCGGGACCGAGGGCGACAACATCGTCAAGACCCGCCTGGCGACCGGCGAGATGGCCGACGTGTTCTGGTACAACTCCGGCTCGCTGCTCCAGGCGCTCAACCCGGCCCAGACCATGGTCGACCTCACCGGCGACCCGGTGCTCGCCAACGTGCAGAAGGACTATCTGCCCGTCGTCACCCAGGGCGGCAAGGTCTACGGCGTCCCGGCCGGCACCGCCATGGGCGGAGGCATCCTCTACAACCGCAAGGTCTACGACGAACTCGCCCTGAAAGTGCCCATGACCTGGGCCGAGTTCATGGCCAACAACGAGAGGATCAAGGCCGCCGGGCGCACCCCGGTGATCTCCACCTTCAAGGACACCTGGACCTCCCAGCTGCTCGTGCTGGGCGACCACTTCAACGTCCAGGCCGCGGTGCCGGCCTTCGCGTCGGACTACACCGCCAACAAGGCCAAGTTCGCCACCACCCCGGCCGCGCTGGCGGGCTTCCAGCACCTGGCCGACATCCACGCCAAGGGGTACGTCAACAAGGGCTTCGGCTCGGCCACCAACGAGCAAGGCATGAAGATGCTGGTAGCGGGCGAAGGGGTGCACTACCCCATGCTGAGCGCCCAGCTCCCGCCGCTGGTGGCCACCACCCCGGCGGCGGCCACCGACATCGGCTTCTTCGCCATCCCGGGCGACGACCCGGCCACCAACGGCGCCACCATCTGGGAACCGCCGGGCATCTACCTCGCCAAGACCGGCGAGCACCAGGAGGAGGCCAAGAAGTTCCTGGCCTTCATCGCCTCCCCGCCGGCCGCCGACGCCGTCAACAAGGTCGTCCAGCCGGCCGGCCCGTACCGCATCGACGGCGCCAAGCTCCCCGACGACGCCATCCAAGTGGCCAAGGACCTCCAGGCCTACATCGACAAGAACGCCACCGCCCCCGCCCTGGAGTTCGTCTCCCCGATCAAGGGGCCGGCCCTGGAGCAGATCACCTCCGCGGTCGGCTCGGGCCTGACCACCCCGGCCGAAGGGGCCGCCCAGTACGACAAGGACGTGGAGAAGCAGGCCAAGCAGTTGGGCCTGCCCGGATGGTGACCACCCCCCACCGGACCACGAAGAGCCCTTACCCCTACGCCCTCTACCTTCCGGCGGCCGTGGTCTATGTCGTGATCTTCCTGGTCCCGACGGTGATGGCCTTCTACTTCTCGCTGACCCGGTGGACGCTCTTCGACAGTACGTTCGTCGGGTTCGAGAACTTCGTCGACTTCTTCGCCGAGCAGAACCTGCGCATCGGATTCCAGAACACCATCGTCTACGCGGTGCTGACCAGCGGGCTCAAGGTCGTGCTGGGCATGGCGCTGGGGGTCCTGCTGACCTCGAAGCTGCGGCTGCGCGGATTCCTGCGCTCGGTGGTCTTCTTCCCGGTCCTGGTCAGCACCGTCGCGGTCGGCATCACCTTCAGCGTGCTCCTGCGCCCGGACACCGGCCTGGTCAACAAGGCGCTGGCGCTCGTGGGCGTCTCCGGCCCCGACTGGCTGGGTGACGCGAACACCGCCCTGCTGTCCGTGGTGGTGGTCGACGTCTGGAAGGGCGTGGGCCTGGCCGTCGTCATCTACATCGCGGGCATCCTGTCCATCCCCCAGGACTACTACCAGGCCGTCGCCGCCGACGGGGGGACGGCCTGGCACCGGTTCCGCCATGTCACGCTGCCGCTCAGCTGGCCCGCGACGTACTCGGTGATCATCCTGTCGTTCATCGGCGGGCTGCGCTCGTTCGACCTGATCTGGACGATGACGCGCGGCGGGCCCGGCTTCACCAGCGACGTCATCGCCTCGATCATCTACAAGCAGTACCAGGCCGGCTTCTTCGGCCTGTCCACGGCGGGCAACGTCATCCTGTTCGTGGTCGTCACGGCCATCGTCGTGCCGCTGGCGTACTTCCTGGGCAGACGGGAGGTCTACTCGTGAGGGCGCTCCGCAGGTCAGCCGGCGAGATCGCCGTCCTGCTCATCGCGACCGTCGTCTTCCTCGTCCCGTTCTCCTTCATGCTGCTGACCGCGCTCAAGGACGAGGCCGAGGCGGCCGATCTGAGCTTCGCGCTGCCGACGAACTGGCCCGTCGTCGAGAACCTGATCGCCGTCATCTCGGCCCGGGACTACGTGCTGCTGCGGGCCTACCTGAACAGCACGATCCTCACCGTCACCTCGGTGGCGCTGGTCGTCGTCTTCGGCGCGATGGCCGCCTTCGTCCTGCAGCGTCGCGGCGGCCGCGTCGGCGCCGTGGCGAACATCCTCGTGCTGTCCGGGCTGATCATCCCGCCGGCGATCGTGCCGACGATCTGGCTGCTGCAGTCCATCGGCCTGTTCAAGACCCTGCCGGGCCTCATCCTGGTCGAGGTCGCCTTCCAGGTGTCGTACGCGATGCTGCTGTTCCGGGCGTTCATCGCCGCCATCCCGCGTGAGCTCGACGAGGCCGCGCAGATCGACGGGTGCACCGGATACCGGCTGTTCTTCAAGGTGATCTTCCCGCTGCTGCGGCCGGTGACCATCACGGTCATCCTCACCAGCTCGGTGACGATCTTCAACGACTTCGTCAACCCGCTGTACTTCCTGCCGGGCGACGACAACGTGACCGTCCAGGTCACGCTCTACAACTTCCAGAGCCAGTACAGCACCCGGTGGAACCTGCTGTTCATGGACATCGTGCTCATCACGATCCCGCCGCTGCTGGCCTTCGTCTTCTTCAACCGCAAGATCGTCGCCGGCATGACCGCCGGCGCCATCAAGGGTTGACCTCAGAGGAGCATCACACCCTGTGACCCCCGCACCTGACCTCCGCGTCGAACTGCCCCGCTTCGAGCACCACCGGGAGCCGATCGGCATCGGAGAGAGAACTCCCAGGCTGTCCTGGACGACCGTCACCGACCTGCCGGACTGGCTGCAGCGAGCGTACGAGATCGAGCTCTGCGACGCCGACGGCGCGATCACGTACGCCACCGGGATCGTCGATACCGGCTCCTCCGTGCTGGTGCCCTGGCCCGGCGTGCCCCTGGAGTCGCGCCGGCGACGAGGGGCGCGGGTGCGGGTGCACGGCCGTGACGGGTCGAGCAGTGACTGGAGCCCGTGGGCCTGGGTCGAAGCCGGGCTGCTGGAGCCCGGCGAGTGGCGGGCCGGCGCGGCGGCTCCGCCTCTGGAACTGCTCGGCGCCCCCGACGGGCCGGCCGTTCACCTGCGCCGGGAGTTCGCCGTGCGCGCGTCCATCGCCCGGGCGCGGTTGTACGTCACGGCCCACGGGCTCTACGAGGTCGAGATCAACGGGTCCGTGGTCGGCGACGACGTCCTCGCTCCCGGATGGACCAGCTACGGGCACCGGCTCCGCTACCGCACGCATGACGTGACCGCCCTGCTGCGGGAGGGCGACAACGCCATCGGCGCCACCCTGGCGGACGGCTGGTTCCGTGGACGCGTGGGGTTCGAGGGCGGGCGCACCGGCGTCTACGGCGACCGGACCGCTCTCGTGGCCCAGCTGGAGGTCACCTATGACGACGGCACCGTGCTCCGGGTGGTCACCGACGAGCGGTGGCGATGCGCCCGAGGCGCCGTCACGGCCGCCTCGCTCTACGACGGGGAGCGCTTCGACGCCCGCCTGACCCCCGCGGGCTGGTCGCGACCGGGCTTCGACGACGCCGGCTGGATTCCCGCCGACGTCGTGGCGTTCGATCCCGCCCTGCTCGTCGCCCCGGCGGGCCCCGCCGTACGCCGCGTCGAGACGCTCGGCCCGGTGGCGGTCCTCACCGGGCCCGCCGGTGAGACCATCCTGGACTTCGGCCAGAACATCTCCGGCCGCCTGCGCATCCGCGTCCACGGCCCCGCCGGCCATACCGTCACCTTGCGGCACGCCGAGGTGCTGGAGAACGGGGCCCTCGCCCTGCGCCCCCTCCGGGGCGCCGCCGCGCGTGACGCGTACACGCTGCGCGGTGCGGCGGGCGTCGAGGAGTGGGAGCCCACCTTCACCGTGCACGGTTTCAGGTACGCCCAGGTCGACGACTGGCCCGGTGACCTCGGCCCCGACTCGGTGCGGGCCGTGGTCTGCCACACCGACATGCGCCGGACCGGCCGCTTCACCTGCTCCGACGCCGAGCTGACCAGGCTGCACGAGAACGCGGTGTGGAGCATGCGAGGCAACTTCGTCGACCTGCCCACCGACTGCCCGCAGCGCGACGAACGGCTCGGGTGGACGGGCGACATCCAGGTGTTCGCGCCCACGGCGTCCTTCCTGTACGACTGCGCGGGCCCGCTGACGTCCTGGCTGGAGGACCTGGCGGCCGAGCAGGAGGAGTACGGCACGGTTCCGCACTACGTGCCGTGGGTTCCCCTGGTCTTCCCGGTCGGCCCGGCGGCGGCCTGGGGCGACGCCGCGGTGATCGTGCCGTGGACGTTGTACCAGCGGTTCGGCGACCTCGGCCTGCTGGCCGCCCGGTATCCCAGCATGACGGCCTGGGTCGACCAGGTCGCAGGGCTGGCGGGTGAGCGCCACCTGTGGGACACGGGCTTCCAGTTCGGCGACTGGCTCGATCCGGCGGCGCCCCCCGACCGCCCGGCGAAGGCCAGGACGGACAGCGCCCTGGTGGCCACGGCCTACCACGCGTGGAGCGCGCACCTGGTGGCCGAGACCGCCGCCCTGCTCGGGCGGGACGAGGACGCGGTCCGGTACGCGGCGCTCGCCGCGGCCGTCCGCGAGGCGTTCCGGGACGAGTACGTCACGCCGGCGGGCCGGCTGACCAGCGACAGCCAGACGGCGTACGCCCTCGCGCTGAGCATGGACCTGCTGGCCAAGCCCGAGCAGCGTGACCGGGCGGGGCGCAGGCTGGCCGAGCTGGCCGCCTTCGACGACTTCCGGATCGCGACGGGCTTCGTCGGCACCCCGCTGGTCTGCGACGCCCTGGCCGACGCCGGGCAGCTGGAGACGGCCTATCGGCTGCTGCTCCAGCGTGACTGCCCGTCCTGGCTGTACCCGGTGACCATGGGAGCCACCACCATCTGGGAGCGGTGGGACAGCCTGCTACCCGACAGGACGGTCAACCCCGGCGACATGACCTCGTTCAACCACTACGCCCTGGGCGCGGTGGCGGACTTCCTGCATCGGGTGGTCGCCGGGCTGGCTCCCGCCGAGCCCGGCTATCGGCGGCTGCGGATCGCGCCGCGCCCCGGCGGGGACCTGACGTCGGCCGCGGCCGAACTCGACACCCCCTACGGCCGCGCGGCGGTCTCCTGGCGGCTGGACGACGGCGTTCTCACCGTGACGGCCACGGTTCCGGCGAACGTGGTGGCGGAGGTGGACCTGCCCGGACTGGCTCCGGTGGAGGTCGGCTCGGGTACGCACACCTTCGCCACCGCGCGCTGACCCGCGGCCGGCCGGCTCGCCGGCGTCTCAGTCCTTCGCCAGGGCGGCGAGGAGGCGCTCCTCGGTCACCTCGGGGCCGGCGAGCTGGTCGGTGATCGCGCCGTCCCGCAGCACCACCACGCTGTCGCAGTTCTCCACCAGCTCGGCCACGTCGGAGGAGATCAGCAGGATGGCCAGGCCGTCCACGGCCAGCTCGTCCAGCAGGCTCTGCATCTCCACCTTGGTCGCCACGTCGACGCCCCTGGTCGGCTCGTCCAGCAGCAGCACCTTGGGGTGCATGGCCAGCCAGCGGGCCAGCAGGACCTTCTGCTGGTTGCCGCCGGACAGCTCGCCCGCGGCCTGGTGGGGGGAGACCGCCTTGATGCCGAGCCGCTTCATGAACGTGGCCACGATGCTGTCGACCCGCGCGTCCGACACGATCCCGGCCCTGGACAGGCGGGGGAGCGCCGCCAGCGCGATGTTGTCGCGCACCGACAGGGTCGGCACGATGCCCTCGGTCTTCCTGTTCTCCGGGACCAGGCCGATGCCGGCGCGGATGGCGTTCCTGATCGACCAGTTGCGGGGCCCGGCCCCCGACACCGCCCCCGACACCGTCACCTGGCCGGCGTCGACCGGCATCGCGCCGGCGATGGCCCGGGCCGTCTCGCTGCGACCGGCGCCCAGCAGCCCGCCGAGACCGACGACCTCACCCGCGCGCATCACCAGCGACACCCCGTCGAGCACGTGGTGGCGGGTCAGGCCCGTGGCCTCCAGCACCGGCAGGTCGCCGGGCTCGTCCGGCTGCCCGGTGACGGCGGAGGGCCGCGCCGGGTGGAAGGGCCGGCCCAGCATCAGCGAGACCAGCCGCAGCCGGTCGAGACCCGCCAGCGGGCCGGTGTGGACGACCCGGCCGTCGCGGAGCACGGTGACGCGATCGCAGATCTCGTAGAGCTCCTCCAGCCGGTGGGTCACGTAGACGACCGAGCGGCCCTGCTCACGGAGTCTGGCCACGGCACCGAACAGCGTCTCCAGCTCGGCGTGGTCCAGGGCGGCGGTGGGCTCGTCCATGATCACCAGCTGGGCGTCCGCCGAGGCGGCCCTGGCCAGCGCGACGAGCTGGCGGGCTCCCTCGCCCAGCGACGCGAGGGGCCTGCGGACGTCCGTGCGCAGGCCGTACGTGGCGAGGACCTGCGTGGCGCGGTCGTTGACGGCCGCGAAGTCGATCAGCCCGAACCTGCCGCGCGGCTCCCTGCCCAGCAGCAGGTTTCTGGCGATGCTCATGGTGGGCACCAGGTTGGTCTCCTGGTGGACGGTGGCGATGCCCGCGCGCCGGGCGTCGGCCGGGTCGGTGAACCTGACCGGCTCGCCTCGGTAGCGGAGCTCGCCCGCGTCGGGCTGGTGGACCCCGGACAGCACCTTGACCAGAGTGGACTTGCCCGCGCCGTTGCCGCCGACCAGCGCGTGCACCTCGCCGGGCCGCACGGACAGGGTGACGTGGTCGAGCGCGATGACGCCCTGGAAGGTCTTGAGAACTCCTGCGACCTGTAACACGGTTGCCTCCGGACTCGATCGTGATCGTAGCAGGAAACAATCCAGTAACAGAGAAGTCACATTCGATCAGAGTCGGGCGATGTGCAGCCGGACGCCACGGCCGGACAGCTCGTCCAGCACCTCGGTGGGCGCGCCCTCGTCGGTGACGAGGTGGTCGATCTCCTCCGGCGGGACGGTCTGCACCATCGTGTCGATGCCCACCTTGGTGTGGTCGGCCAGCACGACCACCTCCTCCGCCGCCGCGGCCAGCGCCCGGTCGACGCCCGCGACCACCATGGTGGGGGTCGACAGGCCGCGCTCGGCGCTCAGCCCGTTGCCCGAGATGAACGCCCGGCGCACCCGCAGCCCGGCCACCGAACGCTCGGCGGCGCTGCCGACCAGGGCCAGGATGGAGCCGCGCAGGGTGCCGCCGGTCAGCATCACCTCGACCCGGGGCGAGCCCGCCAGCGCCTGCGCGACCAGCAGCGAGTTGGTCACCACGGCGAGCTCGGAATGCCTGGTCAGGCGGCGGGCGAACTCCTGGGTGGTGGTGCCGGGGCCGATCACGATGGCGTCGCCGTCCTCGACCAGCGCGGCGGCCAGCTCGGCGATGGCGGCCTTCTCGGCCGACTCCAGCGACACCTTGTGCGTGTAACCCGCCTCGCGGGTCAGCTCGCCCGGCAGCGTCGCGCCGCCGTGGTGGCGGTTGAGCAGCCCTTCCGACTCCAGCGCGCGCAGGTCGCGGCGCACGGTCACCTCGGAGGAGTGCACGGCCTGGGCGAGCTCGCGCAGCGACACGGCGCCGTTGGCGCGCACCAGCTCCAGGATGCGCTGCCTGCGCTCAGCGGCGAACACGGGCCGGCGTCCGTCGCTCTGCGTGTCGCTCACGCTCCCGATCATAGACGCACGGTCAAATCCGCTTTCGCCTCTGACCGATTAAGTACGAATCTGATCGGAAATCTTGACCGGCTGGGTCCATTAGTGCTTATTTGGAGCCCAGACAGGGGTCACTTCCTGTCCGATCCTGATCGAAGGGCCGCATCATGCGCACCCCCCACCTTCGTCCGTCCGGTCGCCCCCGCGCTGTCGGGACCTGTTCCTCGCATCCCCCCGCGTGAACGTGCGTGAACGTGAACGTGCTCTCCGTGTGAAAGGACCATCCGTGCGAAAGACGATCGCGGTACTGACCTCCGTACTGCTGGCGGTGTTAGGCGCGGTGGTCGCCGCGCCGCCCGCCGTCTCCGATACGAGCGCCGGCGAAAGGCACGGCCTGCGCGGCGACTACCACCTGTCCACCGGGGCGGGAACGCTCGACTTCGGTGAGCTGAAGGCCAGCGTCGTGGAGCCCAACCTGGAGCTGTCCGACCTCAACCCGGCGCTGCAACTGCTGACCGGCCGGGCCGACGACGTCTCCGTGCGGTGGACCGGGCAGATCCAGCCCGAGCACTCCGAGACCTACACCTTCTCGATGATCGGCGACAACGGCTTCCGGCTCTGGATCGACGGCCAGGTCATCATCGATCACTGGGTCGACGACTGGGACGTCGAGCAGGTCGGCACGCCGATCGCGCTGGAGGCGGGCCGGAAGTACGACGTCAAGGTCGAGTACTTCGAGCACTTCGGCGGCGCCCACCTGCGGCTGCGCTGGCAGAGTCCGAGTCAGCCGAAGGAGATCGTGCCCGTCGAGGCGCTCACCTTGCCCGAGGGGTTCGACCCGCCGGGACCGGTGGCCGCCACGGTGAACGAGGCCGGTGACGTCGCCACGCTGACGTTCGGCAAGCCCCTGAACGCGCTGCCCGCCGACGCCGCCGACAAGCTCGTCATCACCGTCGCCGGCACCAGATGGCCGGTGAAGTCCGCCGCCCTGACGGGACAAGACACGGTGGCGCTCACCCTGGAGCACCCGGTTCCCGCGAAGGCGGGCAGCAGCCTGCGCGCCTCCTACGACGGCAGCGGCGGGATCACGCACACCGACGGCACCCCCCTGGCCGCCTTCCCCTACGCCTTCGTGATCAACGCCTCCACGCACATCCTGTCCACCCGCTGGTCCAAGGACGTGAACCCGGCCCGCCCGCTGCCCGAGTACCCCCGCCCGCAACTGGTCAGGGACGACTGGCGCAGCCTCAACGGCACCTGGCAGTTCGCCCCCGCCCAGGAGGGCGAGGCCGCCCCGATCGGCCGCGACCTGTCCGAGCGGATCGTCGTGCCGTACCCGGTGGAGTCGCAGCTGTCCGGCATCGGCCGGCACGAGGAGCGCATGTGGTACCGCAGGACGTTCGAGGTGCCCCGCTCCTGGAAGGGGGAGCGCGTCCTGCTGCACCTCGACGCCGTTGACTGGGACTCCACCGTGTACGTCAACGGCGAGCGGGTGGGCAACCACAAGGGTGGCTACGACCGCCACACCGTGGACGTGACGGACGCGCTGAAGCGCCACAGCCGGCAGGAGCTCGTCGTCGGCGTCGTCGACCTCACCGACCAGGGCGGCCAGGCCGTCGGCAAGCAACGGCTCGCCCAGGGCGGCATCTGGTACACCCCGGCCTCCGGCATCTGGCAGTCGGTCTGGATGGAGCCGGTGCCCGAGAACCACATCGAGCGCGTCGACACCGTCCCCGACGTGCCCGGCCAGGCGCTGAAGGTCACCGTCAAGGGCTCGTCCGGCACCGCGATCGTCACCGCCCGCGACGGCAGGCGCGTCGTCGGCCGGGTCGTCGGCAAGGTCGGCACCGAGCTGACGCTGCCCGTGCGTAACCCGAAGCTGTGGTCGCCGGAGGACCCGCACCTGTACGACCTCACCGTCAAGGTCAAGCACGACGAGGTGAAGTCGTACTTCGGCATGCGGACGATCTCCGTCGAGAACAACCGGATGATGCTCAACGGCAAGCCCGTCTTCCAGATCGGCCCGCTCGACCAGGGCTTCTGGCCTGACGGCATCTACACCGCCCCCACGGACAAGGCACTGCGCCACGACCTGGTGGAGACCAAGAGGCTCGGCTTCAACGCCGTCCGCAAGCACGTCAAGATCGAGTCCGACCGCTGGTACCACCACGCCGACAAGCTCGGCCTGCTGGTCTGGCAGGACATGCCGTCGGCGCACCGGAGCACCGACAGGCCGCAGTTCGAGGCCGAGCTGAAGGCGATGGTCGACCAGCACCGCAGCAGCCCGTCGATCATCATGTGGGTGCCCTTCAACGAGGGCTGGGGCCAGTACGACATGGCCCGCATCGCCGACCAGGTCAAGAGCTGGGACCCCTCCCGCCTGGTCAACAACCAGAGCGGCGTCAACTGCTGCGGCGCCGTCGACGGCGGCAACGGCGACGTCAAGGACCTGCACATCTACCCGGGCCCCGGGAACACCGGCAAGCCCAGCGGCACCCGCGCGACCGTGCTCGGCGAGTACGGCGGGCTGGCCCTGCCGGTCATCGGCCACACCTGGACCGGCGGCGGCTGGGGCTATGCCACCGAGCCGGACAACAAGGCGCTCACCGACCGCTACATCGCGATGACCGAGGAACTGCGCCGGCTGCACGCCTGCGACGACCTCAGCGCCGCCATCTACACCCAGACCACCGACGTCGAGACCGAGATCAACGGCCTCATGACCTACGACCGCGCGATCACCAAGCCCGACGTTCAGCGCGTGCACGACGCGAACAAGGCGCTCACCGGCGAACTCAGCCCGGCCTGTGCCTGATAGGAAGGAATCCCTATGAAGCCCCCCATCCGGACGGCGTCACTGGCGCTGGCCGTCCTCCTCACCGCCGCAGGGTGCGCCAAGGCGGAGGCGCCGCAGAGCGCGCCCGCCGCCACCAGCACGGCCGGGCAGCAGGTCGTGCAGACCCCCACCGGCAGCGCCGGCGCGACCTGCACGCTGCAGCAGTTCGGCGGCGAGAAGTTCGACCTCAAGACGGCCACTGTCGGCTTCTCCCAGTCGGAGAAGGAGGCCAACCCGTTCCGCATCGCCGAGACCAAGTCGATCAAGGACGAGGCGGCCAAGCTCGGCATCGCCGACCTGAAGGTCACCAACGCGCAGTCGCAGTTCTCCAAGCAGATCACCGACGTGCAGCAGCTCATCGCCCAGGGTGTGAAGCTGCTGGTCATCGCGCCGCTGAACTCCGACGGCTGGGAGCCGGTGCTCCAGCAGGCGGCGGCCAAGAAGATCCCCATCATCACGGTCGACCGCAAGATCAACGCCAAGCCGTGCAGCGACTACCTCACCTTCATCGGCTCGGACTTCTACGAGCAGGGCAAGCGGGCGGCCGACCAGATGATCGAGGCGCTCTCCAGCAAGGGCAAGGTCGCGATCCTGCTCGGGGCGCCCGGCAACAACGTCACCACCGAGCGGACCAACGGCTTCAAGGACCGCGTCAAGGAGGCCGCGCCGGAGATCGAGATCTCCTTCGAGCAGACCGGCGAGTTCGCCCGCGAGAAGGGGCAGCAGGTCACCGAGCAGCTCATCCAGTCCAACCCCGACATCAACGGCATCTACGCCGAGAACGACGAGATGGCCCTGGGCGCCGTCACCGCCCTCAAGGGCGCGGGCAAGGAAGCCGGTGACATCAAGATCGTCTCGGTGGACGGCACCCGCAGCGCGGTCCAGGCCATCGCCGACGGCTGGCTGCACGCCGTCATCGAGTCCAACCCCCGCTTCGGCCCGCTGGCCTTCTCCACCGCCCAGAAATTCCTGGACGGCGAGGCCATCCCCGAGAAAGTGATCATCTCCGACCGCGACTACGACACGAGCAACGCCAAGACCTCCCTCGGTGAGGCGTACTGAGTTGGAAGCGGTACTCGAGGCCAAGGGGATCAGCAAGCGCTTCCCCGGCGTGCTCGCTCTCGACGGCGTGTCCCTCGCCCTTCACCCGGGCGAGGTGCACGCCCTCGTGGGGGAGAACGGCGCCGGCAAATCCACGCTGATCAAGGTCTTCACCGGCGTGTACCACCCGGACGGCGGCGAACTGCTCCACCAGGGGCGGCCCGCCGTGTTCGGCACACCCATGGACGCGCAGCACGCCGGGATCTCCACCATCTACCAAGAGGTCAACCTCGTCCCCATGATGAGCGTGGCCCGCAACCTGCTGCTCGGCCGCGAGCCACGCAGCCGCTTCGGCGTCATCGACGCCAACGCGATGTACGGCGAGGCCGGTCGCGTCCTGGCCGGCTACGGCGTCGAGACCGACGTCCGCCGGCCGCTGCGCGACCTCGGCATCGGCGCCCAGCAGATGGTCGCCCTGGCCAGGGCCGTCTCGGTGGACGCGCGGGTGGTCATCATGGACGAGCCCACCTCGTCCCTGGAGCCGCGCGAGGTCGAGACGCTGTTCGGGGTGATCAGGCGGCTGCGCGACAGCGGCATCGCCGTCATGTACGTCAGCCACCGGCTCGACGAGCTCTACCAGGTGTGCGACCGGGTCACCGTGCTCCGCGACGGGCGGCTGGCGCACACCGGCGCGCTGGCCGGGCTGGAGCGGCTGGAGCTCATCTCGCTCATGCTCGGCCGCGACCTGGGTGAGGTGCGCGGCGCGGGCGTGACGAAGTTCTCCCGCGACCGGCACCTCGCCGCCGGGACGTCCGTGGACCAGAAGGCCGAGCCGGCCGTCGAAGCCCGCGGGCTCACCCGGCGCCACGTGCTCGACGGCGTGGACGTATCGGTCAGGCCAGGCGAGGTGGTCGGCCTCGGCGGCCTGCTCGGCGCGGGCCGTACCGAGACCGCGAAGGCCATCGTCGGCGCGATGCCCCTCGACGGCGGGCAGGTGATCGTCGCGGGGCTGCCGCTGCGCGGCGGCTCCACCAAGGCGGCCATCAGGGCGGGCATCAGCCTGCTGCCCGAGGACCGCAAGGCCGAGGGCATCATCCCGACGCTGTCGGTGCGGGAGAACATCGCGCTGGCCGCGCTGCCCTCGCTCGGCACGGCCGGCGTGGTCTCCGACACCAAGATCGACCGGGTGGTGGAGATCTTCATGCGCCGGTTGCGGATCAAGGCCGCCTCGCCGAACCAGCTCGTGTCCGAGCTGTCCGGCGGCAACCAGCAGAAGGTCCTGCTCGCCCGCTGGCTCGCCGTGCGGCCCAAGGTGCTGCTGCTCGACGAGCCCACCCGCGGCATCGACGTGGGCGCCAAGGCCGAGGTGCAGGCGCTGATCGACGAGCTGGCGGCCGAAGGGCTGGGCGTGCTGCTGATCTCCTCCGACCTGGAGGAGCTCGTCGAGGGCGCCGACCGCATCCTGGTGCTGCGCGAGGGCGCGGTCGTCGGAGAGCTGTCCGGCGACGACGTCACCGAGGAGAGAATCATGGCAACGATCGCGGAGCAGTCGGATGGCTGAGCTCACCTCGCCGCGAAGCGAGCGGATGGCGGTGCTCAAGCCGCGCGTCTACGCCTGGGTGCAGGACTACGGCGTGTACGCGGCGGTGCTGGCGCTGTTGCTGTTCAACGTGCTGTTCACGCCGTATTTCCTGGACGCCTCCAACTTCCGCACCCAGCTCGTCCAGGTCACGCCCATCGTCATCGTCTCGCTCGGCATGGCGCTGGTGATCGGCACCCAGGGCATCGACCTGTCGGTCGGCTCCGTGATGGCGCTGGCCGCCGCCGTGGTCGTGCTCTACCTCGGCTACGGATGGCTGCCGGCGCTGATCGCCGCCCTGGTCGGCGGGGCCGTCGCCGGGGCGGCGGGCGGGGCGCTGATCGCCTACGTCGGCGTCCAGCCGATCGTCGCCACCCTCGCGCTGCTCGTCGGGGTGCGCGGCCTGGCCAACGTGTTCGTGCCGCAGCTCGTCGAGTTCCGCAGCCCCGGCCTGATCGCGCTCGGCAGCAGCTCCGTGGCGGGCATCCCGATCATCGTGCTCATCGCGGGCGCGCTCACGCTGGTGATGATGTTCGTGGTCCGGCGCACCACCTTCGGCCGCCAGGTGGTCGCCATCGGCGGCAACCGGACGGCCAGCGAGCTGTCCGGCCTGCCGGTCAAGCGCGTGCTGCTGATCGTGTACGTCATCTCCGGGCTGCTCGCGGCGCTGGCCGGCGTGCTGGCCACCGCCAGGCTGCAGGCGGCCGACCCGACCTCGCTCGGCCTGTTCATCGAGCTGTCCGCGATCACCGCGGTCGTGGTCGGCGGCACCCCGCTGACCGGCGGGCGGATCAGGGTGCTCAGCACCGTCATGGGCGCCCTGCTCATGCAGCTGCTCGCGGCGACCCTGATCAAGCACAACCTGCCGCAGTCGTGGACGCAGATCGTCCAGGCCGGGATCATCCTGGCCGCCGTCTACGCCACCAGGGAGCGTGGGACCCGATGACCTCTCGCGAACAGGTGAGCCGTACCCTCCAGCAGCACGGCGCCCTCATGGTGCTGGCCCTGCTGGTCATCGTGGGCAGCCTGGCCTTCGACTCGTTCGCCACGGCGGGGAACGCGGCCAGCGTCGTGGTCTCCTCGTCCTTCCTGGCGATCATCGCCATCGGCATGACGTTCGTGATCATCAGTGGCGGGATCGACCTGTCCGTGGGCTCGCTGTTCGTCCTCGGCGGGGTGCTCGCGGCGTACGGCTCGCAGTACGGGATCGTCGTCGCCCTGGTCCTGCCCCTGGCCGCCTGCGGGCTCGTCGGCCTGCTGCAGGGCGTGATCATCGCCAGGACCGGGATGGAGCCGTTCATCGTCACCCTGGCCGGGCTGCTCGGTGTCCGCGGCCTCATGCTGGCCCTGTCCGACGAGGGCGCCACCACCTACCTGGTGAAGGACCCCGCCTTCGCGGCGCTGGGCCAGGGGCAGATCCTCGGCCTGTCCTACCCCGTGTACATCACGATCGGGCTCGCCCTGGCCGCCATGGTGCTGCTGCAACGGACCGGCTTCGGCCAGAACGTCTACGCCATCGGCGGCAACCAGCAGGCGGCCGCCCTCATGGGCGTGCCGGTGGCCGCCACCAAGATCCGCGTGTACGTCATGTCCGCGCTGCTCGCCGGGCTGGCCGGAGCGCTGAACGCGGCCCGGCTGTCCTCCGGCGTCACCATCCTCGGCATCGGCCTCGAACTCGACGTCATCGCCGCCGTGGTGATCGGCGGCACCCTGCTGACCGGGGGAGCGGGCGGCATCACCGGGACGGTGGCGGGGGTGTTGCTGCTGGGGGTCATCCAGAGCCTGATCAACCAGGTGGGCAACCTGACCTCGGCCTTCCAGCAGGTGGTCAGCGGGTTGTTCCTGGCGCTGGTCGTGGTGGCGCAGCGGCTGCTGAGCAAGGCGCAACGCCTGTCCTGAGGTCCGGTTCCGCATTACCGCCATAATCGGGACATGTCGCCCGCTATGGAGAGCCGAGCCGAGGATCCCGCCGAGCTCGGCGGGTACGCCATCCGGGGCCGGCTGGGCGAAGGCGAGCAGGGAGTCGTCTACCTGGGCGTGGACGCCGACGGCGGCCAGGTGGCGATCAAGTGGCTGCGCCCGCACCTGGCCGGCGATCCGGCGGCCGCCCAGCGCTTCGCCCGTGAGGCGGCGCTGGCGCGGCGGGTCGCGCCGTTCTGCACGGCGCGGGTGCTGGCCACCGGCGTGCACGAGGGCCGGCCGTACATCGTCAGCGAGTACGTCGACGGGCCGTCACTGCGGCAGGCGGTGGCGCGGGAGGGGCCCCGGGCGGGCTCCGGGCTGCACCGGCTGGCCATCGGCACGGTGACCGCGCTGGCCGCCATCCACCAGGCCGGAATCGTGCACCGCGACCTCAACCCGAACAATGTGCTGCTCGGCGGCGAAGGGCCGCGCGTCATCGACTTCGGCATCGCCAAGGCGTTCGACGCCAACGCGACGATCGGCTCCGTACCCGTGGGCGCCCCCGCCTTCATGGCCCCCGAGCAGATCCTGGGGCGGCCGGCGGGGCCGGCGGCGGACATGTTCGCCTGGGCGAGCACCCTGGTCTTCGCGGCCGACGGCGTCGGCCCGTTCGCCGCGGAGTCGGCGCCCGAGGTCGTTCAGCGGGTGTTGCACGACGAGCCTGACCTCACCTGGCTGACCGGGCCGTTACGCGACGTGGTGGCCGCCTGCCTGTCGAAGGACCCGGCCCGCCGGCCGGCCGCCGAGGAGGTGATCCTCCGCCTGATGGAGCACCCGGCGTTCTCGGATAGCGCTCCGTTCCAGCCCTCCTCCGGGAAGTCCTTCGTGGGTGAGCCGTTCTCCCCGACCTACCCCCCGTCGTTCTCCTCGTCGTCCGGGCCCGCTCGGCAGAAGGGCCGGAGGGGGTGGGTGGTCGCGGCGATCGCGGTCGGGGCGGCGCTGGTCACGACGGGCGCCGTGGTCGTCGTCGCGGTGAGCGACCTGGGAGACGGGCGCGAGGTGCGGCCCATCGCCCTGACGAGCGGTCCGGCCGGCACCCCGTCTCCCACGCCGGTGCGGACGGCGGACCTGGTCGGCTCGTCGCTGCCCGGCACGGACGCCACCCTCTTCGAGCACCCGTCCGACCCTGTCAGGCTGACCACGTACTCGGTCTACAGCACGAAGGCCAAGCAGTGGGTGTACTACCCCCGTAACTCCCTCACCGGAGAGTTCCGGAAATATCCGGATGTGTGGGAGAGCGTCCTGTCGCCCGACGGCCGATACCTGGCCCAGCGCGGCAAGCGGTACGTCGACGGCTACGACAGCGTCAGGATCACCGACAGGGAGACGGGCCGGACCTCCCGCGTCAACGTGGTGCGCCGGCCGCTCAGCGCCTACATCCAGGCCTGGTCCCGCGACGGCCGTCGCCTGCTGCTCAACGTCGGCAATCCGGTCAAGGCCTCGTGGCAGTCGACCGGCTTCGCCATCGTGGACGTGCCCACGCGTACCGCCGCCGTCGCCGCACTCCGGGAGAGCCACCTGAGCGGCATCCGCTACGGCTTCGCCCCCTCGGGCGGCGGCGTGGTGGCCCTGGCCGACCGGACCAGCCGGCAGGACCTGCGCTTCTTCGACGACAGCGGCCGCCGCCTGCGGAGCATCCCCGGCGTGGGCGCGGGCCTCGCCGACCACCTGTTCTCACCGTCGGGGAAGAGGTTCGTCACCACCTGCCCCGGCCTCGCCGCGGGCACCACCTGCGTGTACGACTCCCTTTCGGGGCAGGAACTGAAGCGTGTCGAGTCCCGCTGCACCAACCTGGCCAACTGGTACGACGACGACCACCTGATCTGCTGGCTCCGGCCCGACCCCGGCGGCCGACGACACCAGGCGCAGGTCGTGGACCTCACCGGCACCCCGATCCGCGTACTGGTCGACGCCCCGACCGGGGCGGCGGACCTCAGCCTGACCTACACCTACAGCCACACCGACTAGCCGCCACCGCCCGAAGTCGCGCTGTTCGCGCTCTGATCAGCGAGAACTCCGGTGAGACGGCGGCACGGCGCTGTGGGATGCTGGTCGGGTGACGACGTTGGAGGACCTCGTCCGGCTGCGCCGGGCCCGCGACCGGATGGACCGTGACTACGCCGAGCCGCTCGACGTGCCGGCGCTGGCGCGGGTCGCCCTCATGTCACCGGGCCACTTCTCCCGCAGCTTCCGCGCCGCCTTCGGGGAGACGCCGTACAGCTACCTGATGACGCGCCGGATCGAGCGGGCCAAGGCGCTGCTGCGCCGGGGTGACCTGACGGTGACGGAGGTCTGCTTCGCGGTCGGCTGTACGTCCCTGGGGTCGTTCAGCACGCGGTTCACCGAGCTGGTCGGCGAGAGCCCCAGCGCCTACCGGGCCCGCAGCCATGACGAGGGCGCCACCATCCCGGCCTGCGTCGCCAAGATCTACACGCGACCCGTCAGGAATGGAGAAGCGAAGGCCGCCCGCCGTTCCTAAGGTGAAACCCATGGACATCCAGCTCTCACAGTGCTTCATCGCCGTCGAGGACCACGACCAGGCGCTCGCCTTCTACCGCGACGCCCTCGGCCTGGAGGTGCGCGACGACGTCGAGTTCGAGGGGATGCGCTGGGTGACCGTCGGCTCGCCGTCGCAGCCCGAGGTGGACATCGTCCTCGAACCGCCCCTCGCGGACCCGAACGCCTCGCCCGCCGACCGGAAGGCCATGGCGGAGCTGCTGGCCAAGGGCATGCTGCGCGGGATCATCTTCAGGACCGACGACTGTGACGCCACCTTCGAGCGGGTCCGCGCCGCGGGTGGCGAGGTGCTGCAGGAGCCGATCGACCAGCCGTACGGCGTCCGCGACTGCGCCTTCCGCGACCCCTCCGGCAACATGCTGCGCTTCAACCAGTCTCGCGCCCGGTGAGCCGTCTGCAGGGGGATTGAGCGGCCTTCCGCGCAGCGGCGGCCTAGCCGATACACCCGCTGGCCGATGGTCATCTCCACGTCACGGAACGTGCTGGGGTGAGCGAACCGGTCGATCGTGACCGCGTGATCGAGCCGCCGACCACCCCGATCGGGTAGTCACTCGCTCAGGGAGTAGGTCGCCCGCTGGGCCTCGGGGATGAGGCCGGGCAGGTCGATCCGCGCGGTCTGCGGCATCTGCCGTAGCACGTCCGCGAGCTGCCGGCCTACCCCCTTGAGGAAGTTCCTGGCGTCCTCGTCGTCGCCGTGCCACAGGTCGGAGAACTCCCAGCCGCCCTTGTTGACCACCAGGTCGAAGCGGCTCTGCGCGGTCGTGATGATCTCGGCGGCGGCGGTGAGGCCGTGCGCGACCTGGCCGTGGGTGGCGGCCAGCCCGCGGACGTTCGCGTAGATCTGCCGGAGCGACTGCTGGGCGTGGTCGGCCGCGGGCCCCTGCCAGGGCGCGTCTCTTATCTCCTGCGCGCGCGACATCAGCCCGTGCGTGACCTCGACCAGCCCGTCGGCGAAGCCGGTGACCGTGCTCGCGTAGGAGGTCAGCCCCTCCGGCCTCCAGCTCATGAGCTGGCGCCAGACGGAGGTACGGTCGTCCAGGTCCAACCAGAGCTCGTTCACCACCAAGCTCTCGATCGGGTCGTCGTAGTTCGCATACGGGTCGAGCAGCCCGATCGATCCCGACGGGTAGGCGTTGGTCACCCGGTAGCGGTCAGCGCTGATCCCACCCCCGAGCTGGTGCTTGGACAGCAGGGGGTCCTTGTCGACCAGTTCGTAGTTGCGCCCGGCCGTCGCGACCGCCCTGGCCGCCGCTGCCGTCTCCATCATCGCGTCCGTGGTCAGCGAGCACAGCGCTTCCTCGAAGGCGCCGACCATGGTCGTCCAGGTCTGGGCGGCACTCCACCCCGCCGGGCGGTAACCCATGAGGTTGGCGAAGTCGTCGAGCTCCGGCTTGGGCAGGAGCCGGTGAACGCTCTCGAACTCGGTCATGAGGTGCGTGCCGATGGTCTGCAGCCGGGCGTAATCGACCTCGTACCCGTCGACGCGCTCGAAGCCGAGCCCTGGCCAATAGTGCTGCCGCTGCGGATAGGGTTCCCACGCCGACCATTCGTCCTGGCGGGTGTTCTGGGGTTCACGGGACATGGTCGTCCACGCTATGAGCCGACGTTGACGGGCAGATGAAGATCAGATGTACACAAGGCCGGGTCTTCCTTCGTACAGGAGCGGGATCTCCTCACCCAGTCCAGGCACGCGCGATCAGTTCGTTCACGGGCACTGATCAGCGAACCCGCCCGCGTGGCCGCAGGCGGGTCCCCGGCAGGGCGGGGGCCGGCAACGGTTCGCCGTCGAATCCCTTGACGGCGCCGAAGCCCCTACCCTCCGTCCACTCCTTGCGGAAGGCGGCGATCTCGTCATGGTCGCGGCCGACGAAGTTCCACCACATCACGATCTCCTCGCCGAACGGCTCGCCGCCGATGAGCAGCATCCGGCCCTGACCGCTGACGCGCACGCTCTCCCGGCCGGGCGGCAGATAGAGCAGGGGGCCTGGCCGTAGCGGCTCGATGGCCCCGTCGAGCAGCAGCAGCCCGTGCTCGAACGCCGGGTCGAGCGGCACCTCGGCGCTCCCGTCGACCGCCACCTCCGCCCCCACGAGCGGGCTGTGCATGGTGGCCGGCGACGTCTCCCCACCGAGCGAGCCCATGATCACGGTGGCGGCGAAGCCGGACCCGGCCCGGACGGGCAGCGCCGCGTGATGCTCGAAGCCGGGCGCCACGTCCCGCCGCTCGCCGGGCAGCGCCACCCAGAGCTGCACCCCGTGCAGCACCTCGTGCCGCGACTCCTCGGAGTGGGAGATGCCGCGGCCGGCGGTCATCAGGTTGAGACTGCCCGGCCGGATCTCCTGCAGGTTGCCGAGGCTGTCGCGATGCAGCACCCGGCCTGCGAGCAGCCAGCTCACCGTCTGCAGGCCGGTGTGCGGGTGCGGCGGCACCCGCATCGCCGTCTCCTCGGGACCGTAGGCGTCGACGAAACACCAGGCGCCGATCATGCGCCGGCGCACGTTGGGCAGCGTCCTGCTGACGGCCATCGCGCGCGGGCCGCCGAGCGGCACCGCACGCCCCTCCAGCAGCTCGCTCTCCTCGCCACCGCCGCCGCGGCCAGCACTGCCGCAACGCACCTCACGCGGCTCCCGCTCCAGATTGCTCACCCCACGACTGTACGGCGAAGCTGGGCGGCCGGTTCGGCTTCGATCAGTCCGCCCGGGTCACGTGGACGTGGTGGGCGGGCTGTCCGGGCCGGTGATCTGGCTGCTCGCCGCTATCGCCTCCACGCTCGCGCAGCGCCGCGGCCCGTACGGCGACGCCGCGGCGAGCGGTCGCAGGCCGCGGCGGTCGTCCCCGTGATCAGCCGAGGGTCTTCCACCAGCCGTCGACCGGCGGGGCGGCGGCGGTGTCGACGGCCTCGCCCGGGCGCGGCACCACGATCTTGACGTCACGGGCCTTGGCCTCCCGCCACAGCCGGTCGACCGGCTCCGCCCACGGGTGCACCGCCAGGGTGAACGTCGCCCAGTGCACCGGCAGCATGAGCTTGCCGCCCAGGTCGAGGTTGGCGTTGACGGCCTCCTCCGGGTCCATGTGGATGTCCGGCCAGGAGGCGTTGTAGGCGCCGATCGGCATCAGGGTCAGGTCGAACGGCCCGTGCGCGGCCCCGATCCCCTTGTAGCCCTCGAAGTAGCCGGAGTCGCCAGCGTAGAAGACCCGCTTGGCGGCGCCGGCCACCACCCACGAGCCCCACAGCGTGTCGTTGCGGGTGAGGGTGCGGCCGGAGAAGTGGCGGGCGGCCGTGGCGACGAACCGCAGCCCCGCCACGTGCGCCTCCTCGTCCCAGTCCAGCTCGATGATCCGGTAGGCCGGGACGCCCCACCGCTCCAGGTGGGCGCCGATGCCGAGCGGCACCAGGAACGGCGCCTTCTGCGTCCTGGTCAGCCCGCGCACGGTGTTCAGGTCCAGGTGGTCGTAGTGGTCGTGGGAGATCACGACGGCGTCGACCTGCGGGAGCCGGTTGAGCGCCACGGGCAGCGGATGGTGACGCCTGGGGCCGACGAGCTGCGAGGGCGAAGGACGATCGCTCCACACCGGGTCGAACAGCACCCGCCGCCCCTCGATCTCGACCAGCGTGGAGGCGTGGCCGTACCAGATGGCTCCCAGCCCGGTCGGCGAGGGGGCGCCGGTCGGCGGCACGCGCACCGGGATGGGGCCGGGCGGGCGGCGCAGCTCCCTGTCCTTGACCATCTCGCCCAGCAGGCTCACCGGCGGCGCCGTCATCATGGTGGTCGTCTCGGGCATCGGGTTGACGAACGTGCCATCCCTGAACTGGCGTGAGCGCCGTATCCTGTCAGCCCGGTCGGGCCCTGACGTCAGCGGCCGCACGCCCAGCTCGGCGGGCACGTCCCGCAGCACCCATCCTGCGGCGGCCAGGGCCGCGCCCCCCGCCAGGATGCGCCGAACCGTCCGAAAACCTGCCATCGCCACACTCCTCCAAGAATCAGTTACACCCAGCTCAACTGATCCCGATGTCCCCCGTGTTCCCATCAGCCACGATATGTCGCGACGCGCTTGTCCTGGCCTACCGCTCCGGTTCGCCGTTCCCGGTGCGGCCAGGGTGCGGCCAGGGGTTGGGACTGCAGCGGCCCAGCGACTTCGACTGCTGCATCATCACCGGAGCCGGACGTCCGGGGCCGGGGCAGCCGGTGTGGTGGTGGCCGAGGGCGTGACCGACCTCGTGGCTGATCACGTACTGACGGTATGCCCGCAGGTCGCCGAGGTACTGCGGGACGCCCGTGGCCCAGCGGACGGCGTTGATGATCGAGCGGGTGCCGTTCCAGCAGGACAGGTCGCCGCCGGTGCGCAGCGGCCGGCACCCCCGGTCGGTCAGGCGCGGACTGGCCAGGGCCACGCGGACCCGCACCGGCGGACGGTCCACGCGCCGGAACCGGGCCCAGCCACGCGGGTCGTTCAGCGTGCGGTGCACCTCGGCGGCGAACGCGCGGCCGTCGAACGGCAGCCCCCGCTCCACCTCCACCAGGTAACGCACCACCGCGCCGCGTCCACGCCTGGGGGCCGCCCCGCCGCGCACCACCGCGTAATGACCGGACGCGGCCCTCGGCACCTTCGGTGCCTGCGGCATCGCCTCCGCCGGGAGTTCCCGGGGTGGCGTGCGCGGCGGCTTCCCGGCGTCGGCCTTGCCCGGTGGCGCGGTGGCCTCACGGGCTCTCGGCGTCGTCGCGCCGCACGCCGTGACCGGCAGCAGCATGAGGACCAGCAGTACGAACCGGCGCATGGCCGCCTCCCCCTCCGAGCACGGTGGGGAGGCTTCGATGATAGAAGAGCCGTTTCGTCCCTCAGCCAGGGGGGCCGTACGGAGTCAGGTCGATGGGCGCGTCCTCGCCGAGCGCCAGCCCGGCGGCGAGCTCGCCGGTGAACGGACCCGCCGTCAGGCCGTACGCGCTCAGGCCCGTCGCCACCACCACCCGATCGGTGACGCGGCCGATGAGCGGCGGACCCGGCGCGTACACCGGGCGCAGCCCGACCCTCGTCTCCGTCACAGTCGCCCCGTACAGGCCGGGCGCCACCCGCAGCCCCGCCTGCAGCACCTCCTCCAGCCCGCCCATCGTGATCCGCGGCGCGAACCCGACGTCCTCCACCGTCGCGCCCACCACCACACGCGAGCCGGGGAACCCCAGCAGGTACGGCCCGCTCCTGGGCAGCACGATGGGCCACCAGGCCGTGTCGACGCCGTCCAGGGTGGCGTGCACGATCTGACCGCGCCTCGGGAAGACGGGCAACTCCACGCCGAGCGGCCGGCACACCTCGCCGGTCCAGGCCCCGGCGGCCACGATCACCACATCGGCCTCGATCGGCGTCCAGCCTCCCTCATCGCCCTCGGCCTCGCTCCCGGCCACCGGCCCTTCGCCCCCGGCCTCCCTCTCAACGACCGCCGCGCTCTCCGGGCGTGCCTCCTCCAGGCCGGTCGTGCGCTCTTCAGTGGCCGTTTCGCCCGGGATGTGGAGGCTTCCGGGTGGTGCCGGTTCGGGGGCGCCCTGGCGCCAGGACGCCTGGGCACCGGTGGTGCCGCGTGTCCCGGGCGGAGGCTGCCGGGACAGCAGCCGGCCGCGCGAGTCGGCCTCGTGCGCCTCCCGGACCAGCACCCGGCCGTCCGGCGTGACCATCGCCGTCCCCGTACGCGACTCCGCGCCCTGGCGGAAGGCCGCGTCCAGGAGCGCGTCCCGCACCGCGCGCCCGTCGACCCGGGCGGCGCCGGGGACGAGCAGCGCGCTCAGGTCCTCGGCGATCGGCGGGAACAGCTCCGACGGCGCGGTCACGTCCGTGACCGCGCCCATCTCCGGCGCCTCCGCGTAGCGGCGGGCCAGCAGGGAGCGCACCGGTTCCAGCTCGGCGGGGTCCTCTGCCACCAGGAGCGCCCCCACCTGGGCGTAGCCGATGTCCTCGCCGAGGACGCCGACGAGCTCGGGATAGCGGCGGGCGCCCTCCCTGGTCAGCCGGTACCAGTCCTCGTCGTCCGGATGGTCCACCCACGGGCACACGATGCCCGCCCCCGCCTGCGTCGCCTGGCCCTGGTAGGCCCCGTCGATCACGGTGACGGACACGCCGCGGCCGCTCAGGTGGTAAGCGGCGGCGGCGCCGACGATGCCGCTCCCGATGACTGCAACACGCATACGGCAATGATCGCAGCCGGGTCGACGTCAGAGGATGACGGGTGTACTCATCGCAACGCTGGTCGCCATGGGCCGGGAATACGGATGGCTGTATGACAGGCTGATCGGGCTCGGCCGGGACGTTCTGGTGATCGATAGGGGCACGGGTGAGCCGGGCGTGTCGTACCCGGTGAACGCGCCCGACGACCGGGCCGCGGCGACCCGATCGTGACTCCTGCCGTGGTGCCGGCGGGTCAGCGTCCGGCGGACCAGTCGTAGAGCTTCATGAGGCGGGCCGCGACCCGCGCGAACTGGTCGGCGTCCATGACGGCTCCCTCGCGCCGGATGTCGTCCTCGTTCAGCACGAACACTCGATCCAGCCGCAGGTAGGACACCTTCCCGTCGCGCCCCCACGCGCCGACGCTCATCCAGTCGGGCGCGTCGTCGCCCCGGCTGGACAGCATCATGCCCAAGAGCCCGCGCCCGCTACGGCCCACGACGAGCAGCGGCCGGTCCTTGCCGCGCGCCGGATCCTCCTCGTACGGCACCCACGCCCACACGATCTCACCGGGATCGGCGAGACCGTCGAGGTCGGGAGAGTAGGACAGCGTCGCCACCTGAGCCGACGACACCTCACGCACGGCGCCCCTGACAGGCCGGGGGTCTTCACCTGAATCTCGCACCGTCGGATCCTACGGAACCCACCGGATCCCCGCCAGTCGGGGCATTCGGATCCCTTGTCGACGCCGGACCGGCCGCTGGGCAAGCTGTGGGCCAAGCGGGCCGCCGGCTCGAAGAACTTCAGCATCAGACTGACGCCTGTTCCTACCCCGCTGAGGACGCTGCGGCCCCGGCGTGGGGTGCGTCCCTATACTCCGATCCCGCCTCCGCCGCCGACGATGATGTTCTCGCCGGTGATGTAACCGGCTGCGGTCGAGGCGAGGAACGCCACCACTTCGGCGATCTCCTCGCTGGTCCCCAATCTGCCGAGGGGGACCCGGGAGGCCGTGGCGTTGGCGGTCGCTTCGATCGCTTCGGGCGGGAGCCCGCCTTTGGCCCAGATCCCGGTGTCGACGGCGCCGGGGCTGACGGCGTTGACCCGGATGCGCCGGGGCGCCAGCTCGACCGCGAGCGAGGGTACGAGAGACAGCAGGGCGCCTCTGGTGGCGGAGGTGACCGACCCGCCGGATATCCCGCGAATGGCGCCGATCCCGACGGTGAAGATGACCGAACCTCCGTCGCTGAGCAAGGGGAGGGTCTTCTGGAGGGTGAAGAACTGGCCTTTGAAGTTCACGTTGACCAGGTCGTCGAAGGTGGCTTCGTCAAACGCCGCGACCGGTCGTCCCCGGACGATCCCCGCGTTGAGGAACAGCACGTCCAGAGCGCCGAAGCGCTCCCGGATCTCCTCGGTGACGCGGTCGGTGTCGGTCAGGGACCTGGCGTCGGCGCGGAGCACGACGATCTCTTCCGGGAGTGCCTTCTCGGCTGCGGCGATGGTGTCGGGATTCTGCCCGGTGACGATCACCCGGTATCCGCGGGCATGCAGCAGCTCGGCGGTGGCCTTGCCGATTCCGCTGGTTCCGCCGGTGATCAGGGCTGTAGGTGCGGACATGGTGCACTCCATCTGTGATGAGCGGCCCGGCTGCGGCACCACGATGGTGTCCGGCCGCTGACCCAGTCTGTGGCGGCAGAGCACTCAAGATCCAATGAATGTTTCGTATCGCGTCATACGATTCGCGTATCACCGCACGTCATGATGGCCATCGCGCGAGCTACGCTGCGGGTATGCCCGACTCGCCACCGCCTTCGGTGAACCTCGACCTCCGACTGGTGCACTGCTTCACCGTCGTCGCCGAGCACCGGCACTTCGGCCGTGCCGCCGCCGCCCTCCACACCACCCAGCCGTCCCTGAGCCGGCAGATCCACCGCCTCGAACAGCAACTGGGCGTCCGCCTGCTCGACCGCACCCCCCAGGGCACCGAGCTCGCCGAAGCCGGTGAAGTCTTCCTGCCGCTCGCCAGGACGCTGCTGCAGTCGGCCACCCAGGCCGTGGCGCGGACGAGGGCCGCCGCCCGGCCCACCCGGATCACCATCGGCTACACCACGAACCTCATCATCACCCCGGCCGTGCGTGAGTTGCGCCACCGGCACCCGGACGCCGACGTACGCACCGCGTACCTGGCATGGGACGAGGCGCGAGCGGCGCTGCTCGATCACCGGGTGGACGCGTTGGTGGCCCGGCTGCCGTTCCCGACCGACCGACTGCACGTGACGGTCCTGTACGACGAACCCCGCGTGCTCGTGGTGCCCCTCGATCACCGCCTGGCCGGCAAGGAATCCGTCACCCTTGACGACATCGCGGACGAACCTCTGCCCCGGGTGTCGGACCCGGACTGGAACGCCTTCTGGCGCATCGACCCCCGGCCCGACGGAAGCCGCGCACCCGACGGCCCCCTCATCGAAGCCGTCGAGGACAAGGCGGAGCTCATCGCCACAGGGCAGGCCGCCGCGATCATCCCGGCCGGCGAGCACACCAGCCGGCTGCGCCCCGACCTCACCACGATCCCCCTGGAGGGCGTCGAGCCCAGCCAGGTCGTGCTGGCCACCCGCGCCGGCGACCGCGACCGCCTCGTGACGGCCTTCCGCAAACTCGCGGGAGCCCATCTCACAGGCACCGCGGCACGCTAGTGGTCCGGCTCGCAGCCTTGGCCGGGTGACGTACGCGTGCAACGAGCGGGGATTTCGACGCGCCGGACCCGCAATGGAGCGGGGGACGCCGGAGGGCGATCAGTGAGCGGGTGCGTGGGCACATCCGCCTGATCGCCCGGACATTCCCCGCAGAGTTGGGGTATCACGGGCATCGCCACCTGGAGCCTGTCCAGGCTCGCCGGGCCATCTCGTCGACTGCCGCGTCGTGCCCACGATCAGCCGGGAGCCCTTACGGCGCACGACAGCGATCTTCGCGGGGCGTACGTGGGGCTGAAGGGCGGCCGCGGTCTGATCGACGAGGAACGCAGCCGAAGGTCAGGTCACCAGGGTACGACCCCGTTGTCGTCGAACAGCTGGCCGGTCGGGCCGTCGTCCGACAGGGTCGCCAGCCGGATGGCGATCGCCGCGCCCTGCTCGGGGGTCCGGTCCCGCTGAATCCAGCCTGGGCTCATGGAAATACGCGAGCTGCGGTACTTCGTCGCCGTCGCCGAGGAGCTGCACTTCGGCAAGGCTGCCCAGCGCCTCGGGATAGCCCAGCCGCCCCTGTCCCGCACGATCATCCAGCTCGAACGGCGGCTCGGAATCGCACTGCTGGAACGCAACAGCCGCAAGGTCACGCTCACCGAGGCCGGAGGCGTGCTGCTGGCCGAAGGGCGCGCGATCCTCAGCGCAGTGACCGCAGCTGAGCGGCGTACCCAACGGGCCGCGGCAGCACACCCCAGCCTCGTCCTCGCCGTCAAATCCGGCACCGCCGGCGAGCTGCTGACGAAACTGCTCGACGCCTACGCCGCGGAACCCGGCGCGGCCACCGTCGAGCTGCTGCTCTGCGAGGCACACCAGCACCAGCAGCTGCTGCAGGACGGACAAGCCGACGTGGCTCTGCTACACCTGCCCTTCGACTCAGCAGCCGGGCTCGACACCGAAACCCTGTACACCGAGGGACAGGTCGCGGTCCTGCCGGCCTCACACCCGCTCGCCGGCCGCTCCCAGGTCCGGATGGCAGACGTCACCACACTGCCGAAGCTCCCGATGGCCCGCTGGCCCGGTCCCGGCGGCAGCTACCCAGAAGGGCCGGGCGCAGAGGTACGGAACCTGACACAGCTCTTCCAGCTGATCGCGCTCGGCCGTACCACTGTGGTCATTCCCGAGTCAGCCGGCGCCGACCTGCGCCGGGACCTCGCCGCCGTGCCGGTCCTGGACGCCCCGCCCGTGACAACGGTGATCGCCTGGCCGCCGCACAGCCGCCTTCGTGCGGTTGCTGACCTGATCCGCGTTGCGACACGTCTTTGACTTCGCTTGGGAGGGCGGCCACCCAACCTCAGCCCCGATCAAGCAACCGTCAGCTCAACGCTCTTGCATCAGCGAGGTAGTCCCTGAACGTCTGCCCCTGGGCGGACGGATATCAGCACCACGATCGCCCGCCGCAGCCGGGCCGGATCCTTCGATGTCCGGCTGAGAATGCGGCGAATGCGGTACATCGGCCGGCCGAGCCCCGGCCTGCACGCCGCGCTCGCTGCGATGGGCGGCTGCGCCGCTGTGCCGCCGAGACAGGCCGCTGTGCTGACGTGTCGTCGTGCCGCCGCGTCGGCATGGTCGACGTGATCCGGGCGGGGCGGTTGGCAGCTTAGCGTCAGGGGTGGGGCGGGGAGGGGTGGGTCAGGAGGTGGCGGAGGGCCTTGGGGGTGTGGCCGACGTGGCGGCGGATGGTGCGGGTGAGGTGGGCCTGGTCGGCGAAGCCGAGGTCGGTGGCCAGGGTGGCGAGGCTGGGCTCGCCCTGCTGCAAGCGGTCGAGGGCGGTGCTGACTCGTACGCGGTTGCGGTAGTGCGTGAGTGAGACGCCGAGCTCGCGGGTGAAGGCCCTGCTCAGCTGGTAGGGGGACACGGTCAGGAGCTCGGCGAGCGGCACCAGGCCGTCGGCCGCGGGGTGGCCGGCGGTGATGGCCTCGCGGGCGGCCTCCACGATGGCGGCCGCGCGCCCTGACGGCGGGGATCTTCGGGGGGTGGCGGGGGTCGGGGTCGTCGCCACCTGGCTCAGGGTGGTGGAGACGAGCGGCAGCAGGGCCTCGGCAAGCTCGAAGGCGGGGTCGCCGGCTCGGGCGGCGGACAGCACGCGCCGGTGCGCCAGCTCCAGGCGGGCGTCCACGTAGACGGTGGAGCGGGCCGGCCGGGTGTCGTCGCCGGCCAGGGTGCGCCACAGGCTGGGGGACAGGTAGAGGGCGGTGCACTCGTCGCCGCCCGCCGGGTGGGCGAAGCGCTCCTCCTCGCCGGGGGTGGCCAGATAGGCGAGGGTGGGGTCGACCACGGCGCTGTGGCCGTCGGACCCACGGCGGAACCTGCCGCGCCGGACCAGCACCATCCGGTGGCCGGAGCTCACCTCGGGCGCCGACCATCGCGGATGATCGTCCAGGCAGGTCACCGCGTCCAAGACGAATCCCGGCCCGGCCCCCAGTCTTCGAGCCGAACGCATGGCCCCAACGCTATGCCGCGCCTACGACAATTTCCCGTGCCGTACTCGCAGGCACCCAAGGACGAGAAGCGGGCGGCATGACAGGCACTCACGTCCAGGAAGAGGACGGATCCGATGGGACCGTGAGCCGGTTCGCGCGGTCGCACCCGGTGCGACCGCAGACTTCGGTGCGCGCCGGAAGGGTGCAAGGATGTTCAAGACCCGGCCTGTCCTCTCCGGGCACGCTGAGCTCATGACCATTACCGCTATTTCTTCCATCGTGTTCGACTGCGCCGCGCCCGGCGCGCTGGCTGAGTTCTACGCCAAGGCCACGGGCTGGGCGGTGTCGCACGCCGACGCCGACTCCGCCGGTGTCGACGGTGGCGCCGTTCAGCTGTCCTTCCAGCGGATCGACGGCTATCAGGGGCCGGGGTGGGCGAATGACGCCAAGCACCTCCACCTCGACCTGCTCGTCGCGGACGTCGAAGCCGCCACCCGGGAGCTGGCCGGGCTGGGCGCGACGGTGCCGGACTTCCAGCCGGGCGGCGACGGGTGGACCGTGCTCGTCGACCCCGAGGGCCACCCGTTCTGCATCTCGGCGGCCTAGAAACTCCGGCGATCGCCTCGTACGACATCGTGCGGGCGGGTCACGGCGCCGACGGGACGCCGATCGCGTCGGCCCACGCGTGGATCGACCCGTCGTAGCCGGTGAAGTGCCCGCGCTGGATGACGCCGGCCGGGTCGATGCGGCGGGACCCGGAGAGCCCGAACCGGCCCAGCAGATCGACGACGAGCGGGCGCGCCGTCGCCGCAAGGCCAGGCGACAGGCACGTGACCGGGTCGGCGGAGCGGCGAGCGGAGGCGATCCCGGTGACCTGGCGGTCTCCCGCCCGCGCGGGCGTCCTGCAGGCCGTCGTCGACGGGGCGACGGCGTCGGACATCATCGAGGACAGGCGGGTCGCCGCCGTCACCTTCACCGGCAGCGACCGCGTGGGCGCGCTCGTCGCCGCGCTCAAGAAGTGCGTGCTGGAGCTCGGCGGATCCGACCCGTTCATCGTCCTGGCCGACGCCGACATCCCCGCCGCTGCCGCCGCCGCGGTGCGATCCCGATTCCTCAACAACGGGCAGAGCTGTATCGCGGCCAAACGGATCCTCGTCCACCGCGACGTGCGTGACGCGTTCGTGGACGCCCTGGCGCCGCGGGTCCGCGCGTTGAGAGTCGGCCACCCAGGCCGGCGCGCCCGAGTCCGCCCGCGGGGCGTGGTTCGCGCCGTCGATCGTCGAAGTCGACGGGTCCGGCTCGGTCCTCCTCTCCGACGAGACGTTCGGGCCGCTCGGCGCGCTCACCACCGGCGCGGACGACGACGAGCTCATCGCCATCGCCAACTCTTCGCGGTACGGGCTCAGCGGCAGCCTGTGGAGCATGGATCACGAGCACGCCGCGGCCGTGAGCGCCCGGATCCAGGCCGGAGCGGTCTTCGTCAACGTGATCTCCGCGACCGATCCGCGCCTGCCTACGGGCGGCATCAAGGCGAGCGGCCACGGACGCGAGCTCGGCAGGTGGGGCGTGTACGAACTGGCCAACCTCCAGGCGCTCCGCGTCCATACGACGTGAGGGCCGCCGGCCGGCTCTGCTCTAGAATCCGATTCTGTGACGTCAGCGTTCTTCACGCGCGGCCCGGCGGGGTTCGTCCCCGCCCCGCACGCCCGCAGCCCCTGGTCCCCCGGCATGCTCCACGGCCGCCTCATCGGCGGGCTCGCCGCCCGCGCCATCGAGGAGGAGTACGGCGACCCGGAGATGCACTTCGCCCGGCTCACCGTCGACCTGTTCCGCAACAGCCCGATGCTGCCGATCACCGTCGAGGTGGACCTGGTCAGGGACGGGCGCCGGATCCGGGTGGCCGACGCCGTGCTCCGCACCGAGCAGGGCGTCATCGGCCGGGCGGGCGCCGTACTGCTCAGGAAGGGCGAGCAGCCCGCCGGCGACCGGCCGGTCACCCCGGCGTGGGGGGAGAGCCCGCCCGACGGGCCGCCACCGGAGCACGCCGGCGGCTGGACGCCGCCGTTCGACCTGTGGCCGCTGTCGGCGTGGAACGGGCCGGGACGCCGGCGGATCTGGACACGGGAGAACCGCCCGCTCGTCGAGGAAGAGGAGCTCTCCCCGTTCGTGCGGGCGGCGCTGGCCGCCGACTTCGCCAGCCCGCTCAGCGGCATGGACAGCGGCGGGCTGCAGTTCATCAACGCCGACTACACGCTCAACCTGGCCCGCCTGCCGGAGGGCGAGGTGATCGGCATGGACGCCACCGGTCACCTCAGCGCCGAGGGGGTCGCGGCCGGGCAGTGCACCGTGCACGACGCGGCCGGACCGATCGGCTACTGCCTCGTCACCGCCGTCGCCAACCCGAGCTAGGCCGGCCGCTCGGCGCGGTCGCCCGACCAGTCGGTGTGGAAGGCGCCCTCCTTGTCCACCCGGTGGTAGGTGTGCGCGCCGAAGTAGTCGCGCAGCCCCTGCACCAGCGAGGCGGGCAGCCGGTCACGCCGCAGCCCGTCGTAGTAGGCCAGCGCAGAGGAGAAGCCGGGGGTCGGCACCCCGATCCGCACCGCCGTGGTCACCACCCGGCGCCAGGACTCCTGCGCCAGGTTGAGCGCGCCCGCGAACGTCGGGTCCGCCAGCAGCGTCGGCAGGTTCGGGTCGGCGTCATAGGCGGCGCGGATCCGGTCGAGGAACTTGGCCCGGATGATGCAGCCGCCCCGCCAGATGGTGGCCATCGCGCCCAGGTCCACGTCCCAGCCGTACTCCTTGGACGCGGCCGCCATCTGGTCGAAGCCCTGCGCGTAGGCGACGATCTTGGACGCGTACAGCGCCTGCCGCACGTCCTCGACCAGCTCCTTGGCGCCGTCCCCGGACAGCTCGGGGCCCTCCAGCGACCTGGCGGCCCGCCGCTGCTCCGGGTGGCCGGACAGCGCCCTGGCGAACACCGCCTCGGCGATCCCCGTCACCGGCACGCCCAGCTCCAGCGCGCTCTGCACGGTCCAGCGGCCGGTGCCCTTCTGCTCGGCCTGGTCCACCACGACGTCCACGAACGGCCTGCCGGTCTCGGCGTCGACCTGCTCCAGCACCTCGGCGGTGATCTCGATCAGGTAGGAGCCGAGCTCGCCCTCGTTCCACTGCCTGAACACCTCCGCCAGATCGGCGGGCGTGACGCCGAGCGCCTGGCGCAGCAGGTCGTACGACTCCGCGATGAGCTGCATGTCGGAGTATTCGATCCCGTTGTGCACCATCTTCACGAAGTGCCCGGCGCCGTCGGGACCCACGTGCACCGCACAGGGCACGCCGTCCACCTGGGCCGAGATCTTCTGCAGGATCGGGCCGAGCGCCTCCCAGGACTCCTTCGACCCGCCCGGCATGATGCTCGGGCCGTTGAGCGCGCCCTCCTCGCCGCCGGAGATGCCGCTGCCGACGAAGTGGATGCCCCGCTCGCGCAGCGCCGCCTCGCGCCGCCGGGTGTCGGCGAAGTGCGCGTTGCCGCCGTCGACGATCATGTCGCCCGGCTCCATCAGCTCCGCGAGCTGGTCGATCACCGCGTCGGTGCCGCCGCCCGCCTTCACCATGATGATCGCCCGCCGTGGCCGCTTCAGCGAGGCGACGAAGTCCGCCAGCTCGCTCGCGGGCACGAACGTCCCCTCGTCGCCGAACTCCCGCACCAGCTCCTGGGTACGGGTCTCCGAGCGGTTGTGCACGGCCACCGCGTAGCCGTTCCTGGCCAGGTTGCGAGCCAGGTTGCGGCCCATCACGGCCAGGCCGGTGACGCCTATGTCTGCCAAGTCCATGTCAGCTCCTCCATGAGGGATACGGATGCTCCAGCCTGATGGTTCGGCCGGATATTCCCATCAGTCGCTCTGCCGGACACCCAGCTCGTCGAGCCGGTCCAGCATGTCGGCCGGATCGGCGTAGACCCGGAACGCGCCCGCTCGTTCGAGCTCGTCCCGGCCGTAGCCGCCCGACAGCAGCCCGATCCCGAGCGCGCCCGCCCTGCGTGCGGCGAGCAGGTCCCAGATGCTGTCACCCACCACCATGGCATGCGCGGGATCCACCCGCAGGAGGGCGGCGCCGGCGAGGAACAGATCGGGGTCGGGCTTGGCCCGGCGCACCAGGTCGCGGGTCACCATCGGCGCGTCGTCGGGCAGCCCCAGCAGGCCGAGAGCCAGCTTGGCCGTACGCGCGTAACCACTGGTCGCGATCGCCCAGGGAACGCCGCGCGAGGTCAGCTCGCTCAGCAACTCGACCGAGCCGGGCAGCGGCCTGACCGAGTCGGCCTGCTGCTCGTACGCCGTGGCGTGCGCCGACTGCAACTCGTCGATCTGCTGCTGCGTCAGCTTCAGACCGGTCTCACGCAGCAGCGCGTTGACGAACAGGCCGCCGCTCATGCCGATGCGCCGGTGGATCCGCCACACCGACAGGTCGATGCCCAACCCCGACAGCGCCTGCCGCCAGGCGATCACATGCTGGTAGACGCTGTCGATCAAGGTGCCGTCGAGGTCGAAGAGAAACGCCGGAGTGGGTGCTTCAGGGAAGTCGTACATGGCTCCATGACACCATGGCGACCATGAGGATCATCATCGCGGGCGGGCACGGCAAAATAGGGTTGCGCCTGGCGAAGCTGCTCGGAGCGGGCGCGGTGGGCCTGGTACGCAACCCCGCGCACCTCGCCGACGTCGAGGCCACCGGGGCCGAGGCCGTGCTCTGCGACCTGGAGAAGGCGAGCGTGGAGGAGGTCGCCGAGATCCTGCGCGGCGCCGACGCGGTCGTCTTCGCCGCCGGAGCCGGTCCGGGCAGCGGCGTCGCCCGCAAGGACACCGTCGACCGGGCGGCCTCCGTCCTGCTGGCCGACGCGGCCGAGCGGGCGGGTGTGCGGACCTTCGTGCAGATCTCCGCCATGGGCACGGGCAAGGCGCCGAGCCCCGGGACCGACGCGGTGTGGGCCGCCTACCTCAGGGCCAAGACCGAGGCCGAGGAGGACCTGCGCAGCCGCGACCTGGACTGGACGATCCTGCGGCCTGGCCGGCTCACCGACGAGCCGGGGATCGGTCTGGTGCGGCTGGCGCCCGAGGTGCCACCGGGCTCGGTGCCGCGCGACGACGTCGCCGCCGTCATCGCCGCGCTGCTCCGGGCCCCGGACACCGGCCGCCGCACCCTGGAGCTCGTCACCGGCGACACCCCCATCAGCGAGCTCGTCGCGACCCAGTGACCCGCCGGTCCCCAGCCTTTACTGTCAGCTGGCCATAGGTTGCGGCATGCCCGGCAACAGGTCCCTGGAGGTGGGCGAAAGGGGACGTAGTGTCGAACATGCCATTCGGGTCGTTCTTCGGCAGGGACCCGTTCAGAGGATTCGAAGAGCTGACCGGCCGGGTGTTCGGCGACATGGACGCCTGGCCGCCGGCCCGGCCGAGCGTGCAGCGGGTCGACGTCGGCAAGCTGCTGAGCGCCACGGCCAGGGACGTGCTGTCCGGCGCGCTGGAGCACGCCGGCCGGCGCGGGGCCGAGGACCTGGACGTGCTCGACATCCTCGGCGCGCTGACCGAGGCGGAGCCCACGCGTGAGCTGCTGCGCAAGGCGGGCGCGGACGCCGGCCGGCTGCGCGACCGGATCGCCGCGCTCGCCGGGACGGGCCAGGCCGCAGAGCCGCCGAGCACGCTGTCCCCGGCCGCCAAACGGGCCGTCCTGGACGCCCAGCGCGTCGCCAGAGCTTTGGGGTCCTCCTACATCGGCCCCGAGCACCTGCTGCTCGCCGTCGCCGCCAACCCCGAGTCCAACGGCGGGCGCCTCCTGCAGGAGCAGGGCGTGTCCGCCAACGAGGTGCAGCAGGCCATGCTCGCCGAGCCGTCCGGCCCAGGGCAGCCGGCGCCGGACGGCCGGCGATCCGGCGGTGACACACCCTCGCTCGACCAGTACGGCCGGGACCTGACCGAGGAGGCCAGGCAGGGCCGGCTCGATCCGGTCGTCGGCCGCGAGGAGGAGATCGAGCAGTCCATCGAGGTGCTGTCACGCCGTACCAAGAACAACCCCGTGCTCATCGGCGAGCCCGGCGTCGGCAAGACCGCCATCGTCGAGGGCATCGCCCAGCGCATCGTCAACGGCAGCGTCCCCGACACGCTCAAGGACCGGCGGGTGATCGCCCTCGACCTGACCGGGATGGTGGCGGGCACGAAGTACCGGGGCGAGTTCGAGGAGCGCATCAAGCAGGTCATCGACGAGGTGCGGGCGCACGCCGACGAGACCATCGTGTTCATCGACGAGGTGCACACCCTGGTCGGCGCCGGCTCCGCCGAAGGCGGCATGGACGCCGCCAACATCCTCAAACCCGCCCTGGCCCGGGGCGAGCTGCACGTCATCGCCGCCACCACCATCGACGAGTACCGCAAGAACATCGAGAAGGACGCCGCCCTGGAGCGCCGCCTCCAGCCGATCCTGGTCGCCGAGCCGACCGTCGAGGAGACGATCGAGATCCTCGCCGGACTGCGGGACGCGTACGAGGCCCACCACCAGGTGCGCATCACCGACGAGGCGCTCGACGCCGCCGCCACCCTGTCCGCCCGCTACATCGCCGACCGGTTCCTGCCGGACAAGGCCATCGACCTGATCGACCAGGCCTCCGCCCGCGTCCGGCTGCGCTCCCGGACACCCGCCGGTGACGTGCGTGAGCTGGAGGAGCGGCTCGACGCGTTGCGCCGGGACAAGGACCAGGCGATCTCCTCCGACGACTTCGACCGGGCCAAGGAGGTCACCGCGATGATCGACAAGGTCCGGCCGGAGCTCGACCGGGCCAGGCAGGGCCACCACGAGGTGCCGCAGGTGATGGTGGAGGACATCGCCCACGTCGTCTCCCGCCGCACCGGCATCCCGGTCACCCAGCTCACCCAGCAGGAGCGCGAGCGGCTGATGCGGCTGGAGCAGCTCCTGCACGAGCGGGTCATCGGCCAGGACGACGCGGTCGTCGCCATCGCCGAGGCGGTGCGCAGGGCCCGCGCCGGCCTCGGGGACCCGAACCGGCCGATCGGCAGCTTCCTGTTCCTCGGCCCCACGGGCGTCGGCAAGACAGAGCTCGCCAGGGCGCTGGCCGCCGCGCTGTTCGGCGGCGAGGACCACATGGTCCGGATCGACATGAGCGAGTTCCAGGAGCGGCACACCGTCTCCCGGCTCATCGGCGCGCCTCCCGGCTACGTCGGGTACGAGGAGGCCGGGCAGCTCACCGAGGCCGTCCGCCGCCGCCCGCACGGCGTCATCCTGCTCGACGAGGTCGAGAAGGCGCACCCGGACGTGACCAACATCCTGCTGCAGATGCTCGACGCCGGTCGCCTCACCGACGGCCAGGGCCGCACCGTCGACTTCAGCAACGCGATCGTCATCATGACCAGCAACATCGGCGCCCAGCTGATCCTGGACGCGCCCGGTGACGTGCCGCGCGAGCAGCTCATGGACCTGCTGCGCCACTCCCTGCGCCCCGAACTGCTCAACCGTATCGACGAGACCATCGTGTTCGAGCGCCTGGGGCGCGAGCAGCTCCGGCAGATCGTGGACCTGCTGCTGGAGAAGACCAGGCAGCGGCTGCGCGGCCAGAACGTGACGCTGGAGGTGACCGACGCGGCCAAGGACCTGCTGGTGGCGCGCGGTCACCAGCCGGAGTTCGGCGCCCGCCCGCTGCGCCGCACCATCCAGCGTGAGCTGGACAACCGGCTGTCCACGATGCTGCTGACCGGGGAGATCCCCGAGGGCGGCCGGGTGACGGTGGACGTCGAAGGCGGCGAGCTCAGCCTGCGCGCCCACCATCCCCAGCCGGTCGGCTGACGATCAGGCGGTGGCCGTACGGGCGCGTTCCCGGCATTCCGCCAGCGTGTGCCGGGCCAGGGCGTCGCGGACGGCGGGGACGCAGACCGGCGCCATGGACAGGCTGGTGACACCGAGCCCGGCCAGCGCCGGGGCGAGCACCGGGTCGCCGGCCGCCTCCCCGCACACGCCGACCGGTTTGCCCGCCGCGCGCCCCGCCTCGGCGCAGGCGCCGACGAGCCGCAGCAGGGCGGGCTGCGACGGGTCGAGCAGGTCGGCCAGACCGGGATGCTGGCGGTCCGCCGCGAAGGTGTACTGGCTGAGGTCGTTGGTGCCGATGCTGAGGAAGTCGACCTCCTCCAGCAGCCGGTCCGCCTGCAGCGCGGCGGCGGGGACCTCCACCATCACGCCCACCCGGCCGATGCCCCGGGCGCGGGCGCGCCGGGCGAAGTCGGCGGCCTCGGCCGGGGTGGTGACCATGGGCGCCATCACCCACGCGTCCGCGCCGGTCGCGCGGGCCGCCTCGGCGATCGCGTCGAGCTGGGTGTCCAGCACCTCCGGCAGTACGCGATCCACGCGCAGGCCCCGGATGCCGAGCGCCGGATTGTGCTCCGGCGGCAGGCCGAGGAACGGCAGCGGCTTGTCCGTGCCCGCGTCCAGGGTGCGCACGACCACCTGCTCGGCCTGCCTGAACACCTCGGTGTAGGCGGCCACCTGCTCCTCGAACGACGGCGCCTGTTTCCGGTCCAGGAAGAGGAACTCCGTCCTGAACAGGCCGACGCCCTCCGCGCCCGGCCGCAGGTCGGCGGCCGAGCCGATGTTGAGCAGCAGCTTGACCGGGTGGCCGTCGGCGGTCCTGCCCGGCCCGCTGGTGGCGGCCAGCCTCGCCCGCTCCCTGCTCTCCTCGTCCAGGATGCGCGCGGCCTCCGCCTCGGTGACGCCGACGGCGATCTCGCCGCTGACGCCGTTCACGGAGATGTACGTACCGTCCGCCAGCTCGGTGATGCCCGCGCACGCGACCACCGCAGGCAGCCCGCGGCCGCGCGCCAGGATCGCGGTGTGGCTGGTCGGGCCGCCCTTCTCCGTCACCAGCGCCAGCACGTCGGCGCCCAGCCCCGCCGTGTCGGCGGGGGAGAGGTCCTCGGCGACCAGCACGTACGGGTGCCCCGGCGCGGGCAGGCCGGGCATCGGCACGCCCAGCGCGCCGGCCACCGCCCGGTGTTTGAGGTCGTCCAGGTCGGCGGCCCGCTCACCCAGATAGCCGCCGAGCGCCGCCAGCGCCTCCCGATGCCGGTTGAACGCCGCGTCCAGCGCGTGCGCGGCGTCGAGCCCGTCCCGCACGCCCTGCTCGGCCTCCTCCCGCAGCATCGGGTCGTCGGCCATCATGGCCAGCGCGTCCAGGATCTCGGCCGCGTCGTCGCCACCAGAGCCGGACGTACGGTCATGCGCGGCGGCGGAGCGGCGCCGCAGGTCGGCGGCCACCGCCTCCAGGGCCTTGCCCACCACCGCAAGCTCCGCCCCGGCGTCGGCCACGGGCCGCGCCGGGGGCAGCACCGGAGGCCCGGCCATCCGCATCAGCGGCCCGGCGGCCCGGCCGGGGCTGACCCCCAGCCCGGTCAAGCCCCCCGGCGCCGCGGGGGCGTCGGCGGGAGTCCCGGGGGCCGGGACCGCCTCGTCAGGCATCGAGGGCCTCTTCCGCGTCCAGGTCGCGGGAGAGCAGCCCGGCCAGCGCCTCCAGCGCCTCCTCGGCGCCCGGCGCGTCCGACTCCAGGGTCACCTCCGTGCCGTGCACCGCGCCCAGCGACAGCACGCCGAGCATGCTGTTGGCCGGAACCGCCTTGCCGTCACCCACCCGGATCCGCACCGGCACCCCCAGCCGCGCGGCCTCCTGAACGAAGAGCTTGGCAGGGCGGGCGTGCAGCCCGCTGGCCGACGCGACGGCCACCGTCCTTGCTGGCATCGGAACCTCCTCAGGGTTCGATCGTGACCTTGATGGCCGCGCCCCGGCTGACGAGATCGATCCCGTCGAGCACCTGGGACAGCGGGAGCCGGTGCGTGATCAGGTCGGCGACCGGCACGGCGCCCTCCGCGATCAGGCGGAGCGCCTCGGCGTTGTGCGCGGGGCTGGAGCCGTTCGCGCCGACGATGGTCAGCTCCCGGTAGTGCACCAGGTTGGAGTCCAGCCTGATGAACGGGTCGTCCTTGGGCAGGCCGCCGAAGAAGCTGATGCGGCCCTGCCTGGCGGCCATCAGCACCGCCTGCTCCTGCGCCGCGCCGGCCGCCGCCGCGGTGATGACCACGTCGGCGCCGCGCCCGCCGGTCAGCTTGAGCACCTGGTCGACCGGGTCGGTGTCGATGGCGGCGTCCGGGCGTACCAGCTCGGCCGCCATCGCCAGTCGTTCGGCGTTCACGTCCACCAGGAACACGCGGGCCGCGCCGCGCGCCCGCGCCAGCCGGACGTGCAGGCAGCCGATCGGGCCGGCGCCCATCACCACCACGTCGTCACCCTGACCCACCCGGGCCAGCGCCTGCCCGTTGAGCACGCAGGCGAGCGGCTCGGCCACCGACGCCTCGGCGAAGCTCACCCCGGCCGGGATCGTGTTGACCCCGTTCACGGCCAGCACCTTGGCCGGGACGATCATGTACTCGGCGAAGCCGCCGTCGTAGTGGTAGCCCATCGACTCCTGGTTGGGGCAGACGGTCAGCCGTCCCCTGGCGCACTCCGCGCACGTCCCGCACGGGATCGCGGCGATCACCTGCACCCGTTCGCCGGTGCCGACCACCTCGCCGGCGATCTCGTGCCCCATCACGCGGGGCGGCCGGATGTGGTGGTGCCCGAACTTGAAGATCTTCGCGTCGGTCCCGCAGGTCGAGCAGTTGCGCACCCGGATCTTCAGCTCGCCCGGACCCGCCTCGGGCTCCGGGGCGTCCTCCACCCGGATGTCGCCCGGCGCGTGGAATCTGGCGACCTTCACGACGTCAACTCCTTCGTCACCTGATGAACCTCGGTGGCCTCGCGCAGCGTCCGCGCCCTGTCGGGGTCGAGCAGGATCTCCGCCAGCGCGGCCAGCAGCGGCACGTGCCCGTCGTCCTTGGCCGCGATGCCCACGCAGACCGTGACCCGCTCGCCGTCCCAGTCGATCCCGTCGGGGAAGCGCACGACACAGATCGCGTCGCGCTTGACGTCCTCCTTGGAGGCGGCGGTGCCATGCGGGATGGCCACCCCTTCACCGACATAGGTGGAGATGGAACGCTCGCGTTCGAGCATGGCCTCGATGTACGGCTCCGCGACGGCCCCCACGTCGACCAGGGCGCGCCCGCACCGGCGGATGGCCTCCTCCCGGCTGCCCGCGCTCTCGTGCAGCAGCACGCCGCGCGGGTCCAGCAGGTCGTCACGCATCTACGGTGCCACCGTTCTTGATCGTGGCGACCAGCTTGGTCACCGCCGGGTCGCCCAGGAAGATCTGGAACGGCACCAGCACCTTGCCGGGAGCGGAGACCCTGGCCCTGGCGGCGAGCCCGGTGTGGCAGAGCACCACGTCGGCGTCGGCGGGGATGTCGTTGACCGGGGTGTGCTCCACGGTGACGCCGGTGGACTTGAGCTGCTTGCGGAGCTGGGTGGCGAGCATCACGCTGCTGCCCATCCCCGCGTCGCAGGCCACGATGATCTTGTGGATGTCCTTGCTGTCGATGCTGGGCATGACTCACGCCTCCTTGGCGATGGTTCGGGGCTGCGACTGCGGCGTTTGCTCCGGCTTCTGGGCCTCGGCGCGCTGCGGCTCCTGAGCCTCGGCACGGGCGGGCTCGGCCTGCCCGGCCTGCCCGGCCTGCTCAGCGCGCTCGGTGCGCTCGGCGTCCTCGGCCGGCTCCGGCGTGGCGTCGGCCGTCGGGTCGTCGGCCGGGACCTCCTTCTCGCCCCTGCCGAAGCCCATGAGCACCGCCGCGACGATGAAGGTCACGGCCGTGGCGATGAGAATTCCGGCGATCATGCCCAGCCAGCCGCCTCGCGGCGTCACCGCGACGTAGGCGAAGATGCTGCCCGGCGACGGCGTCGCCACCAGGCCCGAGCCGGTGACCATGAAGGTGGCCACGCCGGCCGCGCCGCCCGCGATCATGGCGAGGATCAGACGCGGCTTCATCAGCACGTACGGGAAGTACATCTCGTGGATGCCGCCGAAGAAGTGGATGATCATCGCGGCGGGGGTGCTGGGACGCAGCGCTCGCGGGCCGAAGAACAGGAAGGCCAGCAGCAGGCCGAGGCCGGGGCCGGGGTTCGACTCCAGCATGAACATGATCGACTTGCCGCTCTCCGCCGCCTCGGCGACGCCGATCGGGCCGAACACGCCGTGGTTGATGGCGTTGTTCAGGAACAGCACCTTGGCCGGCTCGATCAGCACGGAGACGAACGGGAGCAGGCCGTTGTCGATCAGCCACCCGACCGCGCCGCTGGCCGCCGTGGTGATGCCCTGGACGATCGGGCCGATGGCGAACATGCCCGCGATGGCCATGACGCCGCCGACGATGCCGGCGGTGAAGTTGTCCACCAGCATCTCGAACCCGGACTTGGTCCGCTCCTCAGTGAACTTGTCCACATATTTCATGACCAGGGCCGCGAGGGGGCCGATGATCATGGCGCCGAGGAACATCGGGATGTCGGCGCCCACCACGACGCCCATGACGGCGACGGCGCCGACCACGGCGCCACGCTGCCCGTGCACCATCCGGCCGCCGGTGTAGGCGATGAGGATGGGCAGCAGCATCTTGATGATCGGGTCCACCATCGCGCCCAGCGTGGCGTTCGGCAGCCAGCCGGTGGGGATGAACAGCGCGGTGATCAGGCCCCAGGCGATGAACGCGCCGATGTTCGGCATGATCATGCCGGCCAGATGGCCGCCGATCCGCTGGATCGTGGCCTTGATGCCGGTCCCTTGGACCGGGGGAGTGTAGGTGTCGGCCATTGGACGTGCTCCTTCGGGGGGTGAGCAGACGCTCCTGAAAAGGTCAGCGGGGCGCCGGTGGGGGATGGTGATCCGGCTCGCCCAGGCCCGCCCCCGGCGGGCCGAGGGGATCCAGGCCGCTGGGACGCGGGTCGGGCGCCTCCGACCAGACGGCGGAGGTGAGCAGCCGGGCCGGGTCGGGCCTGCCGGTGCGGACCCCGTCACGCCTGATGTCGCCCGGCCCCGGCATCCGGCTGCCGGGCAGGCGGACCGCCGCGGCGCCCCAGGCGAGGGCCTCCACCAGGGCTTCCTCGCCGCGCGCGCCCCCGGCGAGGAACCCGGCCAGCATGGCGTCCCCCGCGCCGACCGAGCTGCGGGGCCCGGTCACCGTGGCCTCGCCGTACCAGATGCCCTGGTCCTCGACCAGGACGGCGCCGTCGGCGCCGAGGCTGGCCAGCACGGTGCGCGCGCCGGTGGCGCGGAGCTTGGCCGCGGCCTCCACCACGTCGCCGACGCACAGGATCGGCCTGCCGGTGACGCCGGCGAGCTCCTCCAGGTTGGGCTTGACCAGGGCGGGTCCCGCGCCGAGCGCGCTGGCCAGCGCCGGGCCGCTGGTGTCGACCGCGACGTGGATGCCCGCGCCGGCGAACCTGCGGCAGAGCCTGGCGTAGACGTCTGCGGGCACCTCGGGCGGCAGGCTGCCCGAGGCCACCACCCAGTCGGCCTCGTGCGCCTCGGCCAGCACGGCGTCGGCGATGGTGTCGAGCTCGCCGGTGGACAGCGCGGTGCCGGGCTCGTTGATCTTGGTGACGGTGCCGTCCGGCTCGGCCAGGGTGACGTTGGACCGGGTCCGGCCCGCCACCGGGACGGTGACCATGTCCAGGCCCTGCTGCCGGAGCAGGTGCACGAGCTGCCGGCCCTCGTCGCCGCCGAACGGCACCACCGCCCGCGAGGCGACCGAGTTGGCCAGCAGGGCACGCGAGACGTTGACGCCCTTGCCGCCGGGGTCCAGCCGGGCGGTGGCGGCGCGGATGACGGCGCCCCTGGTCAGCGAGGCGATCTCGATCGTGCGGTCCAGGCTCGGGTTGAGCGTCAGGGTGAGGATCACGGCCGCCGCCCTCCGGTCCTGGCTCCGTACGAGATCCTCGAAGGAGGGGTCGTCGAAGGGATCATGCCCGCACCACCTCCGGGCCGGCCGCCGACAGGTCGGCGGCCAGGGAGAGGTCCAGCCCGGTGTCGGTGATCACGAGGTCGATCTCGCTCAGCGCCGCGAACTGGGCCAGATAGGTGTTGGTGAACTTGGTGTGATCGGCGAGCAGCACGCTGCGCTGGGCGGCGCGCACCATCGCCCGCTTGATCGCCGCCTCGGCCGGGTCGGGCGTGGTCAGCCCCTTCTCCGCCGAGCAGCCGTTGGTCGCCATGAACGCCACGTCGACGTGGAGCTGCGCCAGCGGCAGCAACGCCCAGTCGTCCACCGTCGCCAGCGTCCTGCCGCGGACCCTGCCGCCCAGCATGATGACGGTGAGATTGGCGCGCGCCGCCAGCACGGTGGCCAGCGGCGGCGAGTTCACCACCACGGTGAGCTCGCGGTCGGCGGGCAGCACGCCCACCAGGCGGCCCGTGGTGGTGCCCGCGTCGATGATCACCGACCCGTCCTCGGGCAGCTCCGCGAGCGCCGCCTTGGCGATGCGCTCCTTCTCGGCGGTCAGCACCTCGTCGCGGGTGGCCACGGCGGGCTCGAAGCCGAGCCGCTCCACGGGGATGGCGCCGCCGTGCACCCTGCGCAGCACTCCCGCCCGCTCCAGCGCGGTGAGATCACGGCGGATGGTCTCGGTGGTCACGTCGAGCTCGGCCGCCAGTGACACCACGTCCACGCGGCCCGCTGCACGCGCTCTGCGGAGGATCTCCTGCTGCCGCTCCTCGGCGTACATGATGTTGATTCACCGCCGTTTCCGTTTGGTTTCCTCTGTGTTTAGTACTGTTTCTGTGGTGCGTCAAGACTCTGATAGGTATGTCGGATGCGAATGAAGCCGTGGGCCGCCGTGGCGGCAGCCGTACCCCTCGCAGCAGGCTGCGTCGCGGGCCCCTCAGCGGGCCCAGCGTCCGCGACGACCGGCGCGTCCCCGTTGAGCGCGCCTGCCGCCGACGCCTCTCGTACGGCCAAGCCGCCCCGGGTGCCCGCCGGCACCACGGCCTCGTGGCTCGTCTATGACCGCAAGGCCCGCAAGCTCGTGGCGACCAAGCACGCGCACCGCAGGTTCCGCTCCGCCTCGGTGATCAAGATCCTGATCGCGATCGACTTCCTGGACAAGCGTGCCGCGCTCTCGGCCGCCGACGCCCGGCTGCTCAGGGTCATGCTGCGGGAGAGCGACGACGCCGCCGCGACGGCGTTCTGGAACCGGGGCGGCAAGGGCGCGATCGTCACCAGGATGGCCCGCAAGCTGCGCCTGTCCGACACCGCGCCGCCGCCCGCCACCCACCCGGGGTTCTGGGGCTACGCGTCACTGAGCGCCCACGACATCGTCCGCACCTACCGCTACCTGCTGGACACCGCCGAGCCGCGCGTCCGCGACACCATCCTCGGCCACCTGCGCAAGGCCACCCCGTGCGGCAGCGACGGCTTCGACCAGACCTTCGGCATCCCCCAGGCGGTGCCCGCGCCGCGCGCCGTCAAGCAGGGCTGGTCCGGGTTCGGCACCGTCCCGCCGGTCAAGTGCGACGCCCGCGCCTCGGGCGCGTCGATCTCCACGATCGCGCTGCGATCCGCCGGTTCGGGGATCCCCGACCTCGGACGGCCCGTCCTCTACACGACCGGGCTGGTGGGCAAGGACGAGCGGTACGTCATGGCGCTGCTGACCACCCACCCCGCGGGCAGCACCTGGAGCAGTTCGGTGCGCCGGATCACCACCCTGGCCAAGGGGCTTTACCGCAGCGTCTCCTGAACGCGAAGCCGGCGGCGTGCCTCACCACTCCAGGCGCGGGGAGCGCGGGCTCAGCAGCGCGGTCTCGGGTGCGGCGCCCCAGAGGGCTTTCAGATCGTCGGTGAGAGTGGCCAGCAGGGCGCGGACGTCGTCGGCGGCCGTGGCGTGCAGCGCCTCGGCGACGATCAGCACCGAGCTCGTCGTGTCGCGCACGGCCGACAGGCCGCTCTGCCGGTTGGACCAGCGCCGGGCGTGCGCTCGCCCGGCGGCGTCGGCGAAGATCACCTCGCGGGGCTCCGGATGCTCGATCTGACCGGCGAAGGTGAGATGCTCCTCCTCACCCGAGGCACGCCGGACCTCCAGGAAACCGGTGACCTCCGACAGGTCGAACACGGCCACCGGGATCGCGAACGCGAGCGAGATCGCGTTGCAGACGTCGATCAGCGGATGGATCCGGGGCAGCGTCCCGTCCTTCTTGAAGCGCCGGAGCAGCGATTCGGAGGCGCAGCGGTACTGCGTGGGCTTGAGGCCCATCGCGGCGAAGGTCCGCCGCCAGGCCCGGATCTCCGGCAGCTCCGACTCCGGCCCGCCGGCCAGCCGGGACCTCGCGGTCGCGTGATGGCCGGCGATCCGGGAGCCGGCGGGCGCGTCGCCGGTGATGCCGTCGGCGAGCAGCGCGCCGGCCGCCAGCCCGGGGAAGTCCCGCCAGATGTCGCTGGAATGCTGGAAGTGCATGTGGTCGCTCCGGGCTCGGATGCCTGATCACCCTACCGGGATGCGGCCAGGTAGGCGGCGTAGACCTTCTTCGGCACCACCATCCGCCAGGCCTCCACGACCAGCTCGCGCATCTCCTCCGGGTCCAGGGCGGCCAGCCGCGCCTGCACCCAGTTGAAGCGCAGGTCGGACTCCGGCGGCAGCAGGAACGTGTCCGGCTCGGCGGCGACCAGCGCGGCCCGCTCCTCCTTCGGGAAGGCGAAGCCCATCAGCGTCTCGTCGCGGGAGAACGCGAGGTAGACGATGGCGCCCACGCGGAACTTGACCCGGTCCCGGATCAGGTGCTCCGACGAGCGGGGAAAAGTCGCCGCGAGCCGTCGTACATCGTCGACCGTGACCATGCGGCCAGCCTAACGGTTGCCCTCCGCGGCAGAGATGTCGGCGAGCGCCGAGTTCGGATCGCGCTCCATGGCCAGGTCGCCCAGGCTGAGGATGCCCACCGGGCGGCCGTCCTCCACGACGGGGAGACGGCGCACGTGGTGGGTGCGCATCAGCTTGATGGCCTGGTCGATGCTGGTGTCGGGGCCGACGGCCTCGACACTGGCCGAGCACGCCTCCCGTACCGGCGTGTCGGGGCCCTTGTCGTCGGCGACGCACCGCACCGCGATGTCGCGGTCGGTCACGATGCCCTGCAGGCGGCCGTTGTCGTTGACGAGGATCGCGCCGGTGTCGTTGTCGCGCATGAGCGCGGCGGCCACCTTCACCGGCTGGTCGCCCTCGATGGCCGCGGGGTGGGCGGTCATCACATCTGCCACGGTCCTGGCCATGATGTGCCTCCATTCGTCGCTGTCGCTGGAGCCCTCCTGCTACCCGATATTCCGGCCTCTCACATGTCTCTCATAATGAGACAATCTTTCTTGAATGGCGAGACGGTGTTAGCGTGCCGGTACCCGAACGACATGAGGGAGTCTCGATGGACGCCGTCTACACCCATGGCCACCATGAGTCGGTGCTGCGCTCGCACCGGTGGCGCACCGCCGCCAACTCGGCCGCCTACCTGCTGCCGCACCTCCGGCCGGGGATGAGCCTGCTCGACGTGGGCAGCGGGCCGGGCACCATCACCGCCGACCTGGCGAGGCGGGTGGCGCGGGTCACGGCGTCAGAGGTGAGCGAGCAGGCGCTGGCGCTCGCCAGGGCCGAGGTGGAGTCCGCCGGTGTGGGCAACGTCGACTTCGCCGTCGCGGACGTGCACCACCTGGACTTTCCCGGCGATTCCTTCGACGTCGTGCACGCCCACCAGGTGCTGCAGCACGTCGGCGACCCCGTACAGGCTCTGCGCGAGATGCGGCGGGTGACCAGGCCGGGCGGGCTGGTGGCGGTGCGTGACAGCGACTACGCCGCGTTCGCCTGGCACCCGGCGCTGCCCGAGCTGGAGGAGTGGATGACGCTCTACCAGCGGCTGGCGCGAGGCAACGGCGGCGAGCCGGACGCCGGGCGGCGGCTGCTGTCGTGGGCCCGCGCCGCCGGTTTCGTCGAGGTCACCGCCACCTCGTCCACCTGGTGCTTCGCCACCCCCGAAGACCGGGCCTGGTGGGGCGGCATGTGGGCGGAGCGCATCCTCGCCTCCGCCATGGCGGACCAGGCTCTGGCCACCGGCGCCGCCACCGAGCAGGACCTGCGGCGCATCTCACGGGGATGGCTGGAGTGGGCCGGGGCGGGCGACGGCTGGCTGTCGATCCTGCACGGCGAGATCCTCTGCCGCGCCTGACCGGTCAGAGCCCCAGGGTGGTGGTGCGCTGCCACTGCGGGTCGCGGTAGAGCACCACGTTCGCGGTGGCGTCGAGCAGCTCGTCCGGCGCCGACAGCATCGTGATCTCGCCGTCCTCTTGCATCCGCAGCAGCAGGTCGCGCACCCGGGGGCCGACCGGCAGCCGCCCGCCGGGCAGGCCGAGGCCGTCCCGGACCGTGTCGGCGATCTCCGACAGGTGGAACGGCCCGTCGAAGTCCGCCACCACGCCGCGCACGACGGCCATCGTGATCACCTGCTCGGCCTCGGCGTGCGCGAGCTGCCAGATCATCTGCTCGCGGCGGCGGCCGGTGCCGGCGCAGGCCGTGCACTCGCGCGTCACTCCGGGGACCACCTCCTCCTCGACCGTGCCGAGGCAGGCCGAGCACAACTGCTGCTCGGCCGCGTGCAGCTCGGCGGCCATGCGATGCACCAGCCGCGTGCCGCAGGCGCAGGCGTAGCCGTCGCCGAGGATGGTGCTGGTCTGCCGGGTGATCGTGTGCTTCGTCATCGCGCCAGACTCTACCGGCGCGCGTCGGCCAGGCCGTGCAGGCGGCGCAGCGCCTTACGGGCGGCGGCCGAGACGCGGCTGTCGGGATGGTGGTCGATGAACACCCTGAGCACCAGCTCGGTGCCGGGATGGTCGCCCAGCGCGAGCAGCGCGATGGTGCCCGCCTGCTCCTCCGGGTCCTTGCCGTCGGCGAGCGACTCGATGACCTCGCTCGTCTCGCCGCCGAACTCCAGCAGCGCCGCCGCCATGTCCACCAGCACCCAGGCGATGTCCTCCGGCGCCGGGTCGTGGCCCTCGCGGCCCAGCCGGGCGGCGATCACGGCCCCCACCCTGGGCTCGTCCAGCAGCCCGTCGAGCGCCTTGGCGCCGTCCTCGCCGAACCGCGAGGCCAGCAGCTCGACCCCGACCGCCCGGCCCAGCGGGCTCGCCTTGCCCAGCGCCGCCGCGATCTCGGCCGCCGCCTGCGCGGGCTCCCGGCCCTCCAGCCAGCCCGCCAGCTCCTCCTCACGCTCGGCCTGCGGGTAGGAGCGCAGGCCGTGCAGCAGCGCGGCGGCGTCCTGGCCCGCCAGCGAGCCCATGACGGGCACCTCCTGCCCCGCCGCCTCCGCGAGCACCTGCCTGCCGATCCACCGGCCGAGCGGCGTCAGCTCGTACGGGCCCTTGGCCTCCACCAGGCCGAGGCTGGCGAGCACGTCGGGGGAGTCGTCCTCGGTGGGTTCGCTGCCGAGGAACAGGCGGACCACCTCCAGCAGCAGCGCCTCCTCCGGGGCGAGCAGCGCGCGGCAGACCTCCGACCAGGTCCGCAGGGTCAGCTCGGCCGGTCCGTCGCGCAGCGCGGCGGCCATCTCGGCGTTCGCCCGAGGGTCGCCCGCCTCCTCGCGGCGCAGGATCTCGGCCGCCAGAGGGGTGGCGCGGACGGCGTCGGCCAGCTCGTCGTCCGGCGGCAGCCGGAGCGGCGGCTGGAGGGGAAGCATGTCGTTGTAGGTGCCCACGTTCTTATCCTGTCGGAACTCCCGTCACTTTGGGTTAAAGTCGGCGGGGCCCTGAAAAGTCGAGGGAAAGGAAGCGCTGCGATGTCCGGTGGTCTACGGACGCTTCCCGCGTCCTTCTGGAGGAATCGTGCTGTTCCGCTCCACGGTCGAGGCTGACCTCGACCGCCTGCTCCACTGCACTGTCGACGAACCCGTCAGCTGGGCGAATCCCGACCGGTTGCGTTCCTTCCTGGCCGACGGCCACTACCGCCACGAGCGCGTCTGGATCGCCGAGCAGGACGGCGAAATCCTGGCCCGCGCCGTCTGGTGGGGCTTCCCCGACGGCGACCGGCCGCTCGCCCTGGACTGCCTGTACGTGCACCCCTCGGTCGAGGACCGGGTGACGCTGGCCGCCGAGCTGCTGCGGCACGGCCACGCCGCCTTCGGCGACGCCCCGGCCTACCACGTGTTCGTGCCGACCGGCTGGCGCGACAACCCCGCCGTCGCCGGTGCCGTCGCGTGGCGGTGGGAGGCGGGCCGCCGCGCCGGGCTGACCGACGAGCTCGAACGCCTGCGGTACGCGTGGACGCCGGCCGCGCCGGTGCCCGAGCCGTCAGGCAGGCTGACGTTCACGGCGGAGCCCGACGACGAGGTGTTCGTCGAGGTGTTCCGCCGGGTCGCCGAAGGCAGCCTCGACCATCACACCCGCCTGGCCCTGCTCACCAAGGACGCCGAGACGCAGGCCCGCGAGGACCTCGCCGACTACCTGAGCATGCCGGGAGACAGGTCCTGGTGGCGGCTGGCCCACACCCCGGCCGGCGACCTGGCGGGCTTCGCCCTGCCGTCCGCCAACAACGCCGGGCCCGTCGTCGGCTATCTGGGCGTGCTGCCCGAGCAGCGCGGCCACGGCTACGTCGACGACCTGCTCGGTGAGATCACCCGCTGCCACGCCGAGCGGGGCGCGCAGCGGATCGCCGCCGACACCGACTCCACCAACCTGCCGATGGCCAGGGCGTTCGAACGCGCCGGCTACCGGCTGTTCGCGGTGCGGCTGGTGCTGTCGGCCGATCCCGCGGCCGGCTGAGTCACGGCGTCACGCGCGGCCGCAGGACCATGAGCGAGCCTTCCGAGGTCGCCACCATGGCGAAGGGGAACCGGTCGACCTCGAGACAGAGCGCGACGTCATCAGGGTGGACTCCTTGGCGCACCCCCTCCGCCAGCTCGGCGGCGGCGCGTGACTCGGCGGCGCGGCGGAGGAACTCGGCGGCATCCGTCGCGGCCTCGGTGACCCGGCGAGCGATGTACTGAGCACACGCCAGATCCTCATCGGCCTGCCCGTCTTCGCCGGTGACCACGAACGTGACACTGTCCCCCTCGCGCGTCCGCAAGAGCCGAGCCGTCGCCTCCGCCACCACGAAGCCGGCGCACAGCACCAGCGACGCCTCCTTGACCGCAAGGGCGCCGACCGTCCCTGCCGTGGTCTTCTGCACAACGGTCCGTCCGCCCAGGTCGATGGACCGCAGCAGGCCCGGCGAGTTGACCGCGTCGAACCCGGGCGCGAGCGGACCGTCCTTGACCGCCACCCAATCCGGGTGGCGGGCCTTGAGCGCCAGGGCTTCGTCCAGCGACTCAGCGAGAACGATCTTCTCCGCCCCCTGGGCGAAGGCCCAGGCGGCCACGGTGAAAGCACGCATGACGTCGACCACGACCGCCACGGACGGGGTTTCGACCAGCTCAGCGATACCGAGGAAACGAGTGTCCATTCCGGTCATGATGGGGCATACCAGGGCGCGCTGGGTGCCGTACACGTGCTGAGCCGGGGCGACGACGTCGCCATGTCAGCGACCGTCGCCGCTGCCGCCGATCACTCCTCGTCGCTGCCGGTCGGCGAGCTTGGCAATATTGAGTTGGGCGACTTCCTCAAGTTCGACATCAAAGTAATCGGCGATCACGGCGATATACCAAAGCGAGTCGCCAAGTTCTTTCTTGAGGTCTTCTACGTCCCACTGAGAGAAGTCGCTATCGTGATCGCGAACGACCTTCTTGGCCTTTTCGGCAATTTCCCCTGTCTCGCCGACGAGTCCGAGGAGCAGATGAAACAGCTCGTTGTGCTTGCTCTTGGGAGCTGCGGTCAGAAGTGCCGCCTGCTGATAATCATTCAAGTTCATACGCTCACCCTATCGTGTCGATGCCAGGTGAATCGGTCGAGTCCGTGGGGCGGTAATGGACGGGGATCGGACATTTCGGGATCGCCGACTTGGCGAATCCCCTGAGGTTTTCTCAACGGTGCTTACTTCCGGATCCGGTTGAGGACCAGGAGTGCGAGGCAGCTGATCGCGGCCCCCAATGCGCACACGGCACTCCAGCCGCCCACGGCATAGAGGGCGGTCGAGGCGATGGCTCCGAAGGCGCTGCCGAGCGAGTAGAAGACCATGTAGCCGCCGATCAGCCGGCTGCCCGCGTCCGGGCGAAGCGCGTAGATCAGGCTCTGGTTGGTGACGTGGACCGCCTGCACGGCGAGGTCGAGGACGATCACGCCGACCGCCAGCGCCCACAGCGACTGCCGGGCGAAGGCCAGGGGCAGCCACGAGGCGACGAGCAGGGCCAGGCCGATGCCGGTGGTCCACTGGGAGAGCCCGCGGTCGTTCAGGCGGCCGGCCGCGGTCGCGGCCAGGGCGCCCGCGGCTCCCAGCAGGCCGAACGCGCCGATCGCCGTGTGGGACAGAGACAGCGGAGGCGCGCTCAGCGGCAGCGCGATACAGCTCCACAGGGTGCTGAAGGCGGCGAAGATGAGCAGGGCGAGCAGGGCGCGGAGCCGAAGGAGGCGCTCCTGTGCGAACAGGGTGAGCGTGGAACGCAGGAGCTGTCCGTAGTGCATGGACGGTGCGGCGGTGTCGCGGGGCGGCAGGGCATGGTGCAGGGCCAGGGCGAGCGCGCAGGTGAGGGCCGCCGAGGTGAGGTAGACGGAGCGCCAGCCGGCGACGTCGGCCAGGATGCCGGATACGGTGCGGGCAAGCAGGATGCCGGTGACCACGCCGCTGGTCGCGAGGCCCACGACGCGTCCGCGTTGCGCCGGTGGGGCGAGCGAAGCGGCGAAGGCCACCAACGTCTGGGTCACCACCGCGAGGAGTCCTACGGCGGCCATGCCCGCGAGCAGGAGTGCCGCGATGGTGGCGGTGCCGACCACCATCAGCGCCGCTGCCAGCAAGAGCAGCTGCACCACGATCAGCCGCCTGCGGTCGAGCAGGTCGCCCAGCGGCACGAGGAAGAAGAGTCCCAGCCCGTAACCCAGTTGTGTGAGGGTGACGACGGCACCGAGTGTCGCCGGGCTGATCGCGAAGTCACGGCCCAGCGTCACCAGGAGGGGTTGCGCGAAGTAGACGTTGGCCACCGCGGTCCCACAGGCGATGGCGAAGAGCAGCGTGATGCCCCTGGGCAGCGCGCGGCCGGGAGTCCTCTCCTTCGTGCCCGCGGTCTGCGGTGTCGTGGTCTCGTCGTTGCCGGCCACCAGGCGTCCTCCCGAAGAGTGGTTTCATCTTGCTACCAGGGGGACGGTAGTCATTCTGGTAGCATGTTGCAACCGAGGTGGGGTGGAGGGTGTCATGGTGAAGCGGACGCGTCTCAATGACAGTGACTGTCCCGTCGCGCGATCAGTCGACGCGATCGGCGACTGGTGGTCCTTGTTGATCGTGCGGGACGCGTTCGACGGCAGCCGCCGCTTCGGAGACTTCCAACGCAGCCTCGGCGTCGCCAAGAACATCCTCACCACGCGTCTGCGCGCCTTGGTCGCCGGCGGCGTCCTCGACGTCGTCCCGGCTGCCGACGGCAGTTCTTACCACGAGTACGTTCTGACGCCGAAGGGCAAAGACCTCTTCCCCGTCATCGTGGCGCTGCGGCAATGGGGCGAAGGACACTTCTTCGCGCCCGATGAGCCGCATTCGGAGCTGATCGACCGCCAGTGCGGGCGGCCCCTTCGCCTGCTGGAGGTCCGCTCCGCAGATGGGCGACGGCTCGACCCCGATGACACCATCGTCAACAAGGTCGATCAGCCCCGAACGGCTGATCGTGGCCAACGGAGCTGATTCCCTCGATCGAGCCCACGTCGACAGTTAGGGGTTGACCTGCACGTAGCGGGCGGCAGCGGAGTTCGCACAAGTAGATCAGCACGAGCATGGCCGGCCGGGGCCGGGACGGGTTCGCGGTGCGGCTGGTGCCGTCGCCTATCTCAGGGCCGATCCTGCGGCCGGCTGAGTCATGGTGCCGCCCGCCAGGCGGGTCCGTACGACCAGGTCGTGTACGGCCTGGTGGGCGCTGCCCGTCTCGGGAAGAGGCGAGGCGTCCCTCGCCGCCTCCAGTTCCGCCGTCAGCCGCGCCACGTCCCCGGCCGCGTCGGGGACCGGTGGGGCGGCCCCGTGCTCGGCCTCCCGCTTGGCGGCCACCAGCTCCGGCAGATACCCGGGACCGTACGCGTACAGCCTGGTCAGATCGGCTTCGAGCGCGCCGGTCCGCATCAGGTGAAGGCCGGTGGCCAGCACCCGGAAGGTGTAGAGCAGCGGCTTGAGCTCGCCCGTCCTGCCGTACAGCCGCCACTGCGTGCGCGCGAACCCCAGGTAGTGGTGGGCGTGGTGACGGGTCAGGCAGCCGGGGGCCAGCGCCACCAGCTCCTCGTGCACCGGCGACGACGCCACGACCAGCGGTGACAGCAGCTGCTCCAGGACGTAGCCGTTGCGGCTCAGCAGCAGCCGGCAGAACTTGGCCAGGTCGTGCGTGACCAGGTCCACCTCCACCCCGTCACGGGTCCACGTCCTGTCGAGCGTCTGTGGGCCGACGGTCAGGCCGACGACCTGCTCGACCGGCAGCACGTGCACGCCGCGCAGGTCCACGTCGGAGTCCGCGGACGGGAAGCCGTACAGGTGGGCGCCGCTCACCGTCGCGAACGCGAGCGGATGCGGCTGCTCGCCGGGGATCTCCGGCAGCCAGTCGGGCAGTCTCACAGATGCTCCCTGCGCACGTCGATCAGAAACTCCTCCACCGCGCGGACGTCCGGCCGCTCAGGCAGTACGGACTCCGCGCCGGCCAGCTCGGCGGTCAGTTCGGCCCGCCAGGCGGTCACCCGCTCCCACGGCACCTCACCCCGCCGGACGGCCAGCAGGCGCTCGCGGTACGGGCCCACCTGGAGCAGCAGGTCGCCGTGGCGTACCAGGTGCAGGCCGCTGAGCAGCAGCCTGATCAGGTGCATGGCCTGCTTCCACTTCGGCGCGGCCGGGTCCAGCCGCCGGAACTGCGCGTCGGCGTATCCGGTGAACGTCCGGTGGGCGCGCGCTGACAGGAACGCGCCCCGCAGGTCACGCAGCCGCTGCCCTTCCGGGGTGCACACCTCCACGATCGGCGACCATAGGCACTCCAGCACCGTCGGGTTCGCGTCCAGGGCCAGCCGGCACAGCCGTTCGACCTCCCAGGAGAACTGCTCGGGCAGCGGCCCGTCGCGGTGCGTGGCCGGCTTGTCCAGGCGCCAGAAGGCCTCGGTCGGCGCCACGAACACGCCCCGCCGGTCGGTGTCGGACGAGGCGGTGTCGAGCCCGTAGGCGCGCGACCCCACCACCACCGAGAGGATCAGGTCCTCGCCCGCGGAGGCGTACGTCATGATCGTCCACCTCCCCGTGCCTGACTCGAAGCCATACCTTAACGGAACGGCTGATCGCCCGTACTAGCCGAGAACGCTCCAAAAGCAGTGGGAACGGCGTCATGATGGACCCACCCGTACCTCCTGGAGACGCCTATGACGGACATCCTGAGCTACGCCGACGCCCTGGAGATCCTCGGCTGTGAGCAGAGCAGGCTGGTCGAGCTCACCGAGTTCGCCTCGACCGTGGCGCGGACCGGCTGGGCCACGGCCGGCGTCGCGCGGCCGGCGACGGGCCTGCTCGACCTGCGGAGCGACATCGTCGGCTACACCGAGGACGTGGTACGGCGCACCGGCCGGCGGGGGAGGGGCGGCAACCGGTTCACCCGCACCCGGCGGCTGGCCGCCACGCACGCCGTGCTCGTCGTGTCGGCGTACTTCGAGGCGCTCGGCGACGCCAGGCTGCCCGTCGAACTGGACCGGCTCGACCACGTCCGCCATCCCGGGAGCGGCCCGGCGGAGAAGTTCGCGGCCCTGGTGGAGAGCCTGCTGCTGGAGCCGCTGCCGATGCCCGAGCCGCACCGCCCCTACGCCGAGACCCGGCAGGCCGTGCGGCGGTTCTACGAGCGGATGTCGCAGGCTCTGACCACGTATGCCCGGGAGCTGCCGGTGTGGGGGGAGATGTCCGCCGGCGACCGCACCCGCCTGCCCATCCTGCTGGACGACGGGCCGGCCACCCAGGCGTTGCGGATCTACGACGAGGACTACCGGCTGCTCGGTGCGGACAGCCCCGAGTTCGGCATGTGGAGCCTCGTCACCGAGCCGCAACCGCTGGGCACCGGCCTGTCCAGGGTGGCGCGGCTGCTGGCCGAGCTGGCCCCGCCCAGGGTGGGCGACCGGCCGATGATCCACCTGGTACGGCTCGCCGCCACCGCCCTGGACCTGCCGCTGATGGCCGGCGGGACGGCGCCCGAGGACGTCACGCTGCCGCTGCTCGGCGAGGGCTACATCAGCCCCCGCTGCCGGGTCGCGGAGATGACGCGCGAGGCCACGCCCGCCGCCAAGAGCTGGTGGGCCGACCAGCGCGAACTGCCCGACGCCGAGGCGTTCCTGATCGGGCACCTCACCTCGCTCCGCGCCACCCAGGCGCCCCTCGTCGTGCTCGGCGAGCCCGGCTCGGGCAAGACCAAGCTGACCGAGGTGCTGGCCGCGCGGCTGGCCGGATCGGAATTCCTGCCGATCAGGGTCGAACTGGGCGACGTGGCGGCGGACTCCGCCGTCTCATCACAGATCGACCAGGGCTTACGCCACATGCTGGGCGAGGAGGCGCGCTTCGAGGACCTGGTGGGCACGGGAGAAGGGGCGCTGCCCGTGGTTATGCTCGACGGTTTCGACGAGCTGATCCAGGCCGCGCACGCCAGCAGGTACGACTATCTGGAGCAGATCCAGCGGTTCCAGCTCACGCAGTACCGCGCGGGACGGCCCGTCGCCGTGATCGTCACCGGCCGGACCGTCGTGGCCGACCAGGTCGGCTTCCCCGAAGGCGTGCTCGCCCTGCAACTGCGGCCGTTCGACGAGGACCAGGTGCGGCGCTGGCTGGACATCTGGGACCAGACCAACCGCGCCGTACTGGCCAGGCACGACCGGACCCCGCTGACCGCCGACGTGGCGCTCGCCCAGGGCGAGCTCGCCACCCAGCCGCTGCTCCTGCTCCTGCTCGCCCTCTACGACGCCACCGGCAACACGGTACGGCGAGACGGGCCGCACATCGGCCGGGCCCAGCTCTACGAGTCGCTGATCAGGGACTTCGCCCAGCGCGAGGTGGTCAAGGACGCCGACGCGGCAGGCCTGCCGCCCGCCCGCCTGCGTGCGCTGGTGGACCGGGAGCTGGTGCAGCTCGGGGTGGTGGCGTTGTCGATGTTCGCGCGCGGCCGGGCGGTCGCCACCGAGGCCGTGCTCGACCGGGACCTGGCCGCGCTGTGCGGGCAGGCGCGCGGCGGCGCGGACGACGCCGTCAACGACGGCACCGACCACGGCACCGTCAACTGGGCGCGGCGGGCCACCCGGCGCTTCTTCTTCGTGCACCGGACGGAGACCGGGCCGCCCACCGGCCGGGTGCGCTGCTACGAGTTCCTGCACGTCACCTTCGGCGAGTTCCTCGTCGGCTGGCTGGCCGTCCACGCGGTGCGGGAACTCGTCCGCAGGCACGAGCTGGTCGACAGCGAGCTGGCCGCCGCCCCCGCCCAGGACATCGACGACGACCTGTTGCACGCCGTGATCTCGTTCTCCTGCCTGGCCGAGCGCGGGCCGATGGTCGGCTTCGCCGTCGAGCTCATGGCCGCCCTGCCCGCCGAACTGCGCGACCGGGCCGGCGACCTGCTCGGCACGCTGCTGCGCGAGTCGCTGCACGAGCGGCGGCGCCGCTCCTTCACCGGCTTCGAGCCGGTCCGCCACCCGGTGACGCGCCGGCTGGCCGCCTACTCGGCGAATCTCACCCTGCTCCGCGTGGCCGCGTCCACCGAGCCGGTGCGCGTCTCGGAGCTGCTGCGCGACCCCGACCCCCTGGCCCGCTGGACCTCCTACGCGCACCTGTGGCGCAGCCAGCTCGGCGACGACGGCTGGGCCGGCCTGCTCGCCGCCCTGCCGGCGCACCGGGTGTCAGAGGGCGGCGAACGGGACATCCTGCTGGGCCGAGCCGGGCAGGCGCCCGAACCGGCGGGCCTGAGCTGGTGGTTCGACCACCGGCCGCGCCGCCAGGCCACGCTGCTGCGCCACCGCACCAGGGCCCTGGCCGAACGCCCCTACCTGCTCGGCGTCGACACCGACCTGCTCGCCGACCTGCTCGGGGACGAGGCGGAGCTTCCCCTCGTGCTGCGCCCCTCGGGCGAGGTGGCCAGCGGCGCCCGCCTCGTGCACGACCTGCTCACCCGCGAGCCCGGTGCCGCCGGTGAGCGCGTCGCGCTCTACCTGGACACGATCGCCGCCGTCACCGCGCCGAACACGCCGCGCAACGGCCGGCTGCTTGGCCTCATCGCGCACGCCGTCACGCTGGACGGCGCCTCACTGCCCTTCGCCGACCGCGGCCGCATCCTCAGCGAGCTCCTGCACGGCGGCACCGACCACGCGCTGCTGCGCCCCCTCGTGGAGTCGATGATCGCCGAACGGTTCGAGAGCTGGGAGAGCCTGGTCAAGGCGGGCATCCCGGAGGACGTGCTACGGAAGATCCACAGCCCCTAGGACGACCGGCGGCTCGGCCTTGATGGTCAGGCCGCCCCCTCCTCGCGGGCCCCGGCGACCACCGCGACCGACATGCGACCACCGGTACGCGTCGCCCGCCATCCCGATGGCCGGCCGCGCTGCCGCGCTCGCCGTACCCGCTGTACCGCCACGGCGGTATCGCGCGGCGGCAGGGGCGCGCACTACTGTGCGGGTGTGAAGTGGGCCGGTGCGCGGGCGGGTGCGGGGCGGGCCGGCGTGCGGAGAATGTGGTGGGCCGGCGTGCGGAAAAGTGTGCGGTGGGTCGGCCTGCGGGCGGCCGGCGTGCGGTGGCCCGGCCTGGGGCCAGGGGGTTCGAAGGCGGCCGGGATACGGATGGTCGCGCTGGTGGGCGGCTTGGCCGTGGTGGTGCTGTCCTCGACGGTCATGGCCTACGGTAACCAGCCGGACAGCAGGCCGCTCGACGTGCTCGGCTACGCGCTGCTGGTCGTGACCGCCGCCGGGCTGGCGTGGCTGCCCGGCAGGCCGGTGGTGGCGCTGGTCGTCACGGTGGCGGCGGCCGGCGCCTGCTTCGCCCTCGGCTACGCCTACGCCTTCTGGCCCGTCCCAGCGCTGGTCGCGATGTTCGCCGCCATCGCCGCGGGCCGCCGGTCGGCGGGCTGGACGGGTGCCGCGCTCCTGGTCGCGGTGCCGGCGATCGCGACGGCGGCGCATCCCGGCCTGGACCGGGTCGTCGGCGTGGTCATCTGGGCGCTGCTCGTCCTGGTCGTCGCCCAGCCCGCCGAGGTGTCCCGGGCCCGCCGCGCGTACGTCGCCGAGGTGGAGCGGCGCGCCGCCGAGGCCGAGCGCACCCGCGAGGAGGAGGCCCTGCGCCGGGCGCAGGAGGAACGGCTGCGGGTGGCCAGGGAGCTGCACGACGTCACCTCGCACACCGTGTCGGTGATCGCCCTGCACGCCGCCGTCGCCGCCGAGGCGGTGGAACGGGCCGGCGGGCCGCCCGAGGCGAGCGCCGCTCTCCAGGTGATCCGCGCCTCCAGCCGCCAGGCGCTGGCCGAGATGAAGGGTGTCCTCGGCGTCCTGCGCCCCGGCTCCCGCCGGCCGCCGCCCGGCACCGCCCAGCTCCCGGCCTTGGCCGAGACCGCCGGGCTGCCGGTGGACCTGGCGGTCTCGGGCTCGCCACGCTCCCTCCCACCCGCCGTCGACCTGGCCGTCTACCGGGTCGTACAGGAGGCGCTGACCAACACCATGAGGCACGCCGCCGCCACCCGCGCCACGGTGACGCTCACCTACGACGAATCGGCTGTGACGGTCCGGGTGGACGACGACGGCGCCGGCAGCCGGGCCCCGAGGGGCCACGGACTCACCGGCATGGCCGAACGCGTCGCCGCCGCCGGCGGCCGCCTCACCACGGGCGACGGCCCCACCGGCGGCTTCCGCGTCGACGCCTGGCTGCCCGCGTGATGCCGAACCCGCTCACCGACGGGGAGCCCGCGTGATCACTGTTCTGCTCGCCGACGACCAGCCGCTGGTCAGGGCCGGGCTGCGGGCACTGCTGGACACCGAGGACGACCTCACCGTCATCGGTGAGGCCGCCGACGGGCGGGAGGCGGTACGGGAGGTCGCCCGGCTGCGACCCGCCGTGGTGCTGATGGACATCCGGATGCCGGGGCTCGACGGCCTGGAGGCCACCCGCGAGATCGTCCCCACCGGTGCCCGGGTCGTCGTGGTCACCACCTTCGACCTGGACGAGTACGTCTACGAGGCGCTCCGATCCGGGGCCAGCGGCTTCCTGGTCAAGGACGCCGAGCCCGCCGAGATCCGGCATGCCGTGCGGGTGGCGGCCAGAGGCGACGCGCTGCTGTCGCCCGGCGTCACCCGGCGGCTCATCGAGGAGTTCGCCGCCCGCCCGGCGAGCGGGAGCGCCCATCTGCTGGCGCCGCTGACCGCCCGCGAGCGCGAGGTCCTGGCCAGGGTCGCGCACGGCCTGACGAACACCCAGATCGCCGAGGATCTCTTCATGAGCCCCGCCACCGTCAAGACGCACGTCAACCGCATGATGGCCAAGCTCGCCGCACACGACAGAGCCCAGCTCGTCGTCCTCGCCTACGAGAGCGGCCTGGTCCGGCCCGGCCACAGCGCCTGACCGGGCGGCAGGCGTACCCGCCGCGCCCGGCCTCTGCCCGACGACCTCGCGGATGCCGCGTCCGATCTCTGCCCGACGACCCTCGCGGATGCCGCGTCCGGTGTAGCGCGGTGTCCGTGGTGGGTGGACGACCGGGGGTGGTGGCGGTTCCTAGCGTTCGCCGCATGATCCGTTTCTGTGTTCGTCACCGGCGCCTCGTCCTGATGCTCTGGCTGGTGCTGGCCGCCGCTCTCGTGGCGGGAGCCGTCGCCCGGCCCGGCCCCTCCTCCGATGACTTCTCGCTGCCCGGCTCGGAGAGTCAGCGGGCCGCCGACCTGCTCGGCGACGCCCGGCCGGAACCTTCCGGCAGGCTCGTGGTGTCCGCCTCCTCCGGCGTGCGCGACCCCGCCGTCCGCGCACGGGTGACCGAGCTGGTCGCCCGCATGAACGCCGTCGCCGGCGTACAGGTCGGCCAGGCAGGTGAGCGGGCTTCCACCGGCGCCCCCTACGGGCAGGTCTCACCGGACGGCACGATCGGCACCATCCCGATCAGCTACCCGGACGCCGGCACCGCGCTGGAGCTGAAGAGCCTGCGGGACGGATTCGCCGCTCCCGGCGTGGCCGTCGAGCTGGCGGGCGAGGATTTCGCGGACTTCACGCCCGGGGGAGTGACGGAGGGGGTCGGGCTGCTGGCGGCGGCGGTGATCCTGCTGCTGGCCTTCCGGTCGCTGCTGGCCGCCGCGCTCCCCATCGTCATCGGCGTCATCGGGGTGACCTGCGGCGTCGCCCTCCTCACCCTGCTGAGCAACGTCGTCGACACGCCCGGCTTCGCCGTCTTCCTGACCATCATGCTCGGGCTGGGCGTCGGCATCGACTACGCGCTGCTCATCGTCACCCGCTTCCGCACCGGGCTGGAAGAAGGGCTCGGCGTGGACGCGGCGATCGGCCAGGCGATGCGGACGGCCGGCCGGTCCGTGCTGTTCGCCGGCGTCACGGTGATCGTCACCGGCGCGGGCATCCTGTTCCTCGGGCCGTCGCTCGGCGGCGGCATCGCGCTGGCCGCCGGATGCGGCGTGCTCATGGTGATGCTCGCCGCGCTCACCCTGCTGCCCGCCCTCCTGCGGATGGCCGGCACCGGTATCGACGGGCTGTCGCTGCCGCGCCGTACCGGACGGGAGCCGCTGTCGGTGCGGTGGAGCGGGATCGTGGGGCGCCGGCCGTGGACGGCGGGACTGCTGGCGGCGGGGCTGCTCGTCGTGCTCGCGCTGCCCGCGCTGGACCTGCGCGCGGGCTGGTCCGACGCGAGCAACCGGCCGGTCAGCGACACCACGCGGCGCGCCGGAGACCTCCTGGCCCGCGGCTTCGGGCCCGGCGCGGAGGCGCCGCTGGTGCTGGCGGCGGGCCGGGAGCACGCGGAGGCGATCGGCGAGGCGGTCGAGCGGGCGCGCCGGACGCCGGGTGTGGCCGATGCCGTGGCGCTGGGCGAGGGGGCCGCGCTCGTGGTGCCCGCCACCGGGCCGCAGGACGAGGCCACCACCGCGCTGATCCACCGCCTGCGTGCCGAGTTGCCCGCGCCGGTGCTGGTCACCGGCTCGACCGCGGCCGCCGCGGACTTCGCCGCCTTCGCCGCCGGGCGGTTGCCGTGGATGGTCGGGGCGGTGCTGCTGGCCTCGTACGTGCTGCTGCTGGGCGTGTTCAGGAGCGTGGTGCTGCCGTTAAAGGCGATCGTGGTCAACCTGCTGTCCATCGGGGCGGCGTACGGGGTGATCGTCGCGGTCTTCCAGTGGGACCTGCTGGGGCGCGGCACCGGCGGCCCGGTCGACGCCTGGGTGCCGATGATGCTGTTCGTCATCACGTTCGGGCTGTCGATGGACTACGAGGTGTTCCTGCTCTCCCGCATCCGGGAGGAGTATCTGGGCGGGCTGGGCAACAGCGCCGCCGTCGCGGCGGGGGTCGCCGGGACGGCGCGGGTCATCACCGCCGCCGCCGCGATCATGTTCTGCGTGTTCGCCGCCTTCGGCACGTTCGACGACCGCGCGCTGCAGATCATGGGCATCGGATTGGCCGCCGGAGTGCTGGTCGACGCCACCGTGGTGCGGCTGATCCTGGTGCCGGCCGCGATGGAGGTGCTCGGCGAACGCAACTGGTGGTTCCCTCACCTGTCCTTCACGAGGCTGCCACTTAGGAGAAATGTCTCGTAGTATCCCCGTCATCACGAGCGTTGGGGGCGCCAGGGTGCCAGGACAGAGCGTGGGTGTGGTGGTCGATCCCGGAGTGCCACCGGAGATCGCCGGGTCACTGCGTGCCAACGCCCCGCTGCTGTCCAGGTTCAGATCCGGCTGGGTGCCCCCCGCCGGGGTGCCGGTCGGGCCGCGGCGCAGGAGCCCGTCCAGCGCCGTCCTGCTCGCCGCCACGCCGGTGATCATCGCGTTGATGGCGGTGCTGCTGGAGACCGCCATGGCGCCGGTCGGCTTCGTCCTGCTGGGCACGTTCGTCTTCGTCGTGCTCATCAAGATGGCCGGCTATGACGAGGTTCCGGAGGGCCACCGCCCGCACGAGCGGGACGTCTACGAGCACGCCCGGCGCCACGAAGGCCGCTACTTCCTGCCCGAGGACTTCGACGAGCGGGCCGGGCAGGTGCTCGGCAGGGCGCAGCGGGCCATCGGCACCGTGCTGCGCTCCCATGTCAACGCCGAGGGGCTGCTCGACGACGCGCGCAACGCGGTGATGCTGCCGGAGCAGGAGTGGGAGATCGCCCGGCTGCTGGCCAAGCTCTCGGTGCTGCGCGCCGAGCACCACGACCTCGTCGCCCGGGGGATCGCGCCGGAGGTCGCGGCCGTGGTCCGGCCGCTGCAGAACGCGCTCGACGTCAGCGAGGCCGCCGTGGTCGCGCGGGTCGAGGCCCTGGAACGTTACGCCGGCCACGTCGCCGAGGCCGAGCGCGCCTACCACGCCCGCGGCCAGATCGAGACGCTGCGCGCCCGGCTGCCCCGCTACGAGGAGCTCCTGGCCGAGTCGGGCGCCGACGCGCTGGCCGTGCCCGAGATCGAACGGCTCGCCCAGGACGCCGACGACGTCGAACGCGCGCTGCGGCGCAGCGTGAGCTCCGCGCACGAGGCGTTCCGCTACCTGGAGGGCTGACTTTCGGACAGATCGCCACATAGGATCTGTTATGTGCCCGGTCGCCCTGCGAAGGTGGTAGTAGAGCCGACGGTGCCTGGCGAGGCCGCCGACCTGTTCCGTGACAACCGCAATCTGCTGGTACGCATCCGCGCCGGGTGGATCCCCACCCACCGGCCCCGGCCGCCCGCGTTCGGTCTGGTCACCAACATGCTGATCGGCGCGGTGGCGCTGGTGGCCATCGGAGCGGGGCTCGACTTCTTCCTGGCCGGCCTCTACACGCCGTTCGTCGTCATCATGACCCTCGCCGCCCTGCTCATCGTCGGCGCGCTGGCCAGGCCCCGGCCGGACGCCGAAGCCGAGCGACGGCACGCGGTCGAGCACCACGTCTTCGAGAGCGCACGCCGGTACGAGGGCAGGTTCGTGCTGCACGAGGACCTCGACGAGGGCGCCCGCGCGCTCATGACCCGCGCCCAGACGGCCATCGACGCCATCATGGGCTCCCATGTCAACGCCCAGGGGCTGCTCGACGACGTGCGCAACGCGGTCATGCTGCCAGAGCAGGAGTGGGAGATCGCCCGGCTGCTGGCCAAGCTGTCGCGGCTGCGGGCCGAGCACGACGAGGTGGTCGCCGAGGGCGTCACCCCCGAGGTCGCGGCCGTCACCGGGCCGCTGACCCAGGTCCTCGACAGCAGCGAGCGGGCCGTGCGCACGCGGGTCGAGGCGCTGGAACGTTACGCCGGCCACGTGGCCGAGGCCGAGCGCGCCTACCGCGCCAGGCACCAGATCGACCGGCTCAGCGCCAACCTGTCCCGCTATGAGGAACTGCTGACCGAATCCGGCGCCGACGACTCCGCCCTGCCCGAGCTGAGCCGCCTCACCGAGGACGCCGACCGTCTTGAGGACGCCCTGCGCGTCAGCGTCACCTCCGCCCACGAGGCATTCCGCCATTTACGTGGGGGAGACGATTGATAACCCCCGAACGCCGATTTCCCATAGGATTTGAGTTTGTGGTGGACGTGGTAGTAGATCCGGGGGTGCCGCCGGAGGACGCGCGACTGATCAGGGAGAGCAAGCACGTCCTGATCAAGATGCGCCGCGGCTGGGTGCCCGAGCCACCACCCAGGGCGGGCGTGGGCCGCTCCATGACCATCACGGTGCTGGCCGTCGCCGCCCTCCTGGTCACCCTCGCCGTGATGACCAGAGGCCTCGGCATGCTGCTGCTCGCCATCGTGGCCGCGCCCATCCTCATGGTCACCCTGGTCCGCAACGATCCCGGCGAGGAGGAGCAGGCCGTCGCCGACCGCGAGATCTACGAGCAGCTCCGCTGGTACGAGGGCCGCTACGTGCTCGCCGACGACCTCGACGAATCCTCACGCAGGCTGCTGGCCAGGGCGCACCGGGCCGTCACCGCCGTGACCGAGTCGACGGTCAACGCCGAGGGGCTGCTCGACGACGTGCGCAACTCGGTGATGCTGCCCGCGCAGGAGTGGGAGATCGCCCGGCTGCTGGCCAAACTGTCCGCGCTGCGCACCAAGCACAGGGAGACCGTCACCGACGGCCTCAGCCCCGAGGTAGCCGTGGTCGCCGAGCCGCTCGCCAGGGCCCTAGACAGCAGCGAGGACGCCGTCGTGGCCCGGGTCGAGGCGCTGGAGCGCTACGCCGCCAACGTGGCCGAGGCCGAGCGCGCCTACCGCGCCCACCACCAGATCGAGGAGCTGCGCGGCCGGATCCACCAGTATGAGGAGCTGGTCGCCGAGTCCGGCGCCGACGGCTTCGCCGTGCCGGAGATCGAACGGCTGTCCCGCGACGCCGACCAGCTCGACCAGGCCCTGCGGCGGAGCCTCCACTCCGCCCACGAGGCCTTCCGCCATCTGGATCCCTGAGCCGTAGGGCCCCGCTAGCCGCCGGGCCGCGTCGTACTCGCCACGGACTGCACCAGCAGGTCGCAGAGCGCGTCGGCCGCGTCCAGGCGGCCCAGCTTCTGCGCCGCCTCGCCCATCGAGGCGAGCCGGCCCGGGTCGGCGAGCAGCGGCATCAGCTCCGCCAGGAGCATGTCGGCGGTGGGGCGCGGCTCCAGCAGCGCCCGCGCGGCGCCCGCCGACACCAGGTAGGAGGCGTTCTTGCGCTGCTCGTCACCGCCCGTCGGGATCAGCGGGATCAGCACCGACGGCTTGCCGATCGCGGTCAGCTCCGACACCGTGCCGGCGCCGCTGCGGGCGATCACCACGTCGGCGGCGGCGTACAGGTCGGGCAACTCGCCGCCCACGTAGGGGACCGGATGGTAGCGGTCGGCCAGCTCGGCGGGCAGCTCGACCGAGCGCATCTGCTCGATCCACGCGGGCCCGCACTGGTGCACGATCTGGGCGTGCGGCAGCAGCCGGGGGAGGATCTCCTGGATGAGCGTGTTGATCTGCTTGCTGCCCTGCGCGCCGCCCGTCACGTAGATCAGCGGCACCTCGAACGTCAGCCCGAACAGGTCGTAGGCCGCCGCCCGGTTGCCCTGCAGCAGCTCCGGCCTGATCGGGTTGCCCGTCACCACCGCCTTGCTCCTGGTCGAGGCAGGAAGGTAGTCCAGCGACGACTCGTGGGACAGCGCGATCCGGGTCGCCAGCCTGGACAGGATGCGGTTGGCCAGCCCCACCACCGTGGTCTGCTCGTGCATGACCAGCGGGCGCCGGATCAGCTTGGCCGCGACGCCGATCGGCACCGCCACGTAGCCGCCCGTCGACAGCACCACGTCGGGCAGGTAGCGGGCGGCGTGCCCGATCGCCTGGAACACCCCCACCGGGATCCGGAACACGTCGGCGATGTTGGTGCCGAGCTCGCGGAGGTTGGGCCGGCGGCGAAGCTTGCCCGTGGTGATCGCCTTGAACGGGATGCCGTGCTCGGCGGTGATCTTGGCTTCCAGGCCGCCGGACGTGCCCACCCAGAGCACGTCGTGCGGCACCTGACGGCGCTGCATCGCCGACAGAGTCGTCAGAGCCGGATAGGTGTGACCGCCGGTGCCGCCGCCGGTGATCAACAGTCGCAGGGTTCGTGACATGCGCTCAGACTATGGCCGCACAGCGGAAACCCGTGTGCCCGGTGGCGGAGTCGGGAGTATTGGCGGTGCGCGCGGCCACCCGGTAGCGGTTGCAGTAGGAGTCGTGGCACAGGTAGGAGCCGCCGCGCATCACCTTGGCGTCGCCGTCGGCGGGCCCGGTCGGGTCCTCGGCGAACGGCTCCCAGACCGTGCCCCACCAGTCGGCGGTCCACTCCCACACGTTGCCCGCCACGTTGTAGAGGCCGTGGCCGTTGGGCTGGAACGACTTGACCGGCATCGTGCCCTTGCTGGGCGCGCTCGGGAAGTGGCCCTGCCAGATGTTGCACCGCGCGCGGCCCTTCGGCGCCAGCTCGTCTCCCCAGGGGTAGCGGGCGCGCTCCAGCCCGCCGCGCGCGGCCATCTCCCACTCGGCCTCCGTGGGCAGCCGCTTGCCCGCCCAGGCCGCGTACGTGGCCGCGTCGTTCCATGAGACGTGCACGACCGGATGGTTCTGCCGGTCGCCCACCGAGGAGCCGGGCCCTTCCGGCGAACGCCATGTCGCCCCCTCGACCCCGGCCCACCAGGGTGCCTGCGGCACGCTCGCGTCCATGACGCCCGGCCCGGCGAACTGCCTGAAGACGAACGACCAGCCGATCCGCTCGGCCTCCGTCACATAACCGGTGTCCTTCACGAACGTGGCGAACTGCGCGTTGGTCACGCAGGCCGGGTCGATCAGGAACGGCGTCAGCCGCACCTGCCGCACCGGCCCCTCGCCGTCCTCCTGGTTGCCGTCCGGGTCGTCCCCGCCCATCCAGAAGGTCCCGCCGGGAATGCGCGCCATCCCGCGCGGCGGCTCTCGCCGCACCGTCTCCACCACCACGGGCCGGCCGGCCGCCGGCCGGTCCGCCCCGGGGGCCGCGTCCCTGCTCGGACCGCAGCACGCTGCCATCAGCACTCCTCATCTGTCACCAAGGAAGCGTAGTGGCCTCCGCTCACCAGGAAGCGCAGTGGGCTCCGCTCACCAGGTAGCGCAGTGGCCTCGGCTTCACCGGGTGATGCGCGGAGCTGTAGCGTCAAGCCATGCGACTCGGCGTGCTGGACATCGGCTCGAACACCGTCCACCTACTCGTCGTCGACGCCCACCGCGGCGCCCGGCCCATTCCCGCCTATTCACACAAGGAGGAGCTGCGGCTGAGCGAGCACCTCGACGAGGGCGACAACCTGTCGGCCGAGGGTATCGAGCGGCTCGGCGCGTTCGTCGAGGAAGCGGTGCGCATAGCCGAGGACAAGGGGGTGGAGGACCTGCTGGCCTTCGCCACCTCCGCCGTGCGCGAGGCCGCCAACGGGGAGCGGGTGCTGGCCGGGATCGACGACCGCTGCGGGGTGCACATCGACGTGCTGTCCGGGCGTGACGAGGCGAGGCTGACGTTCCTGGCGGTGCGGCGCTGGTTCGGCTGGTCGTCCGGCCGGCTGCTCGTCTTCGACATCGGCGGCGGCTCGCTGGAGATCGCCTCCGGGGTCGACGAGGAGCCCGACGTGGCCGTGTCGCTGCCGCTCGGCGCGGGCCGGCTGACCCGCGACCGGCTCACCGCGGACCCGCCCACCGTCGAGGAGGTACGGAGCCTGCGCAAGCACATCCGGACCGAGATCGCCCGCACGGTCGGCGACGTCGTCAGGTACGGCCGGCCCGACCGGGCCGTGGCGACCTCCAAGACGTTCAAGCAGCTCGCCAGGATCGCCGGGGCGGCGCCCTCGGGCGACGGTCTCTACGTCTCGCGCTCGCTGACGAGGCAGGACAGCGCCCACTGGGCGGCGGAGCTCACCGCCATGCGCTCCGCCGAGCGGGCCGAGCTGCCGGGCGTGTCCGAAGGGCGGGCGGCGCAGCTGGGGGCGGGGGCGGTCGTGGCCGACGCCGTCATGGACCTGTTCGAGGTGGACCGGCTGGAGGTGTGCCCGTGGGCGCTGCGCGAAGGGGTGATACTGCGCCGGCTGGACATGCTCCCGAGCAGCCTCGACCCGCACAACAACACCGCCAAGTAAGGATGAAATATCCCCACATAACGCCCAGTTAGCGGCGTCGAAACAGCATGAATTGGGTGGATTGCGGGCATTTTTCGCGGATGTGGACACTGCTCGGCGCGTTCGCGTCCTTGGTGATCGCCCTCATCCTGTCGTTCCTGGCCGTGGTCCTCATCTCGGTGGTCGTGCTCGTCTGGCTCGCCTTCATGGCGAGCATGACGGCTAGGTCGTCATGAAGTGCGGTCCGGCCGCCCCGGGGACGAAGCGGAGTTTCTTCTCCAGGCACACCATGGCGCCGTTCTCCCGCTTGTTGGTGAAGCGGATGTCATCGGCGAGCGCACGCATGATCTGCAGGCCGCGGCCGTGCTCCGAGCCGGGTGAGGGCTCACGCACGGCGCCGGCGTCGAAGCCGCCGCCCGTGTCGATCACCTTGATCACGCAGAGGTCGTCGTAGACGGAGACACTGACGGTGTAGTCGTCGCTGGGCTGGGCGTGCTTGACCACGTTGGAGCAGGCCTCGCTGAGCATGAGCTCGATGTCGTCGCGGATCTGCGCGTCGACGCCCAGCGATCGCAGTGTGCCGTCCAGCATCTGCCTGATCAACGGCACACTGGCCGCATCCCTGGGCAGACGGAGTGCGATCATCGTCTCCACTGCGTTCCTCCCCATTCGCCGTGGGAACCCCCTGCCCAAGATCCGGGCCGGCAATCGTCACCGGCGCCACTCCCGCCTCGGCGTCCTACGGCTCCAGGAGACCGAGAGCCACCTCCAGCGAGGCCTCGGTGACCTCCTCCTCGGTGAGCGAGCCGTCGCCCGCCACCCACTTACTGGCGTGCAGGGTGTACAGGGCCATGAACCGGCTGACCCGGGTGGCCGGGGGCATGTCGGGCTCGCTCATCTCGCCGACCAGCCCCACCAGCACCTCGCGCATCCGGAAGATCCTCGGGTGGTGGCGCAGCGATGTCTGGTTACGCTCCAGGAACCGGGCGATCCCGACGTAGCGGGGCTCGCGCAGCTTGGCGGCGTAACGCAGGATCAGCTCGCGCCGCATCTGCGGAGTCTTCGGCTGTGACCTGACCCAGGCCAGCAGGCCGTCCATCTCGGCCGCCCAGAGCTCGGCCAGGCTGGCCACGATCTCGTCCTTGGTCTTGAAGTGGTAGTAGAGAGCCGCCTTCGTCACGCCGAGCCGCTCGGCGATCTCCCGCAGCGAGGTCGCCTCGTATCCCTGCTCGGTGAAGAGCTCGAGGGCGACCTCCTGGATCCGGGACCGGGTGTCTTCCCGCACAACGCACCTGTCTCGACGGCCGGAGATGAGATCCCCCAGCCTAGGGCACCTGCCGGGAGGCAAGATCAGGCGGGCGGGATGCCGAACAGCCGGTCCAGCGCCGTCATCCGCATCAGGCTGCGCACATAGGGGGTCAGCGCCACTATGCGCAGCACCGCGCCCGTCCCGGCCACGGCCTGCTGCAGGCGGACCAGCGAGGCCAGCCCCGAGGAGTCGATGAAGGCCAGGCCGGACAGATCGACGTCCACCCGGTCGTAACCGTCCACGGGGAGTGACGAGAGCTCCGCCGCCGTGTCGAAGTCGAGGTCGCCGCTGAGCGTGATCCGGATCGTCCCCGCGGTGGGTGAGTCGATCTCGATGCGTAGCGGCGTCTTGTCGAGCACGTCCCACAGCCTATCCGCGGACGGAAAATGAGAGGCAGGCGGTAGGGGTTTTGTGGAGAATCACCGCATGCACATCATCAGGCGGCCACGGGCCGAGGACGCCGCCGCCATCCACGAACTCAGCGTGGCCTGCGACGTGGCGGCGCTCGGCGTGCCCGACACGACGCTCGGCGACGTCGAGGACGTGCTGGCGGAGCCGACGCTCGATCTCGGCAAGGACGCCTGGCTGGCGCACGACGCCGACGGCGCGCTCCTCGCCTGGGCGTGGGCCTGCGGACCGGGCGACAGCGACCTGGTGGAGATCGAGGTCATCGTCCGGCCGGGCACGACCGGCCTGGCCGAGCGGCTCTGGCCGGTCGTCGTCGAACGGGCCCGCGAGATCGCCGGCGAGCGCGGCTACGACACCGCCACGGTCGACGCGGTCGTCTACCGCGCCGACGAGACCAAGCGGGCGCTGGCCGAGAAGCACGGCTTCGAGCACAGCACCAGCTACTTCCGGATGCGCGTCGACTTCGACGGGCCCGTCGAGCCGCCCGCCGAGCCGCTGGGGCTCACCGTGCACACCGGCGAGAGCGACGAGATCCGCCGCGAGGCGCACCAGGTGCTGGAGGATGCCTTCGCCGACCACCACGGCTTCGTCAGGAGCGGCTACGACCTGTGGTTCGAGCGCAGGCAGCAGCAGAGCGTCAACGACTGGAGTCAGCTCACCCTGGTCAGGATCGACGGCCGGCCGGCGGCGGCGCTGCACGCGAACGACCAGTTCGTCATCGACGAGAGCTGCGGCTACGTCGCCTCGCTCGCGGTGCTGCCCGAGTTCAGAGGCCGGGGGCTCGGCAGGTTCCTGCTCCGGCGCGCCTTCGCCGCCGACGCCGCCCGTGGCCGCAAGGGCACGATCCTGCACGTGGACTCCAACAACGTCACCCCCGCGCTCGGCCTCTACGAGTCGGCGGGCATGCGGTCCGTGCTGATCATGGACGCGTGGCGGCGCCGGATCTAAACCCGATGGGCGGCCAGGTGGTCCAGCACCGACTGGTTGGCCTCCCAGCCGTCGGGGAACTTCACCGGCGCCCCGAGCTGCACCGGCTCCGCCGAGGGATGGGCGTCCAGCAGCTCGGCGATGCCCGCCCTGGCCACCACCACGCAGGCGTGCCGGTGCCGCGAGGTCAGCACGCACAGCCGTCCCGACTCCAGGTGGAACGCGGTGGCGTCCCGGCGCCCCGACAGCGGGTGCAGCACGATGGTGACGTCGTACTCACGGCCCTGCAGCCGGTTGGCGGTGTCGACCGTGATCTCCGGCGGCAGCCCCGCGCTCCTGATCGCCGCCACCTGGTCGCGGTGGGCGGCGCCGACCGCGATCCGGTCGGCGGTCACGGGCCGCTCGCCCTGCTCCGAGCTCGCCACGGCGCCGCGCTGCAGCAGCCGCTCGGCCAGCAGCGCCACCGCCTCCACCGCCTCGCCGTCGGTGCGCACGGTGTGCCGGTTCGGCAGCTCCAGCAGCGCCCACCCGGACCTGGCCGCCTCCTCCAGCGCCCGGTCGTGCACCGTGCCCATGCCGCCGGTGGTCAGCTCCAGCCGCCGGTCCTGCGGCCCCGTGCCCGAGGTGAACCCGGTGAACGGGTAGAACGCCCCCGACACCACCGGCGCGGCCGAGGCCGGCAGCCGCCACGACACCGGCAGCCGGTGCACCGGCAGGTCCGGGTTGTGCCGCAGCAGCACCGAGACCGCGCTCTGCAGCGGGTCCCACGACAGCCCGGACCACCGATCGCCGTCCACGATGGAGAACGGGTCGAGCTGGCCCGGATCGCCGACGAACAGCGCCCGCTCGAACAGCCCGGCGATGCGCAGCAGCTTGTCCGAGCGCATCTGGTACGCCTCATCCACGATCGCCCACGGCCAGACCCGGCCGGAGATCCACGCCCACTTGTCCGCGGTGGCGATGACGATGTCGGGATCGCCCAGGTCCTGGACGCGGGTGCCGACGGTGACGCCGGGCAGCTCCAGCATCCGGGCCGGCGGCACGTAGCCGCTCGCCGACAGCCGCCCCACGGTCAGCCGCGGGTGCTTGTCGCTGATGCGCGCCACCAGGTCGTCGACCTGCTCGTTGGTCTGGGCCACGATCATCAGCGGCTCGCCGGTCTCGGCGAGGTGCGCGGCGGCCCGTACGACCAGCGTGGACTTGCCCGCGCCCGGCGGCGAGTCGACCACCACGCCCCGGTTGCGCGGCAGGTCGGCGAGCACGGCCTGGATGACCTGCTCCGGGGTGGGTCCGGTCGGCTGTACGGTCACGACCACTCCTCCTGGGCGTCCTCGTCGGTGGGGACGTACGGCTGGGGCGGGCCGCCGTGGGTCCACGGGGTCGCCTCCGGGTCCGGCAAGGCCGGTGAGCCCTGGAAGTCGCCGGTGAGCGAGGTGTAGCAGACCCGTTCGCCCACCTCCGGCACCGAGCCGGGAGCGGGCGTCCTGGCCCGGCCCATCCCCTTGGTGATCTTGATGGTGACGAGGCCGTCGCGGGCCGACACCAGCTGCGCGCCCTGGCCGCGACGCTCCGGCGTGCCCAGGGCGGTCCCCGGCGCGAGCCGTACGGGATCGTCGGTCTTGACCACGACCAGCGGGCGCAGCTTGCGCGAGCGGCCTTCGCCCTCGGTGTTGTCCGGGTCGTTGTCGACCACCTCGCCCGCGAACGCCTCGCCCGTCAGCCGGTACTCGGCCATGATCAGCGGGTCGTCGTAGGCGCGCTGCACGTCGTAGGTGGCCTGGGCGCGCTCCATCCGGGCCAGCCGGGCGGCCGCGGCGATCGCGCCGTCCCGCCTGGCCTGCGGCGGCCCGCCCTCCGTGACCTGGGCGGCCATGCCGCTGAAGGAGGCGCGGTCCTGCTCCCACCGCTGCGCGACGCTGGCCCCCTCCGCCAGGCCGCGCAGCAGGTCGAGCGCACGCCACATGAGCCGCCAGGTGGGTTCGAGCTGGGTGCGCAGCGCCTCGGTGACGCGTTCGGCCGACTCGCTGTCGATCGCCGGCGCGAGCACCTCCGAGTCGAACCCCGGATCGGTCGCCGGTCCGGCGGGCGGCCAGATCAGCGGGTCCTCGGCGTCGTCGTCCGGCCCCTCGGTGATCCAGGAGACCAGCGCGGCCAGGTTGGCGTCCTCCAGCGAGCTCTGCCCGCTCGCCCAGTGCCTGCCGAGCTCGTCGGTCGCGCACAGCGTCAGCGACGAGCCCGGGTAGGCGGCGCGCTCGCCGAAGTACGTCAGCCACCGCCCCAGCAGCGGCACCCCCATCGGCACCGGGTACGGGCCGTCGAGGCGGCGGAAGCGGGTCGAGCGCCCGAGCAGCCGGGTGAACGCCACCCCCGCCCGGTTCGGCACCACCAGCTGCGGCGCGTCCAGCGCCCGCTCGTACGGGTCGGCGTTCTTGCGCTCGACCGTCTCGGTGCTCGACAGGAACGTCTCGACGTACGGCACCAGCACCCCGGCCAGTTCGGCGGCCCAGGCGAACCGCAGGTCGCGGTTGCGCGGCTGGGGCACGACCAGCAGCCGGGGCTCGTCGCGGTCGGTGCCGAGCATGGCGGCCAGCGGCGCGGCGGCCTCGCCCGACAGCTTGAGCGGGATGAACACCATGGGCCGGGCCGACACGTGGCAGTGGCGGACGGTCGCGATGGGCTGCGCGATGCCCTCGTCCAGCGCCCGCAGCCGGGCCAGCGAGGTGAGCAGGCTCATGCCGCGAACCTCCGGCACACGGCCCGAAGGGTGATGCGGCGGAAGCCGATCCGGTGGGGCGGGGTCACGTGAGGCACTCCCGGCGCAGGCGTTCGGCGTTGCGGAGCAGCCGGGCGATCTCCTCCTGGCCGGCCGCGGCGTCACGGGTGCCGTCGGCCAGGCCGAGCACCTCGCCGACGGAGGCCACCCCGCCCAGCTCGTCGCGGACGTTCCGGCCGAGCAGGTCGGAGGCGCCCTCCTGCCTGGCCTCGTCCCGGCAGAAGAAGCACAGGTCACAGGTGGACAGGCAGTCGGGCGCGTAGCGGGCGGCCGCCCCGCGCACCGCGTCGGCCAGCTCGGCGACCGGCCTGGTGGGCAGCCCGTCCTCGCCCGGCAGCAGGTCGAACGTCAGGTCGTCCGGCAGCCCGTCCAGCAGCCGGTCCAGGTTCGTCATCCGGGTGAGCTGGCGGCGCAGCACCGCGAGCTGCCTGCGCACGTCCACCAGCGTCGCCACGGGCCGGTTGGCGAAGTTCTCCGGGCAGACCAGCACCACCTCGTGCGACACCCGCAGCGGGTCGTGCCCCAGCTCGGCCAGCAGCCCGCGCAGCGCGAGCACGTACACGGCCGCCTGCCGCGCCGCCGCCGCCACCGCGGCCGGGTCCGCCTGCCCGTCGATCACCGCGAACGACTTGATCTCCACGATGTGGAACCGCCCGCCGACCTGGAAGGCGACCACGTCGGGCTCCAGATAGGCGGTGTGCCCGGCGATGTCCAGGGTGAACAGGGGATGGTCGTAGACGGTGCCCGCGTCCTCCTGGCGGACGGCGCGGTCGATCAGCGTCCGGGTGTGGGCGTGGCGCAGGTGCGCGCCGACGTTCTCGACGTCGTGGTAGGCCACCTCCGCGATCGGCAGGCCGAGCAGTTCGCGCAGCATCCGCAGCAGCTCCGCGCAGCCGTCGGCCTTGACCAGCGCCTCGAACGCGTTGCCGCGCGTGATCGCGAACGGCGACTGCCCGAACGGCGCGGGGAATCCCAGGTGCCGCGCGGCGGCGTCCTTGTCGATCCCGGCCCCGTCCATCAGCGCGCGGCGGGTGCAGCCGGGGTTGGCCGCGAGCGCCGCGATCGCCCGCGCGTCGTGCGGCTTCTGCGGCGTCGTGCCGCGCAGCGCGTCCAGCCGGTTCATCGGCCGCCTCTCATAACCCTCGTGGATCTTCCCTTGGCGACGGTGCTCAGCGTAGCGGCGCCGAACAGCCCGGCCGCCTCATCCAGCTGGGATGTCGCGCGTTTCGCCAGCTCCGCCCTGTCCCGCGTGTCGCGGCCGGTGTGCACGCGCAGCTCCCTGCGGGCCGCCTCGATCACCCGGCCGGGATCCGGGGGCCCGAACGCGTCGTCGCCCGCGCCGGGGATGTTGCGGGCCATCCTGGCCAGCAGCCGGTTCCCGTCGGGTAAGGAGCCCGGCAGCCCGCTGAGGTGCCGCGCCACCCGTACGGCGCAGGTGAGGAAGTCGACGCGGGGGCTGAGCGGGCCCACGACCCTGCGCTCGGCGGGCCACGTACTGACCGTGAGCAGGCCGCGCGCGGGGGAGAGGCGGTCGGTGAGCGCCGCGCACAGGTAGTACGGCCTGCCGTACGGCGAGGCCCGGAACGAGCGCTCCTCGTCGCGGCGCAGGCTGGTGAGCTGAGGGCTGCGGATGGAGCCGGCGAAGAACGCCTGGCTGACGGCGACGATGAGCCGGGCCTGCGCGGGCGCGTCCAGCAGGGCCAGCGCCTGGTGCACCTGCTCGCGCACCGTCACCAGCCGCGGCCCGTCACCGCGCCCGGCCCCCTTGGCACGAGTCCGCGCCTCCGCGCCCCGCCCGGTCTCATCCGGTACGTTCTCAGCCGGCGAGCCGTCCGCCGGGGCGGGGTCGTCCTGGCCGCTGACCAGCGTGTCCCAGGCGCGCTCGGCGGTGCGCAGCTCCGCGCGCAGGGTCCTGGCCGTGGCGGCGTCCCTGGCCCGCATCGCCTTGCGCACGCCGGCCCGGAGCTCGTCGATCCGCCTTTCGAGATCGTCCAGCCGGTCACTCATGGCGCGAGCGTACCAATAGTTCCAGTAATTACCAGTAATATCGCCGCATCGCGCCGCGTGTGCTTCCGGAGACCGGACGGGCGGGCGGTCCCCGGAAGCGGGCAGGCGTCAGGCGGGCGTGGAGGCGTTCGGCCGGGGCTCGGACGGGTCCAGACCGAGGTGCTCGGTCGGAGTCCGGTACGTCTCCCGCGCGGTCGCCACCGCGATGGCGCTGATCGCGCAGAGGACGCCGGTGAAGACGGCGACCCCGCCCCAGCCCTGGAGCCCGAGCCACCCGGACGGGGAGACGATCCCGGCGGCCGAGGCGACCGCGAAGCCCGCGATGGCGAACCCGATCTGGGTGCCGATCGCCATGCCCGACAGCCGGACCTTGGTGGTGAACATCTCGCCGTACAGCGCGGGCCAGATGCCGTTGGACGCGCTGTAGACGACACCGAGCGTGAGGATGCCGACGAGGAAGATGAGCGGGTAGCTCTTCGAGTTGATCGCCGCCAGGTAAGCGAAGATCATCAGTGGGCTGCCGACGGCGCCGATGAGGAAGACGGGCTTGCGGCCGATGCGGTCGGAGAGCATGGCCCACAGCGGGATGGCGAGCAGGGCGGTGGCGTTGGCGGCGGTGCTGATCCAGAGCATGGTGGCCCGGTCCAGGCCGACGGCGTCGCTGGTGGCGTAGCTGAGCGCCCAGACGGTGAAGATGGTGCTGACGGTGGCGATCAGCGCCGCGCACACCACCCGCAGCACGCTCGCCCAGTGGTCGCGGAACAGCAGCGACAGCGGCATCCTGGGCACGGTCCCCTCGGCGACCTCGCGTTCGAAGGCCGGCGTCTCCTCCAGCCTCCGGCGGATGATCCACCCGGCCACGGCGACGGCCAGGCTCAGCCAGAACGGCACCCGCCATCCCCACGTCAGCAGGTGTTCCTCCGGCAGCGCGGCCACCGGGATGAACACGACGGTCGCCAGGATCTGCCCGAACTGCGTGCCGTTGAGCGTGAAACTCGTGTAGTAGCCACGGCGATGGGCCGGGGCGTGCTCCAGGCTCATGGAATTGGCGCTGGCCTGCTCACCGGCGGCCGACAGGCCCTGCAGCACCCGCAGGACGACCAGCAGCACCGGGGCGAGGCCGCCGATCTGGTCGCGGGTGGGCAGGCAGCCGATGAGGAAGGTCGACACGCCCATCAGGACGAGTGTGAACACCATGATCTTCTTGCGGCCGAACCTGTCGCCCACGTGCCCGAGGAAGAACGCGCCGACCGGGCGGGCCGCGTACGCGACGCCGAAGCTGGCCAGTGACTGGAGCGTCGCGGTGGCGGGGTCGGATTCGTCGAAGAAGACCCGGGAGAAGATCAGGGCCGCGGCGCTGCCGTAGATGAAGAAGTCGTAGTACTCCAGCGCGCTGCCGATCCAGGCCGCGGTGGCCGCCTTGCGGGGGGTGCCTTGCGGGAGGCTGGGGGGTTGATCGGTCACGAGTGCTCCTTGCGGCTCTGAATCTGGTTCTGGGTGGGTTTCGTGCGGTTTGGAGGTCCCCCCGTCACGCACCGCTGATCGTGTACGCGAGCCTGCCGGATGTAGTTACGAACTAGATAGTTAATTGTGTGCCGTCATGCTCCTGTGGCGGCCAACAGGTGTCAAGAGGATCCGGCCCACCTCTTCACCGTCCGCCGCCGGAGTGCTATGACTAACTCACTAGTTCGTACATTTACGGAGTGAGGATGAGCCACGTCAGATGACCTCCTACCTGGTCGGCCTGATCGGATCCGGCATCGGCCCGTCCCTCAGCCCCGCCCTGCACGAGCGCGAGGCGCGCCGCCAGGGGCTCCCGTACGTCTACCGGCTCATCGACCTCGGCGACCTCGGCCTGGCCGCTCAGGACGCGGGAGAGCTCGTCCGCACGGCGAGACGGCTCGGCTACGACGGACTCAACATCACCCACCCCTGCAAGCAGACCGTCATCCCGCACCTGGACGGCCTGTCCGGCGACGCCGCCACCCTGGGCGCCGTCAACACCGTCGTCTTCGAGGGCGAACGCGCCATCGGCCACAACACCGACTGGACGGGCTTCGCCGAGTCGTTCGCCCGCGGCCTGCCCGACGCCCCCACCGGCCGCGTCGTCCAGCTGGGCGCGGGCGGAGCGGGGGCAGCCGTCGCCCACGCGCTGCTCACACTCGGAGCCGACGAGGTCGCGGTGGTGGACGCCGTCCCGGCCCGCGCGCGGGATCTCGCGGAGAAACTCGCCGCACGCTTCGGCACCGGCCGCGCCCGCCCCGCCGCGCAGGCGGACCTGGCCGCGCTGCTGCCCCGGGCCGACGGCCTGGTCCACGCCACCCCGACGGGCATGGCCCACCATCCCGGGACGCCGCTGCCGGCCGAGCTCCTGCACCCCGGCCTCTGGGTCGCCGACATCGTCTACCGCCCGCTGGAGACGGACCTGCTGCGGCACGCCCGCGCGCGGGGCTGCCGCACCCTGGACGGCGGCGGCATGGTCGTCTTCCAGGCGGCGCACGCCTTCCAGCTCTTCACCGGCCAGGAACCGGACGCCGAGCGCATGCTCGCCCACCTGGCCGACCTCATCACCACCTGACCCGGAAAGCCGGCGGCGGACGCCCCGGACCGGCGCGACATGACAGGAGGACGGCATGCGCAAGTGCATCGCCACCGTCTCGGTCAGCGGCACGCTGACCGAGAAACTCGCCGCGATCGCCGCCGCCGGCTTCGACGGCGTGGAGATCTTCGAGAACGACCTGATCTCCTGCCCGCTCTCCCCGGAACGGATCCGCGACCGCGCGGCGGACCTCGGCCTCGGCATCGACCTCTACCAGCCGTTACGCGACTTCGAAGCGGCCGGGCCGGCGACGCTGAAGCACAACCTGCGCCGGGCCGAGCGCAAGCTCCGGCTCATGGAGCGCCTCGGCGCCGGGACGCTGCTGGTGTGCTCGAGCGTGTCACCCGAGGCGGCGGACGACGACGAGCTGGCCGCCGCGCACCTCCACGCCCTCGCCGAGCTCGCGGCCCGCCACGGCGTCCGGGTCGCGTACGAGGCGCTGGCCTGGGGCCGGCACGTGAACGACTACCTGCACGCCTGGCGCATCGTCCAGCTGGCCGATCACCCGAACCTCGGCACCTGCCTGGACAGCTTCCACATCCTGTCGCGCGGCTCCGACCCGATCGGCATCGAGGCGATCCCGGGGGACAAGGTGTTCTTCCTCCAGCTGGCGGACGCGCCCCTGCCGGCCATGGACGTGCTCCAATGGAGCCGCCACTACCGTTGCTTCCCCGGCCAGGGCGGCTTCGACGTGCCGGGGCTGGTGCGCCACGTCCTCAACACCGGATATCGGGGGCCGCTGTCGCTGGAGGTCTTCAACGACGTCTTCCGCCAGTCCGACGCCCGCCGTACGGCCCTGGACGCGATGCGCTCGCTGATCGCCCTGGAGGAGGCGCTCGACCGCCGGGCACCGGGACCGGTGATCCCGACGGGATTCGCCTTCGCCGAGCTCACCACCGGGACGGCGACGGCCGTGCGGACCGGTGGGCCGTCCGCCGGTGACACCGTCCCCCCGGCCTCCGGTGCGGCCGCCACGCTGGTCGGCCTGCTGGCGGCACTCGGCTTCACCCGCACCGGGGCGCACCCCACCAAACCGGTCGAGATGTGGGAGCAGGGCGCGGCCCGGATCCTCCTCAACGCCACCGGAACGGAAGCCGCGCTCGCCGCCATCGGCCTGGAGACCCCGGATCCCGCCGCGTCGGTCAGGCGGGCCGAGGACCTGCTGGCCCCCGTGCTGCCGCGCGAGCGAGCCCCGGAAGAGGCCCCGCTGGAGGCGATCGCGGCGCCGGACGGCACCCAGATCTTCTTCTGCCGCAGCGGCCGGCCCGACCACCCGGACTGGACCGGCGACTTCACCCGCGCCCCGGCCCCGCCCACGACCCCGGCGGCCACGACCCCGGCCGCCATGGCGCCGGCCACGGTCAGGCCGGTGCCGGTCTCGTCTCCGTCGTCAGGGTGTGTCACCCGGGTGGACCATGTGGCGCTCACCCAGCCGTGGCATCACTTCGACGAGGCGTCGCTGTTCTACCGCAGCGTCCTGGGCCTGCGCCCGTTGGAGAGCGTGGAGGTCCCGGAGCCGTCCGGGCTGCTGCGCAGCAGGGCGATGGCCGGCCCGGACGAGGGGGTGCGGATGGTGCTGAACCAGGCGCGGGTCGGAGCCGGGCAGACGCCCTGGCAGCACGTCGCGCTGGCCTGCGACGACCTCCGCGGCCTCGCCCGCCGCCTGCGCGCCGAGCACCCCGGCCTGCTGCTGCCGATCCCGGGCAACTACTACGACGACCTGGAGGCCCGCCACGACGTCGGCCCGGAGATCCGGGAGCTCGGGCTGCTGTACGACAGGGACGAGCACGGCGAGTTCCTGCACCTGTACACGATCACGGTGGGCCGGGTCTTCTTCGAGGTCGTCGAGCGGTCGGGCGGCTACCGGGGCTACGGCGCCGCCAACGCGGCCGTCCGCCTGGCCGTACAGCACGCGCGTGGCGCAGGCACGGCGTGAGCCTGGACCCCCGGCACGCTCGCGGCCCAGGCGCGCCGTGAGCGAGCCGGTCATAGGATGAGGCGGATCGGTCCCGCCTTTCCGTGGAGCCCCATGACCTCGCAGCCCACCACCCGCCCGGCCGGTGAGCGCCGGCGTGACGCCGACCGCACCAAGGCGGAGATCCTCCAGGTGGCCCAGGGGGAGTTCGCGCGGCGCGGCTACGCGGGGGCCAGGGTCGACGAGATCGCCGAGCTCATGCGCACCACCAAGCGCATGATCTACTACTACTTCGGCAGCAAGGAGAAGCTCTACGTCGCCGTGCTGGAGAAGGCCTACTTCGAGGTCCGCGCCGCCGAGCGCGCCGTGGACGTCGAGCACCTGGCGCCGGTGGAGGCGATCCGCACGCTGGCCGAGCTGACGTTCGACCACCACGACCGCCACCGCGACTTCATCAAGCTGGTCGCGATCGAGAACATCCACGAGGGCCGGCACATCCGCAAGTCCGAGGCCCTGGCCAACCTCGGCACCCCGGTGCTGGACGTCATCTCGCGCATCCTCGACGCCGGCCGGGCGAGCGGTGCGTTCGTCACCGAGGCCGACGCCGTGGACGTGCACATGATGATCAGCGCGTTCTGCTTCTTCCGCGTCGCCAACCAGCACACCTTCGGCGCCCTGTTCGGCCGTGACATGACGGCGCCGGAGCACCGCGACCGGCTGCGCAAGATGGTCGGCGAGATGGTGGTGTCCTACCTGCGCGGAGGTCAGAGGCCGTAGGTCTCCAGCAGGCGCAGCCAGATCTCGCTCACGGTGGGGAAGGACGGCACCGCGTGCCAGAGGCGTTCGAGCGGCACCTCGGCGGTGACCGCGATGGTCGCCGCGTGCAGGAGCTCGGCGGTGCCCTGCCCGGCGAAGGTGACCCCGAGCAGCACCCGGCGGTCCTCGTCGACGACCGCCTTGGCCCGGCCCTGATAGTCGTCGCCGAGCAGGTAGGCGCCGGAGACGGAGGCGAGGTCGTACTCCACCACCCGCACCCGGAAGCCGTCGTGGCGGGCCGCCTCCTCGGTCCGGCCGACGGCGCAGATCTGCGGGTCGGTGAAGACGACCTGCGGCGCGCCGTAGCCGTCGGCGGTGGCGCGCTGGGCGGGCAGGTCGTCGGGCTCGCCCTTGGCGCGCGCGACGATCACGTCACCACACGCCCTCGCCTGATATTTCCCCATGTGGGTGAGCAGGTTACGGCCGTTGACGTCGCCCACCGCGTACAGCCAGCCCTCGCCCACGCCGGTCGCCCGCAGGCTGTCGTCCACCTGGACGGGCTTGTCGACGGACAACCCCACGCTCTCCAGCCCCAGCCCTTGGGTGGCGGCCTTCCGCCCGGTCGCGACGAGGATCTCGTCGGCCTCGACGGGCGGCCCGTCCGGCAGGTGCACGGTCACCTTGCCGCCCGGCTCGGGCCGCTCCACCCGTACGGCTTCGGTACGGGTACGCAGGTCGATGCCGGAGGCGGCGAAGGAGGCGGCCAGCAGTTCGCCCGCGAACGGCTCCATCCTCGGCAGCAGCGAATCGCCGCGCACCAGCACGGTCGTCTGCCGGGCGCCTAGGCCGTGCATGGCCTGCGCCATCTCGCAGGCCACCACGCCGCCGCCGACCACGACCAGGCGGCCGGGCACGGACGTGACGGCGGTGACCTCGTGGCTGGTCCAGGGCGAGGCCTCGCGCAGGCCGGGCGTCGGCGGGATCGCCGCGGTGCTGCCGGTGGCCAGCACGACCGCGTGCCGGGCGGTCAGCAGCCGCTGTGACCCGTCCGGCTCGGTGACCAGCACCCGCCTGGGGCCGTCCAGCCTCCCGCGCCCGCGTACGAACGTGGCGGGCACCCCTTCGAGCCAGCGGACCTGTCCCGAGTCGTCGTAATGGGACACCGCCTCGTCGCGCCGGGCGAGCACCGCGTCGACGTCGATCGGGCCGAGCGACATGCCGGGCATCCGCGCGACCTCGGCCGCCAGCTCCACCGGGCGCAGCAGCGCCTTGCTCGGGATGCACGCCCAGTAGGAGCATTCGCCGCCGACCAGCCGCTCTTCCACGACGGCCGCGGTCAGTCCGCCGCGCACCGCCCGGTCCACGACGTTCTCGCCGGCCGGCCCGGCTCCGATCACGATGACGTCGAACTCGTCGGACACGCGTACCTCCGGAGATTCAGGACACCTGTGGGCAGTCTGCCATCCCGTGCCCCGGCAGCACGCGGTGCAACGCGCACACAGGCGAGCCGAGGCGCGGATCAGTCACCGAAGCGGGACAGCCGCCCACGCCGCCGGGCGTCGCTGAGCGCCCACGCGAACAGGCCGAGCGTGGCGGCCAGGTAGATGACGTTCAGCCCGGCCGCCCACGCCAGCCGGTCCCATGGCACCGCCCCGCCGCCCATGACGGTGCGCATGCCCTCGAACACGTGGGAGGCCGGCATCAGCCAGGCGACCGTCTGCAGCGGCGCGGGCAGCACCGAGACCGGGTAGAAGATCCCCGCCAGCGGCTGCGCCACGAACACCAGCGACCAGGCGATCACCTGGGCGTTCTCGCCGAACCTGAGCACCGCCGCGATGCCCACCAGCCCGAGCGACCAGCCGAACACCAGCAGCACACCCATGAACGGCACCAGCCCCACGCCCAGGCTCGTCACCCCGAACCCGTAGAAGGCCAGCGCCAGTCCCGCCATCACGGTGACGGCGAGCACCACCTTGCCCAGCGCGAACAGCATCAGCCCCGTCAGGTACTCGCCACTGGACAGCGGGCTGACCTGCACGTTCAGCAGGTTGCGCGACCAGATGTCCTCCAGGAACGCGATCGAGATCTCGTTGCTGGCCTTCTGCAGCACCTGCCACAGCAGCACGGCCCCGATGAGGAACGACGCTACGAACGGCACCCGCTGCGTCTGCAGGAACGCCGTGACGAACCCCCACAGCACCAGCTCCACGGTGGGCCAGAACAGGATCTCGAACATCCTGATCGAGCTGCGCCGCAGCGCAGCGAAGTCACGCCGGACGACGCCGAAGACCCGCCTGCGCCGCGCGGCCAGGCTGAGCGGGGGAAGGGTGAGAGCGGTCATCCGCGAGCCACCTTGAGGAACACCTCTTCCAGGTCCTCGGCTCCGTAGCGGCCGGCCAGCTCCGCGGCGCTGCCGGAGGCCACGATCCGCCCGTCGGCCATGAAGTGGATCCGGTCGCACATCCGCTCGACCTCGCGCATGTTGTGCGAGGTGATCAGCATCGCGCTGCCGTTCTCCCCGGCGGCCCGGGACAGCAGGCCCCGGATGCGGTCACCGGCGTCGGGGTCGAGGTTGGCGGTCGGCTCGTCGAGCACCAGCAGCCGGGGCGCGTTCAGCAGCGCCTTGGCGAGCTGCACGCGGGTGCGCTGCCCCGACGACAGATCCATCATCCTGCGCCCGCTGAGCGGCCCCAGCTCGAACAGCTCGATCAGCTCCGCGACCCGCGCCTTCGGCCGGCGCAGCGCGTAGAGCATGGCGAAGCAGTCGAGCACCTCGCGCACCAGCAGCACGCCGGGCAGGTCCACGTAGCTCGCGGCGAAGTTCACCTGGCTGAGCACTTCGGTCCGGCGCCGGGCCAGGTCCAGGCCGAACATCCTGACCTGCCCGGCGTCGGGGGTGATGAGCCCGAGCAGCATGTGCAGGGTGGTCGACTTGCCCGCGCCGTTGAGCCCCAGCAGCCCGACGACCTCGCCCTCGGCGACGCTCAGGCTCAGCCCGTCGACGGCGGTGACCGTCCCGAACCGCTTCACCAACCGGACCGCGTCGAGTAGGGGCACCAGTACAGCCTGCGGCTCCCGCGCAACCGGGCGCAACGGATTTTCCAGCAGGCCGTACCGGGGCCGGTCCGTCAGTGCGTGCCGGTCAGGTCCATGGGCTTGACCTTGGGGTCGCCCTCGTCGGCGAAGTAGTCGCCGCGGGTCGTCGCGTCCCCACCGTCGGCCACCTTCATCGCCCGGAACGCCAGCGTCGCCAGCACCGCCACCACCAGGTTGACGGCCAGCGCCAGGAACCCGGCATAGATCGTCATCGTCGTGTCGAAGCCGAGGTTCGACAGCCCGAAGGCCGATCCGCCGAAGTGCGCCTTACCGCTGACGGGGTTCGGGATCAGGTAGAGCATCCACAGCCCCGCCCCGAGCCCGAGCACCCATCCGGTGATCAGCCCGCCCCGGTGGAACCAGCGCGTGTAGAGCCCCAGCGCCACGGACGGCAGCGTCTGCAGGATGATCACACCGCCGATGAGCTGCAGGTCGATGGAGAACTGCGGATCCAGGATGAGGATGCACAGCACCGCTCCGACCTTCACCACCAGTGAGGTGATCTTGGAGACCTTGGCCTCCTGAGCGTCGGTGGCGTTCTTGTTGAGATACTCGCGGTAGATGTTGCGGGTGAACAGGTTCGCCGCCGCGATGGACATGATCGCCGCCGGGACCAGCGCCCCGATCGCGATGGCCGCGTAGGCGACCCCGGCGAACCAGTCCGGGAACATCTGGTCGAACAGCACCGGCACGATGGTGTTGCCGTCCGGCCTTCCGTTCGCCCCCACGACGGGCTTCGTCCCGGCCGCGATGGCCATGAAGCCCAGCAGCGCGATCAGCCCGAGCAGGAAACTGTAGGCGGGCAGCGCCGACATGTTCCTCTTGATCACTTTCCGGTTCCTGGACGCCAGCACGCCGGTGAGGCTGTGCGGATACAGGAAGAGCGCCAGGGCCGAGCCGAACGCCAGCGTGATGTACTGCAGCTGGTTGCTCGCGTTCAACGTGAGCCCGTCGGCCTGCGAGGGCGAGGCGTCGAACTTCTCCTTCGCGGCGCCGAAGATCGCCTCCCAGCCGCCCAGCTGGGTCGGGATGTAGATCACGGCCGCCAGGATCACGATGTAGATCAGCGTGTCCTTGACGAACGCGATCAGCGCGGGCGCCCGTAGCCCCGACTGATAGGTGTACGCCGCCAGGATGGCGAAGGCGATGACGATCGGCAGGTGCCCGGTGATCCCCATCGTCTTCAGCACCGCCTCGATGCCGACGAGCTGCAGCGCGATGTACGGCATCGTCGCCACCAGCCCGGTGATGGCCACGAGCAGCGCCAGCGTCGGCGAGCCGAAGCGCGCCCGGACGAAGTCGGCGGGGGTGACGAACCCGTGCACGTGCGACACCGACCACATCCGCGTCAGCACCAGGAACACCATCGGATAGATCACCACGGTGTACGGCAGCGCGTAGAAGCCGAGCGCGCCGGCGCCGAACACCAGCGCGGGCACGGCCACGAAGGTGTAGGCGGTGTAGAGGTCACCGCCCACCAGGAACCAGGTGATCCAGGTGCCGAAGTTGCGGCCGCCGAGGCCCCACTCGTTGAGGCTCTCGATGTTGTCGGGCCGGCGCCACCGGGCGGCGACGAAGCCCATGCCGCTGACCAGCAGGAACAGCAAGGTGAAGACGACCAGCTCGGTCGTGTGCGCGCTCACCTGGTCATCCGGTAGACGAGCGTGGTGCAGCTGACGCCCACGATGATGAAGGCGAGCTGCAGCCAGTAGAACAGCGGGAAGCCGAACAGTCGCGGCTCTTCGGAGTTGAAGAGGAACGTTAACAGGGGCAGCACGATCGGCACGAACAGCAGCCAGTTCCAGGGGCTGCGATCGCTGCGTGTCTTCTGCCCGGATTCCGGGGTCGTCATTGTTTGTCTCCCAGACACACTCAGGCCAGGGGCCGAAACGACTCGGTTCCTGACTGATAGTCAGTGAATGGAGACTAACTGCGTCGAGATATATACCCCAGTGTCCCTAATGTCACAGTTTGGCGTAAATTTCGTGATGCGGGACAGGGCGCAATGAGCCGAATTCGTACGTCACATTAGCCCTGACCGGAAAGGCCGTCAGGTCGTCAAGCGGCGAGTGGTCGCCTCCCCGCGCCGAACGGTCGATCGCCCGGCAGCGGCCCCGGAACCCGCCGGAAAACATGACAGAGGATGTCCCCTTTACCGGACAGGCTGGCCGCATGATCACTTTGGTGGCGGGCGCGACCCGCGGCACGGGACGAGGAATAGCGGTGGCGCTGGGCGCCGCCGGCGCGACGGTCTACTGCACCGGCAGGACGACCCGCGACCAGCGCTCGGAGATGAACCGGCCGGAGACGATCGAGGAGACGGCCGAGCTGGTGACGGCGGCCGGCGGCACCGGTATCGCGGTGCGGGTGGACCACCTGGACCCGGCGCAGGTCAAGGCCCTGGTCGAGCGCATCGACCAGGAGCAGGGCCGGCTCGACGTCCTGGTCAACGACGTCTGGGGCGCTGACGCGCTCTGGGAGTGGACGACGCCGGTCTGGAAGCACGATCTGGACAACGGCCTGAAACTGCTCAGGCTGGCCGTCGACACGCACCTCATCACCAGCCACCACGCGCTGCCGCTGCTCATCCGGAACAAGGGCGGCCTGGTGGTGGAGGTGACCGACGGCACCTGGGAGTTCAACGCCACCCGCTACCGCGAGTCCATCTTCTACGACCTGGCCAAGATGGCCGTCAACCGGCTGGCCTACGCGCAGGCGCAGGAGCTGCGCGAGTACGACGGCGCGGCGGTGGCGCTCACGCCGGGCTTCCTGCGCTCGGAGAGCATGCTGGAGAACTTCGGCGTCACCGAGGCCACCTGGCGCGACGCCGTCGCCCACCAGCCGACGTTCGCCGTCTCCGAGACGCCCGCCTTCGCGGGCCGCGCGGTCGCCGCCCTGGCCACCGACCCCGACCGGATGCGCTGGTCCGGCAAGTCCGTCGACAGCGGGACGCTGGCCAAGGAGTACGGCTTCACCGACGTGGACGGCAGCAGGCCGGACGTGTGGCGCTACATCGTGGAGGTGGAGGAGACGGGCGCGCGGGCGGACCCGCTGGACTACCGCTGAGGCGGCCCGTACAGGGCGGACAGGCGGGCGGCGGCCTCGGCGGCCATCGCCCGCAGCTCCGGCGGACCCAGCACCTCGGCCTCCGGCCCGAACCGCAGCACCTGCGAGTAGGCCACCTCCAGCGACTCGACGCCGAGCCGTACGGTCCCGTCGGGCTGGAGGGAGGCGAGCGCGTCCGGCAGCGCGGCCGGGTCGGCGATGTGCCGCAGCTGCCGCACCCCGCGCGCGGTGAGCCGCAGCGTGACCTCGGCGCGCAGCAGCGTGCGGGTGAACGCCGCCGACTGCTCCGCCCAGAAGGCCGCCAGGTCGAAGCCGGGATCGCGGGCGAAGACGTCGTCACGCACGTCCAGGTCGCCGAACCGGTCCACCCGGAAGATCAGGAACCGGGTGCGGGTGCGGGCCGCGAGATACCAGGCGCCCGCCTTCAGGATCAGCCCGTACGGCTCCAGCGTCCGGGGCCGGTCCTTGTAGACGGCGGTGACGACGCGGTCGTTCCACACGGCCCTGGCCAGCCGGGTCAGCGCGGCAGGGGGCGGGTCGTCGCCGGCGAACCAGCCGGGGGCGTCCAGGTGGAAGCGCTGGGCGGCGGTCGCGGGCGCGTCACGCAGGCCGGGGGAGAGCGCGGCGGCCGCCTTGAGCCGGGCCGTCGCCGCCACCTCCTGCAACCCCATCTCGCGCAGCGCGCCGGGCACGCCGGACAGGAACAGCGCCTCGGCCTCGGCCCGGTCGAGGCCGGTCAGCCGGGTGCGGTAGCCCTCCAGCAGCCGGTAGCCGCCGCCGCGTCCCCGATCGGAGTAGACCGGGACGCCGGCCCCCGACAGCGCGAGCACGTCGCGATGCACGGTCCGCTCCGACACCTCCAGCTCGGCCGCGAGCTCGGCCGCCGTCATGCCGCCCCGGCCCTGCAGCAGCAGGACCAGCGACATCAGCCGCGCGGCGCGCACAGCGGCAGCACCACCGCGGACGGGCGGGCGGGGGAGTGGAACACCTCCACGTCGGACGGCACCATCGGCCCGCCGTCGCCGATCGGCAGGCCGGTGCCGGGGTTGCGGGCGATCGTCGGGTACGCGCCCGCGGCCACGTGCAGCCGGATCCGGTGGCCACGCTTGAACCGGTGTCCCACCGGCCACAGCTCCACCGACACCCTGCGCACGTCCTCCAGCGTATTGCCGGGGCCGAGCCGGCGCACGCCTTCGCACACGTTCATGGATCTGCCGTCCGGGTGCACGTCGCACAGGCGCACCACCACGTCCACGTGCGGGGTGCTGGAGCGCACGAACAACTCGGCGCTGACCGGCCCGATCGCCTCCACGTCCGACCCCAGCTCGGGCGAGGTGTAGACGAGCACGTCGCGGCGGGCCTCCAGCCGCCGCTGGTCGCGCGGCCGGGAGTCGGCCAGCAGCACCGGCCCGCCGATCACCGGCGTGGGATGGTCCGGGTGGTAGCGGAACCGGTCGGGCTCGCTCTCCGGCGGCCCCTCCGGCCCCAGCCCGAAGCCGGGCTGCAGGTGCCAGCGCCGCGGCCGCATGCCGGGCACCGGCCAGTCGGGGAGGTCGCGCCACTCCTCGGCCCCCGTCACGTACAGCCGCACCGGCTGCTCGCGCAGCCCCGAGGCGTCACCCAGCAGATGCGCCCGGAACCAGGACAGCGACTCGGCCATCGACACCCGGCCGTGCCGGGTGTCGACGTGCCACCACGGCCCGATCGTCAGATGCGGCCGCCGCCCGGCCGCGCGCAGCGCGAGGTAGTCCTTGAGCTGCCACGGCAGGAACACGTCGTACCAGCCGCCGATCATGGTGACCGCGGCCTCGACCTCACCGACCCTGGAGGAGAAGTCGCGCTTGGTCCAGTACGGCTCGGGGTCGGCGTGATGGGCGAGCAGATCCCGGTAGAAGCGCAGCGGCCGCCCGGCCGTGACCAGGTCGAGCTCGGCCATCGGCCGCCCGGACAGCACGGCCCGCCGGGTCACCCTGGGCGCGGTCAGCGCCGCCGTGCCGCCGAACCGGCGCGACATGGAGTCCGTCAGGGTGGTCCAGCTCAGCGCCGACTCCAGCGCGAACGCCCCGCCCACGTAGGCGGCGTCCCTGAACTGCGAGGCGGTGATCTGCGTGGACATCGCCTTGAGGTCGGGCCCGGCGTCGGGAGCCACGGCCCACTGGGTGTAGCCGAGGTAGGAGGGGCCGAACATCGCCAGTGAGCCGCAGTACCAGGGCTGCTCGCGCAGCCAGGCGAGGGTGGCCAGGCCGTCGTCGCGCTCGTCGCCGAGCGGGTCGAGCTGCCCGCCCGACCCGAAGCCGCCCCGGCAGCTCTGGATCACCACCTGGAAGCCGTGGCGGGCGAACCCGCGCCCGTACACGAACCCGAACAGGCCGCGCCTGCCGTAGGGGGAGCGGACGAGGATGACCGGCGCCCGCTCGGCCCCCACCGGCACGTAGCGGTCGGCCAGCAACAGCACGCCGTCCGGCATCGGGACGGGAAGGTCGCGCTGAATTCGGACGCGTCGCATTACCTACCAGTAACATACTCCGCCGGCAGGACGGTAGCCGGGGTGCCGGAGCCCGCCCCACCGGCGGTGGGGCGGGCTCGGTGGACGACGGACCTACGGGGCGGTCCTGTCGGGCCGCTCGGAGATCCTGATGCCGTTGACGAGCGTCGAGCCCTCGCGGGTGGCGAAGCGCACGTTCAGCTGCCCGTCACTGACACGCACCGTGTACTGCCTGCTCACGGCCGTGTACGTGCCCGCCTCCAGGGCCAGGTCGAGGGCCGGGATGGCCAGCTCTCCCTCGACCAGCACGTCGAACACGCGCCGGCCCGGACGGGTGTTCTCGATGTCGGCGAAGTCCAGCTCCACCGTGTAGACCCCGTTGGGGACGCCGTCGAAGCGGTACTCCAGCATCCCTTCGCGAGCCGTCCTGAACAGCGACTGGTCCTCGGTGCCCTGGATCGTCCTGCGCGTGCTGCCGGTGCTGCTGTGGTTGGCCACATAGCCGTGGCCGCCCGCCCGGTACCTGCTGTCGGCGGTCCAGCTGTCGCCGGCCGCGTCCGTGGTCCCGCGGGTGCCGCCGACGTCCACGGCCACCTGGTGCTTGGGCACCACGACCGTCACCGCGACCTCGATGACGGGCTGGCGGCCGCTGGCCGACCTGATGAGCAGCTTGGCGGCGCGCGCCGTGCCGGCCGCCACGCCGTCGCTGGAGACGGTGATCTTCAGCGTCGTCTTCTGGTCCTTGGCGAGAGTGCCGGAGCCCGGTGTGACCGTGAGCCAGTCCGCCGATTCGGCGGTGACGGTGTACGGCGTGGCCGAGCCGAGGTTGGTCAGCTCCATCGTCCGCGTCCTGCTGGCGTCCGCGGGCATCACCACGGCGAGCTCGGCCACCGAGGCGGCCACCCGGCCGGTGACCAGCGCCGTGTCGACCGGGGTCAGCGTCCCGGGCACGACCGTGACGGACTGGGTGAAGGTGCCGTAGTGCTCCTTGGAGACCTCCACCTCGTAGTCTCCGGCCAGCACCTGGCCGGAGAACCTGCCGTCGGCGCCGGTGGTGAAGGTCCCCACCTCGCCGATCTTGACCGTCGCGCCCGGCAGCGGGTCACCGTCGTTGGCGTCGGTCACCGCACCTGTCACCAGGCCGTGCTGGCTCGCCGTGAAGGTGAGGCTCTGCCCGTTGGATATCGCCGCCTCGTTCGCGGAGTGGAGCAGCGCGTCGTCGCCCGCGCCGTTCTCGATGCCGATCGTGGCGGACGAGCCCTGGTCGCGCTCGCTCTCGATGTCCTTGTAGCGGTAGGCGACCGACCCGTCCTCACCCAGCAGAGCCGAGAACGAGACCCGCTGCGTGTCGTCGTTGTAGAACCTGACGTTGCGCCACTCGATGACGAACCGGCGGTGCGGAGCCGTGCCGACGACCCCGGTGTACACCCCGCTCTGATCGTCCACCACCAGGTCGTCCCAGAACGGGTAGACCGCGTTGTTGGGCGTGCCCGAGCTGGGCAGGGTGCCGTTGCTGCCGCTGACGACCCTGCCGGCGGCGAAGGTGGCGAACCCGTTGGTGGTGATCCACGCACTGGACGCAGCGCCGCCGTAGAACGGGATCGAGAACGGCAGCGTCACCTGGGTCGCGTCATCGTCGCCGGTGAGCGCGAGCTTGTCGGTGCCGGCCGTGTACGGCTCGGCGCCGCTGCCGCAGGTGTAGCCGAAGTTGTCGCCGCGCAGCGGCAGCTCGACGTCCTTGGTCAGGTCGCCGGCCACCGTGACGGACACGGTGGTGCCGCCGGAGCAGCGCGACGCCGGCACGACGGAGAGCTCGTAGTCGCCGTACGGCAGCGTGAGCCGGTAGTGGCCCTCGGCGTCGGTGACGGCGCTGAGCGGCGTGCCGTCGGCCTCGATCCGGGCGCCCGACTCGGCGGTGCCGGCCGTGGTGACCGTGCCGGACACCACGCCGGAGGCCAGCTGGGTCAGCGCCACGTCGGCGGTCGCGCTCTGCTCGGCCACGACGGTCGCGGTCGCGCTCGCCGTCTCGTAGCCGAACTTCGCGGCCTTGATCTCGTATGCGCCCGGCACCAGGCGGACGAAGGTGTAGGCGCCGTCCGCGCCGGTGACGACCGTGCGGTTGGTCGGGCCCGAGGCGGTGATCGTGACGCCGGCCACCGGCGCGCCGCCCGCGGTGACGACGCCCTTGAGCTCGCCCACCTCTTCCTGCGGCGCGGCCTGGACCGCGGCGAAGGCGTCGAGCCTGCCCTCGCCCCAGATGTTGTTGTCGGCGGGGGCGCCGCCGCAGGCGGTGTCGGGCACATCGATCGCGGTGACGTCGAGCAGCGGCCGGGTGGCCTCGATGTCACCGTTCAGGCTCGGCGCCGCCGACCAGATGAGCGCCACGGTGGCCGCCACGTGCGGCGAGGCCATCGACGTGCCCGTGAAGGAGTCGTAGCCGCCGGGCACCGAGGAGCGGACGTTCACTCCGGGGGCCGCGATGTTCGGCTTGATCTCGCCGTTCTCGCCCGCGCCCTTGCTGGAGCGCGCGTACAGGGCGTTGTTGATGTCGAAGCCGCCGGCGCTGTAGCTGGTGATGTACTGGCCCGGTGAGCCGCTGGTCGTGCAGGCGGGGCCCGAGTTGCCGTTGGAGAAGGCCGGGAAGATCCCGGCGGCGACCCATGCCTCGACCGTCTCCTTGTACCAGGGGTCGAAGCCGGAGCCGCCCCAGGAGTTGTTGACGATGTCAGGCGCCAGGTCGGGGCGCGGGTTGGCGCCGCCGGCGTCCGTGGGGGCGAGGATCCACTGTCCGGACGCCAGCAGGGAGGCGTCGCTGCAGGAGTTGGCCTCGCAGCCCTTGGCCGCGATCCACGTCGCGCCCGGGGCCACGCCGATGCCGTTGGCGCCCACCATGGTGCCCATGGTGTGGGTGCCGTGGCCGTTGTTGTCGCACGGCGCGGAGCTCGGGCAGATCTGGGCCGGGTCGAACCAGTTGTAGTCGTGGCTCACGGAGCCGTCCGGGTTGCGGCCGCGGTAGGACGCCTGCAGGTCCGGGTGGTCGAACTGCACACCGGTGTCGATGTTGGCCACCACGATGCCCTCACCGCGGTTGCCCAGCTCGTCCCACACCCGCGGGGCGCCGATCCGGTCGATGTTCCACTCGATCGCGTTGATCTTGTTCTCCGCCTTGCCCGGCTCGGGCTTGGGCAGCGTGAGCGTGCGGACCGGCTCGATCCGCTCCACCTCGGGCCGCTCGGCGATCTCGGCCGCCAGCTTGGCGCCCGCTGTCACCTTGATGGCGTTGACGATCCAGTACGGGGTGAAGTCGGCGCCGTGCGACTTCAGCAGCTTGCGCAGGGGCGCCTGTGAGGTCTCGGCCTGATCGGTCTTGGCCGCGTAGACCCGCTCGGCCTTGACCTCCTTGGAGGTGGCCCGGCGGGCGGAGCTGAGGTCGGCCTCGCCCTTCACGTGCACCCAGAAGGTGGCCTTGTCAGCGCTGTCAAGCTGCTTCTGGACAGCTGAGTCGATCTTGCCGGGGTCGGGGGCGGCGTGCGCCACGCCGTAGGGGAGGATGAGACTGAGAGTAGCGACGGCTCCGAGTAAGAGCGCGCGCCATCGGGGGGTGTTCAGCACAACTCTCCTTCGCACTCAGCGGTAGAGCTGATCTTTACGCCTACGTCGAGAAGAGTGAAGAGATCTTGTTCGGAAAGCAAGTGCTTAACCCAAACAAAATCTGACATTTCCTGAAATGTGATCTGGTCAACTGAAATGTCGCCATGTGTGCCAGGTGGTGCTCCATGGCTGGTCAAGTCCCCTGCAGAGGTGGATCCGCAGCCCCTGCTCCTCGTTGTCGATGCCGACGCCATTGTCAACTTCGGCCCTCAGCTCACACGTCGAGAACTGCAGGTCGCGGCGCATCGGGCCGATGTCCAAGACGATCGCGACCGTCCCGGACTCGGGCGGCGGGCCGTATTCCCCCAGCTGGTTGTGGCCCGAGTAGACGCGCGGCAGACCGGCACCCGACAGCGAGCCGTACTCGCCGTAATTGGCGGTGACGATCACAGCCCGTGACCGGTCCTCCGGCGACAGCGAGCGCAGGATCCCGCTGACGGCCTCGTTCAGCCGGGGCCACCCGATCGACTCCCGGGCCACCTCGTTGATCGCCGGCACCGGCGTCCTGGCGAGCACGCTCACCGGGATCAGCGGCAGCGCGATCAGCGCGCAGCCCAGCGAGTTCATCGCCACCGACACGACGCCCGAGCGGACCCGGTCCGGGCCCGCCGCCTCCACGCTCACGCAGCCCGCGGCGAACAGCAGCAGGATCAGCCCGGCCGTGTAGTCGAACCGGCCGCCGCTGATGAGCGTGACCGCGGCGGTCACCGGGTACGCCACGGCCAGTGCCCGTACGCGCGCGTCCCGCCACAGCCGCACGAACCCGAACGCGCCGATCACCGCCACCACCGGCCCGAAGAGCAGCAGCTGCATCGGGACGAAGAGCGCCCGCATGCCGTCGCCCTTGTTCTCGCTGAGCGCCGCCGCCATCTCCAGCTGCGGCCAGCCGTGGGTGTGCTGGTAGACCAGGTTCGGCGCGGCCAGCGTCAACGCGACCAGCGCCCCGGCCCACACCCACGGCCCGGCCAGCACCCGGCGCGGCCCCACCGCCAGCAGCCCGCCGGCCAGCCCCAGCACCAGCATCGCGATCAGGTGCTTGTTGTAGGTGGCGAGCCCGAGCACCGCGCCGGCCGCGAGCCACCAGCGGGGGTCGCGCAGCAGCGCCCGCAGGATGAACAGGATCGCCGCCGCCCACAGCGGCAGGTCGAAGCTGACCGTCAGCATCGTGTGCCCGGCGATCAGCGTGTACGCCCCGCCGGCCGTCCCCGCCGCCGCCAGCGCCTGCGCCACGCGGCCGCCGCCGAGCTCGCGCGCGATGAGCGCCATCAGGAACACCAGGACCACGACGGACAGCGCCGGGAACACCCGGATCGCGGTGATGCCGTCACCGAACAGCGCGATGGCCGCCTTGGCCAGCATCGGCGTCAGTGGCGGCTGGTCCACGTACCCCCAGGCGGGATGCTCGGCCAGCACCCGGAAGTACAGCTCGTCGCGGTGGAATCCGTAGCCGGGGCTGAGCACCAGCAGGACGCCGAACAGCAGGACCGCGATCACGGTGACGGATCGCCATGCCAAGGGCTGCCTCATTGGGCCCAAACTAGATCCTTTGTGTGCGTCCTGTCAGTACGGGTTTCACCCCCTTGTCGCCCGGCGTGTCCGCGTTGCGTGATCTTGGCCCAGCGGAGTAATCTGTTCCTCATGCGAAATCGCGCCAGGCTTCAGTGGTGGCGCCGCTTCTAGGCGGCGCGAGATTCGCATACCTCAACGGACGGCCGCCCCGGTGAAGGCGGCCTTTGTCGTGTCCGCCCCCGGGGCTCATCATTTTCGGATACCAAAAGGGGCAGCAGTGGAGACGAGTGGATATACCACCGCCGGAGGCGTCGGCGTCGAGCGCGAAGTGCGCCAGGTGTCGGAGGACGCCCTCGAAGAGATCGTGACGTCCCTGGGCGACAGGCGCGGCGGCGCCTTCTCCTCCGGCATGGACTACCCCGGCCGCTACAGCCGCTGGGCGTTCGGCTACGTCGACCCCTGCGTGGAGCTCGTCGCCAGGGGCCGCACCATCTCGGCCAGGGCGCTCAACGAGCGCGGCAGGGTCGTGCTGCCCGCCGTCTCCTCCTGCCTGCTGGCCGCCGGCAAGCCGGTCGAGGAGCCCACCGCCGACTACGTCGAGGTGCGCGTCGACGAGTCCGAGGACCTGCTCCCCGAGGAGCTGCGCAGCCGCCGGCCCACCGTCTTCACCGCGATCCGCGAGGTCATCGCCGCCTTCAAGGGCGACGACCCCCACCTGGGCCTCTACGGCGCGTTCGGCTACGACCTGGCCTTCCAGTTCGAGCCGATCAGGCAGGAGCTCGTCCGCCCCGACGACCAGCGCGACCTCGTCCTGCACCTGCCCGACCGGCTCGTCGTCATCGACAGGCAGCGCGAGACCTGCGTCGACATCCGCTACGAGTTCACCGTCGACGGCGCCACCACCCGCGGCCTGGAGCGCACCGGCGAGTCCACCCCTCTCGTCACGCCCGCGCAGCTGCCGCCGGACCCGGTCAGAGGCGACTACGCCAAGGTCGTCGCCGCGGCCAAGGAGCGGTTCAAGCGCGGCGACCTGTTCGAGGTCGTGCCCGGCCAGGTCTTCCACGCCACCTGCACCGACCCCGCGGCCTTCTACCGCAGCCTGCGCCAGAGCAACCCGGCCCCGTACGAGTTCATCATCAGCCTCGGCGAGGGCGAGCACCTGGTCGGCGCGTCGCCCGAGATGTTCGTCCGGGTCACCGGCGACCGGGTCGAGACCTGCCCGATCTCCGGCACGATCGCCAGAGGCGCCAACCCGGTCGAGGACGCCGAGGCCATCCGCACCCTCCTGACCAGCGTCAAGGAGGAGTCGGAGCTGACCATGTGCACCGACGTCGACCGCAACGACAAGTCGCGCGTCTGCGTCCCCGGCACGGTCAAGGTCATCGGCCGCCGCCAGATCGAGCTCTACTCACGCCTGATCCACACCGTCGACCACATCGAGGGCCGGCTGCGCCCCGAGTTCGACGCCCTGGACGCCTTCCTGACCCACATGTGGGCCGTCACGGTCACCGGCGCGCCCAAGACCTGGGCCATGCAGTTCATCGAGGATCACGAGGCCACCACCCGCAGGTGGTACGGCGGCGCGATCGGCTTCATCGGCTTCGACGGCTCCATGAACACCGGGCTCACCCTGCGCACCGCCCAGGTCAAGGACGGCATCGCGACCGTGCGGGCCGGCGCCACGCTGCTGTTCGACTCCGACCCGGAGGCCGAGGAGCGCGAGACCGAGCTCAAGGCCAGCGCCCTGCTGGGCGCGCTCGCCGCCGTCAACGAGCCCGAGGCGGTGCCCGTCACCGTGCCCAGGCAGCAGCCGGGCCAGGGCATGAAGGTGCTGCTCGTGGACCACGAGGACTCTTTCGTCAACACCCTGGCCGACTACTTCCGCCAGGAGGGCGCCGACGTGGTGACCCTGCGCCACGGCTTCCCCGCCCGGACCATCGACGAGATCGGCCCCGACCTGGTGGTGCTCTCGCCCGGCCCCGGCTGGCCGTCCGACTTCGGCATGTCGGCGCTGATCGACGAGATCTACGCCCGTGAGCTGCCGGTCTTCGGCGTCTGCCTGGGATTGCAGGCGATGGTCGAGCAGGCGGGCGGCAGCCTGGAGCTGCTGGACTACCCCGAGCACGGCAAGCGCGGCCGGGTCGCCCGGCTGGGCGGCAGCGCGCTGCTCGACGGGCTGCCCGAGGAGTTCACCGCGGCCCGCTACCACTCGCTGCACGCCAAGCGGCCCGGGGTCGTCGGCTTCACCCCGACCGCGGTCACGCCCGACGGCAACGTGATGGCGATCGAGGACACCGCCAACCGGCGCTTCGCCGTGCAGTTCCACCCCGAGTCGATCCTCACCGCGGAGGGCGGCGCCGGCGCGAAGGTCATCGCGAACGTCCTGCGGCTTTCCCGCAGGACCGCCTAACTCGTCGGTAAAACGTCCACGGGGCGTGCGGCCAGCCTTTAGAGTCTGCCGCATGCTCCCCGTAGACCTGCCCGACACGGTGCGTGAGGCCCTGCTCGCCCCGCTCGTCGACCACGCCTGTCACGGGGTGCGCCGGGACGAGCTGTCCAGGGCGCAGTTCGAGCTGCTCATCAACGAGGGGGCGAGCCCCGCCCCGCCCGGCACCACCCACTTCGACACCCCGATCGGCGCCGGCATCCGCCGCTGGTGCGCGCCCGTGCTCGGCCTGGAGCCGCACGCGCCACCGGCCGTCTACGTGAGCCGCCGCGCCGAGCTCGGCGCGGCGGAGGCCAACCGCCGCCTGCTGCAGGCGGCGGGCGTGGTGGTGTTCCTGGTGGACACCGGCGTGGAGAGCGTCGACCTGCTGTCGGCCGCCGAGATGGGCCGGGGCGGCGAGGCGGCGGCCGACGAGATCGTCAGGGTCGAGCAGATCGAGCAGGACGTGGCCGAGATGGCGCAGGTCGCCGTCGACTACATGGACAGCCTGGGCGAGGAGCTCGCCGCCAGGGCGGTCCGGGCCGTCGGGCTGAAGACGGTCGCCGCCTACCGGCTCGGCCTCGACTTCGACCCGTCCAGGCCGAGCCGCGGCTCGGTGATCGCGGCGGCCAACCGGCGGCTGTCGGACCCCAAGCGGCGGCTCAACGAGCCGGTCCTGCTGCGCCACCTGCTCTGGACGGCGGTCGACGTGGCCAGGGAGCGCGGCCTGCCGATCCAGTTCCACACCGGGTTCGGCGAGTGCGAGGCCGACCCGCACCGCGCCGACCCCGCCCGGCTCGCCGGCTTCGTCCGGGCGCTCCAGCCGCTGGGCGTGCCGATGGTCCTGCTCAACGGCTACCCCTTCCAGCGCCAGGCCGCCCATCTGGCCCACGCCTTCCCGCACGTCTACCTCGACGCCGGGCCCGCGTTCGCGCAGACGGGGGCGGGCTCCGCGCGGCTGGTGGAGGAGTTGCTGGAGCTGGCGCCGTTCCACAAGCTGCTGTTCGGCTCCGGCTGCCGGGGCGTGTCGGAGACCTGTTTCCTCGGCGCGCTGCACTTCAGGCGGGCGCTCGGCAGGGCGTTCAAGGCGCGGCTCGACGAGGGCGAGTGGAACGCGGCCGACGCCTCCAGAATCGCCCACATGATCGGCTCCGGTAATGCCCGTCGGATATACCGACTTTAAGGCCATATTTCAGGGTTGATCCGCGCGACCTGCCCTTTCGGTGTTTTTTCCTGTTTCGTACGAGCATTAATCGCTATTTCCGTACATTGGTGATCGAATTGTTATTTGTCGGTCAGTCAAATCTGCTGTCATGATCAGGGCGCCAGACCCCCTACGCCACACCAGGAGGTGTCGTGTCCTGGCGCCCCATCACCCTCACGGCCGTCGCCGCGCTGGCCGCCGCGCTGGCCGTACCCGGAACCGCGGTCGCGGACGACCCACCACCACCCCAGGTGGAGTCCCGTGCCGGCACCGAGGCCCCCGCCGAGGTGAGCGGCCTCGCCGAGCCCGCCGGGGCGGGAGACCTCGTCCAGGCGGCCAAGGCGCACCTGGAAGACCCGCGCTACCACCTGGACCCCGACGACCTGGTGCCTCTCCAGACGATCACCGACGGCCCGGACCGGACGGTCAGGTTCGCCCAGCGCCACCGGGATCTGCCGGTGTTCGGCGGCCAGTACCTCGTCCACTTCACCGACCGGGACGGGCAGCGGGTGGTCACCGGGGCCGGCGGCCGCTTCCTCACCGAGCTCAGCGTCGACCCGACCCCGACGGTCACCGCCGAGACGGCCGGCAAGCTCGCCCGCAACCTGCTGATCAGGAACCGGGTCGCCCGGGAGAGCGTCGAGGCGGGCGCCGGCGAGCTCGTCGTGGTGCCGCGCGGCAGCGGCGTGCTGGCCTGGCGGATCCCGCTCAAGAACCACGACCGCGCCGCCAAGCGGCCCATCCTGCGTGACGCCTACGTGGACGCCCGCTCCGGCGCCCCGCTGTTCGCCGTCGACAGGCTCCACTTCGAAGGCCCCGTACAGGCGACCGGTCAGAGCGCGCACGGCGAGCAGCGCACGCTCAACGCCTACCAGCGCGCCGACGACGCCTACGAGCTGCGCGACCGGGCCCGCCCGATGTGGAACGGCGGCACCGGCGAGATCCTCACCTACGACGCCGCCGGCCGCGACGTCTTCGACTACCTGGAGCCCGGCATCCCGGCCGGCACCGAACCGGCCCGGTCGCCCACCCAGGCCTTCGGCCCGGCGCACACCGAGAGCGGCGCGGTGGACGCCCACCATGGCGCTGGTGAGGTGTACGAGTACTACCGGCGGCTCGGCCGCGAGGGACTGGACGGCAAGGGCGGCACCATGCACTCCGTCGTCAACGTCACCCTGTCCGGTGAGCCGTTCGCCAACGCGTTCTGGGACGGCACCAAGATGGTCTACGGCGGTGGCGGCCCCGACTACCACTCCTTCGCCGCCGGCCTCGACGTGGTCGGGCACGAGATGACGCACGGAGTGATCACCAACAGCGCCGACCTGGTCTACCTCGGCCAGTCGGGCGCGATGAACGAGGGCCTGGCCGACTACTTCGGCAACGCCATCGAGACCGACGCGCTCGGCATCCCCCTGTCCGACCCGGACGCGAGCCTGCTGGGCCAGGGGATCTGCAGGACCGCCGCACCCGCCGAGTGCGCCATCCGCGACCTCGACGACGACCGGAACGCCGTCGAGGACTACCTCGGCGTCACCGTCAGCCTCGACAGCGGCGGCGTGCACCTCAACTCCACGATCTTCTCCGGCGCCCTGTGGGACATCAGGGAGCGGCTCGGCGGCGACAAGACCGACAAAATCGTCTACAAGGCGCTGACGGAGTACATGACGCCGCTCGACGACTTCGTCGACGGCCGCCGCGCCGTCGAGTCCGCCGCCCGCGCGGCCCGGCTGCCCGCCCGCGACCGGATCACCGTCGCGCGCGCCTTCGAACGGCACGGCATCACGCCCGGCTGGGACCGGCGGATCGGCACCGACAGCCGCGTCCTGGTCGACGGCCTGACCGACGCCTTCGTCAAGCCTGACGTGGCGGGGGACAGGTACGTGGCGGTCAACTCCGACGCTGACGCCACCGGGCCCACCTCCGTCCTCACCGGGCGCGTACGCGGCGGTAAGGCGGTGAAGCTGTCGGACAACGACCAGTGGAACACCGCGCCCGCGACGGACGGCCGCCGGGCCGTCTGGGTCTCCTTCGACGACGCGCAGACCAGCTTCCAGATCCTGTCGCGCCCCCTCGACGGCCGTTCCCCGGCCACCACCGTGCACGAGACGACCAGGCTGGTGGCCTCCGTGGTGGTCTCCGGCGACGACCTCGCCTGGGAAGAGGCCGATCTGAACACCGGGGAGTCCCAGGTCTGGCTGAAGCGCGGCACCGGGGAGCCGGTCAACGTCTCCGCCGAGGACGGCGCCCAGGGCCTTCAGCCGTCGCTCACCGCCGGCAGGCTGGCCTACCTGCGGTGGGCGGTCCAGGACGGCGTCCCGCACACCACCCCGGCCGTCCACGACCTGGCCACCGGTACGCGGACCGTGCTGCCCGAGGTGCCCTCCACCGGCGACACCCCGTCGGCGTCGGCGGTGCCCGTCCTTACCTCGCGGCACCTGGTCTGGCTCGTGGACACCGACGGCGACGGCACGTACGGCGTCATGCGGGCCGCCGCCGACGGCACGAGCGCCACCGCGCTCGTCCCCGACGGGCCGGAGCTGGGCTTCCCCACCTGGCTGGACGCCAGCGACTCGGCCGTGACCGTCGGGCTCTTCACGAGCTTCGGCGTCGAGGACAACGCCGGCCTGCCCAAGCTGTTCCAGGTTCCGCTCAACGGCGGCACGCTCCAGCGTTACTCCTGCAACCGAGGTGATCAGTACCTGTTCGCCGCCGGTGACGGCGCCCGAGCCGTCTGGCTCGACGGCACCGCGGCCGACACCGATCTCGTCACCCGCCCCGGGCCGGCCCGCCGCTGCTGACCGGCCCGCCCGACCGCTCGCCCGACCCGCCTGCCGTGTCCCGTGACCGGGGTGCGGCAGGCGTACGATGGCGGGCGGCCTGTTCGCAGACGGAGGGATCGACGAGTGCGTTTTCTGGACGACGTGACGGTGGAGCTGGTCAAGCACAGCGCCGCGGACACCGATGTGCTGTGGGCGGCGCGGGTGTCCACGGCGGGCGAGCAGTCACTGGAGGAGCTCGGCAAGGACCCTGAGCGCTCCAAGGGGCTGATCAACTTTCTGATGCGCGACCGGCACGGCAGCCCGTTCGAGCACAACTCCATGACCTTCTTCGTCAGCGCGCCGATCTTCGTCTTCCGCGAGTTCCAGCGCCACCGGGTGGGCTGGTCCTACAACGAGGAGAGCGGCCGCTACCGCGAGCTCCAGTCCGCCTTCTACGTGCCCGGCGCGGCGCGCAAGCTGGTGCAGGAGGGCAAGCCGGGTCACTACGTCTTCACCGAGGGCACCCCCGAGCAGCACAAGCTCGTCACCGAGGCGATGGAGGGCGCCTACCGCCAGTCCTACGCCGCCTACCAGGAGATGCTGGAGGCGGGCGTGGCCCGTGAGGTGGCGCGCGCCGTGCTGCCGCTGGGGGTGTTCTCCACGATGTACGCCACCTGCAACGCCCGCTCGCTCATGCACTTCCTGTCCCTGCGCACCCAGCACGAGCAGGCCAGGGTGCCGTCGTTCCCGCAGCGCGAGATCGAGATGGTGGCCGAGCGGATGGAGGCGATCTGGGCCGGGCTGATGCCCCTCACCCACGCCGCCTTCATCGCCAACGGCCGAGTCGCCCCCTGACCCACCCCCTGGCCCACCGCCCTGCCCGCCGCCCCGGCCCAGCCGGTCAGGCGAGCGCGGGCAGCACGTAGACCTCCGCGCCCGGCGGCATCGCACAGTCGAGGCCGCCGAGGCCGCGGGAGTTCTCGCCGCACACGATCATGCTGATGTGCCGGCGGATGCGCCCGTACTCGTCACGGATGCGCTCCTCCAGCAGCGGGTGGGTACGGCGCAGCATGTCCAGGGCCGAGCCCAGGGTGGGCGGGGAGTCGCGGTCGGCGCCGACGGCGAACACCTTGACCTCGGTGCGCCCGCTGACCCACCGGCGCAGCGAGCTGGGCAGCACGAAGACCACCATCATCACGGATTTGGCCATGGCTCACAGCACCGCCGCGCGCACGGTCAGCACGTCGGGCAGGTGCCGGCCCACCAGCGACCAGGTGTCCCCGTCGTCGCGCGAGCCGTAGACCGCGCCGTCGCGGGTGCCGAAGAACACCCCCGCCGCCGAGGCCGTCATCGCGTCGCGCAGCACGCAGGCGTAGACCGGCTCCTCGGGCAGGCCCCGGTCCAGCGGCTGCCAGGTGTCGCCGGCGTCGTCGCTGCGGTAGACGCGGTAGCGGTGGCCGACCGGGGTGCGGTCGATGTCGGCGTGCAGCGGCAGCACGTAGACGGTGTCGGGCCTGGTGGGGTGGACCACGATCGGGAAGCCGAAGTCCGACGGCAGCGGCGAGCCGATGTCCTGCCAGGAGGCGCCGAAGTCGTCGCTGCGGTAGACGCCGAAGTGGTGCTGCAGGAACAGGCGCTCGGGCCGGGACGGGTGCATGACGACCTTGTGCACGCACTGGCCGTACTCGGGATACTGCTGCCCCTCGGGCATGAACGGCGCGCGGATGCCCTGGTTGGCCGCCTCCCAGGTCAGGCCGCCGTCGCCGGTGCGGTAGAAGCCGCCGGTCGACACCGCCACGCCCATGATCAGCGGGTCGGACGGGTGGGGGATGATCGTGTGCAGGCAGAGCCCGCCGCCGCCCGGCTGCCAGTGCGGCCGGTGCGGGTGCTCCCACAGCCCTTCGACGAGGTCGTAGGTGACGCCGCCGTCCTGCGACCGGAACAGCGCGCCCGGCTCCACGCCCGCCCAGACCACGTGCGGCTCCGACGGGGAGGGGACGAGCTGCCACACCCGGGTCAGGGTCGCCCCGGTCCGCCCGGGGAAGGCGATGGGCGCCCGCTCGGCCTCCTGCCAGGTCTTGCCGAGATCGTCGGAGTACATCACCGAGGGGCCGAAGTGGCCGTACTCGATGGCCGCGAGGAGACGGGGGGTGGTGCCGCGGGTGTCGATCGCCACCGCGTGCACCGCGACCGTGGAGAACTGGATCGGCTCGAGCTCGAAGGGTCCGCCGCCGGACGAGCGGGCGAGGAACAGGCCCTTGCGGGTGCCGATCGCGAGCATTGCGTCAGTCATGGCATCGCTCCCATGTTCGCTTCCGGCCATCGTGCCACGCGGTTGTCCGCGCCGCCGAGGACTGGGCGTTTCGTCGCATCAAGACGGCCGGCTCCGGCGTGTCGCCGTCCCTTGATGACCTGAGAGGTAATCGTCGCAGTTCCCACTGACAGATAACGTTGCTGGACATGGGAGCGCTGGCCGTACAAGAAGAGACTTTCGGTGATCTGCTGCGATCGTGGCGCCAGCGGCGCCGGGTGAGTCAGCTCGATCTGGCGATCGACGCCGACGTGTCGTCCCGGCACATCAGCTTTCTGGAGACCGGGCGGGCCCGGCCGAGCCGGGAGATGGTGATCAAGCTGGCGGAGGAGCTGGAGGTGCCGCTGCGGCACCGCAACAGGTTGCTGGTCGCCGCCGGGTTCGCGCCGGTGTTCCCCGAGCGCGAGGTGCACGACCCGCGGCTGCGGTCGGTGCGGGAGGCGCTGGACAAGATCCTGGCCGGCTGCGAGCCGTACCCCGCCCTGGTCGTGGACGCCGGGTGGAACCTGGTGGCGGCCAACTCGGCGGCCGCCATGTTCATGGACGGCGTGCCGGCCGAGCTGCTGGAGGAGCCGGTCAACGTGATGCGCCTGTCGCTGCACCCCGACGCGATGGGCGGCAGGCTGGTCAACCTCGCCGAGGTGCGGGCCCACCTGCTGCACCGGCTGCGCAGGCAGGCCGAGATGTCGGCCGACGGAGGTCTGGCCGATCTGCACGACGAGCTCGCCGGCTACGTCTATCCGGGCGTGAACCTCAACGTGGCGCACGTCCCCGGCCCCGCCGACATCCTGGTGCCGTTGCGGATCAGGCACGGCGGCACGACCCTGTCGATGTTCACCACCCTCGCCACGTTCGGCTCGCCCGTGGACGTGACGGTCTCCGAGCTGGCCATCGAGATGTTCTGGCCCAACGACGAGGAGACCGCCGCCGCCTTCAGGTGAACCCGTTCACCGCTCGGAGTGCACGACGTCGCGGTGCACGCGCGACAGCGGCACGCCGTCCGTCCGCAGGCGGGAGACCGTCTCGTCCACCATGGCGGACGGTCCGCACACGTACACCTCGTGCTCGGTCCAGGAGCGCAGGCGTTGCGTCACCTCCGGCAGGCGGCCGCGCATCCCGTCGTAGGCGGGCTCGTCCGAGACCACCGGCAGCACCTGCAGCCAGGGGAAGGACGACTCCATCCGGATGAGGTCCGGCAGGTCGTACAGCTCGGCCGAGGTGCGCGCGCCGAACAGCAGGTGGATGCCGGGCCGGCGGCCTGAGGCGATGACCTGCTCGACGATCGCCTTCAGCGGCGCCAGCCCGGTGCCGCCCGCCACGAACAGCAGGTCGCGGGGGCTGTCCTCCGGTGGCGCCATCGTGCCCATCGGCGGCCCGAGCATGAGCGTGTCGCCGACGCGGGTGTCCCTGATCAGGGTGCCGGAGACCCACCCGCCGGGCACCGAGCGCACGTGCAGCCGGATCGAGTTGTCCTCGCGCGGCGCGTTCGCGATGGAGAACGTCCGCCACACCCGCGGCCAGCGGGAGACCTGCACGTCGACGTACTGACCGGCGGTGTACGGCAACGGCTGCGTGGGGCGCAGGGTGATGACCGCGATCTCGTCGTGCGGGCGCCGGTGCTCGATGACCTCCGCCAGCCACCACGCGGGGGAGACTCCCGCGTCGGCCTCGGCGGACTCGATCATGATGTTGGCCGCCGCGGTGTAGGCCGACACCCACGCGGCCTCGATCTCGTCGTTCCAGATCTCGACGGCGAAGCGCCGCACGGTGGCCAGCATGGCCGTGCCGATGGCGGTGTAGTGCTCGGGGGTCACGCCGTACTTGCGATGGTCCCTGCCCATCTGGCTGAGGAAGGACGTCAGGCTGCCCGGACTGTCCAGGCTCCACACGACGCGGGTCAGCGCGCCGAAGAGCCGGTCCCGCTGTACGTCCAGGGCGGGCGGGAACATCCCGCGCAGATGCGGGTTCTCGGCGAACAGCCGACCGTAGAAGTAGGCGGCCGCCTTGTCGGCCACCGGCTCGATGAGGGAGAAACTCTCTTTTACCAGACGCGGATTTATCGACATATACCCAACCCGTCCTCTTGACCGGAGACAACTCCGATCGTCGTGGCCCACCTCCCTGGCGGTTCCGGGTGATGAGCGTCCGGCGGACCCCGGCGCGTCCGAGCGCTCGAATCAAGTGTTACACCGCCTTCCTTGCCTCACAACCGATTCGCCCTAATGGCGGGCACGTCTGAACTGTCCGTAACGACGCCACCATTCGCCTGGCCGGGTTGCGGTCCGGCAAAGTGAATAAGAATTGCATTCGCGTTCATCGTGAAAAGCGGTCTTATCTGATAATTCGTGGCGGCTTCATCGCCCACCAGCCCTCCTGGCGACGCCTGCCCGGTTCGGACACCGGGATCGAGAGAGGCAGGGGGAAGGAGATCTGCGGGAGAAGCGACATAACCGAAATGGAGTGCGTCATGATGGGCTGGTGGCTGCCCGACCGGCGCCGGCACGGACACCCGCCCCTGCCGCCTGGAGAACGCTCCCCCTGGAGAACGCATGTCCCGACCGCTGATAGGCATCGCCGCCTACTTCGAAGCCGCCCGCTGGGATGTCTGGGTGCGGGAGGCGGTGCTGTCCCCGCCCGCCTACGCCAAGGCCGTCGAGCGGGCCGGTGGCGCACCCGTGGTGCTGCCACCGCTCAGCCCCCACGCCGTCGACGACTACGTGCGCGGGCTGCGGGGCGTGGTGCTCACCGGCGGGGTCGAGGTCGGCGGCCCGGCCTACGGCGACGAGCAGGACGAGCGCGTGCCCGCGGCGCAGCCACAGCGCGACCGGTTCGAGCTGGCGCTGGCCAGGGCGGCGGTGCGGGCCGAGGTGCCCATCCTCGGCATCGCCCGCGGCATGCACGTGCTCAACGTCGCCCAGGGCGGCAGCCTCATCCCCTGGCTGCCCGAGATGCTGGAGAGCGACCGGCACGCCGAGCCCGCCACCCCGCACCGCATCCAGGTGAGCGTGTCCAGCAAGCTCGGCAAGGCGGTCGGCGACCACGTCGAGGTGGTCGCCCCGCACACCCAGTCGGTGCGGCGGCTCGGCAGCGGCCTGCTGGCGGTGGCCTGGGCCGACGACCAGATCGTGGAGGGCATCGAGCTGCAGGGCCACCGCTTCGCCGTGGGCGTGCAGTGGCACCCCGAGCGCGGCGACGACAACGGGCTGTTCGATGCGCTCGTGGAAGCGGCCCGATAGGCTGCGATCATGCCGCTGCACCCTCAGGCACGGGACTACCTCACCGACTACCCGTCGGACTTGAACACCGACCTGGCCGAGCTGGACCTGGAGCGGATCCAGGAGATACGCGCGCACGACGGCCTGGCCGCCCAGCGCGGCCCGCTGCCGCAACTGCCCCACGTCCGCGACGAGACGGCCGAGGGCGTGCCCGTGCGCATCTACCGCGCCGACCGCGGCGACGCGCCGCTGCCCGTGGTCGTCTACCTCCACGGCGGCGGCTGGGTGTTCGGCAGCGTCAAACGCAACGACGCCCTCGGCCGCGACCTGGCCATCCGCACCGGCGCGGTCGTGGTCTCCGTCGACTACCGCCTGGCCCCCGAGCACCCGTTCCCGGCCGCCGCCGACGACGCCTGGACCGTGCTGCGCGACATCTTCGCCCGGCCCGCCTTCTACCAGAGCAACGGCAGCATCGCCCTGGTCGGCGACAGCGCGGGCGGCAACCTCGCCGCCGTGGCCGCCTGGCAGGCGCGCGACGCCGGGCTGCGCCTGGCCCACCAGGTGCTGGTCTACCCTGTGCTGGACGCCGGCCTGGACACCCCCAGCTACAGCGAGTTCGCCAAGGGCTTCGGCCTGGACGCCGAGGAGATGGCCTGGTTCGTCCGGCAGTACGCCGCCGGCGCCGACCGGGCCGACCCGCGCCTGTCGCCGCTGCGCCTGCCGTCGACGGCCGGCCTGGCGCCGGCCACCGTGCTGACCGCCGGCTGCGACGTGCTGCGCGACGAGGGCGAGCGTTACGGCGAGCGGCTGGCCGAGGCGGGCGTGCCCGTCGAGGTGCGCAGGTTCGACGGGGCGGTGCACGGCTTCTTCGGCCTGCCGAGGCTGTTCGACCAGGCGGGCGAGGCCCGTGAGTACGTCGCGGAGCGGCTCAGGGAGTCCCTGTGAGCTACGCGCGGCTCAAGACCGACGTCCCCGCCGACGGGGTGCTCAGGATCACCATCAGCGAGCCGCGCAAGCGCAACGCGGTCGACATGACCGGCCACCGCGAGCTGGCCGAGATCTGGCGCGACGTCGACCGCGACGACTCCGTCAGGGCCGTCGTCGTCAGGGGCGAGGGCGAGGCGTTCTCGGCGGGGGGCGACCTGTCGATGATCGAGGAGATGACCCGCGACCACGCCACCCGGCTGCGCGTGTTCGCCGAGGCCCGCGACATCGTTTACAACGTCCTCAACTGCGCCAAGCCCGTCGTCTCCGCCATCCAGGGCCCCGCCGTCGGCGCGGGCCTGGCCGTCGCCCTGCTGGCCGACATCTCCGTCGCCGGGCGCACCGCCCGCATCATCGACGGCCACACCCGGCTCGGCGTCGCCGCCGGCGACCACGCGGCCATCATCTGGCCGCTGCTGTGCGGCATGGCCAAGGCCAAATACCACCTGCTGCTCTGCGAGCCGGTCAGCGGCGAGCAGGCCGAGCGGATGGGCCTGGTCAGCCTCTGCGTCGACGACGACCAGGTGCACGACACCGCCATGGAGATCGCCGTGAAGCTCGCCGCCGGCTCCCAGGAGGCGATCAGGCTGACGAAGTACGCGCTCAACAACTGGCTGCGGATGGCGGGGCCCGCCTTCGACGCCTCGCTGGCGATGGAGTTCCTCGGCTTCACCGGCCCCGACGTGGCCGAAGGTGTGCGCGCCCTGCGCGAGAAGCGGCCTCCCACCTTCTCCTGAGCAGTGGTTTCGCCCGTGTGCCCAGGGTAGGCGCAAGCCCATGCAGGACAGAGAAGTGGCTGGTCACCAAGGGCGCCGGCACGCGCACGCAGCGGGCCTGTCAGCCGAGGTCGAGAACGCTGCCCCGGGGGACGAAGCAGCGGCCCGACGGCGCCCGGCCGGCCACCCGAGCGCAGAGGAGCCGAGCACAGAGGAGGTCGTGCACCCCTCCACGCGGAGGTAGGTAGACCAGGCCGAGGCCGAGGAGGCGCGCGAGGGATTCCCCTCCGGCCGAGGCGTGAAGACCGGCGACGACGGGCGGCGGGCGTGCAGGGGTGACGGTCAGAAACTGCGGGGCAGGCCCAGCACCTGGGTCGCGAGGAAGTTGAGCAGCAGCTCCTCCGTCACAGGTGCGACCTTCCCGATCCGGGCGTCGGTCAGCAGTCTGGCAACGGGGTATTCCAGTGAGTACGCCATGCCACCGTGCGTCTGGAACGCCGCGTCGGCCGCCTCCCACGCCGCCTGCGAGGCCGTCAGCTTGGCGATGTTGGCCTCGGTGCCGCACGGCAGGCGCCGGTCGAACGACCACGCCGCCTTGTAGATCATCAGCCGGGCCAGCTCGATCTTGGCCTTCACCTGGGCCAGCGGGAACGCGATGGCCTGGTTGGCGCCGATCGGGCGGCCGAACACCTCGCGCTCCTTGGCGTACGCGACGCCCACCCGCAACGCCACCTCGGCCCCGCCCAGCGCGGAGGCCGCCAGCAGGATCCGCTCCGGGTTGAGGATGTCCCACAGCACCGCCGCGCCCTGGTCGACCTGCCCGACCACGCGGGAGGCGGGCACCCGCAGGTCGTCGATGAAGACCATGTTGGACGGCGTGGTGTTGGCGCCCATCTTCGGGATCGGCTGATAGGACAGCCGCCCGGCCGCGACCGCCTCCGGCACGTTGACCAGGAAGACCGTCAGCCCGCTGGTGCGCGGCTCGGCCTCGGCCGCCGGGATCGTCCTGGTGACCAGGAGCATCCAGGTGGCCCGCTGCACGCCGGTGATCCAGATCTTCTGCCCGTTGATCACATAGTCGCCGCCGTCGCGGCGGGCCGACGTGGTGATCGCCAGCGAGTTGGACCCGGCGTCCGGCTCGGTCAGCGCGAAGCAGGTCTCCACCTCGCCGGTGGCCAGCCGCGGCAGCAGCTCCGTCTGCTGCTCCGGGGTGCCGTGCCTGGCCAGGGTCAGCGCGCCGAATCCGGGCGTGAGCACGTACGTGAAAGCCGAACCGCCCGCCGCACCCGAGGCCGCGATCGTCTCGGTGGCCACGGCGAGCTCCAGCAGCCCCTGCCCGCCGCCGCCGAACTCCTCCGGCACGGCCAGGCCCAGCCAGCCGCCCTTGCCGAGCTCCGCCCAGACCTCCTCGGGCCAGCGCTTGTCATTCTCGCAGCGCTGCCAGTAGTCCAGGTCGTATCGGGAGCAGATGTCGCCGATGCCGCGCCGCACCGCGAGGGCGCTCTCGGGGAGGGTGAAGTCCATCAGATCATCGTAGAAGCTCTGCCGCCGGTCGAGGGCGGCGCGCGTGGAAGACGAACGCCGGCGGCGCGTTCCGCCACACCGTCCGCCCGGCCACGACCTCCTCGAACCGGTCCGCCAGCAGCGCACGGAAGCGGCGGGCCCGCGCCAGCGGGATCGCGTGCACGTAGGAGAACGTGGTGAAAGCGCCCGACGGGTTCATCGCCGAGGTCACCGCGCCCAGCAGCCCGCGCTGCAACTCACCGGGGAAGGCCGCCCACGGCAGGCCGCTGACCACCACGTCCGCCTGGCGCAGTCCCCGCTCCGCGAGCAGCTTGGTCAGCTCGGCGGCGTCCCCGTGCACCACGTCCACCTTGGGGAACCGCTCGGCCAGGATCTTCGCCATCGGCTCGTTGAGCTCAACCGCCAGGTGGTGACCACGGCCGGCCAGCCTGCGCTGGATCTCCTGCGTGAACGGGCCTGTGCCGGGCCCCAGCTCGACCACGGTCGGCTCACCGCGCTCGGGCAACGGCGCGCAGACGGCCGCCGCCAGACGTTGGGAGCTGGGGGCGATGGCGCCGATGCTGGCCGGCGCCCGCAGGAACTGGCCGAGGAACAGTGCGCTGTCGTTCGACATGTCATTGACGGTATGGGTAAAGATCTGATGCTGCGTCCATCTTAGGGGCGGAGATCCGGCCACAAGGAGGAGACGGCATCCACCGCACGGAGGACTGTCCCGGGTCTTGACCTGGATACCTTTACCCCATGAGTTGGCGTTGGCGCGGCGTGCCTTTCGACCTGCTCCTCGCCGCGGCCGGTGTCAGCCTGGACCTGCTGATGTCCGCTCAGGCGCGGACAGGAGACCTGCCGCCGCATCTCACGGTCCTGCCGCTGGCCCTGCTGGTCGGCGCGCCCATGGGCTTCGTACGGCGCCGGCCGCTGCCGACCGCGCTGTGGCTGTCGGCGGCGCTGGTCGTCACCGACCGGATCGAGGCGTTCAGCTCCAACACGGCGCAGATGCTGCTGCTCGTGGCCGTCGGCGTCACCGCCTACGGCGGGGGCCAGCGCGCGATCGCGGTCGCCATGGGAGCGAGCGGGATCGCCACCGGGATCAACCTGGCCGATCCCGCCTTCGCCTCCGACGTGTGGCTGTACGCCGCCGGCATCACCCTGTTCCCCGCGATCGTCGGCGGCTACCTGCGCGGATCGGTGGGCGAGCTGACGCACCGCGACGTCACCCCGGACGTGCTCCTGGCCGCGGGCGGCGTCGCGCACACCGTGCTCAGCACCTGGACCAGCTGGCACAGCGGAGGCCAGCCCGCCTGGGTCATCGGGCTGCTCGCCGTGGCGGCCGGCCTGTCGCTCGGCGTCGCCAGGCGGCTGCCCGGGCTGGTCTTCCTGTTCCAGGCCATCCTGCTGGTGGCCGCCGACGGCTACCTCAACGAGGTGGTCAACACCTGCCTGGTCCTGACCCTCATCGCGCTCGGCGTCTTCGCCATGCGGGTCGCCTCCTGGATCTGGACGTCCATCGCCTACCTCGCCACCTGCCTGCTCGCCGCCCTCGCGGTCGTCGGGCCCGGCACCGAGGTCACCGCGTTCGGCGCCGCCGTGCTGTGCGCCCTGGTGATCACACCGGTCGCGATCGGCCGCTACCTGGGCGTCAAGCAGGCCGCCACCGCGGCCGAACGGCTGCGGGCGAGCGAGTCGACCAGGCTCACCGTGGCGCAGCTCCGCGCCGACCAGCTCGCCGAGCGCGAGCGCATCGCCCGCGACGTGCACGACATCGTCGCCCACCACGTCGGCGCCATGGTGCTGCGGGCCAGCGCCGCCCGCTACACCGCGCCGGACGGCCCGGTCGCCGACGCGCTGACCGACATCCGCGAGACCGGCCACCAGGTGCTGCAGGACCTGCGCGGGCTGATCGACCTGCTGCGCGACCCCGATCGCCAGCCCGGCCTGCTCGCCGACCCCGCCGACGTGGTGCGCGAGTCCGCCGAGCGGATGGCGGCCGCCGGACTCGTGGTGGACTTGACCCTCGACCCTGACACCGACCACGCCTCGCTCATCGCCCGGACCTCCGCGGCCCGCATCGTCCAGGAAGGCCTCACGAACGTGCTCAAACACGCAGGACCAGGGACGAAGGTCCGCGTCTGCGTCTGCTCCGACGGCGACGGCCTGGCCGTCGAGATCCGTAACGGCCGCCCGCCCACCACCATCGAGCGCCTGCCCTCCTCAGGCCGCGGCCTGGCGGGCATGCGCGAGCGGGTCAGAGCGCTCGGCGGCACCCTCACCGCCGGCCCCGACGAGGACGGCGGCTGGCTGCTGGCCGCCACCCTGCCTGCCACCCTGCCGGCCACGCATCCCACCACCAGGGGCACCGCGTGATCCGCGTGCTCATCGCCGACGACCAGGTCCTGGTGCGGGCGGGCGTGCGGATGCTGCTGCAGGCCAACAGCGACATGGAGGTGGTCGGCGAGGCCGACGACGGCGCCGAGGCGGTGCGGCTGGCCGAGCGCCACCTGCCCGACGTCATCCTGATGGACCTGCGCATGCCCAGGGTCGACGGCCTGGAGGCGATCCGGCGCGTGCTCGCCGCCCGGCCCGGCACCAGGATCGTGGTGCTGACCACGTTCGCCGAGGACGCCAACGTGTACGCGGCCCTGCGCGCCGGCGCCGTCGGCTTCCTGGTCAAGGACGACGAGCCGGAGCGCATGGTCGACGCCGTGCGCCGGGCCCACGCCGGCGAGCAGCTGCTGGCGCCCTCCGTGCTGCGCCGCGTCGTCGAGCGCTTCCTCGACGCCGAGGAGCGGGCCGCCGTGCCCGGCCCCCGCGGGCTCACCGAGCGCGAGATGGAGGTGCTCGCCCTGGTCGGCACCGGCCTGTCCAACGCGGAGATCGCCGAGCGGCTGCACGTCGGCGTCACCACCGTCAAGACCCACATCGCGGCCGCGATGGAGAAACTCGGCCTGCGCAACCGCATCCAGGCGGCGGTGGTCGCGCACCGCAGCGGCCTGGTCGACGCCTCCTTCCGCCCGGTGCGTCCACCGCGTGGCGGACCGCCGAATAGCCCGCGAGGCTGACGACCCGCGGCGGGCGCGGCGACGATCCTGTTGGTCCTCATCGCGAGATCGGAAGGACCACACGATGTACGACACCGCCCCGCAGGCCGCCCGGCCCGAGACCGCCCCCGCCAAGCCGGTGTCCGCCGGCCTGCTGTACACCCTGCGCGTCGCCATCGTCGCCCAGGCGGTGACCCTCGTGGTGACGGCCTCGCTGGCCGGCCAGGCGGTGGCCACCGACGGCGCGATGGGCGAGGCGCACGTGATGGCCGGGATGCTCGTCCACCTCGTCGCGCTGGTGCAGATCGTCTGCGCCGTGCTCGTCTGGCGGCCCGGCCGCGGCGCCGGCTGGCCCGCCCTGGTCAGCTTCGGCCTGTTCCTTGTCGGGATGGCCCAGCACTTCACCTGGGACCTGCTCAGCGCCCACGTGCCCAACGGCGTCATCCTGTTCGGCCTCATCACCGCGATGCTGCTGTGGGCCTGGTCGCCGGGGGCCTCCCGGCGCCGCTAGGGTCGAGGCTGTGTACGTGAAGATCTGCGGGCTGAGCGAGCCCGAGCACGTGGCCGCCGCCGTCGAGGCGGGCGCCGACGCCATCGGGTTCGTGCTGACGGCGAGCCCCCGCCGGGTGAGCCCGGAGCGCGCGGCCGAGCTGGCGGCCCTGGTCCCCGACCGCGTGCTGACCGTCGGCGTCTTCCGCGGCGAGGACCCCGCCACCGTGCGGGCCGCCGCCCAGACCGCCGGGGTGCGCGGCGTCCAGCTGCACGGCAAGCACCCGCACGGCGACTTCACCGCGCTCAAGGACCTCGGCCGCACCCTCGTCAGAGCCGTCGACGCGAGCGCCGACCTGCGCTGCGGCGCCTTCGACGAGAGCCTGCTGATCGTCGACGCGCCGCGCCCCGGCTCGGGGGAGCCCTGGGACTGGGCGGCGGTGCGCGGCCGCCCCACCGGCCGATGGCTGCTCGCGGGCGGCCTCGACCCGGACAACGTGGCCGAGGCCGTCGCCGCGGCCGGTCCGTGGGGGGTCGACGTGTCCAGCGGGGTCGAGACCGCGCCGGGCGTCAAGGACTCCGCCCTCATCGCCCGCTTCCTCAAGGCGGCCCGCGATGCCGCCTGAGCTGCCGCGAGCGCTCGCTTTCCTGCGGGGGTTCGCCCGCCGCAGGGCGCCCAGGGCCGTGGACGTGCCCGGAGGCTTCGCCGTGTTCGACGACCGCTATCCGGGGTCCCACGACGACAACAAGCTCATCCTCTGGGACGCCGGCGATCCCGCCACGGTGCTGCGGACGGCCGACGAGGTCCTGGCCGGGTGCGCGCACCGTCTGGTCCACGTGGACGACGACGAGCTCGGCGCGGCTCTGACGCCCGCGTTCACCGCGGCCGGCTACCAGCCCGCCGTCAACCTCGTCATGGCCTTCCGCGGCGACCCGCCCGTGGGCGAGCCCGCGGCCGAGCACCTCGACCTGGAGACGCTGCTGCCCGTACTGCGCCGGCACTGGCGCGAGAGCCTGCCGGACGCCCCGGACCGGACGGTCGAGCAGCTCGCCCGCCGGGTCGAGACCCGGCTGCGCGGCGCCGACCTGGTCGGCTTCCGGGGCGTGCGCGCCCCAGACGGTGAGCTCGCCGCCAGAGCGGACCTGTACGTGCACGACGGCGTCGCCCAGATCGAGGACGTCTACACCGCTCCCGGCCACCGGGGCCAGGGCCATGCCCGCGCGCTCCTGAGATCGCTGCTGGTGGAGGCGGCGGATGCGGAGCTGGTCTTCCTGGTCGCCGATGCCGCCGACTGGCCCAGGGAGTTCTACGCCCGGCACGGATTCGCCGACCTCGGCCGCACCCACTCCTTCCTCCGGAGCTGACGTACCCACTCCGACGGCCACGCCCCGTCGGAGCCCAAAGCCCGGCCACGCCGCGTCACCCCCGAACCCAGGCTGCGCGCATGCAGGCGGCCATCCGGCCTCTTCTCCGAACCCCAGCCGTACCCACCCTTTCTCCGGACCTGAGCCGTCCCACCCGCTCCTTCCTTCGGACGTCCCCCCGCTCCTTCCTTCGGACGTCCCCCCACTTCTTCCTTCGGACGTCAGCCCAACGTGCTCCCTCCTGACCTGAAAGGTCTGATTGGGGGAGGGGGACGTGAAAGATCGGCTCGGGGCTTGGGCGTACCTGAAACGGGCGGGCCCGGTGGCTCGGGGTCGGGCGTGGGTGTACCTGAGAAGCTCCGGGCGGGGGAGGGTGGGGGGCGGAAGGCGGGGTCGCGGGGATCGCCTTTCTGGTGGGCAGGGGGTGCTGATCGTGGGGTGATCGGATCGGGCGAATACAGGGCCGCTGCGCTGGAAGTTCACGCAGTAGGGTCTGCTGCGTGACTGAAACTTCCGCCGAGGACCGAATCTGGACGGTTCCGAACCTGCTGAGCTTCCTGCGACTCCTCGGCGTACCCGTGTTCCTCTGGCTGGTTCTGGGCCCGAGGGCGGACGGGTGGGCCATCGCCGTGCTGGCGGTCGCCGGATTCACCGACTGGCTCGACGGCAAGATCGCCAGGGCGTTCAATCAGGTCAGCAAGCTCGGGCGGATCATCGATCCGGCGGCGGACAAGCTCTACGTGTTCGCCACGATCGCGGCGCTGCTGGTGCGGGAGGTCATCCCGTGGTGGCTGGCGGCGATCATCCTGGGCCGGGAGCTCTTCGTCGCGTGTTTCATCCCCGTACTTCGCAAACACGGATATAGGGCGCTTCAGGTGCATTTCCTGGGCAAGGCCGCCATGTTCAACCTCATGTACGCCTTCCCCCTGCTCTTCCTTGCCTCCCACTCGGGGTGGTATGCCGATATAGCGCGCATTGTCGGGTGGGCTTTCGCGCTCTGGGGAACAGGCCTGTACTGGTGGGCGGGTGCGCTGTACGTGATACAGGTGCGCCGGCTCACCGCCGCGACCACGAAGGAGTGACCGGTGAAGGCGGTCGTCATGGCGGGCGGTGAGGGCACTCGGCTGCGTCCGATGACGGCCAACCAGCCCAAACCCCTGCTCCCCGTGGTCAACCGTCCGATCATGGAGCACGTCCTGCGCCTGCTCAAGCGGCACGGGATCACCGAGACCGTGGTGACCGTCCAGTTCCTGGCCGCGCTGGTGCGCAACTACTTCGGCGACGGCGACGAGCTGGGCATGCGCCTGGAGTACGCCACCGAGGACATCCCGCTGGGCACGGCGGGCAGCGTGAAGAACGCCGCCGCCCGCCTGCACGACGCCCCCTTCCTGGTCATCTCAGGCGACGCTCTGACGGATATCGATTTATCGGACATGATCCGGTTCCATCGGGAAAATTCGGCTCTTGTCACCATTGGTCTGAAGCGGGTTCCCAACCCGCTCGAATTCGGCATCATCATCGTCGACGAACTCGGCCGGGTGCAGCGCTTCCTGGAGAAGCCCACCTGGGGCCAGGTCTTCTCCGACACCGTCAACACCGGCATCTACATCATGGAGCCGGAGGTGCTGGACGAGGTGGCCGCCGGAGAGTCCGTCGACTGGGCCTCCGACGTCTTCCCCGCGCTCCTCGAGCGCGGCGCCCCCATCTACGGCTACGTCGCCGACGGCTACTGGGAGGACGTCGGCACCCACGAGAGCTACCGCAAGGCCCAGGCCGACGCCCTGTCCGGCCAGGTCAGGCTGGATATCGGCGGCTTCGAGCTGTCGCCCGGCGTCTGGGTGGCCGGGTCGGCCTCCGTCGAGCCGGACGCGGTGCTCAAGGGCCCGCTGTTCATCGGCGAGTACGCCAAGGTCGAGGGCGGCGCCGAGCTGCGCGAATACACCGTCCTGGGCAACAACGCCGTGGTCCGCGAGGGCGCCTTCCTGCATCGCGCGATCGTCCACAGCAACGTCTACCTCGGCCCCGGCACCCACCTGCGCGGCTGTGTGATCGGCAAGAGCACCGACGTGATGCGCGGCGCCCGTATCGAGGAGAACGCCGTCATCGGCGACGAATGCGTCATCGAGGCGGAGGCGTACGTCTCCAGCGGCGTGCGGGTCTACCCGTTCAAGACCATCGAGGCGGGCGCCGTCGTCAACACCAGCGTCATCTGGGAGTCGCGCGGCCAGCGCAGCCTGTTCGGTCGGCGGGGCGTCAGCGGACTGGTCAACGTGGAGATCACCCCCGAGCTGTGCGTACGGCTGGCCAGCGCCTACGCCACCACCCTGAAGAAGGGCGAGCGCGTCGTCACCTCCCGTGACGCCTCCCTGGCCGCCAGGGCGCTGAAGCGGGCCGTGATCAGCGCGCTCACCGCCAGCGCCATCAACGTGCTCGACCTGGAGGCCGCGCCGCTGCCGGTGACCCGCTTCCACTCCTCGCGGGGGACGGCCGCGGGTGGCATCGCGCTGCGCACGACCGCCGGGGACCCGCAGAGCGTCGACATCGTCATCATGGACGACCGGGGCGCCGACCTGTCGCCGGCCGCCCAGCGCAAGCTGGAACGCGTCTTCTCACGCCAGGAGTTCCGGCGCGCCTTCCCCGGCGAGATCGCCGAGCTCACCTACCCGTCCAGAGCCGTCGAGGACTACACCCACGAGCTGCTGCGCCGGGTGGACATGACCGGCGTCAGGGACATGAAGGTCGTGGTCGACTGCGCGGGCGGCACCTCCTCGCTGGTGCTGCCCAGGCTGCTCGGCCGGGTGGGCATCGAGGTGCTCACCGTCAACGCCGTCCTGGACGACCTGTCGCCCACGGAGACGCTCGCCGAGCGCCGCCGCGACCTGCAGCGGCTGTCGGAGCTGGTCAGCTCCTCACGCGCGGCCTTCGGCGTGCGCTTCGACCCGGTCGGCGAGCGGGTGGCGCTGGTGGACGAGATGGGGCAGTTCATCAGCGAGGAACGCGCCCTGCTCGTGGTGCTCGACCTGGTGGCCGCCGAGCGCCGGGCGGGCCGGGTGGCGCTGCCGATCACCACCACCAGGGTCGCCGAGCAGGTCTGCCGCTTCCACGGCGTGCAGGTGCAGTGGACCTCCACCGCGGTCGACGCCCTCACCTCCGCCGCCGCCGGACCGGGCATGATCTTCGCCGGTGACGGCAGGGGCGGCTTCGTGGTGCCCGAGTTCAGCCCCGCGCTCGACGGTCCCGCCGCGTTCATGCGCCTGCTGGGGCTGGTCGCCCGCACCCGGCTCTCGCTCAGCCAGATCGACGCCAGGATCCCCGAGGCGAAGCTGCTCAAGCGGGCGATCCCGACGCAGTGGAAGGCCAAGGGCGCGGTGATGCGCTCGGTCATCGAGGCGGCCGAGTCCGCCCCCGAGGGCTACCACATCGACACCACCGACGGGGTCCGGGTGGTGGGGGAGGACGGCAGCTGGGTGCTCATCCTGCCCGCCGCCACCGAGCCCGTCACCGACCTGTGGGCCGAGGCCTCCGACGTCGACACCGCCCAGCTCCTGCTGGAGCGGTGGGCCACCGTGGTCGAGCAGGCCGCCATGTGACCGCCCGGGGCCGCGCCCACGACCCCGGGGCGACGGTGATTTGTCGTATGGGGTGCAAGATCGTAATGTTAGAAGGCGCGGCGGCATGGACCTTCAGGCAGGGGCGGCGGTAACTTTGTCAGCGTCCGAACCTGTCGTCCAGCGCCCCGCCTTGACCTTTGCCGCTGATCAGCGTAAGTTGCGGCATTCGCAAACTTGAGAGCGAAGCGAGGCGCGCCCCGAGCACCGTTGCCGCGTCTTCGCGGTAGGAGGCCGAGCCGATCGATGCCGAGCGTCTACTGCACGCAGTGCGGGCACGCCAACCCCGAGGATGCCCGTTTCTGTTCTCGCTGTGGGTCACCGTTGACCAGACCGGAGGTCTCAGGGGACACCACTTCGACGATCTCCGTCGCGGGAATCGAGGCGTACGAGGCAGAGACCGGTGACATGCTGCTGGCCGAACGGGCGCTGGTCGAACAGCTCCCGCCGGGCGCGGCGTTGCTGACCGTGACCAGGGGGCCCAACCAGGGCAGCCGTTTCCGGCTCGACAAGGACCTCACCACCACCGGGCGCCATCCGGAGAGTGACATCTTCCTCGACGACATCACCGTCTCCCGCCGGCACGTCGAGTTCTACCGCCAGCGCGGCGGCCTGTTCTCCGTGCGTGACGTGGGCAGCCTCAACGGCACCTACGTCAACAGGGAGCGCATCGAGGAGGTCCCGCTGCACTCCGGCGACGAGGTGCAGATCGGAAAGTTCCGGCTGCTGTTCCTGATGCGGACACCCGCCGGCACATGACCTCGCAGGCGGCACGCTCGCACATGAGCATCGGGGAGGTGCTCGCCCTCCTGCAGGGCGAGTTCCCCGATGTCACCGTCTCCAAGATCCGTTTCTTGGAGGGGGAGGGGCTCATCGAGCCGGAGCGCACCCCGTCGGGCTTTCGCAAGTTCACCCACCTGCACGTCCAGCAGCTCCGCTACATCCTCACCGAGCAACGGGACCATTACCTGCCGCTGAGGGTGATCAAGGACAAGATGGCGGAGAGCTTCGCCCGCCCCCGCGCCGTGCAGGACAAGCAGGAGGTGCGCCTCAGCCGTGCCGAGCTGCTGGAGGCGGCCGGGCTCGACGAGGAGACGCTCACCGAGCTGGAGGACTACGGCCTGCTCGCGCCCAAGGCCAGGCGTTATGACGAGGACGCGCTCAAGGTGGCGCGCAGCGTCGGCGCGCTGGCCCGCTTCGGGCTGCACGCCCGCCACCTGCGGGCGGTCAAGGCGGCGGCCGAACGGGAGGCCGGTCTGGTCGAGCAGACCGTGGCGCCGATCCTGAAACGGCGGGCGCCAGGCGCGATCGGCGAGGCCGACGAGACGGCCAGGGAGCTGTCCACGCTCCTGCTCGACCTGCACGAGGCCCTGCTGCGTACGGGCGTGCGGAGCGTTCTCGGGCGATGAGCGGCCCGAGGGACATTCAGGGCCCCCCGGGTGTTACGTTGAATTGCAGAAGCGGACCAGCAATGAGCTGTGCCGGGTCGCCGGCCAGTCGAATATGGAGCAGCCCGTGTTGCAGATGGAGGTCGTGGGTGTTCGCGTAGAAATGCCCACAAATCAGCCGATCGTCTTGCTCAAGGAGGCACACGGGGAACGGTTCCTGCCCATCTGGATCGGCATGACCGAAGCGACGGCCATCGCCCTGGCCCAGGCGGAGGAGCCGCCGCCCAGGCCGCTCACGCACGACCTGTTCCGGGACGTGCTGAGCGCCCTCGGCGTGGGCCTGCGTGCCGTCAACATCGTCGCCCTGCGTGACGGGATCTTCTTCGCCGACCTGGTGTTCTCCAACGGCGTGGAGGTGAGCGCCAGGCCGTCCGACTCCATCGCGCTGGCGCTGCGCACCGGGGCACGCATCTTCGCCAGTGAGGAGGTCGTTCAGGAGGCCGGAGTGATCATCCCCGACGACCAGGAGGACGAGGTGGAGAAGTTCAGGGAGTTCCTTGACACGATCTCTCCCGAAGACTTTGGCAGGGCGGGGTAGGTATTTCAGTGCATTTACGCTTCACGACGCGCCGAGCCGGATCGTTGACTGGGCATGGTCACGGTCCTACGGTGCAAGTGAAACCCGTGGCCGCCTTTTTACGAACCCCCAGATCAGGCCGCGGGATGAGAGAAAGCCGGAGGTCCGCGTGGCGGTCAGCAGCGGCGAGGGAAAGACGGCCGGCCAGGAAGATCCGGTACGGCGTGAGAGCGCGCGGCAGCGTGCCGGAGAGCAGGGCCTGCTCTTCGACGAGCAGCCCGCGACGGTGCCGGACGACATCGGATACCGTGGCCCGACGGCGTGCGCGGCAGCCGGCATCACCTACAGGCAGCTGGACTACTGGGCGCGCACCGGCCTGGTCGAGCCCACGATAAGAGCAGCGCAAGGTTCGGGTTCCCAACGGCTCTACTGTTTCCGCGACATCCTGGTGCTCAAGGTCGTCAAGCGACTGCTCGACACCGGGGTATCCCTCCAGCAGATCCGCACCGCCGTGCAGCATCTGCGTGATCGCGGGGTGGCCGACCTCGCGCAGATCACGCTGATGAGCGACGGTGTGAGCGTTTACGAATGCACCTCGGCGGACGAGGTGATAGACCTTCTCCAGGGTGGCCAGGGCGTGTTCGGCATCGCGCTCGGCCGGGTCTGGCGCGAGGTCGAGGGATCCCTCGCGGAGCTGCCGGGGGAACGGGCGGCGGTCGCGGACACCGTCCCGGCCGACCATCCCGCTGACGAACTGGCCCAGAGGCGACGGGCGCGCCGAATAGGGTAGTAATCTAGGACATGTCGATGACCCCATGCGGGAGAGTCCCCGGCTGGACCGGGGCGCCGAAGGAGCAACCTCCCCGGAATCTCTCAGGCAACCGGTACCGCTCGGGTGAGGCAACTCTGGAAAGCAGGCGCGCTCGCCAGGCGCGCTTCACCGACGGTGCAAGCCCCGCGGGGTGAAGCTCTCAGGTCGCGAAGACAGCGGTGACAGAGGGGGAGACCTGGCATACGCCCGCGCTCTGCGCCGGTCTCCATCGCCTCGGGAGGCATCTCCATGACCGACCTGTCACCACCGCCGTTCTCCGCCCGGCACATCGGGCCGTCGCAGAGCCAGCAGCAGCGCATGCTCGAGGCCGTGGGCTTCGAGTCCGTGGCGGATCTGGTGGCCGTGGCCGTCCCCGAGGCGATCCGGAGCAAGGACCGCCTCAAGCTGCCCGCCGCCGCGAGCGAGGCCGAGGCCATCGCCGAGCTGCGTGCCCTGGCCGACCGCAACCAGGTGCTCACCTCCATGATCGGCCTGGGCTACCACGACACCGTCACGCCCGCGGTGATCCGCCGCAACCTGCTGGAGAACCCGGGCTGGTACACCGCCTACACGCCGTACCAGCCGGAGATCTCGCAGGGCCGCCTGGAGGCGCTGCTCAACTTCCAGACCGTGGTGTCCGACCTCACCGCCCTGCCCGTGGCGGGCGCGTCCCTGCTCGACGAGAGCACCGCCGCGGCCGAGGCCATGACGCTGGCCCGGCGGACCGGCAAGAGCAAGAGCGACGTGTTCGTGATCGACGCCGACACGCTGCCCCAGACCAAGGCGGTGCTGGCCACCCGCGCAGAGCCGCTCGGCATCACGCTCGTGGAGAGCGACCTGGCGGGCGAGCTGCCGGCGTGCTTCGGCGTGCTCGTGCAGTATCCGGGTGCCTCCGGCCGGCTGCGTGACTTCCGCGACGTCGCCGAGCGGGCGCACGCCGCCGGCGCGCTCGTCGTGGCCGCCGCCGACCTGCTCGCGCTCACGCTGGTCGCCGCCCCCGGCGAGCTCGGCGCCGACATCGCCATCGGCTCCTCGCAGCGGTTCGGCGTGCCGTTCGGCTTCGGCGGTCCGCACGCCGCCTACATGTCCGTACGTGAGGGCCTGCAACGGCAGATGCCCGGGCGCCTCGTGGGCGTGTCCGTGGACGTCGACGGCGACCCCGCCTACCGGCTGGCCCTGCAGACCCGCGAGCAGCACATCCGCCGCGAGAAGGCCACCAGCAACATCTGCACCGCCCAGGTCCTGCTGGCCGTGATCGCCGGCATGTACGCCGTCTACCACGGGCCCGAAGGGCTGCGCCGGATCGCCGCCCGCGTGCACCGGCACGCCGTGGTCCTGGCCGACGGCCTGCGACAGGGCGGCGTCGAGGTCGTCCACCAGGAGTTCTTCGACACCGTGCTGGCCCGCGTGCCCGGCCGCGCGGCCGGGATCGTCGCCGCAGCCGCCGAGCGGGGCGTCAACCTCTGGCAGGCCGACGCCGACCACGTCTCCGTCGCCTGCGACGAGAAGACCGGCGCGGCCGAGGTCGCCCAGGTGTGGGCCGCCTTCGGCGTCGAGCGCGACGGCGTCACCCTCGACGACCCGCGGGTACCCGACGCGGTGCCCGCCTCGCTGGCGCGCGAGTCCGGCTACCTGACCCACCCGGTCTTCCACGACCACCACTCCGAGACCGCGATGCTGCGCTACCTGCGCAGGCTGCAGGACAGGGACATCGCGCTCGACCGCTCCATGATCCCGCTCGGCTCCTGCACCATGAAGCTGAACGCGACCACCGAGATGGAGCCCATCACCTGGCCCGAGTTCGCCGCCATCCACCCCTACGCCCCCGAGGCGCAGGCGGCCGGCTACGTCGACCTCATCGAGACGCTGGAAGGCTGGCTGGCCGAGGTCACCGGCTACGACGCCGTCTCCATCCAGCCGAACGCCGGCTCCCAGGGCGAGTTCGCCGGGCTGCTCGCCATCCGCGCCTACCACCGTGAGCGAGGCGAAGGCGAGCGCGACATCTGCCTCATCCCCTCCTCGGCGCACGGCACCAACGCCGCCAGCGCCGTCATGGCGGGCATGCGGGTCGTGGTCGTGGCCTGCGACACCGGCGGCAACGTGGACCTGGCCGACCTCGACGCCAAGATCGACAAGCACCGCGACCGGCTCGCCGCCATCATGATCACCTACCCCTCCACGCACGGGGTCTACGAGGAGACCATCACCGAGATCTGCGCCAAGGTGCACGGCGCCGGCGGCCAGGTGTACGTCGACGGGGCCAACCTCAACGCGCTCGTCGGCCTGGCCAAGCCGGGGGAGTTCGGCGCCGACGTGTCCCACCTGAACCTGCACAAGACGTTCTGCATCCCGCACGGCGGCGGCGGCCCCGGCGTCGGGCCCGTCGCGGTCCGTGCGCACCTCGCCGCCTACCTGCCGGGCCACCCGCTGCGGGACGGCACCCCCGTCGGTCCCGTCTCGGCCGCCCCGTACGGCTCCGCCGGGATCCTGCCGATCTCCTGGGCGTACATCAGGATGATGGGCGCCGACGGCCTCACGGCGGCCACCGAGCAGGCCATCCTGTCGGCCAACTACCTCGCGCGCCGCCTGGCCCCGCACTACCCGGTCCTGTACACCGGGCGGGGTGGGCTCGTCGCCCACGAGTGCATCATCGACCTGCGGCAGATCACCAAGGAGACCGGCGTCACCGTCGACGACGTGGCCAAGCGGCTCATCGACTACGGCTTCCACGCGCCGACCATGTCGTTCCCGGTCGCGGGCACGCTCATGATCGAGCCTACGGAGAGCGAGGACCTGGCCGAACTGGACCGGTTCGCCGACGCGATGATCGCCATCCGCGGCGAGATCGCCAAGGTGGGCTCCGGCGACTACGACAAGACGGACAACCCCCTGCGGAACGCCCCGCACACCGCCGAGGCGCTCACCGCCGACGAGTGGCCCCACCCGTACACCCGCACCGAGGCGGCCTACCCGGTGCCCTCGCTGCGGGACGACAAGTACTGGGTGCCGGTGCGCCGCATCGACCAGGCGTACGGGGACCGCAACCTGGTCTGCTCCTGCCCGCCGCTGGAGGCGTACGAGGACTGACCCTGGCCCCACCCGGGCCGCACCGCGGCCCTACCCCGATCCCATCCCGGCCCGCCACCCGGCGGGCCGGGGGCGTCCGACGTCAGCGACCCGAGGGCCGCGCTTGGAGCCCTTCGGAACCGCGACGGCGGTCTTCCACGCAGAACGGGTTGCCCTCGGGATCGGCGACCACCACGAACGTGGGGACTTCCGGCCGCGGGTTCTCGGGATGGCGAGACCGGTCGACACGTTGCGCACCCAGCAGGACCAGCCGGTCGACCTCGTCGTCGAGATCGCGGTCCCCCGCGCTGAGGTCGAGATGTGTCCGGGGGAACTGGTGCTGAGCCGCCGCGAACTGCCTGAATCAGCTGAAATGTGCACCTGCCATGCCTACGGTCGCAAGTGAGCAGACATGATCGCCAGAAGTCGTTAGGCTCGGTGCGATCGTCGCCGAAGGAGCTCTCTTGACGTCCTCAGAGCTGGAGACCCCGCCGCTGGACATCGCCCGCCGCCTGGCCGAGGACGGTGATCTCGATGGTGCGGCCGCCATACTCGCGGAGCTCGCCTCCACCCCCGGCGGCCCCGACGTGGCACAGGCCGCCGTCGGCCTCGCCGTGGTCCTCGACCAGCGTGGCGACGTCGACGGAGCCCGTGCCGCCGCCAGGACCGCGCTCGCGACCGGGCATCCCGAGTTCGCCGCCCAGGCCGCCTGCCACCTGGCCCAGGGGTTCGAACGCGAGGGCCGCTACGGGCAGGCGAGGGGCGCCTGGCAGGCGGTGCTGGGGGTCGGCACCCCGGCCTACGTCCCGCTCGCCCACCTCGCGCTCGCCAGGCTCGCCGCGGAGACCGGAGAGTACGACGAGGCGGAAACCGAGCTCCGCGCCGCCATCGACACCGGCCACGCGCCCCCGACCGGCGGGCGAAACGGCGGCCCCGACCACGCCGACGGCACAGGCACGGCAGAGGACGCGCGTGGGCCCGGCCACGCGGCGGGAGACACAGGCGCGTACGGCCACCCGGCGGGGAGTGCGGGTGGGCCTGGTGGTGCGGATGTGCGGGTGCACGCGAGCCAGCAGCTTGCCGACCTGCTCATGGAGCGTGGTGAGCCGGGGGAGGCGGCGGAGGTGCTGCTCGACGCCCTGGAGGACGCCTCGGGTGACGACGCGGCCCGGCTGCGTGTGCAGCTCGGCATCGCACACCTGGAGCTGGCCTGCGCCGAGTTCGCCGGTGCCGTGGAGGACGGCGGCGAGGGCCAGACCACCGCCCTCGCGATCGAGCTGCTGGCCCGCACGCTCCCCCTACGGGGACGCGCCGACGATGCCGACCATGTGTGGGCGTACGGCCTGAATCATGACGATGAGACGCTCGCGTCCGAGGTGCGCCTGCGCTACGACCGTGACTGACCGCGCGCGGCGACCTGCCAGCGATCGGAGGGCAGGCTCCAAGGGGCGCGTGATCTGGTCGTGCGCCCCTCGCCGTCTCGTCGTACAACGCTGTACCGGGGACTGAAGGGGAGATCGGTGGAGCTGGTCGTGGTGGAGTGGCGGGACGGTGCGCTGATGCATGATCCCTCCCCGTACCTGGACAAGCTGCCCGAGCTGAGCCCACATCTGCCCGTCGGGGCGCGGGCGTTCGCCGGTGATCCGGACCACTATGACTTCGCTGGGCCCAGATGTGTGAAGGACCTGCAATTCGGTGGCCTGACCCTGGGACCGAACGGTCTGGAGCTTCGCCTGGAGCCCAATCCGTGGAAGCACTCCGAGCGCCTGGTCATCCGCTATGCCGGGGTGGCCGGTGTCCGGGTCGACGCGGACCCGGAGGCCGGGCTGGACAGCCTGCGGCTGGACGAGATCATGCCGCATGAGCATGGCTGCGGCCACGAGTTGGTGTTTCTCACCGGCACGGTGCGGGTGGTCTGCTCCGACCTTGAGGCGATCTGGGAACCGGCCCGTCCCGGAAACGCGGGCTGAGGCACGGCTGCTCCTCCGGGCCGCACCGGCCGCGCGCCTACGCCGTGTGCGCGGCTTGGCCGCCGGGTCAGGGGCGGCGCATGATGACCACCGCGGACGCCACGTTGATCACCACGATGGCCATCCAGGCCGCCAGGAGGCCCACCAGGCCGACGCTGCTGGCAATGGCCGTGAGCGGGATGCCGATCCCCATCGAGCCCAAGGCGATGGGGATCATGGCCGAGCCGCTGGCGCGCTGCTTGGGGGACCGCACGCCGCGCAGGTGGAGCTCGGCGTCGACCCGGGCGGCGATGGTGGCGTCCAGGCGCTCGACCAGCGAGTCGACCAGAGCGGGCTCGTACTCGGGACCGAGGTCGCGACGGGCGTCCAGCGTCGCCTGCAGGTCCTCGCGCAAGGGTCTCGTGTCTCGCATAGGGGTAATCCTGCATCCTTGAAGGGCGCGCCGTCATCACACCTGAGAGCGATGTCGAACTCATCCCCAGGTACGGTGCTGCCATGGAGATCATGACCCCTCGGGGCCTTGCGCTGGTCGAGGTCGACGAGGTGGAGCGGGCCCGGATGCTGCTGGTGCTGACGCACGGGTCGGCCGGGGGAGTGGACGCGCCCGATCTCCTGGCGGTGCGCGACGCGGCGCTCGGCGTGGGGGCGAGCGTGGCCAGGGTGACGCAGGCGTTCCGGGTGGCCGGCGCGCGGGCGCCGGGGACGCCGGCCCGGCAGGACGAGGCCTGGCAGGTCGTGCTGGACGAGCTGCGTACGCGGTGGCCCGAGGTGCCGTTGGTGCAGGGCGGTCGGAGCAACGGCGCGCGGGTGGCCTGCCGGACCGCCAAGGCGGTGGGGGCGGCCTCGGTGGTGGCGCTCGCCTTCCCGCTGCATCCGCCGGGCAGGCCGGACCGGTCCAGGGCCGACGAGCTGCGCGGGGCCGGGGTGGACGTGCTGGTGGTCAGCGGGGACAAGGACCCGTTCGGGCTCCCGGATCCGGCGGACGCGACGTGGATGGTGGTGCTGCCGGGGGAGGGCCATGATCTGAAGAAGAACCCGGCCCGCGTGGGCGAGGTGGTCGCCGAGTGGCTCAAACGCCACTGGAGCTGACGGCCGGCGATCCAGCGGGACGGCGGGCGCCTGTCCCAGGAGACCGCCCGGTGGTGGAGAGGATGCTGGTCCCGCAACCTGCTGGAGGTTGCGGGTCGCCGCCTGGGCCGGTCGGCTGTGCTGCGACCCTTCGGGTCGCGGGGTCCGTGCTGGCGGTCGAGGCTTCGCCGTCCCGCCGACTTCACGGGCGGGACGTGGGTGACCGGCCCGCGTTCGCTGCGGGCGGCCGGGTGTGGGTCAGGCCGCGCCGACCAGGGGGTCGGGGCGGTGCGGGGCGATGGCGGTGCCGCCGGGCAAAAGCTCCCCGGTGTCCTCGAACAGGACTACGCCGTTGCACAGCAGGCTCCACCCCTGTTCGGGGTGGCAGGCCAGGGTGCGTGCGGCCTCGCGGTCGGGCGCCTCGGCAGACGGACAGACCGGGTCGTGCGGGCACATCGGCGTGCCTCCGATATCTCGTGGGTGCTCCCGGAAGAGGGGTGGGAGCGCTCGGGTTTTCGTTTGCAGCAAGTGTGCGTTGTGTGTCACACGTTCCGACATAGCCCGTTAGGACTGTTAGAGGAGGATGCCCCGATCGTGTGACCTTCGACACAGCGTGCCTTATGCAGGATAACGGGCCAAGCTCGACACGCACACTAGATTTGGAGTCCTCGGAGCAAAGCTTCAAGTCCGCGCTCGAAGTCCGCGTCGGCCCGTTCGTCGCGCCGGGTCCACTCGTCCACCTCAGGGTCGGCCCATCCCGACTGCTGGACCTCGACGGCGACGCTGCCGAAGACGAACGCCCGCAGCGACCGTACGGCGTCGGCCGCGTCCGGCAGGCCACCGTCGGTGAGCTGTTCGACCTGCTCGCCGATGGCCAGGGCGGTGCCGCCCTTCGGCGGCTTGGTGAGGGCGAGCGCGAGCACGCCGGGGTGGTCGCGCAGCACCTCGCGGCTGGCCCGGCACCAGGCCCTGGCGGTCTCCTGCCAGGTGGCCGCCTGCTCCACGCGGACGGCGGTGACGTGCTCGGCCAAGGCGTCCATCAGCGCCTCCTTGCCCCGGGGCAGGTGGTGGTAGATGGCCATGGCCTCCACCTCCAGGGCGTCGCCCAGCCTGCGCATCGTGAGCCTGCGCAGGCCCTGGCTGTCGGCGATGTGCAGCGCGGCCTCGATGATGCGCTCGCGGGACAGGGGGACGGGCGGTCGCTTGGCGGGCATGCAGAGGATCTTACTATGTAAAGGCGTCGGGCGCGTGGATCCGGTTACTGGGCGTGGCGCGTCACCGCGTACCCTGGTCGCTGGTAAGAGCCGACAGTTCGAAGGGCAGAGTCGATGGCGTTTTTCCGTCCGCGGGTGAGCCGCGAGGCCGAGGTCCGCTTCCACGCGGATCAGGAGATCTCCAAGAGCTTCCCCGAGCTGCTGGACAAGGCGAGGATGGCCGAGCGGACGCTGCGCGAGCTGCGCGCCGCCAACGCCGACGACATCGAGCTGCGGGCCGCGGGAGTGGCGTTCGACAAGGCGCTGACCGAGGCGCTGCGCGCGGCCGAGGCGGGGCAGCGGGCCACGTTCGGCGTCAAGGCCTACGACGACCGCATCGCCCGGCGCAAGGCGAAGGCCACGCCCGCGGGCGTCATGTGGACCGCCGAGGCGGACCGGCTGCGCACGCTGCGCGAGGACAACCGGATGTGGGGCATCCCGCGCACGCCGCGCGCGGTGCCCGCCGCCCGCTGAGGGCGCTGACCAAAGACGCCCTGGTCCGGGAGATCTCCCGGGTCAGGGCGTCCGCGCGCTCGGCGCCGGAAAGGGCGGGACCCGCCCGCCCCTGAGGCGCCCTCGTACGGGCCTCAGAGCCCCGGAGGGCTCAGCTGGCCCAGTCGAGCAGGGGGCGGGTGTTGCTCGGGTGGCGCAGCTTGGACAGCGACTCCTTCTCGAGCTGGCGGATGCGCTCACGGGTGAGTCCCATGTGCTTGCCGATCTCGTCGAGGGTGTGCGGCTTGCCGTCCACCAGGCCGAACCGCAGCGCCATGATCTTGGCCTCCCTCGGTGAGAGGTTCCGCAGCACGCCCCGCAGCTGGTCGCCCAGCAGTTGGCGGTCGACGATCTCCGACGCCTCCGGCGAGTCGACGTCCTCGATGAGGTCGCCGATCGTGGTCTCGCCGTCCTCGCCGATCGTCGCGTTCAGCGAGATGGGCTGCCGGCTGGTGCGCAGCAGCTCCTCGATCTGGTCGGGGGTCTTGTCCAGCTCGACGGCCAGCTCCTCGGGCGTGGGCTCGCGGCCCAGCCGCTGGTGCATGTCGCGCTCGATGCGCGACAGCTTCGACAACATCTCCAGTACGTGGACCGGCAGCCGGATGGTGCGGGCCGAGTCGGCGAAGCCGCGCTGGATGGCCTGGCGGATCCACCACATGGCGTAGGTGGAGAACTTGAAGCCCTTGGTGTAGTCGAACTTCTCCACGGCCCTGATCAGGCCCAGGTTGCCCTCCTGGACGACGTCCAGCAGGGACATGCCGCGGTCGGTGTACTTCTTGGCGACCGACACGACCAGCCGGAGGTTGGCCTCCAGCATGTGGTCCTTGGCCGCCTTGCCGTCCTGCGCCACGAGCATCAGGTCGGCGCGCCGGGCCGCGGTCAGGTCGGGCGTGCTCTCCAGCTTGTACTCCGCGTACAGGCCGGCCTCGATGCGCCTGGCCAGCTCGACCTCCTGCGCCGCGGTGAGCAGCGTGCGGCGGCCGATGGACTTGAGGTAGGTGTGGACGGAGTCGCCCATCACGGACTGGTTGTCGTCCAGGTCGAGCGGCTCGTTCTCGGCGTCGACCTCCTCCGCGACCTCGGCGGAGATCTCCAGCGCCAGGTCGTCGGGGCCGTCCTCGTCGCCGGCCTTCGTGGGCTTGTTTTTTGCTTTCGCGGCATTCGAGTCGGTAGTCTCGGTACTCGAAGCCTTCCTGGTGGGGCGCTTGGTCTTCTTGGCGGACCTGGCCAGTGCGGGCTCGTCCTCGGCGGCCAGGCTCACGCCGGCGTCGCTGAGCTCGCGCAGGATCGAGCGGCCCTGAGCCGGGCTGATGCCGGCCTGGGCGAATGCGTCACGCAGCTCTGCCAGAGAAAGGTGACCTTGGTTTCGCCCTCGGTCAATGAGCTGCTCGAGGTCTGCGGGCGGGGTCGCGGTCGCCACGGCGGTTCGGGGCATGAGGACACCTCCTCCATACGGAGCGGAAACGATCTAGGCGGGTTTCATGGTGGGGCGGCCCGTCCGGCCGCGCGACTCACCAGTATCCATAACGCCGTCGGCCGTTATTTGTTCCCGTGAGGTGGAAAAAAGGGCGGAACCCCCCCATGCGGCCCGCCCTGACGGTCCTACTCGGGCAGGACGAGCTCGCCCGGCTTCACCTCGGGCATCGGCATCGGCTGCGCCTCCTGCAGGCGGTCGTCCGTCCAGTAGCCGACGACGCCGTCCGGGTCGGACTCGAGCTGCTCGGAGACCACGATGCCGTCCTCGACGCGGTCGGTGGCGTCCGGGGTCGGCGGCGGGCTGAACGTGGGGTCCTCCTTCACCACGGCCCTGGTCTCCCGGGCCTGGTCGAGCCTGCCCGCCGAGGCGGCCGCCGCGACCGAGACGCCGCCGACGAGGATCACGCCGACAACCGCCGCAGAGGCCCACGTCTTGCGGGACTGGTTCATGAGGCTCCCTCCTTCTCCCCACTATGACGCATCCAACAAGTCATCAGGTTCCGGACTTTAGCCGCATGAGATCTGTTTTCCCATTTGCCAGCAAGGGCAAGCGGGGCATCAGGCGCAACTCCCGTGGCGCGGCGAAGGGCGGCAGCCGATCGGCGCAGTAGGCCCGGAGCTGGGACAACGTGGGCGGATTCGCCGGGTCGGCGGGGACCGCGACGGCCACCACGGCCTCGCCCCACTCGGGGTCCGGCCGGCCCACCACCGCCACCTCGGCGATCCCGGGGTGGGCGCCGAGCACGGCCGCCACGGTGGCGGCCACCACCTTCTCGCCGCCGGTGTTGATGACGTCGTCGGCCCTGCCGAGGACGCGCAGCCTGCCGCCGGACAGCTCGCCCAGGTCGGAGGTGACGAACCAGCCGCCGTCCAGGGGCGGCTCGCCGCCGAAGCGGTAGCCGGAGAACAACACGGGCCCGGCCAGGCGGATCCTGCCGTCGTCGCCGATTTTGCAATCTACATTGTAAAGGGGGCGGCCGTCGTACACGCACCCGCCGCTGGTCTCGCTCATCCCGTACGTCGTGACCACCCGGGCGCCGAGCGCCGCGGCCTCCGCCAGCAGCCCCGGCCGGGGCGCCGCGCCGCCGAGCAGGACGGTGCGGAACCGCGACAGGTCCGCCCGGAGCCCGACCAGCCGGTGCAACTGCGTCGGGACCAGCGAGACGTGCGCGGCGCCCGACTCCAGCACCGCCTCGGGATCGAAGCGCTCGTGCATCACCGGCTCGCTCTCGCTGAGCAGTGATCGGACCAGCACCTGCAGGCCGGACACGTGGGAGACGGGCAGGCAGCACAGCCACCGCTCGCCCTTGGCCGCCTCCACCCGGCGCAGCGAGGCGGCCGCGGAGGCGCGCAGGGCGCTCGCCGAGAGCATCACGCCCTTGGGGGCGCCCGTGCTGCCGCTGGTGGCGATGACGACCGCCACGTCACCGGGCACGCCGGCACCGTCGGCCCGTCGTACACCGTCCACGTGGGTGGGGCGCAGCGCCGCGAGCGCGGCGCCCTCCTGACCGGGGGTCAGAGGCAGCACGGCGGGTCCGTCGCCGGACAGCGCGTCGCGGATCGCGGCGAACAACCGGGGGCCCGCCGGCTGCACCACGGCGTGCAGCGGACGGTCCGGATGCGACGGGTTCCTCCACATGCTCGTAAGGTTAATGGCGTCAGTTCGGGCAGCGGCGCAGGGAGGGTCGTGACGCGTTCTCCCGTGGTTTTCCGGATTCCGATGCGCACCAGGTTCCGGGGACAGACCGTCAGAGAAGGGGTGCTGCTGCACGGGCCGGCGGGATGGGGCGAGTTCTCGCCGTTCCCCGAGTACGGGCCGCGCGAATGCGCCCGGTGGCTCGCGTGTGCGCGCGAGGCCGCCTTCGAGGGATGGCCCGCGCCGGTCCGCGACGCGGTCCCGGTCAACGCCACCGTGCCCGCCGTCGGGCCCGAGCAGGCCCACGAGATCGTCCGGCGCTCCGGCTGCGGCACGGCCAAGGTCAAGGTGGCCGAGCGCGGGCAGGGCTTCGCCGAGGACCTGGCCAGGGTGGAGGCCGTGCGTGACGCGCTCGGCCCGTCCGGCAGGCTGCGCGTGGACGTCAACGGCGCCTGGGAGGTGGACGAGGCGGTCCGGCGGCTCAAGGAGCTCGACCGGTTCGACCTGGAGTACGTCGAGCAGCCCTGCGCCACGCTGGCGGAGCTGGCGGCGGTGCGGCGGGCCTGCGACGTGCCCGTGGCGGCCGACGAGTCCATCCGCCGGGCCGAGGATCCGCTGCGGGTGCGGGCCGCCGAGGCGGCCGACATCGCGGTGGTCAAGGTGCAGCCGCTGGGCGGCGTGCGGGCGGCGCTGCGGGTGGTGGAGGCGTGCGGGCTGCCGGCCGTGGTGTCGAGCGCCGTGGAGACCTCCGTGGGGCTGGCGGCCGGGCTGGCGCTGGCCGCCGCGCTCCCGGAGCTGCCGTACGCGTGCGGGCTCGCGACGATGGCGCTGTTGTCGGGCGATGTGGTGGAGGATTCGCTGGTGCCCCTGGACGGGATGCTCGCCGTACGCCATCCTGAGGTGAATTTTCAGCATTTGTCGGATATGTCGAGTTTTGAGATTGATTCTCCGTCGTGGCTACGCCGGATGCAGGAGGCGTCACTGTGAATCCCGCTACCGCGCTGGCCACGGTCCTGGTCGACGAGCTGGTGCGCTGCGGCCTCACCGACGTCGTGATCGCGCCCGGCTCCCGCTCCGCCCCCCTGGCGCTGGCACTGCACGCCGAGTCACGGGTGCGGCTGCACGTCCGGATCGACGAGCGCTCGGCGTCCTTCCTGGCGCTCGGGCTGGCCAGGCGGGCGGAGCGGCCCGTCGCGCTGATCTGCTCCTCCGGCACCGCCGCCGCCAACTTCCACCCCGCCGTCATCGAGGCGAGCGAGTCCGGCGTGCCGCTGCTCGTGCTCACCGCCGACCGCCCGCCCGAGCTGCGCGGCACCGGCGCCAACCAGACGATCGACCAGCTCAAGCTGTACGGCTCGGCGGTCCGCTGGTTCGCCGAGATCGGCACGCCCGAGGACCGGCCCGGCCAGGTGGCCTACTGGCGATCGCTGGCCTGCCGCGCCTACCAGCGCGCCGTCGGCCCCGACGATCCGGGCCCGGTGCACCTGAACGTGCCCTTCAGGGAGCCGCTGATCCCCGACGGCGACCCCTCGTGGTGCGAGCCGCTGGACGGCCGCGCCGGCGGGCCGTGGGTCCGCTCCCGGGTCGCGCCGCCGCCCGTCGCCCTGCACATCCCGGCCACCCGGCGCGGCGTGCTCGTGGTCGGCGACGGCGCGCCGAACGTGCGCCGGTACGTCGCCGCGGCCGGCATGGCGGGCTGGCCGGTGCTGTCGGAGCCGAACGGCGGCGCCCGTTACGGCGACCACGCCATCTCCACCTATCACCACCTGCTCGGCGTGCCGGACTTCGCCGGCGCCTACCGGCCGGACGTGGTGGTCACGCTGGGCCGTCCTGGCCTGTCCCGGCCGTTGCTGTCCTGGCTGGAGCGTGCCGACGAGCACATCGTGGTCGCTCCCGACCTGGACCGCTGGCCTGACCCGACCCGCTCGGCCAGCCAGGTGGCGCAGGCGGTGGAGATCCCGGTGGCCTCGGGCGACGACAGCTGGCTGCACTCCTGGCGGCAGGCCGACGCGGCCGCGAGGGCGGCGCTGGACGAGGTGCTGGACACCTCGGGGCTGAGCGAGCCCCGGCTGGCGCGCGACCTGGTGGACATGCTGCCCAACGGCGCCTTGCTGTTCTGCGGCTCCTCGATGCCGATCAGGGACCTGGACCAGGCGATGCGGCCCCGGCGCGGGCTCAAGCTGCTGGCCAATCGCGGCGCCTCCGGCATCGACGGGCTGGTGTCCACGGCCATGGGCGCGGCGCTGGCGCACAACGGGCCCGCCTACGCGCTCATGGGCGACCTGTCGTTCCTGCACGACCAGAACGGCCTGATCCTCGGCCCCCGGGAGCCGCGGCCGGACCTGTGCCTGGTGGTGGTCAACAACGACGGGGGCGGCATCTTCTCGCTACTGCCCCAGGCGGCGCTGCGCGACCCGTTCGAGCGCGTCTTCGGCACGCCGCACGGCGTGGACCTCGGTTACGCCACCGCCGCGACCGGCACCCCGTACACGCAGGTGCAGGACCCGTCCGAGCTGTCCAAGGCGCTGCGCGGCGAGGGGCCGAGAGTGGTGGAGGTGCGCACCGACCGCGCGGCGAACGCGGTGGTGCACGCGAGGCTGCGCGACGCCACCGAGGCGGCGATCACGGCCTTCCTTCAGGACTCCCGGGACTCTGCCGCCTCAGGGTGAGGAAGTGGCCGTCCAGGCCGGTGATCCGCAGCAGCCGCGCCATCGGCGCGGGCACGCCGGCCAGGAGCAGTTCCGTGCAGTGCAGCCGGGCCTGCCCGCGCAGGGCGACCAGCGCGCCGAGCCCGGCCGCGTCGATGAACGACAGCCCGCTCAGCTCCAGCACCACCTCGCCGCCGGCCCGTTCGAGGACCTGGAGCAGGTGGGTGCGCAGCACGTCGACGGTGGCGATGTCGAGCTCGCCGGAGACCGAGACGGTCACGGTGCCGGCCGCCGTGGCAGCCGCGGTGTCCGCCACGGTGTCGTCGTGGTCCCTGGTCGTCAGGTGGAGTGGTGCCATAGCCCGGATGCCGTCCCCAAAGCCGTAAGAAGCGCCGGTCCCGGGCGCGCCACACCGTGCCCCCACGGGCGTGGCGGATCCGAGCGGTCGGCGCGAGGAATGTGTGACGCGGGGTTCGGGCGGCACGGTGAAGCCATCTGCGACTGCTTGCTTCCAAGCTGGAGTGTAGCCGGACAGACCGTCGGTTCGCCGGAAGATACGGGAGTCTCGTTCCCGGCGGGTCAGCGCTCGATGAGGGTGACCTCCAGGGAGTAGTGGGAGGCCCGGTAGATGTGCGAGCCGTGCTCGACGGCCCGGCCCTGGTCGTCGTAGGTGGTGCGGATCATGGTCAGCAGGGGGGCGCCGCGCCGCTCCTCCAGCAGTTTCGCTTCCGTCTGGGTGGCGGCTCGGGCGCCGATGCGCTGGTTGGCGACGCGCATCCGCACGCCGGAGCCGCGCAGCAGCTCGTACAGGCCACGGCCTTCGAGGTCGGCGGCGGTGAGCTGGGCCAGGCCCAGCGGCAGCCAGTTGTGCAGCACGGCCAGCGGCTCGCCCGCAGCGAAGCGCAGCCGTTCCAGGTAGAGGACGTCGGTGCCGGGCTCGACGCCGAGGATCGCGGCGATCGCCTCCTCGACCTGGCGCGGCTCCAGCGTGAGCACCTGGGTGGCCGGCTCCTGGCCGGAGCGGCGCAGGTCGTCGTAGAGGCTGGTCAGCTCCACCGAGCGTTTGACCTGCCCGTGCACCACCTGGGTGCCGACGCCGCGCTTGCGGACCAGCAGGCCCTTGTCGACGAGATATTGGATCGCCTGGCGAATCGTGGGCCTGGACAGCCCCAGTTTGTCGGCGAGCAGGATCTCGTTGTCCAGCCGGGAGCCGGGGGTCAGGTCGCCGCGCCGGATGGCTTCGGCGATCTGCTCGGCCACCTGGAAGTAGAGCGGCACAGGGCTGGATCGGTCCAGGTCGATCGCCAGATTCGCGGTCATGCTGATCAGATTATCCGAGGTCAGAATGTCCTGACAAATAGCACTTGTTAAGCTTCAGGTCGTGTCGCTTGTTCATCCTGAGGTAACTATGTCCTGTCATAGTCACCGGATGAAGGGCCGCCGGCGAGCTCACTGGGGGAACGCATGGACATGACCGGACTGCTGGACACGGCCACCGAAGCGGCCAGGGCCGTGGGCCCCCGGCTGCGCGAGGCCTTCAGATCCCGACCGCAGATCACCACCAAACGTGACTTCCACGACCCGGTGACCGAGCACGACCGGGCCGCGGAGGAGACCATCCGCGCCGTCATCACCGCGCGGTGGCCCGACAGCGCCATCGTGGGGGAGGAGGGCGGCGAGACCGGCTCGGGCGACCTGTGCTGGTACGTCGACCCGATCGACGGCACCGCCAACTTCGCCGCCGGCCTGCCGTTCTTCTGCGTCTCCATCGCCGCCGCCGTGCGCGGCGAACTGGTCGCGGGCGTGGTGTACGACCCGGTACGCGAGGACGAGTTCACCGCCTCCACCGAGGGTGCCTGGTGCAACGGCAGCCCGATCCGCAGCAAGGGGGCCGCCCGTGACCGTGAGGCCATGCTGCTGTCCAGCTATCCGACGCCGCTCGACCTGGAGGCCGAGGGGGAGGAGGCGCTGCGCCGCTACGGCCGCTTCGTCGACTCCTTCTCCGCCGTGCGCCGGCCCGGCAGCGCCGCGCTGAAGCTCGCCCACGTCGCCGCCGGGTGGTCGGACGCCGCCTACGGCACCCGCTCACACCCGTGGGACGTGGCGGCCGGGGCCCTGTTGGTGCGGCAGGCCGGCGGCGTCTATCGGGGTGACCCGCTGGTCAAGGGCGATTACCTGGCCCACGTGGGCGGATTCGACCTGCAGGGATCGGCACTGGCCGAGGTGCTGCCCGGCTGATCCCGACCGGTGCTCAGGCGCGGCCGACCAGCGGGGGGAGCTCGGCCAGGGTGGTGATCCTCGGGAAGCCCGGTGGAGCGGCCTCGACGCCGAGCCGGTCCAGCCAGACCGAGCGCATCCCGGCCGTGGCCGGACCGGTGACGTCCTTGTCCACGTCGTCGCCCGCCAGCAGCACCTCCCCGGGCGTCAGCCCGAGTGCGGCGGCCGCGCCGGTGTAGCAGGCGGGGACCGGTTTGTAGCAGCCGTCCAGCACCTCGCCCGTCAGCACGGGGCCGACCAGCCCGGCCAGCCCGATCGCGCGTACCTTCGCCTCCTGCATCTCCTGGATGCCGTTGGTGAGCACGCCCAGCCGGAACCCGCCGAGGGCGGCCACGGCGTCCGCCGCGTCGGGAAAGGCGGTCCACCCGTCGCGGTAGTGCGCGGCGAACGCGGCGAAGGCGGCGTCCAGGTCGCCGGGCGTCTCCAGCGCCAGCTCCTGGCAGAGCGCCCGCATGCGGCGGCGGCGCTGCTCCTCCCACGAGCACTCGCCCGCCTGCCACGCCTCCAGGTGCGGCCCTTCCAGCGCGGCCCAGAGCCCTGCCGCCTCGCCGAGCCGGGGGTGGCCCGGCGCGCGGGCCGACACCCAGGCGGTGATCCCGGCGTCGGCGGCGGCGCGGTGATCGAGCAGGGTGCCGTCGAGGTCGAACAGGATGCCCTTGATCATGAGGTCATCCTGCCAGCGGGTCCGTGCTGCTTGCGATAGTCGCCGGCCTGCCGGACGTGCTCGATCATCAGCAGCTCGGCCCGCGCGCCGTCGCCTCCGGCCAGGGCGGCCAGGATCCCCGCGTGCGCGTCGAGCTGCCGTCGGACCTGGGCCGCGTCCAGCCACAGCGACGCGGCGGCGGGCACCGGGAAGCTGTTGCGCACCGCCCTGGCGTGCTGGCCGAGGAAGGCGGGCCCGCCGATGTCGGCGATGCGCAGGTGGAAGTGCCTGCTCTGCTCGCCGAGCCGGTCGTTGCCGCCCTCCTCGGCGTCGCGGACCATCGCGGCGTGCATCTCGTGCAGCCGGGCCAGCTCCTCGCCGGTGATCCGGGCCGCCGCCAGCCGCGCGCCGAGGCCCTCGACCACCGCGCGCAGCCCGTAGAACTCCTCCAGCGCGTCGTCGCCGAGGTCGACCACGGTCGCGCCGTGGTGGGCCTCGTAACTGATCAGCCGGTCCTTCTCCAGCCTGCGCAGCGCCTCGCGCACCGGGGTGACCGAGACGCCCAGCCGCCGGGCGACGGCTCCGGCGCGCAGGGCGGTGCCGCCGGGGATCTGGGCGGTGCGGATCTCGTCCAGCAGGACGCTGTAGACGTACTCGGCCTTGCTCATGGGCGGCCGCGGCTGGCTGGTCATGACTCCTAGTGTCTCCCAAAGTTGACCTATGACATATTTCTTATAAGTTGCATAACTATGACAAGCCTCGCCGACCTCCGGGTCATCGACGCCGCGACGCTGTTCGCCGGACCCTCGGCCGCGATGATGCTCGGCGACTTCGGCGCCGACGTGATCAAGATCGAACACCCCCGGCGCGGCGACCCGTCACGCGGGCACGGCGCCTCGGTGGACGGGGTGGGGCTGTGGTGGAAGTCGCTGTCGCGCAACAAGCGCGCGGCGGCCGTCGACCTGTCGCGCGAGGAGGGGCAGGAGATCCTGCGCCGCCTGGCGGAGCGGTCCGACGTGCTCGTGGAGAACTTCCGCCCCGGCACGCTGGAGCGCTGGGGCCTGGCGCCCGCCGACCTGATGGAGCTCAACCCGCGGCTGATCGTGGCGCGGATGACCGGTTTCGGGCAGTCCGGCCCGATGGCGAGGCAGCCCGGATTCGGCACCCTGGCCGAGGCGATGAGCGGGTTCGCCGCGATGACCGGCCAGCCGGACGGGCCGCCGACGCTGCCGCCGCTGGCCCTGGCCGACGGCATCGCCGGCCTGGCCATGTCCTACGCCGTCATGGTCGCCCTGCACGCCCGTGAGCGGACCGGGCGCGGCCAGGTCATCGACATGGCGATCATCGAGCCCATCGTCGGCCTGCTCGGTCCGCAGATGACCGCGTACAAGGCCCTCGGCGTGGTGCCGGAGCGCACCGGCAACCGCTCCAGCAGCAACGCGCCGCGCAACACCTACCGCACCCGTGACGGCCGCTGGCTGGCCGTCTCCACCAGCGCCCAGCCCATCGCCGAGCGGGTCGTCACCCTGGTGGGCCGCGCCGACCTGGTCGAGCAGCCCTGGTTCGGCAGCGGCAGCGGCCGGGTGCGGCACGCCGACGAGCTGGACGAGGCCGTCGCCGCCTGGATCGCCGAACGGGACGCCGAGGAGGTCATCGCCCGCTTCGTGGAGGTGCAGGCCGCCGTCGCCCCCATCTACGACGTGACCGACATCGCGCGGGATCCGCAGTACGCGGCCCTCGGCACCTTCGTCGAGGTACCCGACGAGGAGCTCGGCTCGGTCACCATGCAGAACGTGCTGTTCCGCCTGTCGGAGACGCCGGGTGAGGTCCGCTGGTCCGGGCGGGCCCTCGGCCGCGACACCGACGAGGTGCTCGGCGAGCTGGCCTACACCCCCGAGCGGATCGCCGTGCTGCGCGACAGCGGGGTGATCGCGTGAACCTCCCCGTCACCTGGCTGTACGTGCCCGGCGACCGGCCCGAGCGGTTCGCCAAGGCGGTCGGCTCCGGCGCCGACGTGGTCATCATCGACCTTGAGGACGCGGTCGCGCCCGCCCGCAAGGAGGAGGCCCGCGAGCACGCCGCCGCCTTCCTGCGCGAACGGCCGGCGGCGGCCCGTGAGCGGACGCCCGTCCACGTGCGGGTCAACGATGTGGCCACCCAGCGCGGGCTGGACGACCTGGACGCGCTCGGCGCGCTGGCCGACGCCGTACGACTGCCCAAGGTCGAGTCGGCCGGCACGCTGGACCTGCTGGAGAGGTTCGGCGTGCGGGCGTACGCACTGCTGGAGTCGGCCGCCGGGATCATGGACGCGCGGGCCATCGCCGCCCACCCGTGCGTCGACGGGATCGCGCTCGGCGAGCAGGACCTGGCCGCCGAGCTGTCCATCACCGGCGAGAGCGCCGTGACCCACCTCAGGCTGCAGGCCGTGCTCGCCGCCGCGGCGGCGGGACTGCCGCCGGTGCCCATGGCCGTCTACCCGGACCTGCGGGACGAGGCCGGGCTGATGGCCTCGTGCGCGGCGGGCCGGGCGCTGGGCATGTTCGGCAGGACCGCCATCCATCCGCGGCAGCTCCCGCTGATCAGGGCGGCCTTCCGGCCGACGGAGGAGGAGGCGGTCAAGGCCGCGGAGATCGTCCAGGCGGCGGAGGTCGCCGGAGCGGGCGCCCTCGCCCTGCCGGACGGCAGGTTCGTGGACGCCCCGATCGTGGCCAGGGCACGCCGTACGCTGGCCCTGTTCACGCGGCTGGCCGACGGCGCCTAACTCCCGGGGGTCCAGCGGCCCGACAGCTCCGCGTCCTCCGGAGCGGGGCCCGGCAGCGGGCGATGGGCGGGCGGCTGCCGCAGGGAGTCGAGCATCAGGGCCAGGTAGCGGTGGCGGAGCTCACCGGTCCGCTGCTCGTCGCCCAGCCGCATCGAGGCGAGCTGCTCGAACATCAGGGCGATGTCGGCGGTCGTGACGTCCGGCCGGAGCACGCCCGCCTCCACCGCCCGCGCGTGGAGCAGGGTCGCCAGCTCGGAGGCCCTGGTGGCGTACTGGTAGAGCTCCTGCGTGGGATGGAAGGTGCCCGCCAGCTTGATCGTGAGCGAGTTGGTGTCGGCGTCGACGATCCCGCGCATGTAGCCGGCGAACTCCTCCCACGGGTCGTCATGGTCCCGCATCGCCTGCTCCGAGACGGCGATGTAGAGCTGGAGCCCGTCTCCGCAGAGCTTCTGCAGCAGGGCCTCCTTGCTGGGGTAACGCCGGTAGAGGGCGCTGATCCCGACGCCCGCCCGCTCGGCCACGGCCGCGATGGGGGCGCCCGGGTCGGCGGTGAAGACGGCGCGCGCCGCCGCGAGGATCAACTCGTCGTTCCGCGCGGCCTGGGCCTTGCGGCCGCTCATGGGTGCAGTGGTCATGACCACAGCATAATGGGAACGAACAATTCCGTTCTATCCGGACCGCGCGAGTTCGCGCCGGTAGGCGTCGAGGACGAGGCCGTGGAAATGGTGCACCGCGTGCTCCGACAGCCCGGAGCCGTCCGGGTCGTGGACGATCTTCCCCTGGGTGAACGCGGGGGTGCGCATGCCGCGCTGGACGCTCTCCACCAAGGCGATGTCCTCCACCTGGAGAACCTCGTCGATGTACCGGATGCTGCCCAGCTCGGCCTCGTCGGGCTCCGCGGTCTCCAGGTAGAAGTCCCAGGTCTCGCGAGTCCGCCCGGAGCCGTCGGGGATGATCTGCAACACCATGAAGTTGCCCCGGCCGGGATAGCGCAGCAGGCAGGTGTTGGGCCACAGCCACCAGACCGCGTGCTCGGTGACGGTCGCGCCCGACACGTCGTAGGCGGAGTTCTCCGCCGCACCGGCCCGGGCCATGTGGCTGGAGTAGATCCCGTGGGTGGTGACCTTGTAGGTGTCCATGTCGACCAGGGACACGAAGTCCCGGTGGGCCACGTGGCAGTGGTAGCACTCCAGGAAGTTGTCGACGACGTTCTTCCAGTTGGAGGCGATGTCGTAGGTGAGCCGGCGGGCCAGGGTGAGCTCGGCGACGTCCGGCGCCCTCGCCTCGATCTCCGCCAGGAGGCCCCCGGTCTGCTCCGGCAGCGGGGCCGCCCCGGGGTCGAGGTTGACGTAGACCATGCCGGCGAACTCGGCGACCTGGACCTGATCCAGGCACACGTCGGAGGTGTCGAAGCCCGGCATGCCGCCGGTGTTGCGCGCTCGCCTCAACCGGCCGCTCAGGTCGAAGTTCCAGGCATGGTACGGGCACACGATGCTGCGCCGGACGCCGGAGCCGGACAGGAGTTCGTGCGCCCGGTGCTTGCACACGTTGTAGAACGCCCGCAGAGCGCCGGTCTCGTCGCGGACGGCGACGATGGGCATGCCGGCCACCGTGCCCGTCACGTAGCCTCCCGGCTCCCGGAGCTTCTCCGCATGGCACAGCCACTGCCACGTACGCGCGAAGATCGCCCGCTGGTCGGCGTCGAACCACTGCGGATCCGTGTAGGCATCGGCGTGCAACGACATCGAGAGCGCGGGGTCGGGGTCGTATCCGGCTGAGATGTGCGCGATCGAGTCCGGTGTCACCGTGCCTCCCATGCGTGGCCGTCCCGCGCGACTGCACCGCCGGATCGAGGCCCATGATGCTTGCCGCGAGCCTCGTCTGCAATAGGGGCACAACGTCGTCATTAGTCCGCATGTCTATACATACAGATGATATTGAGGTACAACCGGGGGCAGCCCGTTGCTCTTGGAGGTTTCGGATGAGACGAATTCCGGTAGTGCTGGCCATGATGAGCGTCCTGGCGTTGGGCGGGTGCTCCTCCCCGGGCGAACAGACCCCGCAGAGTGCCCCCGCGCAGGGCTCGGCCCCGGCCGCGACAGGCGCCGGCACCTACGCCGTGATCACCCACGGCGCGCCGGGCGACTCCTTCTGGGACGTCGTCAAGAACGGCGCCGAGGCCGCGGGCACGGAGTACGGCGCGCAGGTCACCTACCAGGGCGACGGCGACCCCGCCAAGCAGTCGCAGCTCATCGACCAGGCGGTCTCCAGCAAGGTCGACGGCATCGTGGTCTCCATGGCCAACCCCGACGCGCTGCGCGAGGCCATCGGCAAGGCCGTCGCCGCGAAGATCCCCGTCGTCACCATCAACTCCGGCGCGGACTCTGCCAAGGAGCTCGGCGCGATCACGCACGTCGGCCAGTCCGAGGACGTGGCCGGGCGCGGCGCGGGCGAGCAGCTCAAGGCGGCCGGCGTCACCAAGCTGCTGTGCGTCATCCACGAGGCCGGCAACATCGGCCTCGACCAGCGCTGCAAGGGCGCCGAGGAGACGCTCGGCGGCACCGTCGAGCGGCTGCAGGTGGACGTGAGCAACCTGGCCGACGTGACCTCCAAGGTCACCGCGAAGCTCCAGACCGACAAGGCCGTAAACGGCGTGCTCGCGCTCAACCCGGCCGTCGCGGTCGCCGCCAGGGACGCCATCGCCGACGCCGGCTCACAGGCCAAGCTGGCCACCTTCGACCTGTCGGCCGACGTGGTCACCGCCATCCAGGGCGACGAGATCCTGTTCGCCGTCGACCAGCAGCAGTACCTGCAGGGCTACCTGCCCATCACCTTCCTCCACCTGTACAAGAACAACCTCAACACCGTCGGCGGCGGCCTGCCCGTCAACACCGGGCCCGGCTTCGTCACCAAGGACAACGCCGAGCAGGTCGCCAAGCTGGCCGAGGCGGGCACGCGATGAGCGGGGAGGCACCGTGATGAGCGGGGAGGCACCGTGATGAGCGGGGAGGCACCGTGACGGCCGCCGCCGCCGACGAGCGGCTCGCGCGGGTGGGGCTGCTGCGCCGCCTGCTGATCCGGCCCGAACTGGGCGCGGTCGTCGGGGCGGTGGTGGTCTTCACCTTCTTCGCGACCCAGTCGGCGGTGTTCAGGTCGCCCGAGGGCATCGCGAACTGGCTGGACCCGGCCGCCACCCTCGGCATCATGGCGGTGGCCATCGCCCTGCTGATGATCGGCGGCGAGTTCGACCTGTCGGCGGGCGTGCTGACCGGCACGACCGGGCTCATCCTGGTCACCCTCGCCACCCGCTACGGCCTGAACGTGTGGCTGGCCATGTTCGTCAGCCTCGTCGTGGCGCTCGGCGTCGGGCTGCTCAACGGCCTGATCGTGACCAGGACGCGGCTGCCCAGCTTCATCGTGACGCTCGGCACCTTCCTCATGCTGCAGGGCGTCAACCTCGGTGTCACCAAGGCGCTGACCGGCACCGTACAGGTCAGCGGGCTGCGCAGGTCGGAGGGCTTCGAGGCGGCGCGGACCGTCTTCGCGGGCACGATCCAGATCGGCGGCACCTCCTTCCGGGTGGCGATCCTGTGGTGGCTGCTGGTCACCGCGCTGGCCACCTGGGTGCTGATGCGCTCACGGGTGGGCAACTGGATCTTCGCGGTCGGCGGCAGCGAGCCGGCCGCGCGGGCGGTCGGGGTGCCGGCCGCCCGGACGAAGATCGCGCTGTTCATGACGACGGCGGTCGCGGCCTGGCTGGTCGGCTCGATCATGGCGCTGCGCTACACGTCCGTGCAGGCCAACATCGGCATCGGGCAGGAGTTCATCTACATCATCGCCGCCGTGATCGGCGGCTGCCTGCTCACGGGCGGGTACGGCTCCGCGATCGGCGCGGCCATCGGCGCGGTGATCTTCGGCATGGCCGACAAGGGCATCGTCTTCCTGGGCTGGGACGCCGACTGGTTCAAGTTCTTCCTGGGGGCCATGCTGCTGCTGGCCACGCTGGCCAATCGCCTGGTCAGGCGCTATGCCGAGGAGGTGAAGCATTGATACTCGAGACCCGGGGCATCGGCAAGTCGTTCGGCTCGGTGCTGGCGCTGCGCGAGGTGTCGATGGGGGTGGAGGCGGGCCGCGTCACCTGCGTGCTCGGTGACAACGGCGCGGGCAAGTCCACCCTCATCAAGATCCTCGCGGGCGTGCACCAGCATGACGCCGGGACCCTGCTGGTGGACGGCGCGGAGGTCCGGCTGAGCAGCCCCAGGGACGCGCTCGACCGTGGCATCGCCACCGTCTACCAGGACCTGGCGATGATCCCGCTGATGTCGGTCTGGCGGAACTTCTTCCTCGGCTCGGAGCCGCGCAAGGGCCTGCTCGCCGGCGCCTTCGACGTGCGCACCGCCAAGCGGGTCGCCGGCGAGGAACTGCGGGCCATGGGCATCGACATCCGGGACGTGGACCAGCCGGTCGGCACCCTGTCGGGCGGCGAGCGGCAGTCGGTGGCGATCGCCAGGGCTGTCTACTTCGGCGCCCGCGTGCTCATCCTGGACGAGCCGACCTCGGCCCTCGGCGTCAAGCAGGCCGGGGTGGTGCTGCGCTACATCGCCCGGGCCCGCGACCGAGGGCTCGGCGTGGTGTTCATCACGCACAACCCGCACCACGCCTACCCCGTGGGGGACCGGTTCCTGCTGCTGAACCGGGGGACGAGCATGGGCGAGTACGCCAAGGCCGACATCACCCGCGAGAAGCTCACCTCCCTGATGGCCGGCGACGCGGAACTGGAGGAACTCGCCCACGAGCTGGAACGCGAGTGAGGACCCGCCCCCTCTGGGGGTCGATCGGACGGGGTGGCAGGGTCAGCGGCCGGTGAAGAAGGCGCGGACGTCGGTGACGAACGCCTCCGGCTCCTCCAGCGCCGCGAACGTGCCGCCGCGCTCGTGCTCCACCCAGCCGACGATGTTGTTGTCGCGTTCGGCGAAGCGGCGGATGGGGCGCAGGATGTCCTTGGGGAAGACGGAGATCGAGGTCGGCACGGTGGCCGCCGTGAGTTCCCACTCGACGCTGGTGTCCTGGTCGGTGTCGGGCGTCTCGACGAAGGAGCGGGCGGCCGAGCCGGCGGTGCCGGTCAGCCAGTAGAGCATCGTGGTGGTGAGCAGGCGGTCGGGGTCGATCTCCCTGTCGCTCCATTCGTGATAGACGCTCGCGAACCAGGACAGCAGGGCCACGGGGGAGTCGGTCATGCCGTAGGCGAAGGTCTGCGGCCTGGTCGACTGGATGAGCTTGTAGCCGTACTGCTCGGTCAGATAGGCGTCGCGGAAGGCCAGGCGCTCCTGCTCGGTCTCGGTCAGGCCGTCGAGCTCGCCGGGGGCCCCGATGGGGAAGCAGATGATGCCGTTGCCGTGCATCCCGGCGACCCGCTCGGGGGCGAGCACGCCGACCTCGCGGGAGATCCAGCTGCCCCAGTCGCCGCCCTGCACGCCGAAGCGGTCGTAGCCGAGCCTGGTCATGAGCTCCAGCCACGCCTTGGCGATGCGGGTGGAGCCCCAGCCCGTCTCCGTGGTGGGGCCGGACAGGCCGTAGCCGGGCAGGGACGGGATGACGAGGTGGAAGTCGCGGCTGAGCGGCTCGATCACGTCGAGGTATTCCACCGGGCTGCTCGGCCAGCCGTGCGTGATCAGCAGCGGAAGCGCGTCCTGATTCGCTGAGCGCACGTGCAGGAGATGCACCCGCTGGCCGTCGATCTCGGTCACGAACTGGTCGTGCCGGTTGAGCTCGGCCTCGGCGCGCCGCCAGTCGTAGCCGTCGCGCCAGTGGCCGACGAGCCGTTTCATGTGCGGGAGCGGAACTCCGTACCGCCAGCCGAGGCCGGGGACCTCGTCGGGCCAGCGCACCCGGTCGAGCCGCGCGCGCAGGTCGTCCAGGTCGGCCTGGGCGATTTCGAGCCGGAAGGGCCGGACGTCGTTCAAGCTGGTCCTCCATCGTGGTTGGTACGGCGTACCGTACGCCATACGGTTGGGCGGGCGCAACTCCGGCAGGCGCTAGCCTGATGCGGTGTCAGCGCCGTACCTCACCCTGAAGACCCCCGTCGAGCACGAGACCGAGGCCCGCCGCTCGCGCTTCGTCTGCGCCCTGGCACCCGTCCAGAGCGCGGAGGAGGCCGCCGCGTTCATCGCCGGGCGCCGCCGCCTGCACGCCTCTGCCAGCCACAACTGCACCGCCTACGTCGTCGCCGGGCTGCAGAAGGGCGACGACGACGGCGAGCCGGGCGGCACCGCGGGCACCCCCATGGTGCAGGCGCTGGTCGGCCGGGGCTTCGACCACGTGGTCGCGGTGGTGACCCGCTACTTCGGCGGCATCCTGCTGGGCGCGGGCGGCCTGGTGCGCGCCTACGGCTCGGCGGTGACCGAGACGCTGGACCGGGTGGAGCCGGTCAGGATGGTGCCGGCCAGGCTGGTGCACGTGGCGGTCGCCCACGACCAGGCGGGACGGGTGGAGAACGACCTGCGGGCCTCCCGCTACGCGGTGCGCGAGGTCGGCTACGGCTCGGCGGTCGACTTCGTGGTGGCGGTGGGCGTGGACGAGGTGGACGCCTTCCGGGACTGGGCGGCCTCGCTGACGGCGGGACGGGCCAGGGTCGAGCTGGGCCGCGACGTACACGTACCGCAATGAGGCCGGCTCAGCCACCCGCGGCCGGCCGCGCGGGGATCAGCGGCCGTCAGCCCTCCAGTGCGTACTGCATGACGCGGAACTTCGCCTGGGCCTCCGCGAGCTCGGAGGCGGGGTCGGAGTCGCCCATGATGCCGCCCCCGGCGAACAGGCGGGCCCGGCGGCCTTCCACGATGCCGGATCTGAGCGCGATGCCCCATTCGCCGTCGCCGTGGGCGTCGATCCAGCCGACCGGGCCGGCGTAACCCGCGCGGTCCATGCCTTCGAGCTCGCGGATGACGTCGATGGCCTTGTGGGTCGGGGTGCCGCCGACGGCCGCGGTGGGATGCATGGCGGCCACGACGTCGAGGACCGAGGCGCCGTCGGCGAGCCGGCCGCTGACGTGGCTGGCGAGGTGCTGGACGTTGGGCAGGACGAGCAGTTCCGGCTCGTCGGGGGTGTGCAACTGGGCGCAGAGCGGCGCGAGGGTGTGCCGGACGGAGGCGATGGCGCACTCGTGCTCGTGCCGGTCCTTCGCGGAGGCGAGCAGGGCGGCGCCGCGTCTGAGGTCGTCGGCGGGGCCGGTGCCCCGGGGGGTGGTGCCCGCCAGGACGAGGGACTGGATTTCCTGGCCGGTGCGGCGGATGAGGAGTTCGGGGGTGGCTCCGACGAGGCCGGCGACGGAGAAGGTGTAGCACTCGGGATAGCGGCGGGCCAGGCGCAGGAGCAGCAGCCGGATGTCGATGGGGTGCTCGGCGGTGGCGAGCAGGTCGCGGGCGAGGACCACCTTCTCCAGCTCGCCGCGGCGGATGCGGCGGGCGGCGCGGGCCACGACGTGCTCCCAGGCGGGGGCGGTCAGGCTGCCGTCGCCGTAGCTGATGTGCCCCGGGTCGACCAGCGGGGTGAAGGTCTCGTGCGGGGCGTCGCCGATGGTGGTGAGCCAGGCGCGGCCGTTCCTGCGGGCGAGGATGGTCTGGGGGACGACGAGGGTGGAGCCGGCGGAGTTCTCGTCGAAGGTGAACGTGCCGAAGGCGACCGGGCCGCTGCCGGGGATCTGGACGGTGTCGTCGTCGTGGGCGTCGGCGAAGACCGCGGCGAGCCACTCACGGGCCCAGGCGAAGCGGTCCGGACCTGGGGGAATGTCCGCGCGGGCGGCCTGGCCCCAGCCGACGAGGCCTTCGCCGTGCCTGATCCAGGCGTACGGCGCGGTCCGGGGGAGGGATGCCAGCAGATTACCGGGGTCGCGAATGGGGGTGGTGCGAACCGGTAGCGGGCGGGTTGTTCCGAGCGCGACACTCACCCGAGACACTCTATGCGGGAACTGAACACGTTCGACTGGGACCCCCGTGTCTGACCGGTTGTGGTTCATGCTTCCGGATAAGGACGGATATTGCCCTGCTTTTGGTGCAACCCGATCGGCTGGGGCTCGTCAAGTGGCGATATGAAGTCGGTCCTGAGATGGCAGACGTTGCCCCTAGGTCACGGTGGGGCGGCGACGCGCTCCCTACCTTTGGGCCATGATCGCTCGCCGTCTGGGGCCCCTCATGGCCGCCGTCGTTGTCCTCGCCGGTTCCGGCGCTGCTCAGGCCGCCGCCCCGGAGCCGGTGCCCGAGGTCATGGCGGCGCTCGGAGACTCGATCTCGTCGGGATTCAACAGCTGCGGCTGGTACGTGTCCTGCCCGTCACGGTCGTGGTCCGCCGGCGATCACGCGAGCGTGAACAGTCACTACCTGCGGCTGCTGCGGCTGGGGTCGCCGATCGAGGGGCACAACCGTGCCTTCGCGGTGCCGGGCGCGACGAGCGCGGACCTGCTGGGCCAGGTGCGGCAGGCGGTCGGCGCCAAGGCGGACTACGTGACGATTCTCATAGGGGCCCAGGACGCCTGCAAGCTCGAGGAGCGGCAGATGACCCCGGTGGGGGTCTACCGGCGGCGTCTGGACCAGGCGCTGTCGGAGCTGCGGGCCGGGCTGCCGCAGGCCCGGGTGTTCGTGTCGAGCATCCCCGACCTGCACCGGCTCTGGCAGGTGGGCAAGGGCAACGCGCTGGCGCGGACGTTCTGGACGGTGGGCCGGATCTGCCAGACGATGCTCGCCCGTCCGTCGTCGGTGAAGCCGGCCGACAGGCAGCGGCGGGCCCGGGTGCGGGAGCGGGTGATGGCCTACAACCGGGAGGCGGCGCGGGCCTGCGCGGCACTGGGAACGTCGTGCCGCACCGACGCGGGCGCGGTCTTCGCCTACCCGTTCACGCTGGAACATGTGAGCCGGTGGGACTACTTCCACCCGAACGAGGCCGGGCAGCGGGTGCTCGCGGAGCGGACCTTCCGCAACGGCTTCGATTGGGTCGATCCGCGCTGAGCCGTCATCGGCACTGGGTGAGCATGGCCTTCCTGTCGGCGCGGGTGACCGGCAGCCCGTACTTCGTGGCGACCTGGGCGAAGCGGGTGACGTAGGCGCAGCGGATGCGGCGTTGCGGGGGGAGCCAGCCGGACGGGCCGGAGGCGTCCTTCTGCTCGTTGGCGCGGCCGAGCACGGGCAGCAGGTTGAGCGGGTCGTTGGCGAAGTCGACGCGTTTGGTCATGCTCCAGCGCCGGGTGCCCATGCGCCAGCCGTAGGCGAGCGGGACGACGTGGTCGACCTGGACCTCGTCGGCGTCGCTCTTGTGCCAGTCGATGATCTGGCCGGTGTAGGGGTCGTGCAGGTCCATGGCGACGACCTCGCAGGTGGAGCCCTTGCGGTAGCGGATGTTGCGACCGTCGCGGGCGAGGAGGTCGTCGCGGGTACGGCAGCCGTTGCGCGCGTACGGGACCCCGGTGGCGCTGTCGGCCCAGTTGTCGCCGTAGCGGGTGCGTCTGTAGCCGGCGCTGGAGCCGCGGGCGGCGACGCGCAGGTCCTTGATGAGCGCGCGGGCGGCCTTCTTGTCGGGTCCGGTGGTGACGGGGGCCAGGCCGGGCAGGGTGCCGCTGGCGTTGCCGAGCGGGCTGGCGGCTTCGGCGGCGGTGGTGGGCCTGGTGCCGTTGACCAGGGCGGCGAGGACAGCGGCTGCTGCGAGGATGGCGACGGCGTCCTTTGCGCTCAAGCACGCCTCCCGGGTGCCGTTCGGGGGTTCTCTAGAGAGATTCCCGCAGTGGGCGATGTTGACACGGTAAGGGGTATGAAGCGGTTCCGTGAGAGGTTCATGGCTGGCCGTCCTGTTGATCCGGGTGGCGGGTCATGGCCGTCAGCCGGCGCCGAGGCAGGTGAACGACCACCCGGTGGCGGTGGCGACGGGGTCGCCGGCCGTGTCCAGGCGGGCGTCCCGCAGCGCGGTGGCCAGGCCCGCGCCGGTACGGAGCCGCCGGTGGAGCGCGACCATGAGCGGGACCGCGGCGAGGTCGTTGACCAGCACCACACCGGCGACGATGGCGGTGGTGCCGAGCTGGATGAGCGAGCTGGCCAGGCCGAGGAGCTCGTCCGCGCCGGTGGCGGCGGTCAGGCCGGAGTCGCAGCTCGACAGGATGACCTGGTGGGGCGCCCGGGTGAGCCGTTCGAGGTCGTAGACCGTGAGGGGGCCGTCGTCGACGCGCAGGGCGGAGAACAGCGGGCTGTCGGCGCGGAAGGTGCCGTGCGCGGCGACGTGGGTGAGGCGGGCGCCGTCCATGGCGCGCAGGATGCGGCCGACGGTCGCGCTGCCTTCGCCGAGGACGACGGGAGCGGCGTACCCTGCGGTCACCTCCCGCACTTCCGCGCCCTGCGAGGCCAGGCCGGGGCCGCGGACCAGGACGACGCGGCCGTGGGCGGGGGCGCTGGTGCGGCGGGCGCGCAACCAGGACCTGGCCGACGGGGCGACGCTGACGGCGCGGTGACGTAGCGAGGGGAGCAGCGCCCAGGGGACGGCGTGCAGGCGGCCCGGCGGGACGATGGCGACGTGCCGGTCGCCGAGATGCTGGGCGGCGTCGCCTAGCAGGACGCGCTGGAGGGTGTGGCCGATGGTCTCCAGCTGGGCGAGGAGTTCGGCGGGCGACAGGGTGGAGCGGCCGTGGGCGAGCCGGGACAGGCTGAAGCGGGCCAGGTCGACGTGGCGGGCCGCCTCCTCGGTGCGTCCCGCGCGATGGCGGCGGACGGTGCCCGAGCCGCAGACCAGAACGTGCAGGTGGCCGTCGACGTCCACGAGTTCGAGCAGCCGGTCGTCCGCGACCTCGTCGAGGAGGGCGTCGATGTCGACGCCGGGGGCGGCCGCGTCCTCGTGAGCGTGGGCGTGGTGATGCCTGTGGTCGTGGCCGTGGGCGTGCAGCGCCCTGGCGCGGGCGGCCCGCTCCAGGCGGAGCTGTTCGGCCGACAGGTGCGCGGTGGGCAGGCCCTTGGCGCGGGCCTGGGCCAGGCGGCTGGTCAGGGCGCGGATGGCGGCCAGCTCCGCCTGGAGGCGTTCGTCGTCGGGCGGGCGGACGGCGGGGACCGCCAGGGCGGTGGCGCGCCAGCGTTCGCTCCACGACAGCAGCAGCCGGGGCCGGTCGAGGCGCAGGGCGTGCCGCTGGCCGAGCGCGGCGAGCTCGGCGCCGTGCGCGCTGGCCTGGGCACGCAGCTCGCTGGAGCCGAGGGTGGCGCGGTGCTGGTCGAGGACACGCAGGCCACGGCGGCAGGCGCGCATGAGCCGGGCGGAGTCGTGGCCGGCCTCGGCGCGCAGGGCTTCGGCGAGCCAGGCGGCGGCACGGGAGAGCGCGGGGCCGCGGCGGCGACCGCGTGCGGCGGTGGCGAGGTGACCGTTGGCGCGTGCGGTGTCGCCGAGGGCGAGGGCGAGCCGGCCGGCGATGAGGTGGCCGAGTGACAGGTCGGGCGAGGAGAGGGCGGCCAGTTCGCGGGCGCACTCCTCGGCTTCCCGCAGCAGGGCGGCGTCGGTGGTGCCGGTGGCGAGCTGGGCGCGTACCTTGACCAGGCGGGCGTGCGCCCGCCACCAGTGGCGGTGCTGGCGGCCGAAGAGGTCGGTGGCGTCGGCGGCGTGGCCGAGCGCGTCGGCGGGCCGGCGGGCGGCCAGGGCGCAGTTGGCGGCGGTGAGCAGCAGCTCGGCCTTCTTGACGGGCTGGCCGTGGATGCGGTCGAGCCGGTCGAGGGCGGTGTGGGCCTCGGTGAGGGCGTCCTGGGGCAGGCCGGCGGCCAGGAGCGCGGCGCAGCGCTCGATGCTGAGACTGGGATCGGGGGTGCCGAGCCGGTCGAAACGTTCGGCGGCCTGGTCGAAGCAGAGCAGCGCGGCGGGCAGGTCGCCGATGCGCAGGGCCAGGACGCCGCGGTGCACGATGGCGTCGGCCGACTCGAGCTCCTGACCGGTGGCGTTGAAGAGTTCCTCGGCGCGGGCCAGGTCGGTGGCTGCCTTGGTGATGGAGCCGAGCGCCAGGTTGCAGGTGGCGCGTTCGCTGCGGGCGCGGGCCTCCCAGATGGCGTCACCGGCGGCGCGCAGGGCGGTGACGGCGTTGTTGAGGTCGGCCAGGGCGTCGTGATGGTGGCCCAGGATGAGCAGCACGCCGCCTCTGCGCAGCAGGATGCGCCCGTTCAGCGGCCCGGTGGATCGCTGGACGGCGGCGTCGAGCGCGGCGCGGCCCGCCGTGGTGCGACCGGCGAAGGCGAGGGCCACCCCGAGGGTCGCCTGGACGTCGGCTTCGCGCTCGGCGCAGCCGGCCTGGTGGGCGAGGCGGCCCGCGGCCTCGAGCTCCGCCACGGCGGCGTCGATGTCGCCGAACTCGCGCAGCACGATGCCGATCGCCTGCCTGGCCATGGACGCGGCCAGCGGCGGCGGGTCGCCGGCGAGCAGGTCACGGGCCCTGTCGAGGGCCTCGTGGGGGCGCGACAGGGCCAGGGGGAGCAACTCCGCCGTGGCGGTCGAGGAGGGTACGGGGTCCGCCGGCATGTACCGAGCGTTGACGATCGGCTGTAGCGCCCGCAACCCCAAGTCGATATAGGTGTGAAAAGTGTGATCATTGGCTACGCCCGGGAGAGGAATCCATGGACGCGGTGTTCGACGCTCAGTTCCGGATCGTCAAGGACGCGTTTCTGGCGCGGGGGATCCGGGTGGAGGTGGCCTACACCCCGGCGGGCGAGGTCGACTACCTGTACGAGGCGGGCCGCCTGCTGACCCTGAACCGGGGGGAGAACGTCCAGCGGATCGAGGCCGCGCTGCCCGGCGCACGCCGCGTGGAGGCCCGGGGGCGGGGTGATCTGGTGGTGCTGTCGCTGGACGCCGGGCTGGACGCCGGGCCGGACGCCGGGCCGGACGCCGGGGCGGACGGCGCGCTGACGGTGCCGGAGGCGCTGGAGCTCATCGAGCGGCGGGTGCCACGCCGGCGGGAGGACGACCCGCGGCTGCCGCTGGCCTCTCCCGTGCACGTCCTGCACGTGAGCAGGCTGTGCCCGGGTACGGAGCCGGAGGTGCCCGCCGGATCACCGGATCGGCCGTGGCCGCCGCCGTGCCCGGAGGGGGACGTGGTGCGCGAGGCGCGGATCGGCGTCAGCGACACCGGCTGGCTCGGGCTGGACCCGGCCGCCTACCCGTGGCTGGGCGGGGTGGACGGCGACCTGGAGACGCTGGACCCGCCGTCGCCGGTGAGCGGGCTGCCGCGGATCCCGCCCTTCGCCGGGCACGGCACGTTCGTCGCCGGGATCGCCAAGTGCATGGCGCCGTCGGCCGAGGTGGCGATCGTCGACCACTTCTCCGCCTCCGGCGCGGAGCTGGAGGACGTGATGATCGCCAAGCTGGAGGAGCTGGTCGGGCGGACGCCCGCGCCGGACGTGGTCAACCTGTCGGCGGGCACCTACACGCGCGGCAACTGGTCCTCGCTCGGCTTCGAGGCGTTCCAGCGGGCGCACCCGGACGTGGTGCTGGTGGCGGCGGCCGGCAACGACGCCACGGACCGGCCGTTCTACCCGGCCGCCTACGACTGGGTGGTGTCGGTCGGGGCGCTCGGCCCCGACCAGGCGCACCGGGCGTGGTTCAGCAACCACGGCGACTGGGTGCGGGTGTACGCCCTCGGCGAGGGGCACGTCAACGCCTACGCCACCGGCGAGTACACCTACCGGGAGCCGCCCAAGATGCCTGCGGTGCAGAACTTCTCCGGGATGGCCAGGTGGGCCGGCACGTCGTTCGCGGCGCCGCTGGTGGCGGGGCTGATCGCGGCCCGGATGGCGCGTACGGGGGAGTCGGCCCAGGACGCGAAGGAGGCGGTGCTGGCCTCGGCGCGGGAGCTGGACGGCGTGGGCATGGTCCTGTCCCCGTGCGGCGAGAGCTGACGCCTCGCCGGGTGAGGTATCAGGGCGCGATCCGGCCGCTCCGTCCGGGTGACCACCGTCACCGAGCAGTGAAGAGACGACATGGCCCAGCCGTCCCCTGTTCGTACGCTGAAGCGTCCTGCCTGGACGCACCGCTTATCCGCGTTCACTCTTGCTGGGTGGGCCGTGCCGGGAAGGGAGCACACGGACATGCGTGACGATCCATCGGTCGTCGCCTTGGTGGTGCGGGCGAGGGGCGGTGACAGGGACGCCTGGGACGAGATCGTCGAGCGGTACGCGTCGCTGGTCTGGTCGATCTGCAAGGCCTTCCGGCTGAGCCGGGCCGATGCCGACGACGTGGGGCAGTCGGTGTGGCTGTCGCTGGTGGAGCAGTTGCCCCGGCTGCGTGAGCCGGCGGCGCTGCCGGGCTGGCTGGCGACGGCGACCAGGCGCGAGTGTCTGCGGTGTGCCCAGGCGGCCGAGCGTCAGCAGCGCCTCAGACTGCCGGTGGACGCCGACGTGCTGGTGGACGTGCGGGCGCCGGCGCCGGGTCAGGACCTGATCGACGCCGAGCGGAACGCGGCGCTGGCCGCGGGGTTCCGGCAGCTGGACGGGCGCTGCCAGGAGCTGCTGTCGATGCTGATGTGCCAGCCGCCCGTGCCGTACACCGACATCAGCGCGAAGCTGTCCATGCCGGTGGGCGCGATCGGGCCGACGCGGGCGCGGTGCCTGGAGAAGCTGCGCCGCACGCCGGCCGTGGCCGCTCTGATCAGGTCCGAACGGGACGACCAGGGGAGAGGGTGACGGGGCATGGACACGCCGTGGTGGAGTGACGACGACCGGTTCCTGGCCGCTGTACGGCAGGCGCGCGCGGCGGAGCGGGAGGTGCCGGAGGAGTTCGTGGCGGCCGGCAAGGCGCTGTTCGCCTGGCATGACATCGACGCCGAGCTGGCGGCGCTCACCTACGACTCGGCGGTGGACGAGGCGGGGGCGGCGACGCGGGGCGCCGAGCACGCGACGTTGCGGGCGCTGATCTTCGCGACGCCGGAGCTGACGATCGAGCTGGAGGTGGGCCCCGAGGCGCTGCTGGGCCAGGTGGTGCCGGCCCGGCCGGGGACGGCGTACACGCATCTGGTGACGGGGGACGTGGTCACGTCGATGATCGACGAGTCGGGGTGCTTCGTGTTCAGACCGGCTCCGGCGCAGGCGTTCAGGCTGCAGTGCCGGCCGAGTGGCGGCGGCAACGTGGTGACGGACTGGATCGCGCTGTGACGCGTTATGGAGTAATGATGTAAGCATCCCCTTCGAGGAGGCTCTCACATGGACTCCTACTCGCAGATCGTCTCCTCCGTCGCGGCCGAGCTGCAGCCCAAGGTCGCCGGTGTGCGGGCCGGGCGGGGCAGCGGGTCGGCGGTGGTGTTCACCGCCGACGGCTTCCTGCTGACGAACGCGCACGTCATCGGCTCCGCCAGGTCGGGCACGCTGGCGTTCGCCGACGGTTCCTCCGGCGGGTTCACCGTCGTCGGCCGCGACCCGCTGTCGGACCTGGCGGTGATCAGGTCACAGGTGCCCACCCCCGAGCCCGCCGTGCTCGGCGACAGCGACGACCTCGTGGTGGGCCAGCTCGTGGTGGCCGTCGGCAACCCGCTCGGCCTGGCCGGGTCGGTGACGGCCGGGGTGGTGTCGGGGCTGGGCCGGTCGCTGCCCGCGCGCAGCGGCTCCGCCGTACGGCTGATCGAGGACGTGATCCAGACCGACGCGGCGCTGAACCCCGGCAACTCCGGCGGGGCGCTGGCGGACTCGCGGGCGCGGGTGGTCGGGATCAACACGGCGGTGGCCGGGGTGGGAGTGGGCCTGGCCGTGCCGGTGAACGGCACGACCAGGGGCATCATCGCGGCGCTGATCAGGGACGGCAGGGTGCGGCGGGCGTTCCTGGGGTTGGTCACCTCGCCCGCGCCGCTGGCCGGGCCGCTGCGGCAGCGCACCGGGCGGACCGGCGCGCTGCGGGTGGTGGAGGTGATCCCCGGCTCGCCCGCGGCACGGGCCGGACTGCGGGCCGGGGACCTGGTGCTGAGCGCCGGCCGAGCCCCGGTGGACGACGCGCAGAGCCTGCAGCGGCTGATGTTCGCCGACGCGATCGGGCGGCCGCTGCCGATCACCGTCTACCGCAACGGCGCGCTGGTCGACGTCATCGCGGAGCCGGTGGAGCTGACGGGGTCGGAGGTGTGAGCGGGACGGCCTGCGCTTCCGCCGCCTGCGGGGTGCGGCGGGCGAGCAGGCCGTCGAGGAGGGTGTCCCAGCGGGCGCCGATGGTGGCGATGTCGTAGGCGCGGACGGTCTGGAGCCCTCCGGCGGCCAGGCGGTGGCGCAGCGGCTCGTCCTCGATCACCCGCAGGATGGCCGCGGCCAGGTTGTCGTTGGTGCGCGGCTTGACGAGCAGCGCGTCGACCTCGTCGGTGAGCATCTCCTTGGGGCCGTGCGGGCTGTTGAAGCTGACGATGGCCAGCCCCTTGGCCATGGCCTCCAGGATGGTCATGGAGAAGCCCTCATGGCGGGAGCTGAGGACGTACAAGGAGGCATTCTCCAGCTCCGCGCCCACGTCGGCGGTGGGGCCAGGCAGCACCACCGTGCCGTCGAGGCCCGCCTCGCTGATCTGGGCGCGCAGCGCCTCCTCCTGAGGGCCGGCGCCGATGATGCGCAGCGTCCAGTCGGGATGCGCCTCGGCCACCTGCTGCCAGGCGGTGATCAGCCGGTGGAAGCCCTTGATGCGGGTCAGCCTGCCGACGGCGACGGCGACCTTCGCGTCCAGCTTGGCGACCTCGCCGCTCATGGGCGGCACCGCGTTGGGGATCCGCACCAGCTTGCCGGGCTTCTTGGGCAGGGCGTCACGGTAGTCCTGCAGATCGGCCTTGGTGAGGGTGACCAGGGCGTCCAGCCGGCGGTAGCGCCACTTGATCAACTTCTGGACCGGCTCCGGCTGGGTGCGCAGGGCGACGTGCTCCTGGCCGATGGTGATGACGCTGGGCAGCGCTAACTGGGCCGCGGTGAGAACCAGGCCGGGGCGGGTGGCGATGAGCACGCCGGTGTTCATCGAGCGGATGAACCGGGCCAGCTTCAGGTCGGTCCACAGGTTGAAGCGGTGGTAGGCCGTCTCCTCCTTGGGGATGAGCTTGCTGGGCAGCTTCGACAGCATCGCCCGTATCGGGTCGGCGCCGGGGTTGAGCCGGTCGTCCAGATAGCGGAACCGCACGCGCGGGTCGATCGGGAAGAACGGCTCCTCGGCCTCCTTCAGGATGCTGACGATCTCCACGTCATGCCGGTCGGCCAGGTGACCGGCGAGGTTGAACACGGTTCTGATCGTGCCGCCCATGCCGTTGGCGTGCAGCAGCAGGATCTTCACCTGGTGGGTGGAGGCCGGTGGTGCCTGCCTGGCTTTGCGCCGGTTGTATCCCCGGTACAGCCGGACCACCGCTGACTTGCCTCTACGCGTCAGTGCCCGCACCTGAAAGATCCCCCTGCCGTCTGGATGACCATGACAAGCAGCCGGTGGTGAGAGGACTTTCTCACCACCGGCGTGCCGTGGAGCTTGGAGTGGTGTGCGCCGTCCATCCCCGTGGCGCTATCCACTTCTATGATCTTTAGACGCCTTGGAGGTGACTAAGGTTGCATGCGCGGCCTATGCGAAAGATCAGGAGTATGTACGGGTTTGCTGCCTAGCAGGTCAAGCGCCACCTCGATGGCCTTCTCCAACTGCGCGTCCACGCCGGAGGCGTAGTCCTGCGGGGTGATGTCGACCTCGATGTCGGGATCGGTGCCGTAGTTCTCCACCTGCCAGCCGACATCGTCGAAGGCGAAGGAGAACTCCGGCTGCGTCGTCACCGTGCCGTCGGCCAGCCGGTGGCGCGGCCAGATGCCGATCACGCCGCCCCAGGTGCGCCTGCCCACCAGCGGGCCCAGCTTCAGCACCTTGAAGGTGTGGCTGAAGATGTCACCGTCGGAGCCCGCCCACTCGTTGGTGATCGCCACCAGCGGCCCGCGCGGCGACTCGGGAGGATACGGCTCCGGGGCGCCCCAGCGCGGGTAGTCGTAGCCCAGGCGGCGGCGGGCCAGCTTCTCCAGCAGCAGCGCCGAGACGTTGCCGCCGCCGTTGAAACGCACGTCCACGATCAGCGCGTGCCGGTCGTACTCGGCCAGGAAACCCCGATGGAACTCCGCGAACCCCTCCGGCCCCATGTCGGGAATGTGCAGATAGCCGATCCGGCCCGCCGAACGCTGGTGGCACAGGGCGCGGTTGAGGTTCACCCAGTCGCGGTAGCGGCCCGGCGCCTCGTCGGCGATCGTCCGCACCGTGACGGCGAACACCCGCCCCTCGCGGCGCAGCGTCAGCTCCACCTCCTCACCCGCCTGGTTCACCAGCCGCTCGTTCGGGGTGGCATCGGCCCCGATCGGCGCGCCGTTGATCGCCAGCACCGCGTCGCCCGGCCGCACGTCCAGGCCCAGCCGGTTCAGCGGTGAGGTGGCCCGCGGATCCCACGGGTCGCCGTGGACGATCGCGCCGACGTGGTAGACGCCGTCGCGGTACTCCCAGTCGACGCCCAGCTTGCCCTGGGTGTAGTCGGGGCCCGGCCGGTATTCGCCGCCGCTCTCGTACGCGTGGCTCGTGGCGAGCTCGCCGTGCAGCTCCCACAGCAGGTCGGAGAACTCGCCCCGGGTGGTGACCCGCTCCACCAGCGGCCGGTAACGGTCGTAGACGGCGGGCCAGTCGACGCCCGCCATGTCCTCGGTCCAGAAGTGCTCCCGCTGCAGCCGCCACGCCTCCCGGAACATCTGCCGCCACTCCGTCTCCGGGCACACCGACACCTTGACCCGCGACAGGTCGATCCAGCCGCTGTCACGCCCCGGCGGATCGTCGCCACCGTCCGGTGGCTCGCCGGCCTTGACCACCCGCAGCCGGTCGCCGGCGCGGTAGAGGAGCGTCCTGCCGTCCCGGCCGAGCTCGAAGTCGGTGACCCGCTCGGCGAAGGTGTCGTCGTCGCCCTTGGCGAAGTCGAACAGGCGCAGGGCGCTCTCCCCCTCCAGCGGGCTGGCCAGGATGAGCGCCTTCCCCTTCAGTCCGGCGACCCGCTCGTAGCGGCCCTCCGGCAGGGGGAAGGCGGTGATGCGGCGGATCAGGCCCGCCTCGTCGACCCGCACCGGCTCCGGCTCGCCGTCGTCATCGTCCTCTTCGTCCTTGTCGTGCACCGGGCGCTGCCGGGGGACGAACGGGTCCGGGACGTCGGCGCGCAGCGCGACGGCGTACGGGCGGGTGCCGAGCGGGAAGCACAGGTCGAACTGGAGCTGGTCGTAGGCGGGGGAGAAGACCCGCTGGCCGATGAAGTACAGATAGCGGCCCTGCGGGTCGAAGGCCGGGCGGGCGTCGCGCAGGAGGGGCTCGGTGGCGGCCACGGTCCGGCTCGTCCCGGGGTGGTGGAGCTTGATGGCGGTGGTCCGGGAGTTGAGCGGGCTCGCGTAGGCGAGCCACTGTCCGTCGTGCGACCAGGCGGGATCTTCGGGCGAGTCGTACGGGTTCGCCTCGACGAGCACGGCCTGGCCGGTGGACAGATCGACGAGGTGCAGCTCGTGGCGGTGGTTGGTGACGGCCACCCGATCATGGGCCGGATCCGGCACCAGCGCCGTGATCCGCCCCAGCCGCGCCACCACCTGCACCTTGCCGACACCCTCCACCCCAGGGCTGTCATCCTGAAGCCTGCCACTCTGAGGGCCGTCACCCTCGGTGCTCTCACGCCGGGGGTTGTCAGCTTGGGGGTTGTCAGTCTCAGGGCTGTCAGCCTGGGGGGTATCAGGCTTGGGGTTGTCCGTATTTGGGGTGTCACCCTGAGGGCTGTCAGCCCCGGAGGCGTCGTTCTCCGGGCTGGGTCTCTGGCAGCCGTGCAGGATGACCAAAGACTCCTCGTCGTCGTCGCCCGAGGCTGCGGCGATCAGCCGGCGACCGTCGTTCAGCCAGGTCAGCAAGCGGTAGCGGACGCCGTCGGGGGCGCCGTACTGGCGGACCGGCCCCTCCCACCCCGCCATGCCGTACGCCTTGCCCCGGGCGGTGATGGCCAGCGCGCTGCCGTCAGGGCTGAGCGTGGCACTGTCGAGGTAGTCGTCGGCGTCCACGAACCGGCGGTTGCGCTGCGTGCGCGAGCTGGCCAGCCGCACCTCCAGCTTGCGCGGCCGCTCGCCGGGATCCAGCAGGTAGAGGTCGGCGCCGGCGTGGTAGACCAGCCGGTGGCCGTCGCTGGACAGGTTACGCGCGTAGTAGTCGTCGTGGTGGGTGTGCCGGCGCAGGTCGTCGCCGTCCGGCGTGCAGGAGTAGACGTTGCCGACGCCCTCGTGGTCGGACAGGAAGCACACCCGCCCGCCGCTCCAGCAGGGCGAGGCCAGATTGCCCGGCAGCCGCAGGAGCCGCCGGAACTCGCCGCCGCCCTCGCGATCGATCCACAGGTCGCCGACCGTGCCGCCCCGATATCGCTTCCACCGCGCCGGGTCGGCGGTGTTGCGTCCCAGCACGATCATGCCCTCGGGCCCGTAGGCGATGGAGTTCGCCGGCCCGTACGGCAGCCGTTCCGGCACTTTTCCCGGCTCCACCCGATGCAGCCACTTGCGTCCCTCGAACGGCTGCGACTCGTCGCTCGCGTACAGGATGCGCCCCGCTGGATCCCACCCGGTGACGGTGCACCGGGCGCCGTGGAACGTGACCCGCCGGGCGGCGCCCCCGTCCGCCGGCATCACGTACACCTCTTCCGGCCCCTCGTCACGCCCGACGAACGCGAGCTGATCGCCGCGCGGCGAGATGCGCGGATAGCCCGCCTCCGCGACTCCCGCCGTCAGCCGGAACGCGCGCCCGCCCTGCGCGGACACCATCCACAGATCGTCCTCTGCGGCGAACACCACAACATCCCGGAACACGGCGGGGAAGCGCAGGTAACCCGTCATGGGCCCTCCACGATCGACCAGACAGCCGGGGACCTGCCCTCGGCTGTCTGATCATGTCACCCGGCTACGCCTCTTCGGGCTTCGTGGTGGTCTCCTTCTTGCTCTCCTTGGCCTGCCGGTTGGACTTGATGGCCTGCTTCTTCGCCTTGCCGGACTTGCTGCCGGGTTTCTTCTTCGTGTCAGCCATTGGTCTCTCCCCCTGTGCGGACAGATGTGCCAGATTGGCGCACCAAGGCCCTTAATACCCATCTGTCACCAAAACCCGACATAGCGTTATCTGTGCACGTCATGGACGGCCGGACTTCCGGTGCCGCCGGGGTCTCGGGTGGGTGTCGTTCGCGGGAGGGTGCGGTCAGAGCAAGGTGAGCTGCTCGGGGGCCTCCTGTCCCGGACCGGGTGGCGGCGGGAGGCGGCGGGCCATGGCGGGCGTGGCGCGGCCGACGCCGTGACGGGCGGCCAGCTCCCTGACCTGTGCGGCGATGCGCTGCTGGTAGGGCTTGGGAGCGTAGGCGCCTCTGCCGTACAGCTCCAGATAGCGCGGCACGAGCCGCGGGTGCTCGCGGGACAGCCACGCCAGCCACCACTCCCGCGCCCCGGGCCGCAGGTGCAGGACGATGGGGGTCAGGTGGGTGGCGCCCGCCTGGGCGATCTCCCGCACGGTGCGGTCGAGCTCGGCGGGGGAGTCGGTGAGGTAGGGGAGGATGGGCGCCATCAGCACGCCGCAGGCGATGCCGTTGTCGTTGAGGGTGGCGCAGGTCTCCAGGCGCCTGCGCGGGTCGGGGGTGCCGGGCTCGACCGAGCGCCACACGCCGGAGTCGACGAAGCCCACCGACACGGCCGCGCTCACCTCCGCGCGGTCGGCGGCCTCGGTGAGCAGGTCGAGGTCGCGCAGGATCAAGGTGCCCTTGGTGAGGATCGAGAACGGGTTGGCCGCGTCGCGCAGTGCCGCGAGGATGCCGCGCATGAGCCGATAGCGGCCCTCGGCCCGCTGGTAGCAGTCGACGTTGGTGCCCATGGCCACGTGGTGGCCGCCCCAGCCCGGTGCGGCGAGCTCCTTGCGGGCCAGCTCCGCGGCGTTGACCTTGACCACGATCTTGGAGTCGAAATCCGCGCCGGAGTCCAGGTCAAGGTACTGATGTGTCTTTCGGGCGAAGCAGTAGACGCAGCGGTGGCCGCAGCCCCGGTAGGGGTTGATCGTGTATTCGAACGGCACCCGGCTGGCGGCCGGCACCCGGTTGATGATCGATCGGGCCTGGATCTCGTAGAAGGTCATCCCCCGGAACTCGGGGGTGTCGAACGTGCGGGTGACCGCGTCGCGGGCGAACAGCGGCACGGCCGGATCGTCCCGGCCGGCGTCGGCCAGGCGCAGGTTGTCCCAGCGCATACCTTGATTAGAACAAAGGTTCGACGATGATCGCAAACCGAAAGACGTCGCAATTACATGGTCAGCTGGAGGCTAATGATCTTCATGGTTGGGCAGGAAACCCCGCACAGAGCTTGCGTTCCGGAGGTGCAACCATGGCCTGGTCGCAGGATGAGGAGCGAATGCTGGCCCAGATCGAGCAGCACCTCGTCGACGACGATCCGAGACTCGTCGCCCGGCTTGAGTCGTTCAACGAGCGGGTGCGCCGCAGCGAGGCGAGAGCCGGCGGTGAGTCGGTCGGTGGTCGCAGGTTCCAACGTTCTACGGTCATCATCCTGATCAGCTGGCTGCTCATCGCCACACTGGTCGCCGCCCTTTTGATCATGGTCCTCCAGCACGAAACCGCCGCCGCCCTCGCCCTGGCCGCCGCTTTCTGACCCCGGCCCTCTCCCGCTGACTCTGACCGTTCGAGCGCGTTCCTCTCAGCCGTTCGCGTGGGGCGCCGTGACGTGCGGTTCGTGGCGTACGGGGAAGTTGACCGAACTGGCGATGAAGCAGGCCGTGTGGGCGTCGGCGTGCAGGCGGGTGGCGGCCTCCACCATGTCCGGCGACTCCACCGTGACCCGCGGCCGCAGCACCACCTCGGTGAAGTGGCCGCCGCCGGCGGTCTCGGCCATGGTGCCCCCGGCGTGGTCCACGTACTCGGTGACCACGATCCCGGCGACGGCGCACAGATGCAGGTACGACAGCATGTGGCACTCCGAGAGCGAGCCCACCAGCAACAGCTCGGGATTCCACCGCGTGGCGTCCCCGCGGAAAGCGGGGTCCGAGCTCGCCAGGATGGCCTCGCGTCCGTCGGCGGTCAGCGTGTGGCTGCGGGCGTAGTCGCGGTATCCGCTCGTGCCGGTGCCCTGGTTGCCGGTCCAGGTCGTGGTCGTGGCGTAGGTGTGCAGGCGTGACATGTCAGGCTTCCTTACTTGTGATCATGGAGCGGCGCTGAGGGTGAGGGGTGTGGTCACCGCGGTTCGCCTGGCTGTTGTGCGGTGGTGCGGGTGTCGAGGACGTGGCGGTGGGCGATCCGGCCCGCGTCCTCCGTCCGCCCGTCGGTGATCGCCGTGAGGAGGTCGTCGTGCTGCGCGGAGACGTGCGCGTGGCGGACCACCGGCTTGAGCGAGCGCAGGGTGGACACCTGGATCTGGTCCCAGACCCGGTCCAGCGTCTGCGACGCGATCCGGTTGCCGGCCAGTTCGGCGATCCGCCGGTGGAAGCGGCGGTTGAGCTCGACGGCCTCCACCAGGCGGCCCTCGCTCGTGGCCGCGGCGGTGACGTCGGCCAGGTCCCGCAGGGCCGCCAGGTCCGCGGGCGCGATGCGGCCGGCACGCTGGCGGGTGGCGGCGGTCTCGGCGGTGAGCGCCTCGAGCGCGGCCCGTACCTGGTAGGCGTCCTCCAGGTCGCCCGGATCGAGGGCGACCACGACGACGCCCCGCCCGGTGGCGCGGACCAGCCCGTCGGCGGCCAGCGCGCGTAGCGCCTCGCGCACCGGCGTCCGGCTCATCTCCAGCGCCGCCGCCGCGTCCACCTCGGTGAGCCGCACTCCCGGCGCGTACGTCCCGTCCAGGATCAGCTCCCGCAGCCGCCGATGTGCCACATCGTTCTGCATGACGGCGATCGTATCCATTGCATACATTGCATGCAAGACAAGGCGGTCAACGGGCATCCCAGCCCACTCTCGCTCAGCGGGATGTACGGACCCTCATTCCGCCCGGTAGTCCCCGAGCTCCCGCAGGAAGTCCGCGCCGATCGGGGCCGCCACCTTGCCGCCCCCGCCGCCGCCCTCCACCACCACGGCGAAGGCCACGTCGTCCTTGAACCCGATGAACCAGGCGTGCGAGTCCAGCTCCGGCCCCGTGCCGTACTCGGCGGTGCCGGTCTTGCCGCGGGTGCCCGAGGGGAGCCCGGCGGCCTTGGCGGTGCCCTTGGTCACGACGGCCGCCATCATCGCGTGCAGGTCGGACGTGACGCCGCTGGGCAGCTTCTGCTCGGTGGCCTTCTGCTCGTGGTCGGGGACCAATGTGGGCGGGCGCCAGGTGCCGTCCGCCATGGCGGCGGTGGCGGAGGCCATGGACAGCGGGCTGGCGGTGATCCGGCCCTGGCCGAACGACTCGGCGGCGAGTTCGGCGTCGGACTCGGCCTTGGGGAAGCTGGCCTTGGTGGCGGGGACGCCGATGGTGAGCGGCTGGTTGAAGCCGACGCTCTCGGCGGTGCTCAGCAGCTTGTCGGCGCCCAGGTGCTGCTTGGCCAGCGGGGCGAAGGTGGTGTTGCAGGAATGGGCGAAGGAGTCCTGGAAGGACACCGACCCGAAGGACGACTCGTCGGAGTTGCGGATCCGGAGACCGCCCACCGTGACGTACTTGGGGCATGTCACGGTCTGCTTGGGGGAGATCCCCTCGGCCAGCAGGCCGATCGCGGTGACGGCCTTGAACGTGGAGCCGGGCGCGTAGCGGCCGTCGAGGGCGCGGTTGAAGCCGCCCCGGTTGTTGACGACGGACAGGATCTCGCCCGAGCCCGCCTCGATGGCGACCAGCGAGGCGGGCTTCTTGACGTCCTTGACGGCGGCGACGGCGGCGTCCTGGACACGCGGGTCGAGCGTGGTGCGCAGGCTCTCGCCCTCGGTGCCCTCGATCGTCTCCAGGGTCTTGCCGCCCGCCTGGATCTCGGTCGTGGGCGTGCCCGCGAGCCGCTTCTGGAACGTCGCCTGCAGCCCGCTCGCGCCGATGGTCTGCCCGACCTTGTAGGCGCTGCCGAGCCGCTCCACGTCCTTCTTGGTGGCCTTGTCGAGGTAGCCGACGAGCTGCTGCACCGAGCCGCCGACGGCGCCGGTGTCGATGCGCTCGCCGGAGGCGTCGGTGATCTCGGCCCGGTCCGGCCATTCGGTCTTGAGCTCGAAGGCGGCGCCGGCGGCCAGGGACGGGTGCAGCGTCTTGGGGGTCCAGTCGACCTTCCAGTGGCGTTCGGCCACCTTGAGGTCGATGGTGCCCTCGTAGGTCCACTCGCCGAGGTTCTTCAGCCGGTGCGTGGCGGTGTAGGGGACGGTGGCGCGGCCGTCGGTCTCGCTGGGGCGGCCGAGTCGTACCGTGGTCGACTCCACCCCGAGAGCGGTGCGCAACTGACCGTAGGGGTCGAGTTTCGCGGGTGTGGCCAGTTCGGCGCTCATCCGGGCTTGGTCGCCGGTCTGCCAGGCGGCGACGAAGCGCTGCGCGGTCTCGGCGGGGGTGCCGCGGGTGTGCAGCAGGTAGTAGGCGCCCCCGCCGGCGGCTGCCAGCACGAGCACGGTGGCGCCGGAGATGATCGCGATCGTTCGGCCACGCGGCACGGGTCAGCCTCCAGTTCGTCGGTTCTTCGCAGGCGGCTCGGCCACGCCGTTGGACGCCTTGTGGCTGGCGGCGTACGTGGGTACGTACTCCTGCCCGGAGAGCCGCTGGATCGCGGCCATGATGTCGTCGGTGACCTGCCGGCGGTCACGTGCGTTGGCGTGGTCGCCGGCGAACTTCAGCGGCTCGCCGATCGTGATGCCGATCTTGGCGGGACGGGGGAACCGGGAGCCGACGGGGAGCACCTTCTCGGTGCCGCTGAGGGCCACGGGGAGCACGGGCGCGCCGGTCTTGAGGGCGAGCCAGGCGACGCCGATCTTGCCGCGGTAGAGGCGGCCGTCGGGGGAGCGGGTGCCCTCGGGGTGGATGCCGAACAGCTCGCCGCGCTCCAGCAGGTCGGCCGCGGCGTCGAGCATGGCCTGCGCCGCGTGGGCGCTCTCGCGGTCGATGGGCAGGCTGCCCCCGAGGCGCATGAACCAGCCGGAGACCGGGTTGCCGGAGAAGTACTCGTTCTTGGCGGCGAAGGTGACGTGTCGTGGCAGCAGCGCGGGCAGCAGGAACGAGTCGAGGACAGACAGGTGGTTGGCGGCCAGGATCGCCGGGCCCGTCCTCGGCACGTGCGAGGCGCCGGAGACGTGTGGGCGGCACATCGCGTGAGCGAGCGGTGCGGCGGCGAACTTGACCACTTGATACAGCAACTGGCTCTCCTGGACGATCGTCGGTTCGGCCACCCACCATAAAGCAGGCGCCCCGTCCTCGGACGGGGCGCCTGATACATGTTTAAGGCCGATGTGGCGGTCGCCTCCTCGGCGAGGTGCACAACACGGCTCCAGCCGAACGGTATTCCGTGAAGGCGGTAATTTGCGGCCCGGGGGACACAGACCACATCGGCCATTTGATGCTAACCGACATCCGGCAGGTCGTATTCCATCGGGCCCCAAGATTCGGTCAGGATCGGGTCCAGCGGGGCTGGGTCACGTTGAAGACCCGCAGCTCACGGCCGCGCAGCGCGACCTCGGCGAACTGCCACAAAATCGCCCCGGTCGGCGCGTGGATCACGATCTCGGGGCCCAGCGGCATCTGCAGCAGCCCGTCGCGCCAGCGCGGCACCCCCGGCGCCATGAACCGCTCCAGCGGCACCGCGTGCACCGAGGCCACCTCCCGGGGGTCGCCCACCGGCTGCTGCCGGCCGCCGAAGGCCACCACCGGCGTGATGACGAACCCCGAGTCGGTGACGAAGTCGTCGAGCAGCCCCGCCACCCGGACGCCGCGCACGGCGACCTCCTCGTCCAGCTCCCGCAGCGCCGCCTCGACGGGCTCCTCGCCGTCGTCCAGCCGCCCGCCGGGCAGCGCCCACTGCCCCGGGTTGCGGCCGTGCGGGGCCCTCCTGATGAGGACGGTGTACGGGGTCCGCTCGGCGTCCTGGAGCACGCACACGGTGACGGCGGCCCTGCGCACCCCCTCGGCGGGAGGAACCTGGCGGCGCTCGAAGGCCGCCAGGTTGGCCGTGATCAGGTCGCGTAGCTCGTCGAACGGGGGCAGCACCCGCTCAGGATGACATGGGTCAGCTCATCGAGGTCAGCACCAGATAGCCGAGGACCATGCCGGCGATCATGGTGATGGCGGAGGCGATGGCCGCCCATTTGCCCAGCGTCTCGCCACGGGTGTGGCCGACGATGCCGAGGACGATCCCGGCGATGCCGAACAGGAGCGGGATGAACAGCAGGGCGACCGCCGCGCAGATGAACCCGATGATCGACAGGACTGGGGTGGACTGCGCCTGCGGCTGGGGGTAGGGGGGCTGCTGCTGCGACCATTGCCCCTGCTGGGTGTAGCGGTCGTCGCCTGGGGGTGGGTCGTGCGGGGAGGTCATCGATCGTGCTCCTCTCGAGAACGCACCTGGCGGCGGCCCGCCCGTCTCGTGACGTGAGAAACATCACACACCGAAGTGGGCGGCCTGTCGAGCGAACCTGCCGGACTCGTCTCAGCGGAGGGGCTCCCGGGAGAGCTGCGGCGGCAGGGGCCGGGCGTGCACCACGTCCAGCCGCGACACCGCCCGGGTCAGCGCCACGTACAGCCGGTTGAGGCCGCGCTCCTCCGCCTCGGCGATGGCGGCGGGCTCGCACACCACCACGTGGTCGTACTCCAGGCCCTTGGCCAGCGAGGCGGGCAGCACGCCGAGCCGCCCGGCCACGTCGAGGCCGCCGTCCCACAGCGCGGCCGTCAGCGCGTCGACCTGGTCGTCGGCGGCGATCACCCCGACGGACCCCTCGAACTCCAGTGCCTGCCGCGCCGCCTCCACGACGCCCTCCCGCAGCTCGGGAACGCTGATCAGGCGGACCCGGCCGTCGGCGCGGTGCGAGCGGGTGACGGGCACGTCCACCTCCAGCGCGGGCAGCAGCCGGCCGGCCAGCTCCGCCACCTCGGCCGGCACCCGGAATCCCTCGGTCAGCGCCACCAGCCGGCCGTCCGGCTTGCCGAGCAGCTCCAGGTGCGGCGGCCAGGACCGGGCGGCCCACGGCGTGGTGCCCTGGGCCAGGTCGCCGAGCACGGTGATGGAGCCGTGCTCGCTGCGCCTGGCGACGGCTCTGCACTGCATCGGCGACAGGTCCTGCGCCTCGTCCACGATGACGTGGCCGTAGCCGCGCGGCCGCTCCAGCAGCCCGGCGAGCTCGTCGAGCAGGACCAGGTCCGCGGCGGTCCAGCGGGCGCTCCGGTGGCCGCGCGGCGGCCGGGCCCAGGTGATGGCCCGGCGTTCCGCGGGGGTGAGCGCGTCGGCGGGCGCCCGGCCGCTCAGCACCTCCAGCAGCACCTCCTCCGGCCGTACGGCGGGCCAGACGGCGTCCAGGAACGGCGTGACGGCCCTGCCCACCATGCGCGTCCAGGCCGCGGTCGCCGTCCGCCCGCGCGCCTCGGCCTGCCGCCGCACCAGCTCCACCAGCCGGGCGCGCACCCGCTCGCGGCCTGTCGTGTACGGCAGGGCGTCGCGGCTGGTGTCGTCGACCAGGCGGCGCAGCACGTCCTCGCGGACCCGCCAGCGGGCCGAGCCGTCGGCCACCTCGACCGGTTCGGCGGGCTTGCGGATGCGTGCGTACAGCGCCTCGCGCAGCACCACGGCCATCCGCGGGTCGTGCTTGACGGCCGCCGCCGCGGGGCTGTCCTCCGCCCGCACCGGCACCGTGGCCAGGAGCTGCTCCAGGGTGGTCTGCTCGACGTCGACCTCGCCCAGCGTGGGCAGCACGGCCGAGATGTGGCCGAGGAAGGCCCGGTTGGGCCCGAGCACGAGTACGCCGCCGCGCCGCAGCCGCTCCCGGTGCGCGTACAGCAGGTAGGCGGCCCGGTGCAGGCCGACGGCGGTCTTGCCGGTGCCGGGCGCGCCCTGCACGCAGATCGACTCCGCGAGCCCGGCCCGGACGAGATCGTCCTGCTCGGGCTGGATGGTCGCGACGATGTCGCGCATCGGGCCGACGCGGGGCCGCTCGATCTCGGCCGCCAGCAGGCGGCCGGTGCGGTCCTCCTCGCCCGCTTCGAGCCGTTCGTCCTCGAACGACGTCAGCGTGCGGCCGGACCAGCCGAAGCGGCGGCGCACCGCGACCCCCTGCGGATCCCGGGCGCCGGCGCGGTAGAAGGCGCGGGAGACGGGCGCGCGCCAGTCGATCACCAGGGGCGGGCCGCCGCGCTCGCCGCCGATGTGCCGCCGGCCGATGTGGTAGCTGCGCCCCCGGTGCTCGGCCGAGCTCTGCCCGAAGTCGAGCCGGCCGAAGAACGGCGGCCCGTCCGGCTCCTCGCTCAGCTCCTTGGCCAGGCTCTTGAGGTGGCGGCCGAGCCGCTCGGCGCTGTACCGGTCACCGGCCACGCTCTCGCCGACCACGACGTTCTCGCGCGCGTCGCGCAGCATCCGGCTCAGCCCGGCCATACAGCGCTGGACGTACCGCCTCTCCTCGCTGAGTCTCTCCTCGGTGAGCGCGGACATGACACCTCCCATTAACTCGGTCAATAATTTAACCAGGTTAACACTTTGCTAGAGTGTGCTCATGACGGGACTGCGACAGCTGCAACGGCAGCGCGTGCGGGAGGCCATCTCCGCGGCGGCCATCAGGCTCTTCCTGGAGCGCGGCTTCGACGAGGTGCCGGTCACCGAGGTCGCCGCCGCCGCGCAGGTCTCCAAGCCCACGCTGTTCAAGTACTTCCCGACCAAGGAGGACCTCGTCCTGCACCGCATCGCCGACCACCAGGGCGAGCAGGCCCGCGTGGTGCGGGCGCGCGAGCCCGGCCAGTCGCCGGTGGAGGCGCTGCGCCGCCACTTCCTCGACGGCCTGGCCCGCCACGACCCGGTCACCGGGCTGAACGACCACCCAGAGGTCCTGGACTTCCACCGGATGGTGTTCGGCACGCCCAGCCTGGCCACCCGGGTGTTCCACTACATGGCCCAGGATGAGAAGGCGCTCGCCGAAGCGCTCGCCGAGACCCTCGACGAGCTGACCGCCGGCCTGCTGGCCGCGCAGGTGCTGGCCGTGCAGCGGGTCCTGGCCCGCCGCAACTGGCAGGCCCTCGCCGACGGCGTTCCCCTCGCCGACCTGCGGCCCGACGCCCTGCGCGCCGCCGACCGCGCCTTCTCCCAGCTGCGGACCTGATCTCGTACGGTCTCCGCGCGGGAATGACGGCTGCGGTCCGGACATCCTCAAATTTCGGCCACCCGACCCTATTCGCCCCCGGTACGGGTAGGGCGGCATCGAGACGACGACGTAGCGGACGTAGAGAGGGAGGAACGAGCATGCCGGTACGCGAGATGATCGAGACCTACCCGGCGGACATCAACCTCGACCGGGAGCGCATCGCCGCCACCGTGGGGGCGCTGATCGACTGCGCCCAGGCCTGTACGGCCTGCGCCGACGCGTGCCTGAGCGAGGGCGACGTCGACGACCTGCGCAAGTGCATCCGTACCAACCTCGACTGCGCGGACATCTGCGACACCACGGCGCGCGTGCTGTCGCGGCACACCGGCTACGACGCCAACATCTCCCGCGCCCAGCTGCAGGCCTGCGTCCAGGCGTGCGTGTCGTGCGCCGAGGAGTGCGGCCGGCACTCGCGCACGCATGAGCACTGCCGCGTCTGCGCGGACCAGTGCCGCGCCTGTGAGCAGGCCTGCCGCGACCTGCTCGCGGTCATGAGCTGAGGAGGAGCGCATCGCCAAGTGCGGTGAGAAGGTGTCGGCGAAGGAAGGGGAGAAGATCCCCAAATGCCCGAACGGCCACACCGAGTTCGACAGCCGCACCCAGGAGCCGGGCAACAAGTAGTCATCTGATTCGGTCGGGGCCGTGGGATACGATGCCCGGCCATGATCGAACCGGACTTCGTACGTGCCACCCGTGACTCCTACGACGCGGTCGCCGCCCAGTATGCCGAGTCGTTCAGCGCGACCCTGGAGACCGCGCCGCTGCAGCGGGCGATGCTCGACGCCTTCGCCGCGCTCGTCCGGGGCGGCGGGCCGGTCGCCGACGTCGGGTGCGGCCCCGGGTATGCGACGGGTCACCTGCACGCCCTCGGCGTGGACGCGTTCGGCGTCGACCTGGCCCCGGAGATGATCGCGCTGGCTCGTCAGGCGCACCCGGGGCTGCGGTTCGAGGTGGGGACGATGGCCGCGCTGGACGTGCCGGACGGCGCTCTCGGTGGGGTCCTCTCGCGATACTCGATCATCCACACCCCGCCGGAGCGGCTGCCGGAGATCATCGCCGAGTTCTCGCGGGTGCTCGCTCCAGGCGGTCATCTGATGCTCAGTTTCGTCGCACATGACGAGCCTGCCGAGCCGGCGGAGGCGTACGACCACCGGGTGGCGCGCGCCTACCGATGGTCACCCGACCGGGTCGCCGGCCTGCTGCGTGAGCACGGGCTGGACGAGGTGGCCAGACTGGTGTACGCCCCGGGGGAGGACACCGTGCGCGGGTTCCCGGCCGTCGACCTGCTGACCCGCAAACCGGCTCAGGCGATCGCGGCGGCGGGCGAGGCGGGCGAGGCGGGCGGGATGTTGTGCGTGACGCCGAACGCGTTGAAGGGGTCGTAGCGGCGTTTGACGGTGGTCAGCCGCCGGTGGTCGGCCTCGGTGTAGGCCTCCGCGGTCCGGGTGGGGTCGTGCAGGAAGTTCAGGAACGCGCCGCCGCCGGTGTGCGGGCGCAGGGCGTCGGCCAGGGCCGGGGACCCGGCGTCGGCGATCACTGACAGCCGGGTGTCGCGGTGGCCGGCAGGGCCGGCGCCGGGGCCGGGGCGGCCCATGGCGCCGTCCCAGTGCCGGATCTCCACGGCCGGTCCGTCGTCCGGCCCGGCGACCCGCATGATCGCCGCGATCGCCTCGTCCGGCAGCTCCTTGAGCAGCTCGACCTGGGCGGGGGCGGTGCCGCCCAGGGACGCCTCGGCGTACGGCATGGTGCGGAAGTCCTCGGTGAGAGCCGGGCCCGCGGCCCGCCACAGCGGCCGTAGCAGCCGCCGGGCCCGGCCGGCGTCGCCCGCGTACATCGCCTTGAGCTGCAGGACGCGGCGGCCGCGCACCGGTGCGGGCAGCTGAGGGTCGTCGGGCATCGAGGTCAGCACCAGCGCGGTGCTGAGCTCGTCGGGCAGGCCGGCGAGCAGGTCGCGGTAGCGGGTCACGATCTCGCCGACGCGTCCGGCCGGGAAACAGGCGGTGCCCGCGACGACCCGGGCCACCGGGTGCAGCCGGAACTCCAGCGAGGTCACCACGCCGAAGTTGCCGCCGCCGCCGCGCAGCGCCCAGTGCAGATCGGGGTGGCTGTCAGGAGTGGCGGTCACGAGCCGTCCGTCGGCCGTGACGACCTGGGCGCGCAGCACGCTGTCGGCGGCGAAGCCGAACGCGCGCGACAGCCAGCTCAGGCCCCCGCCGAGGGTGTAGCCGGTCACGCCGACGTCTGCGTGCGACCCCGACAGCGGGGCCAGGCCGAACGGCTGGGCGGCCGTGATGACCTGGCCCCATCGGGCGCCGGGGCCGACGCGGGCGACGCGCCGGCGCGGATCGAGGAACACCCGGTCCATCCGGGAGGTGCGCAGCAGCAGACCGCCGTCGCAGGGCGCGTGGGTGCCGTGGCCGGTCGCCTGCACGGCCAGCGGCAGGCCGGCGTCCCTGGCCGCCACGACCGCGGCCTGGACGTCCTGGACGCCGCTCGCCTCGGCCACCAGCGCGGGTCGTGGGTCGACCGGCGTGAACGCCGAGCACCGGAGCCGGTCGTACCCGGCGTCGCCGGGGAGGTGTAAGGCGCCGTCGAAGCGTGCGCGCAGCCGGCGCTCGGCGGTGGAGGTGTTCCCTGATCCGGTCATGATGGGGCTCCCTGTCGGATGGTCGTGTGCGCCGGAGTGTTGAACTCACGATATAATCACGATCATTGATAGTCAATGATCGTGATTAAATTCTCGGAGGATCCCCCATGGGCGTCATCGACGAAGGCCCGGACCTGGGCATGCTCACCGGTCAGCTGATGCGCGCGATCCAGGAGGAGCTCTTCCGCGCCCTCGCCGAACAGGGACACCCCGAGGTGAGCCCGCGGCACGGATCCGTCCTGGCCTTCCTCGACCCGGGCGGCATCCGCGCGACCGACCTGTCGGCCAGGTCCGGCCAGCACAAGCAGATCGTCGGCACCATCACCGACGAGCTCACCCGCCTCGGCTACGTCACCCGGCGGCCCGACCCCGCCGACCGCCGCGCCAAGCTCATCGTCCCGACCGACCGCGCCCTGGACGAGATCGCCAAGGCCCGCGCCATCATCGCCGCCATCGAACAGCGCTACGCGGAGGCTCTCGGCGCCGACCGGTACGCCGCCTTCAAGGCCACCCTCCAGCAGCTCACCCGCCACCAACGCGCCACGAACAAGGCCGCCACGCCACCTGCGGCGACCTGACCTGGGCGCGCGCCCGGCCTACGGCGCGGCAGCGCGCAGGCCGGCACCTGCGATCCACTCGACGACGGAGTGGTGCCGGGGGCTCCAGCCGAGAAGATCGCGTGCGCGGGCGCCGCGCACGCGGCTGTTGGAGCCCAGGGCGTGCGCGGCGAATCCCGGGTCCCAGAGGTTGCCGGGGGAGGAGGGGTCCCAGGGCCGCGGGGCGGGCATGCCGAGGGCGCCGGCCAGGGCCGAGGCCATCGCACCGAAGGACTCCTCACCGCTCTCGACGAAGTAGAACGTGCCGGCAGGGGACTTCTCCAGGGCGAGGGCGTACAGGTCGGCCAGGTCGTCGACGTGGACGTTGGACCAGATGTTGCGGCCCGCGCCGACGTGGCGGACGACGCCGTCCGAGTGCGCCTGGCGGATCAGCGCGTCGATCAGCACGCTCTGGCGGCCCGGAACCCTGCCCTGCCCGTAGACGAGGCTGTTGCAGAGCACGACCGAGCGCACGTCCTGCTCGGCGGCGGCCAGCACCAGCCGGTCGATGGCGACGCGGGCCGCGCGGACCGGATGGTCCGGCACCCAGCCGGCGACGGCGTCCTCGCCGAACACGTCCTCCGATCGTTCGCCGGTCGTGCCCGTGGCGACGAAGCCGGAGCCGCTGGTGTGGAGCAGTGGCTTGCCCGAGCCGGCCAGGGCGGTGACGAGGGTTTCGACGGCGCCGCGATGATCGCTGTCGGCGGCGTTGACGACGGCGTCCGCGCGGCGGGCCAGCCGGGCGAGCGACTCCGCGTCGTCCAGGGTGCCCACCACCGGCTCGATGCCCAGGCCGCTGAGGGCCCCGGCCCTGGACTCGTCGCGGATCAGGCCGGTGACGGCATGGCCGGATTCGATCAGCCGCGCGGCGACGGTGCCGCCGATGAGGCCGCTCGCGCCGGTGACGAAAATGTTCAAGGAAGGTCCTGTTCGCCGGTTCGGGTGTAAGACGAGGAGATCCTCACCCCGGCTTTCCGCAGCGGGCAAACCCTGTTGCCGAACTGGCAAAGGCAGGCTGCTCAGGCGACGTGGGTGGCGAGGTGGTGCAGGGCGCGGGCGGTCGGGGTGTCCGGGTCGGCGGTCATGAACACCACCTGCTGGTCGTCGTCCGGAACCGTGAGGATGTCGCAGTTGATGTGGAGCCGGCCGAGTTCGGGATGCGTCATGGTCTTCGTCCGGTGGCCGGGCGCGCGCACCGGGTTGGTGGCCCAGATCTCGTCGAACTCCGCGCTGCCCGCCCGGAGGTCGGCCAGCAGGGCGGCGAGGGCCCTGTCACGGGGATACCGATCGGCGGCGGCCCGCAGCCGTGCCACCGCGATCTCGCCGAAGTCCTCGTGGCCCGTGGTCAGCACCTCATCGCGGTCCAGGAAGCGCCGCCGGGCCAGGTTGGGCCGGCTGCCGAGGTCGCCGAGCAGCGCTTCGGCGAGCGGGTTCCAGGCGATCACGTCGTAGCCGGCCGCGGTGACGACGACCGCGGTGCCCGGGATGCGGTGCAGCAGGCCCGCCACGTACGGCCGGACCTCCCGCGGCGGTCCGGCGGGCGGCTCCGGAGCCACGCCGGCCAGCCGGAACAAGTGCGTCCGCTCGGCGGGCGCCAGCCGGAGCGCGCCCGCCAGAGATCGCAGGATGCGCGGCGACGGGCGCGGCCCCCGCGCCTGCTCCAGGCGGACGTAGTAGTCGACCGACATGCCGGCCAGCTCGGCGACCTCCTCGCGGCGCAGGCCCGGAGTGCGGCGCCGGGGTCCTGAGGGCAGTCCGGCCGCGCCCGGCGGCAAGCCCTCCCGCCGGTCACGCAGAAAACGGGCCAGTTCGCTTCTCGCCATACGCTGCCTCCTCGGTCTCCCTGGTACTGATTGTCCCTGGATCGGGCGTTTCGCCGGCGGCACCCTCGACGGCATGGACAACTCGATCGCATTGGTCACCGGCGCCAACAAGGGCATCGGCAAGGAGATCGCGCGCCTACTCGCCGGCGCGGGCCTCACCGTCTACGTCGGCTCGCGCGACGCCGGGCGCGGCGAGCGCGCCGCCGAGGAGATAGGCGGCGACGCCCGGCCGCTCGTCATCGACGTCACGGACGCGGCCGGCGTCGCCGACGCTGCCCGGCAGGTCGACACGCTGGACATCCTGGTCAACAACGCCGGAATCTCCGGTGATGACAAGACCCCGGACCAAGAGGACCTCGACACCCTCCGCCGCGTCTACGAGACGAACGTCTTCGGGGTCGTCACGGTGACCAACGCCTTCCTGCCCGCGCTGCGCCGGTCCGCGCACCCCCGGATCGTGAACGTCTCCAGCGGCACCGGCTCGCTGACCTGGAGCACCGGGCCGCAGTTCCCGCACCAGGGCGCCTACGCCGCCTACCGGTCGTCCAAGGCGGCGCTGAACGCGCTGACGGTGTACTACGCCCACACCCTGGCGGACGACGGCGTCAAGGCCAACGTGCTCGCTCCAGGCCTGCGCCGGACCGACCTCAACGCCCGTGCCGCCGCCGCCGGCGGCGACCCGGCCGAGGCCGCGGCGGGCGCGGTCCGGCTCGCGCTGCTGCCCGACGACGGGCCCTCCGGCGAGTTCTTCTCCTGGGACGGCACGCCCGTCCCGTGGTAGGGGACGCCGCGCCCGCTAACGGCGGACCCGGTAGAGCAGGTGCAGCACCCGGTCGCCCTGGATCACCACGTGCGGGTCCTCCAGCAGGTGCTGGGCGTCGACCGACCCGAAGTAGCGCTTGCCCGAGCCGAAGACCACGGGCACGACGTCCATCGCCACCTCGTCCACCAGGCCGAGACCGAAGGCCCGACCGCCGACCTCGCCCGCCGCCACGGCGACGGTGCGCTCTCCCGCGAGCTCCCTGGCCTTGGCGATCGCCTGGGTCACGTCGTCGACGAAGTGGTAGGACGCCTCAGGGTGCCATCCGTCGGGCTTGGGCCGGTGGGACACCACGACGACGTGCTCGCCCGTAGGCGGCGAACCCTCCCAGCCGTTGGTCATGTCGAACAGGTGACGCCCGATCACCATCGACCCGATACGCGCCCACATCGGCCGGATGTAGTCGGCCGAGGCCCGTGAGACCTTCATCCCGCCGCCGTCGACGAGGTCGACGTCGCCGTTGAAGTACCAGTCGAACAGCGGGCCGATCTCATCGTTCGCGTCGGCGATGAAGCCGTCCACCGACACGACGTTGTGCATCACTACGGTGCTCATCACATCTCCTCCGTGCTCGTTGCCTGTCCTTTCACCCATGCGTCGATCGCGCGCCGCCGGGATCGACACGGCTCCGGGGAATTTCTTCCTCATGTGCCCGGCCTCATAGCGGGCCGCCGGAATATGTGCCCGAGTCACCTGGTCCATTGGCCCGGATGACACCTAGCGTTCACGGTTACGGCGGCCCGGGCGCGGCTCAGGTCCCGCCTGACGCGCGAGGAGGGCGCATGGGAGTAGATCCGACGGGGAGCGGGCACGGTGTCGCCCCGGGCGGATCCGTCCCCGCTCAGGCCGTTACCGCTCAGGCCGTTACCGGTCAGTCCGGGCCCATTCTGAAGGTGCGTGGGCTGAGCAGGGAGTTCCGCGGCTTCCTGGCCGTGGACGGCGTGGACCTGGACGTGGCCGAGGGCGGCGTGCACGCGCTGGTGGGTCCCAACGGGGCCGGCAAGACCACCCTGTTCAACCTGCTGACCGGCTTCCTCAAGCCGACCGCGGGCAGCGTGGTCCTGGCGGCGCGCGGAGAGCTGGCCGGGCGCAGCCCCGAGGCGATCACCCGGCTGGGTGTGGCGCGCTCGTTCCAGATCACCAGCCTGTTCGCCGAGCTGACCCCGCGTCAGCACGTGGAGCTGGCGCTGGCCAGCGGCACCGGCCTGGGCTGGCGGTTCTGGCGCTCGGACCGGGCGCTGGCCCGCTTCACCGGACGCGCGGAGGAACTGCTCGACGAGGTCGGGCTGTCCGGCCACGGCGAGGTCCAGGCGGGCTCGCTGCCGTACGGGAGGAAGCGCGCGCTGGAGCTGGCGCTCGCCCTGGCGCTGGAGCCCCGGGTGCTGCTGCTCGACGAGCCGACCGCCGGGATGGGCGTGGAGGACGTGGACCGCACCATCGAGCTCATCCGCAAGATCCGCGCGGGCCGCACCGTGGTCCTGGTCGAGCACAACATGAGCGTGGTCGCCAGCCTCGCCGACCGGGTGACCGTCCTGCAGCACGGCAAGGTGCTGGCCGAGGGACCGTACGCCGAGATCCGCCACGACCCGCGGGTCATCACCGCCTACCTCGGAGACTCCCATGTTGATCGTTGACCGGCTGTCGGCGTGGTACGGCGAGGCGCAGGCGCTGCGCGAGGTGTCGATGCGGGTCGACGAGGGCGAGATCGTCACGCTGGTCGGCCGCAACGGCGCCGGCAAGACGACGCTGCTGCGCTGCCTGATGGGACTGCACGGCTCGTACGGCAGGACGGCGGGCACGATCTCGCTGTCCGGGGAGGACGTCACCGGCCTCGGCCCCCACCGCAGAGCCCGGCGCGGCCTGGGCTTCGTCCCGGACGACCGGGGCATCTACGCCACCTTGTCGGTGGAGGAGAACCTGCTGCTGCCGCCCGTCAACAAGACCGGCTCGGAGCCGTGGCCGCTGAAGCGGGTGTACGAGACGTTCCCGGCGCTGCGCGAGCGGCGGCGCTTCCCCGGGACGAAGCTGTCGGGCGGCGAGCAGCAGATGCTCGCGCTCGCCCGCGTGCTGCGCACGGGCGCCCGGCTGCTGCTGTGCGACGAGCCCACCGAGGGCCTGTCGCCGCTGATCGTCCAGCAGATCGGCGAGATCCTGCGCGAGGTCAAGGCGGCCGGGGTGACCGTCCTGCTCATCGAGCAGAACGTGCACTTCGCCGCGACCGTCGCCGACCGCCACTACCTGCTGGCCGAGGGCCGGATCGTCGAATCGCTGGACAACGAGCAGGTCCGCGAACGCGAGCACGAGTTGCTCGAATACCTCGGAATCTGACGACGGCCATGATCGTGGAAATAGAGGAGATGCCTGAATGAGAGTCACGGGCTGGAGCGGCTGCCTGGCCGCCGCGGGGTTGCTGCTGACCGGGTGCGCGGGCGGGCCGGGAGGCGGCGGCGGGAAGATCAGTGACGACAAGGTGGTGCTGGCCGTGCTGAACGACCAGTCGGGCATCTACTCCGCGACCTCCGGCAAGGAGACGATCGAGTCCGTCAAGATGGCGGCGGACGACTATCGGGCCAAGCACGGCGACAAGGCGGTGGCCAAGGAGATCGTGGTGGAGGCCGCCGACCACCAGAACAAGCCGGAGATCGCCAACTCCAAGGCGCAGGAGCTCTACGACCGGCAGCAGGCCGACGTCATCCTGGACGTGCCGACCTCCTCGGCCGCGCTCGCCGTCGCCACCGTCGCCAAGAACAAGAAGAAGGTCTTCATCGACGTCGGCGCCGCCAGCACCGAGCTGGAAGGCAAGTCGTGCAACAAGTACACCTTCCACTACAGCTACAACAGCTACATGCTGGCCCACGGCACCGGCACCGAGGTCACCAAGGACGGCGCCAAGAACTGGTACATCGTCTACCCCGACTACGCGTTCGGGCAGGACATGCAGAAGACCTTCGGCGAGGCGATCAAGGCGGCCGGCGGCAGCGTGGTCGAGTCCGACCCGACGCCGTTCCCCAACGACAACTTCGCCACGTTCCTGCTCAAGGCGTCGAACCTGGACCCCAAGCCCCAGGTGCTCGGCACCATGCAGGCCGGCGGTGACCTGGTCAACCTGGTGAAGCAGTACAACGAGTACAAGCTGCGCGACAAGGGCGTGGGTCTCGCGATCGGGCTGCTGGGCCTCACCGACATCCACTCACTCGGCCCGGACGCCCTGGCGGGCACCCGCTACACGGACTCGTGGTACTGGAACACCGACGACAAGAGCCGCGCCTGGGCCGACAGGTTCCAGGCCAAGACCGGCAAGCGGCCCACCGCCAACCACGCCGCCAACTACTCGGCCGCCCTGCAGTACCTGGAGGCCGTCCAGCGCGCCGGCACGGACAACTCCGACGAGGTGGTCAAGCAGCTCGAGGGCTACAAGGTGGAGGACATGTTCGCCCGCAACGGCACCATCCGCGCCCAGGACCACCTGCTGCTGCACGACGCCTACCTGGCGGAGGTGAAGCCGTCCGCCGAGGTCAAGGAGCCGTGGGACTACGTCAAGATCCTCAAGACCATCCCGGCGGCCGAGGCGTTCCAGCCGCAGCCCGACCCCGCCTGCAAGCTGTAGGCGGCCGGCGTGCTCCAGCAGGCGTTCAACGGGTTGGTGGGCGGGGCGTTCTACGCCCTGCTCGCCCTCGGCCTGGCGGTCATCTTCGGGATGCTCGGCGTGGTCAACCTGGCTCATGGCGCGTTCTACATGCTCGGCGCCTTCGGGGCGTTCATCGCGCTCGACTCCTTCGGCCTGAACTTCTGGGCGGCCCTGCTGCTGGTGCCGCCGCTGCTGGGCCTGGCCGGGGTCGTCCTGGAACGGTTGTTCATCCGCCGGCTGACCCCGCTGGACCCCCTGTACGGCTTCCTGTTCACCTTCGGGCTGGCGCTCATCCTGCAGGACCTGGTGAAGCGGGAGTACGGGGTGAGCTCCCAGCCGTACCCACGGCCGCCGGAGCTGGGCGGCACGATCGACCTGGGGCTGTTCACCTACCCCGCCTACCAGGTGTTCGTGCTGGCGGTGTCGGCGCTGGTGTGCGTCGCGGTGTGGGTGGTCCTCACCCGTACCCGCGTCGGGATGATCGTCCGGGCCGCGACCGAGCGGCCCGAGCTGACGCGGGCGCTGGGCATCGACGTGGGCCGGTGGGTGACCCCCGTGTTCGGCTTCGGGGTCGCGCTGGCCGCGTTCGCCGGGGTGCTGGCCGCGCCGATGCGCGCGGTCAACCCGCTGATGGGCGCTGACCTGATCATCACCGTCTTCGCGGTGGTGGTGATCGGCGGCCTGGGCTCGGTGTTCGGCTCGGTCGCCGCCGGGTTCGCCGTCGGGCTGGTGTCGGCCCTGGGGAACCTGTACGTGCCCGCGCTCTCCCAGACCATGGTGTTCATCCTCATGGCCGTGGTGCTGCTGTGGCGCCCGGCCGGGCTGTTCGGACAGCAGGAGGCGTTCCGGTGATTCTGTCCAGGCTGGCCCGATCGGGCCGAGGCGGGCTGCTGCTCCTGGTCGCCGGGCTGTTCGCGGCCCTCGTCCTGCCCTGGATGATCTATCCGCCGGTGGCGCTGGACATCGCCTGCTGGGCGCTGTTCGCCGCGGCGGTGGACCTGCTGCTGGGCTTCACCGGGCTGCTGTCGTTCGGGCACGCCGCGTTCTGGGGCGGATCGGCCTACTGCACCGGCCTGATCGCGCTGCACACCGGGCTGCCGTTCCCGGTCGCGATCCTCGGCGGCGCGGCGTTCGCGGCACTGCTGGCGCTGCCGATCGGCTATCTGTCGGTACGGCTCAGCGGCATCTACTTCGCCATGGTCACCCTGGCCTTCGCCCAGATGACGTACTTCATCGCCAACCAGTGGCGGGACGTGACCGGCGGGGAGAACGGCCTGCAGGGCATCCCCCGGGAGCTGTTCGGACTCGACCTGTCCGACTCGTTCTTCTTCTACTACGCGGGCCTGCCGTTCGTGCTGGCCGGGCTGTTCGCCGCCTGGCGCATCGTACGCTCGCCGTTCGGCCGGGTACTGGTGTCCATCCGCGCCAACCCGGACCGGGCGCGCGCCCTCGGCTACCCCGTCGACCGCTACCGGCTCCTGGCCTTCGTCCTGTCCGCCGCGCTCTCCGGGATGGCCGGGGGAGTCTTCGCCATCGGCCACGGCTTCGCCTCACTCGAGGGCGTCTACTGGACCACCTCCGGGCAGGCCGTGATGATGGTCATCCTCGGCGGGATCGGCACGTTGTGGGGCGGCGCCATCGGCGCGGCCCTGGTCGTCCAGCTCCAGGACTTCCTGGCCACCGCCGGGTTCGCGGAGACCGGGATCATCACGGGCTCGATCTTCATCGTGGTCGTGCTGCTGTTCCGCCGGGGCATCTGGGGAACGGCCCGGCACCTGCTGGACTCCCGGCGGGCGGCCGCCGAATCCGGAGAGGTGGCCGCCGAACCCAGGAAGTCCGTCGACACCCCTGCCTGACCGTCGAGCCGTCCGCTCGCCGCCGCCTGGATTCGCGCTCCCCAGGGTCTTGACTATTGCTCACTGTGGGTGCGCGAATGCTACAACGATGGACAAAGTCATCGATCACGCGGCGGTCGAACGGCGTCCGCATCATCGGACGAGTCCTGCGGACGAGCCCGCGTGGACGGGAGCAAGGGTTGTGAACAGGCGCAGTTTCCTCCAGCTTCTCGTCGACGAGGCACCGCTGCCCCACTACGACGAGGTCCTGCACGACGCGGTGGCGAACGCCGCCTCACCCGCCGAGGTGGCGGACCTGCACGCCGAGCACACGCTCGCTCTCCAACTCCGCGACACGCTGGAGAAACGGCGCAGCCGGCAGGAACAGCAGCGGGCGCTGGTCGAGTGCGCGAAGGAGCTGGCCGAGGACCGCAGCGACCCCGACACGATCCTGAGCCTGATCGTGAGCCAGGCGCAGCGGCTGCTCGGCTGCGACATGGCGTACCTGAGCCTGAACGACAACGCGGCCCGGGTGACCTGCATGCAGGTGATGGTCGGCGCGACCTCCTCGGCCTGGAGGGACGTCCGGATCCCGTTCGGGATCGGCATCGGCGGCCGGGTCGCCGCCACCGGCACGCCCTTCTCCACGCCCGACTACTTCAGCGACGAACGGCTGACGCACGATCCGGTCGTCGACGCCTCGGTCAGGGCGGAGCGGCAGCTGTCGATCGTCGGCGTACCGTTGCGCACCAGCGCCGTCATCGGGGTCCTGTTCGCCGCCAACCGCACGCCGGGCTGGTTCTCCCACGACGCCATCGCGCTCCTGGGCTCCTTCGCCGCCCTCGCCGCGACCACCATCGAGCAGGCGCGGTCGAGGTATGACCGGGATCAGACCCTGACGGCCCTGCGGCAGGCGAACGAGGCTCTCCGGCAGCGTACGGTCGACCAGGAGAGGGCGGTCGCGGCGCACGACCAGAGCATGGCCATCGTGCTGCGGGGCGGTGGCGTGCAGGAGGTCGTGACCGCGGCGGGTGATCAGCTCGGCGGCGTGCTCGCCATCTTCGACGAGTTCGAGACGCCCGTCGCCTGGACCCCCGGGGCGCCCGAGGAGGTCCTGAAGGCGATGTCCGTCGCGGCGGGCGGCGCGCACGACGGGGCGTACTGGGTCACCGATCTGGTGGCCGGCACCGAGAATCTCGGCACCCTGGTCTGGGAGCCACCGGTCGCCTCCACCGAGGTAGGCGACCTGGACAGGCGGCTGCTCGCCCGCGCGGCGGTCGTCGCCTCGCTGCTCCAGCTGTTCAGCCGCAACCTCGCCGCCGCTGAGGCCAGGGTGCGCGGCGAGCTGCTCGACGACCTCCTCACGCCCACCCCGCGCACGTATTCCTCACTGGCCGAGCGCGCCCTGCGGATCGGCTACCAGCCCCAGAAGCGGCATGCCGTCGTCGTCGCGCACATCCGGGCGGAGAACCGGCAGAGCCTCGCCTCCGTGGCGTCCGATCTCGCCGCCGCGAGCGACGGCCTGAGCACGGTACGGGACGGTCAGGCGATCCTGGTCATCCCCTCCGACGATCCGTCGCTGACGGGCCGCCGGACAGCCCGCTCGATGACCATGCGGCTGGGGTCGCCGGTCACGGTCGGCGCGGCGGGACCGGTCGACGATCCGGCCGACCTGCCCGCCGCCTACGCGGAGGCGCTGGCGTGCGCGCAGGCCCTGCTCCGGCTCGAACGGGTGGGCGTCGCCGCCACGGCCGCCGACCTCGGGTACGCCGGACTGCTGCTGGGCGACGGCGCGTCCGCGGTCCGGTTCGTGGCACGGACGCTGGGGCCGGTCATCCGGCACGACGAACAGCGCTCGACCGCGCTGATGGAGACGCTCGAAGCCTACTTCGCCACCGGGCAGAGCCTCGTCGCCAGCGCCAAGCGGTTGCACATCCACCCGAACACCGTCACCCAGCGCCTCGACCGGGTCCGGCGCCTGCTCGGCATGGACTGGAACAGCCCGGATCACACCCTGGAGGTGCAGCTGGCGCTCAGGCTGCACCGGCTCGGCCGCGAACTCGACGACTGACGACTCGACGCCCCAGGGCAATGAGAGTCGTGTTCGTTGACGATCGATGACATAAATGTCTATTGTTCTGGGGGTGGCGTGCCCCCGCGCCGCGCCTTGTCGACACGCCGAAAGGGAGTCGTGATGACCGCGCCCCACCAGGACGCCGCCCCGGATCGCGAGCTCACGCACGACTTCGACCCGCGCGCCCCCGAGGCCTTCACCAGCGCCCACGCGCTCTACAAGGAGATGCGCACGAGCTGCCCGGTGGCGCACAGCGACACCTACGACGGCGGCTTCTGGGCGCTGTTCCGGCACGAGGACGTCAAGCACGTCCTGGAGAGCCGCGACGTGTTCACCACGTCGGTGCAGAACACGGTGCCGAAGTTCGCCTTCACCGGCAGGCGGCCGCCCCTGCACTTCGACCCGCCGGAGCACACCGCCTACCGCAAGGTGATCAACCGCTTCTTCACCCGGGAGAAGATGGCCGCGATCGAGCCGCGGGTGCGGCAGTACGCGGTTCAGCTCCTGGAGCCCCTCGTCGAGGCCGGCGAGGGGGACGTCTCGGTGGACTACGCGCAGAAGTTCCCGGCGCACGTGTTCGCCGCGTTCTTCAACCTGCCGACGGAACTGTCCGCGCTGATCAAGGAGATCAGTGCCGAATATGTGGCGGCGATCCAGATCGTCGACACAGAAAACGTCGTACGTCTGAGCCGGAGACTGTACGAGATCGCCCAGGCCGTCATCGACGAGCGCGCCGGCAGCCCGATGGACCCGCGCGACGACCTGACCAGCGCCCTCATGGAGGCCGAGTACGAAGGGCGGCCGCTGCCCGCCGACATGATCCTGGGCTGTGTCCGGCAACTGCTGGTCACCGGCATGGTGGCGCCCAGTGTCTTCATCGGCAACATGTTCGTGCACCTCGCCGGCGACCCGGAGCTCGCGGACCTGCTGCGCGCCCGCCCCGAGCGGATCCCGGCGGCGGTCGAGGAGTTCCTGCGCCTGTACGGCCCCTATCGCGGCATGGCCAGAACGGCCCGCCAGGACGTCGAGATCGGCGGCCGGCTCATCAAGGCAGGCGAGCCGATCGCCCTGGTCTACACCTCGGCCAACCGGGACGAACGGGTCTTCCCCGACGGGGAGACCTTCCGATTCGACCGGCCGAACCTGGCCCGGCACCTGGCGTTCGGCGGCGGCGTCCACACCTGCCCGGGGGCGCCCCTGGCGCGCATGATGCTCATCACGACGCTGGAGGAGGCGCTGGCCAGGACGGCGTCGTTCGAGCTCGGCGGGGAGATCATGATGGCCCGCTGGGCGGAGTGGGGAACGAACTCCGTTCCGCTGCGGTTCACGCCCGCCGCCTGAAATTCCCGGCCCTGACGAAGGAAGGTCATGACGCAGGACGACTTCGACCCGTTCGAGGCGGAAACGGCCGGCGAGAGCCTCGACATGTACGCGCGGCTGCGGCGGACGTGCCCGGTGGCGCACAGCAGTGGCTACGGCGGGTTCTGGGCGCTCACCCGGCACGCCGACGTGGCGGCCGCCGCGAGCGACCCGGTGACGTTCATCTCCTCGGTTCGCGCCGTCGTGCCCAGCGACCCGCGCGGCCTGCGCCGCCCGCCGCTGAACTACGACGCGCCGGCGCACACGCCGTACCGCAGGGCGCTCGACCGCACCCTGCAGCGGGCCCGGATCGAGCGGCTGGAGCCGAGGCTGGGCGCGCACGCGGCGCGTGAGCTGACCCCGCTGATCGAGCGCGGCGGCGGTGACATCGCGCAGGAGTTCGGCGCGCAGTTCCCCGCCTGGGTCACCACCGAGTGGCTCAACCTCGACCCGGAGATCGCCCCCGAGCTGGCCACGACGGCGGCCCGGTGGGTGCGGGCCTGGCGGTCCATGGACGGCCCGGTGGTCAACGAGGCGAGCGAACGCATGTACGGCATCGCCCGTGACCTCGTACGGGACCGGCGTGCCGAGCCGCGGCCGGTGGAGGAGGACCCGGCCAGCTCGCTGCTGGCAGAGCGGCCCGACGGGCGGCCCCTGGAGGACGAGCACATCGTCGGGGCGCTGCGCCAGTGCCTGGTCGTGGGCATGGTGGCGCCGCCGATCCTGCTCGGCTCCATCTGCCGGCACCTGTCGCAGGACCAGGAGTTGCAGGCGCGGCTGCGCGAGCGGCCCGAGCTGCTGCCCGCGGCTCTGGAGGAGTTCCTGCGGCTGTTCACGCCGTACCGCGGCTTCGCCAGGACCGTCTCCCAGGAGATCGAGCTGCACGGCCGGCGCATCCGGCCCGGCGAGCCCGTCACGCTCGTGTACGCCTCGGCGAACCGCGACGAGGAGGTCTTCCCCGACCCGGACGCGTTCGTCCTGGATCGCCCGAACATCACCGCGCACCTGGCCTTCGGGCGCGGGCGGCACGCCTGCGCGGGGATGCCGCTGGCGCGGCTGTCGATGCGCGTCGCGCTGGCGGAGCTGCTGCGCCGTACGTCCAGGTTCGAGGTGAACGGACCCGTCGAGAACGCGCGGATGCCGGAGATCGGCGCCGTGTCCGTCCCGATCCGGCTGGAGCCGGCCCCGAACGAGGAGTGATCGACCGCATGCGCAACCAAGGCATCGGGGCCTGGCCGCGGCGCCGCGCCCGCAGGACCCCCGGGAAGCCGGCGGTCGTCCACGACGGCCGGACCTGGACGTACCGGGAGCTGGACGAACGCGTCACCAGGCTCGCCCACCTGCTGCGCGGGATGGGGGCCGGGCCCGGTGACCGGGTGGCCTACCTGGGGGACAACCATCCGGCCTTCCTGGAGTCGCTGTTCGCCGCTGCCGCGCTCGGGGCCGTGTTCGTGCCGCTGAACACGAGGCTGTCGGCCGAGGAGCTGGCGTACATGCTGGCCGACTCCGGCGCGGCCGTCCTCATCAGCGGGCGGGCGGACGACTTCGGCCTGCCCACGCTCCGGGTGGGCGAGGACTACGAGCGTCTCCTGGAGTCGGCCGACGGCACGCCGCTGGACGAGCCGGTCGCACCGGCGGACCCGTGCATCGTCATGTACACCTCCGGCACCACGGGCCGGCCGAAAGGGGCCGTGCTCACCCACGGCAACATCATCTGGAACTCGCTCAACGTGCTGGTCGACGTCGACCTGACGGCCGATGAGGTCACGCTGGTGACCGCGCCGCTGTTCCACACGGCGGCGCTGAACATGACCTGCCTGCCCACGCTGCTCAAGGGCGGCCAGGTGCTGGTGGAGGCGGCCTTCCGGCCGGAGCGGGCGCTGGAGCTCATCCAGCGGCACCGGGTGACGCTCCTGTTCGGGGTGCCGGCCATGTTCGACTCGCTCGCCGCCGCCGACGGCTGGTGGGAGGCCGACCTGTCATCGGTGCGCACCCTGCTGTGCGGCGGCGCGCCCGCGCCGGAGGCGCTGATCCGCACCTACCTGGCCCGGGGGCTCGCCTTCGTGCAGGGGTACGGGATGACGGAGGCGGCGCCGGGCACCCTCTGCCTGGACCGGGCGATGAGCCACCGCAAGGTGGGTTCGGCGGGCGTGCCGCACTTCTTCACCGACGTCCGGATCGTCCGGCCGGACGGGACCGACGTGGAGCAGGGCGAGCCGGGCGAGGTGATCGTCCACGGGCCGAACGTCATGGCGGGCTACTGGGGACGGCCGGAGGAGACCCGGGCCGTGCTGACGGACGACGGCTGGTTCAGCTCGGGCGACGTGGCGGTGGTGGACGAGGACGGCTACGCGTTCGTGGTGGACCGGATCAAGGACATGATCATCTCCGGCGGGGAGAACATCTACCCCGCCGAGGTCGAGAACGTGCTCTACGAGCATCCCGACGTGGCCGAGTGCGCGGTGATCGGGGTGCCGGACGAGAAGTGGGGCGAGGTGGGCAAGGCCGTCGTGGTGCTCAAGGAGCGTGCCACGCCGGACGCGGCCGCGTTACTGGCTTACCTGGCCGGACGGCTCGGCAGGTACAAGGTGCCCAAGAGCGTCGAGTTCGCTTCGGCGCTGCCTCGGGGCGCATCGGGGAAGGTGCTCAAGCCCCAGCTCCGTCGTGAGTACGCCTCCGGCGCGTAGCATCGTCAAATCGTTCGCTCGCGACGAATCGATAACGCACGTAGACAGAACCGTCATACGTATACTTCATCTGTGACTGACGGTGAATGGCCAGAGCCAGGGGATGTCGACCTTCCGCGCTTCCAGGTGGGCGCGCCTCCGCAACATCTCATCACGACACTGCTCGGCGACTACTGGTTCCGCCGGGCCGACCAACTGCCCTCCGCCGCGCTGGTGCGGCTGACCGAGGAGTTCGGCGTCTCGGCGGTGGCGGCGCGGGCGGCGCTCAGCCGCCTGGCCAGACGGGATCTGCTGGAGTCGTCCAAGGTGGGGCGGCGCACCTACTACCGGCTGACCGACCGGGCGTCGGCGGTGCTGTCGGAGGGACGCCACCGCATCATGTCCTTCGGCCTGGACCGGGGCGCCTGGGACGGCACGTGGGTGCTGGCGGCCTTCTCGATCGCGGAGGAGCAGCGGGACCTGCGCCACTCCCTGCGGACGAAGTTGCGCTGGCTGGGATTCGCGCCGCTGTACGACGGGCTGTGGGTGTCGCCGACGGCGGACGCCGGCACGGCGGCGGCGGAGCTCACCGAGCTGGGGGTCGCCACCTCCACGGTGTTCCTGGCGGGCGCGCCGCAGGTGCCCGGGCTGCGGGCGCCACAGGAGGCGTGGGACTTCGGCCTGCTGCGGCGTAACTATGAGGAGTTCGTCGCGCGTTACGCGCCGCTGCTCGTCCGGGTGCGCAACGGCGCCGTGGGGGCGTCCGAGGCGCTGGTGGCGCGCACGGGGATCATGGACACCTGGCGGACGTTCCCCAACCTCGACCCCGGCCTGCCGGTGGAGCTGCTGCCGGCCGACTGGCCACGGGCGGCCGCCCGCGACGTCTTCGTCGAGATCTACGACACTCTCGGGCCGCTCGCCGAGATCCGCGTCAAGCAGATCGTGGCGGAGTTCGAGCCCCGGCTGGCCGAACTGGTCGCGCACCACCGCACCAGCACGATCTTGGCGGCCACTGAGTCAGCATAAAACGATACATATCATTGACGATCGACATCAGATTGCCCTACATTGGCGCTGGAGAGAGCGTGAGAGAGGGCTGTCGATGGAGAGTGCGGGAATCACCGGCAAGGTGGCGGTCGTCACCGGAAGCGGGCGCGGCCTGGGGCTGGCCTACGCCAAGGCGCTGGCGGCCTCCGGGGCCGCGGTCGTGGTCAACGATGTGGATCCGGCCGCGGCCGAGGCGGCGGTCAAGGAGATCGTCGCGGCGGGCGGCAGCGCGGTGGCCGAGGTGGCCGCGGTGGGTGACACCGAGGCGGCCGAGCGGCTGGTGGACCGGGCGGTCTCGGAGTTCGGCCGGCTGGACGTGATGTGCACCAACGCCGGCATCCTGCGCGACCGCGTGCTGTGGAAGATGTCCGACGACGACTTCGACGACGTCGTCCGGGTGCACCTGCGCGGCACGTTCACCTGTGTGCGGGCCGCCGTCCGGCACATGCGCGAGCGCGAGGGCGGCGGCCGGGTGATCGTCGCGGGCTCGCCCGCGGGTCAGCGCGGCAACTTCGGCCAGACGAACTACGCCGCCGCCAAGGCGGGCATCGCGGCCATGGTCCGCACCTGGGCGATGGAGTGCGCCAAGGCGGGCGTGACCGTCAACGCGGTGATCCCGAACGCCGCCACCGAGATGACCAAGAGCATCCCGGCGTTCGCCCCGTACATCGAGGCGCTGGAGAAGGACGGCGTGCCGCTGCCCGACTCGCTGCGCAAGGGCATCGGCTTCGGCACCGCCGAGGATGTCGCCGGTCTGGTCGTCTATCTGGCGAGCGACGCCTCGGCCCAGGTGACCGGCCAGTGCGTCGGGATCGGCGGCGACCGGCTGTCGCTGTGGTCCCACCCGCAGGAGATCAGCGTCGCCTACCGCGACGGCGGCTGGCCCGCCGCCGACATCGCCCGGGTGTGGGCCACCTCCGTGGGCGCCCGCCCGGAAACCTATGGCATCCCCGTGCCGGACCTGGACTGAAGGAGCATCCCATGTCTCGCACCGTCAACGGCATCGACGAGATCAGGGCCCTGGCCGGCGTGGACCTCGGCGCCACGGAGTGGATGGAGATCACCCAGGATCGGGTGAACACCTTCGCCGACGCCACGGACGACCATCAGTGGATCCATGTCGACCCGGCCCGTGCCGCCGGCGGCCCGTTCAAGGGTCCGATCGCGCACGGCTACCTCACCCTGTCACTGCTCATCCCGCTCTTCGGCCAGTTGCTGGAGATCGAGGGCATCGGCATGGCCGTGAACTACGGGCTGAACAAGGTCCGTTTCCCCGCGCCCGTCCCCGTCGGCGCGAAGATCCGCCTCACCGGCCGGGTCGCCGGGGTCGAGGACGTCAAGGGCGGTGTTCAGGCGACGCTGGACTTCACGGTCGAGGTCGAGGGCTCGGGCAAGCCCGCCTGCGTGGCCCAGACCGTCTACCGGTTCCTGTCGTGAACCCTTCGCCGGGAAAACGGACCCTCTTGTATATATCGCCCATACATGCCTAGGGTGCTGTGCGGTTCTCACGGTCGCCCCTTGACAGGTGTGCAGCCCAAGATGTGACATTACCCATAACGATCGAAATGTAATTGCAGCACTAACAAGTCGGCGGAGGACCACCATGAGTATGCCCAGGACGGCTTTCACGGCCGCTGCGGCACTAGTCCTTCTCGCCGCGTCGGCCTGCGGGGGCGGGGAAGACGGCGCGGTGGGGCAAGGAGCACCCGGCAAGACCGCCTTGTATGAAACCCTGCCTGACGCTGTCAAGGAAGCGGGCGTCATCCGGTTCGCGGGCGACTCGCATCCACCCTACAGGATCGTCGCCAACGACGGTAAAACTGTCACAGGTGTCGACAAGGAGATCCAGGAGGCACTCGCCAAGGCGCTCGGTGTCAAAAGCGAGATCGCGATCGTGAGCGGACTGCCCGCGGCCCTGTCCGGCATGCTGTCGTCGCGCTACGACGCCTTCAACGGCCCGGTGAAGGACACGGCCGAGCGGGAGAAGCAGTTCGACGCCATCGTCTGGATGGTCAGCCGGACCTCCTACCTCATCCCCAAGTCGGCGTCCACCAAGGTCGGGAGCTCCGGCGACCTGTGCGGCAAGCGCATCTCCGGCACCGCCGGCAGCATCGTGGAGGACCAGGTCAAGCTCCTGACCCAGTGGTGCGCCAAGCAGGGCAAGGCGGCGATCGCCTTCCTCCCGCTGGCCGACACCAATGGAACGATCCTGGCCGCCAAGTCCGGCCGCGCCGACGCCGCCGGCATGACCGAGAGCGCCGCGATCGACGCCATGGCCAAGGAGAAGGACGCCTTCACCTACGTCACCCAGACCGACGAGCAGGGCGCCGGCGTCGATCAGCTCGCCATGCTCGTGCCCAAGTCCAGTGGCCTGGGCCCGGTCATGTTCGAGGCGTTCAAGGAGATCTTCAAGAACGGCGCGTACAAGAAGATCGTCGACAAGTACGGCCTGGAGAACGTGGCGGTCGACGCGCCCAAGCTGAACACCGCGGCCGGGCGATGAGCACCCAGGTCCAGCACGCCACCGGCGACACCACCGGCGACACCGCCGTCGATGTGGCGACCGCCCGCCCCCGGCTGCGTCCCGCACGGTGGCTGGCCGGGGCGGTGCTGCTCGTGCTCGCCGTGCAGCTCGGCTGGTTCCTCGTCACCAACCCCCGGTTCGAGTGGGGCGTGGTCGCGGAGTACGTGTTCGACCCGAACATCCTGGGCGGGCTCGGCATGTCGCTGCTGCTGACGGTCATCGCGATGGTGCTGGGCAGCCTGCTCGGCATGCTCGTCGCGGCCGGCAGACTCAGCGACTTCAAGCCGGTCAGCTGGGCCTGCGCCGTCTACGTGGGCGTCTTCCGCGGGATACCCCCGCTGGTGCAGCTCATCTTCTGGTTCAACCTGGGTTACCTGCTGCCGCGGCTGTCGCTCGGCGTGCCGTTCGGCCCCACGTTCGCCTCGTGGCCGACCAACGCCGTGATCAGCTCACTGACGGCCGCCCTCATCGGGCTCACCCTGCACGAGGCCGCGTACATGGCGGAGATCGTCCGGGCGGGGATCATGTCCGTGGACGGCGGCCAGCGTGACGCGGCCCGCGCCATGGGCTTCACCGCCCCCCAGAGCTTCGTCAAGGTGGTGCTCCCGCAGGCCATGCGGGTGATCATCCCGCCGACCGGCTCGCAGTTCATCAGCCTGCTCAAGGGCACCTCGCTGGTCAGCGTGATCGCGATGGCAGACCTGCTCTACTCGGTCCAGGTGATCTACAACCGGACGTACCAGATCGTGCCGCTGCTGATCGTCGCGTGCGTCTGGTACCTCACCGTGGTGACCGTGCTGTCGCTCGGTCAGCAACGCCTGGAACGGCACTTCGGAAAGGGGCAGCGGTGACCGACACCCCGGTCATGGTCGTACGCGACCTCCGCAAGCGCTTCGGCGACCACCAGGCGCTCGACGGCGTGAGCCTAGAGGTGGGCGAAGGCGAGGTCGTCGCCGTCATCGGCCCGTCCGGGTCCGGGAAGTCGACCCTCGTCCGCTGCATGCACCAGCTGGAGAGCATCGACGGCGGCGCCATGTACCTCGACGGGGAACTGCTCGGCTACGCGGCGCACCGCGGCCACCTGCGTCCCCTGCCCGACCGCCGCGTCGCCGCCCAGCGCCGCCGCATGGGCATGGTCTTCCAGCAGTTCAACCTGTTCCCGCACTGGAGCGTGCTGCGCAATCTCACCGAGGCGCAGGTCGCCGTGCACGGCCGCCCTTCCGGGGAGGCGCGCGAGGAGGCCATGCGCCTGCTGGAGCGCGTCGGGCTCGCCGAGAAGGCCCACGAGCATCCCCGGAGGCTCTCGGGAGGCCAGCAGCAGCGCGTCGCCATCGCCAGGGCCCTCGTCACCCGGCCGCGCATCATGCTGTTCGACGAGCCGACCAGCGCCCTGGACCCCGAGCTGGTCGACGAGGTGCTCAGCGTCGTACGCGACCTCGCCCACGGCGGCATGACGATGATCATCGTCACCCACGAGATGAGCTTCGCCCGCGAGGTGGCCGGCCGGTGCGTCTTCATGGAGAAGGGCCGCGTCGTCGAGAGCGGCGCGTCCAGGGATCTCTTCGACCATCCCACGTCCCCCCGCCTGCAGGCGTTCCTGTCGCGCTTCAATCGGGATGACGTGCACGAACGCCCGCTGGAGAAGGAGAGCATGCCATGAGCGTGACCGTGATGTCGGTCGGCGACCTCGTCGTGGACGAGCCGGACCCGGCGTCGTTCTTCGCCCCGGCCGCCGGCACGCTCCGCCGCGGCGACGTGGTGATCGGGCATGTGGAGGTGCCGCACAGCACCACCACCGCCCAGGTCAGCACCGATGTCCCCGCGCCGCCCGCCGATCCGGCCGCGCTGGTGGCCGTCGCCGAGGCCGGATTCCACATCGTGACCCTCGCCGGCAACCACGTCTACGACGCCGGCGACGAGGGAGTGGCCGACACCGTCAAGTACGCGCAGGAGGCCGGGCTGGCCACCGCCGGCGCGGGCCTGACCCTCGACGAGGCCCGCCGCCCCGCCGTCGTGGAGCGCGACGGGCTGCGCGTCGGCGTGCTCAGCTACAACTGCGTCGGCCCTCGCGAATCCTGGGCCACCAGCAGGAAGCCCGGCTGCGCGCACGTCAAGGTGCTCACCCACTACGAGCTCGACCACGCCAGCCCCGGCGGCCCGCCCGCCGTCTACACCTTCGCCGACCCCGCCCACCTGGAGCGGATGGCCGACGACGTCGCCGCGCTCGCCGAGCGGGCGGACATCGTCCTGGTGTCCCTGCACAAGGGCGTCGGCCACACCCCCGCCGTCCTGGCGATGTACGAGCGGCCCGTCGCCCGGGCGGCCATCGACGCGGGCGCGCACGCGGTGTTCGCCCACCACGCCCACATCATGCGCGGCATCGAGGTCTACCGTGACAGGCCCATCTACCACGGCCTCGGCAACTTCGTCACCGTGACCCACGCCCTGACGCCCACCGGTGGCGACGGCGACAGCGCCGAGCGGGCCGCGTGGGCACGCCGCAGGATCGAGCTGTACGGCTTCGCCCCGGACCCGGCGATGCCGTTCTACCCCTTCCACCCCGAGAGCCGGAACACCGCCATCGCGGTCTGCCGGTTCGACCGGGAAGGGCTGGTCTCGGCCGGATTCGTGCCGTGCTGGATCGACGACGCGGGCCGGCCGGTGCCCCTGGGCGACGGTGAGGAAGGCCGGCGCGTCGCGGGATACATCGAGCGGATCACCCGCCAGGCGGGCCTGGACACCACCTTCGCCTGGGACGGCGACGAAGTGATGGTGCGTCGTGGCTGAGCGTCCCCTGGCCGGCCGCACCGTGATCGACCTGACCACGGCGCTCGCCGGACCGTACGCGACCCTGCTCCTGGGCGGGCTCGGTGCCCGCGTGATCAAGGTGGAGAACCCGCTGACCGGCGGCGACAGCTCCCGTAACAACTCCCCCTACGTCGGCGCGGACGGCCTGACCCCCACCCGGCACGCGCCCGGCGACATGTCGGTGTCGATGCTCCTGCGCGGGCGCAACAAGCGCGGCGTCACCCTCAACCTCAAGCACCCGAAGGCCCGCGACGTCCTCGGCGACATGGTCCGCGAGGCGGACATCATGGTCGACAACTACAGCGCGGGTGTCACGGCCCGGCTCGGCATCGGACACGACTGGGCCGGCGCGATCAACCCGCGCATCGTGTGCACGTCCATCAGTGGATTCGGCGCCCAGGGCGGGCCCGGCTCCGGCAAGGCCATGGACACCATCGTGCAGGCGCTCAGCGGCGTGATGATGACCGCGGGCGCCCCCGGCGAGCCGCCCGTCCGCTTCGGCCTGCCCGTGGGCGACCTGCTCGCGCCGCTCTACGCGGTGATCGGCACCCTCGCCGCGGTGCTGCAGGCCGACGCCACCGGGCGCGGGCAGCACGTCGACGTGTCCATGCTGGGCGCGCTGACCTCCCTCGTCGCCTGCGAGCCGTTCGACGCCTACGAGCAGCTCGGCCTGCCCCTGCGCACCGGCGCGACCGTGCCCAGGCTGGCGCCGTTCGGCACCTTCCCCGCCGCCGACGGCTGGTTCGCGTTGTGCGGCCCCACCGACGCGTTCGCCCACGGCGTCTTCGCCGCGCTCGGCCGTGACGACCTGGCCGCCGACCCCCGGTACGCCACCCGGGACGCACGCGTCGCGCACGCGGGCGAGCTGCACGACCTGATCGCCGCGTGGGCGGCCGGCCTGCCGCTCGCCGAGGTCATCGACCGGTTCGAGCGCAACGGGGTGCCCGCCGCCCCGGTGCGCGAGCCGATCAGCGCCGTACGCGACCCGCTCGTGCTGGCCCGCGGCGAGGTCGTGCCGCTGGAGCATCCCGTGCACGGCCGCACCGCCGACCTGTACGGGACCGGCGTGCCCATCCGCTTCTCGGGCACCGAGGCGACGCTCGACGAGCCGGCCCCCGGCCTCGGCGAGCACAACGCCGAAATCTACGGCGGACTGCTCGGCTACAGCGACGACGAGCTCAAGGCGCTGGCCGACGACGGGGTGATCTGAGCATGACCCCCGCGCTCACGGCGCTGGAGGCGCTGGAGGACGCGTACACCCGCCAGGGCCCGCGCCCGTCGCTCGGCCCGGTGATCGGATACGTCGGCGCGGACGTGCCCGTCGAGCTGCTGACAGCCGCGGGGGCCCACGCGGTGCGCCTCACCGGAGACCCGGCGCTCGACCCCGCGCCCGGCACCCTGTACCTGGGCACCGGCGTCGACCAGATGGCCCGCTCGATTCTCACCCGGCTGCTCGCCGGCGCGTACGGCCACCTGGACCGGGTCGTCGTCGCGCACGACCGCGAGGCGTCGCTGCGGCTGTTCTACGCCCTGCGCGAGCTGCGCCGGGTCAGCCCTCAGCTGGACCTGCCCGAAACGTACCTGGTGGACATCCTGCACCTGCCGCACCTCACCACCGCCCGCTACAACCGGCGCAGGATCGGCGAGTTCGCCGGCCGGCTCGCCGCTTGGACCGGCCGTCCCGCCGGCGGCGAGGGTCTCGGCCGCGCGGTGGCGGCGCACGACCGGCGGCGCCGGCTGCTGACCGAGGTCGCCCAGCTGCGCCGCGCCGTCCCCGCCCGCCTGACCGGGCGGCAGTTCCTCGCCGCGGCCAACGCCGGGCTGCCCGTGGACGAGCACATCACGATGCTGGAGCGGCTGCTGGCCGAGACGCCCCGGCTGCCCGCACAGCCGGGGCGGCGCGTCCTGCTGAGCGGCAGCGAGCACGACACCCCGCACGTCTACGAGGCCATCGAGGCGCAGGGGTACGTGATCGTGGGGGAGGACCACTCCTTCGGCGACCTGGCGTTCGAGCGGCAGGTGGGGGAGGGCGGCCTGGACGCGCTGGCCGAGCATTACCACGACAACGGCCCGGCCGCGCCGCGCGCCACCGTGGCCGAGCGCGCCGCGCACACCGCGATGGCCGCCGCGCGCTGTCATGCCGAACTGCTCGTCAGCTACGCCAGAGCCGGCGACGACGCCCCCGCGTGGGACTTCCCCGCGCAGCGGGCCGCGCTCGAGATCCCCGCCGTGCTGCTCGACCGGCAGGAGTACGGGCGCGTCGACCTGGCGGCCCTGCGGAAGGAAGACCCATGCGCAGTGTGAAATCCCTCGCCACCGCCGCCGAGGCGGGCCGGCACCAGCGCGAATGGTTCGCCGACCTGCGACGGCGGGTGGCCGACGGGGAGCCGTTCGCCGTCGTCAACGCCGACGTGCCCCACGAGATCTTCCGCGCGATGGACATCCCGTACGTGGTCAGCCAGTGGTGGGCGTCCGTGGTGGCCGCCAAGCAGCGCTCCGGCCACTACCTGGAGCTGGTCCGGCAGCGCGGCTACCCCGACTACTCCGAGCAGTACAACTCGGTCGCGCTCGGCTCCGCCTTCGATCCCGAGCCCGGCAGCGGACCGTGGGGCGGCCTGCCCAGGCCGACCCTCGTCGTCGGAGACGCCTCCGGCGACGTCACCCGCAAGATCTTCGACATCTGGGGCAGCGAGCCCGGCGTCACCTTCTACCCCTTGGAGAGCGCCGCCGAGAACGAGGTGCCGGCCAACTGGTGGGACCTCATGCCGCACCGCTGGGAGGAGGCCGTCGGGCCCGCCCGGCTCGACCTGCTCACCGCCGAGATGGAGAACCTCGTCAGGTTCCTGGAGACCACCACCGGCAGGACGTTCCGCGAGTCCCGCTTCCGCGAGGTCATGGCCCTGGTCAACGAGCAGGAGGAGTGGAACAGGAAGGCGCGCGACCTCATCGCCCGCACCCGTCCGGCCCCGCTCGGCGTCTCCGACAGCATCCCCAGCGTCATGCTGCCGCAGTGGCACCGCGGCACCGAGTGGGCGCGCGACGCGGCCAGGAACTTCTACGAGGAGGTCCGCGAACGCGTCGGCACCGGCCAGGCCGCCTGCCCCGGCGAGCGGGCCAGGCTGATGTGGATCGGCCGCGGCCTCTGGTACGACATGGGCTTCTACCAGCGCTTCCAGGAGCGGTACGGGGCGGTGTTCGTCTGGTCGATGTACCTGGCCATCGCCGCCGACGGCTACATCCGCTACGGCGACGATCCCATGCGCGCGCTCGCCGCCCGCTTCGCCGCCTTCACCGACCAGCTGTACACGCCCCCGTGGTCCAGCGAGTGGTACGTCAAGGAAGCCCGCCTGCACGGTATCGACGGCGTGGTCCACCTGGTGTCCGACGACCCGCGCGGCAGCTACTTCACCGCGCGGGCGCTGGAGTCGGCCGGGTTCCCCGTCATCGAGATCAGGGCCGACAACGTCGACACCCGCACCTACGACGACGACGCGGTCGCGGCCCGCATCGGGCACTGGCTGGAGCAGGACGTCCTGCGCTGACGTCGAGCGCTGACGTCCTGCTCCGATCGTCCTGAGCTGACGCCCGGCCGGTTCGTCCGGCCGGTTCGTCCGTCAGGCCGTCTCGTCCGGCCGGTTCGTCAGGCCGGGAGTATCAGCAGCCGCTCGGGCGCCACACCGATCCACACCTCGTCGGCGGCGGCCTCGCCGGACGACCAGAGCCGGCAGGAGATGTCCTCCGCGTCCAGGTGGTGCTCGACGTGCGGCCCCGCGAACATGGAGAGCCGCCGGCGCGCCCGCCACCGGTTCGGCTCCGGCGGCTCGCTCGCGCTCATCAGGCCGTGCTCGGGACGCCAGACCGCCACGGCCCGCTCGCCGTCCTTCACCCCCGGCCCGCACACGCCGGTGAGGAGCCCGTACGGGGTCCGGATCGTGGCCGTGTCCGCCCCGGCGCCCGTCACCGTGCCGGGGATCTCGTTGGCGACGCCGACGAAGTTGGCCACGTACCGGGTGGCGGGGCGGTCGTAGATCTCGCGGGGCGCGCCGAGCTGTTCCACGCGGCCCGCGCGCATGACGGCGATGCGGGTCGCCAGCTCCATCGCCTCCGTCTGGTCGTGCGTGACGTAGACGGCCGCGAAGCCGAGCCTGCGCTGCATGGCCAGCAGTTCCACCCGGAGCCGCTCGCGTACCTTGGCGTCCACGTTCGACAGCGGCTCGTCGAACAGCACCAGCCCGTCACCGGCGACCAGCGCCCGGGCCAGCGCCACGCGCTGCTGCTGACCGCCGCTCATCTCGCCGGGATACTGCCGGACCAGCTCGGGTATCCCCACCAGCTCCAGCACCTCGCTCACCCGGCGGGCCACCCCGGCCTTGTCCGGCCGGGCACCCCGCCGGCTCAGCAGGGGATAGGCCACGTTGTCGAAGACGGACATGTGCGGCCACAGCGCGTACGACTGGAACATCATGCTCAGGCCGCGCCGCTCGGGCGGCAGGTCGAGGCCCGTGGCGCTGTCGAACACCGTCCGGCCGCCGATCCGGACCGTGCCCTCGTCGGGCCGTTCCAGACCGGCGATCGAGCGCAGCAGCGTGGTCTTGCCGCAGCCGCTCGGTCCCAGCAGGACCAGGATCTCCGACGGCGCCACCTCCAGGGCGACCCCGTCCACGGCCGGGGTGGGGGTGCCGTCGACCCGCCGGAAGTTCTTGCGCACGCCGGTGAGCCGGACGACGGGCTCGGGCCGCTCGTCGCCTGGAGCGTCCTGGCTCGTTGTCGTGGAGTCCATGGCCTGCATCGGATACCGCCTCCGCGGATCGAAGGTGTGCGTGGAAAAGGAGAGGATCAGGGGTGTGCGCCGGGGAAGGGCGAGGAGCCGCCGCGCCCGCGCCTGCGCGCGTACCAGGTGACCGGCAGCACCACCAGCGAGGTGGCCAGCGTCAGCATGATCGAGATGGCGCCGAGCATGGCGTAGTCGCCGTTGGCGAACACCTCCAGGATGCGGAAGCCCACCACCTCGTTGCCGGTGCCCGCCAGGATCGCCGACGCGCTGATGTCCCCCGCGATGGTGACGAACAGCAGCGCCCAGCCGGCCAGCAGGCCGGGCGCCATCAACGGCAGCGTGACGCGCCGGAACGTGCGCGCCTGCCCGGCGCCGCTGACGCGCGACGCGTCGGTCAGCTCGGGCGCGACCTGGCTGATCGCCGCGTCCGACGCGGTCGTGGCCTGCGGCATGTGCAGCGAGACGTACGCCAGCAGCAGGATCCACAGGGTGCCCCCCAGATGGAAGGGGGCGCCGCTGAACGCCAGCACGAACCCGACCGCGATGACCAGGTGCGACAGCGTCGGCGGGAACTTGATCGCGGCGTCCACCAGCATCCCGGTGCCGCGTCCCGACCTGCGGACCAGGACCGACACCACGGCGGCGGCGAGCACGCCGACGGTCGCGCCGGCCACGCCGAGCATGAGGCTGTTGACCAGCGCCTCCTGCGTGACGGTGTCGGTCAGCGTGCGGACCACCGCGTCGAGGTTGAGCCTGGTCCAGTCGACGGAGTTGCTCCAGTAGCCGGTCAGCGACACCAGGGCCAGCCCGCCGAGCGGCAGGATCGAGGTCAGGGCCAGGTACGCCACGATCAGCGCCCGGATCGGGGTCCGCGAGCGGCCCAGCCGGATCGGCCGGGGCCGGGCGCCCTTGCCGCCGATGCCCGCGTTGCGGCTGCTGCGCAGCATCCGCGTCTGGGCGTACCAGACGAACGTGACGACCAGCATGACGACGAGGTTGAGGCTCACCGCCACGCCTGTCTCCGGCGGGTACGTGAACGACAGGAGCTGGACCACCCGCACCGACAGGATGTCCAGGCCGGCCTGCGGCGCGAGGATGGCCGGGATGGAGAACAGGCCGAACCCGGTCCACACCATGAGCAGCGCGGCCGCGCCCAGGCTCGGCCGCACGGCGGGCAGCGAGACGCGCCGCAGCGTCCTGAACGGTCCCGCGCCGCTCGTGCGCGACTGCTCCTCCATCGCGGGATCGGTGTTGCGCAACCCGGCCGACACGATCATGAAAACGTACGGCACCTGGTAGATCGTGTAGACGAAGATGATGCCGTACCAGGAATGGATGTCGATCGGGCCGCGCGCGCCCTCGATGCCCAGCAGCGGGCGCAGGGCGAGGTTGAGGTAGCCCGAGCGCTCCGAGGCCAGCAGCGACCAGCCGATCGCGCCCGCGATCGGCGGCAGCAGGAACGGCACCAGCGGCACCACATCGGTGAGCAGCCCCATGCGGGCGTCGGTCCGCTCGTTGAGCCAGGCGAGCCCTGAGCCGATGACCATCGCCGCCACGCCGCTCGCGCCCACGACCACCGCCGTGTGCCACAGCAGCGTGACCAGGTCGGGCTGGGCCAGCATGTCCCGGACGGGCGCCAGGTCGAGCCGCCCGCCGGTGAAGAACGGGCGGATCACCACGAGCGCGAGCGGATAGACGGCCAGCGCGCCGAGCAGCAGCGCCAGCAGGGTGCCGGTGATCTGGAACGGGGTGAGCGCGGCGGTCCACGTCCGCATCCGGCCGCCGGCGGACGTCACGAGGTTTCCTCCGCCAGGCCCAGCAAGGCGTGGACGCGCTCGGCGGGCGTGCCGGTCAGCTCACGGTTGAAGGCGTAGCGCGCCGGCAGCGACGACGGGTCGAGCGGCGATCCCGAGCCGGGCAGCGCGTTGAGTCTCTTGTTGCCCTCCTGGCTCATCAGGTAGTGGACGAACAGGCGGGCGGCGTTCGGGTGGGCCGCCTTGGCCGCCAGGCCGGGCACGATCTCCGGCCCGGTCGACGCGGGCGGCTGCACGTAGGCGACGGGTGCGCCCTTGCTCTTGAGGTCCTCGGCGATGGACTGCACGGCCGGCATGACGATGGCCGCCTCGCCCGCCGCCAGCTGCTGCGTGGCCGGGGCCGCGCCGGACGCCACGATCGGCTGCTGCGCCTTGAGCTTGGTGAGGAACTCCTCGCCGTGCTCCTTGACGATCAGGTTCCAGAACGGCGTGTACGCCGCCGACGTGCGCGGGTCCACCAGGATGATCTTGCCCTTCCACTTCGGGTCCAGCAGGTCCGGCCAGTCCTTGATCGCGTCGCCCGCCTGCTGGCTGTTCACCGCGATCCCGGTGGGCTGGATCTGGATCACCGCGGTGCCGTCGTCGGGCAGCAGGTACGTGCCGGGGAATCCGTTCGGGTAGCCGGGGATCTGGGCGTCGGCGAGCTTCACGGTCCAGCCCTTGCCCAGCGCCTGGGCGACGAACGGCGTGTAGGAGCCCACGAACAGGTCGGCGGCGGGCTTGCCGCTCTCGGCTTCGGCGGCGAAGCGCTGCGCCAGGTCGCTGGAGGTCAGCCGGATGAACTTGACCTGGATGCCGTACTTCTTGGCGAAGTCGTCCGAGACGGACTTGGCGATGTTCTCGGCGGGCACGCTGTACCAGGTCAGCTCGCCCTCCTTCTGCGCCGCCTCGATGAGCGTGCGCAGGGCGGGCGGGGCGTCGGCGGGCACGGCCGGCGCGCCGGCCCCGCCGCCGTCCGGGCCGCACCCGGCCGTCAGGAGCAGCGCGGCGCCGGCGGCCGCCGCCACGGTACGAAGACGAGAGATCATGATTCCTCCAGGGGGTCCGTACGGACGATCACGGCGCCCCCGGCCGGATCGAAGTGAGTGGTGAGTCCTTGGCCGGCGCCGACGTCGCGCAGGTAGCCGACGACCTCGCCGAAGCGGGGATCGTCGCCGGTCAGGAACTCCGGGCGGGACGAGCGGTCGATGTACGCGGGCAGGAAGGCCACCTCATCGATGCCGCCGGGGGAGATCCGGCAGCGCACCGCGATCGTCTTGCGGGAGTCGTGCGGGAAGTTGTAGGTGCTGCCGAGGTCCGGTTCCCAGCCCGGATGCAGCTTCAGCAGCTCACGGAAGCCCGGACTGGCCGCGTGCTCGGCGGTCATCGGCAGGTCCATCGCGAAGTTGCCGAGGCTGTAGAAGATCGCCTTGCCCCGGTAGACCTCGATGCCCTTGAGGATGTGCGCGTGGTGGCCGAGGATGAGGTCGGCTCCGGCGTCGATCGCCGCGTGCGCGACGTCTCGCTGGTAGTCGGCCAGCGTCGCCGGCACGAAGTGGATGCCCCAGTGCAGGGAGACGATGACGACGTCGGCCAGCTGGCGGGCGCGGGCGATGTCGCCGGTCAGCGCCGCCAGGTCGCCCCGGTGCGGATAGGTGATGATCCGGCAGGGGGTGCCCGGCTGGTCCGGTTCGGTCGGCTCGTACACGGTGTGGGCGCGCATGGGCGCGCACCCGGGCCGCCGTTCGGTGGCCCAGTAGTCGGCGGGCAGGATGCTGCAGTAGGCCAGGAAGGCGATCCGGGTGCCGGCACGTTCCACGACGCGCACCTCGCGGGCGGCGGCGAGGTCGGCGCCGACCCCGAGCACGGTGATGTCCTCGCGTCGCAGGGCGTCGATGGTGTCGAAGAACCCGTCGGGGCCCCAGTCCATGCAGTGGTTGCCCGCCCAGGAGACGACGTCGAAGCCGGCCCGCCGCAGCGATCCGGCCGTGGCCGGGGTGGCGCGCGCGGTGTGCCGGACCTGCGGCAGCCGGGTGCCGCGGTCGGTCAGGTTCATCTCCAGCTGGCAGAAGGCGAGGTCGCCGCCGCTCAGCGTGCCGCGCACACCGGTGAACAGGGTGTCGGGGTCGGCGCGTTCCGGGCCCACGTCCCCCACGGCGTACAGGGTCACGGCGTCGCTCATGCGTACTCCTCACGTAGGGGTGCCAGCACTGCCGAGACCGGCGCGTCGTCCGCCAGCGCCAGGACGGCGTCGCGGACGGCGCCGGCGGCGCGGTCACCTGTCACTTCGGCGGCGAGGCCGAGGAACTTGGCCTCGATCTGCTCGCCGGTCATCGGGGCGTTCGGGCTGCCCGGGGCCTCCGCACGGCGTTCCAGCCGGCCGCCGTCGCGCAGGCGGACCCGCACCCGCGCCAGCAGCCTGCGGGGGAAGGCGGCCTCCGCCTCGGCGTCGGTCTCCAGCCGGACCCGCAGGGCGAGGGCGGACACCTCGGGCAGGTCGAACCCGGCGGCTTCGAGCCGCGCGTACTCCGCGGCGCCGCTGCCGCCCAGCACGAGGTGCATGGCCACCGCGTGCCTGGCGCTGAACTGCGCCTCGGTCATGTCGCGCGGCCGCGTTCCGACGGCGCCCACGTGGGCGAGGGTGACGGGGTCGACGCCCACGGCGATCTCCTCGACGTCGGCGGCGCGCAGCCCGTCGCGGCGAAGCCCGGCCATGGCCTCCAGGGGTGCCTGGATGCCGGCACAGACGCAGTACCGCTTGAGCGCCAGCCCGTGCAGGTCCCACCGCTCGCCGAGGCCGTCGGTCAGCAGGGCGGGGCGGGCGTCGGCGACGAAGGCGCGCAGCAGCCCGCGCGGCCCCTCGACCGCGGTGCGCGGGCCGGTGAACCCGTCGCCGGCCAGCGTGACGGCACGGATGCCCGCCATGGCGGCCAGCCCGGCGTGCAGTCGCTTCACCTCGCCTCCGGACCGGGTGTACTCGGTCACGCCGCCCGCCTGGCTGGCGGCCAGACCGTACGCCGACGCGGCGGTGTCCGGATCGAGCCCGTACAGGCCGCACGCGACCGCCGCGGCCCCGAAGACCCCGTGCACGCCGGTGACGTGGAACCCCCGGTCGGAGGTGAGGGAAGGCGTCGTGGCCAGCCCGAACCGCACGACCGTCTCGAACCCCGCCGCGGCCGCCGCGAGCACGGCGTGCCCGCGCGCCCCGGTCTCCTCCCCGATCGCCAGCGCGGTGGGCACCACCACGCAGCCCGGATGGGCCAGCGCGGGCAGGGCGTAGTCGTCGATCTCGAAGCCGTGCCCCGCTGTGGCGTTGGCCAGCGCCGCCCATTCGGGGCGGCCTGTCGTGCCGGTGCCGTACAGCACGCAGCGGCCGGGCGCGGTCTCCCGCTCGGCGTAACGGCGGACCACGGCGTTCCACGGCTTGGCGGACCCGGCGAGCCCGGCGCCGATGTTGTCCAGGACGTGCCACAGGACGCGGTCCACCACTCCGGGCGGCAGCTCGGCGAAGGTGAGCCGGGAGGCGAAGCCCGCCAGCGCGGTGGTGGCCGGCGTCACGGCCGCCCGCCTTGGGGGAATGCAGGGGATTCGGGGGATTTGGGGGATTTGGGGGAGAAGTGGCACGCCACCTGGTGGTCGTCGCCGATCTCGCGCAGCTCGGGCATCCGCTCGGCGCAGAGTGGCCGCGCCATCGGGCAGCGGGTGCGGAAACGGCAGCCCGACGGCGGGTTCAGCGGTGACGGCACCTCGCCGGTCAGGGGCGGTCCGGGGGCAGGGGCCAGCGGGTCGGGCACCGGCACCGAGTCCAGCAGCGCCCGCGTGTACGGGTGGGCCGGCGCGCCGTAGACGCTCGACACGTCGCCGATCTCGACGATCCGGCCCAGGTACATGACCGCGACCCGGTCGCTGACGTTGTGCACCACCCCGAGATCGTGCGAGATGAACAGCAGCGAGAGCCCGTGACGCGCCTTGACGTCCTCCAGCAGGTTGAGGACCTGCGCCTGGACGGAGACGTCCAGCGAGGCGACGGGCTCGTCGCAGATCAGCAGCTCCGGCCCCAGGACCAGGGCGCGGGCGATGGCGACGCGCTGGCACTGGCCGCCGGAGAACTCGTGCGGGCGCCGGTCGGCCACGACGGCCGGATCCAGCCCGACCTCGGTCAGCGCGGCGTCCACGCGCTCGCCGATCTCGGCGCGGGGCCGGCCGGCGATCACCAGCCCCTCGGCGACCACGTCACGGACGCGCCGGCCGGGGTTCAGGGCCGAGCGGGGATCCTGCCAGACGATCTGCAGGCGGCGGCGGACCTCGCGCAGGTCGCGCCGCGACAGGGCGGTCAGCTCCGCGCCGTCGAACCGGACGGTGCCCTCGTCCGGCGGCGGCAGCTGCAGCACGGCCCGTCCGGTGGTGGACTTGCCGCAGCCCGACTCGCCGACCAGGCCGAGCGTCTGGCCGCGCCGCAGGGTGAAGCCGACCCCGGACACCGCCTCGACGACACCGCCGGGCACCCGGAACCGCTTGACCATGTTCTCCACCCGCAGCAGAGGGGGCTCGCTCGTCATCTCGTCTCACCTTCCGCGGGGAAGAAGCAGGCGTGCGCGTGGCCTCCAGTGGCCTCGCCTCCGGTCTCCTCCCGGAGCCGGGGCGGCTCGCCCGCGCAGCGCTCGCGCGCCGCCGGGCAGCGCGCGGCGAAGGGGCAGCCGGGCATCGCCGCGGTCAGGTCCGGGGGCGCGCCGGGGATCGTCCGCAGACGGGTGTGCGGGGGTACGCCGAGCCGTGGGATCGCGCCGAGCAGGGCGTCGGTGTAGCGGTGACGCGGCTTGGCGAACACGTCGCGGGTGGTGCCGTGCTCGACGATGCGGCCCGCGTACATCACGGCCGTCTCGTCGGCTCGCCCGGCGATCACGCCGAGGTCGTGGCTGACCAGGATCAGCCCCATGCCGCGGTCTCGGGCGAGGCCGGTCAGCAGGTCGAGGATCTGCCGCTGCACGGTCACGTCCAGCGCGGTGGTGGCCTCGTCGGCGATCAGCAGGTCCGGGTCGCAGGACAGCGCCATGGCGATGGTGATCCGCTGGCGCAGGCCGCCGGAGAACTGGTGCGGGTAGTGCCGCAGCCTGCGGGCCGGGTCGGGCACGCCGACCTGTTCGAGCAGTTCGGCCGCGCGGTCACGGGCCGCCGCCCGCGACAGGCCGAGGTGGTGGCGGACGGCCTCGCCGATCTGCCGGCCGACGGGCACGACCGGGTTGAGCGCGGCCATCGGATCCTGGAAGACCATGCCGACGTGCCGTCCCACGAACCGGCGCCGCGCCTCGCCGGGCATGGGCGTCAGCTCGGCGCCCGCGACGGTCACGGTCCCGGAGACCGCAGCGCGGGCGGCGGACGCGCCGACCAGCGCCCTGGCCAGGGTCGACTTGCCGCAGCCCGACTCGCCGACCAGGCCGAGGACCTGCCCGCGCGCCAGGGTGAACGAGACGCCGTCGACGGCGCGTACGGTGCCGCGCGCGGTGGGGATGTGGCAGCTCAGGTCGTCGACCACGAGCAGCGGGCCTCCCGGGTCGCCTGTGTGGCCCGTGTGGCCCGTGTGGCCGGTGCCGTCGTGCCGTGCGGTGACGGGCCGGGTGGCGCCGTTCATGCGTCCTCCCCGCGCGCCCGCAGCCGCTCTCCGGCCGTGTTGAAGGACAGGACGGTGAGGAACATGGCCGCGCACGGCACCAGGACGAGCTGCGGCGCGACGGCCAGGAAGTCCTTGCCGGCGGCGATCATCGCGCCCCAGCTCGGTGCGGGCGGCGGGATGCCGACGCCCAGGAAGCTCAACGCCCCCTCCACCATGATCATGAGGGCGGCCATCACGACGGCGTAGGACGCCACCGGCGCCACGCAGCCGGGAAGCAGCTCCCGGAACAGCAGCCGGCCGTGCCCGGCCCCCAGCGCCCGGGCCGCGGTGAAGTACTCCCGGCTGAGCCGTGACAGCGCGGCCGCCTTGGCCAGCCGGGCGAACGGGGGCACGAACAGCAGGCCGAGGCTCGCCACCAGCGTCCCGACGCCGGGCCGGACGACCGCGGCCAGGGCGAGCAGCAGGAGCAGCGGCGGGAAGGCGAGGACGGTGTCGAGGAGCACGCCGATGGCCGACTCCGCCGGCCCGCGCAGGTAGGCGGCCAGCACGCCGAGCAGCCCGCCGGCCACGGCGGCCAGGAGCGTCGCCCCGATGCTGACGGTCAGCGAGATGCGCGCCCCGTGCACGAGCCTGGACAGCACCGAACGGCCGATGCCGTCGGTGCCGAGGAACTCGGGGAAGGCGGCGAACGGCGGCAGGTTCGGCGCACCCGCCGGCGCGTCGGGGGCGGCCAGCGGCAGCAGCTCCACGAAGAGGGCGAGCAGGGCCAGCAGGCCGAGCCAGCCGGTGGCGAGCCAGAAGGCGGCCCCGCGCCGCTTCTGCCGGGGCGCGACGGCCGGGTCCGGGGATGTGCCGGCGGCGGTGATCGTGGCTGTCATCGGGACCGGGTCCTCGGGTCGAGTGTCGAGTAGCCCAGGTCGACGACCATGTTCACCATCACGTACGTGACGGCGACCAGGACGACCAGCCCCTGGATGACCGGGATGTCCTTGGCCGGGATGGACTGAAGGGCGAGGCCGCCCAGGCCGGGCAGCGCGAACAGGCTCTCCACCACCACCGAGCCGGCCAGCAGCCTCCCGAACACCACCGCGGCCATCGTCACCAGCGGCAGGGCGGACGGCCGGAGCACGTGCCGGAACAGGATGTAGCGCCGCGGCAGCCCTCGTGTGGCGGCGGTGCGGACGAAGTCCTCCCTGAGCGTGGCGATCACGTCGCCGCGCAGCAGGCGGAGGAGCGCGGGCGTCTCGCCCACCGCCAGCGCCACGGCGGGCAGGAACGCGTGATGCAGGTTGGCGCCGACGCCGTCCTGCAGTGGGGACCAGCCCGAGACGGGGAACCAGCCGGTCGTCATGGCCAGCAGGTAGATGAGCACCACGCCGGCGACGAACACCGGGATCGACATCAGCGCGGACGCCGCGCCCGTGACGAGACGGTCGAGCGGGCCGCCGACCCGGGCCCCGGTGTACACGCCGAGGGGGACGGCGATCAGCAGGGAGATCGCCACCGCGAGGACGGCGATCTCCAGCGTCACCGGCAGGCGCTCCACGATCGTGTCCAGCACCGGCTGGCCGGACTGGATGGACCGGCCGAGGTCACCGGTGAGCAGGCCGCCGACCCAGCCGGTGTAGCGGGTCAGGAACGGCTGGTCGAAGCCGTACTCCGCGTCGAGCTCCGCGAGCTGCTGCGGCGTCGCGGTCGGGCCGAGGATCGCCGCTGACGGCGAGCCGGGGATGAGGTCGACGAGTGCCGCCGCCGCCAGGGTGACCAGCAGGAGCACCGCGAGCAGGTGGGCGGCCCGCCGCGCGACCCGCCCGAGCGGGACGCGCGGCGTGGTCAGGAGGGTGCCTGCGGCCATGGCTCAGCTCCCGCCCAGCCCGAGACGCTCGTAGAGGAGGGAGCCGTCGCCCTGCAGTGTCAGACCGGTCAGCTTGTCGCTGTGCACGGTGTAGGCGACCTGGGACCGGAAGGGCAGGACCGGCAGGTCGGCCATGACGAGCTTCTCGACCGTCGCGTACGCCTCCCGCCGCACGACCTCGTCGGCGCTGTGGCGTCCCTTGTCGAGCGCGGCGTCCACCTCGGGGTTGTCGTAGCCCATGTGGTTGGTCTGGCCGTCGCTGTGCAGCAGCTTGTACAGGTTCGGTTCGGGGTCGGCGATCGGGACGATCTGGGCCGACACCGCGAAGTCGCGGTTGGTGAACACCTTGCGGTCCAGCGAGGCGTTGTCCAGCACCTCGATCTCCACCTGGATGTTCTTGAGCTGGCTGAGCCGGCTCTGCAGGTATTCGGCGGTGCGGCGGAAGAACCCGCTGGCGGGCATGGAGATGGTGAACTTCAGGGGTTCGCCCGCGGCGGCCAGCTCGTCGAGCAGCTTCTGCGCGCCGGCGCCGTCGTGCGCGGGCACCGTGCCGGCGGCCGGGTGGAACGGCGAGGACGCGCCGAACAGGCTGTCGGGCGCGGTGGCGCCGGGGTCGACGACCTGCGCCATCTGCTGGGTGTCGAGCGCCAGGACCACCGCCCTGCGGGCCTTGACGTCGTCGAACGGCGGCTTGGCGGTGTTGAACATCAGCATCGGCCCGCCGCCCGTGGCGGCCTGCGTGACCTGGAGGCCGGAGCCCTTGGCGCGCGCCATGAACGACAGGTCGGAGCCGGGCACCGCGGCCTGCGCCTGCCCGCTGGCGACCGCGTTGATCCGCTGCGCGGGATCGGCGATCACCTTGAAGGTGAGGGTCTCCAGCAGCGGCTTGCCCTGCTCGTGGTAGCCGGGGTTGCGGGTCAGCGTCATGTGGTCGTCGCGCACCCACTCCTTCAGCATGTACGGCCCGGCGCCCACGGGGTTCTGGGCGAACGCGGCGGCGTCCTTCTCGATGGCCGTGGGCGAGCCGATGAAGGCCAGGTTGGTGGCGATCACCTGGTCGAAGGCCATGTTGGCATCGGGCAGCTTGATGACCAGCGTCCGCTCGCCGGAGACGGCGAACGTCACGTCCTCAAGGAGCGTGGCCAGCGGTGACCTGGTCTTGGGATCGGCGATGCGCTCGTAGTTGAACTTCACCGCCTCGGCGTCCAGCGGGGTGCCGTCACTGAACTTCACCCCGGCGCGGAGCTTCATGGTCCACTCCTTGCCGTCGGCGGAGGCCGTCAGGCTCTCCCCGATCCCCGGGCTCACCTTGCCGGTGCTGGTGTCGGACCAGAAGAGCAGGCCGAAGACGGCCGAGAGCCGGTTGGCGTCGCCGGACGGCGTCAGGTTGAACAGCTGGGCGGGATCGAGCCCGCGGACGGCCTCGACGCCCAGGACGATGGTGGCGGCGGCCTTGCCGGGCTCCTGGGCGGGCTCTTGTGTCCGGGCGCCGGAGGAGCAGGCGGCGGAGAGAAAGATCAATGCGCTGGCGGCTAGGGCCGCGGCTTTGTTCGGCACGGGTCACCCCACGGGAGTGCTCGGGAAGAAGGCGCCCCCGGTATCAGGGGCCGCGTTCGAAGGTGGTCATATGTGTAACATATCTTTAATCGACCGTAAATAGATTGCCTCATATGGCTAAGGCTGCCGCCTGCTGAGTCGTGCTGTCCTCGCGCTGGAGGTCAAGGCTTCGAGGGTGGTCCAGCGCCCGCAGTGTCGGCTTCGGCTGCGAAGGGTTCCCCTGGGGGATGTTGATCGCCAGGACAAGTGCCGCTCATCTGAGGAGAGAACGCATGCCTCGGTGTGACCTGAAGCGCATTCCCGCTGTCTAGTAGGGCGAAATGTTACAGTTGAGGGTCGATAGGGGCGGTATCTGCAGGTCATCATGGCCAGCTGGCCGTGAACCGGCTGGGTGACGTCCTCGCAGCCATAGTCCGTCCCGACAAGGCCCTCGCCCATAAAGACGACAGCTGTTTGACGATCGACGATATAACTGTCTAATGTAGTGCTGTGTCGGCGAGATGGAGGTGTGTGGTGCCCTGCTCGGATACCAGGACGAGGGAGTGGCGATGAGCCTGCGGCCGCTGTTCAGCCCCTTGAGCGTGGCGGTCGTCGGAGCCTCGGCCGCGCCCGGCAAAGCGGGCAACGCGATGATGCGCTCGCTGGCGGGCCTGCCCGGCAGGCTCTACCCGGTCAACCCGCGCGGCGGGCAGATCGCCGGGCACGACTCCTACCCGTCGATCGCGCGGATCCCGGAAGCGGTCGAGCTGGCCGTGATCGCCGTGCCCCCGGCCGCCGTGCCCGGCGCCCTGGAGGAGTGCGGGCGGGCCGGCGTGCGCGCCGCCGTCATCTGCTCCGGCGGCTTCGCCGAGACCGGGCCCGACGGGCAGGCGCTGCAGGATCGCGTCCGCGCCATCGCCCGAGCCCACGCCATCCGTGTGCTCGGCCCCAACACCTCGGGTTTCATGAACCCCCCGGCGGGCGTGCTGGCGAACTTCCTGCCCGGCGTGCACGAGTTGCGGCCCGGCCCGGCCGCCATCGTCGCCCAGAGCGGCGGCGTCAACCTCGCCCTGTCCTTCCTCGCCGCGGCCGACGGGCTCGGCCTCCGGCTCGGCGTCGGCCTCGGCAACGCCGTCGACGTGGACTTTCACCACGTCCTCGATCACCTCGCGGACGACGACGAGACCCGCGTGGTCGGCCTGCACATCGAGGGGGCGACCGCGGGCCGCGAACTGTGCGAGGCCGTCGGCCGGCTCAGCGCCCGCAAGCCCGTGGTGGCGCTCAAGGTCGGACGCGCCGACGTCGGCGACTTCGCGCGGTCCCACACCGGAGCGCTGACCGGCGGCTACGCGCTCACCCGCGCCGCCCTGGTCCAGTCGGGCGCCGTCGTGGTCGACGACCCGACGGAGCTGGTCGACGCCATGCGCGCACTCGCCGTACGGCGGATGCGCCCCCGGCGGCGGCCCGGTGTCGGCGTGGTCACCGGCCAGGCCGGGCCCGGGCTCATCATCGCCGACACCCTGCGCGGCAGCGGCGTGGCGCTCCCCGAGCTCGCCGGGCACACCACCCGGCGGCTGGCGGAGCTGCTGCCGCCGCTGACGTACCAGCGCAATCCCGTCGACACCGGCCGGCCGTCCGGCACGTTCGAGGCAGTGCTGTCGGCCGTCGCCGCGGATCCGGGTGTGGACGCCCTCCTGGTCTACGCCCTCGACGAGCCGGACGCCCTCGACCCGGTCGCCGCGCTGAAGGCGGTGACCCCGGCCGGATCCGGCTCCGAGCCACTGCCCGACGCCGGGCCTGACACTGGGCCTGACACTGTGCCCGTGCTGTTCGCCTGCGGGGGCCCCGCCGCCGCGCTGGACGCCCGCCAAGCCGAACTCACGGTCCCCATGTACCGCTCTCCCGACCGGGCGGCGAAGGCCGCACGGGCGCTCGCGGCCGACGCCGCCGCCCGCCACCGCATCGCGACCTCGGCCGACGAGCCACAGCCGGGAAGCGGAAGCGCACCCGCCGGGCGGGACGGGACGCTCGGCGGGCGGGCGCTCGACGAGCATGAGGCCAAGGCGCTGGTGGCCACGGCCGGGATCCGGATACCCGAGGGGCGCGCCTGCGCCGGCCGGCAGGAGGCCGAGCAGGCCCTTGCCGAGCTGGGCGCCCCGGTCGTGGTGAAGATCCTGGACGCCACCGTCCTGCACAAATCCGACCAGGGCGGCGTACACCCCGGCATCCGCGATGTCACCGGCCTGAGGCAGGCGCTCGACGCCGTGGACGCGCTCGCCGCGGAGCTGGGCAGACCGGCCCGCTACCTGGTCGAACGCCAGGCGCCCGCCGGGACCGAGCTGATCGTCGGCGCCATCCGCGACCAGGCGTTCGGGCCGGTGGTGCTGCTCGCCCTCGGGGGTGTCGGCGTCGAGCTCGCGCCGGAGCCGATCCTCCGCCTGGCCCCGCTGTCCCGCGCCGACGCTCTGGACATGGTCCACGCGCTGCCCCCGGCCTTGCTCACCGGCTACCGAGGCGCGCCTCCCGTCGACGCCGACGCCGACGCCGTGGCGGGTGTCCTGCTCGCCGCCGCCTCGATCCTCCTCACCTACACCGACATCGCCGAACTCGACATCAACCCGCTGCGGCTCGCCCCCGAAGGCCCGGTGGCCCTGGACGCCCTCGTCGTCAGCAGCCGGCGGGCCCAGCCTGAATCCGCGCCCGAATCAGCGCCCGAATCCGCCAAGGAAGGTCACAGATGACTGAAAGCGCAGCCAGCCCGAACCGCCGACCGGTGATCGTGGTCGGCGCCGGCCCGGTGGGGCTCAGTGCGGCGCTGGCGTTGCGCGCGCTCGGCCGTCCCGTCACGGTGATGGAGGCAGGGGAGCAGGACAGGCTCCGGCCCGGCAGCCGCGCCATCTTCGTGCACCGGGCCACGCTGGAGATCCTCGACCGCTCCCACCCGGGACTGGCGCACGACCTGGCGGCCCAGGGGCTCCTCTGGCACACCAAGCGCACCTTCTACGCCGGCCGCGAGGTCTTCTCCCGCAGCTACACCCCGCCGCCGCCCGGCGAGCTGCCGCACTTCAGCAGCCTGCCGCAGGTGGAGACGGAGCGGCTGCTGCTGCAGGCGTGCAAGGAAGCGGGCGTCGAGTTCGCCTGGAACCAGGAGGTCGCCACGGCGGCCACCTCCGGGGACGGCGTCATCCTCGCCACCACCGGCGGAACCCGCTGGCACGCCGACTACGTGATCGCGGCCGACGGCGCGCGGTCGGCCGTGCGCGACTCGCTCGGCATCCCGCTGCAGGGCAGCCGCTCGGACGGCTGGTACGTCGTCGTGGACGCCGAGGAGGACCCCGGCGACCCGCTCCCGGTGGAGCGGATCTTCCACTACGCCCATCCCGCGGTGGACGGGCGCAACGTGCTGCTGGTGCCGTTCGCCGGCGGGTGGCGGGTCGACCTGCAACTGCACGACGATGACGACCCCGAGGAGCTCAGCACGGGCGAGGGCCTGCGCGGATGGCTGCGCGCCGTGCTGCCCGCGCCGTACGCCGAGCGGGTGACCTGGTCGTCCACCTACAGGTTCCTGCAGGTGATCGCCGAGGACTTCGCCGACGAGCACCGCCGGGTGCTGCTGGCCGGCGAGGCCGCGCACCTGTTCGCGCCCTTCGGCGCCCGCGGCATGAACTCCGGCGTCCCCGACGCCGAGGCCGCCGCGAACGCGGTGCACCTGGCCATGTCCGCGTCCGGCCCGGCCCGCGCCGAGGCGGCGGTGACGGAGTACGCCCTCTCGCGCAGGCGCTCGGCCGTGTACAACTGCGACGCCGCCGGCGCCGCCCTGACCCACCTGCGCCCCGGCCCCGAGGAACGTGCCCGCCTGGAGTCCGCGGCCGAGAACGCCGAACGTGATCCGAGCATGGGCCACTGGCTCGACATCGCCCCCTACGGTCCACGCGAGGCGGCCCCCGGCAACACCATCTACAAGTACTGACGACCTCGGAGGCACCATGAAACTGGACAAGGCGGCCATCCCACTGGGACTTGCCTGGTCATCACCGTTCGCTCGCTGGCAGGGCCCGCTGGCCGAGATGAGCAGCCTCGATCTCGCCGTCGACGTCACCGCGCGCCGGCTGGCGACCGCCGGGCTCGACACCGGCCGGATCGACGGGCTGGTCCTGGGCATGACGGTGCCGCAGCCCACGTCCTTCTACGGCGCGCCCACCGTGGCCGCCCGTCTCGGCCTGGACGCCGTGACCGGCCCCATGATCGCCCAGGCGTGCGCGACCTCCGCCGCCATCGTGCAGGCCGCCGCCGTCCAGATCGAGAGCGGCGCCCAGGAGGTGACGCTGGCCGTGGCCGCCGACCGGACGAGCAACGGCCCTCTGATGATCTACCCGTCGGCGTCCCGGCCGGGCGGCGCGCCCGTGACCGAGCACTGGGTGCTCGACCCGATGCGCCAGGACCCGGCCACCGGCCAGTCCATGCTCGACACCGGCGAGAACGTCGCCGCCGACGAGGGCTACACCCGCCAGGAGATCGACGAGGTCACGCTGCTCCGCTACGAGCAGTACCGCGCCGCGCTCGCCGGCGACCGCGCCTTCCAGCGCCGTTACCTGGTGGAGGCGCACGTGCCGGGGCGCCGGGGAGCGGTGACCGTGGTCGCCGAGGACCACGGCGTGTACGACACCAGCGCGGAGGGCCTGGCCAAGCTGGCGCCCGCCTCCCCGGACGGAGTGATCACCTACGGGTCCCAGACCCACCCGGCGGACGGCACGGCCGGCATGGTCGTGACCAGCGCTGGTCTGGCCCGGGAGATGAGCGGGGGAGCGGGCGTGGCCCGGCTGCTGGCCGTCGCCTTCGCGCGGGTGGAGCCGGCACGCATGCCCAAGGCCCCGGTGCCCGCCGCGCGTGCCGCGCTCGACGACGCCGGGCTGGACATCACCGACATCGACCTGGTGACCACGCACAATCCGTTCGCGGTCAACGACCTGTACTTCGCCCGCCAGACGGGCTTCCCGCTGGAGCGGATGAACCCGTACGGCTCCAGCCTGATCTACGGCCACCCGCAGGGGCCCACGGGAGCCCGCGCGATCGCCGAGCTGATCGAGGCGCTGCGCGAGCGAGGCGGCGGCCGTGGCCTGTTCACCGGCTGCGCCGCCGGGGACAGCGCGGGCGCGGTGGTCGTGGAGGTCACCGACTGATGAAGGACCCAGACATGACCGAGACCGCGAACTCGCCGGTTCGCCTCACCGTGGTCGACTCGCCGGACCAGCCGACGCCGTCAGCGGCGTTGGAGGAGCTGTATCGCGGCTTCGAGCAGGAGCTGCTGGTCCCGCTGTGGACCGAGATCGGTGACCTGATGCCGCCGCACCCACGCTCCAGGGCGGTCCCGCACCTGTGGCGGTGGGAGAGCCTGCTCGCCCTGGCGGGCCGGGCGGGGCGCCTGGTGCCCGTCGGCCGGGGTGGGGAGCGGCGGGCGATCGCGCTGGCGAACCCGGCGCTGGCCGGCCGGCCGTTCGCGACGCCGACGCTGTGGGCGGCGATCCAGTACCTGATGCCGGGCGAGGACGCCCCGGAGCACCGGCACACCCAGCACGCGTTCCGGTTCGTCGTCGAGGGCGAGGGCGTCTGGACCGTGGTCGGCCGCGATCCGGTGCCGATGCGCCGCGGGGACTTCCTGCCCCAGGCGGGATGGAACTGGCACGCCCACCACAACGCCACCGGCGAGCCGATGGCCTGGATCGACGGCCTGGACATCCCCTTCCAGTACGCCACCGACGCCCAGTTCTTCGAGTTCGGCCGGGAGGAGATCAGCGCGGCCGAACGCACCACCCCCGAACGGTCCCGATCGGAGCGGCTGTGGGGCCATCCCGGCCTGCGCCCGGTCTCGGTCACCGGCTCCCAGCCCGGCACCCCGCTGCTGGCCTACCGGTGGGCCGACACCGACCGCGCGCTGACGGACCAGCTCGACCTCGAGGCCGAAGGCCATGCCGGGACCGTGGAGCCCGGCCACGCGGCGGTGCGCTACACCAATCCCACCACGGGCGGCGACGTGCTGCCGACCATCCGGGTGGAGATGCACCGGATCCGGAGCGGCGCGGAGACCGCGCCTCGCCAGGAGGTCGGCTCCTCGGTGTACCAGGTCTTCGACGGCAGCGGGCGGGTCACGGTCGGTGACGTGTCCTGGTCGGTCACCCGGGGCGATCTGTTCGTCGTCCCGTCCTGGACGCCGTTCTCGGCCAGGTCCGAGGCCTCGGCGTCCGACTCCGACGCGGGCGCCCTCGATCTCTTCAGATTCAGTGACGGGCCGATCTTCGAGGCGCTGCACCTCGACCGCGCCCACGTGGAAGGACGGAACGCATGAAGCTCGCCACCATCCGCACCGCCGACGGCGCCACCCGGGCCGTGCGCGTCGAGGGGGAGACCCTGGTAGACCTCGGCCTCAACGACGTCGGCGAGCTGCTCACCCGGCCGGACTGGGCCGCGCGAGCCGCGCGGGGGTCGGGAAGCACAGTGGCGAGCGTCGGTTACGCGCCGGTCGTCCCCCGCCCCGGCAAGATCGTCTGTGTCGGCCTGAACTACCGCAACCACATCCTCGAAATGGGCCGGGAGCTGCCGCGCCACCCCACGTTGTTCGCCAAGTACGCCGAGGCGCTCATCGGGGCCGACGACGAGATCCGGCTCCCGCCGGAATCCGGGCAGGTGGACTGGGAGGCCGAGCTCGCGGTCGTCATCGGGAAGACCGTGCGGCGCGCCGGCGAGACCGACGCCGTCGCGGCCATCGCCGGGTTCGCCCTGTTCAACGACGTCACCATGCGCGACTGGCAGTACCGCTCGGCGATGTGGTTGCAGGGCAAGACCTGGGAAGGCAGCACGCCGTTCGGCCCGTACCTGGTCACCCCCGACGAACTGCCCGGCGGCACCCGGCCGTCGCTCACCCTGACCGGATCCGTCGACGGCGAGACCGTGCAGCGAGCCGACACCTCGGACCTCGTGTTCGACCCCGTCGACCTGGTGCGCTACGTCTCCACGATCGTCACGCTCAGCCCGGGTGACGTCATCGCCACCGGCACCCCCGGCGGGGTCGGGCACGCCCGGAAGCCCGCCCGGTACCTCGCCGACGGCAGCGTCCTGACCACCGAGATCACCGGACTGGGCCGGTCCGAGGCCAAGGCCGTCGCCGAGTCGGTGGCCTGATGGCCGCGGGCAGGAGCCGCGCCGACAGCCTGCGCTGGACGGCCCAGGGCACCGAGATCTTCTTCGGCGCCCTGGACACCCTGCCGGACGACCGGCTGCTCCGGCGGACGGCGCTCGACGGCTGGACCGGCGGGCACCTGCTGGCCCACGTCGCCGCCAACGCCGACGCGCTGGTCAACTTGGCCCAGTGGGCGCGCACCGGGGAGGAGACGCCGATGTACGCCTCCCCGGCGCAGCGTGACGCCGACATCGAGGCGGGTGCCGCCCGGCCGGCGGCCGAGCTGCGCGCCTGGGCCACGCGGTCCGCCGGCACGCTTCAGGAGCGGCTCGCCGAGCTGGACGAGCGGCAGTGGGCCCGTCAGGTCCGCACCGCCCAGGGCCGCACCGTCCCGGCCGGCGAGATCCCCTGGATGCGGGCCCGTGAGGTCATGGTCCACGCGGTCGACCTGGGCACGGGCGTGGGCTTCGACGCCCTCCCGGCCGACTTCCTCGCCGCCTTGATCGGCGACATCACCGCCAAACGGTCCGGCGCCGGTGACGGACCCGCCCTCACCGTCACGGCCACCGACCACGACGGCGAGTGGTCCACCGCGGGCGCCGGCGGCTCCACCCCGGTGACCGGCACCCTCGCCGGCCTCGCGGCATACCTCTCCGGCCGGGGGACGGACGGCGTCACCGGCCTCGGCGGCCGACCGGCGCCGGAGCTGCCCCGGTGGCTCTAGGACCGCGTGCCGGGCTCATCGGTCGTCGGCGGCCGCCGCCCAGTCCAGCAGGGCCTGCGCGGTCTCGAAGCGGCGGCTGGAGTCGGTCTCGCCGAGGAGCACGCCGATGAGACGGTCGCCGTCGTGCTCGGCCGCGAAGGCGAGGGTGTAGCCCGCGGCCCGGGTGTAGCCGGTCTTCACGCCGAGGACGCCCGGGTTGCCGAGCAGCCGGTTGGTGTTCTTCCAGCTGTACGAGCCGTGCTCGGACGTGGCGCTGACCGAGTGGTAGCGGGTCGAGGTGACCGTCCTGAGGGTCTCGTCGTCCAGCAGCGCCTTGGCGAGCATCGCCTGGTCACGGGCGGTGGAGTAGCCGCCGCCCTGGTACGGCATGCCGTCGGCGTTGACGTACATGGTGTCGTTCATGCCGAGCTCGCGGGCGGTGGCGTTCATCTCGGCGACGAACGTCTTCACGCCCGGCCCGTAAGCGCGGGCGAGCGCGTGCGCCGCGTCGGCCCCCGAAGGCAGCATCAGCCCGTACAGCAGGTCCTCGACGGTGAGGACGTCACCCGCGCGCAGGTAGGCCACCGACGCCCCGCCCTGGGCGCCGTACCGGACGTCCGCAGCGGTGATCTTGACCTTGTCCGTCGGCTTGGCCTGCTTGAGCACGGTGTAGGCGGTCATCGCCTTGGTGATGCTGGCGACCGGCCGGCGCAGGTCGGCCTCCTTGCTGAAGCGCACCTCGCCGCTCTCCGCGTCCATCAGGTACGCGGCGCTGCCGAGCACGGCGGGAGCGTCTGTGACGGGGGATCGGGTCTGGGTGGCGGCCGTGGCGTCGGCGGTGACGGCAGTGGCGGCCGGCGAGGCGGCCTGCGCGGCACCGGCGCCGACGGTCAGGGCGCCGGTGGCGACGGCGAGGCCGAGCAGGGCATGGCTGAGCCGGTTGGTGAGACGCATGAAAAAGGCTAGCTCCTAGCTTCCATACCGCCTACCGGGTTAGCTGACGGGTTCGGGCGTGGAAGTGCCCTACAGCGCGGATATGCGCTGATTCACCCCAGAAAGTGGGTCCCCGGCTCCGCCTGACGGCGGATTAGGCGGCCGCGCGAAGGCACGGTCCGGGCAATGAACAGCAACGGCCGCATGTACGGGACCGCCGCTCGCAAGCCCCAAACGTAGCAAACGGGTATAAATCGGTCAAGAATTGTTATGATCGCCCGCCCACGAGGGGGTCGCACCCCGTGTACGGGGGGCGGAGCAGTGATCCGGGTGCCGGGCGAAATCGATCACCCGGTCCAGCTGGGCGAGAGCATGCTCCAGCTCGGCCATCTTCGCCGCGATGCGGTCGCGCTCGACGGACAGGACGTCGAGGACCTCGGGCGTCGCGGTGCCGGCGTCGACGCAGGGCAGCACGTGCAGGATGGTCCGGCTCGGCAACCCCGCGGCGTAGAAATGCTGGATGAGGCGGACCCGCTGGACCGCGGACTCGGGGTAGCTGCGCTGCCCGCTCGCCGTGCGCTCAGGATCGAGCAGGCCCTGCTCCTCGTAGTACCGCAAGGCCCTGGTGCTCACTCCGGCGCGGCTCGCCACATCCCCGATGCGCACGATGATCTCCTTCGGTGCCGACCTGCCCTTGACGTCAACGTCAACTATCAGCGTAGCCGCGTCGCACGTGACGAGCGGTTGCGCATGAGGAGGAACGCTTCCGCAGGGACATCACCGACCAGATCGCCCTCGCACCGGCGCCAACCGCGGCATCGGCCGCCGGTTCGCCGCGGAGCTCCTGAAGCGCGGCGCGCGGACGGTGTACGCGACCGCCCGCCGCGTCGTACGGACAGCGGGGCCCGGACCGGTGCGCCGCTCAGAGCAGCCGGGGCAGTCCGTAGCGGAGGGCCCGGATGAGGAGGGACCGGGTGAGCCAGCCGAGCCCGGCGGTGAACAGCGGCGCCCAGAACAGCGGGCTGAGGGAGTAGACGATCACGAACACGAGCGGCACCCACGGCTCGTGCACCGCGCGGTACAGCAGGGTGGTCTTACGCAGCCTGATCACGCGGGCGATGTCGGGCAACGCGAAGAACAGCAGGACGGCGACGGAGGCCACCACGCCGCTGGTGAGGCCCTGTGCGATCGCGAAGCCGCCGGCGAAGACCGTGGCCACCCACCACGCGATCTTCCTCAACCACGGCCTGCGCTGCTCGGGATCTGCCGGTACTTCGTCGTATGGGAGTTCGAGGGTCACCCGACCAGCGTAGCCATCCGGAGGTAGGGAGGCCTCTCCTCCCGGATCACCGGTGGGCGTGACTTACCTGGACGGCCGTTTCTCGAAGAATGAGGGGCACCCCCTCGCCGCAGCGGTTCCAGCAGGCGCAGGGCGCGGCTCCTGCTGACCCTGTCGCTCGCGACCGCGTACGACCCTCGCCAGCTGCGGGAACTGTTCGAGGAGCACGGCAAGCCGCAGGCGGCGAAACTCTCCTGAGAGACCTCCCGGAAAGCCGTCCGGCGGCGGCTCACGCAGGGTCGGGGCGCCTCCACAGGAGGATGGCGGACGCGTGTGCGGACCGGTGGTACGAGGGCAGGTCGTCGCCGGTCCAGTAGACCTCGACCTGCGGATCGTGCTCGCCCATCTCCAGCAGCTCGTCCTGCGCCTCCAGGGCGAGCTCCCAGGCCGGGACACCTGGGTCCACCTCGGCCAGATAGACGCGGCGCGGCCCCGAGAGGCCGGCACGCCAGGCGCGCCGGACCTCCGCGACGCCCGCGTGCTCGCTCAACGCGTCGACCACGAGGTGGTCGGTGAGGTCGAACAGCTCGTCCTCCAGGTCGGCGAACTCGCCAGGGACGCCGTCCGTCAGGTCGAGCCCAGCGGGCACGCGTGCCGGGCGAGCCGCATCGGGGGAGAAGACGTGATCCGTCGCGGGTGTGCCGGTCGTGACCGCGACCGCGTCGGCGCCTGCCGGTTCACCGTCCGCGCCGAGCGCGGCGAGCATCTCGCGCAGGACGGCGACCTCCTCGGCCGTCAGCGCGACCCCGCCCGCCACCGCCGCCATGGTCACCGTGTCGGGCAGGTAGGACAGCTCACCCCTGGCCAGCATGGCGCGGACCCGGGCGATCAGCTCGTCGGGCACCTGACCGGCCAGGCGGAGCAACAGCCTGTGCGCGCCGCTGTAGAGCCGCCACGCCCTCTCGTCCAGCTCGCCCCACTCGGCGCTCACGTCAGCTCTCCTCCATCACGATGATCTCATAGGACCGCGGCGCCTCCGGGATGACGCCCCGGACGACCATGTCCGCGGCCAGCCGGTCCGCCTCCTCGCGAAGCCTCGCGGCCGACTCCAGATCGTCGACCCGGCGCGTACGCGAGTGCGGTGGGAAGACGGACTCCTGGTCCTCGGCGAAGGAGGAGAAGACGGAGATGTCGCGCGCCTGTCGCCCGGTGAGCCGATAGGCGACCAGGACCTTGCGGTCGCCGGCCGGATTCTCCGCCATGAACCGGATGGCCACCTCCAGCAGCCCGCTCACGCTCAGGAACTCCCGGGCGGTCCCGTGCGGGTGCAGCCGGGAGCCGTAGATGGGGGAGTGGACCGGGGTGATCCAGTCCCCCCGGTACGCCTGCACGGGGCTCTCCGGTGAGCCGACGCCGGGTAGCCGCGTCATCGCGTCGTGCGCCATGTCGGCGTGCCAGCGCATCTCGTCCCACAGGCGTGGCGTCACCCCGTCGAGGCGCTCCTTCAGCGCGTTCCACGCTTCCCGCCGGTCCCTGCGCGCCTGTCTGAGCTCCCCGCCCGCCTGCCTCGCCTCTTGCGTACGGCCCCGCTCCTGCAGGCCGGCGACCCGCTGCTTGGCCTCGTCCGTACGGCGGACCGCGTCGACGTAGGCGCCGGCGAGCGGGCTCAGCGGCGAACGCGAGTCGAGGTGACCGTCCCCGACGTGCAGCATCGGGCGCAGCGCCATCGGCAGGGGCAGCGCCTTGGTGCCCGCGGCCAGGTTGTCCAGGTAGTCGCCGACCAGCCGGCCGGCCTTGTCCACCATGCGGTGGCGGACCAAGGACTCCGACATTCCCGCGGTCCACAGCTGGGTGCGCGTCACGTTGTTGATGAGGTAGTGGCTGTGCCGGGTGTACACGGTCAGCGCCATCACATGCGCCGGTGACAACCGCTCGCCCAGCGCGCGCACCTCGGCCGGGTCCGCCGGGTCGATGCCGGAACGCCGCAGCCAGTTCGACAGATCCGGGTCGGTCACCTGGCCGCTGGCGAGCTGGGGCCAGAGGCGGTCGACGGTCTCGCGGACCTTGGGATGCTGCGTCTCGGAGAAACCGGCCTTGTCCGTGGCGTTCGCGAAATATCGGTGCTCGTGTGGGAACATGCCGTCGGGCAGGATCTCGTGCCGCAGCGTGGCCAGATCGAGGCCGGGCAGGTCGCGGTAGAAGTCCACGGCCGAGGGCCGGGATCCGGGGTCGAGCCTCATCCCGCCCACGTCGGCGATCTGCGCGCCTCTGGCGATCTCGAACAGGGAGTGGTCCAGGCCCGGCAGCATCCAGCCCATGAGCGCGCCGAGGAACCGCTCGGTCGTCGGACGCCCCAGGTCGAGCATCTTGACCGCGGTGAGCATCTTGGCCGTGGTGCCTGAGATCCCGTCCACCACGAGGAAACCCTCACCGGAGACTTTGCTCGCCCACCGGGTCGACGTGGACTCGTGCGCGGTCGCGCCCTCCCTCCAGGGCAGCGGCGTGTCGGGACCGAGCCCGCCGTCGACGTTCTCCTCCACCAGCGCCCGCTCGAATCTGCCCAGCGGCGCGCCCAGCTCTTCGTAATGAGCGGGTGTCGTATGGAGGCCGAGCCGCTGGATCTCCGATTCGGAGCGCTCGTTCCGGTTGTGCTGGCTGCTGACCATCTCGGCGACGTCCCGGGCCCCGCGTTCGGACAGCATGCCGACGTTGCCCGTGCCGAACGGGTCGCGGGCGAAGGTGTAGCTGTCGTCCATAAACCTGGCCTCCAGCCGTCCGAGCAGCGGACGGTGGAGTCGCTCGTCCAACTGGTGGTGCGCCCGGCGTACCTCCGCGACGTCGAGACCGACCTCGCGAGCCCGATCCCAGGCGCCGGTGTCCATGATGCGGAGCAGGGCCTTGCCGAAGATGTGCGGGTTGTGGCGGTTGTAATAGGCGGCGTTGTAGACCGCGGTCACCAGTTCGCGGAGGTTCCCGTGGGCGAGCAGGTCGTCGACCGTCAGGCCGGCGCGCGTGCCCACCTGGCCGGCGCTGGCCGGGTCGTCCTTGAAGAAGGGGCTCTCCGCGCGGCGGGCGAAGGCGGCGGGCGACTCGCCCGGTTCCCCCGGGGTGAGGGCCAGGAGGACGTCCCGCAGCTTGCTCAGCACCGTGCGGGCGGCGTCCAGGGTCTGCGGGTCGTTGAAGTAGTGGGCGCCCAGACGCCGCTCGAACTTCGTGGCGTCCGCCGACCAGCGGGGGTCGTTGTAGAAGCGTTCGAAGTCGAACGGGACCCGCGCGGGAGTGCTTCGCGAGCCCGCCTGCCCTGGGGGCGGAGCGGGATCGCCGTCCGCTCGGGATAGCATCGGCGGCACGCTCGCGAGGGTCGGCGGGACGCCTGCCGGGGACGGCGCGAAGCCTGCTGGGGGCGGTGGGACGTCGCCGGCGGCGGCCGGAGTGGTGCGGTCCGGCGGTTGCGTGCGAGGCGCGCTGTCTCCGGGCTCGGGGACGTGGTTGAGCAGCCGCTCGATCCGGCTGGTGGGGGCCGGCTCGCTGAGCGCTCCCTGACCCCCCGCCGTACCGCTCTCACCGCGGCCCGTTCCCGGTGGCGGCACGTCCGGGGCAGCGCCCTCCGCGCCTTCCACACCCTCCGTGTCGCGGCGCGGCGTGCCGCCGGACAGCGGGTCGCCAGGCCGCCGCACGCCACCATCGGCTGTCTGCTCAGTGGCGTTCCGGGACGCGGGGGCGCTGTGCTCGCGCGGGGGCGGAGGTGCGGGTTGATCGAGGGGGCGCGGTGACGGATCCGCCGCGCCGCCGCGCTCGGCTCCGTGTACGGGCGCCGAACCCTGATCCGGTACGGTGTGCGCCCTCGTCTCCCCCGGAACGCCGGGGCCTGACGGCCGCTCCGCAGGGACCTGCGGGACAGCGTCCGGGCTGGGCACAGCGTCCCGGCCGGGTACAGCGTCCTGGCCGTGGCGCACCTGGCTCAGAGAGGTGCCGCCATCGGTGTCGGTCACGCGGGGGTCCGGCGAGGGACCGGGTGACGAGGTGAGAGAGGGAACAGCGCGGCGATCGGGCGGCGGGTCGCCGCCCCTGGGGAGGGTCGTGGTCAGGTGCTGGCCATCGGCGCCGAGGGCGCTGGAGGTCATGCCCTTGGCGAGGAGCTCCCAGCTGAAGTCGCCTTGGGCCAGCATGGTCCCAGCCGTGGTGAGCCCACCGGTCAGCGCGTCCTGGGCGGCCTGACCATGGAGCGACGAGGTGGCGGCCGCCAGCAGCCGCTCGGCCGTGCTCATCTCCGCTCTGGTCAGCCCGGCGCGCAGCGCGGGTGTGGCCAGCCGGGTCAGCCCGCCGGACAGCAGCCCCATCGCCCCGCCCATGGCCCCGCCGCTGAGCGCGGAGATGCCGAGCTGCCGCAGGTCGAGCTCGTCCCTGCGTCCCTGGGGCAGCTGGGTGAGCTGGACGCCGCCGTCCATGGCGGCGACGACCCCGGCGAAGATCGCGATGTTCGCGAGCGTGCGTTCGGCGATCTGAGCGACGGTCATGCGGGCGAGCCGCACCCGCGCCGGGATGATCGCCAGGGTGGCCCCGCCGCTGGCCAGCGAGGCGGCCAGCAGGTACGTCAGCTGCGCGATCAGCAGCCAGACGGTGAGCTCGATCATGTACTTGGCGCACTGGATCTGCACGCCGACGCCGTTGAGCGCGACGGCGGCGTTGACGAGGCGGTTCACCACGTCGGCGACCTGGGCGTCGGTGACCTTGGCGACGTACTCGGCGAAGGCCAGGTGGGCGCTGCCGTCCCAGTCCGCGCCGATCTTGTCCGCGGTCCACGGCTGGTCGGCGGCGGTGCCCTCGACGAGCCGGTGAGCGGCGGACACACAGGCGTCGGCGAGTCTGAAACAACCTGTTTCGTCCCCTTCGGGCCAGTCCATACCGACCACCCAGCCGACGTACCCCTTGGCCCAGTCAGGGACCAGGACACCGTCGAACCCCATGCGACGGTCAGGAGCCGGCAGCGGGGGGACGGTCCGCCGCCTCGTAATTCGCCGCGCTGGTGTGCAGGCCGGGAGCGATCCGGTCCAGCGCGTCGATGTAGGACCGCAACGCGGTGAAGATGCCCGACTCGATCCCCGGCAGCTTCTTGGCGAGTTCCGCGCCGTACTCGTCGTCGCCGAGCGCCTTCCTGTCGTGGTCGAAGGCCGCTCGCAGGAGGTCGCGCACCTCCGCCGCGGTCCGCCACTGTTCGTCGTAGGCGTGGGAGCCGCGGCGCAGCGCGTCGGGGCGGACGTCGAAGCCGTCCCGGGACGGCTCGGTCATGCGTCCCCGTCCACGGGCGGCGGCAGGAACGCGTCGAGTGTGACGCCCTGACCGAACACCTCGTCGTAGGGCAGTTCCTCGGGCATGAGTGGTGCGATGAGTCGTCTGCGCTGCTCCGCGACGTCCGCCGTGGCCCGTGCGGCCTGCTCCATGATCGCGCCGGCCAGCTCGGACGGGGACAGGTGCCGGTACGCCCGTGGATGGAGCCGGATGTCGCGGAGCCGGCCCTGAGGACCCACCGTCACGCTGATCATGCCGTCCGCGGACTGTGCCGTGGCCTCGATCGCCCCCACCGCCCGGTAGGCCGCGCGCGTGCCGGCGATCCGCTGATCGATGTCGGCGGCCAGCTCCTCGACCGCCGCTTGGAACTCGTTCACTCGGCCATCACCTGCCACTTGGTTAACGAATGACTTCTATTTTGCCGCGTAGTTAGGCCTTTTGCTCAAATTCCGATTTGCTCAAATTCCGATCGTCAGCCCGTGGCCAGGTCCATGCGGAGGAACTCGGTGATGCGCAGCAGCCTCGGTGGGCGTGCCGCCTCATCGGGGAGGGCCTGGAACGCCTCGTCCTCCCCGACGAGGCGTGGGACGGCGAGCTCCACCTCCCGCCCGTAGACCCGGAGCCGCGCACCGCCGGCCGCCAGGACGTTCCGCACCCAGTCCGAGCCCGATCCGTACACCAGGACGAACAGGTAGCCGCCGTCGACGGGATACGCGTCGAGCGGCGTGCGGTAAATCGCACCGGACGCGCGGCCGACGTGCGTCAGCACCGGCCACTTTCCGCCCGCGATCGCGCGAGGGTTGAACACTCGCTTGTTGACCTGCCCCCACCACCTCGGCATCGGCATTCGGGACCACCTTCTCTCGTCGCGACTTACACCCGTAAGGAGACTTACCGACGTAAGGCTGGCTTACACTCGTAAGGTTGTCAACCCGCGCCCACCCAGGAGCCGTCGTGTCCCCAGCACCGCTACCGCTCAGCCGAGGTCGCGTGCTCGAAGCCGCGATCAGGGTCGCGGATCGCGGCGGCGTGGAGGCGATCACGATGCGACGGGTGGCGCAGGAACTGGGCGTCGAGGCGATGTCGCTCTACCACCACGTACCGAACAAGGACGCGATCCTCGACGGCGTGGTCGACACGGTGTTCGCCGCGATCGAGCTGCCCGGCGCCGAGCGCGGCGATTGGCGCGACGCGATCCGGACGCGCGCTCACTCCGCGCGTACGGTCCTGTCTCGGCACAGCTGGGCCCTCGCTCTCCTGGACTCCCGCCGCCACCCGGGGCCGGCGACGCTACGCCACCACGACGCCGTCCTCGGCGTCCTCCGGGAGGCGGGGTTCACCCTGCCGATGGCCGCGCACGCCGTCTCGCTCATCGACAGCTACATCGGCGGATACGTCCTCCAGGAGGCGAACCTGCCGGTGAAGACGCCCGCCGACGTCGACGAAGTGGCCGGCGGCATCCTCGGGCGGCTGCCCGCGGACGAGTTGCCGTACCTCACGGAGATGATCGTCGAGCACGCCCTGCGCCCGGGCTACGACCACACGAGCGAGTTCGGCTACGGCCTGGACCTGATCCTGGACGCGCTCGAAGCTCGCCGCGGGCAGAGCCCCGCCACGTGAACCTCGCCCCCGCCGGTCAGGCCAGGGGGCGGGCCGGAGGGAGGCGGAGGCGGTCGACGGCCTCGCGGCGGGTGCGCTCGGGGCGGCGGTCGTAGCGGGCGGTCGTGGCCGGAGAGGAGTGGCCCACCAGCGCCTGGGCGGTCGCCAGGTCGACCCCGGCGTCCAGCAGTTCGCCGATGAACGTGCGCCGGAAGTCGTGCGCGGTGCGCGGGGACGCGCCCGCCTCGCCGAGCCGGCGGGCCAGGATGTCGGCGATCCCCTGTCCTGTCAGCCCCACCGGCCGGTCGTCGCGCAGCCGCAGCCGCCCGGCCTTGCTGATCGGGCTGAACAGCGCCCCCGGAGTCCGGCCCCGTACCTTCAGCCAGCGCTCCAGCAGGCCGATCGCCTCGGTCGTCAGATAGACCAGGCGTTCCTTGTCGCGCTTGCCGCGCACCCGCAGCGAGCGGGCGCCCGGATCGTAGTCGGCCAGCGCCAGCCCGCCGACCTCGGCGCGGCGGCAGCCGGTCGAGTACAGCACCGCGATCAGCGCCGCGTCACGCATCCCGGCCGCCGAGTCGTCGCAGGCCGACAGGGCCGCTCCGACGACCTCCGGCGGCACGTGCTGACCGGTGGGCAGGCGGCTCTGCCGTACGGGGGCCAGGTCCGAGGCGCGCGCGTAGTCCTCGGTGGTGGTCTGGCCGAGCCGCCAGGACTCCTTGAGCACCCGGCGCAGCGCCACCAGGTGCTTGTTGACGTAGGCGGCCGACCAGCCCTGCTCGGTCAGCAGCGTGCGGATGCGCACGGTGTGCTCGTAGCGCAGCAGGTGCCACGGCTGCCCCGAGCCGGTGGCGGACTCGTCGCCGGTGAGCAGCCGGGCCAGCCGGTCGAGGCAGCCGCGCATGGTGCGCCGCGACTCCGGGCTGGTCAGCGAGGCGAGGTAGACGTGGTAGGCGTCGCGGGCCGGCTCGACGGGCGACGCCGCCGAGTCCAGCACGGCGGGCAGACTCATAAGGTGATCTTAGAAGCCGTTCAGCGGTCGCCGGACGCGAGCCGCTCGACCTGGCCGAGCGCCATGCCGGTGGCCCGGCCCAGATAGTCGGCGATGAGGCGCAACTCGGCGTCGGAGTAGGTGGCGAGCAACTCGTTGTAGGCGGCCCCCGGCCGGTCCCAGGCCGCGGCGATCCGGTCCTGGACGCCGGGTGTCAGCGCCACCAGGGCTCGCCTGCGGTCCTCGGGATCGGCCCGCCGTTCGACGAGCCCGGCCTTCTCCAGCCGGTCGACCAGCCGCGAGGCCGACCCCGGCGTCAGCCCGGTGAGCTTGGCGATCCGGCCCGTGGTGACCGGGCGGCCCTCCAGGTCGAGCATGGACACGCATTGGAGGTCGGTGGGGTGCAGGCCGAGATGGTCGGCCATGGCCTGGTTGAACAGCGCGTACGCCGCGTAGTGCCGCTGGCTCTCGGCGGTGATCCGCCCCATCAACTCCTGCCGGTTCGACACGAGCCCTCCCTGTCGGCCAGTTTATGTGTGTTACGCAACATGTGCGTGACGCACGCTTATAGATCTGAAGGAACCATGACCATTCTCGTCACCGGCGCCCGTGGCGCCGTCGCCACGTGCCTCATCGCCCTCCTGCGCGAGCGCGGCATGGACGTCCGCGCCGCCTCCAGCGACCCCGGGGCCGAGCACACCTGCGACCTGAGCGACCCGGCCGCCTTCCCGGCCGCGCTCAAGGGCGTGCGCTCGGTCTTCCTGTACGCCCACCCCGCACACGCCGACGCGTTCGTCCGGGAGGCGGCCGGGGCCGGGGTCGAGCACATCGTCCTGCTCTCGTCCTCGGCCGTTCTCGGTCCCGGCGCCGAGTCCGACCCGATCGCGGCGTCGCACCTGGAGGTGGAGCGCGCCCTGCTGGCCGGGCCGGTCAGGGCGACGACGCTGCGCCCCGGTTCGTTCGCCTCCAACGCGCTGGCCTGGGCTTGGCCGATCAGGTCCGGCAGGCCGGTGAGCCTGCCGTACCCGAACGCGCACAGCGACCCCATCCACGAGGCCGACGTCGCGGACGTCGCGCTGGCCGTACTGACAAAGGCGGAAATTTCCGGACGGCCCTACACGCTGACCGGCCCTCGATCACTCACCTTCGCCGAGCAGATCGATCACCTCTCCCAGGTGACCGGCCAGAGCATCGGCACCCGGCACGTCACCCGGGAGGAGTGGAAGGCCGAGATGTCCGAGCACATCCCGGGCCACGTCGCCGACGCGCTGCTCGACTGGTGGCGGTCCAACGACGGCAGGCCCGCCGAACTCACCGCCACCGTCGAAGAGCTGACCGGCCACCCGGCCCGCCCTTTCGAGACCTGGGCGGCCGACCACGCCGGTGACTTCCAGCCGCCCCACTGAACCGGAAGCGCCCTGCCGCCGGTAGGCTTCCCGGCCGCGCCGACCGACCGACCGGGCCGGCGGGCCGGACGGGCTCAGTCCAGGTCGGCCACGCCCTCCAGGAGCCGGTCCACGTCGGAGCGGTCGTTGTAGTGGACCAGGCCGGCCCGCACCGCGCTGCCCGCGTCGCGGATGCCGAGCGCGGCGGTGACCTCCCAGGCGTAGTTGTGCCCGTTCGCCACGTTCACGCCGCGCGCCGCCAGGTGCTGGGCCACCTCCAGAGGCGTGTGCCCGGCCACGGTGAAGTACGCGGTGGCGGTGCGCCTGACGGGCTTGCCGTACATGGTGACGTGCGGCATCGCCTCCAGGCCCGCTTGCAGGACCTCGAACAGCTCCAGCTCGTGCTTCTCCGCCGCCGTCATCGAGGCCAGCAGCCGCTCGCGGCGCGTCCCCGTGCCGGGGGTCAGCGCGGCCAGATGGTCCACGGCCGCCGTCACCCCGGCCAGGTCGGCGAAGGCGGCGGTGCCCCGCTCGAAACGGTTGGGCACGGTGTCGGGGGAGGAGGCCAGCTTGTCCGGCCTGACCGTCTCCAGCAGGGCCGGGTCGGCGACGACCGCGCCGATGTGCGGGCCGGACCACTTGTAGGCGCTGGTGGCGTAGAAGTCGGCGCCCAGCGCCCGCATGTCGACCGGGCCGTGCGCGGTGGCGTGCACCCCGTCCACGTACGTCAGCGCCCCGGCCCGGTGCGCCAGCGCGGTGATCGCGGCCACGTCGGGGCGAGTGCCGAGCACGTTGCTCGCCGCCGTCACCGCCACCAGCCGGGTACGCTCGCCGATCAGCTCGGTGTACTGCCCCACCGGCAGCTCGCCGGTCACCGGATCGACCTCGGCCCAGCGGACCGTCGCCCCGGTCTGCACCCACGGGCGCACGTTCGCGTCGTGGTCCAGCCGCGACAGCACCACCTCGTCGCCCGGCCCCCAGTCCCTGGACAGCGCCCCGGCCAGCCGGTAGGTGAGGGTCGTCATGTTGGGGCCGAGGATCACCCCGCCGGGCCGACCGCCGACCAGGTCGGCCACGGCCTCCCGGCACGCCGCCACGATCGCCTCCGAGCGATGGCTGGCCGGGAAGGCGCCGCCCACGTTGCCGATTCCGGCTCGGTAGGCGCCGGCGATGGCGTCGATCACCGCCTGCGGAACCTGGGTGCCCGCCGCGCCGTCGAGGTAGGCGTGGCCGTCGGTCAGGGCGGGATAGGAGGAACGTACTGATGCGATGGGAAGGAGCATGATGGAATCATGCTCAGCCTGCGGGACCTCAACCGGGCCACCCTGGCGCGTCAGCACCTGCTGCGGCGGCACCAGGGCGCCGTGACCGACGTCGTGCACCGGCTGGCCGGGCTGCAGGCGCAGGAGCCGCGCCCGCCCTACCTGGGGATGTGGAACAGGCTGGCCGGCTTCGCCCGCGACGACCTGCACGCGGCGCTGCACGCCCGCATGGTGGTGCGGGCGACCCTGCACCGCGGCACCCTGCACCTGGTGACGGCGGCGGACTTCGCCGCGTTCCGGCCGCTGCTGCGGCCCGTGCTGGAAGCCGCCGCGCGGCGCTTCGACGCCGTGGATCTCGGCGGGGACGTCGACGCCGTGGTGAAGGCCGCCGGCCGGATGCTGGCCGAGCGGCCGCACACGTTCAACGAGCTGCGGCCACGGCTGCAGGCGGAGTTCCCCGGGGCCGACGACCGGGCGCTCGGCTACGCGGTGCGGATGCTCGCGCCGCTGATCATGGTGCCGACGGGGGACCGGTGGAGTTTCGCCCGCGAGTCCGCCTTCGCGCCGCCCGGCATCGACCTCGACCCGGCGCCCTCGACGGCGGACCTGGTCGAGCGTTACCTGGCCGCGTTCGGGCCCGCCACCGTCGCCGACATGCAGGTCTGGTCCGGGCTGGGCGGGCTCAAGCCCGTCTTCGCCGGCCTGCGCGACCGGCTGGAGGTGCTGACCGACGAGACGGGCAGAGAGCTGTACGACCTGCCGGGCGCGCCCCGGCCGGGCGGCGACGTGCCCGCACCGGTCAGGTTCCTGCCGGACTTCGACAACCTGATGCTCGGCCACGCCGACCGCACCCGGGTGCTGGCCGACGAGCACCGCGGCGCGGTCGCCACCAAGAACCTGCGGATCCGCGCCACCTACCTCATCGACGGCTTCGCCGCCGGCACATGGCAGATCAAGCGCTCCGGCAAGCAGGCAAGGCTGCTCGTCACCCCGTTCGCCGAGCACCCGATGGACCCGCTGGAAGAGGAGGGGATGGCGCTGCTGGCCTTCGCCGAGCCGGACGCGCCGGGCCGCCGACTTGAAGTAGTGGGGTGAGTCTGGTTGGTTCAGGGCGGAGGTGTCACCATTTCACCATGTCCCAGCTGACCGCCCTGGATGCGCAGTTCCTGCACTTCGAGACCGCCACGAACGTCGCCAACATCGCCGGCCTGGCCGTTCTCGAGGGAAGTCTCAACCGCGCCGACCTGCAGGACCTGCTGGAGGCGCGGCTGCCGTACGTCCCGGCGCTGCACCGCAAGCTGGCCCCGGTGCCGTTCGGCCTGGACCACCCCTACTGGGTGCGGGAAGACGATCTCGACCTCGACTACCACGTACGTGAGATCGGGCTGCCGCCGCCGGGGGACGACAGGCAACTGGCCGAGCAGGTGGCCCGGCTGCATCCGCGCCGCCTGGACCGGGGCAGGCCGCTGTGGGAGATCTACCTGATCCACGGGCTGCGCGGCGGGCGTACCGGGCTCTATGTGAAGATCCATCACGCGGCCGTGGACGGCGTCGGCGGCGCGGACGTGCTGGCCGCGCTGCTCGACCTCGGGCCCGTCCCCGCGCCCCCGCCCGAGCACGAGCCCGAGTGGGACGAGCCGCCGCCCGGCCACGCCGAGATGGTGGCGCGCGGGCTGGCCAGGATGGCCGGCAACCCGGCGCAGGCGTTGCGGTTCGCCGCCCGCGCGATGCCGCACCTGGACGAGATCCCCGTCGTGTCGTCGCTGCCCGGCAGCGGGGCCGTCGCGGCGCTGGCGCGCCGGGCCGCGGGCAGCGGGCAGGCGCCGGAGCTGCCGTCGCTGCCCGCGCCGAAGACGCCGTTCAGCGGACCGATCTCGGCGCACCGGCGCTTCGCGTTCGTCTCGCTGCCGCTGGAGGAGTTCAAGGCGGTGCGCAAGGAATTCGACGTCACCGTCAACGACGTGGTCATGGCGGTGTGCGCGGGAGCGCTGCGCCGCTGGCTCGCCGCGCACGGCGGGGTCCCGGACCAGCCGCTGGTGGCCGGGGTGCCGTTCTCGCTGCGCGCGGCGGGCGACGAGGGGACGGGCAACCAGGTCACGATCATGACCGCGCCGCTGGCCGTGCACCTGGACGATCCGGTGGCCCGGCTGCACGAGGTGCGGCACGCGATGCAGCGGATCAAGGACCGGTTCTCGCTGTCGCCCGCGCGGTGGCTGCGCGAGTTCAGCGAGTCGATGCCCGCGGCGCTCATGGGGCTCGCCTCCAGGTCGGCGTTCGGGCTGGTCGGGCAGACCGTGCCGCCGATCAACGTGTTCATCTCGAACGTGCCGGGCCCGCAGTTCCCGCTGTACGTGTCCGGCGTGCGGCTGCTGCACCACTATCCGGTCTCGGTGATCACCGACATGAGCGGCGGGGTGAACATCACCGCCTTCTCCTACGACGGCTCCCTCGACTTCGGAGTGGTCACCGACCGGACGATGGTGCCGGACGCGTGGGAGCTGGCCGGACACCTGCGCGAAGCACTCGACGAACTGCTCAATGCGGAAGCTTCCTTTCCGCGATAGTGCCTAGCCTGCCGGTATGAAGCTGAACCGCAGGGTGCTCAACCGCACGACGCTGAACCGCCAGCTCCTGCTCGCCCGCTCGTCGCTGTCCCCGGCGCGGGCGATCGAGCGGCTGGTCGCCCTCCAGGGGCAGGAGGTCAACCCGCCGTACTTCGGCCTGTGGTCGCGCCTGGCCTCCTTCGCCCACGACGACCTGACCTCCCTGCTGTACGGCAGGCAGGTCGTCCGCGGCTCGCTGCTGCGCGGCACCCAGCATCTGGCCCTGGCCGACGACTACCGGTGGCTGCGGCCGCTCATGCAGGCGCCGATGTCGCGGGCCCGGCAGGCCGGGTTCGGCCGGACCACCGCCGGGGTGGACCTGGACGAGCTGGTGACGCTGGCCCGCGGCCACCTAGCGGGCCGTACGCTGACCCGGCCCCAGCTCCGCGACCTGCTCCTGGAACGCTGGCCGGACGTCGAGCCGATGGCGCTCGGCTGGTCGGCGCAGGCGCTGGTGCCGGTGGTGCACACCCCGCCGAGCGGCATCTGGAACCGGGGCGGGGCGACCCCTTTCACCCTGGCCGAGGAGTGGCTCGGACGGCCGCTTGACGACGCCCTGCCCGTCGAACGACTCGTCACCCGCTACCTCGCCGCCTTCGGCCCCGCGAGCGTGATGGACGTGCAGATGTGGTCGGGCCTGACCCGGCTGCGGCCGGTGATCGACGCCATGTCTTTACGGAAATATCACGACACCGAGGGTCGTGTCCTCTACGACCTGCCGGACGCGCCGCTGGCCGAGGAGGACGTGCCCGCTCCCGTGCGTTTCCTGCCGGCCTTCGACAACCTCATCGTCGCGTACGCCGACCGCACCCGGCTGATGACGGACGAGCAGCGCAAAGCCGTGTGCGTGGGCGCCGTCATCTTCCCCACCTTCCTCGTCGACGGCGTCGTCGCCGGCATGTGGGACATCAAGGACGGCGCGCTGGACCTGCGGCCCTTCCACCCGCTGCCGGAGCCGGCCAGGGCCGAACTCGCCGCCGAGGGCGCCGGCCTGCTCGGCTTCGCGGGCGCGCCGGACGGCACCATCACATGGCGCCGCCCCTCGGCAGAGCACCGGCCGAGCGGCGCCGGCCGCTAGCCGAGGTAGTCGCGCAGCGCCATGGCCCTGGACGGGTGGCGCAGCTTGGACATCGTCTTGGCCTCGATCTGCCTGATCCGCTCGCGGGTCACGCCATAGATGCGGCCGATCTCGTCGAGGGTCATCGGCTTGCCGTTGGTCAGGCCGTAGCGCATGGAGATCACGCCCGCCTCGCGCTCGGACAGGTCGTCCAGCAGCGCGCGCAGCTGCTGCTGCAGCAGCGTGAAGGAGACGGCCTCGGCGGGGGAGACGGCCTCGGTGTCCTCGATGAGGTCGCCGAACTCGCTGTCGCCTTCCGTCCCGAGCGGCGTGTGCAGGGAGATCGGCTCGCGGCCGTAGCCCTGCACCTCGATCACCCGGTCGGTGGTGAGCTCGGTCTCGGCGGCGATCTCCTCCGGGGTGGGCTCGCGGCCGAGGTCGCTCTGCAGCGTGCGCTGGGCCCGCGCGACCTTGTTGATCATCTCTACCATGTGCACCGGGATGCGGATCGTGCGCGCCTGGTCGGCCATGGCCCGGGTGATCGCCTGCTTGATCCACCAGGTGGCGTAGGTGGAGAACTTGTAGCCGAGGCGGTAGTCGAACTTCTCGATCGTCCTGATGAGGCCGAGATTGCCCTCCTGGATCAGGTCGAGGAAGAGCATGCCACGGCCGGTGTAGCGCTTGGCGATGGACACCACCAGGCGCAGGTTGGCCTCCAGCATCCGCTGTCTGGCGCGGTCCCCGTCGTCGGCGATCCACTCGAGGTCGGCGCGGAGCTCACCGCTGATGCCGTCCTCGGTGTCGAGCCGCTCCCGGGCGAACAGACCGGCCTCGATGCGCTTGGCCAGGTCGATCTCCTGAGAGGCGGTCAGGAGCGGCACCCGCCCGATCTCCTTCAGGTAGGTCTTGACGGAGTCGGTGCCGATGACTGAAGTCGTGTTGTCGTCCAGGTCGACGAGCTCTGCTGCTGCTTGGGTCAAGGCGATCTCCTCGCTCGGGTTGGACGGAGTCGGCGGCGGCGCCGGCACCGGCGTCGGGTGCTTGTCGAGTTCGGGAATCGGCCCCCTAGCACGAGCGGGAGAATTGTTCACCCCCAAGCTACCCAACGGCACCGACAGCTTGTGACGCCCGTCTCAACCTGATCTGAAGGACATCCACGCCGCGGTCGCGTCGTCATGCGGCTTCCCGCGCACCGGGCCGTGCGCCCGCTCCTCCGCACGCACCCTGGCCAGCAACTCCTCGGGGGCCCGCGCGGCGCCGCTGACCAGCCACTCCCAGGAGTGGCCGTACCAGTCCGCCAGTCTTGTCACGCCGTCGGTGAACAGGGCGATCCCGCGCAGCTCGGGCACCGGCGTCGAGCCGGTCAGCGCCTGCGCCGCCGCCTCGGGGCAGGTGCTCGCCACCCAGAACCCGCCGGGCCTGTTGCGCAGCGAGGCGACCAGCTCCAGTGAGTACGGCCGCCCGCCGGGCAGACGCTCGAGCCGGTCGTCGGTGACGACCGTGACCGTGCCGTCGTGGCGCCACAGCCCGATGGCGCAGTCGCACAGCACCAGGTGGTCGAGCCGGTCGCCGCGACGGCGGGCGATGGCGACGGTGCAGGAGGGCGAGTTCGGGTTGCCCAGGTCGCAGGTCGCCGCGTGCGCCTCCATGGTGGCGGCGATCGCCCGCCCCAGGATCCCGGGCAGGCGCTCGTCGCCGTCGAGACGGACCGCCAGGGCGCCCGCCAGCGTGCGCACCAGCCAGCTCACGTCGTGGACGCAGCCGGAGTCGATCCCGCGCGGCGCGGTCGCGCCGTCCAGCACCACCACCCAGGACGGCCCGGCGATCACGTAGTCCTCGTTGACGCCGCCCGGCGCGGCGGCAGTGGCATAGCGGACCCGCGTCATCGAACTCCTCGGAATGGCCGGCGCATTCGCGGGTAACCGTTACGGAGAAAGGCTGCGCAAATGGCGATTCAAGATTGTCACGCGAGCCGGTCGGAGGCTCCGGCAGGTGATTTACATTCCCCTCATGACGGCCGTGCCCACCTCTCCGGCCCGTGACAGGGCCCGGATCTACCTTTGGCGGTACAACACATGACACGCCCTCGTTCGAGCCTCGTCCACCAGGCCTCGTACGCGCTCAAGCACCCCCACAAGGTCGTACCGCACCTGCGCAGGCTCGCCCGCGACTCGTGGCTCCGCCTGCGCACCCGCGACCACGTCGCCTACTACCGGGCGGTCATGAAGTCCGACACGGCGCGCAGCCCGGAGGGCGCCGTCGGGTCCCACTCGCACAAGCGCTGGCTGGCCCTGGGCCGCATGCAGTTCGACTACCTGGTGGAGCACGGGCTCAAGCCCGAATGCCGCATGCTGGAGATCGGCTGCGGCAATCTGCGGGCCGGGCGGCTGTTCGTCGACTACCTGCACACCGGCAACTACTACGGCATCGACATCTCGCCGGACATCCTCATGGCCGCCCACGACACCGTCGCCACCCACGGGCTGCGCGAGAAGATGCCCTACCTCACCCCGGTACGTGACCTGCGCTTCGCGTTCCTGCCGGACGAGCACTTCGACGTCGTCCACGCCCACAGCGTCTTCTCCCACTCGCCGCTGGAGGTGATCGACGAGTGCTTCGCGCACGTCGGCCGGATCATGCGGCCGACGGGCTGGTTCGACTTCACCTTCGACCGCACCGAGGGCAAGGAGCACCAGGTCCTGCGCGAGGACTTCTACTACCGCACCGAGACCCTGGTGGCGCTGGCCGACCGGCACGGACTGGACGCCGCCTTCATGGAGGACTGGGAGCGAGGACCGCACAAGCAGTCCAAGATCCGCGTCACCAGGCGGCGATGAATCCGGATGCGCGCCGTACCCGCCGGTCCCTAGGCTGCTGCGGGTGAGAGACGTCCGCGCGCTGCCCAAGGCCCACCTGCACGTCCACCTGGAGAGCACGGTGCGGCCACGCACCGTGCTCGACCTCGGCGGCGAGCCGGCGCCGGAGGAGGGCTTCACGAGCTTCCGCGCGTTCGCCGACCAGCGGGCGCGGGTGCGCGGCCTGCTGCGCACGGCCGGCGACTTCCGGCGGGTGGCGCTGGAGTTCTGCGAGGACGAGGCGGCGCAGGGCACCCGCTACGCCGAGGTCACCTTCACCGCGGCCGCCCACGGCGAGCGGCTGGGGGCGCCGGAGATGCCGCTGGAGGCGGTGCTCGACGGGCTGGCCGAGGGCGCCCGGTACGGCATCGAGTGCCGGGTGCTGCTCGACCACTCCCGGCGGCGGCCCGTCGAGCGGCTCTGGCGGACCTACAGGCTCGCCACCCGCTACGAGCAGGTGATCGGGATCGGGCTGGCCGGTGACGAGAGCCACCCGCTGGCGCCGTTCGCCGAGGTGTTCGACGCGGCCAGGGACGCAGGCCTGCACCTGGTGCACCACGCGGGGGAGTTCGCCGGGCCGGCCAGCGTCCGCGAGGCCCTCACCCTCGGCCACGCCGAACGACTCGGCCACGGCATCCGCGTGCTGGAGGACCCCGCCCTGGTCGAGGAGGTGCGCGAGCGGGGCATCCCGCTCGAGGTCTGCCCCACCTCCAACGTCCTGCTCGGCGTCGTCCCCGACCTGGCCGCCCACCCGCTGCAGCGGCTGCGCGCGGCCGGACTGGCCGTCACGCTCAACACCGACGGCGAGACCACCCTCGCCGGCGAGTACGGCCGCGCGCGCGACATCTTCGGCTGCGACGACCCGGCCCTGGCCGAGCTGGCCAGGACCGGCATCGAGGCGTCGTTCGCCCGGCCGGAGCTCAAGGCCGCACTCCTGACGGGGGTGGACGACTGGCTCGCCGGGGAGGTCAGGGATCCCCGAGGCCCGCGTCCCGGGCCATGGTCACTGCCTCGACTCTGCTGGTGACCTGCAGTTTCTCGAAGATGCGGCCGATGTGGTTGCGTACGGTCTTCTCCGAGAGGACGAGCGCCGCGGCGATGCGGTGGTTGTTGAGCCCGCGGGCCGCCAGGGTGAGCACCTCCCGCTCCCGCGCGGTCAGCATGGGCAGGCGTAGCTGCGCGGCGTTCCCGCGCGGATCGGTGAGCAGACGCGAGATGCGCCGGGCGACGTCGGGGCCGAAGACGGCGCCCCCGGCCGCCACGGTGTGGACCGCGTGCAGCACGGTGTCCCGCCCCGCCCCCTTGACGAGGTAGCCGCGAGCGCCCGCCTGCAGCGCCGAGACCAGGCTGCCGTCGTCGTCGGACATCGTCAGGACCAGCACCGGAGGCGCGTCCTCGGCCGCCGCCAGCCGCCGGGTGGCCTCCACGCCCGATGTCCCGGGCAGCCCGAGATCCATGATCACAACGGTCGGGCGGTGCCGCGCGACGGCGTCGTCGACCTCCGCGGCGGAGCCCGCCTCGGCCACCACCTCGATGTCTCCCGAGCTCTCCAGCGCCGCCCGCAGGCCGTGCCGGAAGAGCGGATGATCGTCCACGATCAGAACGCGTACCGCCGGAACATCCTTCACAGCCTTCTACACTACGAGTAGTCGCCTGAACGCGTACAGCGATTGACGCTCTGCCCGGATCCCGGGCGCCCACCCCGGGCGCATCCGGGACCACCGCCCCATGCGGTCATGACCACAGGCCTGCCACGTTCGAAGAACCACGCGCCGTATCACCCCGTACGAACCGAAGTGGAGTCACCGTGTGATGCGTTTCCGACCCGGCGGAGTCCCGCGATGACGGGCCCGGCCGGCCGCCTCGCCAGGCGGCAACTGACCGGCGCCTCCATCCTGTGCGTGCTCACCGCCGCGAGCCTGGTCTGCTGGGGCGCGCTGCTGTTCGGCGGTCAGGCCAGGGAGCGAGACGTCGGCACCCTGCTGGACGACGCCGGGCCCGTGCTGGTCGCGCTGGTCCTGGCCGTGTCCGGCCTGGTGATCGTCGCGCACCGGGCCGGCCTGGCGATGGGCTGGCTGTTCCTCGCCACCGGGCTGGGCATGATCATGGCCAGGGTGGCGTCGGAGCTGATGCCGGTCGTCAAGGGCGACGCCGCGGCCATCACCGTGGCGCTGCTGGTCTGGGTGCTCGGCAGCGCGCTGCACGCCTTCCTCACGGCCGTGCTCCCGCTGTGCTTCCCGGACGGCAGGATGCGGGCCGCGCGCGCGTACGTGGTCGTGGTCGCCGTGTGGGCGCTGGTCGTGTCGTTCCTGCCGGTCGCCGCCGAGAGCGAGCAGGCGGGCGAGCCCAATCCCCTGCGGTCGTGGGCGGCGGGCCGGGTCGCGGGCGACCTCTACGACCGGTTCCACGTCGTGGCCAATCTCAGCTTCGCCGTGGTGATCGGGATCGGGCTGGCCGTGCTGACCCGGCACTGGCGGCACGCGGACTCGGCGCGGCGCCGACAGGCGGTGGTGTTCCTCGGACCGTACCTGCTGTGGGCGGGCGCCCTGAAGGCGGCGTATTACCTGGAGGCGAGCGGCTGGGTGCGGTTCGCCCTGCTCGGCTGCTGCGCGGCGCTGCTGTGCGCGGTGATCGTCCGGGTGTTCACCCGGGATCGGGTCTGGGCCATCGATCGGTCGGCCCGGTGGCTGCTGACCTGTTTCGTGCTCACCGTCGGGCTGATCGTGCTGCCCGGCGGCGGGGTCGCGGTGGTGCTGTTCCTCGCGCCGGCGGCCCGCAGCGGGCCCGCGCTGGGACTGGCCGGGCTCGCGCTGCTCATCGGCCTCGCCGCGCGGCGGGCCGCGCGCTGGTCGGCCGAAGTCGCCGACCGGCTGTACTACGGGCGTCGCGCGCACCCCTACCAGCTGGTCCGCGACCTCGCCGCCGACCTCGGCCGGGTTCCCGGGCCGCAGGACGCCGCCCGCCTGCTGTGCGAGACCGCCGTCGAACAGCTCGGGCTGCCCGCCGCGCGGATCATCGTACGAACCCGGCAGGGGCCGCGCGAGATCGCCGGGCGGGGCCGGATGCCGGACCGGCACAGCGGCTTCGATCTCGTGCACCAGGGCGCGGTCGTGGGCGCGCTGCTGGTGGGCGCGCGTGAGGGGGAGAGCGGGATCGACGGCCAGGACCGCGACATCCTGCGCGTCCTGATCGCCCAGGCGGCCTCGTCCGTCGCCGCCTGCCGCCTGTACGAGGACCTGCAGGCCAGCCGCGAGCAGATCATCACCGCCCGCGAGGAGGAGCGCCGCCGGCTGCGCCGGGAGATCCACGACGGCCTCGGCGCCACCCTCTCCGCGCTGCGGCTGTGGGTCGACACCACGTCGGCGCAGATCCCGGGCGACTCGCCGGCCTCGGCGTCGCTGGGGGAGGTGTCGGAGGGCATCGCCCGGCTGATCGTGGACGTCCGGCGCATCACCGACGGCCTGGTGCCCGTGACGCTCGCCGACTTCGGGCTGAGCGAGGGCGTACGCCGCCTGGCGGACTCCCTGCAGGGCGGCGGGCCGCGGCTCACGGTCGAGCTCGACCCCGATCCGCTGGTGGCGCTGCCGGCGGCGTTAGAGGTGGCGGCGTACCGCATCGTGTCGGAGGCGCTGACCAACGCGGTGCGGCACGCCCGCGCCGCGAACTGCCGGGTCACGGTGACGGTGACGCCGGGTGCGCTGGTGGCCGAGGTCGCCGACGACGGGACGGGCTTCCGCGCGGACGGCGGGCGCCGGGGCATCGGCCTGCGCTCGATGGCCGAACGGGCGGCCGAGCTGGGCGGCAGGTTCTGCATCTCGAGCGACGGGTCGGGGACCCGCGTCCAGGCGTGGCTGCCACGCTCCACGCCCGGACCTCTGCGGGAGGCCGGCCTCGCTCATGGCGAAGCCGGCTCGCCGTCGGCTACCTGGTGGGCGGAGTCGAGTGGGGGCAGTACGGCGGGCACGGCAGCGGCAGCGGCGGCTCCCACGGGCAGTAGGGCGGGCACGGCAGCGGCGGCTCCCACGGACAGTACGGCGGGCACGGCTGAGGACACTCCGGACCCGGGGTAGCCGACGGGGAGCCAGGCTCGGGGCAGTGGACGGCCGGTGACGCGCTCATGCCGCTGCCCGCCTGCTGGGCGGCGTGAGCCGCCGGCCCCAGTCCCGTGACCACCGCGATGCCCACGGCCAGCCCCCAACGACTCAACGTACGCACCACGTCAACCTCCAGATATGACTAAGAGTCAATGAACAACTCCCCAGCGTAGTTGACGTGATCCGGCCCGCGACGGAAAACGCCGCACAGCGGCGTGGCCGCCCGCCCCGCCGGCATGCAGGTGACCAGGGTGACCTCGTGCCCTGGACGACAGCCGGCGAGAGCGCCGACGAGGACCCGCGAGGCGACGCCGCTCGCGCCGGCACCGGTCCCCGCGGCGCCCGGTTCCGGCCCGGTGCGCGGCGGGTCAGGGGTGGCCCGCAGGCGTACGATCAACTATCGTCGATCGACGATGAATGCTCATGAGAGTCCGCTCGGCCGGGCCGCGGCCGAGGAGTACGCGAGCTGGTTCAAGGCGCTCGCCGACGCCACCCGCATCCAGATCGTGTCGCTGCTGGCCAGGCGCCGGGAGCCGATGACCGTGGGGGAGATCGTCGCCGCGTCGGGCGTCGGCCAGTCGACCGTCTCCCATCACCTGAAGATCCTGGCCGAGGTGCGCTTCGTCCTGGTCGAGAAGCGCGGCACGTCCAGCCTCTACCGGATCAACGAGACCTGCGTGAGCTGCTTCCCCACCGCCGCCGACGTGGTGATGGGCAACCCCGCCCCGCTCGCTCCCGCCTGCGACTGAGCGGCACGCGAGGGATTCGTCCCGGCCGCTCGACCGGCCGGGGCCTACCGTGCGACGTCCGTGGCGGTCAGGGCGCGGAAGTAGTCGTTCGCCGCCGTGAAGTCGACGCTGTCGCCGCGGTAGCCGATGTACTTGTCGGGGCGCACGATGTAGAGGCTGGACCGGCGCACGCCGTAGCGGTTGTGCGCCTCGCTGCGCAGGTCCGCGGCGATGCCGGCGGCCGGGCCGGGTGGCAGATGGCCTCGCGTGATGACGTGCGCCTCGCCGTGCCCGGCCATCGCCGTGCGGGCCGCGGATCGCCAGGCCGCCAGGGCGGCGGGATCGGTGGTGTCCGCGGCGAACAGCAGCAGGTGGTGGCCGGGGCCGCGCAGGAGATGCCGAAGTGCCACCGGGCCGTCGCGCCTTTCCAGGTAGGCGTCGCGCATCAGCTCCCCTGGCCGTGGGCCGGTGCTCGCGAGGTCGCTCCAGGCGCGGGCCGGGGACTCGCGCCAGCGCTGGAAGACCAGGCGGCTGTCGCGGTAGTGGACCAGGTGCTCACCGAAGGCCTCGGACAGCCGCTGTTGCACCGGGTTCAGCCGGCCCAGCAGGCGCAACGCGTGCCGTCTGGCTCTGCGAACGATCAGGGTGCTGCCGGTGACGACCCTGGTCGTGGCCGAGGTGGCGTCGACGACGGCCTTGGCCACCGGCCAGCGTTCGGCGTGGTAGCTGTCCAGGAGGGTTTCGGCGGCGTCGCCGGTGACGACGAGGGCGAGTTTCCAGCCCAGGTTGTAGGCGTCCTGCATGCCGGTGTTCATGCCCTGGCCGCCCACCGGGCTGTGGTTGTGCGCGGCGTCGCCGGCCAGCAGCACCCGCCCGTCGCGCAGCCGCTCGGCCAGGCTTTCGCGGGCCACGAACGACGAGCTCCAGCGCAGGTCGCGCAGGCGTGGGTCCAAGGGCGTGCGGTCGGCGACCAGGGCGGCGAAGGCGTCCAGGCCGGGTGCCGACGGCGGCTCTCCAGCGTCGGCCAGGATGCGCCAGTGGCCTCCCGCCATGGGGAAGACCGCGACCAGCCCCGATCGGGCGAAGTAGACGTGGAAGCGGTCGCGCGTCAGCGGCCAGTCGGCGGCGACGTCGCCCAGGATGAATCCCCGCCGCAGGTCCGCCCGTTTCCGGCCGATCCCCGCCGCCTCGCGGACGGTGCTGTGCGCGCCATCCGCGCCGACCAGCCAGCTGGTCTCGCAGCGCTCGCGACGGCCGTCGTCGTGCTGGAGCTCCACGGTGACCCCGTGTTCGCTCGCCTTCTGTTCCAGCAGGCGGGTGCCCCAGTCGACGGAGACTCCGAGTTCCGCCGCGCGTTCGCGCAGCAAGCCGACGGTCTGCCACTGCGGGATGCACAGGTCGAGGGGGAACGGGGAGTCCACGGCCGTGACGTCCATCTCGGCGAGCGTCGTGGTGCCCTGGTAGAAGTTCAGCGCGTGCAACGGCACGCCGCGGTCGATGGCGTCCTCGGCCAGCCCGAGGTCGTCCAGGACCTCCAGGGTCCGGGCCACGATGGACACCGCCCGGCTCTCCCGGTGGTCGGCGGCGCCCGCGTCGACGACGCGCGGGATCACGCCTCTGCGCGCCAGCTCGATCGCGAGCACCAAGCCGGTCGGCCCCGCGCCGGCGATGAGTACGTCTGGTCCGACGGTCATCACTCCTCCTAAAAAACGAACGATCGTTCTTTCAGAAGAGCATGAATGAGCCATGGCCGTCAAGAGCCGCTGTCACTTCGCCTGAGCGGGCGCCGACATCAGTGCGCGCATGCCGTTACGGAAGGCCACCGCGTCCGCATGGCCGTCGTGGCCGTACACCGCGCGGGACACCAGGAATCCGTCCACCAGCGCCATCAGGACGTCCGCCACATGCTCGGCCGGGACGTCACCGGAGAGCAGCCCGTGCCGCTGATGCCGCGCCACCAGCCCGGCGACCACCCGGCGAGCCTCCTCCATGACCGCCTGAAGCTTCGTCCGCAACGCCGGCGACCGCATCGCCTCCGCCCACACCTGGACCATGAACTGCGCGGACTCCCGCGAGCCGGACAGCGGCGGGCTTCCGACCTGCAGCACGAGGTCGACGATGTCGTCCAGATCCGGCGGCGCGGCCGACTCGTCCGCCTCGAACGCCGCGGCCAACTCGGCGAGGGCTTCGGAGGCCGTCGCCGCGATGATGTCGTCCTTGCTCTTGAAGTAGCGGTAGACGGCTCCGGTCGACAGGTCTGCCTCGGCCAGAACGTCCTGCATGGACGTGGCATGGAAGCCGTTGCGGATGAAGCAGCGCCGGGCGGCGTCGAGGATCTGGCGGCGACGGGCCTCCAGATGCTCTTTGGGCATGCGGGCCATGCCACCTCACCGTAGAACGAACATTCGTCCTTGACAACTACGAGCGAAGGTCGGCCCTCAGCTCACGAGTCTGCCCTCGTGCAGCGTGAGCCGGGTGCCGTCGAAGCCGCCGCGGAAGCGGCGGTCGTGGGAGACCACCACCAGCGACCCCTCGAACGCGCCCAGGGCCTCCTCCAGCTCCTCGACGAGCGCGAGCGACAGATGGTTGGTCGGCTCGTCGAGGATGAGCAGGTCGGCCTGCCGGCTCACCAGGCGGGCGAGCTCCAGCCTGCGCCGCTGCCCCACGGACAGGTCACCGACCGGGCGCCCCAGCTCGGCCCCGGCGAACAGGCCGAGTGACAGCAGCCTGACGGCGTGTTCGTCCGCCGGTCCCGGCAGCCCGGCGGCGAACGCGCCCAGCACCGTCGTACGCGAGGCCGCCGGCGGCACCTCCTGACGCAGGTAACCGACCCGGCGAGGCCGCCGGACCGCGCCGGAGTCCGGGGCGAGGTCGCCCGCCAGGACCCGCAGCAGCGTCGTCTTACCGGCCCCGTTCGGACCCGTGATCAGCACCCGCTCACCGGAAGCCACCCGCAGGCGGTTCACGCACAGCCGATCGGCCACTGTGACGCCTCGCATCGAGGCGGCATCTCCGCCCGCATGGCCGCCGGCGGTCTCCTCGGCCCCACCCTCCAGGCGGACCGTGAAGCGGAGCGGGTCCGGTGGCCGGGGCACCGGGTTCTCCCGCAGGCGCCGGAGCCGCTCGCGGGCGTTGCGTACCGTGCCCGACAGCCCGGCCTCGTGGGACCTGCGATGGCCCGCCGTGCGCGGCCGGTCCGCTGAGCGCTCCGCCGCGCCGAGCCGTACGATGCCGCTCTCGGCGAGGCGGGACTGGCGCTCGGTCTCGGCCACCCAGTCGTCGTACTCCTGCTGGCGGCGTCGGCGGGCGGCGGCCCGGGCCGCCACGTAGCCGTCCCAGCCGTCGCCGTAGCGGACGACGGTCCGCCGGTCATGGTCGACCTCGAGGATGGCGGTGGCGAACCGGCTGAGGAAGGCGCGGTCATGGGTCACCGCGATGACGGTGCCGCGGTGGCCGCGCAACTGGTCCTCCAGCCACGTCACCGCCTGCTCGTCGAGGTGGTTCGTCGGTTCGTCCAGGAGGAGCAGTTCCGGCGCCGACGCCAGCACGCAGGCCAGGGCCAGGCGGGACCGCTCGCCGCCCGACAGGCTGCCGAGGGTCCGGTCCCGGGTGACGCCGGCCAGGCCCAGGCCGTGCATGGCGGCCTCCACCCGCGCGTCGGCTTCGTAGCCGCCACGGGCCTCGAACGCGGTGAGCAGCGCGCCGTAGGAGTCCATGTCGGCGGCCTCGGCGGCGCGGAGCATGCGCTTCTCCAGGTCGCGCAGCTCGCCGAGCGCCTCGTCCACGGCGTCCTGGACGGTGTGGCCGGGAGGAAGTTCCAGCGTCTGGCGCAGGTGCCCGACGCCGTCGGCGGCGACGATCACCTCGCCGCCGTCGGGCCGGTCCGCCCCGGCGATGATCCGGAGCAGGGTCGACTTACCGGCCCCGTTCTCACCGATGACACCGGCTTTCTCACCGGAGGGGACGGTGAGGGAGATCTGATCGATTACGGCGCGCTCACCGTACGATTTGGACACGTCGCGAAGGGTGACTTGGCTCACGAGGGGAGCCCTCCAGGTCTGCGGAGAAGATGATCAGGGAAAAAGAGGTGGTCCGGCTCGATCGGTGAAAAGCCGAGAGCCGCCTCGCCGCGTCAGCGCGGGAGGCTTAGTGGAACCACAGCCTGAAAGGCATCCCTGAACATGCACCCATGTCCGCGACCGTACCCGAAGGACTCGAAGGGTGCGACCGATTTATCGCGGGAACAGCAGTAAGCGGTCGCGCGGCAGCCGTACGCCCCCCAGGTGCTGCCAGCCCTGGCGAGGCTCGTCATGGCTGCCGGACAGGACCTCCACCGGTGTGCTGACCCGGACGGGCGCCGGTCGCGGGGCGGGAACGGGCGGCGGCACGGGGGCCGGGTGCGCCACGGCCGGCCGGCGGTGCCGGCGGGCCCACGCGCACGGCCCCGAGCGGCCTCCGGCGCGCGCGTGGTCGCAGCGGAGTGATCGCCTCGAAGGCGGCCTTAAGACGCCACGGGCGCAGGCGTGCGCGCCGGGCCGGACCTGGGACAGTGTCACGTCGGGACTCCTCGGACGAGAACGGGACCGTCCCCCCAGGCCTACCGCCCGGCAGGTGGATCCATGCCCAACGGCTGTCCATGTTTGCGGGTGCGTCAGGTCAGGAAATCTCAGGCATGCGCCCCCACGGTGATCGTGCCGATGGTGAGCCGCGGCCTGCCTTCCAGAATCTCCCCGATCCGGGCCACCTGCTCGTCGAGTTCGCCCAGCCGTGCCTGGCCGAGCTCGATCAACGGCTCCACCGTGACGTCGATCCTGCTGCCGGAGCGGCGCTGGTGCCAGACACCGGCCACCTGCCCGTCCACGAGCAGCACCGGGAAGTTGCCCGCCTGCCTGCCCGCCAGCGCCCGCTCGGCGGCCGGTCCCGGATACAGCAGATCGCGCGGCATGCCCGCCACCAGGTAGGCGTCGAAATACGGCAGCAGCCGCACCCCTCGCGGCGCTTCGGCGGGGGCCTCGGTGTCGCCCGCCACCACCCAGGCGGGCTCGCCCTCGAAGAGCACCTGCTCCAGCTCCATCGACGCGAACAGCGCCGTGGCCCACCGCTTCGGCGCGTCCAGCCATCGGGCGAACTGGCCGGAGGTCGCCGGGCCGTACGCCCGCAGATAGCTCGTGACCAGCTCGGCCAGCCCGTCGGCGGGACGGAGGCCGGCGGGCGGGGCGGTGTAGGTGACCTTGCGGTCCCGGACCGGGCCGAAGACGAACGCGCCCCGGTGCGCCGCGAGGCTCATGGCCTGCCGCCAGCGCGGCCACATCGTCTGGAAGGCGGGCATGACCGCCTCGCCCGCCCACGGCCCGGTGGCGGCGACGACCGCGTCGTGCAGCTCGTCGATCGTCAGGCAGGCCCCGTCCAGCGCCGCTCGGATGGCCGCCACCACCTCGTCGGTCTGCTCCGGCGTCATCCGGACGCTCTCGGAGTGGGGGCTGCGCCCCGTGGGCAGTGATGACAGGGCGCCCACCCATCCGGGCAGGTCACGGGTGGGCAGCACATGTACGGTGCCGCGCGGTCCGTGGGTCTTGACCAGGCTGCGCTCCTCCCACAGCGCTCGCCGCACGTCCGCACGGGTGGCCTCCTCCAGGCGGAGCGCGATGGACAGCTCGGCAGCCGACATGACCTGCGCGTGCGCCCCGCACATCGCGGCCACGACCTGCGCCGGTGTGCCGTCCTTCACCGGTGCGGTCAGCCCCGCACGCTCCAGCCGCCTGGCGCTGACCTGCTGCCACGACATCTCGATCACACGTCCTCCTCGGTCCGTACGACCACGGTAGAAGCCATTGCGGAAGGATGACTTCCGCAATGGCCGGAGATGGCCGGCGTTGTACGTTCGGGGTCCCTGAGGAGGGGGGCGCTCATGCGCGCGCTGCTCGCCGCTCTTCTCGCCGTGCTCCTGCCGACCCCGGCCTGCGGCGACGCCGCCCCCGACGACCCGAAGCTGCGGGCGGAGCTGCTGGAGATGCTGGAACAGGACCAGCGGTTCAGGACCGCCGACGCGGAATGAGCCACGAGTCGCGAGCGGGCGGCCTGCCTGGTTAGCTGTGCGGCATGAAGTACATGCTGCTCATCTATGGCAATCCGGCCTCCCAGCACGCGATCGCCGACGCTGCCGACGACGTGATGGCCGAGGTCGACGCGCTGATGAAGGAACTGACCGAGTCCGGGGAACTCGCCGGCGGCCAGGCGCTGGCCGAGCCCGCCGCCTCCAGGACCGTCCAGGTGCGCGACGGCGTGCCGGTGGTCACCGACGGGCCGTTCCTGGAGGCCAAGGAGTTTCTGGCCGGCTATCTGATCGTCGAGTGCGACAGCCTGGACCGGGCCACCGAGATCGCCGCCCGCTGGCCCGACGCGCGCCTGTGCGCCATGGAGGTCCGGCCGATCATCGACGAGGTCTCCTGAGGTGAGCACCGTCGAGGATGCGCTGCGCGAGCTGGCGCCGCACGTTCTCGGGGTGCTGGTGCGGCGCCACGGGCAGTTCGACGCTTGTGAGGACGCCGTACAGGAGGCGCTGCTCGACGCCGCCGTGCAGTGGCCCGAGCAGGGCATGCCGGACAATCCACGCGCCTGGCTGGTCACGGTGGCCACCCGTCGCCTGATCGATCAGGTGCGCAGCGAGTCGGCGCGCCGTCGCAGGGAGGAGAGCGCGGCGGCCCGCGTGCCGGCCGACGAGTTCGTGGCGCCCGCCCCCGGCGACGAACGCCTGCCCGACCAGGACGACACGCTCACCCTGCTCTTCCTGTGCTGCCATCCGGCGCTGTCGCAGCCCTCGCAGCTCGCGCTGACGCTGCGCGCGGTGGGCGGGCTGACGACGGCGGAGATCGCCGCGGCCTTCCTGGTGCCGGAGGCGACGATGGCGCAGCGGGTCAGCCGGGCCAAGCAGCGCATCAAGGCGACCGGCGTGCCGTTCACGCTCCCGCCGGAGCCCGAGCGGGCCGAGCGGCTGCGCGTGGTGCTGCACGTCCTCTATCTGATCTTCAACGAGGGCTACACCGCCACCTCGGGGCCCGACCTGCATCGGGCGGAGCTGACGGGGGAGGCGATCCGGCTGACCAGGGCCCTGCGCCGGCTGCTTCCCGGCGACGGAGAGGTCGCCGGGCTGCTGGCGCTCATGCTGCTCACCGAGGCCCGCCGCCCGGCTCGCACCGACGCCGACGGGCGGCTGATCCCGCTGGCCGAGCAGGACCGCGCCCTGTGGGACCGCGCCGCCATCGCCGAGGGCGTCGACCTCGTCACCGGCGCGCTGTCCGGCTCGCCGCTCGGGCCGTACCAGCTCCAGGCGGCCATCGCGGCGGTGCACGACGAGTCCCCGACCGACGCCGACACCGACTGGCGGCAGATTCTGGCGCTGTACGGTGTGCTGTCGGGCATGGCGGACAACCCGGTGATCAGGCTCAACCAGGCGGTGGCCGCCGCCATGGTGCACGGCCCTCATGCCGGGCTGGACCTGCTCGACGAGGTGGCCGCCGACGAGCGGTTGTCCCATCACCACCGGCTCGCCGCGGTCCGCGCCCATCTGCTGGAACGGGCCGGGGAGGCCGAGGCCGCCGTGACCGCCTACCGGGAGGCGGCCCGTCGCACCACGAGCCTGCCCGAGCGGCGTTACCTGGAGGAGCGGGCCGCGAAGCTGGCTTGACAAGATATTTTTTCGGTGCGATCGTTGGGCGCATGTACGAAGTGGCTGTGATCGAGGACCCCGCGGCAGCGGAGGCGTCGCTCGACCCCATGCGGTCCAAGCTGCTGGCCCAGCTGGTCGAGCCCGGCTCGGCCACCTCCCTGGCCGCCAAGGTCGGCCTGGCCAGGCAGAAGGTCAACTACCACCTCCGGACACTGGAGCGTCACGGCCTGGTCGAGCTCGTCGAAGAGCGTAAGAAGGGCAACGTCACCGAGCGGGTCATGCAGGCCACGGCCGCGTCGTTCGTGATCTCGCCGACGGCGCTGGCCTCGGTGCAGCCCGACCCCGCCAGATCCCCCGACCGGCTGTCGGCCCGCTGGCTGCTGGCCCTGGCCGCCCAGCTCGTCCGCGACGTCGGCTCGCTGGTCACCGGCGCGACCGAGGCCCGCAAGCGGGTGGCCACCTTCGCCATCGACGGCGAGATCCGCTTCGCCTCCGCGGCCGACCGCGCCGCCTTCGCCGAGGAGCTGGCCGGCGCCGTCACCTCCTTGGTGAGCAAATACCACGACGAGGGCGCCGAGGGCGGCCGAGACCACCGCCTGGTGATCGCCGTGCACCCCGCCGTGACGAAGGAGCACTGAAGTGGGTCACGAGTTCGAGCTGCCCCAGGAGGCCCTGGTCGAGGCGAGCCCCGAGGAGGTGTGGGCGGCCATCTCCACCGGCCCCGGCATCGACTCGTGGTTCATGGGCCGCAACGAGGTGGCGCAGGGCGTCGTCAGCACCGCCTTCGGCGGCATGGACCTGCCCGCGTCCACCGTGACCGCCGCCGAGCCGCAGCGCCGCTTCGCGCACACCAGCGGCACGGCCGAGGACGGGCGGTTCGTCGCCTACGAGTTCCTCATCGAGGGCCGCGACCAGGCGAGCACCACCGTGCGCATGGTGACCAGTGGCTTCCTGCCGGGCGACGACTGGGAGACCGAGTTCGAGGCGATGACCGGGGGCCTGGCGCTGTTCTTCGCCACCCTGGTGGCGTACCTCGACCACTTCGCGGGCCGGACCGCCACCCCGCTCACGGAGTTCGGCCCGCCGGTCACCGACTGGCCGCGCGCCTGGGAGACCCTGTACGCCGAGCTCGGGCATCCTTCGGTGGGCGACAAGGTGCGCTTCGCGCCCGACGGGCTCACCCCCGTCGAGGGAGTCGTGTACCACATCGGCGCCCAGACCCTCGGAGTGCGCTCCGGGGACGCCCTCTACAGGTTCCTGCAGGGGATGGGCGGCATGATGATCGCCTCCCACCACCTGTTCGGCGACACCGGAGACCAGGGCCCCGCCTGGCGGGCCTGGCTCCAGCGGCTCTACGGCTGAGGTTTGCGGGCCCTGATCGCCAGCACGATCGGCACGGCCCCGCCGGTCTCGGCGAACCGCTCCAGCACCAGCCCCGCCTCCAGGAACGCGTGCAGCAGATCCTGGACCGGCCAATGGCTGGCGCCCACCTTGTCGCGAACGCCCCGGTCTGTCCAGGACTTCTTCGTCCAGTGGCCGTCGAGGTAGCCGGGCCGGATCAGCACCTCCTCGGGATCCGTCCGGTCGGCGAAGCCGCCGCAGAAGCACGGATGCACGCCGACGTGCACGAACATCCCGCCGGGCCGCAGCACCCTGGCCACCTCGCGCAGCACCGCCGGGTAGCCGGGCATGTCGGTGTGCGTCATCATCGCGATCACCGCGGGCAGTCGCGCGTCGCGCACCGGCAGCCGCCCGGCGTCGCCGCGTACGGCCGGCAGGCGGCCGCGGGCGTGGCGCAGCATCCCGGCGGACAGGTCGACGCCCGCCGGCGTCCAGCCGAGTTCTCGGACCAGCGCCGCGTGCACGCCGGTGCCGCAACCGATCTCCAGGCAGGGGCCCCGCCCCTCGCCCAGCAGGTCGCGCAGCACCCGCTGCAGACCCAGCGGGTCACCCTGGGGAAGGAACTCGTGCTCGTACCAGTCGGCGATCTCGTCATAAGCGGCCTTCACCCCTCCAAACGACCACGAGCCCACACCGCCGGCCAGCGTTTCCGCCAACGGCGTAGGGAACGTAAGGCCAGAGCTTGGACATGGTGTGCCGGTCACGGGGCTGGGAGAGGCGGCTGTGTCAGGGCCCGGATGTGGTGTCGGTCGCGGGCGGGGAGTGGTGGGCGGGTCAGGGGGCGGAGGTGGTGGCCTCGACGCCGGTGAGCAGGACGGCGAGCCCGGTGGCGAACGCCGCGCCCGCCTTGCCCTCCAGGTAGGAGGCGTGCTCGTCCGGCGGGGGAGTGGCCGCCTGGGTCTCGAGCCAGGTCACCATCGGGTAGCGGCCGGCGAACCCGGGCGCGACCTCCTCCAGCAGGGCCGCGCGCGCGTGCCACCACTCCTCGTCGGCCACGCCGGTCGCCGCCGGCGCCTGCCGCGACTCCGCGACCGTCCGGGCCGACCCGCGCACGAAGTCGTGCAGCAGCGCGACGACGCCCCGCAGGGTGCGCGCGTCGAGACCCGTCTCGCGCAGGATCCGCACCAACGCCTCGATCACCGCGAACTCGTTCGGCCCCAGCACGGGTCGCGCCTGCGAGACCTGCAGCACCCAGGGGTGGCGCAGGTAGAAGGCCCGGGTCCGCTCGGCCCACGCGGTCACGGCCGCCCGCCAGCCGTCCCGCAGGTCGTACGCGGCGGGCAGCTCGGCCAGGGCGCGGTCGTACATGAGGTCGACCAGCTCGCTCTTGCTGGGCACGTAGGTGTAGAGCGCCATGCCGCTGCGGCCGAGCCGCTCGCCGACTCTGCGCATGGACAGCGCCGCCATGCCCTCGGCGTCGGCGACGGCGATGGCCGCGTCCACGATCACGTCCACGCTCAGCCCGGGCTTGGGCCCCGGGCCGGTCCGCTTCTCCGGGGCGGCCTCAGCCCGCCAGAGCAGGGCCATCGAACGGCGTGCGTCGCCCTGACCGGCGTAGACGACCAACGTGCGGCTCCTCGCGGCGTGCCCGAAACATCTCTTTACGCCCTAAGGCTATCAGCGGGTTCCCCGCCCGGTCTGCGGTCCGGCGCCGCCCGAACACAGGCCGGAGCCGGTCCTGGAACCCGTGTGGTTCAGGACCGGCCCCGGGGAGCGTCAGCCGTCCAGGCCCCACCAGCCCGGCTGCTGCCAGCCGTAGTGGTGGTGGCGACCGTCGTCGTCCTTCTCGTCCTTCTCGTCCTTCTCGTCGTACTTGTCGTACTTGTCGTCCTTGTCGTCGTCCTTGTCGTCATCGTCCTTGAAGACCACCCGGCCCTTGCAGGCGTCGGCGTCCCGCGTGCCCGCGGTGACCGAGTGGCGGTCGATGCGGAGCCAGGTCGCGTCCTGAGAGGCGTCCAGGACGCAGAGCGACGCCCTCTTGTCGTCGTCGGCGACGGCTGTACCCACCATGGTCGTGGCCATGGCAGCGGCGGCCAGCAGCACCCCGCCAGCGGCGATAAAACTACCTTTCATGATCCCCCCTGATCACGAAGTGACATCTATTCGTCACTATACGTATTCATGTCTCCCCCCTGCGGAGTTACGCCACACCTGACCGGGCGAACTTGTATCACTCCTGGTCAGAGGCCTACTTAGACCCCTTCTCAGCGCGAGATCATCTTTTCTCGCCCCCTTTTCGGTAACAGTGAGTAATTAACCCTGAGGAGGGTCGGCCCGGCGGGGGAGGGCCGGCCGCAACGGAGTGGCCCCCGACCCTTTCCATAGATCGCGAACCGACCTAACGTCGCAAGCACACCCCCGTCAGCGTCACAGGAGCCCGCATGACGAAACCGGCTGACGCCGCGTTGTCCGATGAGGGAATCGTCCGCGACGACTACGCGCTCCAGCGCGTGCCCCCCGACGCCCGCTACGGCTGGGCCACCGTGGCCGTACAACGATTCGGCCTGCTCAGCGCCCTGTCCCAGTTCCTGTTAGGCGCCACCCTCGGCATGGGCATGACCTTCTGGGACGCCGTGCTCGCCATCACCATCGGAGCCGCCATCCTGGAGCTCGCCGCCATCGCCGTCGGCGTGGCCGGGATGCGCGAAGGGATGTCCACCACCCTCCTGGCCCGCTGGGCCGGGTTCGGCCGCTACGGCTCCGGCCTCGTCGGCGTCGTCCTCGCGGTCAGCCTGCTCGGCTGGTTCGGCGTCCAGTCCGCTGTGCTCGGGCAGGGCTTGGCCGCCCTGCTCGGCGGCCCGCCCGTGTGGGTCTGGGCGGTGGCCGGCGGCCTGGTCATCACCGCCATCGTGGTGCACGGATTCGCGGGCATGGCCTGGACCGCGTGGATCACCGTGCCCGCCTTCCTCGCCCTGGCCGGCTGGGCCATCGCCGTCGAGCTGGCCAAGCAGCCGCTCGGCGAGCTCATCGCCTCCGCCCCACCCGGCCCCGTCATCAGCCTGGCCCAGGGGGCGACCCTGGTGGCGGGCGGATTCATCGTCGGCGCGACGATCAGCCCGGACATGTGCCGGTTCAACCGGAGCGCCGCCGACGTCGTCAAGCAGACGATCGTCGGCATCACCCTCGGCGAGTACGTCCTCGCGCTCGTCGGCGTCCTGCTCGCGCACGCGCTGCGCACCGGGGACGTGGTCGCCATCGTCACCACCACCTCCGGCGTGGTCGGCACCATCGTGCTCGTCACCGCCACCCTCAAGGTCAACGACTGGAACCTTTACTCCTCCTCCCTCGGCGTCACCAACGCCCTGGACACCGCCTTCGGCCTCCGCGTCAGCCGTGCCAAGGTCACGATCGTGCTCGGCGTGCTCGGCACCGCCCTCGCCGCCCTGGGCATCGCCGACCACCTGGTGGGCTTCCTCGTCCTGCTCGGCGTCGCCGTGCCGCCCATCGCCGGCATCCTGATCGCCGAGTACTACGTGGTCCGCCGATGGCGGGCCGACCTGGCCGAATCCCGGGCCCGCGGCGAACTGCCCGCCTCGGCGCCCGGCTGGGTGCCCGCCGCGCTCGTCGCCTGGCCGGCCGCCGCCCTCATCGGCCACTTCGTGGCCTGGGGCATCCCCGCCCTCAACGCCCTGGTGGCGGCGTTCATCCTCTACGCGGTCATCGGCAGGCTGAGCGCGAAGCCACGTACCACCTGATCAGCGGGAGCACCAGTGCGCGTAGGGATCGACGTGGGCGGGACCCACACCGACGCCGTCCTCATGGACCAGACCACCGTCGTAGCCGAGATCAAGACCGCGACCACGCACGACGTCACCGGCGGCGTCGTCACCGCGCTGCGGCGGCTGCTCGCCGCCGGCCGGGTCGACCGCGCCCGCATCACGGCCGTGATGATCGGCACCACCCACTTCACCAACGCCCTCGTCACCGGCCGCGGCCTGGCCCCCACCGCCGTCGTACGGCTCGCCCTGCCCGCCACCGCCGCGCTGCCGCCACTCGTCGACTGGCCCCACCGGCTGCTGACCGCGATCCGGCCCAGCGTCCACCTGTGCGACGGCGGCCACGAGTTCGACGGCCGCCCCATCTCCCCGCTGGACCCCGAGCAGCTCAAACGGGTCGCCGCCGCCATCGAGGCGAGCGGCGCCCGCAGCGTCGCCGTCTCCTCGGTGTTCTCACCCGTCAACACCGAGCTCGAGGAGCGGGCCGCCGCCATCCTGCGCGCCGAACTCCCGCACCTGCACATCAGCCTGTCCCACCAGATCGGCCGCCTCGGCCTGGTGGAGCGGGAGAACGCCACCGTCGTCAACGCCTGCCTGCGCGACCTCGCCGACGACATCGTCGAGGCGTTCGAGCAGGCGCTGCGCACCGTGGGCGTGGCGGCACCGCTGTTCCTGTCACAGAACGACGGCACGCTCATGGACGCCGGCCACTGCCGCCGCTATCCCGTCGCCACCTTCGCCTCCGGCCCCACCAACAGCATGCGCGGCGCGGCGTTCCTCGCCGACCGGGCGGACTGCGCCGTGGTCGACATCGGCGGCACCACCACCGACGTGGGCGTACTCACCGGCGGCTACCCGAGAGCCGCCACCGGCGAGGTGGACATCGGCGGCGTCCGCACCAACTTCCGCATGCCCGACGTGCTGTCCATCGGCCTCGGCGGCGGCAGCCGCGTCACCCACGCCCTGGGAACCAGGGCGGGCACCGAGGACGGCCCCGGCGGGCGGCACGGCTGGGGCAGGGACAGGCACGGTGGCGCTGACGGGCCCACCGGCCGGGACGGGCTGGAGGTCGGCCCGCAGTCCGTGGGCTATCAGCTCACCGAACGGGCGCTCGTCTTCGGCGGCTCCGTGCTGACGGCCACCGACCTCGCCGTCGCGGCCGGGCTGGCCGACATCGGCGACCCCGCGTACGTCCGCCACCTCGACTCCGACCTGGTCCGCCGCGGCATCGCCTGGATGGCCGCCCGCGTCGCCGACCTGGTCGAACGGATGCGGGTGTCCGCCGCGCCGCTGCCCGTCATCGTCGTCGGAGGCGGCAGCGTGCTCATGCCTCCGGAACTGCCCGGCATCCCCTCCGTGCACCGCCCGGAACACCACGCGGTCGCCAACGCGATCGGCGCCGCCATCGGCCAGATCGGCGGCGACGTCGACCGGCTGTTCGCGATCACCGCCACGCACACCCGCGAGGACGTCCTCGACCAGGCGCGCACGGAGGCCGTCGAACGCGCGGTCGCGGCCGGCGCCGCCCCCGACACCGTCGAGGTGGTCGAGATCGACGAGGTCCACGTCGGCTACCTGCCCGGCAATGCCGTACGGATCCGCGTCAAAGCGGTCGGCGACCTCGACCTCGCCCGGCACACCCGCACGGAGGAGGAGCCCCAGTGGGTTACGCCCTGACCCTCGAAGGACTGCGCGACCTGGCCGAAGGCGCGGCGGTCCTCGGCACCGGCGGGGGAGGCGACCCCTACATCGGCCGCCTCCTCGTCGAACAGCAGCTCAAGGCCGGCCGCACCGTCACCATCATCGACGCCGCCGAACTGCCCGACGACGCCCTGGTCATCCCGTCGGCGATGATGGGCGCTCCCACCGTCTTCATCGAGAAGCTCCCGTCGGGCGCGGGCAACATCGCCGCCCTGCGCGCCCTCGAAGCCCACCTCGGCCGGACCGCCGCCGCCACCATGCCGATCGAGTGCGGCGGCCTCAACAGCATGATGCCGCTCCTGCTCGGCGCGCAGCTCGGCCTGCCGGTCGTGGACGCCGACGGTATGGGCCGCGCCTTCCCCGAGCTGCAGATGGAGACCTTCGCGGTCTACGGCGTCTCCGGCTCGCCCATGGCCATCGCCTCCGACCACGGCGACACGGGCATCATCAACGCCACCGACAACCGCCGCATGGAATGGCTGGCCCGCGCGATGACCATCCAGATGGGCGGCGCCTCCTACATCAGCGACTATCCGATGGACGCCGCCACCGTCCGCCGCACCGCGGTGCCCGGCACCCTCACTCTCGCCCGCCGCCTCGGCGCCGCGCTCCGGCAGGCCCGCGCCGAGCACGCCGACCCCTTCCAGGCCCTGGCCGCCGCCCTGTCCGGCACCCTCTACCGGCACGGCCTGGTCCTGTTCAGAGGCAAGGTGACGGACGTGGACCGCAAGACCGTGGACGGTTTCGCCCGCGGCCACGTCACCCTCGCCGACCTGGAGGACCCGCGCGACCAGCTGGAGATCACCTTCCAGAACGAGCACCTCGTTGCCAGGCGCGGCGGCCGGGTGGCGGCCATCGTCCCCGACCTGATCTGCACCCTCAACACCGAGACGGGCACCCCGGTGACGACCGAGGCCCTGGCCTACGGCCAGCGCCTGACGGTGTTCGCCATCTCCACCCCGGCTCTCATGCGCACCCCGGACGCCCTCGACTGCTTCGGCCCCGCGGCGTTCGGTCTCCCCGACCCCTACATCCCCGTCGAACACCTCACCGCGCCCGCCACCACCTGACGCCACCACCTGCCCTGACCATCTGCCCCGACCCTCTGATGTCACCCCGGCCCTGCCCTGCCTCGGCGGGACCTTCACGCGTGCGTCAGGGGCCTTCACGCGTGCGTCAGAGGAAGGCGGCGACCTCGGTGGCGAACTCGTCCGGGGTGATGATTTCCACGCCCAGGGACTCGGCCTTGGTGCGCTTGGAGCCCGCCTTCTCGCCTGCCACCAGCAGGCTCGTTTTGGCCGAGACGCTGGAGGACGACTTGCCGCCGGCCCGCTCGATCAGCTCGTTCATCTCGTTGCGGGACAGTTCGGCCAGCTTGCCCGTCATGGAGCCCGTGACCACGACCGTCTTCCCGGTGAGCGGCAACTCGGCGACCGCGCTCGTCAGGACGGCGTCCCCCTCACCGATGACTCCCTCGGCGGCGACCACCTCGGCGGCGTCCTTCGCACCGTCAACGGCGACGGCGGCGGGCGCGGTGACGCCCGGCTCGGTCATGTTGACGCCGGCGGCGATCAGCTTGGCGATCAGCGGCCGCAGCTCCTCCAGCTCGGCCAGCAGCAGCGTCGCCTTCTCCTTGCCCATGCCGTCGACGACCTGGATGGCCTCGGAGTCGGCCGCGAGGATGGCGTCCATGGTGCCGAAGTGCCGCGCCATCCGGCGGGACATCGACCGCCCCGTGCCCCGCACGCCGAGCGCGCAGAACACCCGGCTCAGCGGCCTGCTCTTGGCCTGCTCGATGGCCGCCAGCAGCTTGTCGGTGCTGGTCTCGCCCATCCGGTCCAGGCCGAGGACCCGCTCCCGGTCGAGGGTGAACAGGTCGGCGAAGTCCACGATGAGCCCGGCGTCCATCATCTGCACGATGCGGCTCTCCGCCAGCGTCTCGATGTCGAGCTGGTCGCGGCCGGCCGCGTAGAGGATGGAGGCGACGGCCTTGCAGGCGCGGCCCTGCACGCAGCGCCACCGCTCCTGCGACTTGTCGATCTCACCGCCGCAGTTGGGGCAGACCTCCGGGATGGGGATCTCGGTCTCCTCACCCGTCCGCAGATGCACCACGGGCGCCTCCACCCGCGGGATCACGTCGCCGGCCTTGTGCACCATGACGGAGTCGCCGAGCATGAGCCCGCGCCGGGCGATGTCGGCCGGGTTGTGCAGGGTGGCGTAGTTGACCTTGCTGCCGTCGAGCTCGACCTCCTTCAGCCTGGCCCGTGGGGCGATGATGCCGGTGCGGCCGACGCCCCACTCCACGCCCAGCAGCTTGGTGATCTTCTCGGTGGCGGGCAGCTTGTAGGCGATCGCCCAGCGCGGCACCCGGGTGCCGAACCCGGCCTCAGCCTGGTCGGCCGCGCTGTCGGCCTTGATCACGATGCCGTCGATGCCGAACGGCAGCTCCGGCCTGGCGGCGGCCAGCTCGCCGATGCGCTCCTGGATCCGCTCGACCGAGGTGGCCACGATGCCCGCGACGGGGGTCGCCGCTGTGGTGGCCACGCCGAGCTCGGCGACCAGCCGCATGACCTCGCTGTGCGGCAGCTCGCGCAGCCGGGTGGCGAGGCCGGAGTCGTCGTCCGGAGGCAGCGGCAGCGCGCCGTAGCCGAAGAAGGTCAGCTCGCAGACGTAGGGCCGGTCCTTGGCGCGCAGGGTGCCCGCCGAGGCGCTGCGCGGGTTGGCGAACGTCGTGCCGTCGTGCGCCTCCCGCTTGGCGCAGGCGTCCTTGAACTGCTCATTGGTCATCAGCACCTCGCCGCGGATCTCCACGGTCACCGGCTCGGCCAGCTCGAGCGGCAGCCCGACGATGGTGCCGATGCCGTGCGAGACGTCCTCGCCCGCCGCGCCGTCGCCCCGGGTGACGAGCTGGACCAGCCTTCCCCCGTGATAGCGGGCCGAGATGGCCAGGCCGTCGAGCTTGGGCTCCACGCTGTAGGTCTCGACGGGGCGGCCGAGGCGGCGCTCCAGGCCGGCCACCCACTTGACCAGCGCCTCGGCGGAGAACACGTTGTCCAGGCTGAGCATGGGCACCGTGTGCGGGACGTCGCCGACCACCGCACCACCGGCCACCTTGCTGGTGGGGGAGTCGGGCACCACCTCGTCGGGGTGCTCGGCCTCGTAGGCCTGGATGCCGCGGAACAACCGGTCGTAGGAGTCGTCGTCCAGCGACGACTCGCCCGCGCCGTAATAGGCCGCGTTGGCGTCCACCGCCAGTTGCACCGCCGCCACGTAGGCGGCGTGGTCGGGCAGGACGGTGATGGGGGGCGCGTCAGTCATGGTCCTATCGTGCCGGGTCCCACCGACAATTTCCGTACCGCCCGCCGCGCCCACGGTAAAGCCCTCACCTGCGGCTCGGTGCCGTCTCGGCGGGCAGGAAGGCCACCAGCGCGGCCATGCCGAGGGTCCGGCACTCCCCCGGGTCGCCGGGGACGTCGTGGCGGGCTGGGGCATGCTGGGCTTCCCATGTCGTCGGGAATGCGTCGAGCTCGCTCTCCTCGTCCTCCTCGTACGGCGTGCCGGACCCCTCTCGCCTAGCGTCACCAGTGTCACAGGCCCCGATCTCGCGGAGCCGGCGGCCGCGCCGTACAGCTCGACCTCGGCGAGGACGTCGAGCCAGACGTCTCCATGGCACGGGTCGCCGGGGCGGCACCAACAGGCCAGATCCTTCCCAGCGAGTTCGCGGCGGGCCTGCTCGACCAACTCGGGGTGTTCGACCAGGCTGCGAAACGGACTCCCCGGCGAACCCGGGCAGGCCCGGCCGATGTAGACCGCACCGGCGGGCACCCGGCCGTGGTAGAGGTCGCCTTCGACGCGCACCCCCACAGGCAGTCGGGGTACGGCGGCCTTGGAAACTCCAGCCCATGGAGTCGGCCGAGGTGAGCCATCACCACCCGGCAGACCGAAACGACTCGGTCCCCCAGCTACGACGAACCTGTCCTCTTGGCCGTCCGCTGCGGGAGGGGAGCGTTCAAGGACGCCTTCACGTTCACACCGGAAGGAAGCAGGCGTCATCCGGCTTGATGTCCAGCGGCCCCGCCCATCCGCTGGCCACTACGCACGTAACCGTGACGGCCCCTGAACGCGTGAACACGCGACAGTTGATTACGGGAGGTCGCCAGTTTGGCACCCCAGGAAGAGCCTCGATCAGCGTTGGTACACCTTGGTGCTGAGGTACTTCAGCCCCGAGTCGACCAGCAGGGTCGCGACCCTGGCCTGCGGCCCCAGCCGCTGCCCGAGCTGGATGGCGGCGAGGACATTCGCTCCGGACGACGTCCCGGCGAACAATCCCTCTTCCCGGGCCAGACGCCTGGCCATCTCCTCGGCGTCGGCGGTGGAGATGGGAACGATGTCATCCGGAAGGGTGGGATCCCACATCGGCGGAAGGTAGCCGATGCCGATGCCTTCGATGCGGTGTGCGCCGGGCTGGCCGCCGGAGAGCACCGCGGACTCCGCTGGTTCTACCGCGACGACTCGAAGCGCTGGATTGTGACGCTTGAGCGGAGTCATCGCTCCGCGAAGTGAGGCCGTCGTCCCGATCGAGTGGACGAACGCATCGACTCGTCCCCCTGTCTGCTGCCAGATCTCCTCGCCCATGGGGTAGTAGCCGACGATGCTGTCAGCATTGTTCAGCTGATCGGTCCAGTACGTGCGCGGTTGCCGGCTGAACTCCCGGGCGGTTTCGATCATGCCCTGGATGAGGGCCTTGGTGATCAGCCCGTTCTCGCTGGGCACGAGGGTGAGCTCCGCGCCGAGCGCCGCCATTTGGATCAGCTTGTCCTCACTGAAGGCATCAGAGCTGACAATCCGCAGACGGTAGCCTTTGGCCGCGCACACCAGAGCGAGGGAGGCGCCGGTACTGCCCCCCGTGTACTCGACGACGGTGTCACCGGGCCTTAGCCGCCCATCGCCCTCGGCTCTCGCGATCATTGACTGGGCCATGCGGTCCTTCATGCTCCCAGTCGGGTTCTGGCCCTCCACCTTGACGAAGATCTCCGCGCATCCGGCCGGCACGACCCTGCGCAGTCTCACCAGCGGCGTGTTTCCAATCGCCGTCAGTACGCTGCTGTCACTGTCCATGATCCATTAGTTCCTTTCGACGTCCGTGCCGCGCTTCGATCGTCTGGCCGATCGCACGCCGTATCCAGTTCAAGGTCTGGGTCACCGAGGTCTTCGACTGAGTGTGGCCATCATGAGGTGTGTCTTGACCATATGACCAGTAGGACGCACGCCTACCTGCGTGGCCGCGCGTGCGGGCGTGGGCGGGCCCGTCAGGGTGCGGGGTGAGGGCCGGCGATGCGGGCGGCGTGGCGGTAGCCGGCGGCGGTGGAGCGGTGGAGCGGTGGAGCGGTGGCTGCGGGCGGCGCCGGCGATGGCCACCGATGCGGTGCGGCGGGCGAGCTCGGCGAGCTGCGCTTCCCAGCCGCTCGATGGGCCCGCCACCGTGCGATCGGCCAGGTGGCCCATCTGCGTCGCTGTGTGGCTCGCTGTCGGCGGCCGTCGGTGTGCCCACCACCATGCGCGGTGGTGTGGAGGGTGATGAGTGTTGGGCGGTCAGGTGAGCGAGCTGGTCGACGTCGGCTGTGAGGCGGCGTCGCAGGTGGGTGAGGGTCTGCATGGCGCGGGCGGCGCGGTCACGGGCGCGGTGCGCGGCCTGACGGTAGTGCTCGCCGCAGTAGACGGCCCCCGAGTCGGCCCGGCGTTCGGGTCGGTGCCATGAAGTGCAAAGTAGCTCTATGTAATCGCTCGTCGGTGTCGGGCAAACGGCCGTCTGCTGACACTCCCGCCGGAAACCGCAAGGTCGCAGGTGATTAACGTCGAGAACTCGTGTCGAGAATCAACGTCGGTGAACGATTCGGTAAGTAAATCAGACAGGCACCGGTGCGACGCCGTGACCTCGGGATACGACCCTATGTTGCGGCCTATGGCACCGACCCGAGCGGAGGGCGGGTAGGGGAGGGCCAGGGCGGTGTCCTGGCCCTCCGACCGCGGGTGAGGTCCGGGGTTTTCTATCCGGTCTTGCGACGCTGGTCGTGGCTGGACAGTTCGGTGACGGGGGCGAGGACTTCGCCTTGGACGCGTTTGTGGCGCAGACGCAGGTGCCGCCAGGCGGTCACCCATACCTGGATGTCATGCTCGGAGTGCGAGCAGGCCCAGATGAAGGCACGGACCAGTTTCTCCGCGGGCAGGCGGGTGGAGTTGAGCGCCTCGCACAGACTGCTGGCACCGAAGGCTTTACCGGAACGGCGGGCCAGTTCGCGGTAGCTGGGCTCGCCGGCCCAGATGCGGTAGTCCTTCATCCGCTCCACGAAGTCGGCGGCGGTGCGGGCGGTGAGCGGATCCGGCTTGAGGTCGTCGTAGCCGTCCAGGTCGGCGATCGCGCCACCGGGCGCCTGGGCCGGGCCGGAGGCCGCCGGGGAGCCGGTGAGCTCGGGCGGGGAGCTCGAGGAGAATGTCACGCTCGTGTGCGCACCGGTGGGCGAGGTGAACCACGACGATCTGTCGCCGACGGCATGCGGGGGGAGCTGGACGGTGACCTGGGCGTTCTGGCCGAGCAGTTCCTGCAGACGCTGTGCGGCCTGGACGACGTTGGTAGGGGCCCGTCCCATCAGGCCTCCCTGGCCAGGGAGGGCGGGGCCAGGTGCCGGGCGGCCTTGACCGCGACGGCGCCGGCGCCGGCGACGATCAGCAGCACGGTCTCGGGTGGGTAGCCGAGATGGAGCAGCGTCAGCATGAAGATGATCACGATGATGAGGATGCCGATCCCCGCGCGCGGGGATCGGAGCCGGATGGAGAGCATCGGGGACTACCTGCCTTTCCAAGAAAGGACATCGACCACGGAACACGCCCGCAGGATCGATGATCCCGGACCGGCGCCAACCAGCCGGGATCAAGGGCGCTGGCTCCATTTTCACCGACGCCGCCAGGGCTCTTTCGGGATGGAGCGTGCATTCGTCCGCGTGCGGGGGCGCAGGCGTGCGCGGGTGTTCGGCGGTGTTCGGAAACGCTCGATGTCGTTCCTGCCACGTTCGGTCTCGTGCGGAACTGGCGCAGGCTTATGTCCGCGTCCACCTGGCCGGGTTCAATGGTGGGAGACGCAAGCATCGTTCAACAATCTGTGAGTGGGCGATCTTGCGATGAAGTCCGGGGAATCCGCCTCGACCACGGAACACCTCGACATGCAGGGGGCCCGCTGCGCCAACAGCGGGCCCGACCCAAGTACCGGACCTTGGAGGTCGGCAGTTCGGCGGGTCTAGAAGCTATGCGGTTACCGGTCGGGAGTCTCGGTCGGCTCATGCGCGCCGGTTGGAGGTGACTGCGGTGGGCGACGCAGGACGGGGTGTCGGTAACACTCGCGCCACCAGGTACACGCAATCGGGCGTCCTCCTCCCGAAGGCGTCCCCAACCGCCAACTAGCGCCGATCACTCAGAACTTCAACTCTGTCCGGTTTCCGCGGCGGCATAGCCGCAGGTCAGCTCAGGGGGTTATGTTCTCTGAGCGGATTCGGCCGCATCTCAGCACCACCCTTCCGCGCCGAAACCCCAGCCTCTGCGCCGTCCGGAACACGCCTCTGACGTGCAACGATCGACCTACTTCGGGGCTGAAGGCGCCTTCGGGAAGAGGACGCCGACCGGCCCGCCACCACCCCGGCCGATCCGGCCGGTCCAGTCGACGATGCGGTGGCCGCCGAACGGGCCTGGCTGGCGCGGATGCCGGCTGAGCGCCCCGGCCGCACCGACGGCCCATGACCGCCTGGCCGGCCCAGCCCGTCCCCAGGCGTTCCCCAGGCGTTCCGTCGCGGCGGCGCCGGTCGGCACCGGACGACGCAACTCCCCGGCTCCCCCTTGATCCGTCGAAAGGCCAGGCCATGACCGCTGCCCTGACCAGCGCCTGCCCGGTGTGCGCGGGCCCGATCCAGGCCTTGCCGCGCGGCCGCGGAGTGAGGCCTACTCGTGCCTGAGCAGACTAGGCGAGAGCCGGCCAGGGGCGGTGGCATGTGACCGCTTCCGAACTGGTCAAGCCGCTCTTCGATAGCGTTAAGTAGCGCTATTGCTACTGTGAGTGGCGGGCGTGATGCGAAACCATCTCCCTGACCCCACCGGTAACGAAAGGATCGCCATGAGTAACGTCGCGCGTCCGGTCATCATCGCTGTCATGGCAGGTGGCCTACTCGGCCTACTCACCCCCGCCTCGGCCGATGTCCGAGACGACACCGTTCACAGCAGCGTCCAGACTCCGGGCGGCAAGCTCCTGGGCCCGCTCGCCGCAACCCCCGCAAACGACGACCACGGCGACCGCGGTGACGGCGCAGATGACAACCGGTGAAGTCTCAACCAGCTGACCAAGGGCGCCGGCGCCGGGATCGCTCACCATCGCCCGGTGCCACCTGATCATGACGTCGCCCCCTGCTGGACCCCACCAGACAGGGGGCGACGTGACAAGCTCGCCGGGCAGGTCCACAAGAGGAGCACGAATGATCAGGAACAAGGCTCGCACGGCTCGGTGAGCGATAACAGCACTCACCCTGCCACCGCCACGGTCCGGGCAGCACGCTAGCTGTCTGGTGGATTACCCACCGCCGGCCGCTCCAGGGCCGTCCCGTTCTCGTCCACCTGCCGCGGGACCGGGACGGCCCGCAGGTCTGTGGCGCCAGGCCGCCTAGGCGAACTGACCACCCAGGCGTTCAAGCGCGCCTGGCTCTACGACGACAAGCACCGACTCGCCGAGTCCCTGCAATCGGATCAACTACCGCACGATCTCCCCGAGGTGCCGGGATCGATCGTTATCTGGGGTATTCAAGCGTTCTAGCTGGTCAGCCGCTTGAAGGTCTGTAAGGCACGCAAGGCACGTAGGCTGCTCGCATTCTCGCTCCGATTGGCCACCGTTATGATGCGGACGTGGCGGTGATCTTCATAACCGGTATGTCCGGCACCGGGAAGTCGACGGTTCTCGGTGAGCTGGCGCGGCTGGGCTATCGGGTTGTGGACACCGACTATGGCGATTGGATGGAAGACGTGCCAGTTCCTGGCGGCACCGGCACTGAGCTGCAATGGCGTGAGGCTCGCATCACCGAGCTGATCGCCGAACACGAACTCTCAGGCGTGCCGCTGTTCATCTCCGGAACGTCCCGGAACCAAGGCAAGTTCTATCCCAGGTTCGACCAGGTCATCTTGTTCAGCGCGCCTCTCGAGGTGATGCTCGAGCGTATCGCCACCCGTGAAACCAACCCGTTCGGCAAGACGTTCGACGAACGCGAGAGGATCATCAACGACACGGCCGAGGTCGAGCCGCTGCTCCGCGCATCGGCAACGATGGAAATCGACACACGTCAGCCGCTCACCGAGACTGTAAGTCAGTTGAGGGATCTCATCGGCCAGGTCAAGACCGGCACGCCTTGACGAGGCTCACATAGGAGTCCCAGAGTTTCGGGTGTTTCCCAGGCGGTCAGCTGCCGCTCATGGTCGGTTTCTTGGTGCGCGAACTGGTTGATCAGATCGGCGGGGCTTGCCGGTCCTGCTCCGGCAGGTCCTGCAGCAGGGCGAGCGCCGGCTCCGGCGACCGCATCGAGGCCTCGGCGATGGCGTCGTCTTCGCTGAGATCAAGCACGATGACGATCTCCGTGAGGGCCTTGGCAAGGGTGCGTTCGAGCGTGGTCATGATGGGCTCCCTGGCCGGTCGTTGGGGTTGTGGTGCGTCCGGAACGGTCCTGGTCAGCCTGCTGCATGCTCGGTGAACCGGGCTTCGAGGCCGGCGATCATCTGGGCAAGCGGGCCCGTGTTCTCCTGCGGGCACCTGTGGGCCGACCTTGTCGAGGCCGGCGACCTTCGTGATGCACTCACCGGCGGCTTGGGCCGTCGTGGCGAACTCCGTGTGCGCGATCGAGCGGGAGTTTCCGGCCTCGAAGGTGGTGGTGCGGTGCATGTCCTTGACCGACGTCATCGCCGCTCGTGCGGCGGACATCGCGTCGTGGGCGCTGAACTCATCGCCGTGTCCGTGGCGCATGTAGCGGGTGACATGGACCCGACGCCGGGCCGGGTCGGTCGACGGCATGAACCTTTCCAGGCGATCGCCCCGATTGGCCGCGATCACGCGGACGACGCGGACGGCGCGCCGCAGCCGGCGACCATTGGGGATACCGACGCCGGCGGCGATGTCGGCGTAGCTGACCGTGGTTGCCGCGCAGCCAGATCATCACGTCCGCGACGTCGAGCTCGGCCTGCGTCCACCCCATCCCGTTGCGCCGTGATGTCTGCCGACCGCTCACAGCAGCCTGCCGTTCTCGTCCAGGAACTTCGCCAGCGTGGCGTCGTCCAGGGCGGAGCCGGTGGCCAGGTCGCGGACGCCTCCAAACGGTTCGCCTCCTGGGACTCCAATCTGATGACCGAGTTCCACGCCCGCTACGGCGGTCACGGCGTCATGATCTACTGGCACGTCGACAAGGGCCGGTTGTGCATCTACTCGCAACTGAAGTCGTGTTCCTACTGGCGGCGCGCTTCGGCCTGGCCACCTACGTGCTGCGCCACTGGGAGACGATGGGTTTGCTGACCCCGGTCAGGCGGGCGAACGGGTGACGCCGCTACACCGGGAGGAGCGGCGCGCCTGTTGGAGCGGCACAAGGCGGAGCTGGAGTGGCGGATGGGGCTGCCCAGAAGCTCCCTCATATTCCTCCCGCCACTCCCGTGGCTGCTACAGAATGTGATGCAAGAATCACGCACTGTCGGGGGTCTCATGAACGTCACGTCGATCGGCGCTGCCGCAGCAGGGGTCATGGCCGCGCTGAGCCTCACCGCCGTTCCCGCCCGGCCACACGCCGCCACCTTCCTCACCGGCGTTCCCGCTCGTCCGCAGACCGCCACCTCCCTCACCGCTACTCCGGCTCAGCCTCGCACCACGGCCTTCATCCCGGCCGCGCCCCGCGCCGTCACGCTGGCCTGCGACGTCGGCACGCCGCCCGGCAGCCCGCCGACGTTCGTGCCGGCGCTCACGCTGATGCCGGGCCAGGTCACCGTGCGCGGCGCCCTGTGGCTGAGCGGCTGTCACGGCTCGCGCCCCCGGCTCCGGTCCGCCTGGGTCACCCTGCGCGCCACCGGCCAGGCCTCCTGCGCGGGAGCCCGAGGATTGCGCGGCGTCGCCACCATCACCTGGTACAACGCGGCGGGCCGCCCGATCGGCAGCTCCAAGCTACGCACCCGGGGCGGCGACCTGGCGGACCGCAGTGCGGGCGGCGGGCTGCTGACCGGCACGGTGACCAGCGGCCCGCTGGCGGGCCGGCGGGCACGCGGCGGCATCACGTCCGCCGACAGCGTGCTCGCCTGTGCCATGCGCGGCACCGGCGCGGTCTCCGGCGCGGGCCGCGTCACCTTCGGCTGAACGCGCCGAACGGGTCCGCGCGCGCTGGATCGACGTCATGCAGGATTGAACAGTGACTCCTCCGCTCCCTGAAGGGGGCGGCTTCTCGCTAAGCCGCTTCCGCAGCCTGACGAAGGGCAAGCCCTGCCCTGAGGATGTTGACCGCCGCGTTCACGTCGGCGTGCGCGGTATGCCCGCACGCCGTACATCGGAACCCGGCTTGGGTGACGCGGTTCTCCGCAGCGCAGTGCCCGCAGCGCGAGCAGGTGCGGGAGGTGCCGGCGGGGTTCACCGCGATCAGCTCTCGACCGGCGCTTTCAGCCTTGTGCGACAGGATCGTCAGGAACACCCCCCAGCCCGCGTCCAGGATGCTCCGGTTCAACCCGGACTTTTGTGCGACGTTCCGGCCGGGCTGCGCGATCGTGCCAGAAGCCGAGCGGGTCATGTTCGCGATCCGCAAGTCCTCGTGCACGATCACGTCGTAGGCGCGGACCAGCGTGAGCGCGGCCTTGTGCGCGCCGTCCAAGCGCTGACGGCGGATCTTCGCGTGCAGCGCCGCGACGCCGGCGACGGCCTTACGGCGGCGCTTGGATCCCCGTTTCTTGCGGGCGAGGGTCCGCTGGGCCGCCGCGAGTCGGTCAGCGGACGCGGCCAGATGACGCGGGTTTTCAAGATGTTCGCCGTCGCCGGTGGTGACGAGCGAGGCAACACCCATGTCGATCCCGGCCGCTGCACCCGTCGCGGGCAGTGTCTCGGCGGACACCCCGTCGCACGACACCACGACGTACCAGCGGAGTCCTTCCCGCTTGACGCTGATCGTCTTCACGCGGCCCTTGGCCGGCCGGTGCTGGTGCACTCGGACATGCCCGACGCCTTGAAGGCGGACGAACGTCGCGGTGGGATGCTCGGGCCGGGAGTGTCGACCACAGCTTGGGCAGCCGGGAGCGCAGGTGCGGGGACTCCGCGCGCAGGTGGTGGGAGGTGAAGCCGTTGAGCTGGTTGGCCACGTACGACGGCGAGGTCTTCGGATGCGGTTTGACGAACAGGTGCACGTGATCGGGCAGCACCTCCAGCGCATGATCCTCCAGCCGTGCTCGTCGGCCTTGGCGCGGATGAACTCCTCCAAGCGAGCCTTCACCCGCCCGCCCGGAACCGGCCGGCGGTACTTCGGGCACCACACGACGTGGTACCCGAGGTCGTACGCCGCGCCGGGGGAAGTGCGCACCTGGCGAGCCACACGATCATCATCACCGTGCCGCACATCTTCTGTGGTGACGAACGGAGAACCCTGATGCGCAGGCCAGACAGGTCACTACACGCTCGGGCCTTGGCGGCCCTCCCGCTCCCGATTCCCCCGTCGCCTCAAGGCGACGGCCCCCTTAGGAGGATGTGATGGAATCTGCGCGCGCCAGTGTCCCGCGAGCGGCAGGGGCAGCATGACAGCCGTGAAAGAGCTGGCCGACAAGATGCACCGCACCTTCTTCAGGACGCTCTCCCTGCTCTCCTCACGGGGACAGGGAGCCCTGCTGCGCCGCTACTTCGACTGGTGGCACCGCCGCCCCGACCCGTGGAACATGGGCACGGACGCCTACGAGCAGGCCAAGTACGCCGCCACCCTCGCCCAGGTCCCCGCCCACCCCTACCGGCGCATCCTGGAGATGGGTTGCAGCGAGGGCGTCTTCACCCAGCAGCTCGTCCGGGCCCACCCGGACGCCCACGTCACGGCGGTGGACATCTCCGAGCGGGCACTGCGGCGGGCCGGCGAGCGGGTCGCGGAGGCCGCCGGCCGGACGCTGCTGGTCTCGGCCGACCTGCTCACCTTCGCCCCCGAGCACCGCTACGACCTGGTGTTCTGCTCCGAGACGCTCTACTACATCGGCCGCGGTGACCGGCTGCGCCTGGCCAGTGCCCAGCTGACCGGCCTGCTCGCCCCCGGCGGAGTCCTGGTGCTGGTGCATCCCTGGCCGGAGGCCAGGCGGCTGCACCGCTTCGTCGACGCCAGTGCGAGGGTGTCGCGGGTGAGCGAGTTCGTGGAGACCTCGGCGCACCGGCCGTTCGCCGTCTCGGTCTATCAGGCTCCCGGCCAGGCGGCGGGTTCGGCGACCGGCTGAGCCGGCGGAGGTGCGGCGAGGGCCCGCCGGCGCAGGGCCGAGGCCAGCACGACCGTCCCCAGCGCCGCCACGCCGAGCCCGGCACCGATCCAGGCGACCGGCGGGTAGCCGTGGCCGGCGCCGATCGCCAGCCCGCCCAGCCAGGGGCCGACGGTGATGCCGACGTTGAAGGCCGAGACATTGACCGAGGCGGCGAACGTCGGTGCGTCCTGGGCCAGCGTGAACACCCGGGTGTTCAGCGCGGGGTTGATGCCGAACCCGAACGCGCCCAGCAGGAAGATCAGCGGTACGGCCAGCCACGGGACGCCCGCGGTCATGGCCAGCGCCCCCGAGATCACCGTCACCCCCGCCAGGCCGGCGTACAGGGAGCCGAAGGGGCGGGCGTCGGCGGTGCGCCCGCCGATGGTGATGCCGATCAGCGAGCCCGCGCCGTACAGCGCCAGGACGCCGGGCACCCATGCGGGCGCGAGCCCCGTGGCGTCGACCAGCATCGCGCTCAGATAGCTGAAGGTGACCAGCATCGCCGCCGTGGACAGCGCGGTGGTGCCGTAGGCGAGCCAGAGCCGGGGAGCGGCCATGGCGCGCAGCTCGTCGCGCAGGGAGGAGACGCGCTGTGCGGGACGGCCGCCGGGGACGGTGGCCAGCACGCCGACGGCGGCGAGCGCGGACAGTCCCGCCACCGCCCAGAACGCGGCCCGCCAGTCCAGGGCCTGCCCGAGCAGCGTGCCCGCGGGCAGCCCGAGCGTGGTGGCCACGGTGAGCCCGCCCGTCACGACGCTCATTGCCCGGCCGCGGGCGTCCGCCGGAACGAGACCGATCGCGGTGACCGTCGCCACCGCCCAGAACCCCGCGTACACGAACGCGCCGGCCACGCGCGTGGCCAGCAGCGTCCCGTAGTCGGGAGTCAGCGCGCCGATCACGTGCGTGACGGCGAACACCGCCATGAACGCCAGCAATGTCGTACGGCGCGGCCAGCGCAACGTGACCACGGCCAGCACCGGCGCGCCCACCAGCATCCCGAGGGCGAACGCGGAGATCAGCAGCCCCGCGTCGGGCACGGACACGCCGAGGTCGGCGGCCATCTCGGGAAGCAGTCCGGCGAGCATGAGTTCGGAGGTCCCCTGGGCGAAGATCGCCAAGCCCAGGATGTAGACGGCCAGTGGCATCAGAACTCCAAGTTTTAGATAGATCGGTACATAATGAAGACGGCGAAGAACCGGGAGCCGGTGTGGAGGGCCGGCACAACCCGGTGCCGAGGTGGGGAGCAAGCAGAAGCGGCGCCCGTGCGAGAAACCCGGTGCCGGTGTGAAGGGCCGCGAAAGCCGTAGTCCGCGTCAGAAGGCGGTGAGTGCCGTGGTGGCGATCGCCTCCAGCGCGGAGCGGTCGGCGCCGCCGCGCGCCACGACGCGCATCCCGCTGACCGTCGCGACGAGGAAGTGCGCCAGGGCGGCGGGGTCCGTGTCCTGGCCGAGCTCCCCTCGGTGGCGGGCCAGGCCGATCGCCGCCCGCAGTGCCTCCAGGCGGCGCTCCTGGTCGCGCTGGAGGCGTGCGGCGACCTCCGGATCGTGCGGAGCCAGCTCCACCATGCTGTTGACCACGAAGCAGCCGGTCGGCTCGTCGTCGTCGCCGTCCACGATCTGCCACAGCAGGACGCGTACCTTCTCCCGGATCGGCAGGTCCCGCTCCAGCAGCTCGAACAGGCTGGCGTTCTTCCGCGTCATGTAGTGGCGCAGCGCCCTGTCGTACAGGTCGCGCTTGCTGGTGAAGGTGTTGTAGATGCTGCTGCGGCCCAGTCCGGTGGCCTCGCACAGGTCCTGTGTCGAGGTGGCCTCGTAGCCCGCGTCCCAGAACGCGCGCATGGCCGCCTCTACCGCCCGTTCCTCCTCGAACTTCCTCGGTCGCGCCATGCCCGGTACCGTAACACGTTTTGAAACGACCAGTCCAATATTGTCCCGGAGGGCCGTAACGCGATGGTCGCGGGTCAGCCGAGGTCGCGACGGCGGAGTGCGGCCAGTCCCGCAGCGGTGAGCCCGGTGGCGACGGCGGCCAGCAGGACCAGCGGCGTCACCGTGAACTCGGCGACCGGCAGACCAGGGGTCTGCGCGAACGGCGACACCCGCAGCACCGACGGGTCGACGCGCAGTAGTTCGACCGCGAACTCGAGCGCGAGGCACCCGCCCAGCGCGGTGTAGGCGATGATCGCGGCGAGCCGTGGCAGCAGGCCGTACGCCAGCGCCGCGACGGCGGCCAGCACCAGGACCGAAGGCAGCCGCGTCAGGCTCGCGCCCAGCAGCCGCGTGACCTCGCCGCCCGGATCCCCCGTGGAGAGCCCGTGGACCAAGCCCATCCCGAGGCCGAGCCCGGCGAGCACGATCCCCGACCCAGCGGCGACGAGGGCCAGGTGACCGCCCGCCCAGCGCAGTCTGCCGACGGGCCCGGCCAGGACCGTTTCGGCGCGACCGGAGGTCTCCTCGGCCCGCAACCGCAGGGTCGCCTGAATCGCGTAGACCGTGATGACCTGGCTCATCAGGTAGATGGCGAAGGCGAAGAAGCCGTCGGCGGGACGGCCACCGCCGCCCATCCGCTCGATCAGCCCTCGGAGAGCCTCGCTGGCGTTCAGCTGTTCGGCGGCGCTCCGCGCCACGCCTCCCAGGCCGGCGCCGAAAGCGGTGAACGCGACGGCCCAGGCGAGCAGCGTGCCCCGCTGCAGCCGCCAGGCCAGGGCGAGCGAGGTGCGCAGGCCCGGCGTGGCGTGGGCGGGGCCGAGCCGGGGAGGGAGGACCCCGGCGCCCAGGTCCCGGCGTGCGGAGATCCGGTACGCGACGGCCACCAGCAGCAGGACCAGGCCGACGACGGGCAGGAGCGGCCACGTGTGGTCACCGGCGAAGGGCCGCATCCGCTGGGTCCAGCCGAACGGTGACAGCCAGGACACCCAGGTGCTCCCGCCGACGTCCGCGACCGCGCGCACCGCGTACAGGACGCCCATCGCCGTGACGGCGATGCCGGTGGCGGTGCGGGAGGTGTCGGTCAGCTGGGCCGTCAGGCCCGCGAGCGCGGCGAAGACCCAGCCGGCGGCGGCGACCGACAGCCCCATCACCAGGGAGCCTCGCGCGGGCAGGCCCTGGCTCATCAGCCCGAGTGCCACGACCAGGGCGGTGACCAGGTTGGCGGCGAACGCCACGGTCAGCGCGGCCGTCAGCGCCGCGTGCCGGCCGACCACGGTCGAGCCCAGCAGTTCGGCACGGCCGGCCTCCTCCTCCGCGCGGGTGGCGCGGATCACCAGGAACAGGCTCGCCAGCGCGATGAGCAAGGCGGCCTGCCCGCGGACGCGCCACGCGGCGAACCCTCCGGCGGACGGGTCGTAGATCGGGCCGATCATCATGAGCTGGGTCGGGTCGCCGTTGGTCGTCTGGAGGAAGACCTGACGCGCCTCCTCGGTGGGATAGGCGCCGGCCACCGAGCTCGCGACCCCGATCACGAGCAGCGCCACCAGCCCGAACCAGGCCGGCGCCCGGACCCGGTCGCGCCGCAGGATGAGCCGGATCAGGCCGCCGGTGCCGGTGAGGGTGCTCATCGCCGTACCGCCACGTGCTCCGCGGTCGCGCCCGCCGGAGCGTCCTCGTAGTGGCGCAGGAACATCTCCTCCAGCGTCGGCGGCCGGCTGACCAGGCTCCGCACGCCGACCTTCACGAGCTCGGCCAGCAGCGCGTCCAGCGCGCCGCCGTCGACCTGGCAGCGCAGCCGGTCGCCCTGCGTCCACACGTCGTGCACGCCCGCCGCGCCGGCGAGCGAGGGGACGGGGCCGTCGAGCTCGGCCGTGATCGACGTGCGGGTGAGGTGGCGCAGTTCGGCGAGTGTGCCCGTCTCCACCGTGCGGCCGCGCCGGATGATGCTCACCCTGTCGCACAGCGCCTCGACCTCGCCCAGGATGTGGCTGGACAGCAGCACCGTGCGTCCCTTGCGCCGCTCTTCCTGGATGCTCTCCTGGAAGACCGTCTCCATCAGCGGGTCGAGGCCGGAGGTGGGCTCGTCCAGGATGAGCAGCTCGGCATCCGAGGCCAGCGCCGCGATCAGGGCCACCTTCTGCCGGTTGCCCTTGGAGTACGCGCGCCCCTTCTTGCGCGGATCGAGCTCGAACCGGTCGAGCAGCTCGGCCCGGCGCCGGGGGGAGAGCCCGCCGCGCGTCCGGCCGAGCAGGTCGATCGTCTCGCCGCCGGACAGCGTCGGCCACAGGGTCACGTCGCCGGGCACGTACGCCAGCCGGCGATGCAGTGTGGTCGCCTCGCGCCATGGATCGCCGTCCAGCAGCCGGGCCGTGCCGGAGTCCTGACGCAGCAGGCCGAGCAGGATCCGGACGGCGGTGGACTTGCCGGCCCCGTTGGGACCGAGGAACCCGTGCACCTCGCCGGCCCGGACCGTCAGGTCCAGCCCGTCGAGTGCCCGTGTCCGGCCGAAGGTCTTGACCAGGCCGGATACGGAGATTACTTGTGACATGATGTGCAATGTACATGAATTTCACGAAATTCGTGAAGTATCGGAAAAGCTGTAGCCTTGGGCAGAGACGAACGCGCAGAGGTGTGCATGACCGGCAGAGCTGAGGACGGGAGCGGCGTGATCGAGACAGGTGGCGGCGGGCCCACGGCCGACGGGCTGCGGTTCCTCGAACGCTTCGCCCTGATCATGTCCGACTCGGGTTATCCCCGGATGGCCGCCCGCGTGCTCGCGGCGCTCCTCATCGCCGACGACGGCCGGCGTACCGCCGCCGAGCTCGCCGACGTGCTGCAGGTGGGCCCGTCGGCCGTGTCGGGGGCGGTGAAGTACCTGATGCGGGTCGGGATGGTGACCCGCGAGCGCGACCCGGGAGAGCGCCGCGACCATTACCGCGTCGACCAGGCGGCCTGGTACAGAGCGGCGGCGTCGAGTGACGAGGTGTTCCGCCGCTTCGAGGAGGGCGCGCGCGACGGGGCGGAAGTGCTGGGCACGGATACGCCCGCGGGCGCCCGGATGGACGAGACCCGGCGGTTCTTCGCCTTCCTCCGCAGCGAGGTGCCCCAGCTGCTGCACAAGTGGAACGAGGTCAACGCCCGATCCGCGCCGGAGTAGCCGTGCTGGGCGTCGTCGCGCGGAGGCTGGCCGGAGTCGTGACGGGGACGGTCACCGGCGCCGCCGAACTGCTCCTCCTCGTCCTGGCCTGGCCGCTCAGGAAGCGCTGGACGGCTCCGATGGTGGCGCTGGAACGCGCGCGGCTGCGGGTCCTGTTCGCCCAGGACAGCGACCCGGGCCCGGCCGGAGCCGGGTACCTCGCGCTGCGCGGGCTGGCCGGGCTGCTCGGTGGCTACCTGGCGATGTCCCTGCTCTTCCTCGGCCTGCTGTTCCTGGCGGGGGCCGGCTGGGCGGCGCTGACGGGGCAGGTCATCCCCGTGTCGCTGCACTTTCCCGGCATCCGCCTGATCACCGAGACCCGGATCGTCGGCCTCGTCTCCGGCCTCTTCCTGATCGGGGTCGGCGGGTTCTGCTGCCTGGGCGTGGTGGCCGTCGAGCGGCGCCTGGCCGCCCGCTTCCTCGGCCCCGGTACGAGCGAGCGGATGCGCCGGCGGATCGCCGAGCTCACCACGAGCAGGTCCGGCATCGTCCGCGCGGTGGACGACGAGCGGCGCCGGATCGAGCGTGACCTGCACGACGGCGTCCAGCAGCACGGCGTCGCCCTGGCCATGCTGCTCGGCCGCGCCCGCCACGACCCCGGCGCCGCCGCGGACCTGGTCGGCCAGGCCTACACCGAGTCCCGCCGGCTCCTGGACGAGCTGCGCAGCGTCGCCTGGCGCGTCTACCCGACCGCGCTCGACGAGCTCGGCCTGCGCAGCGCCCTCGCGGGCGTCGCCGAGTGGTCCAGCGTGCCGGTGACGATCCAGTACGGGCTGGCCGGGCGGCCCGTCCCGGAGGTGGAGACCGCACTCTACTTCGTGACCAGGGAGGCGATCACCAACGCGGTCAAGCACGCCCAGGCCCATGACATCCTGGTCGTCCTGACCGAGGACGAGCGGACGGTGAGCGTGGTGATCTCCGACGACGGCCGGGGCGGGGCCGACCCGGCCGGCGCCGGCCTGTCCGGCCTCGCCCGGCGGGTGCTGGCGCTCGACGGCGTCTTCGAGGTGACCGGCTCCGAAGGCGGCGGCACCCGCGTGCGCGCCACCCTGCCGAGGCAGGCGCCGTGCGGCTGATCCTGGCCGATGACGCCGTGCTGCTCCGCGAGGGCCTGGCCGTGCTGCTGCGCGAGGCGGGCCACGAGGTCGTGGCGGCGGTCGGCGACGCACCCTCGCTCATCGAGGCGGTCGACGCCCACCGTCCCGACGTCGCCGTCGTCGACGTGCGGATGCCGCCCGACCACACCGACGACGGCCTGCGCGCCGCGCTGCGCATCCGCGAGGACCGGCCCGGCGTGGGCGTGCTCGTCCTGTCGCAGTACGTCGACAAGACGTACGCGGCCCAGCTGCTCTCCAGCGAGACCGGTGGGCTCGGCTACCTGCTGAAGGACCGGGTCTCGGAGGTGGCCGAATTCCTGGAGTCGCTGGAGCGGGTCCGCGCCGGCGGCACCGTCATCGACCCGGAGGTGGTCCGGCAGCTCCTCGCCCGCACCACCCACACCGACCCGCTGCGCACGCTGACCGGACGGGAGAGCGAGGTGCTGCGCCGCCTGGCGCAGGGCTACACCAACGCGGCGATCGCGTCCGGCATGCACGTGTCCCTGAGCACCGTCGAGAAGCACATCAACGCCATCTTCGACAAGCTCGACCTGCCGGCCACCCCCGCGTACAGCAGGCGGGTGCTGGCGATCCTCCGCTATCTCGACGGCTAGCCCCGTCGCCCCGCCCGTGCGCGATCTTCGGCGGAGGTCTCGTGCGGGGCGCTCGATCAAGCGACAGAACAGCGGCGCGGATCAGCGGGGCTCGGCCGCCTCGCCGGGGTAGGCCGCGTCCCACCGCTGCCGGGCCGCCGCCATGGCGTCCTTGTGCTCCCTCGACCAGCCGGCCAGCCGCTCGATCGTCTCGGCCAGGCTCTGGCCGACCGGTGTCAGCCGGTACTCGACCTGCGGCGGGATCGTCGGGTACGCCGTGCGCTCGACCAGTCCGTCCCGGCGCAGCCGCCGTGTCGTCAGCGTCAGCATCCGCTGGGAGATGCCGGGGATCGCCCGTTGCAGCTCCCTGAACCGCCGCACGCCTTTGGTCAGTTCCACCATCACCAGCACCGTCCATTTGTCGCCGAGCCGGTCGAGCACGTCGCGGATGCCGCAGTCGTCATCCCCACACGGCCCGGGGGCCTGGGGGGTTACCTCCGTGTGCGCGACTGACATGAAAGTGCCTCCTTACAGCGGGTGCCAGGACGCCCCCATGCTGGGCGTCGGTCACCCTTTCGGTCACCTGCGAACATCAACAACAGGAGTGGTCTCATGATTCTCGTCACCGGCGTGTCGGGGCGACTTGGCGGTGCGGTCCTCGCCGGACTGCGGGCGGCGGGCGGACTGGCGACGGCCGGAGCCAGCAGCTCCGGTGACGGCGCCGCGGTGCGGCTCGCCGACTTCGACCGGCCGGAAACGCTGGCGCCGGCCTTCGCGGGCGTGGACGTGCTGGTGTTCGTCTCGGCGGGGTACGCCGAGGACGACGTCGTCCTGGCCCGTCATGGCGCCGTGGTGCGGGCGGCCACCGCCGCCGGCGTCCGGCACGTGATCTACACCAGCCTGGCCGGCTCGGGGGAGCGGCTCACGATCGCGCTCGCGCACCGCTGGACCGAGGCGCGGCTGGCCGAGGCGCCCTTCGACGTCACGGTCCTGCGCAACGGCCTGTACGCCGAGATCCCGGCCGGGCTGGCCATGGCCGGAGCCGCTGCGGCGGCGGCCGGCGGGGTGTTCACCGCGCCGCTCGGCGACGGGCGGCTGTCGGTCGTCGCCCGCGACGACCTGGCCGCTGTGGCCGTGCGCGTGGCGGCCGAGGCGCAGGCGGACCTGGCATCCGGGGCCTCGGGGGCATCTGGGGCCTCGGGGGGCTCGGGGCGGCACGCGGGGCGGACGTACGAGCTGGAGGGCGTGGAGGCGGTCGGCGGGCGGGATCTTGCGGAGGCGCTGGCCGAGGCGCTCGGCCGGCCCGTCGAGTACCGGCCGGTGCCGCTGGGCGAGGCGCGGGCGGCGCTGACCGGGCTGGAGCCGTACCAGGCGGGGCACACCATGTCGACGTTCTCCAACATCGGCGCCGGGCTGCTGGAGGGCCGCGGCGGCGACCTGACCGCGTTCCTGGACGCGCCGCGGCCGGTGCGCGGCCTCGTCATGGCGTCGGTCCAGTCAGCCCTGGCAGGTCAGCTGCCCTCGTCGGCGATCATGACGAACCGATGAAGCCGGTGCGAGGGTCATGACCTCGACGTCACCGTCGGACGAGCCGCGCTGACCCGCGCCTATCATGGACAGCGATCTCTGAGAGGACTGAGCGGGTTGTCGGACGAGCGGGCCCTGCGGGCTGACTGCGCGAACTGTTTCGGGCTGTGCTGTGTCGCGCTGCCCTTCGCCGCGTCCGCGGACTTCGCGGTCGACAAGCCCGCCGGGCAGCCGTGCGGCAACCTTCAGGCCGACTTCCGCTGCGGCATCCACCGGCGCCTGCGGCAGGAGGGCTTCTCCGGCTGCACCGTCTACGACTGCTTCGGCGCGGGCCAGAAGGTCTCCCAGGTCACCTACGAGGGGCGGGACTGGAGGCGGCACCCGGAGACCGCCGAGCGGATGTTCGAGGTGTTCCCGGTCATGCGGCAGCTTCACGAGCTGCTCGCCTACCTCACCGAGGCGCTGGCCCTGCCGGCCGCCCGCGCGATCCACGGTGACCTCCGGTCGATGCTGGACGAGACCGAGCGCCTGACCCGCCGAGGGCCGGCCGACCTGCTGGAGCTGGACGTCGCCGGCCATCGGCAGCGGGTCAACGTCCTGCTGCTGCGTGCGAGCGAGCTCGTCAGGGGCGGTGCGGGCCGCCGTAAGAAGGACCGCAGCGGGGCCGACCTCATCGGGGCCGCCCTCAGGGGCGCCGATCTGGCCGGGGCCAATCTGCGCGGGGCGTATCTCATCGGGGCCGATCTCAAGGGCGCCGATCTGCGGCGGGCCGACCTCATCGGGGCCGACCTGCGGGGCGCCGACCTGAGCGGGGCCGACCTCACCGGCAGCGTCTTCCTCACCCAGTCCCAGCTCAACGCGGCCAAGGGCGACGCCGCCACCCGGCTCCCGCCCGCGCTCACCCGTCCGGAGCACTGGGCTTCCTGAGCGGGGGCCGGTCAGGCGCCCCGAAGGCCGGGACGCCTGACGGACGGCCGCTACTGCGGCATGAGGACCTTGTCGATGACGTACACGGTGGCGTTCTTCGTCGGCACGTTGCCGCAGACCACCTTCGCGTCGTTGACCGTGAGGTCCTCGCCCGAGCCCTTGGCGGTCAGCTCGCTGCCCCCGAGGGTGGTGAGAGTGGCGTCCTCCAGGTCGGCCGGCTCGTTCTTGCCCTCGACCACGTGGTTGTTGAGGACCTCGGTGAGCTGCTGCTTGTCGGCCATCAGCTTGTCCCGCGTCTCCTGCGGGATCGCCTCGAACGCCTCGTTGGTCGGGGCGAACACGGTGAGCTCTTCGGCCGAGTTCAGCTTGTCGGCCAGGCCCGCCTGCTCCAGCGCGTCCGCCAGCGTGGAGAGCTCGCTCACCTCGGAGACCGCGGTCCCGACCGGCTGCTCGGCGATGCCGGCGAGGGAGCTCTCGATCGCCGAGCACGCGGGGCCGAACGGGCTGGCGTCGGGTGAGGGAGCGGGGGAGGATGCGGATGCGCTCGTGGTGGTCAGTGTGGCGGTCAGCGTCATGGCCGCCGCCAGAAGAAGTCGTTTCACCATGGTCTCCTCGGTTCGATGGAGCCGTCGGCGTTATGCCTCGCATCCAGTGTCCGGAGGCGTCGAGAAGCCTGGGGTCGTATCTATCCCAAAAGGGGATAAAGAGCACCTGCCGCTGGTCTTGAACGGATCCGGATCCGAGAAAGACGGTTTCGGGAGGTGTGACGAATGACGCGATGCCTGGTCACGGGCGCGACCGGTTACATCGGCGGACGGCTGGTCCCCGAGCTGCTCGCGGCGGGACACCACGTCCGCTGCATGGTGCGCTCGCCGGCACGGCTGCGCGACCTGCCCTGGGCGGGCCGGGTCGAGATCGCCGAAGCAGACGCGGGCGACGCCGGCCGCACGGCGGACGCCCTGCGGGGGATCGAGGTCGCCTACTACCTGATCCACACCATGGGCGGCGGGAAGGGCTTCGAGGAGGCCGACCGGATGGCCGCCCGCGGGTTCGCCAGGGTCGCCGAGGCGGCGGGCGTACGGCGGATCGTCTATCTCGGCGGCCTCACCCCTGGTTCGGGCGGGCACCTGTCGCCGCACATGAGCTCACGGGCCGAGGTCGGCGAGATCTTCCTCGGGTCCGGGGTGCCGGCCGTGGTCCTGCGAGCCGCGATGATCATCGGATCGGGGTCGGCCTCCTTCGAGATGCTGCGCCACCTGACCGAACGGCTGCCGGTGATGACCACGCCCCGCTGGGTGCGCAGCCGTACCCAGCCCATCGCCGTCCGCGACGTCCTGCGCTACCTCGTCGCCTGGGCGGACGTCCCCGGCGAGGTCGACCGCGCCTTCGACGTCGGCGGCCCCGACGTGCTCACGTACGCGGACATGATCCACCACTACGCCGCCGTCGCCGGCCTGCCGAGACGCCTGATCATCCCGCTGCCGATGCTGAGCCCGGGGTTGTCCAGCCACTGGGTCGGCCTGGTCACCCCGGTGCCGGCCACCATCGCCCGCCCTCTGGTGGAGTCGCTGCGCAACCCGGCGGTCTGCCGGGAGCACGACATCGCGGCGTACGTGCCGGACCCGCCGGACGGGCTGATCGGCTTCCGCGAGGCCGTCACGCTGGCTCTGCAGAAGATCAAGGAGGCGGACGTGGCGACGCGGTGGTCGTCCGCCTCCACGCCGGGCGCGCCCAGCGATCCCCTGCCCACCGATCCGGGCTGGGCGGGCGGCAGCCTCTACATCGACCGGCGCCGCAGGCTCGTCGACGCACCCCCCGAGGCGCTGTGGGAGGTCATCGAGGGGATCGGCGGCGAGAACGGCTGGTACTCCCTGCCCGTCGCCTGGCGGATCCGCGGCGCGCTCGACCGGCTGGCCGGCGGGGTGGGCCTGCGCCGGGGCCGTCGCGACCCCCGGCGCCTGCGGGTGGGTGACGCCATCGACTTCTGGCGGGTGGAGGAGGTCGAGCGGGGACGCCTGCTGCGCCTGCGCGCCGAGATGAGGCTCCCCGGACTGGCCTGGCTGGAGCTGAGCCAGAGCCAGGAGGACGGCCGGACGGTCTACCACCAGCGCGCGGTGTTCCACCCGCGCGGGCTGCTCGGCCACCTCTACTGGTGGCTGATCTCGCCCTTCCACGGCATCATCTTCGGCCGGATGCCGCGTAACGTCGCGGCGGCGGCCGTCCGCCGCGCCGCGCGATCCCGTCCGCACCCCGGCCCGCATGACCGTGGCGCGCGAGAACGCGCGTGAGGCCGTGGCCGGACCGCCACGACCGGGGTGCGGGGACCGGGATGCGGGCCGGCGCGGCTCAGACGGCGCGGTGATACTGGTCGGGCCGGCGCGTCTCCACGCCGAGCTCACGCGCCGCCTGGAGCGGCCAGTACGGGTTGCGCAGCAGCTCGCGGCCGAGCAGGACGGCGTCCGCCTGGCCGGAGGCGAGGATGGACTCGGCCTGGCGCGGGTCGGTGATCTCGCCGACCGCGGCCACCGGCAGGTCCGTCTCGGCCCGCACCTGACCGGCGAACGGCACCTGGTAGCCGGGCCCGGTGGGGATCCGCACGCCCGCGGCGTTGCCGCCGGTGGAGACGTCCAGCAGGTCGACGCCGTGCGCGAGCAGCTCCTTGGCCAGGCGTACGGTGTCCTCCCCGGTCCAGCCCTGGCCGTCGGGCAGCCAGTCGGTGGCCGAGACGCGGAAGAACACCGGCAATTCCTCGGGCCAGACGGCGCGTACGGCGTCCGCGACCTCCAGCGCCAGACGGATGCGGTTCTCGAACGGGCCGCCGTAGGCGTCGGTGCGGCGGTTGCTGTGCGGGGAGAGGAACTCGCCGATCAGATAGCCGTGCGCGCCGTGGACCTCCACGACCTGGAAGCCCGCACGGCGGGCGCGCTCGGCGGCGGCGGCGAAGTCGGCCACGACGCGGTGGATCCGCTCGACCGTCAACTCCTCGGGCACCGGGTGGCCGTCGGCGAAGGGGATGGCGCTCGGGGCGACCGGCCGCCAGCCGCCGTCGGCGGCGCTCACCGGCCCGCCGCCGAGCCAGGGCCGGTCGGTGGAGGCCTTGCGGCCGGCGTGCGCCAGCTGGATCCCGGGCACGGTGCCCTGCTCGGACAGGAACCGGGTGATCCGGGAGAACGCCTCCTGCTGGGTCTCGTTCCACAGCCCGAGGTCGGCAGGGCTGATCCGGCCCTCAGGGGAGACGGCGGTGGCCTCGGCCAGGATCAGCCCGGCGCCGCCCACCGCCCGCGTCGTGAGGTGGGTGAAGTGCCAGTCGTGCGGCACTCCGGCCGCCGGGCCGTCAACGGCGGCCGAATACTGGCACATCGGGGCCATCCACACACGGTTGGGGATGGTCAGCGACCGCAGAGTGATCGGGTCGAACAGCACGGGGTCCTCCTAGGCGAGCTTTGTACGACACTTAACGTACTACGAGAAATGTCAAACTACGAGACCTGTCGTACTATTGCTGGGGTGAGAGTACTGGAGCATCCGACGTCCGAGGAGATCCGGCTGGAGGCGGTCCTCCACGCGTTCGCCGACCCCGTGCGACTGGAGGTGGTGCGCTTCCTCGCCCAGACCGGCAGGGAGGTGTCCTGCTCGGAGATCGACCTGGTGGTCAGCAAGTCCACGAGCACCCACCACTTCCGCGTCCTGCGTGAGGCCGGGGTCATCAACCAGGTCTACCGGGGCACCGCGAAGATGAACTCCCTGCGCCGCGACGACCTGGACGCGCTCTTCCCCGGCCTGCTCGACAGCGTCGTCGCCGCCACCGCCAGGCAGCGGCCGGCGGTCGAGGCTCCAGCCCATCGGTGATCTCGCTCGACGGTCCGCTGATGGTCGTACGACGTGACTACGACGTGACTACGACGTGGGGCGGTGCGCCGGCTCCGGCGGCTCGTAGGGCCGGCCGAGCATGCCGCACAGGTCACGCAGGCACTCCTCGAAGACCGGCTCGACGTCGGAGTAGGCGAAGCTCAACTGGTTGAGCACCTCCATGCACAGCAGCCCGTACAGCCTGATCCAGCACGACAGGAAGACGTGCGCGGCCTCGGGCGGCAGGCGCCCGCCGAGGCCGGCCGAGTAGGCGCGCAGCTGGTCGCGCAGCGAGGGGGACAGGTCTTCTAGGCCGGGGACGGGGAACGGGCCGCTGTCCCAGAGCTCCGCCACCTGCTCCAGGAAGACCTGCTCGAAGGCGACCCCGGCCTGGTGCTCGGCGGAGTCGGGGCGGCGCTTGCCGGGCGCGGGGGCGGGCCGGGCGAACAGCCAGCCGAACTCCGCCGGGTGCGAGACGGCCCAGGCGCGCATGGCGCGGGCCGTGGCGAGCAGGCGCGAGATCGGCGAGGAGGGGCAGGCGTCGCGGGCGGCGCGCATCTCGTCGGCGAGCTCCTGGTAGAAGCCGGCGGTCACGGCGCCGATGAGGTCGTCGAGGCCGGAGTAGTAGTGGTAGAGGGCGGGGCCGCTCATGCCCACCTCGCGCGCGACCGCGTTGATCGTCACCGCCGCGGAGCCCTGCGTGACCAGCAGTTTCCGCGCTGCGGCGTGGATCTCCGCGAGCGTGCTCCGCCGCAGCCTGTCCCGCCTGCTGGGGGCCTGTGCGGTCATCGTCCTCCTTCTGCCGTCCGGTTGACATCCTAACGACCCTATGTTTGCTTAATGGCTCTAAGCTAGTTTAGAGCCTCTAAGTAAGGAGTCGCGACATGAGGACCGAACGCCGTAACCCGCTCGCCGGCGCGTTCGCCAAGTACGTCGCCGGAGCGACCGTGGCCGAGGTGGGGATGGTGACGCCGGCGATACGCCGGATCCGGCTCGTCGCCGATGAGCCGATCACGCTGCCGTACACGCCGGGGCAGCACGTGCGGATCCAGATCAACGACCCGCTGTCGCTGCGCGGGCTGCTGCGGCCCGTCGAGACGCTGCGTACCTACACCATCTGGGACTACAGCCCCGCTGAGCGCGCGATCGAACTGCGGATCCACCTGTACGAGGGCGACGGCATCGGGCTGCGGTGGGCCCGTGCGGCCGGGCCGGGGGATCCGGTGACGTTCTGGGGCCCGCAAGGGGACTTCCACCCCCGGCCCGCGCCGTTCCACCTGTTCGCGGGGGAGGAGACGGCCACCGCGGCGTTCGGGCCGATGATCCGGGCGCTCGGGCCCGACGTGGAGGTCTACGGGGCCCTGGAGAGCGACACTCCGGACAACGAGCTGCCGATCCCCGGGCCGTACCGGCTGCGCCGGGTGCACCGGGGCGGCGCCCCGGCGACCGGCTCACAGGCGCTGCTGGCGGCGGTGGCGGCGCTGGACCTGCCCGGCAACGCCGGTGCCGCCTACCTGGCGGGGGAGGCGCGCACCTGCCAGCTCATCAGGAACTATCTGGTCCGTGAACGGAACTGGCCGCGAACCTCGATCACGGTGAAGCCGTTCTGGGCCCCGGGCAAGCGGGGCCTGCACTGAAGCGGCGCGTCAGGGCAGCCGGCCGACGAAGGCGAGAGCCTGCTTGAGCAGCACGCCCTGGCCGCTGGTCATCTCCTGCTGCACCATCGGCGAGGCGGCCTCGTCAGGGGTGAACCACTCCAGGTCGAGCGCGTCCTGCCGCGGCCGGCAGTCACCCCGCACCGGCACGATGTAGGCCAGCGAGACGGCGTGCTGGCGCGGATCGTGGAAGGGCGTGACGCCGGGAGTCGGGAAGTATTCGGCCACGGTGAACGGCACCGGGGAGGCGGGCAGGCTGGGCAGCGCCACCGGGCCGAGGTCCTTCTCCAGGTGGCGCAGGAGGGCGTCGCGGATCCGCTCGTGGTAGAGCACGCGCCCGGAGACCAGGGCACGGCTCACGCCGCCGTCCTGCGCGATGCGCAGCAGGAGGCCGAGGCGAGTCACCACGCCCGCGTCGTCGACCCGCACGGGCACGGCGTCCACGTAGAGGATCGGCATCCTGCCCCGCACCGATTCCAGCTCCTCAGGAGCGAGCCAACCGGGCACGGTCTCGGTTATTTCGGTCACCCGCTGATCGTACTTGCCGCCGGGCCGTGAACCGCGATCGGGACGCCGCCGATCTCGGCGATCTTCACCCGCGGTGGTCGCGGAAGAACGCCCGGACGTCACCGGTCAGCAGGTCCGGCACCTCCATGGCGGGGAAGTGGCCGCCCCGGTCGAACTCCGACCAGTGCTCGATGGCGTTCGCCGGGTCGATCAGCGCGCGGACGCTGAAGTCGGCGGAGAACACCGCGACGCCCATCGGCGGGCCCGCGTGCGCCTGATCCTGACCCGAACCGGCCATCCGCGCGTACCCGCGCATCCCCTCGTACATGGCGTTGGCGGAGGACGCGCCCGACCTGGTGAACCAGTAGAGGCTGACGTTGGTCAGCAATTGGTCGCGGTCGACGGGCTCGTCCGCCGGGCCGGACCACTCGGCGAACTTCTCGGCGATCCAGGCGAGCTGCCCGGCGGGAGAGTCGGTCAAGCCGTACGCGAGCGTCTGGGGGCGGGTCGACTGCAGGTGCAGGTAGCCGAGTCCATGGCTCTGGAAGTCGTTGAACCGCTCGGCCCGGACCAGGTCGGCGCCGGACAGCCCGTCCAGGTCGACGGGACCGCCCAGGGGGTACGGCCCCGGTCCGTTGATGTGCACGCCGGTGACCTGGTCCGGCGCGACCATGGCGAGCAGCATCGCCACGCCCGACCCCACGTCGGTGCCCTGCGCCGCGTACCTGTCGTAGCCGAGGCGGGCCATCAGCTCCGCCCAGGCCCGCGCGACGTGGAACAGGTCGCCCCCGGAGGCGTCGCCCAGCGGCGACAGGCCGTAGCCCGGCAGTGACGGGATGACCAGGTGGAAGGCGTCGGCCGGGTCGCCGCCGTGCGCCCGCGGGTCCGTCAGCGGGCCGATCACCTTGAGGAACTCGATCGGCGAGCTCGGCCAGCCGTGCGTGAGGATCAGCGGGTGCGCGTCCGGCTCCGGAGACCGTACGTGCAGGAAGTGAATCCGCCGGCCGTCGATCTCCGTGGTGAACTGGGGGTAGGAGTTGAGCTCGGCCTCCCGCTCACGCCAGTCGAAGGAGGTCCGCCAGTGGTCGGCGAGCTCCTTGACGTGGTCCAGCGGCACGCCGCGGCTCCAGGCGGCTCCCGGCGCCTCGTCGGGCCAGCGGGTCCGGGCCAGCCGGTCGAACAGGTCGTCCACGTCGGCCTGCGGGATGTCGAGGTGAAAGGGGCGGATCTCGCTGTTCTCGGTCATGGGAACACCGTAGGAGGCATTGCGGAAAGGTTCGTTCCGCATTTCGGGAAGTGTCGGTGGGCGTTGGTAGAACGGCGGGAGGAAGGAGAAGACGATGGATCGTCCCCGAGTCATCACGCACAACAGCGCGGCCGTGGACGGCCGCCTTGCGCTCTCTCCGGGCACACCGATCATGTTCGACGAGCGCTGGCCCTCGTCCGGTCAGGACGGCTACGCCGACATCATGCGCCGGCACCGGCCGCGGATCCTGCTGGAGGGCAGTGGGTCGTTCGTCGCCGGCGGCCACGAGCCGCCGCCCCTGCCGCCCGCCGACCGGCCCGCCGCGACGCTGCTACGCGACTTCGTGCCCGACGAGATCGCGGCACGGGCCACCAAGGGCTGGCTGACCGTCCCGGACAGCGGGGGGCGGGTGCGGTGGACGTACAAGGAGTATCCCGACGAGGCGTGGGCGGGCTGGCACATCCTGGTCCTCGCCGCGGCCCGCACGCCGCTCGACTACCTCGCCTACCTGCGCCGCGAGGGGGTGCCGTACCTCGTCGTGGGGGAGGAGCGGGTCGACCTCGGCGCGGCGCTGACGGCGCTGCGCGCCCGGTTCGGGGCGGAGACCGTCGTCGCCACGGGCGGCGGCAGGCTGGGCGGCGCGCTGCTGCGGGCGGGGCTGGTCGACGAGGTCGAGGTGGAGGTGCTGCCCATGGCCGTCGGGGGGACCACCACGGCCGCCCTGTTCACCGCCCCCGACCTGGACAGGGAGGCCACGCCCACCGGGCTGCGGCTGCTCGGGGTGGAGGAGAGGCCGGGGGGGCGCGTCCTGCTGCGTTACGCCGTCGAAGAATCTACTTTGTAAAGGCGTCGGCGTCGTAGTGCGGGGAGCCACGGCAGAGCGGCGAGCAGCGAAAGGATCGACAGCAGCGGGACGCGCCACCACGGTGAGACGACCGTCGGCGGCGGGGTGGGCACGGCGGCCACCCAAGGCCGCGCGGTCTTGGACCAGGCCAGGAACGCGTCCCCGATGGGGAGCAGGCCGAAGGCGTACCGCTTGGTCCAGGGGGTGCCGAGCGGCAGCCCGGCCAGCTCGCCGTAGTTGGCCAGCGCGCCGGCGAGCGGCGCGTCGCCGTGGACCTGGGCGGCGCCCAGGGTGACGGCGGTCGCCGAAAGGCTGATCCCGAGCGGGAGCGGGCCGGAGTCGACGTCGCCGGGTCCGTCCATGCCGTGGGGGTATTCGCGTACGGCAGGGCCGAGGCCCAGGGGCGTGGCGAGGAAGCGGTCGCGGAAGCGGGCGTACTGCTCGCGGGCGAAGGCCGGGTCGATGTCGGCGAGGAAGCGTTGGATGAGGCTCTGCGAGCTGCCCCTGGCCACCTCGACGGGGTCGCCGGTGCCGGGGTCGGCCTGGTGCGGGAGCAGGCCGGTGCGCGGATCGAGCCGCCGCCGCACCTCCCGGAGCCACCGCTCGGTGGTGCCGGCGAACCGGGCCGGCAGCAGCGTGTCGTGCAGCCGCAGAGACGCGATCGCCACGGTGGAGTCGACCGGCCAGGCCTGGCCCGGGTAGGCGGCCAGATAGGGCGAGGCCGAGGCGCCGAACGCGGCGCCGAGGGCGGCGGAGTCGTCGGCGAAGCGGCGCGCCTCCGCCGGATCCCGCTGCCCGGCCGGTTGGAGGCTCAGTGTCTGGCCGCGTAGCAGGTTGGTCCAGCCGCGGTGGAAGACGCCGTAGGGAGGGGTGAGGTCCGGGCTGAACGGGGCGCGGCCGGCAGGGGATTCCAGGCGTGCCAGCGCCCAGCGGGCCTCCCGTAACGCCGCCGGCCGCTCGCCGGGCGGTCGCCGCATGCCGAGCTCGGCCCAGGTCAGGCCGTACAGGGCGTGCAGGAAGAAGTAGCCCTCGGGGAAGAGCCGCTGCGCGTCGTCGCCGGCCCCGCCGTCGAGTGCGGCGCGCAGGAAGGCGAGCTGCCGCTGGACGCCGGCCGGCTCGCCGGTCGGCCCTGCGGTGGCGGGCACGACGAGCCGCACCGCGCCGGCCAGCGCGCAGAGGCTGATCACGACGGCGGCCAGCCGGCGCGCCCAGCGGGCCGATCGATGTGCTCGTGACGGGGGCTCGGGCATCCGGTGATCGTATAGGCCGACCTCGGCGGCGGCGAGCCGGTTCGGTGGCGTCAGGCGTCTGGGGCGGGATCCGGCCTGAGGTCGCGCCCGGGCGGCCCTGGGCGGTGAGCGGGATGACGATCCCGCTCACGTCCGCCCCGGGCCTGCCCGCGTCGACCTCACCGAGGGCGGGTGCGTGCTGTGCCGTGGCGAACCGCTCGAGCAGCTCCCGCGCGGCGGTGAGACAGGCCGCCTACACCGGCTGGCCGGCGGATTTCAGGGCGTCCCGGAGGAAGTCCAGCTGAAAGCGCAGCAGACCCTCGACGGCCGCCTCGGAGGTCGGCATGTGCGTGGCACCGGACAGCGGCAGCACCTGGTGCGGGCGGCCCGCCGCGAGCAGCGCCGCCGACATGCGCAGCGTGTGCGCGGGCACCACGTTGTCATCGGCCAGCCCGTGCACCAGCAGCAACGGCCGCCGCAGCCGGGCCGCGTCACCGATCGGCGAGGAGCGGTCGTAGTCGTCAGGATGCTCGTCGGGGTGGCCGAGGAATCGTTCGCGCCAGTGCGTGTCGTAGAGGCGCTGATCGCTGGGGGCGGCGCCGGAGACGGCGGCGTGGAACACCTCCGGCCTGCGCAGCACCGCGGCCGCGGCCAGGGTGCCGCCGTAACTCCAGCCCCGGATGGCCACCCTGCCCAGATCCAGGGCGGGACAGTGCTCGGCGGCGGCGTGCAGGGCGGCCACCTGGTCCGCCAGCGGCGCCGACAGAGTGTCACGGTGCACGGTCTTCTCCCAGGCGGGACCGCGGCCGGGGGTGCCCCGCCCGTCAGCGATCACGACGGCGAATCCGGCCTCCGCGAACCACTGCGCCTCACACAGGAACCAGTGCCTGGCCCGGACCACCAGCTGCCCCGCGGGCCCGCCGTACGGCGCCATGAGCACCGGGAGCGGATCACCACCCGGCCCGTGCCAGGAGGGCAGCAGCAGCGCCGTGCGGATCTCCCGCTCGCCCACCCGCAGCCAGGTGACGCGCGGGGCGACGACCGGCTCGGCGTCGAGGGAGGCGACAGTGGCCACCGTGGTCAGAGGAGCGACGGCCCGGCCCTGACGGGTCACCGTGAAGGCGCGTCCGCGCTCGGTGTGTGCGGAGATGAGCAGCGCGTCGCCGGCGCGCGCGCCGGTGTGGACGCCCGGCCCGTCGCTGAGGCGTACGAGGTTCCGTTCGTATGCCCACAGGTGGGTCTCGGTGGGCTCGTCGCTCGCGGTGAAGAGCACGCTCTCGCCGCTCACGTCCAGCACCTCGCGGACCTGCAGGCCCTCCGGGGTGACCGGCCGGCCGTCCACCAGGAGCCGCCGGGTGGTGGCGGTGTCGGCCGTGTGGACGAGCGAGCCGGAGGCGGTCCGGGCGGGCGTGCCGGGGATCAACTCCACCCAGGCGGCGTCGCGCTGTTCGTGCAGGAGCGTGGTGCGGCCGGTGTCCGGGTCGGCGGCCAGGACGCGGAGCGAGCGCTGGTCGCGGCTCTGCACGCCGATCAGCGGGCCGTGCGCGTCCCAGCCGGCCGCGGTCACGTACTCGTGGGCGGTCCTGTCCCAGTCGACCTCGACGGCCCGCCCCTCCAGGTCGAGCAGGTGCAGGATCACCTCGGCGTTGGCGGTCCCGGCGGCGGGGTAGGCGATCTCGCGGGGTGGCCGGGCCGGGTCGGCCGGGTCGGCGACCCACCAGCGCCGCACCGCCGAGGTGTCCACCCGCGCGGCGAGCAGCCGGGTTCCGTCGGGTGACCACCAGTGGCCGCGCGTGCGGTGCATGGACTCCGCCGCGACGTGCTCGGCCAGGCCCCAGGTGATGTTCTCTCCTTCGGATACGGCGAGGAGCCGGTCTCCGCCGCCGGCCAGGTCGGCGACGTGCAGGGCGCCCCCGGTGACGTACGCGACCCGCCGCCCCGTGGGGTCCAGCCGGGGATCGGTCACCGGCCCGGCGGTGGGTACGAGGCGTGGTGCGGCGGTGGGCTCGGGGCGTGGTGTGGCGGTGGGTCCGGGGTCCGATCCGTCCACGGGCGGGGTGTGCGGGTCGTCCGTCGAGCCAGGCTCCGGGCTGACGTCCACCGCCCAGAGTGCGCCGTCGACGGCGAAGACGGCGGTGCGCAGGGCGGCGTCGGCCGAGTAGGCGACCACGCCGGCCGCGGTCTCCCGGGCCCGCTCGCGCCGTACCAGCTCGGCCTCGGGCACGGGCCCCGCGACGCCGAGGGTCTCCGGGGCGGCGAGCAGTCGCTCCCGGCCGCCGTCGAGCAGCCACAGGCAGCTCGTCCGGTCCTCGCCGCCGCGCGTGCGCAGGAACAGGACCCGCCTCCCGTCGGGCGAAAGGGTGAAGGCGCGGGGGACGCCGAGGGTGAAGCGCCGGGTGCGGGCAAGCTGGTGGGGGAGTCGGTTGGTGTCCATAAGGGGGAGCTTGCCCGTCTTATCGGTGAGCTCGTGGGGAAGTTTCGGGCCTCGACGCGAATCCTGCGGAGGCGGGCCGGGCGACTCGGCACCAGCGGATGAATCCTAGCACCGGTGTGACCACCGGACGTGCCAAGAACGTGCGAAGAGGACATTGGTACGTTGTCGTACCGGTAAGCCCCCGATGCAGCGAAGGATGGGTTCGTGCGCGCCCGAAACGTGCTGGTGATCGTCGGATGACCGTGCTGTCCTGGCTGGCCGTGGCGGTCTTCCTGGCCTCCTACGCGCTGATCGCCACCGAGAAGGTGCACCGGGTGGCGGCCGCGCTGGGCGGGGCCGGGGTCATGCTGCTGATCCACGCCACCGGAGCCGAGTCGGCGTTCTTCTCCGAGCATTCGGGCATCGACTGGAACGTCATCTTCCTGCTGACCGGCATGATGATCATCGTGGGGGTGCTCAAGGAGACCGGCGTCTTCGAGTACCTCGCCATCTGGGCGGCGAAACGGGCCCGCGGGCGGCCGTTCCGGCTCATGGTCCTGCTGGTGATCATCACCGCGAGCGCCTCGGCCCTGCTGGACAACGTCACCACCGTGCTGCTGATCGCGCCGGTGACGTTCCTGGTGTGCGAGCGGCTCGCGGTCCCGGTCGTCCCGTTCCTGATCGCCGAGGTGATGGCGTCCAACATCGGCGGCGCCGCCACGCTGGTCGGCGACCCGCCGAACATCATCATCGCCAGCCGGGGCGGGCTGAGCTTCAACGACTTCCTCATCCACATGGCGCCGATGGTGATCGTGCTGGTGGCGGTGTTCATCGGGTTGTGCTGGCTGATGTTCGGCCGCCGGTTCCGCTACGACGCGGAGCGGGCGGCCGAGGTCATGGTGCTGCAGGAGCGGGAGGCGATCACCGACCGGCGGCTGCTGTGGCAGTCGCTGACCGTGCTGGCGCTGGTGATGGCGGCGTTCGTGCTGCATCCGGTGCTGCACTACGAGCCGTCGGTGGTGGCGGTGCTGGGCGCGGGCATCCTGGTCGCCGCGACCAAGGTGACCACCGAGCAGGCGATCGCCGAGGTGGAGTGGCCGACGCTGGTGTTCTTCGCCGGGTTGTTCGTGATGGTCGGCGGCCTGGTCGAGACCGGCGTGATCGGGCAGCTGTCCACCGCGGCCGTGCAGGCCACCGGCGGGCGGCTGGAGACGGCGGCGCTGGGGCTGTTGGGCGGCTCGGCCGTGCTGTCGGCCGTCGTGGACAACATCCCGTACGTGGCGACGATGAGCCCGATCGTGGAGGAGCTCGTGCGGGCCGTCGGCGGCGACGGGCCGGGCCAGGTGCTCTGGTGGGCGCTGGCCTTCGGCGCCGACCTCGGCGGCAACGCCACCGCCGTCGGCGCGGCGGCCAACGTCGTGGTGCTCGGCATCGCCGCACGCAACGGCGTGCCGATCAGCTTCTGGCACTTCACCAAGTACGGCCTGATCGTCACGGTGGTGACCGTCGGCCTGGTCGCGCCGTACCTGTGGGTGCGCTATCTCATGTGAGCGGCTTGTGGAAGAAGCTGCAGTCGCGCAGGGAGCCGTCCGGGTCGGCGGCGTAGCCGGGGACGACGCCGAAGCGGGTCCAGCCGCCGGTGAGGTAGAGCCGCTCGGCCGCGCTGCCGGTCCGGGTGTCCAGGACCAGGAGGGTGACCCCGGCTTCGGCGGCGGCCGACTCGACGGTGGCCAGCAGGGCGCGGGCCAGCCCCCTGCCGCGGGCGTCGCGGTGCACCAGCAGCTTGGAGACCTCGGCCCGGTGCCGGGAGTTGGGCTTGCCCGCCAGGGCCAGGCTGACGGTGGCGACGATCCCGCCGGCGTCGCGGCAGACCCAGACGACGAGACTGCCGTCGGCCACCGCCGGGGCCCGCTCCTGCCACCAGGCGGCCGCGGCCTCCCGGTCGAACGGCGTCACGAACCCCACCGAGGCGCCGTCGTCGACGGCGTCGGCCAGGACCTCGGCGAGGCCCTTGACACTGCCGGGGAAGTCCTCGGCGGACAGGCGTTCGACGGTGTGCACGAGGGTGTCTCCGATCTTCGGGTCAGGGCAGGACGACCAGCAGCGCGTAACGCGCCGGGGTGGCGCCGAGGCAGCGGAACCGTGAGCCGCCCCAGAGGCGGAAGCGCAGGCAGTCGCCGGTCTCCAGCCGATGGGCCCGCCCGTCGGTGGTGATCTCCACGGCCCCTTCCAGGACCCAGAGGTGCTGCTCCAGCCCGGCCACCGGCGGCGCGTCGTAGGAGATGTCCGCGCCCGGCCGCAGGGTCCCCTCGACGACCTCGCCGCGCAGGTCCGCGTGTGGCGGGGAGACGGACCTGCGGGTGAATCCCGACGCCTGATCGCGCCAGACCGCCTGCTCGGCGGCGCGCACCACCCGCGGTGGCTCGGACTCGACCTCGGCCAGCAGTCGCGACATCGTCCGCTCGTAGACCGCGCACAGCCTGCCCAGCAGTGCGGCCGTCGGGCTGATCTCCCCCCGCTCCAGCCGCGACAGCGTCGAGCGGCTGACGCCGGACCTGCCGGCCAGCTCGTCCAGCGACCAGCCGTGCTCCGTCCGGAGCTCGGCCAGCCGGTGGGCGAGTCGTTCATCCAGAGCGGCCTGTCTCATATCTGAGACGATATCCCATCAGGGAGACAATCCTGAATGGTGCTCAGCGCCTGACGGACGTGCTCGGCGCGGGTGCGCACGCTCAGGACGCACAGCCGCAGGTAGAACCGGCCGCCGATCGTGGTGCTGGACAGGTAGATCCGCTGGGTGGCGTTGATCCTGGCCAGCAGGTCGCGGTTGGCCTCGTCGGCGCCGCGCAGCCGGAACACCACCACGGACAGGTCCGGCTCCCACGGCAGCTCCACGCGCGGGTCGCGGCTCAGCTCCCGGTGCACGAGCGCGGCCAGGTCCAGCTTCTCCTCCAGCGCCTCGGCGAAGGCCCGCACGCCGTGCAGGTGCAGCGGCAGCCACAGGCGCAGTCCGCGGAACTCCCTGGTCAGCTCCACTCCCATGTTCCCGAAGTCCGGCAGGTCTCCCAGGCGGTCCAGGTCCTGCAGATACTGCCCGTCCGCGGCGTGCGCCGCGTGCAGTACGGCCGGGTCGCGCACCAGCAGCACGCCGGTCCCGTACGGCATGAACAGGCTCTTGTGCGGGTCGAACGCGACCGAGTCGGCCCCCTCGATCCCGGCGAGCCTGGCCCCGCCGCGCCCGGTGAGCCGGAAGCCGCCCCCGTAGGCGGCGTCGACGTGGAACCAGAGCCCCTCGGCGCGCGCCAGGCGGGCCAGCTCGGGCAGCGGGTCGACGGTTCCCGTGCTGGTGGTCCCGGCGGTGCCCGCCAGCAGGAAGGGCCGCAGTCCGGCTGCCCGGTCGGCCGCGATCAGCTCGGCGGCGGCGCCGACGTCCATCCGCAGCTCGGCGGTGGCCGGTACGAGGCGTACCCGGTCGGCCGGCAGGCCCGCGATCCTGGCGGCCTTGGCGACACTGAGATGGGTGTGCTCGGTCACGTACAGGGTGCCGTCGCGGGCGTCGTCGCCCAGCCGGTCGTGCCGGGCCGCGACCACCGCCGACAGCGTCGCCAGCGACGCGCCCGTCGTGACCACCCCGCCCGCGCCGGTCGGCAGTCCGAACAGGTCGCACAGCCAGGTCAGCACGCTCTGCTCCATGGCGACCAGCGCGGGCGCCGTCTGCGCCACCCCGGTGTAGCGGTTGGCCGCCTGGGCCAGCATCTCCGCCAGCACCGAGGAGACCAGGCCGCCCGCCGGGAAGTAGGCGAGGTAGTTCGGACCCGCCGTGTTCACCCCCTGGCCGGCGGCCTGGCGGAAGGTCTCCAGCAGCTCGCGGAAGTCGCCGGGCTCCGCGCCCGGAGGCCGCCGCAGCAGCCCGGTCAGGTGGCCGGCCTGCCGGTAGTCGCTGGCCGGGGCCGACTCCAGCTCGCCGATCCGCTCGGCCAGGAAGTCCACCGCGTACCGGCCCAGCTCGGCGACCAGGTCCTGGTCGAGGTCAAGGGGGAGAGCGAGTCGCTCCTGATGGCTCGTCATCCGGACACGGTAGGAGCCGCCGTACCGGTGCGGATTGGACGTTATTGCACCGCTCGCTGGTAGAGGCCCGGGGTGGCGCCGACGATCCGCCGGAAGTGGCGCGACAGGTGCGACTGGTCGCAGAACCCGACGGACACGGCGGCCGCCGCCGGCGGCACGCCGCGTTCCAACAGCTCACGAGCGCGCCGCACCCGCAGCTGGGTCAGGTAGGCGTGCGGCGGCAGCCCGTAGGCACGCTGAAAGGCCCGCAACAACGCGAACGGCGTCGCCCCCGCAGCGGCGGCCAGCTCACTCAAGCTCGGCGTCGCCCCCGTGACGGCGGCCAGGTCGCGGAGGTTCGGCGGCGCCCCCGTGACGGTGGCGAGGTCGCGGGGGTCCGGCGTCGTGCCGGCCGCGGTGGCCAGGCCGGGCGGGGGCGGTGGGGCGGGGAGTGAGGCGTGCAGGAAGTCGCGGGCCCTCGCCGCGCTGCTCGGGCCCGCCGGGTGCGCCGGCCGGCCGGGCCGCTGGCTGCCGTAGGCGGCCAGCAGGCGGGCCAGCAGCAGGCGCAGGCGGGAGTCGGCGGTGAGCGGGTCGCCGGTCTCGGCGGCCCGGTGCGCCGCCACGACCGCGCGGGCCATCCGCCGGTCGGTGACCACCCGCCGGGCGAACGACGGGTGCGGGCCGGGCGCGCCGATCTCCTCGCCGATCGCCGCGAGCTGCTCCGTGCTCGGGTAGAGGACCCGGTACGTCCAGCCGCCGGGAGAGTACGCCCGGCCGGTGTGCACGACGCCCGGATCGATCAGCACGACCTCGTCGGCCCCCGTGAGCTCGACGCCGTCTGCGAAGCGAATCTCCTCGACCCCCGACTCCACCGCGCCGATCGCGAACGTCTCGTGGCTGTGCCGGCTGAAGCGGTGCCCGACGAACCGCGCCCGCATCAGGTGCAGGCCGCCCAACCCCTGGTGCCGCCAGTAGCGCACCGACTCCTCGGAGCTCATAGGCCTCACCGTAGGGGATCGGGGACCGATGGCATCTCCGGCGGGGCCCTCGATCCGGACGGCAGGGACGATGCCGGAGGAAACGGGGACAGACGCCATCCGGCATGGGATGCATGTCCTTCCTAGTTGCGACAATGTTGCAATAGCGAGGGATCTTCTTTAAGGTCGCTCGCATGAGGCGCGGACTGTCATTGATCGGGCCGATGGCCCTTGTGCTGGCCGCCTGCTCGGCCCCCTCGCAGGACGGGGCGGCGCAGGCGCGGGACACCGTGGTGCTGGGACTGGCGTCGGAGCCCGACACGCTCAACCCGATGCTCGGCTACGCCCCCGACGGCGGGTCACTGCTGTTCGACGGGCTGGTCCGCCGCACCCCCGACCTGCGGCTGCAGCCCGCACTGGCCGAGGCGCTGCCCGAGGTCGAAGGCACCGAGGTCACCTTCAAGCTCCGCCAGGGCGTCACCTTCCACGACGGCAGGCCGCTGACCGGCGCGGATGTCGCCTACACCTACGAGCAGGTGCTGAAGCCCGCCAACAACTCGCCGATCCGGGGCGACTACGCCGCCATCGACAAGGTGGACGCGCCGGACGCCCGGACGGTCGTCTTCCATCTCAAACATCCGTACGCGCCGATCCTGCAGCGGGCCACGCTCGGCATCGTCCCGTCCGGCTCGGACCCGGCGGCCACCGCCACCCCGGTCGGGACCGGCCCGTACACCTTCGGGTCCTGGACCAAGGGCGACAAGATCACGATGACGGCCAACGCCCGTTACTGGGGCGGAGTGCCCGCCGTTCCGACCCTGGTGCTGGCGTACGCGGCCGACGACAACGCGCGTGCCACCCGCATGGCCGCCGGCGAGTTCACCGCGACCGAGCTGCCGCCCAAGGCGGTCGCCCGGTTCAGGAACGAGCCGGGCGTCACCGTTCACGAGGCGCCCAGCGCCGACTACCGGGGGGTCATGTTCCCGCTGGCGCAGCCCGTGACCGGGGACCTGGCCGTCCGCCGGGCGCTCGGCCTGGCCGTGGACCGCTCGGCGATGGTGTCGGTGATCCTCGCCGGCGCGGGCGCCCCCGCGTTCGGGCCGATCGCCCCCGGCACCGACTGGCACAACCCGGCCGTCACCGGATCGGCCGTCCCCGATCGGCGCAAGGCCGTACAGATCCTGGAGGAGGCCGGCTGGAAGCCGGGCGCGGACGGGGTGCGGGCCAAGGACGGCACGCCCGCCAGGTTCACCCTCATGTATCCGGCGGGCGACTCGCTGCGCAAGGAGCTCGCGCTGGCCGTGGCCTCGGACGCCAAGCAGATCGGCGTGGACGTCCGGCTCGCCGGGCTGGACTGGTCCGCCATCGAGCCGCGCCTGGCCAAGGACGCCCTGATCATGGGCTACGGCACCCCGTTCGACCCCGACTACACCAACTACGAGCTGTTCCACTCCTCCTACGCCGGACAGGGCCTGTTCAACCCGGGCCGCTACGAGAACGCCCAGGTGGACCGGCTGCTCGACACGGGCCGGCGGGCGTCCGGCGAGGCCGAGCGGAAGAAGGCCTACGACGAGCTCCAGCGGCGCATCGCCGAGGACGCGATCTGGCTGTACCTGGTCTACCTGAAGCACACCTACGTCGTCCGGGGCGACTGGGAGGGCATCACCGTGGGCGTCGAGCCGCACGAGCACGCCACCGGCGGCCTGCTCGGCACGGTCGTGAACTGGAAGCCCGCCTCGTGAGGTGGCTGCGGATCGTGGCCTGGCGCCTGGCGTTCGCCGTCCCCCTGCTGCTCGCCGTGACGTTCGGGATGTTCGCGCTGGCCAAGGCGTCCCCGTTCGATCCCGTACGGCAGTATCTGGGGGACCGGGCGGCGATCACCAGCCCGCAGATCATGGCCGAGATCAGAGCCAACTGGGGGATCGACCGGCCGCTGCTGGAGCAGTACACGACCTGGCTCGGCAACCTATTGCGCGGCGACCTGGGCGAGTCGCGGTCGCTGCACCTGCCGGTGGCGCAGGTGATCGGGGAGCGGCTGGGCTGGACCCTGCTGGTGGTCGGCTGCGCGCTGGCGCTGATGCTGGTGGCCGGGCTGGCTCTCGGCACGCTGGCCGCCTGGCGGCGGGACTCGTGGCTGGACCGGCTGATCAGCGGCACCGCGTTCGCCACCGAGGCGGCGCCGGTGTTCTGGGTCGGCCTGCTGGCCGTCTGGGTGTTCGCCGTGACGCTGGGCTGGCTGCCCGCCGGCGGGCTGACCGACGCCGCCTCGGCGAGCGTGACGGTGTCCGGCCTGCTCGCCCACATGGTGCTGCCGGTGACCGTGCTGGCCTTCTCGCAGTCGTCGTGGCTGCTGCTGTTCGTCCGCGAGTCGGTCATCGGCGTGCTCAAGGAGGACTACGTGACCGGTGCGCGGGCCCGGGGGCTGCGGGAGCGGACCGTGCTGCTGCGGCACGCGCTGCGCTCGGCGCTGCTGCCGTTCATCACCATCATGGGGGCGCGGGTTCCCGAGCTGGTGACCGGGGCCATCCTGGTCGAGGCGGTGTTCTCCTGGCCGGGTGTGGCCGGCACCACGATCAAGGCGGCGCTCGCGGTGGACTTCCCGCTGCTCGCCGCCCTCACCCTGCTGGCCACCGTCGCGGTCGTGCTGGGCAACCTGCTGGCGGACCTGGCCTACACGGTGGCCGATCCGCGCGTGCGCGTGCTGGGAGTGAGCTGATGAGCGCGCCCCGGTACCGGCTCGCCGCCGCCACTCTCGCCCTGCTGGTCCTGGTCGTGCTCCTGGTGCCGCTGATCGCCCGGCTCGACCAGCAGCTCGTGGACCTGCGCGCCGCCTCACTGCCGCCGTCGCCCGGCCATCCGTTCGGCACCGACGAGGTCGGCCGCGACGTGCTGCTCCGCTCGATCTACGGGCTGCGCGTCTCGATGCTGGTCGGCCTGGTGGCGGCGGTGGTCAGCGTGGCCATCGGCGGCCTGGTCGGCCTGGTCGCCGGCGCGGCCGGCGGGTTCGCCGACCGGCTGCTGATGCGGGTCGTGGACGGCTTCAACTCGCTGCCGCACCTGCTGTTCGGCATCTTCCTTGTGGCCCTGTTCGCGCCCAGTTCCACCGCGGTGATCGTGTCCGTGGCGGTCACCCACTGGACCACGACCGCCCGCATCGTCCGGTCCGAGGTGCTGTCCCTGCGCGGGCGCCCCTTCATCGACGCCGCCATCTCCGGCGGCTCGTCCAGGCTCCGCGTCATCCGCCGGCATTTCCTGCCGAACCTGGCGCCGCAGCTGCTGCTCAGCACCGTGCTGATGATCCCGCACGCGATCTGGCACGAGACCGCGCTCAGCTTCCTCGGCCTGGGCCTCCCACCCCACCTGGCCTCACTCGGCAACATGATCAACGACGGGCAGCGGTCCCTGCTGGCCGGCGACTGGTGGACCAGCCTGTTCCCCGGCCTGCTCGTGCTGCTGCCCACGCTGGCGATCTCCGCGCTCGCCCAGCACCTGCGCGACCGCGCCAACCCGCGCTGGAGATCGGAGCTGGTCCTGTGAAGCTACGTGTCGACGGGCTCTCCGTCCGCTTCCACCTGCCGGGCGCGGAGGTGCACGCGGTCACCGACGCCCGCTTCGAGCTGCGCGAGGGCCGCTGTCTCGCGCTGGTCGGCGAGTCCGGGTGCGGCAAGTCCGTGATGGCGCACGCGCTGCTCGGCCTGCTCCCCGGCAACGCGACCGTCACCGGGCACGCCTGGCTCGACTCCCTCGACCTGGTGAACGCGCCGGAGAAGGTGCTGGCCCGGCAGATCAGGGGCCGCAGGATCGGGCTCATCCCGCAGAGCCCCGCCGCGCACCTCACCCCGGTCCGCACCGCGCGGGCGCAGCTCGCCGAGACGCTGCGCGAACTCGGCCGCGACGAGACCCCCGAATCGGTGGCCGCACGCGCCGGCCTGCGACCGGCCGACCTCGCCCGCTACCCGCACCAGCTCTCCGGCGGCATGGCTCAGCGGGTCGCCAACGCGCTGGCCCTGGCCGGCGACCCGCCGCTGATCATCGCGGACGAGCCGACCAGCGGCCTGGACCGTCCGCTGGTCGACGCCACCATGGCCGAGCTGCGCCGGCTGTGCGACGAGGGCCGCGCCGTCCTGATCATCACCCACGACCTGCGGGCGGCCGAGCAGGTCGCCGACGACCTCGCCGTCATGTACGCCGGCCGCGTCGTCGAGCTCGCCCAGGCGGACAACTTCTTCGCCGGGCCGCGGCATCCGTACTCCCGAGGACTTCTGGACGCGCTGCCCTCGCGTGCCTTCGCGCCGATCCCCGGCCAGCCGCCCGAACTCACCCGCCTGCCCGGCGGGTGCGCCTTCCAGCCGCGCTGTCACCTGGCCACCTCCCTGTGCCAGGAGCAGCCGCCCCTGAACGAAGTGGCCTGCCACCATGCTTGAAGCCACCGGTGTCACCCTCGCCTTCGGCCGCCACCGGGTGCTCGACCAGGTGTCGCTGTCCGTGCCGCCCGGCGAGGTCGTCGGCCTGGCCGGGCCCAGCGGCTGCGGCAAGTCCACCCTGGCTCGCGTGCTCGCCCTGCTGCTGCCGCCGTCCGCCGGCACCGTCAGCGTCGACGGGCGGCGGGTCGGCCGGTGGCGGCACCGCGCCCCGCAGCGCACCTCGATCGGCCTGATCTTCCAGCAGCCCCGGCTCGCCGTCGACCCCCGCTTCACCCTGCTGGACGTGATGGCCGAGCCGCTGCGCGCCGCCGGGCGCCCCCTGGCGCGGGCCCACCTGCTGGCCGAACGGCTCGGGCTCACCGCCGAGCTGTTCACCCGGCTGCCGCACGAGGTGTCCGACGGCCAGCTCCAGCGCGCCTGCGTGGCCCGCGCGCTCGCCCTGGAGCCGCGCTACCTGATCTGCGATGAGATGACCACCATGCTCGACGCGTCCACCCAGGCCCACCTCGTCGCCGTGATCGAGGAGTACCGCAACGCCACCGGCGCCGGAGTGCTCGCCATCAGCCACGACACCGAGCTCCTGCACCGCTGGGCGGGCGCGGACGTCCGCGCCTGGACGGCTGACGAAGGTCCCGGACGCATGGCCGGGCCTCCGGCATACAACGCCGGCGAGGGGGGACGTCGTCCTGGTGGGGGGTGACGGTGATGAGCAGGTTCGTCGTCGTGGGAGTGGACGGTTCGAAGGCCGCGGCAGCGGCGCTCGACTGGGCCGTGGACGACGCCGCCCGGCGCGGGCTCGCCCTGCGTGTGGTGCTCGTCCGCCAGCCGTGGGCCGCCGAGCACCCGCGTAGCGGGGACCACGAATCCCGCACCGAGCAGTGCCACCGGCTGCTCGACGCCGCGGCGGACCGGGCCCGCGCCCGCTCGCCCGGCCTGGAGACGACCACCGCGCTGGTCACCGGCGCGGTGATCGAGCGGCTGCGGACCGAGTCGGAGACCGCCGACACGGTGGTGATCGGCAGCAGGGGGCTGGGCGGGTTCGCCGGGCTGGTGCTGGGCTCGGCGGGGCTCGGCCTGGCCGGGCACACGCACGGCCCGCTCGTCATCGTCCGAGGCCCGGCGCACACGAGCTACGGCGAGGTCGTCGTCGGCTTCGACGGCTCCAGCGGCTCCGACGCCGCCATCGCGTACGCGCTGGAGCAGGCACGCGCGCGAGGAGCGCGGCTGCACGCCATCTACGGCAGGCCGTACCCGATCACCGCGCCCCATCCGGCCGGATTCGGGCCGCTGCCGCCCGATGCCCTGGACCTCGAGGAGCGGCTCTCGTCCTGGCGGGAGCGGTACCCGGAGGCCGAGGTGGTCGGGTCCGTGGTGCCCGGGCACCCCGCGCCGGTGCTGGCGGACGCCTCGCGCAGCGCCGACCTGGTCGTGCTCGGCTCGCGCGGGCTCGGCGGGCTCGCCGCCGCCGTGCTCGGCTCGGTGAGCCACGCGGTCCTGCACCGGGCTCACTGCCCGATCGCCGTCATCCCGACTCCGGATCGGTGAGCCGATCAGATCCGTACGGGGTCACAGGCCGTGGATGCGGCGGCCGGTGATCTGCGACGGGATGATGCGGACGTACAGCCGGCGGTCGCCGCCCGCCCACGGGCTCACGTCCGAGCCGGTCAGCGCGGCCGCCTCCTCCGGCGACACGTGGTGCGCCGGGCCCTGTACGAGGACGCTCCAGCCGTCGCGCTGTGCCTCGTCGATCCGGTCCACCTCGAAGCCCACCTTGATCTCCACTCCTTGGACGCCGGTGCACAGGTCCTGATCCATCGGGCCGCCCACGGCGGTGCGGAACAGGATGGCGCCCTCGTGCAGCTTGAAGTTGACGGGCAGCACCGTGGGGCCGTGCGAGCCGTTGAACGCCACCCGGCCGATGCCGCCCGGCGCGATCAGGCGCAGGCACTCCTGTTCGTCCAGCTTCTCCAGCACCGGCGCAGCCGCCGCGGGGCCGCGCCCCGGAGGACGGTCGACGGCGCCGCCGAGCAACTCGTCGACCGTCGTCTCCAGCGCTCCGGCGAGGCGGGCGACGGCGTCGGTGCTGGGACTGCCGATGCTCTCCTCCAGATATTCGACGTAGCCGGGAGAGACGGCCGCCCGTTCGGCGACCTGGTCGCGGGTGAGTCCGAGGCGCTCGCGGTGATAGGCGATGCGGCGCCCGAGATCGCCGGTGCCGGTCATGTTCATTCCCCCTTGTCCGAAGGTGACGATGCGGCTCCTGCCACGCGTCGCTGTCTCGCCGTCCACGACCACCTCGCCGTCACGGGCTTCGATCACGTACGGCACCCCGCGCACCTGGAGGTTCAGCGCCACGGCGCCGCACCCGTCCGGCAGCGTCGGATCCACCCAGAGGCCGTCACCCCGCAGTTCCAGGCCCAGGTAGCGGCGCTGGAGCAGTTCGAGCGTGCCGGCCATGGCGCCGAGGTGGACGCCCTCCTGCGTGGTGCCGCCCTGCACGTCCCTGATGTCGCTCATCAGCGCCTCGCCGAACAGCTTCCCGAACTGCTCGTGACCGGCGCCGGCCAGCACCTGGGAGTGCACGACGGCGCTGAGCGTGGAGCCGTGGCTGGTCCGCTCCAGGTAGTAGTGGATCGTGCGCGGGATCAGGTCCGGCTTGGCCGGGTAGCCGAGCCGGTCGAGGATCGCGTGCAGCTCACCGGGGCCGAACAGGTAGCACAGCATCAGCGTGTCGGCCTGCTTGGCGGCCTTGTAGCGGTTGACGTCGTCGCCGTGCGCCTCCAGGGCCCGGTCCAGCCTGCGCACCCCCCGGTAGCGCTCCCAGTCCAGCTCGGCCAGGTCCGCGTAGCCGCTGAACTGGCTGATCACGCCGTCGTGGAAGTCGACCCGCATGCGCCGGCTGATGTCCTCCCAGCGCCCGGCCTCGTGCTCGGCCACGCCGGTCGCCAGGTGGCGCAGCTCCAGGGCACGCGTCAGCAGCCAGACGGTCATGACGTTGGTGTAGGCGTTGTTGTCCAGGCCGGGGGAGGAAGCGCCCGGATAGCCGGTGTGGTACTCGTCGGGCCCCATCACGCCGCGGATCTCGTACCGGCCCGAAGCCTCGTCGAGGACGGCGAGCGAGGCGAAGAACCGCGCGATGTCGATCAGCATCTCCACGCACCACGGCGGCGAGGAGCCGGTGGCCAGGCGGTGCTGCCACACGTTGTAGGCGATGGCCAGGCCGACGTGCCGCTGCAGGTGGGAGGTGTCCGGCAGCCAGCGGCCCGAGGCCGGGTTGAGGTGCAGGGTCTGCGTCTCCTCGCGTCCGTCACTGCCGCTCTGCCAGGGGAACATCGCGCCGTCGAACCCCTCGGCGCGGGCGGCGGCCCTGGCCTCCGGCAGGCGCCGCCACCGGTAGCGCAGCGGGCCGACGGAGATCTCGGGGAAGCGCAGGTTCAGCCACGGCAGCACGAACAGCTCGTCCCAGAACACGTGCCCGCGGTACGCCTCGCCGTGCAATCCCCGGGCGGGCACCCCGACGTCGAGGTCGGCGGTGTGCGGGGACAGCGTCTGCAGCAGGTGGAAGATGTGCAGGTGGACGATCCGCGCGAGCTCCGGGTCGGTGAAATCCATCCGGGCCCGCTGCCACAGGCCCTCCCACGCGGCGGCGTGCCGGGCCAGGAGCCGGTCGAAGCCGGGGGCCAGCCGGGCCTGACGCAGGGCGGCGGAGCACGGGTCATGGATGGCGTGGTCGCGCGAGGTGACCAGCGCCACCACCTTCGCCACCGTCTCCGGCCCCTCCTGAACGAGGTCGAGCACCAGGTCGGAGGTGATGACGGTCCGTTCGGCGGTCACCTCCGCCCGCCCCGGCGCGTCCATGCGGGCCGCCAGCGCGACGGTGATCCGCGAGGAGCGGGTCAGCGCGGTGAGCCAGGTGAGGCCGTCGCACGTGCCGGTGGCGTGCCCGGTCAGGTGGTCGCCGCGCAGGTCCCGGTAGCGGGCCACGCCCCGGTTGGCGACGTCGCCGTGCAGGGCGGCGCGCACCCGCAGCGGGCCGGACCAGTTCTCGGCGGTGAAGGTGGTCTCCAGCGCCGCCAGCAGGGGATCGGCCATGGACACCAGCCGCCGCTGGCTGACCCGGGTGACGCGGCCCGCCTCGTCACGCCGGCGCAGCGTGCGCCGCAGCACCCCGTGGCGCAGGTCGAGCTCCTGCCGGTAGTCCAGCAGGCCGGGCCGCTCGGGACGGAAGAAGTCGCAGCCGGGCGTGGCGAAGGTCAGCGGCAGCCAGTCGGGCAGGTTGACGAGGTCCTCGTTGGTCACCGTCCGGCCGGCGATCGGCGAGGTCAGCCGGTCATAGCAGCCGGCGGCGTAGGTGCCGGGGGCGCGCACCAGCCCGTCAGGGGTGGCTCCGCGGGTGGCGAACCGGCCGTTGCCGAGCGTGCACAGCGCCTCCCGGAGGCTCTCGGAGCCGGGGTCGAAGCCGTCGTAGGACAGGGTCCAGGCGTTCATCGCGGTCCCACGGGAACCCGTCCGGTGACCGACAGCTCCGCCAGGTCGGTGACGACGGCGTCGGCTCCGGCGGCGGTCATCGCCGCAGCCTGCGTCCGCGAACGGTCCACCGCCACCACGAACCCGAAGCCGCCCCGGCGACCGGCCGCCACGCCGGGCAGCGCGTCCTCCACGATCGCCACCTCGGCGGCGGGCACCCCCAGGCGGCGCGCGGCCTCCGCGAACAGCGCCGGGTCGGGCTTGCCCGGCAGGCCGAGCCGGGCCGCGTCGTTCCCGTCGACCAGCGCGTCGAACAGGTGGATCAGGCCCGAGGAGGAGATGACGGAGTGGCAGTGGCGGCTCGCCGACACCACGGCGGTGCGGCAGCCGCGGCGGCGCAGCTCGTGCAGCAGCGCGACCGTCGAGGGGAAGGCGGCCACCCCGTGCTCGGCGATCTGCCGCACGAACAGCTCGTCCTTGACCATGCCGAGCCCGTGCACGGTCGGCGCGCCCGGCTCGTCGTCCGGCCCGCCCTCCGGCAGGCAGATGCCGCGGGAGGCGAGGAAGGTGCGCACACCGTCCAGGCGTGGCCGCCCGTCCACGTGACGCAGGTAGTCGGCTCGGATGTCGAACGGTGCGGAACGGCCGCGCAGGAAGGTGTCGAAGGTGTGCTTCCAGGCGGCCGCGTGCACCCGTGCCGTGTCGGTGACCACGCCGTCGGTGTCGAACACCACGGCGCGCAGGCTGGACAGATCGATGGCGGCCATGGAAGGGACGCTACCCAGGCGATCCCCCGCCATCCACGGTCGTCGGACTCACCTTGACGGGACCTCCGGCCCTGCCCGTGCCCGCGCGGGCCGCGGTCCGATGGAGCCGGGAACCAGACGTCGGCGACCCAGGTCGAGGACGGGCCTGACCGTCCGGGTCTACGCGCCTACGCGCCGCCCCAGACGGGGATGTCGACCACGTCGTCGTGCTTCCAGGCGAGCTTGTCGCGCACGGCCACGACGCCGTCGACGTTGGCCGCCATGCGGGCGACGGCGATGGCCTCGGTGTGCCTGGTGACGACGCCCGACAGGATGACGACGCCGTCGGACACGCGGACGGTGACGGCGTCCGGAGGGCTCCACACGGCCGTGTCCGCCACGCTCTCCATCACCTGGCTCCTGATCTCCTCGTCGTCGCGGACGAACACCCTGATCAGGTCCAGCCGGCTGACGATGCCGACGAGCCTGCCGTCGGCGTCCACGACCGGCAGCCGCTTGACGCCACGGGAGTCCATCAGCCTGGCCGCCTGGACGACGCTCGCGTCGGGTGTGATGACGTGGGCCGGCGCGCTCATCAGCTGGCCCGCGGTCTCTCCCTTCGCCTTGTAGAAGCCGCTGCCCTCACCGCCGAAGGCGTGCCGCAGCCGGGCGCGCAACGGCGGCCGGTAGTCGTCGCCGTAGTAGCGCTCCTTGAACTCCTCCTTCGCCAGCAGGTCGGCCTCCGAGACGACCCCCTGGACCCGGTCGTCGTCGTCCACCACAGGGACGCCGCTGACGCCCCTGTCGATCAGCAACTCGGCCACGACGTGAAAGGAGGCGTCCTCGTGGACGGACGCCACGTCGGTGGTCATCACGTCTTGCACGGTCATGCTCATGACTGCTCCCGAAGTGCCTGCACCAATGATCCTTCTCTGCCGGTACTGCCCCCCGCGTCCCTCGACAGGGGCGCGTCCACCCCATGGGATGGTCACGATCACCATGGGGCGGCGGCATGGGCGGGTGCGAGACTTGTCCGTATGACGGAGAGCGAGCAGAGTCCGCTGATCCCCCAGATGCGGCTCGACGACCTGCTGGCCGAGCTGCAGGTCCGGCTGAACACCGTGCTGGCGACCCGGGATCGGGTGCACGCCCTGCTCGAGGCCGTGGTCTCGGTGGGCAGCGACCTCGACCTGGAGACCGTGCTGCGCCGCATCGTGGAGACCGCCACCAAGCTCGTGGACGCCAGCTACGGCGCGTTGGGCGTGGTCGGGCAGGAGAGCACGCTCGTACAGTTCATCCCGGTGGGGCTGAGCGAGGAGGAGATCGCCGGGATCGAGCACTGGCCGCACGGGCTCGGCCTGCTCGGCCTGCTGATCAAGGACGCGCGGCCGCTGCGCATGGGCCGCATCTCCGACCACCCCGAGTCCTACGGCTTCCCGCCCGGACACCCGCCGATGGGCACCTTCCTGGGCGTGCCCATCAGGGTGCGCGACGAGGTCTTCGGCAACCTCTATCTGACGGAGAAGCGCGGCGGTGGAGAGTTCGACGAGGAGGACGAGGCCATCGTCATCGCGCTGGCCACCGCGGCCGGGGTCGCGGTCGAGAACGCCCGCCTGTACGAGGAGACCCGCCGGCGCGAGAAGTGGCTGCAGGCCTCCGCCGAGATCACCACCAGCCTGCTGTCCGGCGCCGCACCGCACCAGGTGCTCACCATGATGGCCCGCCGCGCTCAGCAGATGACCGACGCCGACCTCGTACAGGTGCTGCTGCCGGAGGAGAGCGGCGGGGTGCTGGGCGTGGACTTCGCCGAGGGCGAGTGCGGCGACGAGACGACCGAGCTCACCTTCGACCTGCGGGCGACGGCGGCCGGGCGGGTGTTCACCAGCGGCCGGGCCGCCTCGGCGGACGAGCTGCACGACGGTGACTGCCCGCTGCGGGACCTCGGCTACGGCCCCGAGCTGCTCATCCCGCTCGGCTCCGGCGCCACCGTACGCGGCGTGCTGGCCCTGGCCAAGCGGTCCGGCCGGCTGCCCTTCAGCGGCGGCGACCTGCGCATGCTGGAGGCGTTCGCCGGTCAGGCGGCCATCGCGCTGGAGCTGGCCGAGACCCGCCGCGACGCCGAACGGCTCGGCCTGCTCGAAGACCGCGACCGCATCGCCAAGGACCTGCACGACGTGGTCATCCAGCGCCTGTTCGCCATCGCCATGACCCTCATGAGCGCGGTGCGGCTGGTGGACCGGCCGGAGGCGTCCAACCGGCTGCAGCACGCCATCAACGAGCTCGACGAGACCATCCGGCAGATCCGCTCGACCATCTTCGCCCTGCAGAGCCCCTCGGGACCGGCCGGGCCCGGTCTGCGCTCCCAGATCGTCGACCTGGTCGAGTCCGCCCGCGGCCACCTGGGTTTCATGCCCGGCCTGCGGATGGAGGGCCAGCTGGACAACCGGGTGCCCGACGAGATCGCCGAGCACCTGCTGGCCGTCCTGCGCGAGGCGCTGTCCAACGTGGTGCGCCACGCCAAGGCGGCCAAGGCGGACGTGGCGGTGGAGGTGTCGCGCGACGAGCTCGCGCTGACCGTCCGGGACGACGGCGTGGGGCTGCCCCGCGAAGGCAGGCGCAGCGGGCTGCTCAACCTGGAGAAGCGGGCGACCGGGCTGGGCGGCTCCTTCGACGTCACCTCTGCCGAGGCGGGAGGCACCGTGCTCAGCTGGGTCGTCCCGCTCTGACCTCAGTCGTTCCGGTCCGCGCGCAGCCGCGCCGACAGGGCCGCCGCCTGGGTACGGCGCTGCATGTTCAGCTTGGACAGCAGGTTGGACACGTAGTTCTTGACCGTCTTCTCGGCCAGGAACATCCGCTCGCCGATCTGCCGGTTCGTCAGCCCCTCGCCGATCAGGTCGAGGATGTTGCGCTCCTGGTCCGACAGCGCGGCCAGCGGGTCCTGCCTGGCCGCCCGGTCCCGCAGCCGCTGCAGCATCGAGGCGGTGGTCTGCGGGTCGAGCAGCGACTGGCCGGAGGCCACCGTGCGGACCGCGCCGACCAGGTCCGAGCCGTGGATCTGCTTGAGCACGTAGCCGGCCGCGCCGGCCATCACCGCGTTGAACAGCGCCTCGTCGTCGGCGTAGGAGGTGAGCATCAGGCAGGCCAGGCCCGGCACCTTGGAGCGCGCCTCGCGGCACACGTCCACCCCGTTGCCGTCGGGCAGCCGCACGTCGAGCACCGCCACGTCCGGTCTGAGCGCGGGGATGCGAGCGGTCGCGGACTCCGCGGTGCCCGCCTCGCCGACGACCTCTATGTCGTCCTCCGAGTCCAGCAGGGCGGCGACGCCACGGCGGACCACCTCGTGATCGTCGACGAGGAACACGCGAATCATGTTCCCGACCGTAGTCACCGGGGTCACGCCGGGGGAAGAGACCAAAGTCCTTTCGGCCGGGGCCGTCCGGCTGATGAGGCCGGATCTCCGGGGCATAGGCTTTCGAACACCGAGGAAAGAGGGCAGGCGCATGATCGTGGTGGGAGTCGACGGATCACGGGCGGGTCTGGAGGCCGTGGCATGGGCCGCCAGGGAGGCGGCGCTGCGCGAGGTGCCCCTAAGGATCGTGCACGTCATCACCGAGTGGGCGGCCCACACCGAGACCGGCCGCTACGCCGAGGTGGCCAGGTGGATGCGGCAGGGCGGCCAGTCCGTGCTGGCGACGGCCGAGGACCGCGCCCGCGCCGAGCGACCCCGGCTCACCGTGGAGACGGCCCTGCTGCCCGGCGACCCGCGCGCCGCCCTGATCGGCGCGAGCGAGGGCGCCGATCTGCTGGTCCTCGGCAGCCACGGGCTCGGCGGCGTGCGCGGCATGCTGGTCGGCTCCGTCGCCCACGGCGTGGCCGGGCGCGCGGCCTGCGACGTGGTGCTGGTGAGAGAGCTGCCGTCGCTGCCGCGCGGCGAGATCGTGGCGGGCGTCGACGGGTCGCCCGCCTCACAGGGCGTGCTGGACTTCGCCTTCGCCGAGGCGGAGCTGCGCGGCACCCGCGTGCGGGTGGTGTACGCCTGGACCTGGCCGGGACCGGAGCCCGTCGACGAGGGCGACGAGCGGCTGGTGGTGCGGGAGGCCCTCGCCGGGCGCCGCGAACGCCACCCCGGCGTGGACGTGGTCGAGGAGATCGTGCAGGGGCACCCCGCGGAAGCGCTGAGACAGGCCGCGACGGGCGCGGACCTGCTGGTGGTCGGGTCTCGCGGGCGCGGCGCGTTCGCCGGTCTGGTGCTCGGCTCGGTCAGCCAGGCCCTGCTCCAGCGCTCGCCGTGCCCGCTGGCGGTGATCCGGGCTCGCCGATGACGTCGTCGGTCCTGTCGATCTGGATGGTCCACTCCGCCGCCAGCGCCGCCAGCGCGCTGACGGCGGTGATGACCGGCGCGAGGATGAACGCGCCCACGCCGACGGTGACCGGCACCTCCATCACGGTGTGCCCGCGGGAGTCCTTGACGATGATCCGGCGGACGTTCCCCTCATGGATCAGCTTCTTCACCCTCTCGGCCAGCTCCGGGCCGCGTACCTTGGTCTCTTCCCTGGTGACGGTCATGTCCGGCGTTCCTCTCATCGGGCTACCTCTGGTTGAGGCTTCCCTCCGACCGGGGCCGTGATCGTGATCAGCCGCCTCCGGGTCGTGAAGAACTCGCCCGGATCCCACAGCGGCAGGTAGATCCGCCCCCGGAAACCCAGATGCGGCCCGCGAACGCACGCTGCTAATCTGCGCGCCATGCGCACCGCTCCGATCGAATAGCGCCCGGCACGAGGCATCCCGATCCTTGTGTCCGCATTCGCTGACGGAGCGTCACCGCATGATTCCCCTTCGACGGGACAGAAACTTCAACCTGCTTCTTTCCGGCCGCGTCATCTCCTACGCCGGCGACCAGATCCAGGACTTCGCCTTCCTGCTGCTCGTGCTGGCGATGACCGGCTCGTCCGGGCAGAGCGGCTTCGTCCTCGGCCTCAACACCGTCTCCTACCTGCTGTTCGGCCTGGTCGCGGGCGTGCTCGCGGACCGCTGGGACCGCAGGCGCACCATGATCTGGTGCGAGCTCGGCCGCGCCGCCCTCGCCGGCAGCGTCGCCGTCGCGCTGTGGCTGGACGGGCTCACGCTGCCCCACCTGTACGCGGTCGCCGCCCTGGCCGGCGTGCTGACCACCCTCTTCGAAGCGGCCGGCGCCGCGGCCCTGCCGAGCATCGTCGGCCCTGACCGGCTCTCCCGCGCTCTCGGCGTCACCCAGGGCGTGCTCAACACGCTGCGCGTGGGCGGCGCCTCGATCGCCGCCCTCGTCCACGGACTCGGCCGGACGGTGCCGTTCGTGGTGAACGCCGTCTCGTTCGTCGCCTCCGCGGCGACCATCCGCCTGATGCGCGCGCCGTTCCAGGGGGAGCGGCATGCCGCCGCGCCCGCAGGCCGCGTCACCGCCGAGATCCGCGAAGGCCTCGGCTGGCTGTGGCGGCAGCCGGTGATCCGCCTGTTCGCCCTCGTCCAGACCGGCGACAACCTCAGGTACGGCGCCGGATATCTGGTCATCGTCACCCTCGCCCAGGGGGTCGGGGCGAGCCCGGCACAGATCGGGCTGATCTTCAGCGGCGCGGCGGTGGGTGCCCTGGCCGGATCGCTCCTCGCCGACCGGGTCGCGCGCCGCTTCCCTCTGGGCGGGATCGCGGTGACCATGCTGTGGGTGGAGGCCCTGGTGTTCCCCCTGTACGCCGCCGCCCCCGGCCCGCTGCTGCTCGGCCTGGTCGCCGCCGCCGAATCCGTGATCGCGCCGATCTGCTCGGTGGCCATCGGCACCCACCGGCTCACCGTCACCCCCGAGCCGCTGCGTGGCCGTACCTCGGCCGCCGTGCAGACCCTCACCATGGGCGCGCTGTCGATCGGCACCATGCTGGGCGGGGCCGTGATCGCCGCCATCGGGCCGCAGGCCACGACGCTCGCGCTGGGCGGCTGGCTGGCCCTGCTGGCCCTCTTCGCCACCGCGAACCGCGACGTCCGCACCGCCGCCCTCACCCCCGCCGAGCGTCCCTGAAGGCCGGGACGGCGCTGTCCCGCCGAGCGGCGCTCAGCGGGAGGGGGCCAGGGGGATGCGGAGGACGAGGCGCGCGCCGCGTTCCGAGTCTTCGACGGTCAGGTCGCCGCCGTGCCGGTGGGCGGTTTCTCTGGCGATCGCCAGCCCCAGTCCCGTGCCGCCCTGGTCCTTGTTGCGGGCCGCGTCCAGCCGGGCGAAGCGCTGGAACACGATCTCCCGCTGGTCGGGAGGGATGCCGAGGCCGTCGTCGGCCACTTCGAGCACCGCCACGTCGCCCTCACGCCGGGTCGAGATCGTCACGGTGGAGGCGGCGTGGCGGGCGGCGTTGTCCATGAGGTTGGTGAGCAGCCGGGCGAGCTCCAGCCTGTCCCCGCACACGAGCACGCCCGGCTGGAGGTCGGTGTGCACGCCTTTCATGGGAGCGCGGCGCCGCAGCTCGGACCTGACCAGCTCGCTCAGGTCCAGGCGGTCGTCCGCGCGCTCGGCCCCGGACTCCAGGCGAGCGAGCGTGAGCAGGTCGCCGACGATCGCCTCCAGCCGGTCGATGCTGGTCAGCAGCGCCTGCGCGGTCGAGGACCAGTGCGCCTGATCCGGGTGCATCAGGGACTCCTCCAGCTGCGTGCGGATGGCGGTGATGGGGCTGCGCAGATCGTGCGAGGCGTCGGAGGCGAACCGCCGCTGCTGCTCGACCGCCGCCTCCAGCCGGTCGAGGGTCCGGTTCGCGGTGTCGGCCAGCGTCCAGATCTCGTCCCGGTGCTCGGGCACGGGCACGCGGCGGCCCAGATCGGTCGAGGTGATCTCGGCCAGCTCCGCGCTGATGGCGTCCACGGGGTCCAGGGTCCTGCTGACCGTACGGTAGGCGCCGATCGCCGTGGCGCCGATCAGCAGCACGGACCCGACGAGGACCGCCGCCAGCAGCGAGTGATCGACGTACCACGGGACGACGGGATCGGCGCCGTAGACCAGCCACTCGCCCCCGGGCCGGTCGATCTTCATGGCCACGACCGTCAGGCAAGTGCGCGGAAAGTCCGGCAGGTCGCAGATGACGTGGTCCGCTCGTACGCTCTGTCCGGGCGGGGAGAAGGAGGCCACCCGGGGTCTGCCGCGCATCCGCGCGTTCGCCGCCACGATCCGGCCGTCCGGGGCGACCACCTGGATGACGGCGATCCTGTGGTCGGGGAGCACGGAAGGGGCCGGGTTCCGCAGGATCTGGCGGATCACGTGCACGTCCGCGAGGAGAATCCGATTCGCCTGGTCACCGGTGGCATGGTCGTGGACGCTCACCAGGATGACCCCGGACAGCGTCGTGCACAGCAACGCCATGACGACACTGGACAGCAGCGTCATCCGAGCCCGCACGGACAGGTCGCGCCGCAAGCTCACCATGCCTCTCCGCCCACCTGATCACGTTAGGTGCGCGCCGGGCGAGCCTGCGGCGATGGCGAGGTAAGACACCACCAACTGTGAACCAAGACCATGCGAGCGCCCCGCCTGGCACGGCTCGGGCGAAGCCGTCAACCGGCCGGCCGGGGGGAGCGGAGGCCGGAGATGACCATGTGGATCAGCAGGTCGTAGCTCTCGTCGAGCTCCTCACGCCGCTGGAAGGCGCCCGCCGCCTCCAGGACCCCGAACCCGTGGACGGCCGCGCGCAGGCAGCGCGCCGCGTGGATCGCCTGCGCCCCTTCCAGGTCGTACGCGCGCAACGCGGCGAGCATGACGTTCACCAGCCGCTCACCCGCCGCGGCCGTGGCCGGCTCCGGAGACTGGAGCATCGCCGAGTAGCGGTGCGGGTGCTGGGTGACGTACGAGCGCCAGGCGCGCATGAGGGCGCGGAGCGCGTCGTCGCCCGAACGGCCGAGCACGGCCTCGCTCGCCAGGCTCTCGATCTCCTCCATGATCCGTCCGGACACCAGGGCGCGCAGCTCGGCGAGGCTGCGTACGTGCTTGTAGAGCGACGGCGGCGCGACCGCCGCGCGCCCGGCGACTGCGGACAGGGTCAGCGCGCCGGCCCCCTCCTCGTCGACGATCCGCAGCGCGTGATCGACGACCGCCGCGGGAGACAGCATCGCTCTAGCCAAGGCTCCGCTCCTTGAGGAACTGCAGCATCGCGGTGGCGACGTCGCCGGGGAACTGCGCGTGCGGGTAGTGGCCGGCGCCTTCGATCAGCACGACCCTGCCGAGCCCGGCCGGCATGCCCGCGACGACGCCGTCCGCCTCGGCCCGGGGGTCGTTCCAGTCGGGGTCCAGGGTGCCCATGAGGACCAGGGCAGGGCAGGAGACGCGGCCGAGCAGGGCGCCCGCGTCGGTGGGGGCGGACATGCCCATCTTGGTGACCACGGCCATCCGGCCGGGCCCGCGCAGCTCGCCCTCCAGCGTGCTGAGGTAGTCGGCGAAGTCGGCCGGCTTGGCCCCCGGATAGGCGTGGGACAGGTAGCTCTTCCACAACCCGACGCTGCGGAACAGGGCGGTGCCCATGAGCCGCAGCATGCCCTTGCGGTAGCGGGGGTTGCGCAGCAGGCCGCCGAGATCGGTTCGCTGCGCCCGGGTGAACGGGCCGATCTCCACGACGGCGCTGACCAGCTCGGGCTCCCGCGCCGCCGCGATGGTGGCGGAGCCGCCCGCGAACGAGTGGCCCACGACCACGGCCGGACCTCCCAGCAGGCGGATCAGCGCCAGGATGTCGCCGGCCGTGTCGGTGCGGGTGTAGGAGGGCCAGCCGATGGTGGAGTCGCCGTGACCGCGCAGGTCCAGGTTCGCCACCCGGTATCCGGCCGTCACCAGCCGGGGGATCAGGAAGCGGTAGGCCCGCCTGCTGTCGCCCATGCCATGGACCAGCACGACGAGCGGCCCGTCACCGGTCACCTCGTAGCCGAGCCGCCCACCGTCGACCTCAAGAAACGCCGTCATGTCCGCCTCCGGGAATGATTGATAGCCATAAAGCTAATGCTATTAGCCTCAGGAGTCAAACGCCGGACCCGCGGCTGGGCGTTCGTCGCAATCGGGCAGTCTTGATCGAGGGTCTCGCGGCGGTCTGCAACACATCGGCGGAAGCCGGACACTGACCACAGTGTCCGGCACCTGCCCCCTAGGAGATCCTGTGACACAGCGAGATCGCTTCGAAGCGATCTATGACGCCTACTACCCGGCGATACATCAGTACGCCGCCCGCCGTACCAGCTCGCCCGACGACACCGCGGACGTCATCTCCGAGGCGTTCCTCATCGTCTGGCGTCGCATCGGCGAGGTCCCGGAGGGGGAGCGGGCACTGCTCTGGCTTTACGGTGTGGCCCGCCGGGTCCTGGCGAACCAGCGGCGCGGCGCCTTACGCAAGGGGGTGCTCGCCGACCGCCTGCGCGCCGAGCTGGTCGCTGACCGGCCGGTCGAGCCCGTCGATCTGGAGTACGTACGGATCGCCTTTGACGAGCTGCCCGAACGCGACCGCGAGGTCCTGGCGCTGGCCTGCTGGGAAGGGCTCACGGGCGAGCAGATCGCCAAGGTCGTGGGATGCACGACCCTCGCCGCCCGCACCCGCCTGCACCGGGCGCGCAGACGGCTCGCAGCGGCGCTGGACGAGCAGCAGTCCCCGACGATCGTGATGAGGCAGCCGTGAACGACATCGACAACCTGGTCAAGGCCATCGACCGCGCACCGCACGCACCGGATCAGGGACCGGGCGTGCGAGAACTACGCGCGCAGATCATGGCCACCCCGCCGACCCGGCGCCGCCTCCTGCCTCGGACGCCGGTACGTGCCCGCCTGGCCATGGCGCTGGCCGGCACCGCCGTGCTGACCGTCGTGGCCCTGCTCGCCCCCACCCTGCTGACCGGACGGGACGGCCCCGCCACCGCCTACGCCAACGCCGCCATCGACATCCGGCTGGCGAACGGGGAGTACATCGCCACGATCAAGGACCCGTTCGCCGACCACGCCCAGTACTCCGAGGCTTTCCAGGCGCTCGGCCTCGACATCCGGCTGGAACTGCTGCCGGCCTCGCCGACCAGGGTGGGCGAGATCGTGCGGATGGGGTTCGCCGGCACGACCGGTAAGGACCGGCTCGGCGGCGGTCTCGAGCCCGAGGACTGCACGCCCGGCCACGAGGGCTGCCTTCTCAAGGTCACGGTGTCCGCCGGCTTCAGCGGCAGGGGCACCGTCTACCTGGGGCGGCCGGCCAAGCCGGGAGAGCGCTACCAGGCTCACCAGCGGGCCGACACCGCAGGCGAGATGCTCGACGGTTACGCCCCCAACGAGCGGACCGTGGCCGAGGTCGTGGCCGAAGCCCGCAAGAGAGGACTGCGGGTGTCCTTCCAGATCATCGAGCCGAGCCCGGGTGGCGGCTTCTCCATGAACCCCGGCGAGCAGTCGGCCGCGGTCGGCGACCACTGGATCGTCTGGGCCGCGGAGCCCGAGCAGGTAGGCACGGTGAGGCTGCTCGTGTCAGAGAAGCGGGTCGCCAGGAACCCTGTCTACGGCGACTGAGAGCAGCCCGGCGAGGAGGAGAACGGGTGAGACGCGCGGCTCTGTTCGCGTCAGGCCTGGGGGAGCCGGAGCAGCATGGCGGGGTCCGGCGTGTGGCTGAAGCCCAGCGAGCGGTAGAGCGGCTCACCCTCCCTGGACGCGCGCAGGAAAACCGCCATGATGCCCCGCTCCCGGTACCAGCCGAGCAGGGCCGTCACGCACCGCCCGCAGCCGGACCAGCTCGTCGGCGTCCGCCGCCGTCGCCCTGCGCGCCTCCTCACCCATCGGCGGGACGGCCCGTCAACCAAGCCCGTTGTACGGTCCCGTACCCGATCACCGTGATCTCCTCCTGCCGCAGCAGCTCGCGGGCCTCGGGGGAGGTCAGGAACTCGAAGTCGGTACGGCGCACCCGCCAGCCGTCCGGATCCACCGCCTGGGACTCCGCGTCGCCCAGGCCGGGATGGACCGCCCATTCGCTGAGCCCCGGCGGCAGGTCACGCAGCATCCGGGCGTACCGGGCCTGCTTGCCGTCGAGGTCGAGGGAGAAGCTGTCCAGGAAGGGGTGGTCGATGGCCGGCAGGCCGCGCCGCCGCGTCTTGCCGCGTCCGGGCTCCAGCCAGACCCGCGCCGCCAGGGCGTACTCCCCGGCCAGCGCCACGGTCAAGTCGAAGATCTCCTCCCGGCCGCCGTCGGCCAGGCAGTGCCAGTCCAGATGGGTCGGCGACAGCCCGGCGGCGAGCACGGCCTCGATCTGGGCCCGGAACTCCACCTCGACCTCGTCGAGCCGGGCCTGGGCGAGCAGGCCGCCGATCTCCGCGAACAGTTCGCCGTTCGGGGCGAGCAGCGAGGGCACCTTCTCCTTGGCGGTCAGCGGCCCCCACCGGTGGCCGGGCATCTCACAGGTCAGCGTGAGATGGATGCCGGACGGGATCTCCGGCCGCTGCCGGAGCAGCCGCATGGCGTCGGCCGCTCCCGGGCAGGGAGGCATGAGACTGCACGAGACGGCGATCCCCTCCTCGATCGAGGCGACGACCGCGGCGTTGATCGCCTGGTGCATCCCGAAGTCGTCGCAGTTGAGAATGAGCACGCGGGCTTCTGGGGCACAACCAAGCAACTCGTTCGAAGTGAGGTCCATGAGCACAGCATGGGGTGTCGATCCGGCCGCAGGCCATTCGTTTAAGGAGGAGGGACCGCCGCCCAGCGAAGGAGCACACCCATGACCGTCCTGCTGAACGACCTGATGATCGGCGAGTCGCCGCGCTGGCACGACGACCGGCTCTGGTTCTGTCACTGGGGAGCGCACGAGATCATCGCCGTCGGCCTCGACGGCGACAGCGAGGTCGTCGTCCGCGACCCGGAGATCAGCCCGCACTCCATCGACTGGCTGCCCGACGGCCGCCTGCTGATCGTGCCGAAGAACGCCGAGCCCAAGGGCCGTCTCCTGCGCCAGGAGCCCGACGGGTCACTGGTCGGCCACGCCGATCTGAGCGGCCTGCCCAGCGGGTTCAACGAGATCGTCGTCGACGGCCGCGGCAACGTCTACGTCAACGGCGCCGACTTCGACTTCCTGGCCTTCCTCGAACGCCTCCAGAGCGAGGGCCCCGACGCCATGAACGTCCCGCTGCGGGACAGGCCCGACTTCGTCCCCGGATACATCGCACTGATCACCCCCGACGGCACGGCCCGCCAGGTGGCCGACGGCATCGAGTTCCCCAACGGGATGGTGGTGACGCCCGACAACGGCACGCTGATCATCTCGGAGTCGTTCGCCGGCCGGCTCACCGCGTTCGACATCGCCGCCGACGGCAGCCTGTCGAACCGCCGCGTCTGGGCCAACGGCCTCGGTCCCGACGGCATCTGCCTCGACGCCGACGGCGCCATCTGGACCTCGATCGGTGAGACCGACTGCGTACGGGTCCGCGAAGGCGGCGAGGTGCTGCAGCGGATCGAGCTCGACCGCAGCCCGTTCGCCTGCATGCTCGGCGGCCCGGACCGCCGGACGCTGTTCATCATGGCCGCCCGGTGGAATCCGGCGGACCCGTTCGGCGGGCCCAGGACCGGCCAGGTGCTCGCCGTCCCCGCGCCCGTGCCGGGCGTCGGCCGGCCCTGACACGCCGTACGTTCAGGCCGACGGGGTGATCGGCCCGTGCAGCCGGATCCCCTCGGCGGCCAGCCGCTCGTCGTACGCCCCCGCCAGGTCGCGCAGCGCCTGCCCGGCGTCGCCCTGGTAGGCGGGGCCGTGCATGAGGCAGAGCGTCTCCGGCTCCAGCACGGCCAGTGCGCGGATGGCGGGGCCGGTCCCCGGAGTGAGACAGGTCGCGCCGTAGGCGTCCTCGGCGGTCAGGGCCGGGCCGACGATCTCCTTGTCGGTGAGTGCCGGAGCCTCGCCCATCGCGGTGAACAGGTCGCCGCAGAGCAGCGTCCCCGTCGTCTCCTCGAAGAACAGGCCCGCGTCCCAGCCGTGCGGCACGTGCGGCGTCTCGATCCGCCGCACCCGCCGCCGGCCCAGCTCCAGAAGCTCGCCGTCGGCCAGCGGCCGGGGCGGCCGGTCCGCCAGGTCGTTGACGTTCACCAGGCAGCCCACCACCCCGTGCGCCACCTGTGAGTGAGGCGCGGCGGCGAGCCAGGCGTTCATGGACCCGCACTCGTCGGCCTCCACATGCCCGAAAGTGATCCAGCGCAGCCGCTCGACCGGCATCACCCGCCCCAGCGCCGCAGACACCGACGGGAACAGCGCCCGCAGGCCGGTGTGGAACAGCAGGGGCTCCTCGGCGTCGATCAGATACTGGTTGAACATGATCCCGGCATCCGGGACGAAGGTCGACAAGCGGTAGATGTCCGGTGCGACCTCGGTGACGGTGGTGTCCATCCGGCTCCTCCCCCCGGAGTGCTTCCCCCGCCCACCATCGTGCCACGGAGCGGGAACGTACGCTGATCTGCGCATTCATCGCGCGCTGCCGGCGAGCAGGAACCCGGTCATCTACGCTGGCCGGGTTCCTGCTGGCCGGCTCGGCGACCAGGTGACGTGCACGGCCGTGGGTCCGATGTCGACCCCGTTGCGGATCCACTCGATCCGGTCGACGGCCTCCTGGAGTTCGAGGCCGGGCAGCCGCCGGGCCAGGGCGCCCAGCGCGGCGGCCACCTCGACGCGGGCCAGGGACGCGCCCAGGCAGTAGTGCAGTCCGTGCCCGAACACCAGGGACGGGCTGGACCCCCGCTCCGGCGCGAACCGGTCGGGGTCGGCGAAGTGCGCGGGGTCGCGGTGGGCGGCTTCGAGCCGGACCAGCACCATGTCACCGGCGCTGATCGCGACACCGGCCAGGTCGAGGTCTTCCTGGGCGTAGCGGGGGAAGGGCTCGCCGGTCAGCCCGGCCTGCATGCGCAGCACCTCCGCCACGATCGCGTCGGTCCGCTCGGGGGCCGAGGTCGCCAGGGCGGCGAGCCGCCCTTCGGTCGCGAGCCGGATCGTACCGGTCGAGATGGCGTTGCAGACCGACAGGTAGCCCGCCGAGACGATGGTGGTGGTCATCGCGACGAGCTCGGTGTCGCTGAGCCGCCCATCGCCGGTGTCGCGTACCGCGATCAAGGCGCTGAGCAGGTCGTCCCCGGGTTGCTCCCGCTTGGCGGTCACCATCGCGGCGGCGAAGTCGCCGAGTGCCTCCCACGCCTGCACGGCCGCGGCCATGTCCTCTTCCGAGCCGAAGACGAAGTCGGCGCCGCTCGCCGCGTCGACGAGGTCACGGAAGTGCTCGCGCGCGCCGGCCGCCACGCCGAGCAGCTCGCCGATCATGGTGATCGCCAGGGGCGCCGCGAGTCCGGTGACGAGGTCGGCGGGCGGGCCGGTGCGGGCGATCGCCGAGACGAGCTCGGCGGCCAGTTCCTCGGCACGCGGGCGCAGCGCGGCCAGCCGCCGGGGGCTGAAGGCCGTCGACACCAGCCGGCGGAGCCGGGCATGAGCCTCGCCGTCCTGGAACAGGGTGTCGTTGCCGGGAGACCCGGCGCAGGGCGGCGCCAGCCCGAACCGGCGGTCGGCCAGCACCGTCGCGACGGTGTCGTAGGAGGTGGCCAGCCAGGCAGGACGCCCGTCAGGGGCGAGAACGGCGGACACGGACGCCGCTTCGCGCAGCGGCGCGTAGCCCGGCGGTGGTTCCATGGGGTGGGGCCTGTCGAACGGCAATGTCGTCATGGCGTGGACACCTTTCGGTCAGTGAGGAGCCGGACCACCTGGCGGATGACCTCCGCCTGGGCCGGGGCGAGCTCATGGAGGAAGGGTTCGACCGACTCGGCGCTCCAGTCCGGCGGGCCGGGCGTCGGATCGGTCAGCAGGTGCTCGGTGGTGTAGGCGGCGAGCGCCGAGGCCAGGGGCTCGATCCGGACGTCGTCCGGCACGGCCCCGGCCAGCTCGTCCAGCCGCCGGTAGAAGTCGTGGCCCAGGGCTGTCATGGCGGGATCGGCGGCCAGCGTCGCGAACCTCGCGGAGGAGCGTTCGCGGTCGGGTGCGGGCGTCATGCTGTCCAGCAGCACCAGCACGTCACGATCCCACGCCGCCGCCTTCGACGACGGGACGTCGACCTTGCGCAGGAACGCCACCAGCTCGGACGAGGCGGTGTCGTCAGGCCCGAGCGCCCCCGACTCCGCCTGCCTGAGAAGCTCGGCGAGACGCGACCGCCTGGCCCGGATCTCCCGCTCCTGCCGGGCCAGATCAGCGTCGATCCCGGCCAGGATCTCGGGCAGCTCCTTGCCCCGATCGTCCGCGACGAGGTCACCGGCCTCCTCCAGGCTCAGCCCGAGCTCGACCAGGCGGCGGACCCGTGCCAGGGCGATCGCGTCCCGTATGCCGTACTCGCGATAGCCGTTGGCGCGGCGGGACGGTTCCGGCAGGACACCCTGATGGTGGTAATGGCGCACGGTCCGGGTGGACACCCTGAGCAGCGCGGCGAGTTCTCCGATCCGCATGTCTCCCAGTCAAGACGTTGACGTCGCGTCAAGGTCAATGCCGGTCCGCCTCGTGTGGGGATCTGTCGCCGGATCTGGCTATCGTGTTCGGAACCGCGTCAGAAGCCGAGTGGGGGACGAATGCCGAAGACCTACGAGCTGGGCGAGGTCGTCGCCGAGCGCCAGGTGGAGGCCGTCGCCGAGGACGGCACCCGCGCGCCGGTGGTGCTGAGGATCGGCAAGCCGCTGCCCGATCCCCTGCCGGGCGGGGACTGGTTCTGCCCCCACCAGATCCTGGGCCTGGGCGACGAGGCCGTGCTGGCGTTCTTCGGCATCGACTCCCTGCAGGCGTTCCTGCTGTCGGTGTACGGCATGCGGCTGAGCCTCCAGGAGCGCGCCGAGGCGGCCGCCGTCACGCTGGACTGGCTGGGGCAGCCCGACCTGGGCCTGAAGGTCGACCCGGAGGTGCACAAGCTCTTCGGCGCCTGACCGTCCTACCGGGGCAGGATGCTGATGCCGAGCATGCGCGCCCCGGTCTCGGTGCGCGGGCGGTGGGCGCTGCCCGGCGCGAACACCACATAGCTGCCCGGCCCGAGCCGCCGCCCCCTGTCGAGGAACTCTCCCGACACGACGTAATAACGCTCCTCTCCTTCGTGTACGTCCACTTCGGGCCATTCGGCGCCGGGCGCGAAGTCGTACATCCAGCCGCGGGCCCATGCGGTGGCCGGCAGCCGCCGACGGACGATCCCGGGGACCACCTCGACCGCTTCGACCTCGTCCACCTGGGTGACCTGGATGTCATCGGGTTCGTGTGTCATGCCCTCATCGTGGCCGGTGGGCGGCACCCGGCCCAGCGTCTGGATTGACGCGTTCAGGTACATTCCTGCCATGATGAGCCCGCACCGGGTGGTCGCCCTCGTCCTGCCCCCGCAGTCGACCTTCGAGCTGGCGTGCGCCGCCGAGGTCTTCGGAGTGTCCCGGCCCGGCCTGCCCACCCGCTACGACTTCAGGGTGTGCGCCGAACGTCCCGGGGCGGTGCCGACCCTGGCGGGCTACGACATGGCCGTGCCCGACGGCCTGGCGGCGCTGGAGACCGCGGGCACGGTCGTGATCCCCGGCTGGCAGCGCCCGGACGAACCCGCCGGCCCCGCCGTGATCGACGCGGTACGGCGGGCCCACCGGCGCGGGGCGCGCATCGTCGCCCTCTGCTCCGGCGCCTTCCTCCTGGCCCAGACGGGACTGCTCGACGGCCGCCGGGCCACCACCCACTGGCGGATGGCCGCCGACCTGGCCGCCCGCTTCCCCGAGGTGCTGGTCGAGGCCGACACGCTCTATGCCGACTTGGGCGACGTGGCCACCAGCGCGGGCACCGCCGCGGGCATCGACCTCTGCCTGCACCTCGTCCGTGCCGACCACGGCGCCGCCTACGCCGCGCAGGTCGCCCGGCACATGGTCATGCCTCCGCATCGCGAAGGCGGGCAGCTGCAGTACGCGGTGACTCCCGGCCGGGTACCCGACTCCCTGGCCCCGCTGCTCGACTGGGCCGCCGAACGGCTGCACGAACCGCTCACCGTCGACGACCTCGCCGCACGGGCCGGGGTCTCGCCGCGCACGCTCGCCCGCAGATTCGCCGGCCGGCTCGGTGTCAGCCCGGGCCGCTGGCTGCTGGGCCAGCGGGTCTCGGCGGCGCGGGCACTGCTCGAGGAGACCGATCTGCCGGTCGAGACGATCGCCGCACGGGTCGGCCTGTCGTCCGCCACCAACCTGCGCAGGCGCTTTCACAGCATCGTACGGACGACCCCCGCCGCTTACCGGCGCTCCTTCGGCTCACACCACGAAGGGGAAGGTGCGGTCCAGGCCGGAGATGTGCAGCAGCCTTGACACGCACGGGCGTGGCTGTGTCAGGGCGAGGATGATGCCGCGCTGCCGGGCGCACTGCTGGAGGTCGATGAGGAGGCTGAGCCCGCACGCGTCGCAGAAGGTCACGCCGGACAGGTCGAGGACGAGCATGCGGGAGCTGGAGCGCAGGACGTGGAGCAACTCCTCGTGCAGCGCCGGGCAGGTGACGAGATCCAGTTCGCCGGACAACTGGACGGTGGTCGGCTCAGCGGGGCCTGCCCCGCCGAGCGGGGCTGTGTCGGTGACGGTCATCAGCTTCTCCTCTCGGACAAGCGCGAAAGTGGGGCGGTCACCGGATGGCCGGCGGGCCCAGCGTCTCAGGAGATGTGAGCGGTCTGTCGCCACAGGTGACACCGGCATGCATGCCGGTGCGCGAGAAATGCTCGATACCGCAACCCTACGCTCCAGTTGCCGGAAAAGCACTGGTGTGCATGCTCTGACCTGGGCCGCCACGGGGAAAGAATGCGCCAACCTCTGGAGCCGTACGACTCGGCTCAGGTGAGGTCGGTGAGGTCCGGGAGGTCAGGGAGGGCAGTCGCGAGGTAGGCGAGGTGCTGGGCGACCGGCCCGAGGGTGAGCAGGCCGCTGCCCGCGCCGGCCAGCTCGGCGGCGGCGGGCGCGAGCTCGTGGTGCGCGCGCCGCATCGCCTCCCGGTCGCCGACGCCGATCGCGGCTCGCGCGATCAGGCACCACAGGGCCTCGAACAGCAGGTCGCGGGGCGGTTCGGGGACCTCGCGCAGCGCAGCGCCGGCCTCGTCGCGCCGGCCCTGAGCCAGCAGCACCAGAGGACGAGCCCAGGGCTCGTACGGCCCCCAATCAGCGCCCTCATCCACCAGACCGCTCCACTCGGAGTCGGCCGGGGCGGGCGGTTTCCGGTCGTTCCGGCGGTCGGTTGGGGCCGGTCCTTCCCCGTCGTCGCGGCGGTCATCCAGGGCGGGCCGGGCCCGGTCGTCGCGGTGGTCGGGCAGGGCGTGCCGTAGGCGTAGGCACAGCAGTGCGAGTGGCAGTAGGCCGTGCTCCAGGCCGGGCATGCCGGCGCCGACCAGCCGGGCGGCGGCGTCCCGGTAGGCCGCCTCGGCCTCGGACGCCGGGCCGGTCTCGGCGAGCCGCATCGCCCGGTACCACTGCGTGAACACCCCGGCCAGCGGCAGCTCGTGCCGACCGGCCAGCCGGTCCGCTTCGGCCGCGTGCGCGTCGGCCCCCGCGAAGTCGGCGAGCGCGGCGCGTGCCTGGAGGCGGATGAGGTGGCCGAGCACCCGATAGGTGACCAGCCCGTGCCGGGCGGACAGGGCGACCAGCTCGGCGCCGATCCGGTCCCGCCGCGGGGCCAGGCCCGCCCGGTCGAAGGTCTGCATGAACACGCCGTTGAGCGCGAAGGCCAGCAGCCCGGGATCGTCCAGGCGGCGGGCGATCTCCTCGGCCTGCCGGGCGGCTTCGGGCCCGCGGGGCGAGGAGGTGCCGCGCGACTCCAAGGCGATCGTGGCCAGCAGCCGGGCACGCGCCACCTCATGCGCGCCCGTCACCCCGTGTGCGCCCGTCACCTCGTGAGGGCCTCCGTACGCGTCGGCGTCCTCGGGTGTGTCGGCCAGGGCGCGTTCGGCCGCCGCCACGACGAGCGCCGCCTGCCGGGGGTCGTCGGAGCGGGTCCAGATCGCCGGAACGTCGTAGGCGCCGATCACCCGGGCGGTCAGGTCGGCGTCGCCCAGCTCCTCCGCCGCGGCGATGGCCGCGAGGCGGTGCCGGCGCGCGGCTTTCAGGCCGGTACCGCCGGTCACCGCGAGGCTGCGCAGCATGCTCACCGTCGACTCCAGCCTGGCCCTGGCGCCGGAGGTGACGGTGCGGTCGTAGACGGCGGCCGTCTGCGCCCAGATCCGGGCCGCCGCCCTGCCGGGCCCGGAGGCGAGGTCGAGGTGGTCGGCGTGCTGGAGGATGTCGTTCTCCAGCCGGCGCAGCGCCGGGCCGGGATCCACCCCCAGCTGCTCGGCCAGCAGGGTGCGCGCCCGGCGCAGCACGGCGAGCGCGTCGCCCTGCCGGCCGGTGCGATACAGCGCGAGCGCCAGCAGCCGCCAGGCGTCCTCGCGCCAGGGATGCTCGGTCACGTGCGCGTCCAGGTCCGGCACCGCCTCGGCGTCCCGGCCGAGCGTCAGCCGGGTCTCGGCCTGGCGTTCGACGGCGTGCAGCCGCAGCTCGGCCAGCCGCGAGCGCTCGGTGCGGGCCCAGTCCTGGTCGGTGAGCCCGGCGTAGGCGGGCCCGCGCCACCATCCCAGCGCCTCGGCCAGCCGGTCGAGCCCGTCCTCGGGAGGCAGCGTCGAGGCGGCGGCCACGGCCCGTTCGAAGCGCCAGGCGTCCACCGCGTCCGGCTCGGCGCGCAGGGCGTAGCCGGGCCCGACGGTGACGAGGAGCCGGGCGGGGGTGCGGGGCGGCCGTTCGGGCTCCAGTGCGCGGCGCAGCGCGGCCACGAAGGTGCGCACCGCCCCCACCGCTCCGGGCGGCGGATCGTCCCACAGGTCCTCGATCAGGTCGGTGACTGGGACGACGCGCCGGCGGGCGATGATCAGGCGGGCCAGCACCGCGCGGTGCCGTGGCCCCTTCAGGGCGATCGCGTGACCGTCGTCGTCCCAGGCCGTCACCGGCCCCAGCACCCCGAACTCGACCCGCACTCCCGACCGTCCCTTCTCCTGGCCACGGTAGCGCGCTGACCGGATGCTCATTCACGCCCGGCAGGCTGAAGGCAACCTACGGAAGGGCGACACCATGACGCCTGTCATCGCCGGCTTCGACTATCAGCGGGTCCCCGTCGCCGACGGCGTGTCACTGAACACCGCCGTCGGCGGCACGGGCAGCCCGATCGTGCTGCTGCACGGCTTCCCGCAGACACACCTGATGTGGCGGCACGTGGCCGCCGACCTGGCCACCGACCACACCGTGATCTGCCCCGACCTGCGCGGCTACGGCGCCAGCGGCAAACCGGCCGAGACCGACGGCAGCGTGTACGCCAAGCGCACCATGGCCGCCGACATCGTCGCCCTCGCCCGCGAGCTGGGGCATGACCGGTTCGCGCTGGCCGGGCACGACCGCGGCGCCCTGGTCGCCTTCCGCGCCGGCCTGGACCACCCCGAGACGATCACCCACCTGGCCTGCCTCGACGTGCTGCCCACCCTGGACATGTGGGACGTCATGCACGGCACGACCGCCGCCGTCGGCTTCCACCTGTATCTGATGGCCCAGCCGCCGGGCCTGCCCGAGCAGCTGATAGCCGCCGGTGCGGACGCCTTCTTCGGTCACTTCCTGGACATCTGGGCCAACGACCCGGGGGCGATCCCGCCCGACGTCCGCGCCGCCTACCTGGACGCCTCCCGCGCGGCCGTGGACTCGATCGTGGCCGACTACCGCGCCTCCGCCGGGATCGACGTCGAGCACGACCAGGCCGACCGCGCCGCCGGGAACCGGCTGCGGATGCCGGTCACCGTGCTCCAGCAGGACTGGGGGAGCGCGCTCGGCTTCGACGCGGCGGCGCTGTGGCGCGCCTGGGCGCCGGACCTGCGCCACGTCCCGGTCACCTGGGGCCACTTCATGGCCGAGGAGGCGCCGGCCGACATCGCCAAGGCCCTCCGGGACCTGCTCAGCCGCTGATCGGCGCGCTCTTGGGGGTGGCGCGCATGCCGATGTACACGCAGTCGGTGCCGTCGGTCAGGGTGGAGAACACCACGGGCACGTGCTCCTCGCTGAAGGAGGAGCCGCCGCCCGTCGCGGCGAAGACCGTCTCCGACACCGGCACGAGGTCCATCTCCAGCGGTGGCGAGAAGTCCTTCATGCCGTCGACGAACGCGTAGCGGATGCGCGCGCCGTCGTCGTCCTGGGCGACCGTGACGACGACCCCCTCACGCCTGTAGTCGCCCACCAGCCGCGACATGTCCACCACGGGCGGTTCGGCCGCCGGGCCGAACGGCTCCGGCATGCGCACCCCGGCGAGCTCGTCCAGCAACTCGCGGAACAGCTCGCCGTACAGCCGCCGGGCGTCGCCGCCGTTGGTGAGCAGGGCGACGGCGACCCCGGCGTGCGGGACGACGCGCAGGTAGGAATATTGGCCGATGGCCGCGCCGTCGTGGCCGTACCCGGAGACGCCGTTCCAGTCGTACAGGGTCCAGCCCAGGCCCCAGCCGTCGGCGCTGACGGTCCATTTGTCCGGGCTGTCGACCTCGCGGCGCCGCATCGCGGCGACCGCGTCGGCCGACAGGACGCCGCGCCCGCCGGCGAGGTGCATCTGGGCGAAGCGGGCGAGGTCGCCCGCGGAGATGATCACTCTGCCGTACGGTCCCGCCGAACGCGGCATCAGATCCCAGGCGGGCGCCGGATCGGGGTCCTGGCCCGGGTCCCCGAGGTGGCTCATGGCCACCTGGAACCGCAGCGCCTCCTCGGGCAGCGTCACCGAGTGGCCGAGGCCGAGCGGGGTGAGCAGGCGGTCCTTCAGCGCCTGGTCCCAGGTCTGCCCGGTCAGCACCTCGACGATCCGGCCCAGCACGACGTAGCCGAGGCTGCTGTAGGACAGGGCCGTTCCCGGTGGGCAGTCCAGCGCCACCTGGCCCGCGGCCTTGACGTAGGTGGCCAGGCAGTCGTCTCCCCGGCCGGAGTCGAAGGTGAAGTCGCACGTCAGGCCGCCGGTGTGGCTGAGCAGCTGCCGGACGGTGATGGCCCGGGTGGCTTCCGGATCCGGGGTGGCGAACTCGGGCAGCACGCTCACCACGGTCGCGTCGAGGTCCAGCAGCCCGGCGTCGACCAGCTGCATCACCAGTGTGGCGGTGTAGACCTTGGCGATCGAGCCGGACAGGAACAGCGAGTCGGTCGTCACCTCCACGCCGGTGCCGCGGTGCAGCACACCACTGGCCAGCTCGTGGAGGTCGCCGCCGGACAGCACGGCCAGGCAGGCTCCGGGGACATGGTGGGCGGCGCGCAGCTCGTCGAAGCGAGCCTGCCAGCGGGCGGCGTCGAAGGTCATCGGGGGTCTCCTCATCGGGGTGGGTCAGCTCGTCCTTGAGTCGGCGGGCAGCTCGCCGGAGACGCGCAGGGTCTCGCGGTAGTCCCGCCACTCGGCCGCCAGCGCGGGCATCCGCCCGGCGAGGAAGCGGGCGAAGGCGGCGGCCTCCAGCAGGCGCGCCCGGCGGGCCGCGGGGGCCTCGCCGAGCGCTTCCAGGCCGTGTCGTGCCAACGCGCCGAGTGAGGTGTACTCCGCCTGCTTGTCCACCATGCTCAGCCAGATCGCGGGATGCAGGCTGACGCGGTCCACGCGCTCGCCGGCGGCGCGTGACCGCTGGATCCAGGACCACTCCTCGAGCATGGCGACCGCGCCGCTGACGGCGCTGCGACTGGCCCGCAGCGCCTCGCTCAGCTCGGCGATGGTCTGCTGCGGCGGATCGCAGATCATGAGCCATCCCGCGACCCGTCCGGTCATCGGCGGCAGGGCGTTCTGCCGGGCGAAGTGACGCCCGACCTCGTCGGCGAAGGCCAACTCAACTTCATAAGCCATATGAGAGACATTAGCGATATAACTGAAATGACGCAAATTTCTGACATATCAGTCCAAGGTGCTGGCGTTCGCCGCTCTCTGGACGTCCTCCGGCGCGGCGCCCTGCCCCTGCTGCCCCTGCTGTCCCAGGTCGAGCGCCGGGGACGAGTGGATGAGCGGGCAGGAGGACAGCCTGCGGGCCATCACCGGGTCGGGCGCGTACCCCGCCTTCGCGGGGTCGTCGACGACCTGGCCGGCGGGTTCGACCTCGACCGGCTCTTCGAGTTCGGCCTGAAGCCGCTGCTCGACGGCCTGGCCCCGGTCATCGGGGGACACGCCCCCGCTGGTCGGCGCCCAGCTGGGGATCGGTGACCCCGCCGGGGCAGGCGTACCGGGCGATGTCCCACCCGGCGAGCCGGGCGCCGGCGCGGTAGGCGCTGTCGTAGAAGGCGAGCACGGCGGCACGCGGATCGGCCTCGGCCCGCGCGTCGTCGTAGCGCAGCACCGCAAGATGACCGCCCCGTTGCGTGATCCACCGGGCGGCCCCGGGGGTCAACGGCTCGCCGCCGAGGCCCTCGGGTTCGGGGGCGGTGTAGGAGTAGAAGGCCGGCTCGGGGAAGGCCGGGTCGCCGAACCAGAACCCCGAGCTGATGACCTCCCGCGAGTACGCCTCCCGGGTGACGGGGTCGGCGTCGGGCGGCTGGTCGATCCGGCGATCGGAGAAGCGGGTGCAGGCGATGTCGAAGGTGTGCCAGAAGTGGTGCACCGGGCTGGTCTTGCCGGAGTAGCCGGCGGCGAACTCCTCCAGCAGCAGGTTCACCTGACTGAGGATCTGCCAGTAGCGGGTGACCATGACCGGGTCGTAGGCCGCGTGCTCGGTGTCGTCGGCGAACGGCCGGTCCGCGTCGGGCAGGTCGAACGGGTGCGGCTGGTCCAGGCTCACCCGCACCCCCAGGCTGTCCAGCGCCCGCATGGTGTCGCGGTGGAAGGACGCCACCGACCCGCCGGGAAGACCGAACGAGACCTCCCGCCCGTCCACGGTGGTGACGACCAGCCGGTGACCGAGGAAGTCGAAGTCGATGGTGAAGATCGGGTTGCCGTCGACCTGGCCCATCGGCCGGGTGGTGAGGCCACGCCCGGTGACATGGAACGGCGCGTTCCACCAGTGGTTGCGCCGGACCGCGCAGGCGAGCCGGATCTTGCCCACCACCTGGCAGAACCGATGCAACGTCTCCTTGGTGTCCTGCCAACCGGCCAGCGGCATCGCGGCGAACTGTTCCATGACACCACCCTTTCCCCCGGTGGTCCGGGCGGAACCGGCGGCCGCTCCTAGCCGCCGGGGCGGACGATCATCAGCACGACCACGACCGCCCACAGCAGGTTGTAGATGCCGGCCAGCATGGACAGCGTGCGCAGCCCCTTCTCGTCGCCGGGCCGGGCGAGCGCGTCGCGCTGGCGCGGATAGATCTGCAGGGCCAGCACGCCGCCCGCGACGAAGGTGAGGACCATGGAGATGTTGAGCCAGATCTCGCTCATCCGCCCCTGGACGAGCGCCAGAGCGATCCCGACCACCGGCACGACCAGGCCGAAGACGCCGTAGCCGCGGGTGATGCGGTGCAGCGCGACGGCCACCGCCCGGTTCCGCTCCTCGGACGGTGGCGCGGCGCCGGCCGCCACCGGCGCGTAGCGCGGGAACAGGCTCGCCGCGACGGCGGAGCCCCCGACGAACACGATGCCGGCGAGCACGTGCACCGACAGCAGTACGGCTTCCATGACGGTCTCCTTCCGTAACCTTCAGGCAGCCTGAAGCCTAGCAGTGAAAGCTTCAGGCTGCCTGAAAGGGGTCAGGGTCCGTCGAAAGCCGCCCGGACCGCGTCGGCGACCTGCCGCTGGATCGGGTCCGCGGCCGGGCCGAACAGCCGCTCGTCGACCACGGCCACCGCCTCCTTGGCCGATCGCAGCAGCCGCGTGCCGTCAGCCGTGAGCTCGATCGCCGAAGCCGAGCCGGCCCGCGCGGTGGTGTCGCGCACCAGCCCGGCGGCGGCGAGCGCCTTCACCGCGCCGTGGACGCTCTGGACCGTGGTCCCGGACATCCGCGCCAGATCGCTGAACGACACCCCGGGCACCCCCGAGATGTGACCGAGCAGCCCGAGTTTGCTGACGGTGAGGTCGAGCGGCGCCAGGGCGGCGTTGAGCTCCGACTCGATCCGGCGCGCCAGCGTGAGCAGCACGATGGAGGGACTGGTCACGGGCGGTTCGTTCGCGGTGGTCACCCGGCAAGTTTCCCGCACCCGGGACGTTCAGGTCCTGCGCCAGTCGCCCGACCCGAGCGCCCCTGCGGCCTGCGGCCCCATCAGCCCGAGTCCCCCGTCGACGAACAACGTCGCCCCGGTGACGTACGACGCGTCCGGCCCGGCGAGGAAGGCCACCGCGGCGGCCACCTCGCGGGCGTCGCCCGGCCTGTCGATCGGGTAGCCGGGCCTGCTGCCGTCCTGCGGTGGCCGGTCCTCCTGTCCGGTCATCGGGGTGGCGATCTCACCGGGAGCCACCGTGTTGACGGTGATGCCGTGCTCGGCCAGCTCCAGCGCGAGCACCCGGCTGAGCATCCGCAGTCCGCCCTTGGCCGCGCAGTACGGCCCGGCTCCCACCTTCGGATACTCCTCGTGCACGCTGGTGACGTTGACGATGCGGCCGCCCCCGCCGGCGGCGGCCATCCGCCTGGCGGCCCGCTGCGCGCACAGGAACGCGCCGTCGAGATCCACGGCGAGGATGGACCGCCAGCGCTGGTAGTCCATCCGCAGCAGTGGCTCGGCTGAGCCGGTGCCGGCGTTGTTGACCAGCACGCCGATGCCGCCCAGTTCGTCGGCGAGCTCGTCGACGACCCCGGCGGCCCGCTCGGGGTCCGTCAGGTCGTGCCGCCGCACCGCGGCGACCCGGCCCAGGCCGCGCACCAGGTCCGCGGTCCGCCCGGCGCCCTCCTGGTCACTGTGGAAGGTGACGCCGACATCGAACCCCTGCTCCGCCAGCGCCACGGCGGTGGCCTTGCCGATGCCGGAGTCCGCCCCCGTGACGACCGCGACCCGCGTGTACCCCCTCATGACCGTCCCCTTCCTTCCTCCCGGTGCCGCCCGCGAGGCACTCACTGCCCGCCGGCCGGGCGATCAATCCGCGCCGTGACACGAGCCGCCCGGCCCAGCAGGTACCTGTTCGGGGAGGCAGGCGGCCGTGCGGTAGTCGTCCAGGGCGCCCCGATGATCGCCGGCCATTTGGGTCCAGCTTCTCCAGCAGCCGGTGGAGCGTGACGATCCGCGGCCAGTCGGTGTCCTCAGGGCGCGCGTGTCCTCGGAAGCCCCGAAGTGCCCGTGCCGCCGTACGGGCGCGGCGAGGACCCGCGCGGCGCCAGGCGGCGCAGCAGGTCCTCGGTCCCGGAGCTCACATCTCCTGGCCGGACAGGTCCATGATCGGGCGTACCTCCACGGCGCCGAACCGGGCCTCGGGGAACCGCGCCGCGAGATTCTGTGAGATGTGGCGAAGAAAGGCGCTCCTCGACGGCTGCCCCGTCGCGTTCGGCGGGAGCCCGGGTGGGTCGATCAGTCGCCGTCCGGGAGCGTGCGCAGTACGCGGGTGGTCAGGTCGGCCTGGTCGACGCCCGCCAGGGCGAGCGCGCGCGGGACGGTGCCCGCCTGAGCCTGGAGGATGCCGAGCAGCAGGTGTGCGGGCCGCAGGTCCTTCTTGCGGTGTGCCCTCGCGATGCGTTCGAGGGCGAGTTTGGCCGACGCGCCCAGCTGGGTCGGGGGTTTGGGGCTCCGGGTCGGCCGGGGAAGGTCGAAGGCGGCGCGGGACACCCCGGCCACGCTCAGGCTGTGCTCGAACTCCCGCTCCAGCGCGTCCCGGATCGCCTGGTGGTCGAGCCCGGCCGAGGCCAGGGTGGGCTCCGGCTGGGCCGCGATCGCCAGCAGCAGGTGCTGCGCCTCGATCGTCGCCGAGCCGTCCTGGTGGGCCTCGTCGGAGCCCCGCTCGATGATGGTGTGGAGATACCGGTCGAAGCTGGACATGGTCACCGTCTCCTCAGCGTGACGCCGGCTTCGATGAGCCGCTTGGCGTGCTTCTTGTGAACCGCCTGGCGCGTCACCCCGAGCGCCTCGGCCACCTGCGGCCAGCTCCAGCCGGTGCGCATCGCCTGCTCGACGGCGGCGTCCTCGATCTGATCGGCCAGGCGCCTCAGCGCCGCCACGGACGCCAGTGCGTCGGCGGGCTCCTGGGAGGCGGGATTCTCAACGGCGGACATACGGGTAACCGTAGGCGACCGCCGCCGAATCAGTCAACTTGAGTTGCTTATCACCTCTGGCGGATGTCGGGCCCGTCATTCGCCGCCAGGTCCTGTGTACCGATGACCAGGAGCAGCTCCAGCTGGGCGGCGCCCTGGCTGCCGGGCGGCGCGGTGAACCACAGCAGGCGCTGGCGCCCGTCCTCGCTGAACAGGCAGTAGCAGTCCAGCTCGATGACACCCAGCGAGCCGTGCACGATGCGCTTGTGGTCGCCGCGGCGCAGCGCGACGTCGTGGATGTCCCACAGATCGGAGAACTCCTCGCTGCGCCGCCGGAGCGCGGACACCATCTTGGCCACCTCGGGGTCCCGGCCGCGCCGGGCGGCGACCGCCCGCAGGTCGGCCACGAAGGCCCGCGAGTGGTGCGGGTGGTCCTCGGCCGGATAGAGCGCCCGGGAGGCGGGGTCGGTGAACCAGCGGTAGACGAAGCTCGCGGCCGGGCCTCGCGTCGTCGGCGGGCGGCCGAGGAGCGCGGCGGCCGGCTCGTTCTGCGCGAGGGTTTCGTGCAGGTCGGTGATGATCTGAGCGGGGGTGGTGGTGAGCCGGTCCAGCAGGCCGAGCAGGGCCGGCTGGACGTGCGCGGTCGGGCTGTGCGCCGCCTGCGGGATGGGGCGCTCCGCCAGATGGAACAGGTGGTCGCGTTCGTCGCCGTTCAGCCGCAGCGCCCGCGCGAGGGCCGCCAGCGCCTGGGCGGACGGCTGGGCGCCGTTGCCGCGCTCCAGCTCGGTGTAGTAGTCCGCCGACAGCCCGGCCAGCTGCGCGACCTCTTCGCGGCGCAGACCGGGCACCCGGCGCCGGGGTCCGGTGGGCAGGCCCACGTCGGCCGGTCGGATCCGGGCCCGCCGGGACTTCAGGAACGCGGCCAGCTCAGGAAGGTTCACGTTCTCATCATCACCCGGTGCCGAGGCCGAAGCCAGGGGATGGCGACCCCAGGGTGGGTTCAGCCCTGGCTACGGGTGGCGCGCGACGCCATCGTGGACGGCACAGCGGCCTCAACTGCAGGAGTTCCCATGTCCCAGCTCGACCCCGACCACCCTCGCGTCGCCGTTGTCACCGGCGGGTCCCGAGGCATAGGCGGGCAGGCGGCGCGCCGGTTGGCCGCCGACGGGTTCGCCGTCGTGATCGGCTACGCCGGCAACCAGGACCTGGCCGGGACCACGGTCAAGGAGATCACCGCGGCCGGCGGCCGGGCGGTCGCCGTCCAGGCCGACGTCGCCGACGAGCAGGCCGTGGCCGCGCTGTTCGGCACGGCCGAGTCCGCGTACGGCGGCGTCGACGTGGTCGTGCACGCCGCCGGCCGGATGCTGTTGGCGCCCATCGCCGACCTGGATCTGGCGGAGCTGGACATGCTGCACCGCACCAACATCCGCGGCACCTTCGTCGTCGCCCAGCAGGCGGCCCGCAGGGTGCGCCCCGGCGGCGCGATCGTCACCTTCTCCACGTCCGTGGTGGGCCTGGCCTTCCCCGGCTACGGCGCCTACGGCGCGAGCAAGGGCGCGGTGGAGGCGGTCACGCTCATCCTCGCCCGCGAACTGCGCGGCAGGGACGTCACCGTCAACGCCGTCGCGCCCGGTCCCACCGCGACCGACCTGTTCCTCGACGTCAACGACGACGAGGCCGTCGCCCGGCTGGCCGCGCAGCCCCCGCTGGAACGCCTCGGCACCCCCGAGGACATCGCCGAGGTCGTCGCCTTCCTCGCCTCCCCGGCCGGCCACTGGATCAACGGCCAGGTCATCCGCGCCAACGGCGGCATCATCTGACGCCCGCGGCCGTCATCGCCCATCCCGCACGAGAAATGAGAACGATCATGCCATTCGCCAACTTCAAGGTCCCCGCCGACACCCTCACCCCGGAGCAGAAGGAGCAGATCGTCACCCGCACCACCGAGCTGTACGTGGAGATCTACGGTGAGCGCGCCCGCGCCAACACCTTGGTGCTGGTCGAGGAGGTCACCGACGGCGGCTGGGGCATCGGCGGCGACGTGCTGACCCTCGCCAAGCTCCAGGGGACGCCCGAAGGCTGACCCTCGCCAAGCTCCAGGGGACGTTTGAAGGCTGACCGTCAGGGCCGGCTCAGCAGGCCGGAGACCGCCTTGTCCAGGCGGGCCGCCCGCCCGGCCGGGGTCCTGGCCTTCAGCAGCGGCAGGATGAGCCGATAACGGGACGTCCTGTCGAGCGCCTCGAAGCGGGCGGCGGCCTCCGGCCGAGCCGTCAGCGCCTCGGCCAGGTCGGGTGGGACGGTGGCGTCACGCTGAGCGGCGTACGCCGCCTCCCACCGGCCGTCCGCCTGCGCGGCGGCGACCTCCGCCAGCCCGGGCGGGCGCATCCGCCCGGCCGCGGTCAGCGCCTCCACCCGCTCCACGTTCACCCGCGACCAAGGGCTGCTCCTGCGGCGGCGCGAGTAGCGCTGCAGGTAGGCGTGCTCGTCGAGGGCCTTGCGATGGCTGTCGATCCAGCCGTAGCACAGGGCGACCTCCAGCGCCTGCACGATCGTGATCGAGGGGGTGGCCGACCCCTTCTTGGCGATCTTCAGCCAGACGCCGCCCTCGTCCTCGTGATGCCCGGCCAGCCACGACTCCCACTGGCCGGAGTCCGTGAAGTGCATCATCGGCCCAGCATCTCCAGGTAGTGCTCGTTGTACATGATGCCCAGCACGTTGCCGAACGGGTCGGCCACCGAGGCGGTGACGAATCCGGGGCCGTGCTCGGTGAGCGGCAGGTAGGGCGTGGCCCCCAGGGCCAGCAGCCGCTCCAGGGCGGCCCGCACGTCGTCCACGTGCCAGTGGATGATCGCTCCCGCCGGCTCGGCGGGAGCGCCCGGCGGGGCGTACCGCCGGTCGATGAGGCCGAGCTCGGCCTGCTGGTCGCCGATCCTGAACTCGTAGTACGCGGCCGGCAGCCCGTCGCCCGGCCGCTCGAAGTACGGCTCGATGCCCAGCACCTCGGTGTACCACTTCTTGGCCGCCTCAAGGTCGTCGGCGAAGAAGTTGACGGTGGCGAGTCCTCGCAACATGTGGTGCCCCTTTCCCTTGCTCGAACCCTAGAAGCCGTTGAGGAACGTACGGTTCCTCAACGCTTCAGGAGTTCGCGCGACCGTCCAGGAGCGGGCGCCGGGGGTCCCAGGTGGTGCCGTCCCTGGCGTCGCGGCGCCTGCGGGCGATCGCCGACAGGGCTTCCAGAACCACCCGGTTCGCCAGCGCGGCGGTGATGTCCGCGTGGTCGTAGGGCGGGCTGACCTCGACCACGTCCACGCCCACGACCGGCAACTCCAGGCAGGTCCGGCGGACGGCGTCGAGCAACTCGCGTGCGGTCAGCCCGCCCGGCTCGGGTGTGCCCGTGCCGGGGGCCGCGCCGGGGTCGCAGACGTCGATGTCCACCGAGAGGAACACGCCGTCGCAGTCGTCGGTGGCGATGCCGAACGCCTCGGTCAGGCATGCGGTCAGGCCACGCTCGACGATCTCGGTCATCTCGTAGGAGCGCATCCGCTGCTCGGCCATCCACCGCAGCACCTCCGGCCCCGGCCAGTACCCGCGCAGCCCGATCTGCAGGAACCTGTCACCGCGCAGCGCGCCGGACTCGATCAGCCTGCGCATCGGCTGCCCGTGGCCCCACAGCGAGCCGAAGTCGACGTCGCCGGTATCCGCGTGCGCGTCGAAGTGGACCATCGACACCCGGCCGTGGCCGAGCACGTCCGCCACGCCGGAGGCGTCCGCGTAGGCGATCGCGTGGTCGCCGCCGAGGATCACCGGGACCGCTCCGGCCCGGACCACCTTGGCGACCTCGGTGCGCAGGTCGGCGAGGGACTTCAGGACGTCTCCCGAGAACATCTCGACGTCGCCCGCGTCGTACACCTTGAGGTCCTGCAAACCGTCGGTGCGCAGGGCCAGACTGGGCCTCGTGCCGTTGTGCGCGAGGTAGTCCGTCGACCGGATCGCCTGCGGCCCGAACCGGGTGCCGGGCCGGTGCGAGGTGCCGCCGTCGAACGGTGCGCCTACGATCACCACGTCGGCGTCATCATAGGTCGAGGGATCGGTCAGATCGCAGGGAGGAATGCCAAGGAAGGTAATGTCCGGACCGTACTGTGTGCCGTAACGAGCCATTCGCGCAGCCTAATCCAGGGAGGCCGCGCGGCCCTGTCCCCCCAGTGAAAAGAGAAATGGCCATTATCGAGAGAGTCCTCATAGCCATCACCGAAGTCGTCGCCATCCTGGTGGAGGTCAGCGCCCGGGTGAACCGCCGGATGGTGGCCCATCCGGTGACGACCGCCCCCATCGGCGGGGTGGCGCTCTTCGCCGTCTGGACGCTGGGCTCCTGGTTATCGGGAGCGCCCGCCTGGGTGTGGGCGGGATGGCTGGCCGCCGGACTCACGATCCTCCTCTGGGCGCGCACGGCCTACCTCGTCGGCGTTCACCGTCGCCGCCAATCCCAGCCCGGACGCGGATAGCCGACGGCATCGCCCCCGGGCGATGGTCGTAAGGCCGCTCCGACCTGCGACCATATGGGAAACGTGATGGATTCCTTCGCGATATCGCTATTAGACATGCCCTGATCACATCTGCTTTGCTCCTGCCGTCTGACAACGACAGTAAGGACATGGCATGAGATATCTCCGCACCCGCCGTTCCACGGCGGCGCTGCAGGCGACCGCGTTGACGTTCTCCCTCCTGGCGGGCGGCGCCGTCGGCACGGGCGCCGCCTCGGCCGCGACGGTCACGGCGGCGGTGCCGGCGCCACCGGGCGAGGCCCAGGCCACGAAGCAGGCCAGGAAGGAGCTGCGAGCGCTGGAGGCGTCCTTCAAGGGCCGCGTCGGCGCCTACGCCATCGACACCGGCACCGGAAAGACGATCTCCTACCGGTCGGGGGAGCGGTTCCCGCTGCTGTCCACCTTCAAGGCGATCGTCGCCGGGGCCGTGCTGCACAAGGCGCGCACCTCCGAGCCCGGCCTGATGGACAAGGTCGTGCACTGGACCGAGGCCGACCTGAAGGAGAATTCCCCGATCACCGAGAAGCACGTGAAGGACGGGCTGACCGTCGCCGAGCTGTGCAAGGCGGCCATCACCCGCAGCGACAACACCGCCGCCAACATGTTGCTCAAGCAGATCGGCGGCCCCGCCGGGCTGACCCGCTACTTCCGCACGTTGAAGGACCCGCTGTCCCGGCTGGACCGGTGGGAGACCGAGCTCAACGACTGGAGCCCGAAGGACAAGCGCGACACCACCACGCCCGCGGCCATGGCCCGTGACCTGCGCGCGCTCACGGTGGGCAAGGCTCTGGACGCCAGAGACCGGAAGCGGCTGAACGCCTGGCTGATCGCGAACGAGACCGGCGACGCCCGCATCCGCGCCGGCCTGCCCAAGAGCTGGACGATCGGCGACAAGACCGGTACGACCTCGAAGTACGGGTCCGGCAACGACATCGCGGTCGTCTGGCCCCGTACGTCGGCCGCCCCCATCATCATGGCGATCTACACCAACCGGAAGGCCATCGACGCCCCGGTCGTCGACAAGGTCGTCGCGGACACCGCCACCATCCTGGCCCGCGGCCTCGGCAAGCTCTGACCCTTGGTCAGGCCGGGGCGTGTTCGGTGAGAAGGTCGAGCGCGGCCGAGGTGGCCTCGTCCGCCGGGAGGTAGACGACCAGGCGGTGCTCGTCGGCGCCGGGCAGGTCGAGGCTCTCGTAGGCCAGCGCCAGCTCACCCGCGTACGGGTGCCGCCAGCGCTCGGCGCCGGTGCGCCCAGGAAGGCCGGCCGAGGCGGCGTACCGGTCGCTGAACTCGGCGCCGGCGCTGATGGACAGCTCCTCGGCGAGCCGCGCGGCGTGGGGATCGCCGAGTGAGGCGGCGGCTCTGAGGTCGGCGGCCCGCTGACCCGCGACATGCGCCCAGTCGGGGAAGGCGGACCTGGCCCGGTCGTCGGTGAAGACGAACCGGGCCAGATTGGGCGGCCGGCCCTCCAGCAGGCCGACGGGGCCGGCCAGGCGCTCGAAGCCGGGGGAGCAGGCGAGCAGGTCGTTCGGCCGGTTCAGCACCACCGCCGGGGTCGCCCCCAGCCGGTCGAGCAGCGCCGCGACCGTGGGGCGCACGGCGCGGACCAGCGGCTCGGCCCCCTGGCAGGTGCCTCCCGTGACGGTCTTGACCAGGCGGTACAGGTGGACCCGCTCGTCGGTGGACAGGCTCAGCGCGTCGGCGAGCGCGGCGAGGATCTCGGGGGAGGGGCGGCGGTCGCGCCCCTGCTCCAGCCGGGTGAGGTATTCGACGCTGATCCCGCTGAGCGTGGCCAGCTCGGCGCGGCGCAGACCCGGCGTGCGGCGGCGTGACCCGCCGGGGAGGCCCACGTCGGCGGGTGTGACCGTCTCCCGCCGGGAGCGCAGGAACGCGCCCAGCTCGTTGTCTCCCATGCCCGCGAGTCTAGGCGAGGGTGGCCCTGGCAGGGCTCGTCTCACGGCGGTCTCCCTCCACCTGGCCCGGTCCGGCAGGCTCAGGCCCATGAACGTATTCACTGACGGCGAAGTCGCCTATCTGACCGGCCAGCTGCTGGGACGCCTCGCCACGGTCGGCACGGACGGCAGGCCGTCCGTCAGGCCGGTAGGGGTCGTCTACGATCCCGAGGCCCAGGGCATCGTGATCGGCGGACACGCCGGCTCGAACATGGCGGGGAGCAAGAAGTTCCGCGACGCGCGCAGCCGTCCGGAGGTGTCGTTCCTCGTCGACGACCTGGCGGCGGTCGATCCGTGGACGCCGCGCGGGATGGAGATCCGCGGGCACGCGGAGACGTACACCGAGGGTGGCGAGCGGGTCGGCCTGCGCCTTGACGCGTCGTTCCCGTTCGATCCCGCGTGGATGCTGATCCGACCGCGCCGGATCCTGGCGTGGGGCATCGATCAGGGCTCCTTCGAGCTGTCCGCGCGCCAGGTGGCCTGATGCGCTACCGACTGCTGGGCCGGACCGGGCTGCGGGTGTCCGAGCTGTTCTTCGGCGCGATGTCCTTCTACGAGCGAGGGGACGCGCTGCCGAGGTATCGCGCCATGCTCGACGCGTACGCCGGCGCCGGTGGCAACGTGATCGACACGGCCTCGGCGTACGGCGAGAGTGAGAGCATCCTCGGCGAGCTCCTGGAGGGCCGCCGTGACCGGTTCGTCGTCGCCACCAAGTACACGCTGTCCCGCGACGGCGGTGACCCGAACGCCGCCGGCAACCACCGCAAGAACCTCGTGCTGTCCCTGGACCGCAGTCTGCGGCGGCTGCGCACCGACTACATCGACCTGTTCTGGGTGCATCTGTGGGATCGGCGCACGCCGGTGGAGGAGACGATGCGGGCGCTGGACGACGCCGTTCGCGCCGGGAAGATCCTGTACGTGGGCATCTCCGACGCGCCGGCCTGGCTGGTGAGCCGGGCCAACACGCTGGCGGAGTGGCGGGACTGGACGCCGTTCGCCGGGCTGCAGGTGCCGTACAACCTGCTCAAGCGCGATGCCGAGCGGGAGTTGCTGCCGATGGCGGAGGCGTTCGGGATGAGCGTGGCCGCGTGGGGGCCGCTGGCCGGTGGTGTGCTGTCGGGGAAGTTCACCGTGCCCGGCGGCGTCGACGGGCCGACCCGGGTCGACCCCGCATCCCTCACCGACCGGGATCACGCGGTGGCGCGTGCCGTGCTGAAGGTCGCCGGCGAGCTGGGCGTCAGCGCGGCCCAGGTGGCGCTCGCGTGGACCCGTGCCCGGTATGGCGGCGTGCATCCGATCATCGGCGCCGGCAGCGTCGAACAGGTGACGGACAACCTGGGCTCGGTCGACGTGGTGCTGTCCGAGGAGGCGATCGGGGAGCTGGAGGCGGCGACGGACTTCGCGGTGGGCTTCCCGGTCGATTTCATCGCCGAGTGCGAGGCGGATCCGTGGGTGTTCGGCGAAAAACCGGTTGCCGTGTCCGGAGCGCGGATGTGACCATGCCTGCCATGCCTTCCTTCTCCGCGTTCGACGGGACCGATCTCGCCTACCACGAGCTCGGCGCGGGGGCCCCGGTGATCTGCCTGCCGGGCGGCATGCAGGACACCGGCTACCTCGGCGAACTCGGCGGCCTGCCGGCGCACCGGCAGTTGATCATGTTCGATCTCCGGGGCACCGGGCGGTCGGCGATCCCGCGGGACGCCGCCTCCTACCGCTGTGACCGGCTCGTCGATGATGTCGAGGCGTTGCGCGAGCATCTGGGCCTTGAGCGGTTCGACCTGCTCGCGCACTGCGCGGGCGCGAACCTCGCGGCCCTGTACGCGGCCCGGCACCCCGAACGGGTCGCCAGGCTCGCGCTGATCACGCCGAGCACCAGGGCCGTCGGGATCGACGCCACCGGCCAGGCGCGCCTGGAGCTCGCACGGCTCCGCGCGGACGAGCCCTGGTTCCCGCCGGCCTTCGCGGCTCTGGAGGCCATCGTGGCAGGCGACGCCACCGGCGACAGCTGGGCGGCGGTCGACCCGTTCTTCTACGGCCGGTGGGACGAGGCCGCCCGAGCCCATCTGGCCGCGCAGGACGGCCGGCGCAACGACGAAGCGGCGGCCGCCTTCGGCGCCGAGGGCGCCTTCGACCCGGACGCCACCCGCGCGGCCCTGTCCGCCTTCGCCGCGCCGGTGCTGGTGCTCGCCGGAGAGGTCGACCTGAACTCGATCCCGGTCGTCGTGGCCGAGTTCGCCGAGCTGTTCCCCGGCGCCGAGCTCGTGGTGCAGCCGGGAGCCGGCCACTATCCGTGGCTCGACGACGCCGGCCGCTTCGTGACGACGACGGCGGCGTTCTTCGAGGACGGCGCGCCCAGCGCCTGATCCGATCGCCGGGCCACCGGTGACGGACACCTCACCGTCCCGCCACGTCACATTGAGTGGTCACAAGATTACGTTCGGTGAGCAAGTCAACGGGGCGATCGAAGGCGAGGTGGCGGACATGCACCTGACTCCGCACGAGCGGGAACGGCTGATGATCCATGTGGCCGCGGACGTGGCCGAGAAACGCCGGGCGCGGGGAGTGCGGCTCAACTACCCGGAGGCGGTCGCGCTGTTGACCGTGCACGTGCTCGAAGGGGCACGTGACGGTCACACCGTCGCCGAGCTCATGGCCTCCGGGCGGGGAGTGCTCACGCGCGACGAGGTCATGGAGGGCGTCCCGGAGATGATCCCCAACGTCCAGGTGGAGGCCACCTTCCCCGACGGCACCAAGCTGGTCACCGTGCACGACCCGTTCCCGGAGGCGGGGGAGGAGCCGCTGGTCAGCCCGGGGAAGGTCGAACATCCGGAGGAGGCGGGGCCCGTGCACTTCAACGTGGGCCGGGAGGTCACGACCGTGAGCGTCGTCAACGACGGCGACCGGCCCATCCAGGTCGGCTCCCACTACCACTTCTACGAGGCCAACCCCGGTCTCACCTTCACCCGGGCCGACGCGTACGGCAAGCGCCTGCACATCCCGGCCGGCAGCTCCATGCGCTTCGAACCCGGCTGTCCACGAGAGGCGGAGCTGGTGCCCATCGAGGGCAAGCGCGTCGTCGCGGGCCTGCGCGGCCTGGTCGGAGGTCACCTCGATGGCTGAGCCGCTGTCCCGCACCGACTACGCCGACCGGTTCGGCCCGACGACCGGTGACCGCATCCGCCTGGCGGACACCGACCTGCGGATCGAGATCACCGACGACTGGTCCGGCGGGCCCGGACGCAGCGGCAACGAGGTCGTCTTCGGCGGCGGCAAGGTGATCCGCGAATCGATGGGCCAGTCCTGCGCGCCCCGCGACTCCGCTGAGCCCGGCGCCCCCGAGCCTCCGGACACCGTCATCACCGGCGCCGTCATCCTCGATCACTGGGGTGTCGTCAAGGCCGACGTCGCCATCCGGGACGGCCGGATCGTCGCGCTCGGCAAGGCGTACAACGACGAGACCATGGACCCCGTCCATGACGGCCACGAGCAGGCCACCGACTTCCTCATCGGCCCCGAGACCGAGGTTATCGCGGGCAATGGCAAGATCCTCACCGCGGGGGGAGTCGACACCCACGTCCACTTCATCTGCCCCGAGCAGATCCACGAGGCGCTCGCCGCCGGCGTCACCACCCTCATCGGCGGCGGCACCGGCCCGGCGGAGGGCAGCACCGCCACCACCGTCACGCCCGGCTCCTGGCACATCGACCGGATGTTCGAGGCGCTGGACTCCTTCCCGGTCAACATCGGGCTGTTCGGCAAGGGCAGCACCATGTCCAGGGAGTCGCTGTTCAACCAGGTGGACGCGGGCGTCCTCGGCTTCAAGATCCATGAGGACTGGGGCGCGACTCCGGCCGTCCTGCGCAGGTGCCTGGAGGTGTGCCAGGAGACCGGCGTCCAGCTCGCCCTGCACGCCGACTCACTGAACGAGGCGGGCGTGGTGGCCGACACCATCGAGGCGATCGGCGACCACCCCATCCACGTGTTCCACGTCGAGGGCGCCGGTGGCGGCCACGCCCCCGACATGATCACCATCGTGAGCCGGCCGAACGTGCTGCCCGCCTCCACCAACCCGACCCGGCCCTTCACCTACAACACCGTCAAGGAGCACATCGATATGGTGATGGTCTGCCATCACCTGAATCCGCTGGTGGAGGAGGACCGTGCCTTCGCGGATTCGCGGATCCGGCCCTCCACGATGGCCGCCGAGGACATCCTGCATGACCTGGGCGCCATCTCGATCATGTCGTCGGACGCTCAGGCCATGGGCCGCATCGGCGAGATGATCATGAGGACCTGGCAGACCGCGCACGTCATGAAGGCCCGGCGTGGCTTCCTGGACGGCGACGACGGCGCCGACAACCATCGCGCCCGCCGCTACGTCGCCAAGTACACCATCAATCCGGCCATCGCCCAGGGCATCGACCACGAGGTCGGGTCGATCGAACCGGGCAAGCTCGCCGACCTGGTGCTGTGGGAGCCGAAGTTCTTCGGCGTCAAGACGCATCGCGTCATCAAGGGCGGCCAGATCGCCTACGCCCAGGTGGGCGACGCCAACGCCTCCATCCCGACGCCGCAGCCGGTCCTGCCCCGTGCCGTGTTCGGCGCGACCGGCCGGGCCTCTCGCGGCAACTCCGTCAACTTCGTGACCGAACGGGCCATCGACGGCGGCCTGCCCGAACGGCTCAAGCTGGACAAGCAGTTCAGACCCGTACGCAGCACGCGAGAGGTCCGCAAAGCGGATATGCGGGAGAACAACGCCACCCCCGACGTCCAGATCGACCCCGACACGTTCACGGTGCTGATCGGCGGGGCGACGGCCAAGGACGTGCGCACGGAGATCGACGATCAGCTCGTCGAGCGCGCCTACGCCACGGAGCTCCCCATGGCACAGCGCTACTTCCTCTTCTGATGAGTCAGCCGCACAGCGCCGCACTGCTCGTCCTGGCCGACGGCCGCTTCCCCGCCGGTGGGCACGCCCACTCCGGCGGGGCGGAGTGGGCTGTCACGGCGGGACGCGTTCACGACGTCGCCAGCCTGGAGGAGTTCTGCCGCGGCCGTTTGCACACCAGCGGGCTGGTCGCGGCGGGTCTGACCGCCGCGGCCGCCGCCGGCCACGACCCGCTCCTGCTGGACGAGGCCGCCGACGCCCGCACCCCCGCCCCCGCCCTGCGGCACACCGCGCGCAGACTGGGCCGCCAGCTGATGCGGGCCGCCCGCGCCACCTGGCCCTCGGCCGAGCTCGACGCACTCGCCGTCGCCCGGCCACGCGGCGCTCACCAGCCCGTCGTCCTCGGCCTCACCGCCCGATCGGCGGGTCTGACCCCGCTGCAGGCCGCGTACGTGGCGGCGTACGAGTCCGTCAGCGGCCCGGCCACCGCCACCGTCCGCCTGCTGAGCCTGAACCCGTTCGACGCCACCGGTGTCCTCGCCCGCCTCACCGCCGACCTCGACGCCATCGCGGCGCACGGTGCCGAACGCGCGTCACAGGTCGCCGCCGAGGGCGTCGACGTGCTGCCCGCGGCCTCGGCGCCGCTGCTCGACCTCGCCGCCGAGCGGCACGCCGACCGCCCGGTACGTCTCTTCGCCTCCTGACCGCCGACCACACCATCGGAGCAGCCATGCACCTGCACCACGCGGACGCCCTCCCCGTCTCCGCCGAGTCCGAACGCCCCGACGGCCGCCGCCGAGCCCTGCGCATCGGCCTCGGCGGGCCGGTCGGCTCCGGCAAGACGGCCACGGTCGCCGCCCTGTGCCGTACGTTGCGCGACCGGCTGTCCATCGCCGTCGTCACCAACGACATCTACACCTGTGAGGACGCCGAGTTCCTGCTCCGCGAGGCCGTCCTGCCCGCCGAACGCATCCAGGCGGTCGAGACGGGGGCGTGCCCGCACACCGCCATCCGCGACGACATCTCGGCCAACCTCGAAGCCGTCGAGGACCTGGAGGATCAGGTCGGCCCGCTCGACCTGATCCTGGTCGAGTCGGGCGGCGACAACCTGACCGCGACGTTCTCCAAGGGGCTCGTCGACGTGCAGATCTTCGTCATCGACGTCGCGGGAGGGGACGACATCCCGCGCAAGGGCGGTCCCGGCATCACCACCGCCGACCTGCTCGTCATCAACAAGACCGACCTCGCCCCGTACGTGGGCGTCGATCTGGCGGGGATGGCCCGCGACGCCAAGGCCCAGCGGGGCGACCTCCCGGTGGCCTTCACCACGCTGAAGTCCGAGGGCGGCGTCCAGCCGGTGGCGGACTGGGTCGGCGAACGCCTCGCCGACTGGACCGCGGGCGCCGCATGACCGTCGCCCCCACCCGGCCGGCTCGAGAAGCCGAGCGCCTTGGCGTACGGGCCACCGCGCGGATCACGGCGACGGCGGTGGGCGGGGCCACGGCGCTTCCCGTTCTGTGCGGGGACGGGCCGTTCGAGCTGCGCCGCGGCCGGTCGTACGGGAAACAGGCGAGGGTGTGCGTCCTGGGCGCGATGAGCGCCCCACTCGGCGGTGACCGGCTGCGCATCGAAGCCACCGCCGAGCAGGGCGCCGACCTGCGGGTCACGTCGGCCGCCGCGACCGTCGCGCTGCGCGGGCCCACCCCCGAGCACGCCGCCTACGACGTGCGGCTGACCGTGGCGGAGGGGGCGCGGCTGCACTGGCTGCCCAAGCCGCTGATCTCCGCCGCGCGCAGCAACCTCCGGCAGAGCTGCGTCATCGACCTGGCCGCCACCGCCCGGCTCGTGCTGCGCGAGGAGCAGGTCCTGGGGCGGGCCAACGAGCCGCCGGGGCGGCTGACCGGCCGCCTCACCGTCCGGCACGACGGTCGCCTGCTGCTCGACCAGCAGACTGAGTACGGTCCCGGGGCGCCGTCGTGGGACGGTCCCGCCGTCCTCGGCGGTCATCGGGCCGTCGGTCAGCTGCTCGTCGTCGACCCGGCCTTCGCGGAGGAGCGGCCCGGCGTCCGGCTGTTCGGCGGCGGCCTCGGAGCGGGGGAGGCCGTGCTGACCCCGCTCACCGGCCCGGCCATCCTGGTGACGGCCGTCGCCCCGGACCCGCTGGCGCTGTGCCGCCTCCTCGACGCCGCTTCTTCCCGGGTGGCCGGTCTCTGAAAATCTTCCTGTACGTCCTCAGGCGCATGGGTGAGGATGGAGTCCCGAGGGTGGACGGTGGTCATGCTCCTGATCGTTGTCGTGTCAGGCCTGGTGGCCGTCGTCGTCCTGGTCCTGGTGGAATGCCTGTCGCGGTGGCGGAGCGGGCGTGGCCGCGTCGGTGAGATCACCGACGCCTACGAGCTGGCCGTGCTGGCCGGCGGCGGCCGGTCGCCGGCCGACACCGTGATCACCGCGCTCGTCAGGCGGAACGTCGTCCGTGAGTCCCCGGAGGGCCTGTGCTCGCCTGTCGCGGGCATGTCGGCGGAGCATCCGGCCGAGCGGCTGGTGCTCGCCATCCTGTCGAAGCGGATGGGCCACGCCCGCCAAGCCGAGATCGAACGGGCGCCGGGCTGGAGACCGTTGAAGAAGCGGATCCGTGCCCGCTGACGGTGGCCTTCGCGCTGGTGCTGAGATGGGTAACGTTGGTGCGGACGCCGGCGGGCGAGGCGGCTTACGAGGACGTGCTCGCCGCGCATCCCGGCTATGACGACAGCCTGGAGGCGTACGTGCTCCACGGCGAGCGCCCGCGCGATCACGAACATCGCTGATCTCCAGGGCCGCCTCCGTACCGGTCGTGGATAAAGGTGGTGGCGATGGGTGAGTTGACGGCGGCGCGGGCGGGTGATCGCCATGCTTTCGACCGGCTGGTGGGGCCGTTCCGGGATGAGTTGTGCGCCCACTGCTACCGGATGCTGGGGTCGGCGCATGACGCGGAGGACGTCGTCCAGGAGACGCTGGATCGCGCGTGGCGTGGTCTGGGGCGGTTCGAGGATCGGGGGTCGATCCGGCCGTGGCTGTACAAGATCGCTACGAACAGGGCGCTGACGCTCATCGAACGCCGGGGCCGCCGTGAGCTGCCCGCCGATCTGCGAACGGCCGGCGAGGTCGCGTGGCTGGAGCCGTACCCGGATCGGTTGATGGGGTGGACGGCGGAGCTGAGCCCTGAGGCGCGGGTGGTGGCGCGGGAGAGCGTGGAGCTGGCGTTCGTGGCGGCGCTGCAGCATCTGACGGCGGTGCAGCGGTCGGTGCTGCTGCTGCGCGAGGTGCTGGGGTTCGCGGCCGGCGAGGTCGCCGGACTGCTGGACACGTCGGTGGCGGCGGTCAACAGCGCTCTGCAGCGGGCCCGGAAGGTGCTGGCGGAGGTGCTGCCCGAGCGGACGCAGCAGCGGACGCTGGGTGAGCTGGGCGAGGAGGGGCGGCGTGAGCTCGCTCAGCGGTATGCGCGCGCGTGGGAGGCGGGTGACGTCGAGACGATCGTGGCCATGCTGACGGAGGACGCGAAGTACTCGATGCCGCCGCTGACGGCGTGGTACGCGGGGCGGGCCGACATTCGCGGGTTCCTGGTCGACGGGCCGTTGCGGAGTCGCTGGCGGTTCGTGCCGGTGGGGGCGAACGGTCAGCTCGCGTTCGGCACGTACATGTGGGACGAGGAGCGAGGTGTGCACGTTCCGGCCGGTCTGGACGTGCTCGTGGTGCGGGGCAGGCGGGTCGCGGAGGTGGTCTCGTTCCTGGACGCGGACTTCGCGGCGTTCGGGTTGCCGGATTCGCGATGAGTTTCCGGTTCGGCGGGGGTTGTAGGGGTGACGGTGACATCGAACCGGAGGGACCTCATCTCATGGCAACCGACGACATGCGGATTCGTACGCTGATCGAGCGCTGGGCGGAGGCGGTGCATCGGGGCGACCTGGAGGGGGTCGTCGCGGATCACGCCGAGGACATCGTGATGTTCGACGTGCCGCCTCCTCAGGAGGGGGTGCGGGGCATCGAGGCGTACCGGGAGACGTGGCCGCCGTTCTTCCGGTGGCAGGCTCAGGGGGCCTGCTTCGAGATCGTGTCCCTGGAGGTCACGGCCGGCGCTGACGTGGCCTTCGCGCAGGCGCTGCTGCGGTGCGGCATGCCGGGAGAGGATCCGGGCAACCGGCTGCGGCTGACGCTGGGGCTGCGGAAGGAGGGCGGCCGGTGGGTGGTGGCGCATGAGCACCACTCGTTCCCGATCATGGATCGGGGCGCGGCCGAGCGGGAGGTGCGCCAGGTGCATCAGCGGTGGTTCGACGCCACCGCGGCCAAGGATCTGGACGGCGTGATGGCGGCCGTCGCCGACGACGTGGTGTCGTACGAGCATGAGGCTCCGCTGCAGTATGCGGGGGCGGCGGCGGTGCGGGAGGTGTGCGCGCGCGGCCTGGGCGTCGGCGGTGACGTCAGCCTGGAGATCCCGGATCTACGGGTCCTGGTGGGGGATGACCTCGCGGTGGCGTGGGGGCTCAACCGGGTCCGGGTCGCCGGGGAGGCCGAGCACTGGTCGCGGGGCACGCGGGTGTTCGAGCGCAGGAGTGGCGCGTGGGTGATGGTCCACCAGCACCTTTCGATTCCGTACGACCTGGAGACGGGCGAGGCGAGGGCCGATCTGTCTCCGTGATGTTCACGGCTGGAGAATGGACAGGTTGACGACGGCCCGGCACCCACGAGAGCAGGTAGAGCAGGGTCCGTGGCGATCGCCTGCGCGGACGACTGGCTCTCAGGGAGTCCTCGACGCTGCGCCGGATGCCGTCGCGGGAGAAGTCCCACACCCGCCGGTGCGTGGCGGGCACCATGAAGGCCTCGTCCATCCGCCCCTCGGGGTCCTGCGGGATGAGGACCTTGCCGACCTTGGTGGAGAGGGTGAACTCCGATCGTCGTCAGTCGCGCAGGCTTGCGCCGATGCGGCGCTCGGAGTGGCCGATGCCGTAGCCGCCCATGGGCCCGCCGCCGAAGCCGAGCCGCGTCACTTCCACTGAGCTGCGCCCGAGTCGATTCGTCTCCATTCGCCACATCTTGCCGGTAAGGGGGCCTGAAGCGAATCGTAAGAAGCTCCGGGCACAGTAGTGGTCATCGAAAGAAACACGCACAGCCCGGAGGAACCCACGATGCGTAAGCTCATCAGCTCGACCTACATCAGCCTCGACGGCGTCATCGAAGACCCCATGTGGACCATGCCGTACTTCGACGAGGAGGCCGCCGCCTTCGCCGGTGAGCAGACGGCCGCCGCCGACGCCCTGCTGATGGGCCGGCGCACCTACGAGGGCTTCGCCGCCGCCTGGCCGACCCGCGACGAGAGCGACCCGAGCACCGGCGCGGCCTACTTCAACAACGTCAAGAAGTACGTCGCCTCGAGCACCCTCACGGACCCGGAGTGGAACAACAGCGAGGTGCTGGAGGGCGACCTCGTCGAGGCGGTCACCGCTCTCAAGGCCGGGCCGGGCGCGGACATCCTGATGTACGGCTACGGCGTGGTCACGCACGCCCTGGTCAAGGCGGGGCTGGTGGACGAGGTCCGGTTCTGGATCCACCCGGTGTTCGTGGGCGGTCCGTCGGTGTCCGCGCCGCTGAGCGACGTCCAGACGACGCTGGCCCTGGCCGGCACCCAGGTCATGAAGAGCGGCGTGATCATCGCCACCTACACGAAACCGTAGCCCGCTCATGGGGTAGAAGTCCCGCACCACGACAGGAGTGACAGATGGCGAGCAAACTGGTCGTTTCCACGTTCGTGTCGTTGGACGGCGTCATGCAGGCCCCCGGCGGGCCCGGCGAGGACGACTCCAACGGCTTCCCGCACGGCGGATGGCTGGCCCCGCACGTGGACGAGGGGTTCGGCCGCATCATGGGCGAGCAGCTCGACCGCGCGGACGGCATGCTGCTGGGGCGCAGATCCTACGAGATCCTCGCCTCGCACTGGCCCGGCGTGCCGGACGAGGAGGGCGGCGCGAAGATCAACAGCATGCCGAAGTACGTCACCACCAGGACGCCGATGGACGCCGCCTGGCGCAACACCCGGGTCCTGGTGGGCGAGGCCGCTCAGACGGTCGCCGAGCTCAAGCGGAGCACCGACGGCGAGATCCTGGTCCAGGGCAGCAGCGATCTCCTGCGCACCCTGCAGGAGGCCGAGCTGGTCGACGAGTACCGGCTGCTGGTCTTCCCCGTCGTCCTCGGCGAGGGGAAGCGGCTGTTCGCCGAGGGGGCCGCACCCGCCGGGCTGAAGCTCACCGGGGTGACGCCCACCGACGCCGGCGTCGTGTACGTCACCTACGACTGGACGGGAAAGCCCGCTTACGGCTCTGTCGCTTAGCGCGCGCACGACGGGCCGGGCGAACTCGGGAAAGACGGTGACACCATCGTCCGCACGAAATCATCGGTGGGGCGTGTCCGGAAGCCGCCTGCCCATTCGTCACCATGGTGTACGCCGTCAATCCGAGGAGCGCGTCATGAAGTACATGATGTTCGTCTGCAGCGACACCGAGCCTGACACGGACAAGGAAAACGAGCCGGACATCGAGGCCTGGGTGGCCGAGAACGACGCACGCGGGCGGCGTCTGCGGGGCGCGGTCCTGGCGCCGGAGTCCGCGGCGACCACCGTCCGCGTCCGCGAAGGCGAGCTCATCCTCTCCGACGGCCCGTTCGCCGAGACCAAGGAGGTGATCGTGGGCTTCGACCTGCTCGACTGCGACGATCTGGACGAGGCGATCGAGGTCGCTCGCGCTCATCCGATGGCCAGGGCGGGACGGTTGGAGCTGCGTCCGTTCGCCGACTTCGAACAGTGACAGCGTCTCTGGAGGCGGCGTCTCTGGAAACGGTGGCCGCCGACGCCTGCCCGCGCATCGTCGCCACGCTCATCCGCGTCACCGGCGACTGGACGCTGGCCGAGGACTGCGCTCAGGAGGCGCTGGCGCTGGCCGTGCGGCGGTGGCCGCAGGAGGGGATGCCGGCCAACCCCGGCGGCTGGCTCATGACGGTGGCGCGCAACCGCGCGATCGACACGCTGCGCCGCGCCTCGGTGGAACGCCGCAAGCTGGAGGAACTGGCCAGGCTCGCGCCGGCCGGACACGACGGCCCCGAAGCCGTCGGCGAGGAGGAGGTCGTGGACGATCGGCTGCGGCTCATCTTCACGTGCTGCCACCCGGCGCTGCCGCTGGAAGCGCGCGTGGCGTTGACGCTGCGGACGATCTGCGCGGTGCCGGCCGCGCGGATCGCCCGCGCTTTCCTGGTCACCGAGCCGACCATGACCCGGCGCCTGACCAGGGCCAAGAGGAAGATCGCCGATGCGGGGATCCCGTACCGGGTCCCGACCGGCCCGGCCCTGGCCGAGCGGTTGCCCGGCGTGCTGGCGGTGCTCTACCTGCTGTTCACCCAGGGCTACGACGCCGACGGTGAGCCCGCGTTCGCGCAGGAGGCGATCCGGCTGGCGAGGCTGCTGCGCCGGCTCATGCCGGGGCAGAGTGAGGTGTCGGCGCTGCTGGCGCTCTTCCTCCTGCAGCACTCCCGGCGCGATGCCCGCCAGGACGCCGAGGGCAATCTGCTGCCGCTCGACAGGCAGGATCGTTCCCGGTGGGACCGGGTCGCGATCACCGAGGGCCTGGACATACTGGCCGGGGTCGAGCAGGACGGCCCGTACGGGCTGCAGGCGCGCGTCGCCGCCTGCCACGTCACCGCGCCGTCGGTCTCCGGCGCGGATTGGCCGACGATCGCCCGGTGCTACGACGACCTGGCCCGGATGCACTCCACGCCCGTGGTCGAGCTGAACCGGGCCGTCGCGCACGGCTACGCGCACGGGCCACCTGCCGGGCTCGCGCTGCTGGCCGGGTTGCGTTCGGGCGGCGCGCTGGACGGTCACCCGCTGGCCATCGCCGCAGAAGCCGACCTCACCGCCCGGGGTGGCGACCGCGACCGCGCCGCGGTGCTGTTCCGGCAGGCGGCCGCCGTCGCGCACAGCGAGCCCGAACGCCGTGCGCTGCTCGACCGGGCCGACGAGAACGCCCGGCGGGAGCCGCTCCGATGATGAGCCCGGAAACCGAGACTCTGCTCACCTACCTGAACCATCAGCGACGGCATGTCCACGACATCCTGGCCGGCCTGAGCGAGGCGGATCTGCGGCGGCCGGTCCTGCCGTCGGGCTGGAGCTGCCTGGGCCTGGTACGGCATCTCGCCCTGGACGTCGAGCGGTTCTGGTTCCGCGCCGTCGTCTCCGGTGATCGGGCCGTCATCGACGGGCTCGGCCAGTCCGGCGACGCCTGGCAGGTCGGCCGCGACGTGCCGGTCGAAGCGGTCCTCACCTGCTACCAGCGGGAGATCGACGCCGCGAACGCTGTCATCGCCACCACCTCGATGCAGGCCGCGCCGGTGTGGTGGCCGGAGTGGTTCGCCGACTGGCAGGCGCGCACGCTACGGGAGGTCGTCCTGCACGTCATCACCGAGACCGCCTGCCATGCCGGTCATCTCGACGCCGCACGAGAGCTCATCGACGGCAAGAGATGGCTCGTCCTGACCAGGTGAGATCGTCCAGGGGACGGTGCCCGGCCCCGCGTGGGCGTTACCCGGCGAAGAGCTGGGTGAGCTTCAGGACCAACTCGTACACACCGAAGGCGAAGGGCACTCCGACCCAGGCCCAGGCCAGGACCATCAGCAGGGTGCGGCTGTCGTTGCTCATACGGGAGTCCTCATCGGCTCGTCACGGTCAGCGGGTGGCCGGGGTTTCCGGGGTTTCCGGCACGCGTTCGTGGAACTTCTCGGCGACCGGGCGGATCAGCTCGTTGGCCGCGAAGCCGATCACGAGCAGCGCGATCATGATGTACAGGGAGGTCGTGTACAGCGCGGGTCCCGACCGGCCCGCGGCTGCCTGCGCGTCGGCGATCGCGTTGATGATCAGTGGGCCGAGCACGCCCGCGACCGACCAGGCGGTGAGCAGCCGGCCGTGGATGGCTCCCACCTGGTAGGTGCCGAAGAGGTCCTTGAGGTAGGCGGGCACGGTGGCGAACCCGCCGCCGTAGAAGGACAGGATGCCGATCGTGCACATGATGAACAGCGGCTTGGAGCTGTCGCCGGCCAGCGCGATCGTCAGGTAGAGCAGCCCGCCCACGCCGAGGTAGACGCGGTAGATGTTCTTGCGGCCGATCAGGTCGGAGGTGGAGGACCACACGAACCGGCCGGCCATGTTGGCCAGGGAGAGCAGCGCGACGAAGCCGGCCGCCGCGCCGACCGCGACGGGGGTGTCGGTGTCGGAGAAGAAGTCCCTGATCATGGGGGCGGCCTTCTCCAGGATGCCGATGCCCGCGGTCACGTTGAGGCACAGCACGATCCACAGGCACCAGAACTGCGGGGTACGGATCGCGTTGCGCGCGGAGACGTCCGCGGTGGTGACCAGCGGCTTGGCGGCGGCCAGGGAGGGCGTCCAGCCCCGGGGCAGCCAGCCCTCGGGCGGCACGCGGACCAGCATCACCCCCACTGACATGAACACCGCGTAGACCACGCCGTGGACCAGGAAGGTCTGCGCGATGCCGGTCGTGTCCGTGCCGAACGCGCCGAGCATGCCCGCCGACCAGGGCGAGGCGATCAGCGCCCCGCCGCCGAAGCCCATGATGGCGATGCCGGTGGCCATGCCGGGCCGGTCGGGGAACCACTTGATCAGGGTGGAGACCGGCGAGATGTAGCCGATGCCGAGCCCGATGCCGCCGATGAAGCCGTATCCCAGCACCACCAGCCAGAACTGCCCGATCGCCACACCGAACGCGGAGATCAGGAAGCCGCTGGAGAAGCAGGTCATCGAGACGAACATGGCCCACCGTGGCCCGTTGCGCTCGACCAGCGTGCCGCCGAACGCGGCCGACAGGCCGAGCATCACGATGCCGAGCTGGAAGGGCAGCGCGCTCATCGTGCCGGACAGGCCGAGGGAGGACTCCAACGGCGGCTTGAACACGCTCCACGCGTACGCCTGGCCGATCGCCAGGTGGACGGACAGGGCCGCCGGCGGGATCAGCCAGCGGCTCCAGCCGGGCGGTGCCACGGTTCGGGAGCGGTCGAGGAAGGCAGGGGTCAGCGGGGACCGAGCCGGGGGGATCATGTCGCCAGACATGCCGTATACGGTATGTGGTTCGGGGGTCTCCGGTCGAGACCGAAACTACGTTGATTAATTGAATTTTTTGCTACTTCCCCGGACAAGGCAGCGACGGCCGTGCAGAACGAGACCGTACTTTCGGCCGAATCAACCGGCGGCACCCCTGCCCTAGCCTGGACGACCGTGGGCTTCCCCGATCGGCGCAAGGCGGCGGCCGACGCCGGGCTCGGCGTCGTCATCGCGACAGCCGTCGCATTCCAGGCTTATTGGGTCGCCGATTCCTGGGGCGACGGCTACTGGCTGTTCGGCGCGGCCGTCGGCGCGTCGGTGGGCGTGCTCGCCGTGGTGCGCCGCCGCTCTCGCCTGTGGACGGCCGTCGCCGGCCTTACCGTGGCGGCGCTCGCCGTCCTCGTCACCCGTTTCGTCCACCTGCCCGCCGAGCCCAGCCCCGCCGCCTCCCTCGGCCTGGCGGTGCTCGCCGGCTCCGCGGTCAGGATCCTGCCCGCCCGCACGGCCTGCGCCGTCGCCGCCGGGGGACCGGCCGTGATGGCGGCCGGTCACCTCGCCAATCCCCGCTCGGCCGTGCCGGTGCAGGGCGCCCTGATCTGGCTCGCCGCCCTGGCGGCCGGGCTCGCCCTCCGGCTCCTCGCCGCCCGCCGCCACGCCGCCGCCGAGCGCGTACGGCACGCCGAACGCCTGGAGCTGGCCAGGGAGCTGCACGACGTCGTGGCCCACCACATCACCAGCATCGTGCTCCAGGCCCAGGCCGCCCAGCTCGTCACCGCCAAGCATCCCGACAGGACGGCCGGTTCGCTCGCCGGCATCGAGACCGCGGGCTCCGAGGCGCTGGCCGCGACCCGCCGCGTGGTCGGCCTCCTGCGCGACACCGCCTCCGACGTTGCGGGCCACGAACGGCTCGCCGAGCTGATCGAGAACTTCGAAGGCCATGGCCGGCGGGCGCGCCTGCGGCTGGCCGCCGAGCCGGACGGCTGGCCGCCCGAGGTGAGCAGCACCGTGTACCGCGTCGTACGCGAGTCGCTGACCAACGTCTCCCGGCACGCCCGGCACGTCCGCACGGTCGCCATCGACATCACCCAGGACGAGGAGGCGGTCACGGTCGTGGTCGAGGACGACGCCCCGCAGGCGCCCGCCAGGCGCTACCGTCACGCCGGATACGGTCTCATCGGCATGCGCGAACGCCTCGAAGCCCTCGGCGGCACCCTGACGGCCGGCCCCCGCCCCGGCTCCGGCTGGACCGTCCGCGCCACCGTCCCGGCGCCGCCGTCGCTGTCCGGGAAGCGCCGATGACCATCCGGGTGCTGCTGGCCGACGACCAGGAGATGATCCGGGCCAGCCTGCGGATCATCCTTGAGGACCAGCCCGACATCACCGTGGTCGCCGAGGCCGGCGACGGCGTCGAGGCGATCGAGCAGGCCCGCAGGACGCGCCCGGACGTGTGCCTGGTGGACGTCCAGATGCCCCGCCTCGACGGCATCGAGGTCGCCCGCGCGCTGGCCGACGCGCCGCCACGCGTGGTCATGGTCACCACCTTCGACCTGGACGAGTACGTCTACGGCGCGTTGCGCTGCGGCGCGGCCGGGTTCGTGCTCAAGGACGCGGGCCCTGTCCTGCTCGTCGAGGCCGTGCGGGCCGCGTACGCGGGTGACGCGCTCATCTCGCCGTCGATCACCCTGCGGTTGCTGCGCCGCCTCGCCGACGGCGGAACCCGCGCCGAGGCCCGCCCGCTCGCGCGGCCCCTGACCACGCGGGAGCTCGACATCGTCCAGGCGGTCGCCCGAGGACGCACCAACCAGGAGATCGCCGACGAGCTGTTCATCTCGCTCAGTACGGTCAAGGGCCACGTCGCGGGCGTCCAGGCCAAGCTCGGCGCCCGCAACCGGGTCGAGATCGCGGCCTGGGCCTGGGAGAGCCGCATGATGGCCACGGGCTGACCACGGGCCGGCCACCGCTCGCGGTCGGCTCCCGGCCCAGCGCCGCTGTCCACCTCTCCGCCGCCCTGGGTGCGCTAGCGCACCCAGCCGGTGTAATGGCGTCCGGTACGTGGATCGCCGTGGCTCTCGGGAGTGCCGCCTCCCTCGGCGGGGCCGAGCGCCGCGGACACGGCTCGGACCAGCCAGGCGTTGACCGACAGTCCTTCCCGGCCGGCCGCCTGCTCGATGCGTGGTTTGAGGTGGTCGGGGACGCGCAGCGAGATCCGTGAGGTGCCGCCGTCGTCGGACTCCGGTGGAGCCGGGGGAACGGGCTGCCGGATGCCCATCGCGACCTCCACCGCGCCGGCCAGCGCGGTGCTCAAACTGCTCGGGGGCGCCCCTTGCGGTGACGTGTCGACCGGCGGAGGCGTCACCAGGAAGTCGGGGTCACGGCCGCGCAGCCGTACGTCGACCGAGCCTGGCGCGAGATCGCGGGTGATCTCGCCCGCGGCGGCCGACAGCGCCTCCAGGAGGGTGAGCCGGACGGCCGAGTCCAGCGGCGCGGTGAGACGCTCGGCGAGCGCGCGGGCCTCCGGGCCGCCCGCCTCGGCGGCGACGGCCAGCTCGCGGCGGAGACTGTCGACGTACGGCGTGAGATCCATGACGGCACTATGGCGCTAGGTTGGCGTCACGGCAAGCCGGTGACGCCACGACCGGCGCGTCCGCGGAGGAGCGCCCGCGTCCGCCGGGCCACCAACGGCGCGTCAGCGGAGGAAGGCCAGTGTCCGATCGGCCACGATCGAGGCCGTCTTGCCTTCCGGGCCGAAATGGTCGAGGCCGTCCAAGGTTTCGAGGGTGGCGTCCGGCAGGGTGTCCCGCAGCACGCCGAACTCCGCTCTGCTCGTCCGCGAGCTGCGGCCGCCGCAGAGGATCAGCGTCGAGGCGGTGACGGCCGCGAACGCGATATGGCGGCCCTGCTGGGCCGCGACCTGCTCGTGCTCGGCCAGGTTGGCCTCCAGCAGCGGCAGCATCCGTCGCCAGGCGGGCCCGCGAAGCCCGACCCGTAGCGCCAGGCGCAGATACCAGTGTGGCATCTTGGCCATGAAGGCCGGTGCACCACCGGACCCGCGGACGAAGTGGGCGAACGCGCCGTAGGGGTCGCCCGCCGCCAGCCGTTCCCGGTAGGGGGCCATCCAGTGGGTGTGGACCGGGCCGCAGGGCACGCCGGGCTCGTAGACCGCGACGTGGTCGAACACCGGGAACGAGCGTGCGGTCTCCAGGACGACGAGCCCGCCGTAACTATGACCGAACGCCGTTCGCGCGCCGGTCTCCGCCTGGACGGCCAGGAGGTCTTCCACCTCCTTGGCCAGGGTGTAGCCGGGGCCCTGGGGGCCGCTGCCGCCTCGGCCTCGCCGATCGACGAGGTGGACCGTACGGGAGCCGGCCAGCGCGGAGGCCAGCGGCAGGTAGTCCTGCGAGGCGCGCAGCGCGCCCCCGACCACGATGAGGTCCGGACCCGCGCCCATGGTCCGATAGCTGATGGGGGTGCCGTCGGCCGAGGTGACCGTGCGCGGATGGGTGGTCTGGATGCTCACTTGGTTCTCTTCTTCTCGATGTCGTCGACGGCCGCCAGCAGGAGCGCGGTGTGCCTCGCGTACTCCTCGTACGGCACGCCGCTGTTGTGGACGAGCGCGGCCACCCGTTCTTCGAGCCCTTGCTGGACCGAGGACACCAGCCGCTTCCCCTCGTCGGTGAGGGTCAGCTGCCGGCGGTGCCCTCCGGCGGGGTCGGGCTGCACGTCGAGCAGTCCTTCGGCGGCCAGCACCGAGGTCATCCGGCTCACCGACGGCTCGGTCACGCCCAGGCTGTCGGCGAGGGCGCGTTGCGTCGAGACGCCCAGCTCGCCGACCAGGGTCAGCGCCAGGAAGCGGCTGTAGGAGATGTCGTGCTCCGCCCGCAGGATCCTGTCGGCCGCCCGGTCCAGCCGGGCGGTGAGCACATGCAGGTTGAAACTCAGGTTCCGTTCCACGCACCTAACTTAGCATGCTTACTTAGCAGTGCAAGTTAGGCCGGTAAAATTTGAAAGCAGACCATCAATTGGCAGTAAACTTCGCCCATGGGCACCGGCGGGCTACGCGAGCGCAAGAAGGTCAAGACGCGGGAGGCGATCCTGCGTGAGGCGTTCAGGCTCTTCCACGAATGCGGCTACGGCGCCACCACCATCGAGCAGATCGCCGCCGCCGCCGAGATCTCCCCGGCCACTTTCTTCCGCTATTTCCCGACGAAGGAGGATCTCGCCACGCTCGACCGCTTCCCGCCCCTCATGGAGGCGTTGCCCGTTCAGCCGCCGGGCACACCGGTGGCCGTCCTGCGCGGCGCGTTCCGCACGGCGTTCGCCGCCCTGTCCGCCGAGGAGATCGCCGCGGGACGTGCGCGCGAGGTGTTCGCGGCCACCGTCCCCGAGCTGGTGGCGGCCAACCTGCGCCGAAGCCCCGGCCTCATCCAGGAGATCCGCGAGATCGTGGCGGACAGGGCCGGCCGCGCGGCGGACGACCCCCGGCTGCGCGACGCCATCGGCGCGGTCTTCGGGGTCGTGGCGATGGTCTGGCAGCAGTGGGCCCAGGACCCCGGCCTGGACGGCCCCGCCGAGATCGACCGGGCCCTGGCGCACCTGGAGTCCGGCCTGAGCGGCTGAAGCCTACGGGCGGCGGGCGACGAACACGTACTCCCGGCTGTCCTCGGTGTACGGCTCGCGCGCGAAGCCTCCGTACAGGGCCTCCAGTTCGAGACCGGCGACGTCGAGGAGGCCGAGCCACTCGTTCTTCGTCGCCCACCATAAGGAGCTCGTCGCGCCGTCGTCCAGGACCATGTCGATCCGGTTGTCGCCGACCGCGTAGCGGATCGTGTGCGGCACGGGCCGCTCCTGGCGCACGCCGTCGAGCCGGGCGGCGATCCGGTGGTCGAAGGCGATGGCGTCGAAGGCGAACCGTCCTCCCGGCCGGAGCGAGGCGGCGACCCGCTCGAACGCGCGGCGGCGGTCGGCCCACGTCGGCAGGTGCTGCAGCGACCGGAACGGGCAGTAGATCAGCGCCGCCGGCTCCTCCACGGTGAGTTCGCGCAGGTCGCACTCGCGCAGGTCGAGCGCTACCCCGGCGGTGGCCGCGTGGGCGCGCGCCTGTGCGAGCATCGTCGGCGAGATGTCGATGCCGATGACGGGCCGGCCGGTGGCCCGCGCGACCGGGATCGCGACCCGCCCGTTCCCGGCCGCCAGCTCGACCAGCGGCCCGTCCGCCGCACGCGCGAGGTCCACGTAGAAGGCGATGTCGGCCGTCATGTGCGCCGACCACTCGTCGTACCGGCTCGCGAACGCCTCGTCCCAGGTCGTCGGCATCGATCCATGATCGCACACGGCGAAGGGACTGTCCGGCCGCGTTGCGGACGCTCCGGCGAACGGAATGACGTCACTTCATCGAATCTCCTTGAGCTTGGAGACCCCGTCCTTCAGGGCGGGGAGGAAACGTGGGACGGTGCCTCGAACAAACGCGCGACTGTCAGGTGATCGCGCGATACGATGCGAGGCGTGGCGCAGCTCGTGAAGCGGGCGTTCAAGTACCGCTTCTATCCGACCTCTGAGCAGGCTGAAGAGCTTGCCCGGACGTTCGGTTGCGTCCGCCTGGTCTACAACAAGGCCCTCGAAGAACGCACCCGCGCCTACACCCTGGAAGGGCGTCGGTTCTCCTACGTGGAGTCGTCGGCTCGGCTGACGGAGTGGAAGCGCGGCGGCGAGTACGACTTCCTGTTCGAGGTGTCGTCGGTGCCGTTGCAGCAGGCGTTGCGTCATTTGCAGGCGGCGTTCGCGAACTTCTTCGCCGAACGGGCCAGGTATCCCACCTTCAAGTCTCGTAAGAGGTCGCGGCTGTCGGCGGAGTACACGCGTTCGGCGTTCCGCTGGCGGGATGGACGGCTGACCCTGGCGAAGATGAACGCGCCGCTGGACATCGTCTGGTCGCGTCCGCTGCCCGAGGGGGCGGAGCCGTCCACGGTGACGGTGTCGAAGGACGCGGCGGGGCGTTGGTTCGTGTCCCTGCTGTGCGAGGAGAGGATCAGCCCGCTGGCACCGGTCGAGGCGGTGGTCGGTGTGGACGCGGGCCTCACGGCGCTGGCCACGCTGTCCACCGGGGAGAAGATCGTCAACCCGCGCCACGAGCGCCGGGATCGGCGCCGGCTGGCCAAGGCGCAGCGGGCGCTCGCCCGCACCGACAAGGGCAGCAACAACCGGGCCAAGGCGCGGCTGCGGGTGGCCAGGGTGTACGCCCGTATCGCCGACCGGCGCCGGGACCACTTGCACAAGGTCAGCACACGGCTTGTTCGCGAGAATCAAGTGATCGTCGTGGAAGCCCTGACCGTCCGCACCATGGTGAAGAATCACTCGCTGGCGCGTTCGATCTCGGATGCGGGCTGGCGGGAGCTGCGCATGATGCTGGAGTACAAGGCGGCCTGGTACGGGCGGGAGCTCGTGGTGGCAGACCGCTGGTTTCCCTCCTCCAAGCTGTGCTCGGCGTGCGGGTCGTTGCAGGACCAGATGCCGTTGAACATCCGGGAATGGACCTGTGCCTGCGGCGCGAGCCACGACCGGGATGTGAACGCCGCGAAGAACGTCCTCGCCGCCGGGCTGGCGGAGAGGTGAAACGCCTGTGGAGCTGACGTAAGACCTCACAGAGAGTCCTCTCTGGCGGGCGGTCGGCGGTGAAGCAGGAAACCCTGCGGGCGACCGTGGGAATCCGCCTCGTTCACGAGGGGGAGGAAGTCAAGCCCTGAGGAACGTCAGAACAGTTGACGTGGTTCGTCCCCTCCGCGATACGCGGCGGCGCGGAGAGCGGCAGGGCCTGCTACGCCGCCTGCCCGCCCCGGAAGCCGGTACGGCGGGTGGAGCGTGCCTCCCCGCGCCCTCCCGATGTCGGCCACGATCGGTTCGCCCTGGTGAGCGGAGGCCCGTGCCGGGCGACTCGCGTCGGCACGGGCCCGCATCGGGGGGGGGGGGGGGCTACTCGGCGCTGTTGCTGTGCGTCGCCGACGTTCCGTAATCGGTGTAGGTGTACGGGTTGTCGAGGACCTCGACCTGCGGGACGTCGGGGTTCATGCCCTTCTCCCACGCCTCCTCGCCGAGCTCGGCCTTCAGGTAGTCGACGGTCTGCTCGACGACCTGCCGGGCCCGGTCGAGGTCGATGCCGACGAGCCGGTGGTCGCGCTTGACGATGCGCCCGTTGACCAGGACCGTGTGCACGTCGCCGCGCTGCGCCTGCAGCGCCACGTGGCCGTACGGGTTGAAGATCGGGAACATCACCGGCGAGCGGTCGTTCTTGATCAGGACGACGTCGGCCTTCTTGCCGGGTTCGAGGCTGCCGATGGCGCTGTCCAGTCCGAGCGCCTTGCTGCCGCCCCGGGTGGCCCAGTCGACCACGTTCTCGGCGCGCAGGGTGCAGTGGGTGATGGTCTCCTGGCGGGCGTGGGCCTCCAGGTGCTCGCGGGAGCGGTCGGCGCCGAGCGTGGTGCGCATGGCGGAGAACAGGTCGCCGCTCCACCAGGCGCTGGTGTCCATGGACAGCGACACCGGGATGTCATGCTGACGCAGCCGCCAGGTGGGAGGGTAGCCCTGGCCGGCGCTCTGCTCGCTCTCGGTGGACACCGAGACCGAGCCACCGGTGGCGGCGATCCGGTTGTAGGAGTCGGGGCTGAGCGTGGCGGCGTGCACGTAGATGGTCGACGGGGTCATGAACCCGTTCTCGTGCATGAGACGGATGCCGTCGTCGTTGGTGGCGCCCCAGACGCCGGCGTGCGTGCTCACCGGCACGTCGAGGTCGCGGGCCACCTCGAAGGCGGCGCGCTCGGGGAACTCCGGGTCGCCGGTCACGTCGAAGGCCATCTGAAAGCCGAGCATGTCCCCGCGGCCGTCGATGCGCCGGGTGACGAAGTCCCGGAACTCCGGCTTGGCGGACCAGTCCCACGGCCCCTGCTGGATGTTGCCGTAGCCGAGCACGAACCGGCCCGGGACCGCCTCCAGGGCGTCGACCGCGGCGTCGGCGTGGTCCACCGTCTGCAGCCCGTGGGACCAGTCGACCGTGGTGGTCACGCCGGCGTCCAGGGCCTCGATGGCTCCCAGCAGGTTGCCGGCGTAGATGTCCTCCGGCCGGAAGAACTTGCCCGACTCCAGGTAGTACCAGACGAAGTACTGGGTGAGCGTCCAGTCGGCGCCGTAGCCGCGCATGGCCGTCTGCCACAGGTGCCGGTGGGTGTCGATCATGCCGGGCATGACGATGCCGCCACGGGCGTCGATCTCGAGGGTCTCCGCCGGGACGTCGAGCTGGGGGCCGACGGCCTCGATGCGTTCGCCGATCACCAGGACGTCGGCGTCGCGCAGGACGGTGTGCCGGTCGTCCATGGTGAGTACGGTCCCGCCACGGAAGACCACGGGGCGATCGGAGGTATCAGAGGTGGTCGTCTCGCTCATGATGTCCCAGTTCTCTCATCACCGGAGTGACGGACAAGTCGCCGCATAGCGGACAGGTGAAATGTTGCTGTAACGATGAATGCATTTCGTCCCTGTGTCAACATCTCCGCCACGAGTCCCTGGGCAGGTAAAAGGGGAGTTGGCCCAAGAAACGGACGCGTGTCCGAATTAATGTGCCGTGGTGAGCACGCTCCGGTGCGAAGACTGCCCCGAGGCCTGCCGCTCCCATGCCGTGGCGACGTCCGTCAACGGCACGGTGTCGTACGGGACGCTCATCTTCCCGGCCGCCGCGTGCTCGACGACCGCCACCAGGGCGTCGCGTCTCTGCTCGGCGGTGAGCTCGTTGTTGGTGTAGCCGAGCAGCCGCAGCGAGCGGCTGCGCAGGGTCGCGGAGTCGAACGGCGCGGTCTCGCCGGCCGAGCTGCCGAGATTGACCAGGCGTCCGTGCGGCCGCAACGTGCGCAGGGCCGCGGCCGCCGGCAGGCCGAACAACGTGTCGAGCACCAGGTCCACCGGGCCGTCACAGGCGTCGAGCAGGCGTACGGCCAGCGTGTCGACGTCGTCGGCGCCCGAGAGGTCCACCATGGCGTCGGCGCCCAGCTCGGACGCGCGTCGCCGGCCCGCGCCCGAACGGCAGGCGGCGATCACCCGCCGCGCGCCGTGCAGGCGGGCCGTCTGGACGGCGACCTGCCCGACGACGCCGCCCGCGCCGAGAATGACGACCTGCTCACCGGCGCGCAACTCGCCGCGCCAGGTCAGCGCCATCCAGGCGGCGATCGCCGACAGGCCGAGCGCCGCCACCAGCGGCGCCTCGACGCCGCCGGGCAGCGGCACGAGGTCGGCCTCCGGCACCACGCAGTAGTCGGCCATGCTGCCGTCGCCCGGCCGCATCCCCGCCGTGGTGCTGAACCAGACCGCGGTGCCGCTGGGGATCGTGCCGGCCCGCTCGACGACGCCCACCCCCTGCACACCCGGCACGTACGGCAGGGCCGGCGTGCCGAAGTAGGAGGCGCCGGTGGCGCAGAGCACGTCGAGCGGGGTGATCGGGGCCGCGGTCACGCCGACGAGCGCGGTGCCGTCCGGCTGCTCCGGAGCCTCACGCGTGGTGATGGCGGGCGGCAGGCCGCACGCGCGGATGGTCGCGGCCCGCATCATGTGGCGATGTCCGGATACGGCATGGAGAAGTGCGCGAGCCGGGCCGCATACTCGAGCTGGAACCCGAGCGGCTCGGCATGGTCGCGCTCGAACATGGCGATGAACAGCGTCAGGGTCAGGAAGGGGTGGGCGCCCAGCTCGAACAGCGTGCTGTAGTCATGGGTGCGCAGCGCCTCCCGCTCCTGGTCGGTGAACGCCAGCCAGGTGCTGGCCTCGGCCTCCGGCACGTTGAGGATCACGTTGGCGCGCTCGCGCTCCCACCAGGCGACGGTCTCCACCGGCTGCTCGCGATAGCGCTCGACCAGCTCGGGGTCGCGGTCCACGGTGTAGAGGAACTTGTTGAGCAGATACTTGCTCATGCGGGCGCTCCCTTCGGGTACCAGGTGAAGTAGGCCTCCATGGTGTGGAACAGGTCGAGGGTGTCGACGTAGTCGGCCTTCCGGCCCTCTCCGGCGACGCCCATCATGAGCATGAAGTCCATGAATCCATGGGTGGCGTTGCCGGGGCCGTGCAGGCTGTCCAGGGTGACCTCCGACAGACAGCCCTCGATGTCGCCCTGCGCGATCCACTCCACGGCCCTGGCGTCGAACTCCGGATCGGGGCCGTGCGGCCCGAACTGGCGCGGCCCGCCGAGCTCGAGCGACAGGTGACCGGTGCCGATGACGGCGACCCGCAGGTCCGACGGCCAGGACTCGACGAGCTCCCGGATGGCCTTGCCGAGCTGCACGAACCGCTTCGGCTGCGGCAGCGGCGGCGCGAAGATGTTGGTGTAGATGGGCACGATCGGCAGGTCGTTCTGCGGGCGCAGCGTGATGATCGGGCAGGTCACGCTGTGATCGATGCGCAGCTCGTTGCTGAAGGCCAGGTCGAAACCGGAGTCCAGGCCGCCGCGCAGGATGTGCGAGGACAGGTCCTCCTGGCCGCGCATCCGCATCCGGGGCAGGCCGAACTCGCGCTCCTCGTTGTACCAGTTCGCGTCGTAGAACGGTGCCTTGCCGACCAGGAACTGCGGCATGTTGTCCAGCCACAGCTGGTGGAAGTGGTCGGATCCGACCATGACCAGCACGTCCGGGTTGGCCCTGGTCAGCGTTTCGCGGAACGCCTCCACCTTGCGCACCCATGCGTCGGCGAACGGAGGCCGGTCCTCACCCTGGGAGGTGCTCGCCCGGTAGTAGAACGGATGGTGCGTCGACGCGATGACCGCGGTGACGATGGCCATGGCGGCTCCTTGGGGGGTCGGTGACTATTCGGATTCGGGGCTGACGTACGTGGCGTTACGGTCGACCGTCAGATAGACGTCCATCCCGATCGGCCGGGTGCGTTCCTCGGCGATGTGGCCGAGCAGACCGGCGGTGCGCGCGAGCAGCGCGAAGCCGCGCAGCAGCTCGACCGGCAGGCCGAGGTCGGCGAGCGCGGCGCCGCACACGCCGGCGCCGTTGAGCGGCAGCGTGCGGCCCAGCACCTGCGGATGGACCCGGCCGATGGCCTCGAACAGCCGCAGGTGGGGTCCGCGCAGGCCCTCCTCCTCGGCGATGCCGATGAGCACGGCGGTGCGCGGGTCGGCGCTCTTGTGCACCGGGTGGCCCAGGCCGGGCACGAACCGCTTGGCGGCGCGGGCCTCGGTCACGGCGGTCAGCGCGAGCGCGTCCCACTCCTCGTCGGTGCGGGGCGGCTCGCCCTGGTGATCGGCGAGGGTGTCGGCGAGGAAGCGGCCGCAGTCCTCGGTGACGCCGAGGAAGCGTGAGCCGCCGCCGAGGAGCCCGGCGGCGATCGCGCCCTGCAGGGATTCGGGCGCGCTCAGGTAGGTGAGCCGGGCGGCCAGGGCCGTGGGGGTGAAGCCGTGGTCGGCCAGCGCCACCAGGACCGCCTCGAACACCCGCACCTGCGACGGCGTCGGGCGGCGCTGCGCGACGAGCCAGAAGGCCAGCTCGCCGAAGCCGACCTTGCCGATCAGGTCGTTGGACAGATCGTGGCCGAGCAGCCGGATCGTGCTCGCGTCGGACGTGCCGATCGAGGTGGGGAAGCGGGGCGTGGTGTCGCCGTCGGTCACGTGACGCTCCTGGTCGGGTCGGGGCTCGCGAGCCACTTGCGGATCTCCGCGCCGTGCTCGTCGAGCGAGGGCGGCGGCAGGTCGTAGCGAGCGGGGGTGGCGGAGAAGCCGATGGGGTTGCGGACCGAGGGGATGGCCTGGTCGCCCTCGCCGACGGAGACGACCGGGTCGAGGCCGACCTCCTCGGCGAAGGCCACGCCGCCGTCGACGGTGTTGATCGGCCCGGCCGGCACGCCGGCGGCGGTCAGCTCGCGGAACCACTCCATCTTGGGCCGGGTCCGCAACCGCTCCACCAGCAACGGCCGCAGCTCCTCCCGGTTGGCGGTGCGGTCCTCGGTGCGCGCGAAGCGGGGGTCGTCCACCAGCTCGGGCAGGCCGAGCGCCTGGCACAGCTTGGCGAACTGGCCGTCGTTGCCGGCGGTGATGATGAGCTCGCCGTCCGCGGTGGGCAGCGGTTCGTACGGGAACAGGCTGGGGTGGGCGTTGCCCATCCGGAACGGCACCTCGCCGCCGGCCACGTAGGCGCTGCCGTGGTTGACCATCCCGGACAGCGCCGAGGACAGCAGGTTGACCTCGACGTGCTGGCCGTCGCCGGAGGTCTCGCGGTGCCGGAGCGCGGCGAGGATGCCGATCGTGGCGTGCAGTCCGGTCATCACGTCGAACACCGAGATGCCGGCGCGGTAGGGCGGGCCCTCGGGATCGCCGGTCAGGCTCATCAGCCCCGAGATGGCCTGCACCATCAGGTCGTAGCCGGGGATCGCGGCCCCCTTGCCGGCGCCGAACCCGCTGATCGAGGCGTACACGACGGCCGGATTGGCCTCGCTGACGCTGTCGTAGTCCAGGCCGAAGCGGCGCAGCCCGCCGGGCTTGAAGTTCTCCACCACCACGTCGGCGCGCGCGGCCAGCTCCCGCGCGGCGGCGAGGTCGCCGTCATCGCGCAGGTCCAGGGCGATCGAGCGCTTGTTGCGGTTGATGGCGAGGTAGTAGGTCGACACCCCGTCGCGGGTGGGCGGCATCCAGGTCCGGGTGTCGTCGCCGCCGGGCGACTCCACCTTGATCACCTCGGCGCCGAGGTCGGCGAGCAGCATCGTGCAGTACGGCCCGGCCAGGATGCGGGAGAAGTCGGCCACGAGCAGACCGGCCAGTGGCCCGGCGGGTCGTTGTCGCTCGTCGGTCAGCTTGGTCATTCCGCTCAGAACCTCTCCGTCCGTCAAGCGGACGGTTGTCCGCTGGAGCCAGTCTCGGAGGTCCCGCTTTCTTCTGTCAAGGGGGTCAACCCGCCGTGACGTACGGCACCGACTCGTGCCGCGCCCAGTCGGCGCTGATCTCGCCGGCGGCCTGCAGCAGCAGCGGGAGGTACTCGTCGACCAGGGTCAGCAGCGAGGTCTCGGCGGCGTGGGCGTTGACGTTGAGGGCCGCGATGACCCGGCCGGACCCGTCGCGCAGCGGCGCGGCCACCGACCGGATCGCGGGCGCGAGCTGCTGGTCGGTCAGCGCCCAGCCCTTGGCCCGCACCTCGCGCAGCGCCGCCTCCAGCTCCTCCTCGCAGGGGCTCGCGCTCGGCTGCACGCCGGAGCGCCCCGGCTCGGCCAGCACCGACGCCAGCTGGGCGGGGGGCAGCGCGGCCAGCAGGACCTTGCCCAGCGAGGTGGCCGCGGCCGGGAACCGGGTGCCGATGTCGACCCGCAGTGTCACGATCTTGGGCACCGCGACGCGGGCCACGTACACGATGTCGGAGCCGTCCAGCTGGGCGATCGAGGACGACTGGTGCGTGCGCGCGACCAGCCACTCCATGTGCGGCCGGGCGATCTCCCACAGCCCTGTCGACCGGACGTAGGCCACCCCGAGCTCCATGATCCGCGGTGTGAGCGCGAACCCGTTCTCGTCGGCCCGGGCGTAGCCGAGCTCCTCCAGGGTGAGCAGGATGCGCCGCGCCGTGGGCCGGGCCAGGCCGGCTTCGGTGGCGACCTCGGACAGCGTCATCACTGGACGGTTGGGGCGAAATGCCCGGATCACGTCAAGGCCCCTGGCGAGCGCTTCGATGAAGTCAGGGTCGCTGCTTCGACGGGCCACGGCGATCACTACTCCTTAGGAGTATTTCCGGTACGGCTGTGTGCAGCCGACTCTAAGGGATGAGTCCCAAGCTGTCCGCGACTCGGACACCTGGACCGCAAAGCTGTAGCGGTCCCGGTGAATGCACCCTCTTGACAGGTGTCATTCATCACATCATTCTAGGGCCACCCGTGAGCGACCGTGATGCGGACGAACGTCCGGAACCCCCGTCCCGAACCAGCGCCACCAGCGGCCTTGCGCGCGATCCACCCTCCGATTGGAGCAGCACATGAGCAGCACCGCTCAACAACCACCCGATCAGAGCACCGCTCGGTCCGACCAGTTGACCAAGGTGTCCATCGCCGTCGGCTTCGCCGTCCTTTGCGCCACGTACATGCTCAACGCCATGGACCGGCAGCTGTTCTACCCCCTGCTGCCCGACATCTCGAAAGAGCTCGGGTTCACCCTGGCGGAGTCGGGGTGGCTGGCGACGGGCTTCACGCTGGGGCTGGCGCTGGCCGGACTGCCGACCGGCTATCTGGCCGACCGGCTCTCCCGCAAGAGCATCATCATGGTCAGCGTCCTGGTTTACTCCCTCGGCACGCTCGCCATCCCACTGTCGGTGGGCATCGCCGACATGAGCGTCTACCGGCTCCTGTCCGGCGTGGGCGAGGGCGTCCAGGCCACCGCCCTGTACGCGATCGTCGGCGCGTTCTTCTTCCACCGCCGCTCGGTCGCCGCCGGCGTGATCGGTGTCGCCTTCGGCGCGGGCGTCTTCCTCGGCCCGCTCGTCGGCACCGACATCGCCACCGGCTTCGGCACCTGGCGCGCCCCCTTCTTCCTGTTCGCCTCGGCCGGGCTGGTGCTCTGCCTGCTGACCGCCCTCTTCGTGTCGCGCAAGCTGACCGAGGCCGTCACCGGTGGCGGCACCGATTCCGCCGCCGTCTCCTACGACCACGTGCCCGCCTCGCCGTACAACCGCAACACCCTCGGCGTGGGCATCGTGTCCGCCGTGTCCGGCCTGGTCGTCTACGGCTACCTCGGGCTGTACCCGACGTTCCTCCGCGAGTCGCTCGGCTTCACCCCTGAGGACGCCGCGCTGGCCGTGTCCTTCTTCGGCTTCGGCGCGATGATGGCCCTGCCCGCCGGCTGGCTGGGCGACCGGATGAACCAGCCGCGCCTGCTCGCCTTCTCCCTCGCCGCGACCGCCGTCAGCACCTACTTCATGTACCAGGTCGCCACCACCCCCTCGGCCCAGTACGTGCTGTCCTTCCTGGTCGGCACCTTCGGCAGCGGGTTCCTCTTCACCAACTGCGCCACCGCGATGCAGCGGGCCGTACGTCCTCAGCACGTCGGACGCGGCGCCGGGCTGTTCATCCTCTTCTACTACGTCGCGGCCGCCTTCTCCGGGCTGCTGTTCGCCCGGCTGGTCGGACTGCTCGGCTGGGACGGCGCGGGGCTGTGGCAGCTAACCATCCTGCCCATCGTCGGCATCGCCGCGGTCGCCCTCATGCAGACGTCCAAGATGGTGCTCCCGAGACAAGCCGCGCAGTAGGGACCGCTGCTCCGGGACCATGTCCGCCGACGACGCCGGAGATGGTCCATCGGACGTCTCGCGGCCCTGCGGGAGGCGGCCGGATGAGTCGTCCCGCTAGGCCGGCACCAGCTCGAAGCCGGTGACGATCTCCGGGCGGATGCGGATCACCTGGTCCATGGTCCCGGCCACCCAGGGGCTCAGGCGGGCCTTGAACCGCTCGATCTCCCGCGGGTCGGTGACCAGGCGCGCCATGCCGGTGATGATCACGCTCCAGCCGAGCCGCTCGGCCGCGTCGAGCTCGTCGGCCTCGAAGGCCACCACCGCCCCGGCCGGCGCCACCTCGGCGCTGAGGATGGTGCCCAGGTCGGAGCGGATGATCACCTGGCCGTCCACGACGATGTGATTCACCGGCCGCACCGCCGGAAGCGCCTGGCGGGTGAAGACGATCCGGCCCAGCGGCACGCTGGCCAGGCGCCGCAGCGCCTCCGCCTCGGGCAGGTCCCTGAGGTCTCGCGTGCCCGCCGTGCTGGATATCACCCTGCCATCCTCCCGTCGCGCGTCCGTCCGTGACAGGGACCTAAGTCATCTCTTCCACCCGTGAGGAGTCGCTCACGGGCAGGGACGGGCTTGCGCCGGCTGCGCGGCGACGCTGTCTGCCCATGTCACCGGCCTGGCCGGCTCGTCACCGGCCGGCACCGGCAGGACGGCCTGCGTGCACGGCGCGCGTCGCGGCCCGGATCTCACCGGCACCCGCCGGCCGGTGCGGGAAAGGACTTTGGTCCCGGTGAAGGTGACCTTCGGCCCGGTCGCCGAGACGGGGTCCGGGCCTAGCGTGGGGCACGTCCCCTCCACCTGACCACCCGCGGAGAGCACATCCGGCCGTGTCCACACCACCCGCGTCAGCGCGCCCCCGCGATCCCCACAGTCCCCACGCGCCCACCGGCCCCGCCGTGCCGGCGTCTGGCCCGGTACGCGCGCGCCTGGCCGTCGGCAGGCTCCCGCTGCTGGCCGGGGCCGCCGTCGCGCTGCTCGCGGGCCTGTCCGGGGGCCTGGCGCTGCTGATCGCCCAGGTGCCCGCGCCGGTGGCGTTCACCGAGCAGCACGGGCCGCTGATGGCACTGGGCTTCCTGGGCACGCTGATCGCGCTGGAGCGCGCGGTGGCGCTGCGCAGCCGCTGGGCCTACCTCGCCCCCGCCCTGTCCGGGCTGGGCGCCGTCGCGCTGGCCGCCGGCGTCGAGCCGCTCGGCCGGTTGGCGCTCACCGCCGCCGGCGGCTGGCTGGTGGGCGTGTACGTGGCGCTGCTGGGGCGGCGGCTGAGCCGCGAGACCGCCCTGCAGCTGGCCGGGGGACTGCCCTGGTTCGCCGGCGGTCTGCTCTGGCTGGCCGGACGGCCGATCCCGGAGCTGATCGTCTGGTTCGCCGCCTTCCACGTGCTGACCATCGCCGCCGAGCGGCTGGAGCTGGCGCACGTCGCGTTCCCGCGGGCCGGCGTCCGGGGCGGGCTGATGGGCGCGGCCGCGCTGCTCGGCGCGGGAGCGGTGGTCTCCCTCGCGAACCCCGGCGCGGGCGCGCGGACGGCGGGGGCCGGGATGCTCGCGGTGGCCGCCTGGCTGGCCTGGCACGACGTGGCCCGCCGGACGGTCCGCGGCTCCGGACTGCCCCGGTACGCGGCCGTCTGCCTGCTGGCCGGCTACGGCTGGCTGGCGGCGGCCGGCGCGCTGTGGGCGGCCACGGGCCTGACGACCGGCGGCCATCTGTACGACGCGGCCTTGCACGCCCTGTTCCTCGGCTTCGTGATGTCGATGGTCTTCGGCCACGCCCCGGTGATCCTGCCCGCGCTGCTCCGCGTGCGGCTGCCGTACCGGCCGGTGCTGTACGCGCCGCTGGCGCTGCTGCACGCGGCGGTCGCCGCCCGCGTCGCCGGCGACCTGACCGCGCTGGGCCCGGTGCGCACGCTGGGCGGCGTGCTGGCCGTACTCGCTCTGCTCTTGTTCGCCGGATGCGCGGTCGCGGTGGCGTGCTCGCGCGCCGGTCACGATAGGAAGGTGCCCGCGGTGAACCCCGTCGAGGTACGCATACAGAAGGGCCCGCAACCGTTCACGCCGCCGCGCCCGCGCGCGTCATGGCACCTGCGGGCGAACGCGATCGTGCTCGGCTGGCTGGGCCTGACCGTCGCGGTGGCGCTCGCCGGGGAGGCGCTGCCGGCGCCCCGCTGGCTGCTCGTCCACGTGTTCCTGCTGGGCGCCGTCTCCACCGCCGTCCTCATCTGGAGCGAGCATTTCACCGTGGCGCTCCTGCGGGCGCGCACGCCCGACCAGCGCTGGAGCCTGACGCGGCTCGCGCTGCTGAACGCCGCGACACTGGCGATCCTGTACGGCGTCGCGGCCGGACCCTGGCACCTGGCCGCGGCCGGGGCGGGCGTGGCGGTGGCCGTCGTGCTGTGGCACGCCCACGCCCTGATCTCGCTGGTACGGCACGCGCTGCCGGGCAGATTCGGTCACGTCATCGGCTGGTACGTCTGCGCGGCCGGGGCGCTGGCCGCCGGCGGCGTCCTCGGCGGGCTGCTGGCGGCGCACGCGGTCCACGGTGAGACGTACGAACGGCTGCACGCCGCGCACGCCCAGGTGAACCTGCTCGGCTGGATCGGCCTGACCGTGCTGGGCACGCTGTTCACTCTGTGGCCGACGGTCCTGCGCACCCGCATGTCGGAGCGGACCCGCCGGGCGTCACGGGCCGGGCTGCCGCTGGTGGCGGCGGGCCTGGCCGTGGCCGTCGCCGGGCTGGTGACCGGCTGGCGGTGGGTCGCGCTCGCCGGGCTGGTCGCGTACGCGGCAGGCACGCTGACCGCGCTGGTGCCGCTGGCCGACGCGGCCCGCCGGCGCCGCCCGCACACCGGGGCGGCCTGGATGCTGGGGGCCTCCGTCGTCTGGTTCGAGGTGGCGATCGTCGCCGACCTGGTGATCCTGGCCACTCGCCCGGCGGGGGAGGTGGCCGCCGCGCTGGCGCCGCTGCTGCCGCTCGTGCTGGCCGGGTTCGTCGCCCAGGTGCTGCTCGGCTCGCTGCTGCACCTGCTGCCCGCGGTGCTGGGCGGCGGCCCTGCCAGGTTCAAGGAGAACGCGGCGCTGCTGGAGCGCGGCTGGGTGGCCCGGCTGGCGGCGCTCAACCTCGGAGTCCCGCTGCTGGCGCTGCCGGTGCCCGCGCCGCTCAGGCTGCTGGGCTGGGCGCTGGTGCTGGCCGCCGGCGCCGCGTTCGTCATGCTGGCCGTGCTCGCGCTGACGAGGACGCGCGCGGTCGAGGAACGGCCCGCCCGCGACCGCGAGGGGCGCGGGCGGGCCTGGCCCGCGATGGCCGGGGTCGCGGCCGGCTGCCTGCTGACGGCGGCGGCGGTCGTGGTGGCGACGACCGGCGGGGCCGGGCCACGGACGCAGGTCACCGCCACCGGCGCCCGGACGGTCGAGGTGACGCTGTCCGGGATGAGCATCCGGCCTTCGGTGATCGAGGCCGCTCCCGGCACCGTCCTGACGCTGCGCGTCACCAACACCGACGCCCAGCGGCACGACCTGCGGCTGGCCACCGGCGAACGCACCCCCATGCTGGGGATCGGGCAGAGCGCCACGCTGACCCTGCGGCCGCTGGGCGAGGCGGTGGACGGCTGGTGCACCGTCGCCGGGCACCGCGCCGCGGGCATGACCATGCGCGTCGTCCCGGCCGGGGGCCCCGGCCCTGCCCGCTGACACCAGGCACAACGGGCACAGTGCTTTCGGTGACCCCCTCGACCTGTCCGCGCCCATGTCACCGGGCTGGACCCCGTACGACGCGGCACTCGAACCCGCGCCCGGCGGGACGGAGCACGAGGTCGAGCTCCGTGTGGACGACAAGGTCGTGCGCGAGGTCGCGCCCGGCGTACGGCAGCGCGTGTGGACGTACAACGGCACCGTCCCCGGGCCGGTGCTGCGCGGCCGCGTCGGCGACGTCTTCACGGTCACCTTCGTCAACGGCGGCAGCATGGACCACGGCATCGACTTCCACGCCGGGGCGAACGCGCCCGACGGCGTGATGCGGAGCATCACGCCGGGGGAGCGGCTCACCTACCGCTTCCGGGCGGAGTTCGCCGGAGCGTGGCTCTACCACTGCTCCACCATGCCGATGACGCAGCACATCGCGAACGGCATGTACGGCGCGGTGATCATCGACCCGCCCGGCCTGCCGAAGGTCGACCGGGAGTACCTTCTGGTGCAGGGTGAGCTCCACCTCGGCGAGCCGGGCGGTGCCGCCCAGGTGGCCAAGATCCGCGAGGGCCGCCCGGACGGCTGGATGTTCAACGGCACCGCCGCCGGGTACGACCACGCGCCCCTGACGGCGAAGGCCGGCGAGCGGGTGCGGATCTGGGCCGTGGCGGCCGGCCCCAGCTCTGGCACGGCGCTGCACGTGGTGGGGGCGCCGTTCGACACGATCTACAGAGAAGGTGCGTACCTGTTGCGTGAGAGTGATCCTGGCGGCGCCCAGGTGCTGGATCTGGCCCCGGCTCAGGGCGGTTTCGCCGAGCTGGTCTTCCCCGAGCCGGCCACGTACCCGGTGGTGGACCACACGATGCGCCAGGCTGAGGGCGGCGCGCACGGCCTGTTCAGGGTGGGTGCCCGGTGACCTGGTGGTCGGTGGTGAGGTTCCTGCACGTGCTGTCGGCGGCGCTGTGGGTCGGCGGGCAGCTCACGGTCTCCCTGGTGGTGCTGCCGCTGGCGCGCCGCCAGTTGGACGACGAGCGGCGCGGCCGGATGCTGACCGCGATCGGCCGCCGGTTCGGGATGATCACCGGTGTCGTGTTCCTGCCCGTGCAGCTCGCCACCGGCGTGGCCATCGCCTGGCACAAGGGCGTCACCTGGGCGTCGCTGGCCGAGCCTGGCTACGGGCGGATCCTGGCCGCCAAGCTGGGGCTGTTCTGCGCGGTCATGGTCGCGGCGGGACTGCACGGCTGGGCCACCGGCGCAGGGCACCGGCGCTCGGCCCGTGCCCTGGCGGTGGCCTCCCTGATCGGCTCGATCGGCATCATCCTGCTGGCCACCGCCCTACCGGCGACCTGAGCCGTCAGGGACGCCCGATCCGGACCCGCCACAGCTCCGGGCCGGACTCGGCGTAGTCCCAGGTGAACTCGCCGGGGTGCTCGGCGGCGAACTGGTAGTAGAGCGGCTTGGGATCGTGGTCGTTGACGAGCATGAACGCCGTCCCCTCGGTCAGGCCGTGGAAGGTGGCGAAGATCCGCTCGTGGCGCTGGGCCGGAGGGAGCGCGCACACGTCGAGCTCGGGGGCCGGGCCGGCCGCCGCCGGTCGCTGGACCGCCTGGTGGTCGCCGCTGCCGGCCGCGCCGAGGACCTCGTGCATCCCGTCGAGGAGGGCCGCGAGATCGACCCCGGCGTCGATCAGCGCCGGCAGCAGGATCTCGTTCTCCTTGACCAGATGTGACTGGAAGACGGCGTTCAGGGCGGCGGCCAGGCCGATGATCTCGCCCTGGGTGCCGGCGGCGGCGAGGTCGCCGGTCAGCTCGCGCAGGGTGAGATGCTCGCCGTGCATGGCCTGGACCAGCAGCCGGGTGCGCGGCAGGTCGCCGGCGACGCGGTAGAGCGTCTCCTCCTCCGCCATCGCGTGCGGCAGCATCTCCTCGGTGCAGAAGGCGACCAGCACCTCCCGCCGGGGCGCCGGCGAGGTCAGCCGGTCGATCGAGCGGCGGATGGTGAGCGCGTGGTCGGACATGGTCCGGCCGAGCCGGTCGTGATGGGCGCGGATCGTCGCCAGCGTGGCGTCCTGTGCGGTCAAGAGGCACTTCCTGTCTGAACGGCGAGATCGTCATGAGGGAGCGGGGAACGGGACGAGGGAAACGCTAGGCCCGCCGCACGGGCGGCGTCATCGGCTACAGGTCACTTCCCCGGCGGGACCATGGGCCCGAATATCAGGGCCGTTCTCCTCTGGCGTATCGCTTCTGGCGAAGCATTGAGATGGTCGCGGCATCGGAGTGTTGTGAGTATCGTAATGAGGGAGTGAAGGGGGCGCGATGGTCAGGCTGACCCGGGCGCAGCAGCAGGAACGCACCCGCGCGGCGGTGCTGGCCGCGGCGGGACAGGAGTTCGCCGAGCGTGGCTACACCGACGCGAAGGTCGACCGGATCGCGGAGCGGGCCGAGCTGACCCGTGGCGCTGTCTACTCCAACTTCCCGAGCAAGCGCGCGCTCTACCTGGCGGTCCTGGTCGACTCGATCGAGCCCGCGGGCCCGGCCGAGGCACTGAGCCGGTTCGCCCGCGCCCGGCTCGAACGGCTGCCGATGATCGGTGACACCTCCGCCGGCGGCAAGCTGCGCCTGCGCTCGCTGGCCGGGGTGTTCGACGACGATCCGGGCCGCACCACGCTGGCGCAGGCCGCCAAGCTGGAGGCGCTGCTCCTCGCGCTCACGCTGGAAGCAGCCGCACCGCGTGCGGGACGCCGGGTGCGGCTGGCCGAGCTGGTCCTCACCCTGCTGGACGGGGCCGGCCACCTCGCCGACACCGCGCCCGGCTTCGGCGACCCCTTCGACGTGGCACGCGCCTGCGAGCACCTGGCGGGCCTCGACCTCGCCGACACCTGGGATCCGCCGTACCTGCCCTTCGTCCCCCTGGCGGACGTGGTCGAGGAGCCCTGGCGGCCGCCCGCGTCGTCGCGGGATGAGATCACCGGCCGCCAGGTCGGCCTCGACGCCGACGGCGTGGTCGCGGTCCTCGGCGCGGACCGGCTGGAGGCCGCCGAGGAGGCCGTCCGCGCGGCCCGTCCGGGCGACCGGATCACCGTGGCCGTGGTCACGAGCGACCCCGCCGAGACCGGGCGGCTCATCCGGCTCCGGGTCGGCGACCTCATCGGGTGCCTGCGCGGTGTGCTCGCGCCGGACGCCTGGCAGGGCCCTCACCTCGTCCTCGATGACGGCTCCGCCATCGCCTCGGCCGCCGGACTCCCGGACGCCGACGACACCACCGAGGCCGCGGTGCGCGTCCGGGCGGGCGAGATCGTCGCCCGCGCCCGGGGCCGGGGCGCCGCCTACGCGGCGGCGACCGCGGAGGACTGAGACACGAGACCCGTCACCGCGTACGGGCCTCCGACCATCCGCACCGCCAGGAGCCATGCGGTCGTAGGCCGCCTCGACCTCACATCCTTTCCAGGGCGGCCATCATGAGCAGCACGGAGAACGAGCACCCGCCGAGAAGAAGGACCCCCGAGGCGACGAGCGCGAACCCGGCCGAGAACAGCCGCCGCACTATCAGATAGACCACCACGACCCCCAGGAAGGCGACCACAGGAAGATAGGGGATGAACAGGCAGGTGGCGCCCACAAGGAGAGCGCAGGCCAGGGAAACCACCGCTCTGCCTCCACCCCGTAGATCACGACGCGTGACCACGGAGGCGACGCCCCCGGCGAGTACGGCACTCGCCGCGATCATCGCGATGACGAAGTTGTCCACGAACAGCCTCCGGCTCGGCCGACTCCACAGAAGAAAGCGTTGGTCACCACATTCGATACCGCCCGGAGCCGAAAGGTTCGATCTAGCGGCCGGCGCGGGTCTGTGGGAGCGCAACCGGGTCGCGAAGGCCGACGCGCTGGTGGACCTCGACGTCAACGCGGCGACCGGCGTCTACACCTACGGCGGGTCGTACGTGTCGCTGAGCCGTGGCGCGGACGACCGTCGGGCGGGGTCACGCGTCGCGTGCCCGCAGCAGCAGCCCGCCGGTCAGGAGCGCCGCGGCGGCCCAGGCGGCCAGGACGCCCAGGCCGGCCCAGGGGCCGAGGGGGAGAGCGGACAGCCGGGTGGTCGCCTGGATGGACAGCCCGGCGGTCGTCGGCGAGATCTGCCACAGCAGCTCGGCGAGGTCCGGGTCGGGGATCATGAGAATGACGGCCGGGAAAAGGTAGAGCAGGCCGAGGACGACGCCGATGGCGGCCGCCGAATCCCGTACGGCGGTGGCCACCCCCAGGCTGAGCAGGGCGACGAGCGCGAGGTAGAGGACCGAGCCGAAGGCGGCGCGCACCATCGGCCCGTCGTAGGCCGGCGGGGGGAAGCCGTTGCCGAGCAGGACGCGCGGCCCGGCGAGCGCGGACCCGAGCACGGCGACGCCGCCCGCCGCCAGCGTCAGCCCGGCCAGGAGGACGGCCTTCGCGGCCAGGACGGCCATCCGGTGCGGCATCGCCGCCAGGGTCGTGCGGATCATGCCGGTGCCGAACTCGCCGCTGATCGCCGTCACGGCCAGGACGGCGACGACCGCCTGGCCCGCCTGGATCCCGAAGAGGCTGATCCTGGCGGGGTCGTGGCCGCAGCCGGCCGGGGCGCAGGACACCACGGCGGCCGCCACGACGCTCACGGTGACGGTCACCGCGACCAGCGCGAGCAGGAGCGGGCCGGTGCCCGGCAGGGTGCGGAGTTTCGTCCATTCCGCGTGCAGATGCCGTCTCATGCGTCCCGCCCGCGCAACCGGACGACGGCCAGGCCGAGCGCCGGCGCCGCGTAGCCGCACAGCACGGCGAACCCGGCCCACGGCGCCAGCGGGTAGAACCCGGCGATCGGCGCGTAGTGCCCGAGCACGTGGGCGTACTCCGGGATGCTCTGCTGGATCGCGAAGCCCGCGGCCGGAGTGACACGCAGCAGCCAGTGCGCCGCGGTGTCGGGCAGCACGGAGGTGGTCGCGAGGACGTACGGGACCACGATCAGCAGCACCGCCGCGATGACCGCGCCGACGGCCCGCCGGAACAGCGTGCCGAGGGCGAGCGCGAGCACCGCGGCGACGGCGAGCAGAGCCGCCGTGCCGACGATCACCCGTGCCTCGGTGAGCGGGGACACCGGAAGGATCTGGTTGCCGTTGGCGCGCAGGATCCGGGTGCCGATCGTGAGGGTGGTCGAGGTGGCGGCGAGCCCGGCGGCGAAGGTGACCCCGGCGATCGTGACGGCCTTGGCCACCAGCATCCGGCCGCGATCCGGGACGGCGAGCAGCGTGGTGCGGATGAGCCCGCGCCGGTACTCGGCGGTGATGAACATGACCGCGACCACGATCACCACGATCAGCCCGATCAGCACCCCCGAAAGCGTGCGCTCGACGGTCTGCCCCTCGATGGACGGCGCGATGTCGCCCACCCCGGTGACGCTGAACGTGCCGCCGGACCGGCCGGCCCGGCCCGGATGGTGGAACGAGCCGTCGGGCCCCTTCGTGGCGCCGATGTCGTCATCGCGCCAGCCGCCGGACGTCTCACCCTCCAGGGTGACCCGGTCGAAGACGCCGGTGGCCTCGGTGAAGCGCGACGCCGAGACGGACCCGCCGAGATCCCCCCGCGTCACCGTCAGATCGCCGGGAGAGGCGGCGAAGAGCCCGATCTCGACCGTGGCCGGGAGCCCGGTCAGCCGGGCGGTGCCGACCTCGGCCCAGCTCGCGCCGTCGGCGGACTCGTACCCGGCGAGGGTGTCGCCGGAGCGGGTCAGCCGCAGCCAGCGCGGCGAGTCCGGCGACACGCCGCCCGGACGACCGGCCACGTCGTGGGTGAAGTCGTGCTGCATCCGCGTCCCGTGTGCCCCGGTGACCAGCACCGCCGCGTACGCCGACCCCTGCTTCGTGCTCTCCTTGACCATGACTCCGGCCTTCGCCCACGGTACGAGTCCCGCCACGACGTTCCGGACGCCGGGGGTGACGTCGGGCTTGCGGATCTGGCCGGACATGGAGGTCAGGCGGGCGGTGATGCTCCCGTTCCCGGCCAGTGACCGGTGCACGAAGAAGAACTTGTCGTCCACGGCTTCGCCGCCCGGCCCCACGGGAGCCGCGGGACAGGCGCTCTCGACGGGACCGGCGCCGCACGACGCGTGACTCCCCGAGGCGGACGACAGGCCGAGCAGCACGATGACCAGCGCCGCCGCGCCCATGGCGATCACCCAGCCGCGTACCGTCCTGAACTTGGTCCACTCGGCGCGCACCGTCATCGCGTCACCCCACGGAACTCGGCGGCGTCCCTGGTGAGCTCCAGGTACGCCTCCTCCAGCGTCGCGCGCTGGGCGGCCACTTCGGAGAACGGCACCCCGCCCGTGTTGAGCAGGGCCACGACGCGCTCGGCCGGCAGCCCCGAGACGACGAGCGTGTCCACCGCGGTGACGGACACGGCGCCGCCGGCGTGGGCCAGCGCCGGCCTCGCGCGCTCCGGCGCCGTCGTGCGGAGCGTGATCCTGCCGCCGGAGGCGGCGGCGATCAGTTCGGCCACGCTCGTGTCGGCGATGACCCGGCCACGCCCGATCACCACCAGATGGTCGGCCGTGTCCTGCAGCTCGCTCATCAGGTGACTGGAGACCAGCACGGTGCGGCCTTCCGCCGCCAGCGAGCGCAGGAGACCCCGGATCCACACGACGCCCTCCGGGTCGAGCCCGTTGACCGGCTCGTCCAGCATCAGCACCGGCGGGTCGCCGAGCAGCGCCGCGGCGATCCCCAGCCGTTGCCGCATGCCGAGCGAGAAGCCGCCCGCCCTGCGGCGGGCCACCGAGGTCAGCCCGGCCTGCTCGATCACCTCGTCCACCCGCCTGACGGGCAGTTTCTGGGAGTGGGCCAGCCACAGCAGGTGGTCGCGCGCGGTGCGGCTCGGCTGCAGCGCGGCGGCGTCCAGCAGCGCGCCGACGTGGCGCAGGGGCGTGCGCAGGCCGGTGTACGGCCTCCCGCCGACCAGGGCGTGCCCCTCGTCGGCGGCGTCCAGGCCGAGGATCACCCGCATGGTGGTGGACTTGCCCGCGCCGTTGGGCCCGGCGAACCCGGTGACCTGCCCCGGCCGGACGGTGAAGGACATGCCGTCCAGCGCCAGGGCCGGGCCGAACCGCTTGCGCAGCCCGGACACTTCGATGGTTGCTCGCATGGGTCGGTTGTACGCGCATGCCCCTTACGCGGGCCGAACGGAGGCTGTCACACCGCTGTTAGGTCCGGCACGGCATCCTGGACTCCTGCACTCTTGGGGGAGACCGATGCCGCGACGCCCGGCCACCGTACGGTGGCGCTTCACCGTCATGTACGCGGGCGTGATCCTCGCGTCCGCCGTCGGGCTGCTGGTCATCAGCGATCTCATCGGCCTGAGCGGGACACGGGTCAGCGAGACCGCGCCCGTCGGGAACGCCCCGGGCGGGCCCACGCTCGCCGCCGCGCAGGAGCTCATCGCCCAGCTGTCGGAGGCGCGGGAGGCCCAGTCACGCCAGACCCTGATCGGCTCGGCGGTCGCCCTCGCCGTCGTGGCCGTGCTGTCACCCGTGCTGGGCCATCTCATCGCGGGCCGGGTGCTGCTCCCGTTGCGGACGATCACCACGGCCACCCGCCGGATCTCCGCCGACAACCTGCACGAGCGGCTGGCGGTGCCGGGCCCCGCCGATGAGGTGAAGGACCTCGCCGACACCATCGACGACCTGCTCGGACGGCTGGAGGGCGCCTTCGCCGCGCAACGCCGGTTCGTCGCCGACGCCTCCCACGAACTGCGCACCCCGCTGGCCACCATGCGGGCGTCGCTCGACGTGGCCGTTGCCAAGCCCGGCCCCGTCCCCGTACAGACCCTGGAGCTGGCCGACCGGCTGCGCACCGAGCTCGACCAGATCGACCGGCTCCTGGACGGCTTCCTCACCCTCGCCCGAGCCCAGCACGGCGCCCTCGTCGACCGGCAGGAGGTCTCGCTCGGCCGCCTGGTGTCGGCCGCCCTGGACGCCAGGGCCGCCGACCTCGCCGCCAAGGACCTCACCCTGCGCGGCGGCGACCTCGACGGCGATCTCGACGATGCCTGGACGCGGGGGAGCGCGACCCTGCTGTCCCGGATGGTCGGCAACGTGATCGACAACGCCATCGTGCACAACCACGAGCACGGCTGGATCAGGGTCACCGTCACGTCCGGCGCGACGCTCGTCGTGGAGACCGGCGGGCGCGTGCTGGACCAGGCGCAGGTGGCGCGGCTGGCCGAGCCGTTCCAACGGCTCGCGGCGGACCGGACCGGCTCCGACACCGGCTCCGGCCTGGGCCTGTCGATCGTCACCGCCATCGCCACCGCCCACGGCGGCGCCCTGGACCTGTACGCCCGGCCGGAGGGCGGCCTCCGAGCCACCGTCACCCTGCCGCCTTCGGAGGTCCGGGCATGAGGGTGCTGGTGGCGGAGGACGCGCGGGCGCTGGCCGCCGTGCTGGCCGAAGGGCTGCGTGACCAAGGGATGGCCGTGGACGTGGCGCACGATGGCCTGGAGGCGGCGGCCAAGCTCGACCTCAACCCCTACGACGTGATCGTCCTCGACCGGGACCTGCCGGGCATCCACGGCGACACCCTCTGCCAGATGATCACCGAGCACGACCAGCGGGCGATGGTCCTGATGCTGACCGCCGCCGGCGCCCCCGGTGACCGGGTCAGCGGCCTGGCCCTGGGCGCAGACGACTACCTCGCCAAACCGTTCCACTTCCCCGAGCTCGTGCTGCGCGTCCGCGCGCTGGCCCGTCGCCGGCCCGCCGCCCGCGCGCGCGTCCTGCGCGCGGCCGGCGTCGAGCTCGATCCCGTACGACGCGTCGCCACCCGCGACGGCCGTCACCTGGACCTGTCGGTCAAGGAGTTCGCCCTCCTGGAAGCCCTCCTGCTCGCCACCCCCGCCTTCCTGAGCGCCGAGGACCTCCTCGAACAGGTCTGGGACGAGCACGCCGACCCGCTCACCAACACGGTCACCGTCACCATCAGCCGGCTGCGCCGCAAACTCGGCGATCCCCGCGTCATCACCACCACCCCCGGCGTCGGCTACCGCATCGCCGACGCGCTCGACGGCTCCGCCTGACCGCCTCCGTTCGGAGATCCTCTTGAACAAGGCATACTGAATATGCATACTTAGTATCCATGTCCATCAGGCATGGCCTGCTCGCCCTGCTCAGCACGGGACCCAGACACGGCTACCAGCTGCGGGTGGAGTTCGAGGCGTCGACAGGGGCGACCTGGCCGCTCAACATCGGCCAGGTCTACACGACGCTGTCCCGCATGGAGCGCGACGGCCTGGTCGAGCCGGGGGAGTCGGACGAGCAGGGCCGGGTCGTCTACACGATCACCACGGCTGGCCGGGCGGAGATGGCGCGCTGGTTCGGCACCCCCGTCGTCCAGTCCGACCGGCCGCGGGACGAGCTGGTCATCAAGCTGGCCATGGCCGTCGCCGCCAAGGAGGTGGACGTCACCGAGGTCATCCGCAAGCAGCGCACGGCGACCATGCGCGCCCTGCAGCAGCTGACCAAGGCCAAGAGAGCCGCCCCGGAGGGCGCGGCCCAGCGGCTCGTGCTGGACTCCATGATCTTCCAGGCCGAGGCCGAGCAAAGGTGGCTGGACCACTGCGAGGCCGTTCTCAAGGAGGAAAGATGACGGTCGTACGGCTGGCCGAGGTGGCCAGGGTGCATGGCGAAGGGGCGGCGGCCGTACACGCTCTCAAGGGCGTGAGCATCGAGGTGGACGCGGGAGAGCTGGTCGCGGTCATGGGCCCGTCCGGGTCCGGCAAGTCGACCCTGCTCAACCTCGCGGGCGGGCTCGACCGGCCGACGTCGGGGACGGTGCACATCGGCGAGCAGGACCTCGCCACCGTCCGCGACCTGGCGGCGCTGCGCCGCCGCGGCGTCGGCTACGTCTTCCAGGACCTCAACCTGATCACGTCGCTGACGGCGGCGGAGAACGTCATGCTGCCGCGCGAGCTCGACGGCGTGCGGTCCCGCCCGGCCCGCGAGCAGGCCATGGCCGTGCTGGCGGAGATCGACGTGGCGGACCTGGCCGACCGGTTCCCCGACGAGCTGTCCGGCGGCCAGCGCCAGCGGGTCGCGATCGCCCGCGCCCTGGTGGGCGAGCGGCGGCTGCTGCTGGCCGACGAACCGACCGGCGCGCTCGACACGCGCGCCGGCGACGAGATCCTGCGCATATTACGGGCGCGCTGCGACGCGGGCGCGGCGGTCCTGCTGGTCACCCACGAGCCGCGCTACGCCGCCTGGGCCGATCGGGTGGTGTTCCTCCGCGATGGGCTGATCACCGACTCCACGGACGCGTCGCTGGTGAGCGCCGGATGAGCGCCGTGCTCGCCGCGCTGCGCATCGCCCGCCGGAACGCGTGGCGTTCCCGGGGACGAAGCGCGCTCATCATGGTGATGATCGGCCTGCCCGTCCTGGTGATCACAACGATGCTCACCTTCATCGAGACCATGAACGTCACTGCCCAGGAGGGGCAGGTGGCCACGCTCGGCACCGCGGACGCCCGCCTGGTGCGGACACGAGAGGGCACGGTGCTCCGCCAGGAGCCGAACGGGGGGAGCTGGCACACGGGCGGCGACGAAGCGGCCGTGTCCAGGCTCGGCGCCGCCGAGGTGACCGCACTGCTCGGACCGGACACCCGGCTGATCCCCTTCAACACCGGCGTGCTCCGGCTGGGCACGGAGCGGGCCGACGCGTTGGAGACCGATCTGCGTGATCCCCTCACCAAGGGAGTGCTGACGCTGCGTGAGGGCAGGTTCCCCGCCGCACGCGAGGTCGCGGTGACACCCGCGCTCGGGCTGCGGCCCGGCGATCTCCTGCGGCCGTCCGGCGCGGCGCCGCTGACGGTGGTGGGCGTGGTCGAGCACCCGCACCTGCCGTCGCTCCGGCAGGTCGTGGGCCCGGATCTCCCGTTGGCGGAGCCGGAGGAGTTCTTCTCCCAGGGCGAGTACGGCACCGGATGGCTCGCCGACACCGCGAAGCCCGTGTCCTGGGCCGACGTGCCCACGCTGAACAGAGCCGGTCTGCACGTCACCTCCCGCGCCATGCTCACGGACCCGCTGCGCACCCCGGTTCGTGGGCCGGCCTTCGACGTTCAGAGCATGGTCGGGCTCGGCGCCATGGTGATCATGGTGGTGCTGGTGACCGTGCTGCTGGCCGGGCCCGCCTTCGCGGTCGGGCTACGGAGACGGCGCCGCGAACTGGCCGAGATCGCGGCGCAGGGCGGCTCGGCCCGGCACCTGCGGGCGATCGTGCTGGCCGACGGGCTGGTCCTCGGCGGTGCGGCCACCCTGGTGGCGATGGTGCTGGGCCTCGGGGCCGGGACGATCGGCCCCCACGTCGTGGCGCGCTGGGGAGTGGGAGCCGGAGCGCGCTGGGGTCCGGCGGTCGGCCCGGCCGACGTACCGTGGACGCCGGTGCTCTGCGTCGCGGCGCTGGGCCTGCTCACCGGGCTCGTGGCAGCGCTGGTGCCTGCGGTACAGGCGGCTCGGCAGAACACCGCGGCGGTGCTGGCCGGCCGCGCGCCGGTGGTGGCCGATCGGCGGGGATGGCCCCTGGTGGGGGTCGCCCTGGTGCTGGCCGGACTGGGGGCGACCGTGGTGGCGCGGCGCCAGCCGGGCTCGGTGTGGGTGCTCGCCTCGGCGGTGCTGGTCCTGTTCGGGCTGGTGGCGCTGACACCATGGCTGATCGGTTACACCGGGCGGATGGCCGCGCGGTTGCGGCTCCCGCTGCGGGTGTCCGTCCGTGACGCCGTCCGCCACCGCTCCCGTACGGCGAGCGCCGTGGCGGCCGTCATGGCGGTTACGGCGACGGTCGTGGCGGTGGGCATCGGCGCCCACAGCGAGTACATGGACCGGCGGAACGCCTACACCTCGGCGCGCCCGACCGGCACGCTGGCGATCTGGGGCGGCACCATGGCCGACGCGACCTGGACCAAGCTGCGCGCCGAAACGGCCCGCCTGTTGCCGGGCGTGCCCCTGGCCGCCGGCTATCAGGTGCAGGACGCCCAGGGCCGCCGCTACGTGTTGCGGTACACGATGCGATGGAACGGGACGAAGACGCGTCGTACGGTGGCCGTCGGAGACCAGGCCCTGCTCGGGCTCCTGCAAGGACGCCACGACCCCGGGGCGGCCGCGGCGCTGGCGAGCGGCAAGGCCGTGGTGTTCGACCCGGCCGCGCTGCGGGACGGCAAGCTCACGCTGCGGGCGAGCTCCACGTCCGGCCCTCCGCGCAAGCTCGACGTGCCCGCGGTGCTGGCCACCTCCGCCGACGAGCACCAGGGCGGCGCCCTGCTGCCGCGCGCCCTGGTCGAGCGGGCCGGCTTCTCGACGGCCGAACGCCAGCTGTACGCCATGCACCGGCTGCCGGCCGACTCGACCCTGGGGCGCGATCTCGCCAAGGTGACCTCCCGCGTCACGGTCGCCGCCGAGGAGGGCTATCGCAACGTCCCCGACCCCGGCCTGTGGGGCTGGCTCGCCGGCGCACTCGTCCTCGTCGTCGGCGGCACGCTGGCCGCCACCCGCCTGGCCGCCGCCGACATGCGGCCCGAGCGGGCGACGATGACGGCCATCGGCGCCTCACCCGGGACGTCGCGGGTGGTCGTGGCCGGCCAGGCGTTCTACATCTCCGGGCTCGGCGCGCTGGTGGGGCTGGTCGCGGGCACGGTGACGGGGGTGGCCCTGAGCCGGCCGATGACGACGTACGGCGCCGGAGATCCCGCCACGATCGCCATGCCGTGGCCCTTCCTGATCGCAGTGGCGGTCGGGCTGCCCGTCCTGGCGACCCTCGGAGCGCTGATCACCCGGACCGGGCAGCCCCTCACTCGCCGGCTCCTGTGACGCGCGCCGTCAGCTCGCACCCGCTGTCCGTGCACGTACGCCGCAGCCGTCCCATCGAGATCGTCTGCACGAGCCCGATCATCCAGCAGGTGGGACAGCCACGGAAGGCCAGCAGCGCGACCGGCGCCAGCACCAGGCTGACCGGTCCCACCAGCGGGATGAGCGCGAACGAGGCGATCAGCGCGCCGAAACCGGCCGCGCCGCGCGCCAGGTGCCGGGGCACGGACGAACTGGCGAAACCGCGCTGCTCAGCCATCGTCGCCGTCCCCGACGGGCTCGGACAGCCGGCGGTGGACCACCGCGCGGGCGCGATGCAGCCGCGACTTCATCGCCGGCATGCTCAACCCCAGCGTGCTCGCCACCATCCGGCCGCTCAAGCCCTGCACGTCGCGCATGACGAGCACCCGCCGCTGGTCGGCGGGGAGCGCCGCGATCGCCGCCGCCACCCGCGCGCCCTCCAGCCGCCGGAACATCTCGTCCTCGGCCGACGGCATCAGGCTCTCTCCGGCGGGCGGGACGGGCCGTAACGCGAGCCGGGCCCGCCGGACGCACTCGTTGCGGATGACGCGGAACATCCACGAGGCCAGCGCACCGGTCGCCCGCAACGTGCCGATCTTGCGGTAGAGGACGATCAGCGCCTCCTGGGCCGCGTCCTCGGCGTCCTCCGGCGTGGCGCACAGCGTGCGGGCGAACCGCCGCACGTGCGGGTGCGCGTTCGTCACCAGAGCGGCGAGCGACTCGGCGTCGCCCTCGCGCGCGGCGGCGACCAGCCGCTCGTCGGACCAGGTCGGGTCAGCCACGTCCACGCCCCCTCCTGCGCAGCACCACGACGCTACAGGTGCCGATGAGCAGGGCGGCGACCGCGGCGGCGATCCACAGGGTCATGACGAACCTCCATCATCTCGTGGCCCGGCGAGGTCGCCGGACACGTATGAGAGGCGCGCGGGCCACGAAAGGATTCACCTCCGTCAGGTCATCCCGGCGTACGATCATCGGTATATGGCGCTATCATCGCCATATGACGATTACTGGTGGAGGCGGGCGGTGTGTCAGCGCCGACATCGCCGCGGGCCTGCCGCCCGCGGCGGCGCTGTTCCACTCGCTGGCCGATGAGACCCGGCTGCGCATCGTGCGGCGCCTGGCCCGCGGTGAGGCGCGGGTGGTCGACCTGACCGGCGAGCTCGGGCTGGCCCAGTCCACGGTGTCCAAGCACCTGGCCTGCCTGCGCGACTGCGGGCTGATCGACTACCGCGCCGAGGGCCGCCAGTCGTTCTACGCGCTCACCCGCCCGGAACTGATGGATCTCCTCGCGTCGGCCGAGCAGCTGCTGGCCGCCACCGGGCACGCGGTCGCGCTGTGTCCCGAGGCGGAGGTGGGCAGGTGAGCGGTGCGGGGCTGCCCACCGTGACCGGGCCCGCCGCGCACCGCGCGGTCGGCTACGCCCGCTTCACCATCGGCTACAACCTCGTCGAGGGCGTCATCGCCGTCGCCGCCGGCATCGGCGCCTCGGCCGTCTCGCTCATCGGGTTCGGCATCGATTCGGGCATCGAGGTGGCCGCCGCCGCGGTGGTGCTGACCCGGCTGCGCGCCGAGATCCGCGGCGGCGAGCCTGACCCGGCCAAGGAACGGCGGGCCCTGAAGTTCATCGCGATCACCTTCTTCGCGCTGGCCGCGTACGTCGTCGTCGAAGGCGTACGCGACCTGATCGGCGGCGAGGCTCCCGACACCTCGATCGCCGGCATCGCGCTGACCGGCGTCTCCATCGTGGTCATGCCGGCCCTGGCCCACCTCAAGCGCAAGGCCGGCCGGGAGATGAACTCCCGCCTGGTGATCGCCGACGCCGCCGAGACCAAGCTGTGCGCCTGGCTGAGCGTGTCCACCTTCGCCGGGCTGCTCGCCTACGCCGCCTTCGGCTGGACCTGGATCGACGCGGTCGCCGGATTCGTCATCGCCGCCTTCGCCGTCATGGAGGGCCGCGAGGCCTGGGAAGGTGAGCTCGTCTGCGACGACTGACCGCCCCCACCGATGCGGTCGCCTCCGGTCAGATCCGGTCGCTGAGGGTACTCAGCAGGCGTCCGAACCCCTGGGTGGCCAGGCGCGGCGGTGCGGCGCCGTTCATGCGCATGACGTACTCGCTCTGCATCAACGTCCTCGGTCCGGACACCGCGAGGCTGCGCGAGGCGATCGTGGAGGCCAGCGCCGCCCGCCGTCTCCGCCTGGCCGAGTAGACGCCGACGACCGCGGCCGGGTCGGGTACGGAGTCCAGGCAGTCGACGAGCGTGGCCACGTCCTCGAGTGCCTGGTTCGTGCCCTGTGCCATGACGGGCGGCATCCCGTGCGCCGCGTCCCCGAGCAGCACGCACCGCCCGGCGCCCCAGCGGCACGGCACCTTGTGCCGGATGTGCGGGAACAGCTGGGCGTCGCCGTCCCCGAGCGACGCCAGAACCCGCTCGACCGGCGCGGCCCATCCCGCGAACCGCCGGCGCAGCATCTCCAGCGGCTTGTCCACCGGCGGCGCGTCCGGCGACCACGGCACGTCGAAGAACCACTGCATGAGCCCGTCACCCGCGCCCATGTACCCGAAGTCGCCCCGCCGGCCGATCATCAACGTCGTGACCGGCCCCGGATCGAAGGGGGCCGGCGTGAGTCCCTGCCAGATCGCCGCACCCAGCACGGCCGCCCGGCCATCGCCCAGGACGAGGGCGCGCACCTGCGAGTGCACGCCGTCGGCCCCGACCAGGAAGTCGCCGTCGTACTCCTGACCTGACCGCGTCCGCACGCGCACGCCGTCACCGTCGGCCCGCAGCGCCGCGACATGGGCGCCGAAATGGACGGTGCCCTCCGGCAGGCCGCTCTCCAGGAGGGTGATCAGCGACCCGCGCGGGATCACCCGCGCCTCGGAGCCGAACCGATCCGCCAGCGCCTCCAGGTCGAACTCCAGCACCTGATGCCCGGCGGCCGTCCGCAGGCGCAACGTCGTCAGCCGCTGTCCCACCCCCGCCAGGCTTACGCCCAGGTCGCCGAGGATCGCCGTGCCGTTGCACCACAGGGTGACGGCCCCGCCGCCGAGGCGCGGCGCGGCCGCCTGCTCCAGCACCACCACCTCGTGCCCGGCGTCGGTCAGTCCCCGCGCCGTGGCCAGCCCGCTGATCCCCGCGCCCACCACGATCACCCGCACCGGCGAGCCTCCCAAGCTCTACAACGAGTAGTACTACTCTTTATAGAGCATCAAGGTCGCCGCCACCAGAGATCAGCAGCCGGTCGTCCAGCTACTCGAACGCCGGAGCGTCGCGCGGGGGATCGGCGCCGGGGCGCGCGATGATGCTCGGGAGCCGACGTGACGGGAGCCAGGTATGCGGATCGGTGTCGTCTTCCCGCAGAACGAGATCGGCGCGGACGCGGGTGCGGTGCGCGCCTACGGCCAGGCCGTCGAGGAGCTGGGTTTCCGGCACGTGCTGGCCTTCGACCACGTGGTCGGCGCCGACCCGGCGGTCCACCAGGGCTGGCAGGGGCCCTATGACGTGCGCAGCACCTTCCATGAGCCCATGGTCCTGTTCGGGTACCTCGCCGCGCTGACCTCACTGGAGCTCGTCACCGGCGTCATCGTCCTGCCCCAGCGGCAGACGGTGCTGGTGGCCAAGCAGGCGGCGGAGGTCGACCTGCTCAGCGCCGGCCGGTTGCGGCTGGGCGTCGGGCTCGGCTGGAACCAGGTCGAGTACGAGGCGCTCGGCCAGGACTTCACCACCCGGGGCAGGCGGATCGAGGAGCAGGTCGGTCTGATGCGCCGGTTGTGGACCGAGCAGTCGGTCACGTTCGGCGGCGCCTTCCACCGGGTGACAGGAGCGGGCTTGGCGCCGCTGCCGGTGCGGCGGCCCATCCCCGTCTGGTTCGGCGGGCAGTCACCCCCGGCCTACCGCCGTGCCGGACGCCTGGCCGACGGGTGGTTCCCGCAGCTGTCCCCGGGGCCCGAGCTGGACGAGGCCAGGGCGATGGTCGAGGAGGCCGCCACGCAGGCCGGGCGCGACCCGGCCACCCTCGGCATGGAAGGCCGGGTCCACTGGACGGGCGACGCCGCGGAGCTGGCCGAGGCGGCCCGCCGCTGGCGGGACTCCGGCGCCACGCACCTCGGCGTCACCACCATGAAGGCGGGCCTGCGCTCGGTCGACGAGCACCTCGGCGCCCTGGCCGCCGCGGCGGACGCGCTCGGCCTGCGTACCGGCTAGGCCGGTCAGCTCGAGACCGCGTCGGAGGCGGCCAGGACGCGCAGGTGCTCCAGGGCGTCGCGGGGCGTGTCGGCGAGCGGCTGGATGCAGACGTGGTCCGCGCCGGCGTCGAGGTGGGCGCGCACCCGCTCGATGATCTTCTCTGGCTCGCCCCAGGCCACGATGGCGTCCACCAGCGCGTCGCTGCCGCCGCCGGCGAAGTCCTCGTCGCTCCAGCCCAGGTCGCGCAGGTTGTTCACGTAGTTCGGCAGGGCCAGGTAGAGCGACATGAAACGGCGGGCGGTCCGCCGCGCCCGCTCCGGATCGGTGTCGAGCACCACCGTCTGCTCCGGCGCCAGGATCGGATCCGGGCCGAGGACGGCACGAGCGCGCGCGGTGTGCTCGACGGGCACGAAGTACGGATGCGCTCCTTGGGCGCGCCGCGCCGACAGTTCCAGCATCTTGGTACGGAGCGCCGCCAGCAGTCGTGGCGCCGGCTCCGGCAGCGGGCCGCCGTACTTCGCCCCGTCCATGGCGTCCAGGTAGGTGCTCATCGCCGACACCGGCCGGCGGTAGTCATGGCCGCGCGCCGACACGGCGGGGGCATGGCTCACGCCCAGACCGAGCACGAACCTGCCGTCGAACGCTTCCGCCAGGGCGTTCGCGCCGTTGGAGGCGGCGATGGCGTCGCGGGCCCAGATGCTGGCGATCCCGGTGGCGACCATCATGCGCTGTGTCGCGCCCAGCAGGAGCGCCGAATGGACCAGCGCCTCCTTGCCCTGCGGGCTCTCGCCGACCCACAGCGTCCCGTAGCCCAGCCGCTCCACTTCGGCGGCCGCCTCGCGCTCGAATGACGCCGATTCGCCGCCCAGGGTGCTGTTCCAGACCCCTACTCGTCCCATGCGCCGCTTGAGCGCCGCCACATCGGTCATCGCAGCCCACCGCCTCCGTCGTCACGTGTGTCACACCACGATATGCAGTCCCGCCCCGAGGTACGGGTCACGACTTGCCGTGTTCGCCCACCGGGTCGGGAACGCGGTCGGCGCGCCGGGCGCGGCCGATCTCGATAGATTCGGCACCAAGGATGTCGACGGGACTCACTGCGGATGGGGGCGGACGAATGCGGCCGTACGGATGGATGCTCATGCTGGCCGCGGTGGTTCTCGTCGTGGACCAGTCCTCCAAGTTCTGGGCGATCTCCGCGCTCTCGAACGGTGAGCGCATCGCGGTGATCCCCGAGCTGGTCCAGTTGCGGCTGTTGCTCAACCCCGGTGCCGCCTTCTCGATCGGCGCGGGGGCGACGTGGGTGTTCACCATCGTCGCGGCCGTCGCGGTCGGCGCGATCCTGTACGTCGGGCGGCGGCTGCGCTCCACCGCCTGGACCGTCGTGCTGGGCGCGCTGCTGGGCGGCGCCTTCTCACATCTGCTCGACCGCCTCTTCCGCGCGCCCGGCTTCGCCCAGGGGCATGTGGTGGACTTCATCGACTACGGCGGCCTGTTCGTCGGCAACGTCGCTGACATCGCGCTCACCTTGAGCTGCGTCCTGCTCATGGTGCTCACCCTGCGCGACATCCCCCTCGGGGACGCCACCGACAAGGGGCGTACGTCCGCGTAGGCAGAGCCGCTCGGCCGGGCGCGCCCCGGCACGTGTCGTTCATGCCGGCCTTGCGGGGTTGTTCCTGAGGGCGTGGTCGAGGGTGTCCAGGACCCAGGCCCAGGAGGCGTCGGCGTCGCGCGGGGTGTGGCGGAAGCCGCCCGCCATCTCCAGGCTCACGAACCCGTGGAACGTGCTGCCCAGGAAGCGCACCGCGTCGGTCTGGTCGGGCTCCGGCAGGTCGTAGCCGCGCAGCAGCGCCCGCATCATCTCCGTGTGCCGGGGCCCCGCGCTGCCGGCCGCGGTCTCCGCGTCGAGCTCGAACCGGGACGCGGTGTAGCGGCCCGGATGCTTCTTGGCGTACTCGCGGTAGGTGTCGGCGAGCGCCACCAGCGCGTCCTTGCCCGCGCGCCCGGCCAGCGCGGCGGCGGCCTTGTCGGCCATCTCCTCCAGGGCCAGCAGCGCCACCCGCACCTTCAGCTCTCGCGCGTTCGCGATGTGCGCGTACAGGCTCGGGTCCTTGATGCCGAGCCTGCGCGCGACCGCCGAGCCGGTCACCTGGTCGAAGCCGATCTCGTCGGCCAGCTCCGCAGCCGTCCGGGTGAGGCGTTCGGCGGTGATGCCCGCACGTGCCATGGATCCTCCTGACTAACCAAATTAATTATTTGTCTAATTGTATTAGGGAAGCTAGCCTCGCCGTACATGAGACCCATCACTGAGAGCGGCATCCGAGGGTCGTTCGTCAACTGCTCCAAGGGAGAGGCCAAGCGCCTGGGCGTGCCCAGGGACCTCGACGAGCAGCCCTGGGACGACCTCGACTTCCTGGGCTGGCGCGATCCCGGCGCCCCCGAGCGCGGCTACGTGGTCGCCGAGCGCGACGACGGCGGCCTCGTCGGGATCGCGCTGCGGGCCGCCCCCGTCGCCGCGCGTGGGTTCACCGCGCGCAGCATGTGCTCCCTCTGCCTGACCACCCACACCAGCGGCGGCGTGGCGCTGATGACCGCCCGCCGCACCGGCGAGGCCGGCCGCCTGGGCAACACGGTCGGGCAGTATCTGTGCACCGACCTGGCCTGTTCTCTCTACATCCGGGGCCGGAAACAGCCGGTCATGGGAGCCGATTTCGAGGAGACCCTCTCCGTGGACGAAAGGGCCGCCCGCGCGCGGGCCAATGTGGCCGCCTTCATCGGCAAAGTGCTCGAGTGAAAGCGTGACCCTCGGTCACTCATCCATTACGCTGAGTGACGCCGGTTCGTCCGTACATCGAAAGGCTCGACGATGGCGTGTCACTCCGGAACCAAGATCGAGCCCGGCGACCCCCGCTACGAGCCGCTCCGCCGCGGGTTCAACTCCCGCTGGCTGGGCGCCCGGCCCGACTACATCCGCCTCCCGCGCAGCCGCGAGGAGGTCAGGCAGGCGTTGCGGGAGGCGGTCGGCGAACCCGCGGCCCCGGAGAGGTCACGCATCACGGTCCGCTCCGGCGGTCACTGCTATGAGGACTTCGTCTGCTCTCCCGACGTACGCGTGATCATCGACATGTCGCTGATGGACGGCGTCTACGCAGACGACGCCATGGACGCCGTCTGCATGGAGGCCGGCGCCACCATCGGCCACCTCTACAAGAAGCTGTACCAGGCCACCGGCCAGGCGCTGCCCGGCGGCTCGTGCCCCACGGTCGGGCTCGGCGGGCACGTGGCCGGTGGCGGTTTCGGCCTGCTGTCGCGGCAGTACGGACTCACCGTCGACTATCTGCACGCGGTGGAGGTCGCCGTCGTCGACGAGGCCGGCGGGGTGGAACTGGTCACCGCCACCAGGGACGACGTCGATCCCGACCTCAAGGACCTGTGGTGGGCGCACACGGGCGGCGGCGGAGGCAACTTCGGCATCGTCACCCGGATGTGGTTCCGCGACCTGCCCCAGGCGCCCAGGAGCGTCCTGCTCGCCAGCGGCGGCTGGAAATGGGCGGAGGTCGACGAGGACCGGTTCCGGCGCATCGTCGGCAACTTCGGCGCCTTCTTCGACCGGCACCGGGGCGGGCCCGACGACGAGTACGCCGACCTGTTCGCCATCCTTCTGCTGACCCACGCGAGCCGGCCCGAGATCGGGCTGATCGCCCAGATCGACGCCGACGTCCCCAACGCTCGCGACCTGATCGTCGCCTTCGAACGGGAGATCAACCGGGGCGTCGAACGCGAGCTGCACCCGCTGACCGAGGTGTTCGGCGAGCATGCGGCCTTCGCCGTCAGCGAGGCGTTCGGCGAGCCGGCGGGCCTGTTCGCCGGCGAGCGCCGGGAGCTTGCGGCGCTGCCCTGGAAGGTGATCAGCAGGGTCATGGGCGCCCCGAAACCCAACGACAAATGCGGCAAGTACAAGTCGGCCTACATGCGCCGGCCGCTGCCCCCGGATCAGGTCACCGCACTATGGCGGGGGCTGACCGAGGACAGGGAGACCTCCCGCGAGGCGGTGGTACAGATCGACTCCTACGGCTCCGCCGTCAACCGGGTGCGGCCGGAGGAGACCGCCATGGCGCAGCGCGACTCCATCATGAAGTTGCAGCACCAGATCTACTGGCCGCAGGACCAGGACGGCACCGACCACCTGCGATGGATCCGCACCCTCTACCGGAACATGTACCCCGGCGGCGTCCCCGTCCCCGGCGAGACCACCGACGGGTGCTACATCAACTATCCGGACCTCGACCTGAGCGACCCCGCCTGGAACACCTCCGGAGTGCCCTGGTCCACCCTCTACTACGGCGGAAACTACCCCCGGCTGCAGCGCGCCAAGCGGCGCTGGGACCCCCGTGACGTCTTCCGCCACGGCCAGTCCATCGAGCCCTGACGACTTCGGGCGTCCACACCGGTCGCGTGGTCCCGCGTACGGCATCCGTCCGTCACACGGTCACCGGCACGGGCCGTATGTCGCGTGCCCGGATGAGCAGTAAGGAGATCACCACGCCGGCCAGCCCGGCGGCCGCCGCCACCAGGCAGGTGGCGGACAGCGCCCCGGTGAAGGCGGTCCGGGCCGCTTCCAGGTCGGGCCCGCTCACCAGGTCGAACCGGCCGCCGGCCACCAGGGCGGCCTGCCCGGGAAGCGCGGCGTCGATCCGCGCGGTGAAGATCGCCCCGAAGGCGGCGACGCCGGTGGCCGTGCCGAGGGGGAAGAAGGTGTTGGACAGGCCGGACGCCATCCCGGCCCGCTCGCGCGGCACGACGTCGAGCGTGACCCCCAGCAGCGGCGGAAAGGCCAGCGCCCCGCCGACGCCGAGCAGGACGAGGCCGGGGAACGCGACGGCCCAGTCGCTGTCCGGCCCCACCCTGGCCATCAGCGCGAACGCGACCGCGATCAGCGCGAAGCCCCCGGCCAGCAGCCGGGCGGCGGGGATCTTCTGCCCCAGCCGCCCGGCCAGCGGGGCGACGATCAGGATGGGCAGCGTCATGGCCAGCAGGCGCAGCCCCGTCTCCAGCGGCGAGTGGCCGAGCATGCCCTGCAACCAGAGGATCAGGTACGGCAGGATGCCGAAGCTGCAGATCCTGGCCAGGAACGTGAGCAGCACCGCGCCGGTGAACGACGGCACGCGGAACAGCCGTACATCCAGCACAGCGTACGGGCGGCGCGCCTGGGTCACGGCGAACGCGCCGAGCAGGACCAGTCCGGCGGCCAGCGCGGCGAGTACGCCGGGCGAGCCCCAGCCCTGGTCGGGGCCGGCGATCAGCGCGTAGTTGAGCGCGAACAGCATGGCGACGGCCAGCAGCGCGCCGAGGACGTCGAGCCGGCCCGCGGCGGCGGTCCTGGCCGGCTCGCGCAGCCGGAGCAGCGCGCCGGCCAGCACGAGCAGGCCCACGGGCACGTTGACCCAGAAGATCCAGCGCCAGCCGAGCGTGTCCACCAGCAGGCCGCCGAAGAGCGGCCCGAGCCCGGCGGCGGCGCCCCCCGCGGCGGAGAACGCGCCGATCGCGCTCTGCCGGGCCCGGCCGGCCGGGTAGGCGCCGGCGATGAGCGCCATCGCGGTGCCCATGATCATCGCCCCGCCCACGCCCTGCGCGATGCGGAAGGCCACCAGGGCGTTCACGCTCCAGGCCGCCCCGCAGGCCGCCGAGGCGGCGGTGAACAGGACGACCCCGGCGGTGAAGATGGCCCGGCGGCCGACGCGGTCGGAGACGGATCCCGAGATGAGCAGCAGGGCTGCGAACGCGAGCGTGTAGCCGTTGATGGCCCACTGCAGGCCGTCCAGCCGGGCCGACAACTCACCGGCGATCTCGGGGAGGGCGACGTTGACGATCGTGATGTCCAGGGTGAGCAGAACCGCCGCAAGGCAGACGACGGCCAGGGTCCACCCGGCCTTCAGGGGCTGAGTCATGCGTACAAAGTACACAGAAATTAGGTAAACCTAAATAGGAAGTCCGGCGGGGTGTGATCAGCGGGCCGCGAGCGCGTACACGAGGGCCCGGAGTCCGCTCAGGAAGGCGGCCTCATGGTCGAAGGAGCCGACGGCCCGGCGGGCGCGCGCCGGATCCTCGACGGACGAGGCCAGCAGGTCCTGGCGGGCGGCACGCCGCTCGGGGGTGGTGCCGGGCAGGTAGGACAGATGACCGAGGACGTACCACCACAGCTGGGCGTACGCGTCGGTCGCCTCCTGATCGTCCAGGCCGAGCTCGGCGAAGCGATCCAGCGTCCACACGAACAGCGCGGCGGCGCGCGGCGCGAACAGCTCGCCCTGCCGCAGGATCTCCACGACCCACACATGCCGGGCGAGGTAGGCGTCCACCGCGGCGAACGCGGTCACGAGCCGCTCCTGCGCAGACCCCTCGCCGTCCGGCAGCGGCGGCAGGCCCTCGGCCACGTCGTCCAGGAGGGCGAGCACGAGCTCCTGCTTGTCCTTGACGTGCCGGTAGATCGCCATGGGGGCGGCGCCCAGCTCGGCGGCCACCCGCCGGATGGTCAGCCCGCCGACGCCCTCCGCCTCGGCCACCCGCCGCCCGGCCGCCACGACGATCGCGCGGGTGAGGAACTGGCGACGTCCGCTGGAACTCGCACGGGTGACCATCTCCTCAACTGTACCGGCGGGCATCGAGGGCTCCGCCTTCGATGCCCGCCGGTACAGTTGACGGTTACGCGTCGCGGCGTTGCATCAGCACGGCCCCCGAGACCATGGCGACCGCCACCCAGGCGAGGTAGACCGCGAAACCGCTCCACGGGCCCAGGGAGCCACTGCTCTGGCCCGACACGACCAGTAAGCCGGCGTTGGTGGTGAAGTATTCGGACACGGTCCTGCCCCACGCGCCCGGGAGCTGAGTCGACAGCGTGGGCAGCACCAGCATCAGCGCGATGGCCGACACGATCGCGCCCGGCGTGTGCCTGATCAGCGTGCCCAGGCCCAGGCCGAACAGTCCGCACGCGGTCAGGTAGAGGCCGGCGCCGAGCGCGAACCGCACCACCTCGAGCAGGTCGATCGACGGCGGCTGGGTGATCGCCACGCCGACCCCGATCGCGCCGGCCGCCGCGACCGTGCAGACGACCATCGAGACCGCGCCGAACAGCACGATCTTGCCGGTCAGCAGGCTCAGGCGCTTGGGCACGGCCATGAGCGAGGTGCGGATGCCCCCGGTGCGGTACTCGCTGGAGATCACCAGCACGCCCAGGGTGGCCATGGACAGCGCGGCGATCATCGTGCCGGTCAGGGCCAGGACGATCGCCTCCGCGCCGGGGATCGGCCCGGTGGCCATGCTCTTGGCCGAGGCGCTGATGAGGGCGGAGAAGCCCAGCATCAGCGCGCCGGTGACGGCCAGGGTCCACATCGTCGAGCGGACCGAGCGGATTTTGGTCCATTCGGACCTGAGGATGTCGATCATGAGGTGAACTCCAGGCTGTCCTTGGTGAGCTCCATGTAGGCCGCTTCGAGCGAGGGCTGCACGAAGGTCAGCTCCTCCAGCGGGATCCCGGCCCGTGCGGTGACGGTGCCGATCTCGAGGGTGCTCATCGCGGTCACCCGCAGGTGGTCGGGATGCGACTCGCCCACCTTGATCAGCTCGGCCACCTCGGCCAGCCGGGGCGAGCGCACGCGTACGTACCCCTGCGAGCTGCGGCCGATGAACTCCGCCACGCTCGTGTCGGCGATGAGCCGGCCCTTGCCGATCACGATCAGGTGGTCGGCGGTCTGCGCCATCTCGCTCATGAGATGGCTGGAGACGAACACCGTCCGCCCTTCGGCGGCCAGCTTGCGCATGAGCGTGCGGACCCACAGGATGCCGTCCGGGTCCAGCCCGTTGACGGGCTCGTCGAAGAGCAGGATCTCCGGGTCGCCGAGCAGCGCGGCGGCGATGCCCAGCCGCTGCGACATGCCCAGGGAGAACCCGCCGACCCGCCGCTTGGCGACCTCGCGCAGGCCGACGACCTCCAGCACCTCGCTCACGCGGCTGTCGGGGATGGCGTTGCTCTGCGCGATGGCCAGCAGGTGGTTGCGGGCGCTGCGCCCGCCGTGCACGGCCTTGGCGTCCAGCAGCGCGCCCACCTTGCGCAGCGGATGTCTCAGCTCGTGGTACGGCTTGCCGTCGACGAGCACCGATCCGCTCGAAGGGCGGTCGAGCCCGAGGACCATGCGCATGGTCGTGGACTTGCCTGCCCCGTTCGGCCCCAGGAACCCGGTCACCTGGCCGGGCTCGACGTCGAACGACAGGTCGGCTATCGCGACGACCCCACCGTAGCGCTTGCTGAGGTTCGTTGCTCGGATCGCGGTCATGATCCAAGCGTGCCGTCCCGGGCGGTCGTTTTCGTCATCCCCAGGGCCGGTTCTCGGGCGAGGGCTCTAGGCCCCTGGTCCTACCCCTCAGGTCGCATCGGGGCGGGCGCGAAGACCTCCCGCCCAGGACGCGAAGACCTTGCCCGCCCAGGAGCCGACGCGGGGGAGCGGGGCGTGCTCCCGCTGCTGTCTCCCCCCTGCGGGGGAGGAGTCTGGCTCGCTGTGGGGAGTCAGGGCCGATGCGCGGCCTCTACGGTCACAGTCATGGTTGATGTTGATCGCCCGCGAAAGTGGCCGGCGTACGCGGTGGCGGTGCTGTTCCTCGGTTACGCGGCAGGGAAGGCCGCCTTCGCGCTGCAGGCCCGGCTCGGGTTTCCGGGCGGCCCGCCCGTGTCGGCCGCCGAGGCGGAGAGCTATTTCCTGGACGCGGCGACCGCGCAGTGGTTCGCCACCGCCTCCGGCGTGCTGGGCGCGTGCGTCGCCCTCGCCACGGTCACGGCGTTGGGGCGCAGGGTGCCGAGAGCGCTGATGCTCCTCGTGCTGGCCGGGATGCTGCTGGCCGTCGGCGGCGGCGCGGGAATCATGATCGTGGACGGGTTCGTGGGCATCGGGGTGGGCTGGCGGTGGTACCACGGCGTCCTAGGAGTCCTGGTGATCGGCCTGTTCGCCGAGATGCTCCGGTCCTATGCTGCGGCGACGCGGCGGGCCGCGAGCTGACCGGGCGTCACGAGCAGGGCTCACGAGCAGGGCTCACGAGCAGGGCTCACGAGCAGGGCTCACGACCAGCGGCCACGAGCACGCGTCACGAGGTCGCGGGAGGCTCCGCGGCGAGAGGTGAGGCCACGGGCGGGGCCGGCTCGTCACGCGGATCGGCGAGGTCGTGGGCGGAGCGGGCCAGCCAGATCACCGTCAGGAACTCAGCTGTCAACGCGACGTCGTGGTACATGCTCGCGTCCCTGTCGAGGAGCGTGGCCGTCAGCGAGAGGATGATCGGCACCACCAGGCCGGCGATGCCGTACCGGACGGTGGCCCGCCGCCATCGGCCGTCCCGCCGCTGTGCCCGCAGGACGAGCACCGTCCAGAGCAGGGCCCCGATGCCGCAGATGAGGAGCAGCCAGTTCGCCTGGGGCCAGCCGAGGGCATCGAGCACCGCGATGGCGGCGAGGCCCCCGTACGCCACCACGCCCGCGGTCCGCGCGTGATGCGCCTGCTCCAGGCTGCCTCCCAGCACGGACTGGAACAGCAGCACGACGACCCACATCACCACGGCGTCCAGCGCCGCCGCCCACCACGGCCAGGAGGGCGCGACGACGTAGGACGCCCAGGACGCCGCCGCCACGTACAACCCCGCCCGCAACCGCCGGGCGTCCCGGTCCAGCTCCGGCGGCGGCCCCGCCAGCGGCCCGCGCAGACTCTGCCACAGCGCCCAGGCGCACGGAAGACCGGCCGCGATCAGGACGAGCGTGTTCACCCACGTCACCGCGACGTCTTCGTCCACCTCCGTGAAGAGGGTCAACCGCCACAACGCGCCGAGGTCGCCGGCGCTCAGCGCGATCACGGCGGCGACCACCAGTGTGCAGGCGTACAGACCCGTGACGAGCAGGGCGGGAATGCCGAAACGATGACGACGGGGCACTTGGCCACTTCCTGGGGGGGTTGGGAGTGAAGGCCCCAGATTAGCCAGCCGGCACCAGGAAGTCGATCAAGGATTCCGGGCCTCGACGGCAGGCTGATGTGCACTTTCTCATCATGCAGTCGTGTACAAAGCGTTGCCGTACAACTACCGTTTGTGATGAACGATGGTCGTCCGCATAACCACCAAGGAGGTTCCAGTGCGTACATACCCCCGTAGGATCGCCGCCGCCACGGTGATCGCCGCCATCGGCGGCATGACCCTGTCCGCCCCGGCTCACGCTGTCGTCGATCCCGCGACGATGAAGAGCCTGGAGTCGATCACCAGGATCGACCCCGTGGTGATGGCCAACTGCACGACCGGTGGTGTCGCCAGCCCCACCGGCGCCCTCGCCGTCCCGCCCGAAGTCCCGCTCGTGGGCTGCCTCACCCTCTGACTCGCCCATCTTCCGGAGCGCTGGGCGGCACGGTGATCGCCGAGGCGTGCGGGCGGGCCTCGCGCGCGCCGCCCAGGCCCGGAAGCGCCGGGCACTCGGCAGGAGCTCCGCTGTCGCGGCAGGTCAGAGCTTGGGATCCGCCGTCTGGCGGGCGACGACGGCCCGGCCCATGGCGGGGTCGTCGCAGAAAGCGCCGTCGACGCCCTCGGCGAGCAGCCGGTCCAGCCAGCCCATCACATCGCCCGTGGCCCGCTGGTACACAGGGCTCGCCGGGTTGCCCAGCCGGTGGTCCAGAGGCAGCTGGGAGTTCTCGTTCCGTACGGTCCACACGTGGACCTTCAACCGCCGGCGGTGCGCGTCCGCGACGAGCGTGGTCGGCTGCTGGAGTCTGCCGTCGGCGTCCACGGGGATGACGCGCCGCGTGTCCACACCGATCCCGTCGGCGTACGTCGCCACCTGACGCAGCCCTTCGGGCTTGACCATGTCGTCGTAGGTGCGTGAGTCGCCTGCCGCCGCCCAGTCGTAGGGGGCGCCGCCCTGCGTGATGAGCTGGATCAGCGGCAGCCTGGTCTTGGCACGCAGGTCACGCAGGTTGGCCGTCTCGAACGACTGGATGAAGACCTTGCGGACCCGGTGCTCCTTCAGCACCTCCAGCAGCGGCTCCTCCAGCGACAGGCCGATCGAGTCGAAGTAGGTCGGGTGCTTGGTCTCGGGGTAGACGCCCACGCCGTGCCGCTGCGCCAGCTGCACGACCTCCTCGAACGTGGGCACCCCGGCCAGCCCGTCGAAGGCGGCGTTGTCCGGCCGCAGGTCCGGGACGCGCTCCTTGGCGCGCAGCGTCCTCAGCTCGGCCAGCGTGAAGTCCTCGGTGAACCAGCCGGTGACCTGCCTGCCGTCGATGGTCTTGGTCGTGCGGCGGTCCGCGAACTCGGTCCGGGCGGACACGTCGGTGGTGCCCGAGATCTCGTTCTCGTGCCGGGCCACGAGCACATGGTCCTTCGTGGCGACCAGGTCGGGCTCGATGTAGTCGGCGCCCATCGCGATGGCGGCCTCGTACGACAGCAGGGTGTGCTCGGGGCGGTGGGCGCTGGCGCCGCGATGCCCGATCACGAGCGGTGCGACGCCGCGGCGCTCGGCCGTGGCGGGAGTGGGCTGGGACAGCACGACGGCGACCGTGCCGCCCATCAGGACGGCGAGCGCTCCGGCGGCGAGCTTGCGGATCATCATGCGGCGTACGGTAGGCCGCCCGGGTGGCCCGGGGGTTACGGCGCGATGGCTGATTATGGTGCGGGCTCCATCACGGCGAGAGCCGGCTCGGCGCTCCGTGCCGACGGTATCCGCCGACCGTCTCATTTCCCTGTCGGCCACGTCCGGGAATCGCGGACACCGGGCCGGGATGCCGATTGGTGCGCGGAGTGTTCCCGGAGTGCGGAAGGACCGTGGCCAATCGTTTGAATTCGGCTTCGATAGTGTGGTCCGCATCGTGATGATCCGCCGACGGGATATCGGCCGGATGACAACCCCGCGACGAGGGCCTTTGCTGCGCCGGGCATCGAGGGCACGCTGGACCGTTTCGGCGCTAGCCTATCGGCCCTGACTACGACGGCGCACCGACAACGCCCAAAGATTGAGGGGTACGTGGCGCCGCGCGCGGGATTGGCTCACCAGTGCTGGTCAGCGCCCGATGAGATTCACCTTGAGTTCGTGTGGGCGTATGAGGCGGAAGACATCCGCCGGTGACGCGCTAACGCGGTTCCGCCATGAGGCTGGCTCACTATGCCGTGCGGAGTTCGGCGCGGCTGTGACTGACTTCGTGCTTCAGTGGCAGTTCGCCGCCTTGTTTGGCGGGCACTAAGGTCTTGGGTGGCGCTTGTTCTACTGAAGAGCGCTACAGTAGCCCAAAAATCCTGACGAGCGTGGAGTTCGAACATGGCTAAGCGGATTCAAGAGATTTTCATTGACGACCTCGATGGCAGCCCGATGGAGTCGGAGAACATCGTCAAGTTCGGTCTCGACGGCGTCGCGTATGAGATCGACTTGGGGGAGAAGAACGAGGAAGCCTTGCGCAAGGCGCTGTCGCCCTTCATCACCAAGGCTCGCGCGGTCAGGAGTGAGCGGGCCGCGCGAGGCCGGCGCGGGGCGGTCGGCTCCGCTCGTGCCCTGAGCCGGGAGAAGTCGGCCGAGATCCGGCAGTGGGCCAGGACGCAGGGCCTTCCGGTGAGCGAGCGCGGCCGGATCGCCTCCACGGTGGTGGAGAAGTACGAAGCGTCCCACTAGGGCACGGGCGGAAGCTTGGAGAGCCGCCTCAGCTGGGCGGCGTGCTCCTTGTTCCTGCTGCGCGCCGGGCGCAGGGCACCCGGCGCGCGAAGCAGGCGAGAAGTATGAATCTACAATGTAAAGGGCGCTGGCCCGCTCGCTCGGTGACCGAAGCGAGAAAGTCGGCGTAGGCGCCGTTGACCGATGCGCATGAGCGCCGGCATTGGGGCACCGCAGACGCTGCGGACGCCACCCCGCACTGATCTCGGCTCGACGGCGACATCGACACCGTCATGACAGTAGCTCTGACGGCACGAGCTCTCACTCGGCCGGGCCGTGTCTCGGTGCCGCACGGACGTGCGCGCGTTCGCCTTGTTTGCCGATGAGACTCAGGTGCTCGACGGGGCCGGCGCTGGTGGCCCCGAACCAGTGCGGGGTGCGCGTGTCGAACTCCGCCGCCTCTCCGGGCTTGAGGATGAGGTCGTGCTCTCCGAGGACCAGGCGGAGGGTTCCGTTGAGGACATAGACCCAGTCGTAGCCCTCGTGGGTGCGCAGGTCGGGTTCGTCGTCGTCGCTGCCGGCCGGCAGGACGAACTTGTAAGCCTGGATCCCTCCGGGCCTGCGGGTGAGCGGCATGATGACCGAGCCGTCGCCGCAGGGGATGGGACGCAGGTTGACGCGGGGGTCGCCGGTCGGCGGCGCATCGACGAGCTCGTCGAGCGTGACCCCGTGGGCGCGGGCGAGCGGAAGCAGCTGCTCGAGCGTGGGACGTCGCAGGCCGGCCTCGAGCCGGGACAGGGTGCTGATGGAGATGCCGGTCTCTGCCGCGAGGTCGGCGAGCGTGACGTCGCGATGCAGCCGAAGGCGTTTCAACCTCGGGCCGACAGCGTCAAGGGTGCGGTCAATGGCTTCGTCCACCCCGCCATTTTGCCATTTGGCAACAGGGTTTGCACATCCGCCTGCCCGGTCAGCACGATGGCGGGGTGCGGCGGCGCCCAGGCGCCGGCCACCGCCGCACATGATCGGCTCGGAGCGGCAGATCGTCACCGCCGACGAGCACCCGCGCACGCTCACCGGCCGGGGGACCGGGCGGTCTCCCTCCACGACGTCGTCGTGCGTGCCACCCGACACCGCTGATCACCCGCTCCGACAGCGCCTGCCCGAAAGGAACGCCCTTGAGTACGAACCGGTCCTCAGCCACGGAGGCCCTCGGCCCGATCGTCCGAGACCCACGACAACGACGTACGATCCTGATCGGGGTCTGCGTCGCGCTCATGGCGGTCATCGCTTCGATGACCGGGCTGAACGTCGCCCAGCCGGCGCTCGCCGTCGAGTTCGACGCCTCGCAGACCGAGGTCCTGTGGTTCATCAACCTCTACACCATCACCCTGGCCGCGTTGCTGCTGCCGCTGGGCGCGATGGGCGACCGGTGGGGCCGCAGGACGATGCTGCTCGCGGGCCTGCTCGTCTTCGGAACCGCGAGTGCGGCGGCCGGCTTCGCCACGTCGTCCGAGATGATGCTCGCCGCACGTTTCCTGAGCGGCGTGGGCGCGGCGATGATCATGCCGGTCACCCTCGCCGTCATCACCTCGACCTTCCCGGACGAGGAACGTTCCAAGGCGATCGGCGTGTGGACCGGCGTCGCCGGCGGTGGCGGCATCCTGGGGATGTACCTGTCGGCCGTCCTGGTCGACCTGGCGAGCTGGCGGTGGCTTTTCGTCCTGCCGATCGTGCTCGTCGTCGTCGCCCTCGTCATGGCGCTGCGATCCATCCCGGACTCGCGGGAGGCGTCAGAGCACGGGTTCGACGTCGTCGGTTCGCTGTCGTCCGTGGTCGCGGTGGTCGGGCTGGTCTTCTTCCTGCACGAGGGCCCCGAGCGGGGCTGGACCGCGCCCGCGACGCTGGCGAGCCTGCTCGTCGGCCTGGTCGCCGGTGCCGGATTCGTGGCATGGGAATTGCGCCGGCGGGCTCCGCTTCTCGACGTCCGCCTGTTCCGGGAGCGGGGGCTCGCGAGAGGTTCCGTGTCGCTCCTGACGGTCTTCGGCGTGCAGGCGGGGATCTTCGTGGTCCTCTTCCCGTACCTCCAGGCGGTGCTCGGCTGGTCCGGCCTGCGCTCCACCCTGGCGCTCATGCCGATGGCGCTGCTGATGATGTTCGCCTCCGGCCTCGCACCGCGCGTGGCCGCGCGGATCGGCGGCCGCTCGACGATGGCCTCAGGGATCTTCCTGGGCGGCGCGGGGCTGGTCCTCATGGCGGCCTTCGTCTCCGTCGACGGCGGCTACCTCTCGATCCTGCCCGGCATGCTCGCCATGGGGCTCGGTATGGGGCTGACGATGACGCCCTCCACCGAGGCCATCACCAGCGCCTTGCCGCGTGCGCGTCAAGGGGTGGCGTCCGCGCTCAACGACGTCACCCGGGAGTTCGGCTCGGCGCTCGGTGTCGCGCTGCTCGGCGCGGTCCTGACCGCGGGCTACCGCGGCGCCATCGACTCCCGGCTCGCCGGAGTGCCCGACGCCGCCGCCGACACCGCCCGCGAGGGCATCGCCAACGCCCTCGTGGTCGCCGACCTGACCGGCCCTCAGGCGTCGGCGCTCGCCCGAGCCGCCCGGGAGTCCTTCGTCGACGGGTGGCAGCAGGCCATGTGGGCAGGCGCGGTGGTCATGGCGGTCCTGTTCGTCTACGTTCTCGCGCGGGGTCCGCGGCAACGGCGATCTTCTGGCGTGCCTACCTGATCGGTGAGGCGCTTGATGCGGCGGCGCTCTCGTGAAGCCGTGTCACCGCGCGGGCGATGAGGTCGCCACGGCGTTGATCCTGGCGGGCGTGCACGACGATGCGCCGCAGGATGGCAGGGCGGACGATCGGCCTGGCGACGAGTCCGTCGGGGAGCTCCGCCACGGCCAGGCGCGGCAGGACGGTGACGCCGATGCCCGCCGCCACCAGCCGCAGCGCCGCCCGGTGATCGTCCAGGCGGGCGGCGTGGCGTGGCGTGAAGCCGGCGGACCTGCAGGCGCTCAGGACGATCTGCCCGATCGGGCTGTCGTAGATGTCGTGATCGACCCAGGGTTCGGTCGCGAGGTCCCGGAGAGCGAGTTCGCGGGCGCCGGCGAGCGGGTGCGTACCGGGGAGCACGGCGACGAGCTCCTCGACGGTGAGTTCGTGCCGCCGGTAGCCGTCGAGGCGCACGTCGGCGCCGTTGGCGGGCTCGGTCCTGATGTCCAGGTCCGGTCGCCGGCGGCCGCGTCCGTCGACGGGTTCGTTGAGGCTGATCTCGACGGTGAGGTTCGGCTGGTGCCGGCGGACGGCCCGCACGACTTCGGGTATCCATCGTTCGGCCGCGGAGGCGAAGCAGGCGATGGCCAGATGTTGCGCCTGGCCGCCCCGCAGGTCCGCGACGACGCGATCGAGGCGCCCGAAGTCGGCGAGGAGCGACTGGGCTTCGTCGGCCAGGTGCCGTGCGGCCTCGGTGGGGCCGATGCCGCGTCCCTGCTTCTCGAACAGGATCAGGCCGGTCTCTTTCGCCAGGGCGGTCATGTGCTGGCTGATCGTCGCGGGGGAGTAGCTGAGGTTCCGGGCGGCGCCGTTGATCGACCCGGCCGCCAGCACCGCACGCAGGATCGCGAGGCGTCGCGGGTTGAGCATGGTGCCGACTGTAAGGCAGTGCCGAATGGTATGTCGCATTTGTTTGCTTGTTACGACTCTTGTGGCGATCGAAGATGGCAGCGAGCACGACATTCGGCGTCGGTCAGAGAGGTTGACGATGGACACCACGTTCTGGGACGAGGCGGACCGGCTGCTGATCCGCTACGGAGTCGGCTTCACCCCGAGGATCATCGAACGCGCCTCCGGCGTGCACGTCTTCGATCGTGAGGGCAGGCGGATCCTCGACTTCACCTCCGGGCAGATGAGTGCCATCCTCGGCCACGCGCACCCGGACATCGTGGCGACGGTCTCGTCCGCGGTCGCGTCGCTGGACCACCTCTTCAGCGGCATGCTCAGCGCTCCGGTGCTGGATCTCGCCGACAGGCTCACCGCGACGCTGCCTCCCGCGCTGGCCAAGATGCTGCTGCTCACCACGGGGGCCGAGGCGAACGAGGCCGCGATCAAGATGGCCAAGCTCTCCACCGGCCGCTACGAGATCGTCTCCTTCGACCGGTCGTGGCACGGCATGACCCAGGGGGCGGCCTCCGCGACCTTCTCGGCCGGGCGGCGGGGTTACGGCCCGCCGGCGCCGGGGAACCTCGCGCTGCCCGCGCCGAACGCCTACCGTTCGCCGTTTCGCTCCTCCGACGGGTCGTACGACTGGGAGACCGAGCTCGCCTACGGCTTCGCGCTGGTCGACCAGCAGTCCGCCGGGAGCCTCGCCGCCTGCCTCGTCGAGCCCATCCTGTCCTCGGGCGGGATCCTCGACCTGCCGCCCGGGTATCTGCGCCGTCTGAAGGAGATGTGCGACGAGCGCGGGATGCTGCTCATCCTCGACGAGGCGCAGACCGGTCTCGGCCGCACCGGGGCGATGTACGCGTTCGAGCGCGATGGGGTCACCCCGGACATCCTGACGTTGTCGAAGACCCTCGGGGCCGGGTTGCCCGTGGCGGCCGTCGTGACGACCGCCGAGATCGAGCAGGTCTGCCACGAGCGGGGCTTCCTCTTCTACACCACGCATGTCTCCGATCCGCTGGCGGCCGCGGTCGCGGTGACGGTCCTGGACGTCATCGACCGCGAGAACCTCGTCGAGCGCGCGGCGGAGCTGGGCGATCAGCTCACCGGCCGGCTGCTGGCGCTGCGTGACGGGTACGAGGTCGTCGGTGACGTTCGCGGCCGTGGCCTGCTCCAGGGTGTCGAGCTCGTGCGGGACAAGAAGAGCAAGGCGCCCGCCGACGCGCTGGGCGCAGCGGTCACCTCGGCCTGTCTCGACCGAGGCCTGCACATGAACATCGTCCAGCTGCCCGGGATGGGCGGCATCTTCCGGATCGCCCCGCCTCTCACGATCAGTGACGACGAACTGCACGCCGGTGTGGACATCCTCGAAGCGTCTCTCAAGGCGGTGCTCGACGCCGCCGCGCCCGTCAACCCATGAACCGACGTGCGGGAGCCCGGCCGAGGCCGGCCCAGGGTCAGCCCGGCCGGCTCGTTTCGGCGCCGTAGCGCAGGCCGTCGATGAGGAGCGCGACCATGCGCCGGCTGTACGCGACCCCCTCGTCCGTCACGGGCAGGCACAGGTTGGCGACGGCGTACAGGAGGTCCTCGGGGCTGATGCCGGCGCGGATCTCGCCGCCGGCCGTCGCGGCTTCGAGCAGGGAGCCGAGGGTGGGCGCGAGCCGCTGCATGAAGTAGCCGGGCAGGGCGTCGAAGGCCGGATCGCCCGAGTGGAGGGCGGTGGCGAGTCCTCGCTTGGTCGCGAGGAACTCGGTGTACCGGTGGAGCCACCTGGCGAGCGCTTCCCCTGGCTCGTACGCCGCGGCCAGGGCCGGTGCGGCGTCGGCGCAGGCGTCCACCTCGCGCTGGAACACGGCCTTGACGAGGTCCGAGCGCTGGGGGAAGTGCCGGTACAGGGTTCCGACTCCGACGCCGGCCAGATCGGAGATCTCCTTGGCGGGGGCGTCCACGCCCGAGGTGCCGAAGACGGCCTTCGCCGCTTCGAGCAGGGCGTCGACGTTGCGTCGCGCGTCGGCGCGCAGCCGGCGCGGCGCCGTGTTCTCCGTCACGACAACTCCTTCGCTTGCTTAACCGGAAAGCTTTTCCGTATAGTTCCGGAAAGGCGTTCCGGTTAAGTCCAGGATACGTCATCCAGCGCGATCTCAGGAGAAACAGCATGCGGTACCGCACCCTCGGCCGGACCGGCATCAAGGTCAGCCCCTACGCTCTGGGCGCCATGATGTTCGGGGCCATCGGCAACCCCGACCACGACGACTCGATCCGCATCATCCACCGAGCGCTGGACGCGGGGATCAACGTCGTCGACACCGCCGACGCGTACGCCCGCGGAGAGTCCGAGGAGATCGTGGGAAAGGCGCTCAAGGGGCGTCGCGACGACGTCGTGCTCGCGACCAAGCTGCACCTGCCGATGGGTGACGACCCCAACCGGCGAGGCAACTCCAGACGCTGGATCATGACCGCGGTCGAGGACTCGCTGCGCCGCCTCCGGACCGACCACATCGACCTCTACCAGATCCACCGGCCGGACCCCGACACCGACATCGAGGAGACGCTCTCCGCGCTCTCGGATCTGATCCACAGCGGTAAGGTGCGGGCGATCGGATCGTCCGCGATGCCCGCCTCCGACATCGTCGAAGCCCAATGGGTGGCCGAGCGGCGCGGCCTGGAACGGTTCCGCACCGAACAACCGACCTACTCCATCCTCAGCCGCGGCATCGAAACCGAAGTGCTGCCCGTCGCCCAGCGCTACGGGATGGGCACGATGGTGTGGAGCCCGCTCGCGCAGGGCATGCTCACCGGGCGCGTCCGCAGGGGACAGCGGACCGACCTCCGCCGCGCCGCCCACTTCAAGCACCTCAGTGACGAGCGCCGGCTCGACGCCGTCGAGCGGATCATCCCGCTCGCCGAAGAGGCGGGCCTGCCGATGACCCACCTCGCGATGGCGTTCGCGATCGCTCATCCCGGCGTGACCAGCGCGATCATCGGGCCACGCACCATGGCGCAGCTCGACGACCTGCTCGCCGGCGTCGACGTCACGCTCACCGACGAGATCCTCGACCGGATCGACGAGATCGTCCCGCCCGGCACCGACGTCGGCACGCTCGACATGGCCTACCTGCCCCCGGCCCTGCAGCGCCCGGCCCTGCGCCGCCGCCCCGCCGATGACAGGGCCGCCGATGACAGGGCCGCCGCCTGACCGGGCCGCCGCATGACCGCGCGGGCGCCCGAACCCGCGTCCCTCAGGCAGGCGCGGCGATCCGCACGCGGTGGCCGTCGCCGTCGGAGAGGAACGACGCCAGCGCCCGCCCCTGCTCGGCCACGGCGTCGCGGTCGGTCCGGGAGAAGGCACGCAGCGGCGCGACGGTCACAGTGCCGGTCTCGGTCTCGACGGTCCAGGTCGCGGCCACCCGGCCGTCGACCAGGACGACGCGCGCACCGGCCACCGACAGGCCCCGGTGGGCTTGGTCGATGATCCGGCCACGGTCGTGGTAACCGAGGATCACGTTGTCGAACGCCGGCAGGAACCGTACCGGAGCGGGTGTGCCGGGGTCGGGGCGTGGCGCGTCGGGGAGGTCCAGCAGTTCCCGGCCTCGCTCGTCGCGGAAGGTGACGAGCTCGTCCCGGATCGCGGCCACCGCGCCCGGCAGCCCGGCGAGGCCGCACCAGGCACGCAGGTCGGCCGAGGCGGCGGGTCCGAACGCGGTCAGATAGCGCCGTACCAGCGCTTCACCGACCGGGTCGGAGCCGTCCGGGGACGGCGGGTCGATCTCGCGTCCCAGCCAGGAGGAGAGCGGGACGTTGCGCACCCCCGCCCGCGCGCGCCACACCCCGCGCGGCGGCAGCTGCGCCACCGGGACGAGCGCGGCGATCACCATTTCGCCCAGCGCCCGCGGTCCGGGCGCCGGCCAGCGCCCGGCCAGCTCCCGCGCGACCTGGCTCATCGAGTGCGGCTCACCGTCGGCCAGCAGCGCCCGGCCCGCCGCCGCGAGCTCGTCGAGGTCCACCCCGGCGAGCTCGTCCCGGTAGACCCCGAGCACCCGCTGGCGCAGCATGGCGTCGTGCCGGGACCGCCACGCCAGGACGTCCTCGGCGGTGACGAGGTGGACCGTGCGGCGCATGAGGTGGGTCCGCACCACGCTCCGCCGGATCAGCAGATCCGACAGCACCGCCGGGTCGAACGCGCGTAACCGCGACCAGAGCCCCACGAACGGCTCCTGCGGTTCCTGCGCCTGGAGCCCGCACAGGTGCCCGACGGCGTCGAGAACCGGCAGGTCGGCGCGGTCGAGCAGCAACTGCCGGGCGAGCGTCGCGCGGTTGAGCGCCCGGTTGCCCAGAACGGTCATCGGTCACGCCGCCGCGCGCTCGCCGGCCGATCGCCGGCGCAGCGCCGCCCGCGTGACGGCCGGCGGATCGTAGGACACGTCGAGCGGGCCCACGTCGGTCCCCGGAGGCACGATCTCGTCGATCCTGTCGAGAATGTCATCATCCAGGATGGTATCGGCGCCGGCCAGCAGGTCGTCGAGCTGCTCCATGGTGCGCGGCCCGATGATCGCCGCCGTGACGCCCGGGTGGGTGACCGCGAACGCCATCGCCATGTGGGTCAAGGGCACTCCGGCCTCCTCGGCCAGCAGGGCGAGCCGCTCGACGGTCTCGTGCGTACGCTCGTCGGTCATGTGCCTGGGCACCCAGGCCATCCGGCGCTCGGGAGCCTTCCGGTCCTTTCGGTGACGGCCGGTGAGCAGGCCCATCCCGAGCGGGCTCCACACGAGGGCGCCCAGGCCGTAGCGCTCGCAGACGGGCAGCACCTCCCGCTCGATGCCGCGGTTGAGGAGAGAGTACGGCGGCTGCTCGGTGCGGAAGCGGGCCAGAGCGCGCCGCTCGGCCACCCACTGAGCCTCGACGATGTCCGAGGCGGGGAAGTTCGAGGTGCCGATGGCGCGCACCTTGCCGCTGCGCATCAGGTCCGTCAGCGCGGCGAGGGTCTCCTCGATGTCGGTCCGGGGGTCGGGGTGGTGGATCTGGTAGAGGTCGATGTGGTCGGTCCGGAGGCGACGCAGCGAGTCCTCGACCGCGGTGACGATCCAGCGCCGGGAGTTGCCTCGCCGGTTGGGATCGTCCCCCATCGGGCCGCTCACCTTGGTGGCTAGGACGACGTCGTCGCGGCGGCCTTTCAGCGCCTTGCCGACGATCTCCTCGGTCTCGCTGTAGGCGTACACGTCCGCGGTGTCGACGACGTTGATCCCCGCGTCCAGCGCTCGGTGGATGATGCGGACGCAGTCGTCGTGGTCGGGATTGCCCACCTGGCCGAACATCATCGTGCCCAGGCAGTAGGGGCTGACCTGTATCCCGGTCCGCCCCAAAGGTCGCATTCTCATTCTGGTCGTTCCCTTCGAGCATGTGGTGATCGCGGGCGCGGCGGCGTGGTGCGGGAGGCGCCACCCGCACCACGCGCGATGCTCACCCGCCGTATTCGCTCACCACGTCCAGGACCCAGACGACGCCGAAGCGGTCCTTGAGCATCCCGTAGAGCGGCGCCCACTGCGCGGGCGCGAGCGGCTGCACGATGGTGGCTCCAGCGGACAGTTTTTCCCAGTACGCGGTGATCTCATCCGCGGTCTCACCGCGGACGGAGAGGAAGAAGGAGTTCTCCCCCTGGTCCCACGGCAGGTGCGAGGGCACGTCGTAGGCCATCACGTGGAAGCCGTTGCCGGCGAGCACCTGCCCCCACATCACCTGATCCGCCTCGGCGGGGTCCTGCACGCTCCCGGCGTCCTTGTACGTGATGGCGGCGAGGTCCCCACCGAACACGGCTTGGTAGAACTCCAGCGCCGCGCGGGCGTCGCCCCGGAAGTTCAGATGGGTCACGGACTTGACGGCCATGGATGGCTCCTGTGCTTCGCTTGTCGATCGGTACGCCGTGGTCCGGCGCAAGACGACAGTCGCAGGGGTAGAGGACAGGGTGTGGCCGCTACTTGGGCCAAAATGGAGTCATGCCGAAGACCTCAGCGCGCCTGCTGGCGTTGCTCTCGCTGCTCCAGGCGCGCCGGGACTGGCCGGGAGCGCTGCTCGCCGAGCGGCTGGACATCAGCCCGCGCACCGTGCGCCGTGATGTCGACCGCCTGCGCGAGCTCGGCTACCCCATCATGACCTTCAAGGGCCCCGACGGCGGATACCGCCTCGACGCCGGCACGGAGCTGCCCCCGTTGCTGTTCGACGACGAGCAGGCCGTCGCCCTGGCCATCGCCCTCCAGATCGCCACCACCGCCGGCGCCGGCATCGAGGAGGCCGCGGCCCGCGCGCTGAACACCGTCCGGCAGGTCATGCCCGCACGGCTGCGCCACCGGATCGACACCCTCCGGGTCACCGCCGTCGAGCGGCCCGCGCTCCGGCCGGACCCGCAGGTCGACAGCGGCGTGCTCATGGCACTCAGCGCCGCCGTGCACGCTCGCGAGGTGCTGCGCCTCGACTACGCCTCCTTCTCCCCGCAGAGCGCGGAGGAGGACACGCGGACCGCGCCGCGCCGCGTGCAGCCCCATCACCTCGTCACCTGGGGCGGGCGCTGGTACCTCGTCGCCTGGGACCTCGACCGCGAGGACTGGCGCACCTTCCGAGCCGATCGGATCACCCCCCGCGCCCCCACAGGCCCCCGCTTCACCCCGCGCGAGGTGCCCGGCGGCGAGGTGGCCGCCTTCGTGGCCGCCAGGTTCAGAGGCGCCGGCGACTCCGGCGACTGGCCCTGCCGCGGTGAGGTGATCCTCGACCTGCCCGCCGCCGCCGTGTCCCACTACGTCCGCGACGGACTCGTCGAGGAACTCGGCCCGGACCGCTGCCGGCTCACCCTGGGCTCGTGGTCATGGCCCGGCCTGGCCGCCGCCATCGGCAGATTCGACGCCGACATCGAGGTCGTCGGCCCGGCCGAGCTCAAGGAGGCCTTTGCGCACCTGGCCCGCCGCTACGCCAAGGCGGCGGATCCTGAGGAGCGGCCGCACGGCTAGGCGGGAAGCAGGCCGAGGAGATGGGCGGTGGCGGTGAGCAGGGCGGCCAGGGCGGTGATGACGGCGGCGATCGTCGTCGGTGCGACGTCGGAGAGCCGGCGGATCGCGTAATAGGTGAGCCAGAGAACGGCGAGAATGACCAGTGCGGCGCTCAGAAGGGGCAGCTGGGATGGCATGTGATCCCCCTTTCGTACGAGGGGAGAAGAGTCCCCTTTGGCTGCTTTTGAAGAGCTATATCGACCCTGTCCGTAATCGCATCGTTTGGTAATTGATCGACTACTCAGCGTCGATGTTGGCACTCTACTGCCCGAATGCGGAAACAGCCCTTCACTGCGCCACGCGACATGCGAGAAATTCTCTAGAGTCGCCTTCGATTGATTAAGCGAGTGGTTCGCGGCGCGGCGGTATGTCCAGGGCACGGGAGACGGCGGCGACGATCGAGGTCGCATGGCCGGGGAGCTCGCGCGCGGCCCAGCCGGAGACTTGGTTCAGGAAGCCGGTCAGGTCCTTCTCCGCTCCGGCCAGCAGATGACGCAGCTCGGCGGCGGTCACCTCGATCACCGGGCTGTCGTCCTGTTCGCCGTCGACGGTCAGGCGGACGGTCTCGCCGACGCGTTCGACCGTCGGGGACGGGTCGTGGCCGAAGTCGTAGGAGAAAGGGGCCGGCCCGCCGTCCAGGGCCAGGGACCAGTTTCGCCAGTCCTCCAGGCCGATGCAGCAGCCCGGCAGCAGGACGATGCCGGTGGCGGTGTCCGTGACGCGCAGCCCGCCGGCGGCGAAGAGGTCGTCCATCGTGAGCAGCCCGTGCAGGAAGGCCGCGACCGGATCCGCGGGGCGTGGCGGGGCGCCGGCCGGGGGATCGACGTCGTTGCAAGCGGCGAGGCTCATCACCGCGGTGCCGACCTCGGCGGGGCTGAGCCCGCCGCTGAGCGGAAGGTGGTCGTACGACTCGGCCTCGGCGACCGGCCAGAGGGAGAAGCCGTCGGAGGGGTGGGCCTCCAGGACGGGCTGCACGATGATCACCCGCACAGTCTGCCGCACCCCGGCGCCGGCCCGCCTCAATGGGCCGCCCGCTGCCTCAGGCCGCGGATCGGGCCGTGCGGGGCCTTGCCGGTCTCCGGTCGGTGTGGGTAAGCGGGCGAAAGGTAGAGTTCTGGCGGATCTGGGCTGACGCGGGGGAGGCATGACCAGTGGACGACCGGCTCGTGGTCGTGATGGCCGTGGTGGGTGGGACGGTGCTGCTGTGGCTGCTCGCCCTGGCCGCGCTGGCGATCGCCCGGCCCCGGGGCAACCTGCTCACCGAGGCGATCCGCCTGCTGCCCGACCTGCTCCGGCTCATCTCGCGCCTGGCCCGCGACGCCGGCCTGCCGCGCCGGGTGCGCATCCGGCTCTGGCTGCTGGTGGCCTACCTGGCGCTGCCCATCGACCTGGTGCCGGACTTCATCCCCGTCCTCGGCTACGCCGACGACGCCATCGTGGTCGCCCTCGTGCTGCGCTCGGTGGTGCGCGGCGCCGGGCCCCAGGCGCTGGAGCGCCACTGGCCCGGCACCCCGGACGGGCTCGCCGCCGTCCGGCGTCTGGCGGGGCTGCCCGCCGCCTGAGCCCCCTGCCGAGAGGACACCGTACGGGCCGTGCGGTGTGAAAGCTCACCGCGACCGGAGGAGTTGACGAGACCACCCGGCTGTGCAATCATGAACGTGGCACGGTAGTTGACACCCATAATATATGTGGACACGCGTTTCTATTCGCGTTATGCTGCTGCCTTGCGCCGCCTTTTGACGCCCCGGGATTTGGCCGGGGCGTTTGGCATGCGCGCAGTTCGATTCCATCCGTGCCTCCGGAAGGACATTTGTTGGCAGCCTCGCGCAACGCCTCGGCCGTACCCGCCGGTCCCAGTCGCGTCTCGTTTTCGCGCATCCAGGAGCCCCTCGAAGTTCCTGACCTTCTCGCCCTGCAGACCGAGTCTTTTGACTGGCTGCTCGGTAACGAGAAGTGGAAGGGCCGGGTCGAGGCGGCTCGTCAGGCCGGTCGCAAGGACGTCCCGACCCAGTCGGGTCTCGAAGAGATCTTCGAAGAGATCAGTCCGATCGAGGACTTCTCGGGGACCATGTCCTTGTCGTTCCGCGACCATCGATTCGAGCCGCCGAAGCACTCGGTCGATGAGTGCAAAGACAAGGACATGACCTTCTCCGCCCCGATGTTCGTCACGGCGGAGTTCATCAATAACGCCACTGGTGAGATCAAGAGCCAGACGGTGTTCATGGGCGACTTCCCGCTCATGACGCCGAAGGGCACGTTCGTCATCAACGGCACCGAGCGTGTCGTCACCTCGCAGTTGACGCGCTCCCCGGGCGTCTACTTCGACCGTAGCGTCGACAAGACCTCGGACAAGGACCTGTACGCCTGCAGGGTCATCCCGTCGCGGGGTGCCTGGCTCGAGTTCGAGATCGACAAGCGCGACAGCGTCGGTGTGCGCATCGACCGTA